>NZ_LKPJ01000011.1 GCF_001443045.1 Burkholderia ambifaria | reverse complement strand
GGGCCATCCTCGCCAAAGGGACACACTACCGAAGCATCGAGGCTGTTCCCTCAGTCTGACGCCTCCTATCGCTTACGGCTTCAGTTTCAGTAGTCACCTCTGGTTTTGCGACGCGAGATACGTGAAGGCATAAACGACTCAACGGCCGGGCAAGTAACCTGACACAAAAAACAGCACGTCAATGCTGTGGGCTTTTTGAGGTTTGCCCGGCGCGGCTCCCATCATGGGGCGGGATCTTTCCCATCCGCGACCCCGGATAGATTCGAGCAAGTCCACTTCAGGTCAACACTGCCTCGCTTGCAAAAATCGGGCTGACCATAGATTGTCTGGGATGCCGGCATCGGAGCTGCGGCGCACCGATTCGGCTATCGCCGGAACGACGCGGGTTCGACCGGGTGCGGTGCGGCTGACGGAGCGCCTCAGTCGAACTGCCCGCGTCGCATGGCGCGGCACCTCGATGAATGCCGCGGGCAGTCGGCAATCGCGTTGATCGGGCACCGCGAACGGTACGTTCCATGAATGCGGTGAGCGGCGACCATTCTGATCACCGCTTCCCAACCCCAAAAGGAAAAAGGCGCCTGAAGGCGCCTTCAATATGCTGCGGCTTGTCAGGCAAGCTGATTAGAACTTGTGACGGATGCCGACGCGCGCTGCGACCTGGTTGCTGGTGGTCGACGGGTCGAGGCCGTTGATCGAAGCGTGTGCCTGAACGACGTTGCCAGCCGAGTCGAGCGCGTTGCCCGATGCGTGCTGGTACACGCCGATCACGTAGACGTCCGTGCGCTTCGACAGGAAGTAGTCGACGCCCAGCGAGCCTTGATGGTACTTGGCTGCCGAGTTGCCGTCGATCTTGCTGCCTTGCGTGTAGTCATACGCGGCGCCGACGATCAGCGCCGGGGTCAGCTGATACTTGAAGTTGATTTCGCCGTTGTTGAACGTCGCGGTCTGGTCCACGAACGGACCAACCGAGAAGCCCTTGAACTTCGTGTTCGAGTACGTCGCGCCGATCGTCGCTGCGCCGAACGTATACGCGCCGCCCGCGCCGATGACCTGATACGTGTTCGCGCTGTTCGCATACGCGCCGTAGACCGGCGACGACACGGCCGTCGCGGCAGCCGACGCACCGGTGTTGAACATGCCGCCGAAGTTCGCCGGCGTGCGTGCGTTCAAGTAGCCGACACCCAGGACGAGCGGGCCGTTGTTGTAACCGGCGCCGAGCGACCAGACCTGGTTCTTCGAGAACTGGCCAGCCTGGCCACCGAAGCTGTACATGCCGCCGAACGTGAAGCCGCCGTAGCTCGGGCTCATGTACTTGACGGCGTTGTTCACACGGTACGCGTTGTTGAAGTTGTCGAGGTCGCCCGGGTGAGCGGCGATGTAGCCGCCCCACTGGTCGCCTGCCTCGAGCGGGCCGACGAAGTCGACGACGGAGTCGTACTGACGACCCAGCGTGACCGTACCGTACTGGCTGGACAGGCCGACGTAAGCCTGACGGCCGAACATCAGGCCACCCTGGCCGAGCTTGCCGGAGTTGACGTCAAAACCGTTCTCGAGCACGAAGATCGCCTTCAGGCCGCTGCCCAGATCTTCGGTGCCGCGCAGGCCGAAGCGGCTGCCTTGCATCACGCCGCTTGCCAGACCGTACAGGTGGCCGCCCTTGGCGTTGTTGTTGAAGATGAGGCCTTCATCGATGATGCCGTAAAGCGTCACGCTGCTTTGCGCGTGGGCTGCGCCAGCAAACGCGCCCAGCGCGACGAGCGCGAGAAGCGACTTTTTCATTAGCGGATCTCCAAGAATCACTGAATTTTTTTGGCGGGGCGGATAGTTATGTTGTGTCGACGGGCCCCATCAACTTCGCAAGAAGTCGGACGTAATGTAGCAAAGCCGATTTTTCCGACAAAGCGAAATGCCGTTGCTCAAGGTCACCATGTTTCCTTTATGCAACAATGGTTAAAATCACGGGTTAACCGCAATTTCCGCTGAATAATCAAGTCGGTTACGCAGTGGAGCACGTGCCATTGCCGCCCGCGGCAGCACACGCAGCCAGGAGAACAGGATGGTGTTGGATGAACTGATCAGCGAATTCGATCGCGGCTTGCGATCGCTGACCGGCATTAGCCGGATGAGCCGCCCGGTGCCCGTGCCGGCGGAGCCGCCGACCGGCGAACTGACGCCCGCGGAGCGCACGCATGCCGCCGGGCTGATGCGGGTGAACCACGTCGGCGAGGTCTGCGCGCAGGCGCTTTATCAGGCGCAGAAGCTAACTGCGCGCTCGTCGTCGTCGAAGGCGATGTTCGAGGAGGCCGCGCGCGAGGAGGAGGATCATCTCGCATGGACCGCGCATCGGCTGAAGGAACTCGATTCGCGCCCGAGCCTGCTCAACCCGCTGTGGTACGCTGGCGCGCTCGCGATCGGCGTCGCGGCCGGTACGCTGGGCGACAAGGTCAGCCTCGGCTTCATGGCGGAGACGGAGCGTCAGGTCGAGAGCCACCTCGACGGGCATCTGTCCGAACTGCCGGCGACCGACACGGCGTCGCGCGCGATCGTCGAGCAGATGCGGCTCGACGAGGTGAAGCACGGCAAGGCCGCGACCGACGCCGGCGGGATGGAGTTGCCGCTGCCCGCGCGGATGCTGATGCGCGCCGCGTCGAAAGTCATGACGAGCACTGCGTACTATCTCTGACATTCGGGCCGGGGCGACGCACGACGCCGCCCTGGTTCGCCGTCCCGATACCGCCCGTTTTCTCCGCGTTTTCCCGCCCCCGAAAGCCCCGTCCGCACGCCAGTCTGGCCCGCCTTTCTCACGTATCACCTTCACAAGTTGCACTAGCTCATTCATTTATAACGTTTTTTGGAATGAGGGGCAGCATGAGCATGTGCGCGTAAGTCCTTGTTCTAACTAACAAAATTCGTCAAAAAACCGGGCCGCTCCCTTGACCGTGCCAAACCCTTCCTCTAAAGTGGGAGACAGTGTGAGAAAGTGTATTTTTGTGTGATTTGGCGGGCTATTCCGGCTAAATTCTTGATCGTTGAGTGGGTGCTTCGGTGCCCTGAACGGGAGAGCGGAAAGTGTTCCAAGGGGCGTCGGCGCTGACGCTCGATGCGAAAGGGCGGATGTCGGTGCCGGCTCGCTATCGCGAAGCGCTGCAAGGACAGGCAGAGGGACGGGTGACTGTGACCAAGCACCCGGACGGCTGCCTGTTGCTGTTTCCGCGCCCCGAATGGGAAGTATTTCGCGCCAAGATCGCCGCACTGCCGATGGATGCCCATTGGTGGCGGCGGATTTTTCTCGGCAATGCGATGGATGTCGATCTCGACAGCGCGGGCCGGATTCTCGTATCGCCCGAGCTGCGGATGGCGGCCGGACTGGAAAAGGAAGTCATGTTGTTGGGAATGGGTAGTCACTTCGAGCTGTGGGATTCGCAGACCTACATCGCGAAGGAGCAGGCAGCGATGGCGCAGGGCATGCCCGACGCGCTGAAGAACTTTACGTTCTGATTGCGGTGACGGAGACGCCCGCGATGGGAAATGAATTGCAGCATCGGACCGTGTTGCTGGACGAAGCGGTCGAGTCGCTCGTGACGCGGCCGGACGGCATCTATGTCGACGGCACATTCGGGCGGGGCGGTCATAGCCGTGCGGTACTCGCGCGGCTGGCGCAGGCCGGCCGGCTGATCGCGTTCGACAAGGATCCGAGGGCGATCGAGACAGCGCAGCGCATCGAGGATGCGCGCTTCTCGATCGTGCATGACAGCTTTGCATCGATGCGCGACGCGCTTGCGGCGCGCGGCATCGAGAAGGTGTCGGGTGTGTTGCTGGACCTGGGCGTGTCCTCGCCGCAGGTGGACGATCCGGCGCGCGGCTTCAGTTTTCGCGCCGATGGCCCGCTGGACATGCGAATGGATCCGACGCGTGGCGAGTCGGCGGCCGAGTGGCTCGCACGGGCTTCGGTGCAGGAATTGACGGAGGTGATACGAGATTATGGGGAAGAACGGTTTGCTTTTCAGATTGCAAAGGCGCTTGTTGCTCGCCGGGCAGAGTCCGACCGTCTTGGGCCTCTCGACACCACGGGCGAGCTTGCCCAAATCGTGGGTCACGTCGTCAAAACCCGTGAGAAGGGCAAGGATCCGGCAACCCGCACCTTTCAGGCTATACGGATTCACGTCAATCAAGAGCTTGCGGACCTGCAAGTCGTACTAGACGCTGCATTGTCGTTGCTGGAGCAAGGGGGGCGGCTGGTGGTCATCAGCTTTCATTCACTCGAGGACCGGATCGTCAAGCGATTCATGCAGGCGCACGCGAGTGCACCTGCGATCGATCGTCGCCTGCCGATCCGTGCCGTCGACCTCCCGAGCCCACCGCTCAAGATAATCAGCCGTCAGTTTCCGAGCGAAGCGGAAGTCGTCGCGAATCCGCGCGCCCGGTCGGCCGTGATGCGCATCGCGGAGCGCGTCACGCCATGAGCCGCTTCAACATCTTCCTGCTGATCATCGTGATGGGCTGCGCGCTGTCGGTCGTCAACTCGACGAACCAGCAGCGCCAGATCTTCATTCAGCTGCAGCGCGCGCAGTCGCAGGAGCGTCAGCTCCAGCAGGACTACGCGCAGCTCCAATATCAGCAGAGCGCGCTGTCGAAAACCTCGCGCATCGAGCAACTCGCGAACGATTCGCTGAAGATGCAGCCGATCACGACCGGCCGTACCCAATACCTGACGCTGCCGCCGGGCGCCGTGAAGGCGATCGACGCGCCGATTCCCGCTTCGGCCGACGCGGCAGCCAAGGGCAACGGAGGCGCGCGATGAAGCCGTCGCAAAAGCGCCAGGACGTGAAATTCTCGTCGAGCCCCGTGCTCGGCGTGCATCTGCCGATGTGGCGCTCGAAACTCGTCGTGTTCATGCTGTTCATGGCGTTCGTCGCGCTCGCCGCACGGGCCTTCTGGATCCAGGGGCCAGGCAACGCGTTCTATCAGAAGCAGGGCGAAAGCCGCTATCAGCGCACGATCGAGCTGCCGGCCACGCGCGGCAAGATCCTCGACCGTAACGGGCTCGTGCTCGCGACGAGCCTGCCCGTGCGCGCGATCTGGGCGATTCCGGACGCGGTGCCGGACGATCTCGACACGAACAAGGTCAGCCAGCTCGGCAAGCTCCTCGGCATGACGCCGAAGGAACTGCGCGTGAAGCTGTCGGAAGACAAGGGTTTCGTCTACGTGAAGCGCCAGGTGCCGATCGACGTCGCGGACAAGGTCGCTGCGCTCGACATTCCCGGCATCTATCAGCGCAACGAGTACAAGCGCTTCTATCCGGAAGGCGAGATCACCGCGCACCTGATCGGCTTCACGAACGTCGAGGACGAAGGGCAGGAAGGTGTCGAGCTCGGCGACCAGAAGATGCTGTCCGGCACGTCCGGCGTGCGCCGCGTGATCAAGGATCGGATGGGGCACATCATCGAGGACGTCGCCGAACAGATCCCGCCGCACAACGGGACGGACGTCGACCTGTCGATCGACAGCAAGATCCAGTACATCGCGTATGCGAACCTGAAGGCCGCCGTCGAGAAGTTCAAGGCGAAGGCCGGCGCGGCGGTGGTCGTCGACGTGCGCACCGGCGAGGTGCTCGCGCTGGTCAACTATCCGACCTACAACCCGAACGACCGTACGCGCCTGACGGGCGAGCAGCTGCGCAACCGGATCCTCACCGACGTGTTCGAGCCGGGCTCGATCATGAAGCCGTTCACGGTGTCGCTCGCGCTCGACCTGCATCGCGTGACGCCGAACACCCTCGTCGAGACGGGCAACGGGCACTTCGTGCTCGACGGCGCGCCCATCACCGACGATGCGGGCTTCGGCACGCTGACGGTCGGCGGTGTGATCCAGAAGTCGAGCAACATCGGCGCGACGAAGATCGCGATGACGATGCGGCCCGAGGAAATGTGGAACATGTATACGAGCATCGGCCTCGGCCAGGCGCCGAAGGTCGGCTTCCCGGGCGCAGCGGCCGGTCGCTTGCGTCCGTGGAAGAGCTGGCGCCGCATCGAACAGGCGACGATGTCGTATGGCTATGGCCTGTCGGTGTCGCTGTTCCAGCTGGCGCGCGCGTACACCGCGATCGCGCACGACGGCGAGATGATGCCGGTCACCATTTTCAAGACCGACCCCAATCAGCAGATCACGGGCACGCAGGTATTCGCGCCGACCACCGCGCGTGAAGTGCGCACGATGCTCGAGACCGTGGTCGCGCCGGGCGGTACGTCGCCGGATGCGGCCGTGGCGGGGTATCGCGTCGGCGGCAAGAGCGGTACCGCGTACAAGCACGAAGGCCACGGCTACACGCGCAAGTACCGCGCGTCGTTCGTCGGGATGGCACCGATGCCGAACCCGCGCATCGTTGTCGCAGTGTCGGTCGACGAACCGACCGCCGGCAGCCACTTCGGCGGCCAGGTGTCGGGCCCCGTATTCTCGGCGATCGCGGGCGATACGCTGCGCGCGCTGAACGTGCCGCCGAACATGCCGATCAAGCAGCTCGTCGTGTCCGACGACGCACCGGGCGCGCCCGCTGCGACGGGGCCGCAAAAGCTGGCCGCAGGCGGCGGCGCGAAGCATATGATCGTATCCAGCACGACACGTAATTCACCAGGAGTTGTTCGATGAGCGCCGCTCGCAGTTCTCATCCGGCGCATCAGCAGATCGCAGCCGCGCTTGCGTGGCTGCGCCAGCATGTGGCCCCCGCGGCGCAACTGCATGCCGACACGCGCAGCCTTCAGGCGGGCGACGTGTTTCTCGGCTATGCGGTCGACGGGGCAGACAATCGCGCCTTCATTGCCGATGCCGTTGCACGTGGCGCGGCCGCCGTGCTGTATCAGCCGGAAGGCCTCGCGGCCGCGCCGGCCGTGCCCGTCGCACTCGCGGTGCCGGCGCTCGACCAGCTGGCCGGCGAGATCGCCAGCGGCTGGTACGGCGACCCGAGCGACAGCCTGCTCGCGGTCGGCGTGACCGGCACGAACGGCAAGACGTCGTGCACGCAATGGATCGCCGCCGCGCTGACGGCGCTGCACCAGCCGTGCGCGGTGATCGGCACGCTCGGCACCGGCATGCCGGGCCAGCTGGTGCCCACGGGCTTCACGACACCGGATGCGCCGCAACTGCAGCGCAGCCTCGCGCAACTGCGCGACGCCGGCGCGAAGGCCGTCGCGATGGAAGTGTCGTCGCACGCGCTGCATCAGGGCCGCGTGAACGGCACGGCATTCGACATCGCCGTCTTCACGAACCTCACGCAGGATCACCTCGACTATCACGGCACGTTCGACGCGTACGAAGCCGCGAAGGTGAAGCTGTTCGCGTGGCGCGGCCTGCGCACGGCAGTCGTCAATCGCGACGACGCGGCCGGTCGCCGCCTGCTCGAGAAGCTGGCAGGCCGTGTGCGCACGATCGCATACGGGATCGGCGACGCGCAGGCGCCTGACGCCGACCGCGAACTGGTCGCGCTCGACGTGCGCGCGACCGCCACAGGCACGGCATTCCGCCTGCGCTCGTCGTGGGGCGACGCGGACGTCGAGGTCGGCACGCTCGGCGTGTTCAACGTCAGCAACCTGCTCGCGGTGCTCGGCTCGCTGCTCGCGGCCGACGTGCCGTTCGACGCGGCGGTCGCGGAAATCGCACGGCTCGAGTCCGTCAACGGCCGCATGCAGCGCCTTGGCGGCCGGCTGCAGAACGACGAACCGCTGGTCGTGATCGACTATGCGCACACGCCCGATGCGCTCGAGAAGACACTCGACGCGCTGCGCCCGATCGCGACCGCGCGTGGCGGCCGGCTCGTCTGCATGTTCGGCTGCGGCGGCGATCGCGACACGACGAAGCGCCCGCTGATGGGCGCGATCGCCGAGCGGTTCGCCGACGAAGTCGTCGTCACGAGCGACAACCCGCGCAGCGAAGATCCGCAGCGCATCATCGACCAGGTCATCGCGGGCATGACCGCACCCGATCGCGCACGCCGCATCGAGGATCGCGCGAGCGCGATCCTGCAGGCCGTGCGCGGCGCCGCACGCGAGGATGTCGTCGTGCTGGCCGGCAAGGGGCACGAGGCAACGCAGGAAATCATGGGCAAGAAGCGCACGTTCTCCGATCAGGATCACGCACGGCTCGCGCTCGCGGCACGCGCGACGCACGGCAAGGGAGGCGGCGAATGACGATGCTCAGTCTCGGCGAAGCCGCCCGCCTGATTCCCGGTGCCACCGTCCACGGTGATCCGGACACGACGTTCGAGCGCGTGTCGACGGACAGCCGCACGGTCGGCACTGGCGACTTGTTCGTCGCGCTGAAGGGCGAGCGCTTCGACGCGCACGACTTCCTCGGCGACGTGGCCGCGCGCGGCGCAGCCGCGGCGCTCGTCGCGCACGTGCCGGCGGGGCTCGCGATGCCGGTTGTCGAGGGCGGCGAAACGCGTGCCGCGCTCGGCGCGCTCGCGCATGGGTGGCGCAAGCGCTTCGCGGTGCCGCTCGTCGCGGTGACGGGCAGCAACGGCAAGACGACCGTCAAGGAAATGATCGCGTCGATCTTTGCCGCGGCAGTCGGCGCCGACGCGCGACTGGCGACGGCCGGCAACCTGAACAACGACATCGGCGTGCCACTGACGCTGCTGCGCCTGTCGGGCGCGCATCGCGTCGCGGTGATCGAGCTCGGGATGAACCACCCGGGCGAGACCGAGATCCTCGCGCGCGTCGTGGCACCGACCGTCGCGCTCGTCAACAACGCGCAGCGCGAGCACCAGGAATTCATGGCGACGGTCGAAGCCGTTGCGCTCGAACACGCGGCCGTGATTCATGCGCTGACGCCGGACGGCGTCGCGGTGTTTCCGGCCGACGATGCGTACGCCGGCATCTGGCGCGTCGCGGCGACCGGCAACCGGATTCTCGATTTCGCGCTGCACGATGGCGAACGGCAGGTCGAAGCGCAGGTCACGGGCCGTCTGCACGGCGGCGAGCTCGCGATCGACACGCCGTCCGGCGCAGTGACGGTGCGACTGCGCGCGCTTGGCGAGCACAACGCACGCAATGCATTGGCGGCTACGGCGGCGGCGCTCGCGGCCGGCATCGAGCTGGCTGCGATCAAGCAGGGCCTCGAATCGTTCGAGCCGGTCAAGGGTCGTCTGCAGGTCCGGCAGGCGGACGTCGGCAGTCTCGCGGGCGCGACGGTCGTCGACGACACCTACAACGCGAACCCCGACTCGATGCGCGCGGCGATCGACGTGCTGGCCGCGCAACCGGCACCGCGCGTGCTGGTGATCGGCGACATGGGCGAAGTCGGCGACGAAGGTCCGGCATTCCACCGCGAGATCGGTGCGTATGCGCGCGAGCGCGGCATCGATGCGCTGTTCGCGCTCGGCGATGCGTCGCGCGATGCATGCACGGCGTACGGCGACACGGCTCGCCATTTCGGCGACGTCGGTGCGCTGGTGACGGCGCTGCTCGCGGCGGGCTACGGCGCGCAGGCGACGGTGCTCGTGAAGGGCTCGCGGTACATGAAGATGGAGCGCGTGGTCGACGCGCTGACGAACCAACCCGCGGCGGGCACGGTGCCCGCCGCACACTGAGTAGAAGGAAGGAAGCATGCTGCTGGCGCTGGCGCAATGGCTGCAAGGAGACGCAAGCTTTTTGCGCTTGTTCACGTACCTGACGTTCCGTGCGGTGATGGCTACCATCACCGCGCTCGGGATCGGGCTCGTGTGCGGACCGTGGGTGATCCGCAAGCTGACGCAAATGAAGGTCGGTCAGGCCGTGCGCAAGGACGGCCCGCAGAGTCACCTCGTGAAGTCCGGCACGCCGACGATGGGCGGCGTGCTGATCCTGATCGGCATCGCGGTCGCGACGCTGCTGTGGGGTGACCTGACGAACCGTTTCATCTGGATCGTGATGCTCGTCACATTCGGCTTCGGCGTGATCGGCTGGGTCGATGACTATCGCAAGGTCGTCTACAAGGACCCGCGCGGGATGTCGTCGCGCGAAAAGTATTTCTGGCAGTCGGTGATCGGGCTTTTTGCGGCCGTCTACCTCGCATTCAGCGTGTCCGAGGCGAACAACGTGCGCGTGTTCGACCTGTTCATGGCGTGGGTGAGGAGCGGCCTGTCGATGGGGCTGCCCGCGAGGGCCGACCTGATGCTGCCGTTCCTGAAGTCGATCAGCTACCCGCTGGGCGTGTGGGGCTTCATCGTGCTGACCTACTTCGTGATCGTCGGCGCGAGCAACGCGGTGAACCTGACCGACGGTCTCGACGGCCTCGTGATCATGCCGGTCGTGCTGGTCGGCGGCTCGCTCGGCGTGTTCGCGTACGTGATGGGCAGTTCGGTCTATTCGAAATACCTGCTGTTCCCGCACATTCCGGGCGCGGGCGAACTGCTGATCTTCTGTTCCGCGATGGGCGGGGCAGGGCTCGCGTTCCTCTGGTACAACACGCACCCCGCGCAGGTGTTCATGGGCGACGTCGGCGCGCTGGCGCTGGGCGGCGCGCTTGGCACGGTCGCGGTGATCGTGCGCCAGGAAATCGTGCTGTTCATCATGGGCGGCATCTTCGTCGCGGAAACGCTGTCGGTGATGCTGCAGGTGTCATGGTTCAAGTACACGAAGAAGCGTTACGGCGAAGGGCGACGCCTGCTGAAGATGGCGCCGCTGCATCACCATTTCGAATTGTCTGGCTGGAAGGAAACGCAGGTGGTGGTGCGTTTCTGGATCATCACGCTGATGCTGTGTCTGTTCGGTCTGTCCACCCTCAAGTTGCGGTAAAGGAAAGGTAACAAGGATGTCTGGCGAGATGTTTGGAGATCGGCAGCGGCCGATGGTGCTCGTACTGGGGCTCGGTGAATCGGGTCTCGCGATCGCGCGGTGGTGCGCGAGGCACGGGTGCCGGCTGCGTATTGCCGATACCCGCGAGGCGCCGCCGAACCTTGCCGCGCTGCAGGCCGAAGGCATCGATGCGGAGTTCGTCGGCGGGCCGTTCACGCCCGCGCTGCTCGACGGCGGCGTCGAGATCGTCGGGCTGAGCCCCGGCCTGTCGCCGCTCGAACCGGCACTCGCGGCGCTGGTCGCGGCCGCGAACGAGCGCGCGATCGCGGTGTGGGGTGAACTGGAATTCTTCGCGCAGGCGCTGCGCGCGCTCGGCACGAGCGGCTACCAGCCGAAGGTGCTCGCGATCACCGGTACCAACGGCAAGACCACGACGACGAGCCTCACGGGCCTGCTGTGCCAGCGTTCGGGCAAGAAGGTCGCCGTCGCCGGCAACATCAGCCCGGCGATGCTCGATCGGCTCGCGGGCGCGATCGACGAGACGGCGCTGCCCGACGTCTGGGTGCTCGAACTGTCGAGCTTCCAGCTCGAGACGGCGCGCACGTTCGCGCCCGATGCGGCTGCGATTCTCAACATCACGCAGGATCACCTCGACTGGCACGGCAACTTCGACGCGTATGCGGCGGCGAAGGGCCGGATCTTCGGTGCGACGACGACGCGCGTGCTCAACCGCGACGATGCGGCCGTGATGAAGTTCGCGCCGGCGGCAGGCGTCGCGGATGCGGCACGCACGATCACGTTCGGCCTGAACGAGCCGACGCAGGACGGCGACTACGGCCTGTCGCGCGACAACGGCATCGCGTGGCTGGTCGAGGCGGTCGACCGCGACGCGCCGGACGAGACGACGAGCCGCCGGCGCAAGCGCGACGGCGCGCATACGCCCGACATCGCGCAGAAGCGCCTGATGCCGGCCGACGCGCTGCGAATCCGCGGGCTGCACAACGCGGCGAACGCGCTGGCCGCGTTCGCGCTCGCGCGTGCGATCGACCTGCCGGCCGCGCCGCTGCTGCACGCGCTGCGCGAATACCGCGGCGAAGCGCATCGCGTCGAAGTGATCGCGACGATCGACGACGTGGACTACGTCGACGACAGCAAGGGAACGAACGTCGGCGCGACGGTGGCCGCGCTCGATGGGCTTGCGCAGAAGATCGTGCTGATCGCGGGCGGCGACGGCAAGGGTCAGGATTTCGCGCCGCTCATCGCGCCCGTCGCGCGCTGGTGCCGCGCGGTGATGCTGATCGGCCGCGACGCGCCGGCGATTCGCGACACGCTCGCCGAAACCGGTGTGCCGCTCGCGGACCACGCGACGCTCGAAGATGCGGTGCGTGCCGCCGCCGATCTCGCCGAGCCGGGCGATGCGGTGCTGCTGTCGCCTGCCTGCGCGAGCCTCGACATGTTCCGGAACTACGCCCATCGCGCGGATGTGTTCCGCGCGGCGGTGGATGAAATCGCCATCGACAAAGGAGCGACGCCATGAGCTGGTCCGATCGCCTCGTCTCCCGTTTCAACGACCGGCGCGACACCGGCGGCAATGCCGCGGGCGGCCGCGTCTCGTCGGCCACGCGCGCCGCGACCGGCGGCCTCGCGAGCGTCGTCAACGGCGTGCGGCCGAGTCGCTCGCGGATGCTCGACTTCGACTACTCGCTGCTGTGGGTCGCCATCGCGCTGCTCGGGCTCGGCGTCGTGATGGTGTATTCGGCGTCGATCGCGATGCCTGATTCGCCGAAATACGCGTCGTATCACGACTACGCGTTCCTGATGCGCCACGTGATCTCGCTGGCCGTCGCGTTCATCGCGGCCGTGATCGCCTTCCGGGTGCCCGTGTCGACCTGGGACAAATACGCGCCGCATCTCTTCCTGATCGCGCTGGTCAGCCTCGTGATCGTGCTGATCCCGCACGTCGGCAAGGGCGTGAACGGTGCGCGCCGCTGGATTCCGCTCGGCATCACGAATATGCAGCCGTCGGAAATCATGAAGCTCGCGGTGACGATCTACGCAGCGAACTACACGGTGCGCAAACAGGAGTACATGCAGAGCTTCGCGAAGGGCTTCCTGCCGATGGCGTTCGCGGTCGGTCTCGTCGGCGCGCTGCTGCTGCTTGAGCCGGACATGGGCGCGTTCATGGTGGTCGCCGCGATCGCGATGGGCGTGCTGTTCCTCGGCGGCGTGAACGGCAAGCTGTTCGGCGGCCTGGTCGCGACGGCGGTCGGCACCTTCACGATGCTCGTGTGGCTGTCGCCGTGGCGTCGCGAGCGGATCTTCGCGTATCTCGATCCGTGGGACGAACGCTACGCGCAGGGCAAGGCGTACCAGCTCACACACTCGCTGATCGCGTTCGGCCGTGGTGAGTGGTTCGGCGTCGGCCTCGGCGGCAGCGTCGAGAAGTTGAACTACCTGCCCGAAGCCCATACCGACTTCATCCTCGCGGTGATCGGCGAGGAACTCGGCTTCGTCGGCGTGCTGGTGGTGATCCTGCTGTTCTACTGGATCGTGCGCCGCGCGTTCGAGATCGGCCGCCAGGCGCTCGCGCTCGACCGCACGTTCGCGGGCTTGATGGCCAAGGGCATCGGCATCTGGTTCGGGGCGCAGACCTTCATCAACATGGGCGTGAACCTCGGTTTGCTGCCGACCAAGGGCCTGACGCTGCCGCTCGTGAGCTATGGCGGCTCGGGCATCCTGCTGAACTGTGTTGCGCTCGCCGTACTGCTGCGGGTCGACTATGAAAATCGCGTGCTGATGCGGGGAGGGAAGGTATGACCGCGTCGCAACGCACGCTGATGGTGATGGCAGGCGGCACCGGGGGCCACGTGTTCCCGGGGCTCGCGGTCGCGCACCGGATGGAGGCGGCGGGCTGGCGCGTCGTATGGCTCGGCAATCCGGCCGGGATGGAAGCGACGCTCGTGCCGAAGCACGGCATTCCGATGGAATACGTGCGCTTCGGCGGACTGCGCGGCAAGGGCCTGAAGACCAAGCTGACGCTGCCGTTCAACCTGCTGCGCGCATGCTGGCAGAGCCTCGGTGCGCTGCGCCGCGTGCGGCCGGACGTCGTGCTCGGGATGGGCGGCTACATCACGTTCCCGGCGGGCGTGATGACCGCGCTGTCGGGGCGTCCGCTCGTGCTGCACGAACAGAATTCGATCGCCGGTCTCGCGAACAAGGTGCTCGCGAAATTCGCGAAGCGCGTGCTCGTCGCGTTCCCCGGCGCACTGCCGCACGCGGAATGGACCGGCAACCCGATTCGCGCGGAACTTGCGCGCACGGAAACACCCAAAGCACGCTATGCGTCGCGCAGCGGTCCGCTGAACGTGCTGGTGGTCGGCGGCAGCCTGGGCGCGGCCGCACTGAACGAAGTCGTGCCGCGTGCGCTGGCGCTGCTGGCGCCGGGCGAGCGCCCGCGCATCGTGCATCAGGCCGGCGCGAAGCACATCGACGCGCTGAAGGCGAATTACGAAGCGGCCGGTTTCTCGGGCGGCGACGACGTGCGGCTCGTGCCGTTCATCGACGACATGGCGACCGCGTACGCGGCGGCGGATCTCGTGATCTGCCGTTCCGGCGCGATGACGGTGTCGGAGATCGCGGCGGTGGGCGTGGCGGCACTGTTCGTGCCGTTCCCGTACGCGGTCGACGATCACCAGACGACCAACGCCGCATTCCTCGCCGATGCGGGCGCGGCGGTGCTGGTGCAACAACGCGACCTGTCGGCGGAACTGCTCGCCGACTGGCTGCACGGCCAATCGCGGGCCTCGCTCGCGGACATGGCGGAGCGTTCGCGCTCGCTGGCAAAGCCCGAGGCTACCGACGAAGTCGCGCGCGTCTGCGCGAAGGTGGCTGGCGCGAACCTGGAAATACTGCAATGAAACACATCGTCAAACATATTCATTTCGTCGGGATCGGCGGCGCGGGCATGAGCGGCATCGCCGAAGTGCTCGTCAACCTCGGCTACGAGGTCAGCGGCTCGGACCTGTCGCGCAACGTGGTGACCGATCGTCTCGAGGCGCTCGGCGCGCGGATCGCGATCGGCCACGACGCGGCGAACATCGAGGGCGCGAACGCGGTCGTCGTGTCGACGGCCGTGCGCTCGGACAACCCCGAAGTGCTGGCCGCACGGCACCAGCGCGTGCCGATCGTGCAGCGCGCGGTGATGCTCGCTGAGCTGATGCGCCTGAAGCAGGGGATCGCGATTGCCGGCACGCACGGCAAGACCACGACGACGAGCCTCGTCGCGAGCGTGCTCGCGGCGGGCGGCCTCGATCCGACCTTCGTGATCGGCGGCCGGCTGATCAGCGCCGGCGCGAACGCGCGACTCGGCACGGGCGACTTCATCGTCGCCGAGGCCGACGAGTCGGACGCGTCGTTCCTGAACCTGTATCCGGTGATCGAAGTCATCACGAACATCGACGCCGACCACATGGACACCTACGGCCACGATTTCGCGCGGCTCAAGCAGGCGTTCATCGAATTCACGCAGCGCCTGCCGTTCTACGGCAGTGCGGTCGTGTGCGTCGACGATCCGAACGTGCGGCAGATCATCCCGTTCATCTCGAAGCCGGTCGTGCGCTACGGGCTGTCGCCGGACGCGCAGGTGCGCGCGGAAGACATCGACGCGCGAGACGGCCGCATGCACTTCACGGTGATCCGCGAAGGCCGCTCGCCGCTCGCGGTGGTGCTGAACCTGCCGGGCCTGCACAACGTGCAGAACGCGCTCGCGGCGATCGCGATCGCGACCGATCTCGGCGTGTCGGACGACGCGATCCAACTGGCGCTGGCGGAATTCAACGGCGTCGGCCGGCGCTTCCAGCGCTACGGCGAGGTGCCGAGCGCGGACGGCGGCCAGTACACGCTGATCGACGACTACGGCCATCACCCGGTCGAGATGGCCGCCACGATCGCGGCGGCGCGCGGCGCGTTCCCGGGCCGCCGCCTCGTGCTGGCGTTCCAGCCGCACCGCTACACGCGCACGCGCGACTGCTTCGACGACTTCGTCAACGTGCTGTCGACGGTCGACGCGCTGGTGCTGACGGAAGTCTATGCGGCCGGCGAAGCGGCGATCGCGACGGCCAACGGCGACGCGCTGTCGCGCGCGCTGCGCGCGGTGGGGAAGGTTGACCCGGTGTTCGTCGCGACGGTCGACGACGTGCCGGACGCACTGGCCAAGGTCGCGCAGAACGGCGACGTGGTGATCACGATGGGCGCGGGTTCGATCGGCGGCGTGCCGGCGAAGCTCGTGCAACACACACAACAGAAGGCATGACATGAGCGGGATCGATCCGAAACGTTTCGGCAAGGTGGCGGTGTTGTTCGGCGGCGAATCCGCCGAGCGCGAGGTGTCGCTCACCTCGGGCCGCCTCGTGCTGCAGGGCCTGCGCGATGCGGGCATCGACGCGCATCCGTTCGACCCGGCCGAGCGGCCGCTATCGGCGCTGAAGGATGAAGGCTTCGTGCGCGCGTTCAACGCGCTGCACGGCGGCTATGGCGAGAACGGCCAGATCCAGGGCGCGCTCGATTTCTACGGGATTCGCTACACGGGCAGCGGCGTGCTCGGTTCGGCGCTCGGCCTCGACAAGTTCCGCACGAAGCTCGTGTGGCAGCAGACGGGCGTGCCGACGCCGCCGTTCGAGACGGTGATGCGCGGCGACGACTACGCGGCGCGCGCGACGGACATCGTCGCGAAGCTCGGCCTGCCGCTGTTCGTGAAGCCGGCGAGCGAAGGCTCGAGCGTCGCGGTGCTGAAGGTGAAGACGGCCGACGCGTTGCCCGCCGCACTGTCGGAAGCCGCGACGCACGACAAGATCGTGATCGTCGAGAAGAGCATCGAAGGCGGCGGCGAATACACCGCGTGCATCGCCGGCGATCTCGACCTGCCGCTGATCAAGATCGTGCCGGCGGGCGAGTTCTACGACTACCACGCGAAGTACGTCGCCGACGATACGCAATACCTGATTCCGTGCGGGCTGCCGGCCGAGCAGGAAGCGGAGCTGAAGCGCATCGCGCGCCGCGCGTTCGACGTGCTCGGCTGCACCGACTGGGGCCGGGCCGACTTCATGCTCGACGCCGCCGGCAACGCGTATTTCCTGGAAGTGAACACGGCCCCCGGGATGACCGACCACTCGCTGCCGCCGAAGGCCGCGCGCTCGATCGGCATCGGCTATTCGGAGCTGGTCGTGAAGGTGCTGTCGCTTACGCTCAACGACTGACGCAGGAACGGAACGACGTATGTGGAACAACGTTCGCCAACTCAACCTTGCCGCCAGCGCGCTGTACGCGCTGCTGCTGCTCGTGTTGGCGGCGGCCGGCTGCTACTGGCTGATCCAGCGTCCGACGTTCGCGCTTCGCGAAATCCGGATCGACGGCGACACCGAGCACATCAACACGCCGACAGTGCGTGCGGGCGTGGTCGGCCGGCTGAAGGGCAATTTTTTCACGGTCGATCTCGACACGGCGCGCGCCGCGTTCGAGCAGATGCCGTGGGTGCGTCACGCGAGCGTGCGCCGGGTGTGGCCGAATGCGCTGGCTGTCACGCTCGAGGAGTACAAACCGCTCGGGACCTGGGGCAGCGCGCAGCTCGTGAGTGTCGACGGCGAGCTGTTCACCGCGAACCAGGGCGAACTCGATCAGGAACTGCCGGCGTTCGATGGCCCGGAGGGCAGTGCGAAGGAGGTCGTCACGCGGTATCGCGACTTCACGAACTGGTTTGCGCCGCTGAAGGCGGCGCCGGAGGAAGTGACGCTGTCGGCGCGCTACGCGTGGACGGTGAAGCTGTCGAACGGCATGCAGGTCGAGCTGGGCAAGGAGCGCACCAGCGAGACCCTGCATGACCGGAGCCAGCGCCTCGTCGCCGCATGGCCGGCCGTCACGGAACGTTGGGGCAACGACATCGAGTACGCGGATCTGCGTTATCCGAACGGATTCGCGATTCGTGCGGCAGGCATGCGGTTCCTGACCGATACCGACAAGCGCAAGAAGTAACGAGAGATCACACGCAAGAGCACTTTATGAGCAAAGACTACAAGGATCTGCTGGTTTCCCTCGACATCGGCACGTCGAAGGTGGTGGCCATCGTCGCCGAGCTGAAGGGCGAAGGCCATTACGAGGTGATCGGCCTCGGCCAGAGCGAATCGAAGGGTCTGAAGAAGGGCGTGGTGGTCAACATCGAGGCCACCGTGCAGTCGATCCAGCGCGCGCTCGAGGAAGCCGAGCTGATGGCCGACTGCAAGATCACCAACGTGTTCACGGGGATTGCCGGTAGCCATATCCGCAGCTTCAACTCGAGCGGGATGGTTGCGATCAAGGACAAGGAAGTCACGCAGACCGACGTCGCGCGCGTGATCGAGACCGCGAAGGCGATCAACATCCCGACCGACCAGCAGGTGCTGCACATCCTCACGCAGGAATTCATCATCGACGGCCAGGAGGACGTGCGCGAGCCGATCGGGATGAGCGGCATCCGGCTGGAAGTGAAGGTGCACATCGTGACGGGCGCGGTCAGTGCCGCGCAGAACATCGTCAAGTGCGTGCGCCGCTGCGGGCTGGAAGTGAACGACCTGATCCTGCAGCCGCTCGCGTCGTCGCTGGCCGTGCTGACGGAAGACGAGAAGGATCTCGGCGTGGTGCTGGTCGACGTCGGCGGCGGCACGACCGACATCGCGATCTTCGCCGAAGGCGCGATCCGTCATACCGCGGTGATTCCGATCGCCGGCGACCAGATCACGAGCGACATCGCGATGGCGCTGCGCACGCCGACGCCGGACGCGGAAGACATCAAGGTCGGCTACGGCATTGCCAAGCAGGCGCTCGCCGACCCGGACGAGATGGTCGAAGTGCCGGGCCTCGGCGAACGCGGTCCGCGCACGCTGTCGCGCCAAGCGCTCGCCGCAGTGATCGAGCCGCGCGTCGAGGAACTGTTCTCGCTCGTGCAGCAGGTCGTGCGCGAGTCGGGTTACGAAGAACTGCTGAGCTCCGGCGTGGTCATTACCGGCGGGGCTTCGATGATGCCGGGCATGGTCGAGCTCGGCGAAGACATTTTCCTGAAACCGGTGCGCATCGGCGCGCCGGAATATGCAGGCGGCCTCGCCGACGTGGTGCGCAATCCGCGCTACTCGACGGCGATGGGCCTGCTCGTCGAAGGCAGTGCCCAGCGCATGCGTGGCCGCAAGGTCGCCGTGCAGTCCGGCAACGCGGGGCAGATCTTCTCGCGGATGAAGGAATGGTTCCTGAGCAACTTTTGACGAACCGAATCGAAATTCGCGCTGGTGCCGGCGGCTGGCGCGCGACAGGGGGTTGCCCGATCTCCTGCCGAATAACGGCCGAGTAGCTTTATTCTCTTGACGGAGGCAACAATGGAATTCGAAATGCTGGAAACCGAAACCAACGGCACCATCATCAAGGTGGTCGGCGTTGGCGGCGCTGGCGGCAATGCCGTCCAGCACATGATCAACCGCGGCGTGCAGGGCGTCGACTTCATCGTGATGAACACGGATGCACAGGCGCTGTCGCGTTCGCGCGCATCGTCGGTGATCCAGCTGGGCAACACGGGCCTGGGCGCCGGTGCGAAGCCGGAAATGGGCAAGGCGGCGGCGGAAGAGGCGCGTGAGCGCATCGCCGATGCACTGCGCGGCGCGCACATGGTGTTCATTACGGCCGGCATGGGCGGCGGCACGGGCACGGGCGCAGCGCCGGTGGTCGCGCAGATCGCGAAGGAGATGGGCATCCTGACGGTTGGCGTCGTCAGCAAGCCGTTCGAATTCGAAGGCGGCAAGCGGATGCGCGTCGCGGAAGCAGGTTCGCAGCAACTGGAGGATCACGTCGACTCGCTGATCGTCGTCCTGAACGACAAGCTGTTCGACGTGATGGGCGATGACGCCGAGATGGACAAGTGCTTCCAGTGCGCGGACGACGTGTTGAACAACGCGGTCGCAGGCATCGCCGAAATCATCAATGTCGATGGTCTCGTGAACGTCGACTTCGAAGACGTGAAGACGGTGATGGGCGAGCAGGGCAAGGCGATGATGGGCACGGCGACGGTTGCCGGCGTCGATCGCGCACGCCTCGCGGCGGAACAGGCCGTGGCGAGCCCGCTGCTCGAAGGCGTCGATCTGTCGGGCGCGCGCGGCGTGCTGGTCAACATCACGTCGAGCCGTTCGCTGCGCCTGTCGGAAACGCGCGAAGTGATGAACACGATCAAGAGCTACGCGGCGGAAGATGCGACGGTGATCTTCGGTGCGGTGTACGACGACGCGATGGGCGATGCACTGCGCGTGACGGTCGTGGCGACGGGCCTGGGCCGTGCGGCGAAGAAGCAGCAATCGGCTCCGATGACGCTGCTGCGCACGGGTACCGACAACCAGCCGGTCAGCGCGGTTTCGCACGGCTATGCGCAGCCGCAACACGTCAGCACGGCCGACTACGGCGCGCTCGATACGCCGGCGGTATGGCGCAACTCGCGCGAAACCGCGGCATCGCACGTGCAGGCGCTGCAGGAGAAGGGTGTCGACACGTACGACATCCCGGCTTTCCTGCGCAAGCAGGCTGACTGACGACGCACACACAGGCGAAGCCGCGGCGCAATCGCCGAGATTGCCGCGGTAACGCCGGCGTGACGGATGCCACGGACCACGACAGGCCGCGTCGGATGCGACGCCGGGCCGGGAGACGTGCCCTCTTCGCATGAGCGGAGCGGGATGGGACGTGCTGCCCGCAATACGCTGAAAAACCGTATCGCTATGAGGGACCAGCCATGATTCAAGTGGGCGACGCGCTGCCCGACGCGCAACTGTTCGAGTTCATCGACGACACGCGCGAAGGCTGCACGCTGGGGCCGAATGCCTACAGCGTGCGCGACCAGGTTGCAGGAAAGCGGGTGGTGATCTTCGGATTGCCGGGTGCTTTCACGCCGACCTGCTCGGCGCAGCATGTGCCGGGCTATGTCGAGCACGCCGAGCAACTGCGCTCGGCGGGCATCGACGAGCTCTGGTGCGTGTCCGTCAACGACGCATTCGTGATGGGCGCATGGGGACGTGATCTGCACACCGCGGGCAAGGTGCGCATGATGGCGGACGGCAGCGCTGCTTTCACTCATGCGCTGGGGCTGACGCAGGATTTGTCCGCGCGTGGCATGGGAATCCGTTCCCTGCGCTACGCGATGGTGGTCGACGACGGTGTGGTCAAGACGCTGGCCGTCGAAGCGCCGGGCAAGTTCGAAGTGAGCGATGCGGCGAGTGTGCTCGCGACGTTGACGTCCTGATCGTGCGGTGCGCCGTTGCCTGCCGGCAACGCTGCTCACCAGCCTCAGGGCAGTTGTAACACGGGTCGATGACCGGAAACGCCTCCGTTCCGGGCATCGGCCCGTCCCGTATCGATGCGGGTAAACAGTCGAAACAGATTGATACGCGGTTTCAAACAGCGTTGAATAGGGAATTACGCTATAATCCCACCTATCGAATATAGCTCCTGATTGATATTCTCAATCAAGATGAAGAACACCATGCTGAAGCAGCGCACCATCAAATCGATCGTGAAGACCGTGGGCATCGGTCTCCACTCGGGCCGCAAGGTCGAACTGACGCTCCGCCCGGCTGTGCCGGGCACGGGGATCGTATTCTCGCGTGTCGACCTGCCCACGCCCGTCGACATTCCGGCATCCGCGATGTCGATCGGCGACACGCGCCTCGCGTCGGTGCTGCAGAAGGATGGCGCGCGCGTGTCGACCGTCGAGCACCTGATGTCGGCGTGCGCCGGCCTCGGCATCGACAATCTCTATGTCGACGTGACGGCCGAGGAAATCCCGATCATGGACGGCAGTGCTGCGTCCTTCGTGTTCCTGATCCAGTCCGCCGGCATCGAGGAGCAGAACGCGCCGAAGCGCTTCATCAAGGTGAAGAAGCCGGTCGAAATCCGCGACGGCGACAAGTTCGCGCGTCTCGATCCGTTTTTCGGTTTCAAGCTGAAGTTCACGATCGACTTCCGTCACCCGGCCGTCGACAAGACCGGCCAGGAACTCGAGGTCGACTTCGCAAACACGTCGTACGTGCGCGAGATCGCGCGTGCGCGCACGTTCGGTTTTGCCCACGAAGTCGAAATGATGCGTGAGCTGGGCCTCGCACGTGGCGGCAGCATGGACAACGCGATCGTGCTCGACGAGTACCGGATCCTGAACAACGACGGACTGCGCTACGACGACGAGTTCGTGAAGCACAAGATGCTCGACGCGATCGGCGACCTGTACGTGGTCGGCCATCCGTTGCTGGCGTCGTACACGGCGTACAAGTCGGGTCACGGGCTGAACAACGCGCTGCTGCGCGAGCTGCTCGCGCATGAAGACGCGTACGAGATCGTCACGTTCGACGATCCGCAAGCTGCGCCGAGCGGCTTCGCGTTCGACACGCAGACAGCCTTCGCCTGATCGGCGTCCGGCACGAGCGATAAAAAAAGCGACCTTCGGGTCGCTTTTTTGTTGGGCAGCGCGGCCGGCAGCCCCTTCAGCGCGACGATTTCGCGCCGTGCCGCGCAGCCATACGCGCGAGCGCGGCCTGCAGCGGCGACGGCTCGAGGTGATCGGCGAGCTCGCGCAACGCGGTAGCGCCAACGGTCGTCATGCGCGCCTGCTTGACGTGCGGCGGCTCCGGCGCGTCCTTCGGCCGCACGCGCACGCGCAGCGCCGAGACCGGCCAGCCACGCTTCTGGAGATCGGCGAGCAGGCGCGGCTCGACCTGCCGCAGCCGGGCAGCGAGCGCATTGTGCGCGGCAAAGAGGGTCAGTGTACCGTCCTTGATGGAGCCCGGTTCGACATGACTGGCGAGATAGTCGGGCAGGAGCGCGGTGAGGTCGCGCTGCAGCGACGCAACCTGTTCGACACCGGCGCGCAGTGCCGCGAACGCGTCGGTGCGGTTGAGCACTTCGGACACGGGTTGCGGGCGATACGCGGGGAGCGGGCCGAAACGCTTGGAAAATCGGTTCATCGAGGCATTCTTCGGGCGCGCACGGGCGCAGACGTTGATGCCGATTGTACCCGCGCCGGCTCGCGCACGGGCGGCTTTCGGGCCGCGTGTCCGGTTGCCAGCGCGGGTTCGGCGCGCGGCGTGAGTCCAGCCGGGACACGGGCGCATGCTTTCCCGCGTGCTAAAATTCCTCGTTTGATTCCACTAATTCGCTAAGCCGCCGAGGCTCGGGCGTCGGGGCGCGCAACACGCGCCGGGCGCCGGTGCTGCGACGCAGGATCCGATCCGATGACAACCGGTTTTCTCCAGAAAATTTTTGGCAGCCGCAACCAGCGGCTCGTCAAGCAATATCAAAAGACCGTCGCGACGATCAATGCGCTCGAAACGCAGATCGAGAAGCTGACGGACGACCAGTTGCGCGGCAAGACGGATGAGTTCCGCCAGCGGATCGCGGGCGGCGAGTCGCTCGACAAGCTGCTGCCCGAGGCGTTCGCGGTCTGCCGGGAGGCGAGCCGCCGAGTGCTGAAGATGCGCCACTTCGACGTGCAGATGATCGGCGGCATGGTGCTCCACTACGGCAAGATCGCGGAGATGCGCACCGGCGAGGGCAAGACGCTCGTCGCGACGCTGCCCGTGTACCTGAATGCGCTGGCGGGTCGCGGCGTGCACGTCGTGACGGTCAACGACTACCTCGCGCAGCGCGACGCCGAATGGATGGCGCGCCTCTACAACTTCCTCGGTCTGTCGGTCGGCATCAACCTGTCCGGCATGGAGCACGATCAGAAGCAGCAGGCCTACGCGTCGGACATCACCTACGGTACGAACAACGAGTTCGGCTTCGACTACCTGCGCGACAACATGGTCTACGAGACCGACGCGCGCGTGCAGCGGGCACTGAACTTCGCGGTCGTCGACGAAGTCGACTCGATCCTGATCGACGAGGCGCGTACGCCGCTGATCATCTCGGGCCAGGCGGAAGATCACACCGAACTGTACGTGCGGATGAACGCGCTGCCGCCACTGCTCGAGCGCCAGATCGGCGAGGAGAAGGCCGACGGCACGGGCGTGGAGAAGCCGGGCGACTACACGCTGGACGAAAAATCGCGCCAGGTGTTCCTGACGGAGTCGGGCCACGAGAAGGCCGAGCGGCTGCTCGCCGAGTGGGGCCTGATCGGCGAGGGCGAGAGCCTGTATGCGCCGCAGAACATCACGCTGATGCACCACGTGTACGCGGCGCTGCGCGCCCACACGCTGTTCTACAAGGACCAGCACTACGTCGTGCAGAACGGCGAGGTGGTGATCGTCGACGAATTCACGGGCCGCCTGATGGCGGGCCGCCGCTGGTCCGATGGCCTCCACCAGGCGGTCGAGGCGAAGGAGCACGTGAAGATCCAGAGCGAGAACCAGACGCTCGCATCGATCACGTTCCAGAACTACTTCCGGATGTACGCGAAGCTCGCGGGCATGACGGGTACGGCGGACACCGAAGCGTACGAATTCAACGAAATCTACGGCCTCGAGACGGTCGTGATCCCGACCAACCGTCCGCCGAAGCGGATCGACAAGCAGGACCAGATCTACAAGACGGCCAAGGAGCGCTACGACGCGGTGATCCGCGACATTCGCGAGTGCTACGAGCGCGGTCAGCCGGTGCTGGTCGGCACGACGTCGATCGAGAACTCGGAACTGCTGTCGCACCTGCTGAAGCAGGCCGGGCTGCCGCACGAAGTGCTGAACGCGAAGCAGCACGAGCGTGAAGCCGCGATCGTCGCGGAAGCTGGTCGCCCGAACCGCATCACGATCGCGACCAACATGGCCGGCCGCGGTACCGACATCGTGCTCGGCGGCAACGCCGAGAAGCAGGCCGCGTTCATCGAAGCCGACGAAGCGATTCCGGCCGACGAAAAGGCCCGCCGCATCAAGCAGCTGCACGACGAGTGGGAAACGCTGCACGAACAGGTGAAGGCCGCAGGCGGCCTGCACATCATCGGCACCGAGCGTCACGAATCGCGCCGGATCGACAACCAGCTGCGCGGCCGTGCGGGCCGTCAGGGCGATCCGGGCTCGTCGCGCTTCTACCTGTCGCTCGATGATCCGCTGCTGCGCATCTTCGCGGGCGACCGCGTGCGCTCGATCATGGATCGTCTCAAGATGCCGGAAGGCGAGGCGATCGAGGCCGGCATCGTCACGCGTTCGATCGAATCCGCGCAGCGCAAGGTCGAAGCGCGCAACTTCGACATCCGCAAGCAGCTGCTCGAATACGACGACGTGTCGAACGACCAGCGCAAGGTGATCTATCAGCAGCGCAATGAACTGCTCGAAGCGCACGACATCACCGAGACGATCGCGGCGATGCGTCACGGCGTGATCACCGAAGTCGTCCGTCAGTTCGTGCCGGAAGGCAGCATCGAGGAACAGTGGGACGTGCCCGAGCTGGAGGAAGCGCTGCGCAACGACTGGCAGCTCGACCTCGCGATCCAGGAAATGGTGAACGAGTCGTCGTCGATCACGGCCGAGGAGATTCTCGAAGCCGTGACGACCGCCGCCGACGAGCAGTACGAGGCGAAGGTCGCGATGGTCGGCCGCGAATCGTTCAGCGCGTTCGAGCGTTCGGTCATGCTGCAGACGGTCGACCGCCTGTGGCGCGAGCACCTCGCGGCGCTTGACCACCTGCGCCAGGGTATCCACCTGCGCGGCTATGCGCAGAAGAACCCGAAGCAGGAGTACAAGCGCGAAGCGTTCGAGCTGTTCGCCGCGATGCTCGAGGCGATCAAGCAGGAAGTCACGCGCATCGTGATGAACGTGCAGATCCAGTCGCCCGAACAGCTCGAGGAAGCCGCCGAGCAGATCGAGGAGCGCAGCGGTCATCTCGAGAACGTCGAATACCAGCACGCCGACTACGCGGAATCCGGTGCGCCGGTGGCGAACGTTGCAGCCGCCACGGCGGCCGCCGCGACGGCCGACATGGTCGGTAGCGCGATGACCCACAGCGGCCCCGGCGGCGAAATGCCGAAGGTCGGCCGCAACGACCCGTGCCCGTGCGGCAGCGGCAAGAAGTACAAGCAATGTCACGGGAAGCTGTCATGATCGGCGGCGGCGCGCATTCGCGTGCCGCTTCGTTCGCAGCTTCGAGTCAGTGACGTGAGTTGCGGCGGCCCGCTCGTGCGGCCGCCGGTTCTTCCAATCGATGCCGGCGCGTGCCGGCATTTTCCATCCGGCAGGTGTGCCCCATGGCTGTCAATTTTCCGTCGATCGATCCCGCCCAACTGCATCCCGTCGCCGGCGTCACGCTCGGCTGGGCGGAAGCGAACATCCGCAAGCCGAATCGCAAGGACGTGCTGGTCATTTCCGTCGACGAAGGGGCGACGGTCGCCGGCGTATTCACCGAGAACCGCTTTTGCGCCGCACCCGTGATCGTGTGCCGCGAGCACCTGGCCAAAGTGCGTGCGGGCGGCGCGGGCATCCGCGCGCTCGTCGTGAATACGGGCAATGCGAACGCGGGCACCGGTGAGCCGGGCCTCGCGAACACCCGCGAAACCTGCGCGGAACTCGCACGCCTCGCAGACATCGACGCTGCACAGGTGCTGCCGTTCTCGACCGGCGTGATTCTCGAGCCGCTGCCGATCGACCGCCTGAAGGCAGGGCTGCCGGCTGCGCTCGCGAACCGCAAGGCCGCGAATTGGTACGACGCCGCGCAGGCGATCATGACGACCGACACGCTGCCGAAGGCCACGTCGCGTCAGGTGACGATCGACGGCCACACGGTCACGCTGACGGGCATCAGCAAGGGCGCGGGCATGATCAAGCCGAACATGGCGACGATGCTCGGCTTCCTCGCGTTCGATGCGAACGTCGCGCAGCCGGTGCTCGACACGCTCGTGAAGGAAGTGGCCGACCGCTCGTTCAACTGCATCACGATCGACGGCGATACGTCGACGAACGACTCGTTCATCCTGATCGCGTCGGGCAAGAGCACGCTGCCCGCGATCACGTCCACCGACTCGCCGGCCTATGCGGCGCTGCGCGACGCGGTCACGCAGGTCGCCCAGGTGCTGTCGCAGCTGATCGTGCGCGACGGCGAAGGCGCGACGAAATTCATGACCGTGCAGGTCGAAGGCGGCAAGAGCGTCGCCGAGTGCCGCCAGATCGCATACGCGATCGGTCATTCGCCGCTGGTGAAGACGGCCTTCTACGCATCCGACCCCAACCTGGGCCGGATTCTCGCGGCGATCGGCTACGCAGGCGTCACCGATCTCGACGTCGGCAAGATCGATCTCTATCTCGACGACGTGCTCGTCGCCAAGGCGGGCGGTCGCAACCCGGCCTACCAGGAAGAGGACGGCCAGCGCGTGATGAAGCAGAGCGAAATCACGATCCGCGTGCTGCTCGGCCGCGGCGACGCGCAGGCTACCATCTGGACGTGCGACCTGTCGCACGATTACGTGAGCATCAACGCGGACTACCGCTCCTGATCGGGAGCGCTCGGACGACATGGACAAGCTCGAACAGTTTCTGACGCGTGCCGAAGCATTGCTCGGCCGCCTCGAGGGGATGCTGCCGCCCGCACCGGCGGCTGTCGACTGGAATGCCGCCACCGCGTTCCGCTGGCGCAAGCGCCAGGGGCGCGGTTATCTGCAGCCGGTGCCGGCAGCGTCGTCGATTACCCTCGGCGACCTGCACAACATCGACCGGCAGAAAGGGCTGATCGAACAGAACACGCGACAGTTCGTGCAGTGCAAGCCGGCGAACAACGTGCTGCTGACCGGTGCGCGCGGCACCGGCAAGTCGTCGCTGATCAAGGCGTGCCTGAATGCGTATGCGAAGGACGGGCTGCGCCTGATCGAAGTCGACAAGGACGACCTGCACGATCTCGGCGACATCGTCGAGCTGATCTCGCAGCGTCCGGAGCGGTTCATCGTGTTCTGCGACGACCTGTCGTTCGAGGAGGGCGAATCGGGCTACAAGGCGCTGAAAGTCGCGCTCGACGGCTCGATCGCCGCACAGTCCGACAACGTGTTGATCTACGCGACGTCGAACCGCCGCCATCTGCTGCCCGAGTACATGAGCGACAACGAGTCGTACAAGCATCTGCCGGACGGCGAGATCCACCCCGGTGAAGTCGTCGAGGAAAAGATCTCGCTGTCGGAGCGCTTCGGCCTGTGGGTCAGCTTCTACCCGTTCAAGCAGGACGACTATCTCGGCATCGTCGCGCACTGGCTGCGCCATTTCGGCTGCGCGGACGCCGAGATCGAGACGGCGCGGGGCGACGCGCTCGTCTGGGCGCTCGAGCGCGGTTCGCGTTCGGGGCGTGTCGCGTGGCAGTTCGCACGCGACTGGTCGGGCCGCAAGGAGCAGGCATGAGCACGGATTCCGCAGCGGGCGCCGTGCGCGCGCCTGACGGCCGCAAGGTGACGGAAGTCGCGGTCGGTGTGATGGTGCAGTCGGACGGCCCTGTCGGCGGCTGCCGCTACCTGCTCGCGCAGCGGCTGCAGGGCAAGCCGTACGAAGGCTACTGGGAATTCCCGGGTGGCAAGCTGGAAGCCGGCGAGAGCGTCGAGGACGCGCTGGCGCGCGAACTGCACGAGGAACTCGGCATCGTCGTCACGGCCAGCCACCGCTGGCATACGCTCGAGCACGATTATCCGCACGCGTATGTGCGGCTCTATTTCTGCAAGGTGACGGGCTGGACGGGCGAGCCGCACAGCAAGGAAGGGCAGGCGTTCGTGTGGCAGCAATTGCCGGTCGACGTCGCGCCGCTGTTGCCGGCGGCGCTGCCAGTGCTGGAACTGCTCGAGAAGGAAGCGGCGTCGCAATGACGCCGCGGCGGCCCGTCTGAAAAGCGGGCCATATCCGCGAACGGACGATGCTGCGTGCCGCTCAGCTGTCGCGGCGGCCGTCGGTGCCGTCTTCCTCCGACGACGGACCTTCGTCGGAGGATCCGCCGATCCGATACTTTTCTGCGGCCCATGCCCCGAGGTCGAGCTGCTTGCAGCGGGCCGAACAGAAGGGGCGGAACTTGTTTTCAGGCGTCCAGCGCACTTCTGCGCCGCACGAAGGACATTTCACAACAGTAGTCATACGAAAGCGTCGAACCGGCGCACGGCCGTTACAGATTGCACAGGGTCAGATGGAACGGTACGTCGATGTCCACCGCGCGCGGCCGCACGTCGCCGTCCTGCATGGTGAACCGTACCCACAGCATGTACTTGTTGGCGCTCGCTTCGGGAATCACGCGCAGCTCAGGCGGCACGCGTACCTGCATCAGCTGGTAGGTGCGCCCCGACAGCATTTGCTGGTAGCTGCCCTGCATCGCCATCACCTTCGACGCCTGACCCGATTCGCGCGCGAGCCGCAGCACGATCGCCGCCGCGTCGCGCAGCGGCAGCAGCGGCATGATCCATTTCGCGATGTCCTGGCGCCGCTGTTCGGCGGGCCATTGTTGCCATGCGTAGTACGACGGCAGGTCGAACTTGCACGTGCCGCCGGGAATCACCGCGCGGCTGCGAATGCTGGCGAGCCACTCGTTGTCGACCAGATGCTGCCCGGTCTTGCCCTGCATCTGCGCAAGATTGGCGAGCGTCTGCTCGATTTCGCCGAGGACGGCTTCGAGCGCATTCTGTTCGATGCCCGGATTGCCGCGAAAGGGAGCGAGCGTCTGGCGCTGACGTTCGAGCTCCTTCATCAGATCCGATTTCAGGTCCGCGCGGCCCGTGACCTCGGCGATTTCGAACAGCGTCGTCAGCGCGACGTGGTGTTCACGCGGGTCCTCCTGAGCCAAAAAGAACGCGAAGCGCTCGAACAGGTCTTCGAGGCGCAACAGCGTGCGAATTCGCTCGTTGAACGGATACTCGTAAAGAATCAAGCGCGCTCGCCTCTCGGGTAGGGATTGAAACAATGCAGGACATTCTAATGCTCACTCTCTACCCTAGCAACGCACCAATTTCGTACACCATCACGATCGCGCGCGGCGGTCAGTGCGCGGCGGCCGCAAATTCGAGATAGCGTTGGTGCAATGTATCGACCTGCGCGGCGAGTGCACCGGGTGTTGTCGCATCGTTGACGATCACGTCGTCGGCTGCCGCGAGACGCGCTTCACGCGTCGCCTGTCTTGCGATGATCGCTTCGACCTGTTCGCGCGTGAAATCATTGCGCCGCATCACACGTGCAATCTGCGTTTCGACCGGACAATCGACGACCAGCACGCGATCGCTTCGTGCCTTCCAGTTATCTGACTCCACGAGCAGCGGCACGACGAAGATCACGTACGGGCCCTGCGCTTCACGGGCCTCGCGATCGGTCTCCGCGCGGATCAGCGGATGCGTGATTGCTTCGAGGCGCCGGCGTGCGTCGTCGTCGCTGAAAATCAGTGCGCGCATCTTCGCGCGATCGAGCGAGCCGTCGGCCGCGACGAAGTCCGGTCCGAATGCGTGTTCGATCGCCGGCATCGCGAGACCGGCCGGTGCGGTGATACGGTGCGCGATCAGGTCGGTATCGACGAGCGATGCACCGCGTGCGGCGAACATATCGGCGACGGTCGTCTTGCCACTGCCGATGCCGCCGGTGAGTCCTATTGCAAACATGTGAGCCTCCGCCGGGTCGCCGCGGGGAAGCGAGTCGCTTCTCCACGACGCAGCGAACAAAGCGGACGCGGGCGGTGCGTCATGTCAGCCGCCGAGCGCCGAATAGAAAGGGGTACCGAAAAACAGCGTCGCGACGCCGCCTGCTGCGAGGAAAGGGCCGAACGGAATCGGCTCCTCGAAGCGCATGCGCCCGCGCCAGGTCGCGACGAGCCCGACGATCGCGCCCGTCACCGCGGCGAACAGCACGACCTGCGGCAGCGCGGCCCAGCCCATCCATGCGCCGAGCGCGGCGAGCAGCTTCAGGTCGCCGAAGCCGATGCCCTCGATGCCGCGCAGCCATTTGAACAGCCAGTAGATCGACCACAGGAACAGATAGCCAACCATCGCGCCGACCACGGCCGAGCGCAGCGACGTAAACGTGCTGCCGAGATTCAGTGCGAGCCCCGCCCACAGCAGCGGCAGCGTCATCGAATCGGGCAGGTAGCCGGTCCGGATATCGATCGCGCTCATCGCCAGCAGTGCGGCGCAAAGTCCGAACGCGGCGAGTGCGGCGGCGGTGGGGCCGAACGCGGCGAGCGACCCGGCGGCGAGCAGCGCACCGGCGAGCTCGACGAGCGGATAACGCATGCCGATCGCATGGCCGCACTGGCGGCAGTGCCCGCGCAACATCAGGTAGCTGACGAGCGGGATGTTCTCCCAAGCACGCAGCACGTGACCGCAGTGCGGACATGCGCTGCGCGGGCGCCACAGATCATAGTGCGGCGGATAGCCGTCGTCCGGCGCCGGGCTCGGGTTGCCGGTCGCTTCTGCGATTTCGGCCTGCCATGCGCGCTGCATCATCACCGGGATCCGGTGCACGACGACGTTGACGAAGCTGCCGACGCACAGACCGAGCGCGACGGCGAATGCATACTGCACCGCGGGCGGCAGCATCGCCAGCGCGAGCAACGTGCCTTCGGGCGAATCGAAAACGGTGGTCAGGGGCACGGGCGTCATGGGGCTCGGGTTCGGGCTTGAAAGGCGACAGAATCGGTTGCGATGCTACACCACGTTGCCCAGCTGAAGGATGGGCAGATACATCGCGATCACGAGGCCGCCGACGAGTGCGCCGAGCACGATCACGATCAGCGGCTCGCCGAGCGCGGCGAGCGCATCGAGGCGGGCGTCGAACTGACGCTCGCAGAGCGCGGCGATGTCGGCGAGCATCGAGTCGAGTGCGCCGGTTTCCTCGGCGACGGCGATCGGTTGCACGACGTCGTCCGGGAAGCAGCCCGCCGCGTGCATCGCATCGGCAAGACGTGCGCCGCGCAACACGCGCGTCGCGATCTGCACGGTGGCCTGTTCGAACACCGGGTGGCCCGCAGTGCGTTCGAGCGTGGCGAATGCATCGGCGAGCGGTACGCCGGCACCGAGCAGCGTGGCAAGCGAGCGGCACCAGCGCGCGGTCGCGAACCGCGTGAGCGCGCTGCCGACAAGCGGTGCGTTCAGCACGTGCCGCGCGACCGTATAGTTCAGCGATGGCGAGCGCCGCAGCGTGTGGCGTGCGGCGAGTCCCGCCACTGCGGCGCCGGCGACGAACGTTCCGCCCCAGGCCGATGTCGCGGAGGAAAGGGCGAGCAGCGCGCGGGTCGGTGCCGGCAGTGTCGCGCCGAAGCCGTCGAAGATTTGCTGGAACGTCGGCACGACCCATACCATTAGCGCGGCCGAGATCGCGAGCGCGAACACGATGACGGCGACCGGATAGGCGAGCGCGGCACGCAGCTTGCGCCATTGCGCGTCGGCGCGTTCGCGGTGCTCCGCGACGCGGGTCAGCACGGTGTCGAGTGCGCCCGATGCTTCGCCTACCTCGATCAGTTGGCGATACAGCATGCCGAACTGCGCCGGATAGCGCGCAAGCGCGGTGGCGAAGCGCTGCCCGCCGACGATCTCGCGTGCGAGGCCTGCGGCGATGCGCGGCAGCCCGTCGCGCGTGCGGGTGCGGGCGAGCATCTCGAGCGATGGTGCAAGCGGCAGTCCGGCCTGCAGCAGGCTCGCGAGTTGGCGCGTGAAGCGCGTGACCTCCCGTGCGCCGACCGCAGGTGGCCGGGCTGTGCCGCGGATGTCAAGCGACAGCACTACGACGCCGTCGCGCGCGAGCGCGGCACGTGCGGCGGCTGCGTCGAATGCGATGACGTTCCCGCGGCACGGCGTGCCGTCGCGACGACGGCCGCGCCACGCGAAGCGGGTTTCGGGCGGCGGCATATGCATCGCGATCATGCGTCAGGCGTCGCGGACAGCGCTTCCGCGACGCTCGTCGTGCCGTCGCGAACGTGCGCGAGTGCCGCGTCGCGCAGACTGCGCACGCCTTCGTCCGCCGCGCATTGCGCCAGCGCAACGACGCTTGCGCGCGCGACGATGCGTTCGGCCATCTCGGACGAAACCGGCATGGTCTGGTGCAGGCCGATCCGGCCTCGATAACCAATACCGTGACAGACGGCACAGCCGCGCGCGACGAACGGGCGCCATCCGGATGCCAGCGCTGCCGGATCGCAGCCCGCATCGCGTAGCGCGCGCGCCGGCGCGTCCGAGCGTACACGGCAGGTGACGCACAGACGCCGCACGAGACGTTGCGCGGTGACAAGGCGCAGCGCGGCCGCCAGGTTGTACGGCGCGACGCCGATGTCGAGCAGTCGCGCGACGGCTGCCGGCGCGTCGTTCGTGTGCAGCGTCGACAGCACGAGGTGCCCGGTCTGCGCGGCCTTGATCGCGACGTCGGCTGTCTCCGCATCGCGGATCTCGCCGACCATGATGACGTCCGGGTCCTGCCGCAGCAGCGCGCGCAGCGCAGTGGCGAAGGTGAGCCCGGCCTTCTCCGCCACGCCGACCTGGTTGATGCCGTCGAGCTGAATCTCGGCAGGATCCTCGACCGTGCATACGTTGTGCGCGTTGCGATCCAGCATCTGCAGAGCGCAGTAGAGCGACAGCGTCTTGCCGCTGCCAGTGGGGCCGGTGACGAGCACCAGACCGTGCGGCGCGCGTATTGCGGCCTCCATCGCAGCGGCCTGCCGCGCGTCGAAGCCGAGGCGCGTGAGCGTGAGATCGGGCGGCAGCGTTTCGAGGCGGCGCAGCACGAGCTTCTCGCCGAACAGCGTGGGCAGCGAGCTGACCCGGTAGTCGCCTCGCAGGCCGCCGTCGACCGCGATGCGCAGCCGGCCGTCCTGCGGAAGCCGGCGCTCGGCGATGTCCATGCGGGCGAGCACCTTGATTCGTGTCACGAGCGCGTCGCGCAGATGAGCAGGTGGCCGCACGTGTTCATGCAGGACGCCGTCGATGCGCAGGCGGATGCGCCAGCCCGCTTCGAACGGCTCGACGTGGATGTCGGACGCATCGCGCACGCGGGCGGCGTGAAGCGTGTCGGTCAGCAGCCGTACGGCGGGCGAGTCGTCGAGTTGCGTCGCATCGAGCGAACGGGGTGTTTCAGCGGGCGATGCGTCGGTAGCGACGGGCGGCCGCTGCGTGCGCAGCGGCGCTCCGGGAGATGGGAAGTGCATGTGAGCCGGCGCTCGGCCGCCTGTTGATCGTGACCGGCAAATGGTCGCGTATCGCGAGTGGCGCCGACAGTCGGCCGTTCGGCTAGCGCGTTGTGGCGCGTGAGCGTGTGCTGCGTGGCTTGAAGAGCTTGACGGTACGCACGGCCTGGTCGTCGCTGCGCATGACCTCGAGCATCACGTCGCGGATTTTCAGGCACACGTCGCCTTCGGGAATTTCCTCGAGGATCTCGAGGATCAGGCCGTTCAGCGTCTTCGGTCCGTCGGTCGGCAGCTGCAGGTGCAGCCAGCGGTTCAGTTCGCGCAGCGGCGTGCTGGCGGCGACGATGCATTCACCGTTCTCGTCCCAGCCGCCCGTACGCTCGCCGCGCGGCATCGACGTCGTGAATTCGCCGATCAGCTCCTCGATGATGTCCTCGGGCGTGACGAGCCCCTCGAGTTCGCCGTACTCGTTGACGACGAGCGCCGTGCGCTGCCGGCTTTCCTGGAAATACTGGAGCTGCTGGACGACCGGCGTGCCCGATGGCACGTAGTACGGTTCGGCGAGCAGCACGCGCAACGTTTCGCGATCGAAATCCTGATTGTGCAGCGCGGTGAGCGTCTTGCGGACGTGCAGCACGCCGAGCACCTTGTCGATGTCGCCTTCGTAGACGACCAGGCGGTTGTGATAGCAGGTCTCGAGCTGATGCAGGACGTCGTCGAGCGGCGCGTAGAAGTTGAGCGACTCGATCTGCCGGCGCGGCACCATCACGTCGTCGACCGTGATGTTCTCGAGGTCGAACAGGTTGAGCAGGATGCTGCGGTGCTTGGTCGGCATGAAACTGCTCGACTCGAGCACGATCGCGCGCAGTTCGTCGGCCGACATCCGTTGGTCGCGGCCCTTCTTCGTATTGATGCGCAGCGCCCAGAGCACGCCGTTCGCGAGCGCGTTGACGAACCAGACGACCGGCTTGAACACGCGCATCAGTGGCGCGATCACGAGACTCGCGGGCAGCGCGATGCGCTCGGGAAAGGTCGCGCCGACGATCTTCGGCGCGATTTCCGCGAACACGATGATCAGGAACGCGACGATGCCGGTCGCGATCGACAGTGCGAGGTTGTTACGGCCGAACGTGTGCAGTGCGAGCGACGTCGTCAGGACCGGGATGATCGTGTTGAACAGGTTGTTGCCGATCAGGATCACGCTGAGCAGCAGGTCGGTGCGCGTGAGGAGACCCTGCGTGGTTTTCGCGCCGAGCACGCCCTGGCCGGCGAGATGCTTCAGCCGATGGCGGTTGAGCGCCATCATCGCGGTCTCGGAAATGGAAAAGAAGCTGGAGCAGAGGAGAAGCAGGAAGACGGCGCCGATTTGCGCCCATAAGGGAATTTGGTCCACGCGTCAGAAGGGGCAGTGAAGGACAGGGATGAAGGGAATATAGCAGAGGCCGACGGCCGGGATGTGTCGTGCGTGGCACGAGGGTTCGTGAGACCGGGCGAAAAGAAGGCAAAAAAAAACCGTGCACACGGTGCACGGTTTTTTCAAATCTGGTCGGGGTGAGAGGATTCGAACCTCCGGCCTCTACGTCCCGAACGTAGCGCTCTACCAGGCTAAGCTACACCCCGATTTTTTGCTCTTCCAACTTCGCTTTCTTCGTGAAGATCGCTGCGTCGTCTCAAGCAAGAACGTAACTATAACGATGTTTTTTCGAAAAGGGAATACCTTGATGAAAAAATTTTTGGGGCAAGGTATCGCCTCTCGTTCGCGGCGCGTTTACGACTGTCGCGACGTCGAGTACGAGCACAACGCGAGCAGGCTTTCCTTGTAGATCGAATCCGGGAACGCGGTGATCGCGGCAGCAGCGGCCTGTGCTTCCTGGCGTGCACATTCGAGCGTATGGTCGAGTGCGCCCGAACGCGTGATCGCGTCGAAAATCGTATCGAAGCGATCGGTGCCGCCTTGTTCGATCGCCTCGCGTGCGAGTGCCGACTGTTCAGGCGTGCCGCGTTCGATCAGATAGATGAGGGGCAGCGTCGGCTTGCCTTCGCGCAGGTCGTCGCCGGCGTTCTTGCCCATTGCTTCGGCCGTGCCCGCGTAGTCGAGCCAGTCGTCCATGATCTGGAACGCGGTGCCGATCCGGCGGCCGTATTCGGCCGCAGCGGCTTCGGTCGGCGCATCGGCGCCGGCGAGCACCGCGCCCAGGCGCGCCGATGCTTCGAACAGTTTCGCCGTCTTGTAGCGGATCACCTGCATGTAGCGCGTCTCGTCGACGTCCGCGTCGTGCATGTTCAGAAGCTGCAGCACTTCACCTTCGGAAATGATCGTCGTCGCTTCCGACAGGATTTCCATCACGCGCATCTTGCCGACGCCGACCATCATCTCGAACGAGCGCGAATAGAGGTAGTCGCCTACCAGCACGCTCGCAGCGTTGCCGAACAGCGCGTTGGCCGTCTGGCGGCCGCGCCGCAGTTCGGACTCGTCGACGACGTCGTCATGCAGCAGCGTGGCGGTGTGGATGAACTCGACGACGGCGGCCAGCACGTGCCGCTGGTGCGACGTCTCGCCGAGGGCGCCGGCGACGAGCAGCAGCAGGGCCGGACGCAGCCGCTTGCCGCCCGCGCCGATGATGTACTCGGCGATCTGGTTGATCAGCAGCACGTCGGACGCGAGGCTTTGCCGGATAACGCGATTCACCTGCTCCATGTCGCTGGTGATCGGAGCGAGCAGGTGGGCGGCGCTGAGGGTGGGGGAGGCGGTGGACGACGACATGATGATCGAAATGGGTGATGCGGCGGATTATAAGTCGAATCCGCGATATCCCGGTCTGTCGGACGTGCCTGCACGGTGATTTTGGCCGTCCGGCCGAGGCTCGCGCGCGGCAATCGCGGATCGGCTTTGACTTGGGTGCTAACCCCATGTATAATCACGTGTTTTCCGCGCGTGGTGTGCGGAAAAATTGGATCCAGAGTGAGGTTCTCAATGTACGCGGTCATAAAAACCGGCGGCAAGCAGTACAAGGTTGCCGTTGGCGAAAAACTCAAAGTAGAACAGATACCGGCTGACATTGACGCTGAAATCACGCTCGACCAGGTTCTCGCAGTGGGCGAAGGCGAATCGATTAAGTTCGGTACGCCGCTGGTCAGTGGGGCTTCCGTCAAGGCCACCGTTGTGTCGCACGGTCGTCATGCCAAGGTCACCATCTTCAAGATGCGTCGCCGGAAGCACTACCAAAAGCACGGCGGCCACCGCCAGAACTACACTGAGCTGCGCATCGACGCGATCAACGCGTAAGCGCCTCGGTAAAGGAGCAATCAGATGGCACACAAAAAGGCAGGCGGCTCTTCCCGGAACGGCCGCGACTCCGAGTCGAAACGTCTCGGCGTGAAAGTGTACGGCGGCCAGGCGATCAACGCTGGCGGCATCATCGTGCGTCAGCGCGGTACGCGCATGCACGCTGGCGAGAACGTCGGCATGGGCAAGGATCACACCCTGTTCGCGCTGGTCGACGGTCACGTCAAGTTCGCGACCAAGGGCGCGGACAAGAAGCATCTGGTCATCGTCGTCCCGGCGGCTGCCTAAGTTCAGGCACCCACGGGCTTCGTAGCCGAAAGGCCCCGCAGTCTTCGCGGGGCCTTTTTTTATTTGGCCGCCGCGCGCATGTGCGCGCCGGCGGCTGTCGCGAACGGCGGGCAATCGGCCGAACGGCAGATTGTTCAAGCGTGCCGGCGCGCGGCACAATAGCGGAAATACTGGTCGGAGTGACGAATGAAGTTCATTGACGAAGCACGAATCGAAGTCATCGCCGGCGACGGAGGCGATGGCAGCGCGTCGATGCGCCGCGAGAAGTTCGTTCCGTTTGGCGGGCCGGACGGCGGCGACGGCGGCCGGGGCGGCAACGTCTACGCGATCGCCGACCGCAACATCAACACGCTGATCGACTACCGTTACGCGAAGAAGCACCTGGCGCGCAACGGCGAAAACGGTCGCGGCTCGGATTGCTACGGCAAGGGCGGTGACGACGTCACGCTGCGCATGCCGGTCGGCACGGTCGTGACCGATATGGACACGGGCGAGCTGATCGCCGACCTGACCGAGCACGACCAGCAGGTGATGCTTGCGAAGGGTGGCGCCGGTGGTCTCGGCAACCTGCATTTCAAGTCGAGCACGAACCGCGCGCCGCGCCAGAAGACCGACGGCAAGCCCGGCGAACGGCGCATGCTGAGGCTTGAGCTGAAGGTGCTCGCCGACGTCGGCCTGCTCGGCATGCCGAACGCCGGCAAATCGACCTTCATCTCGTCGGTGTCGAACGCGAAGCCGAAGATCGCCGATTATCCGTTCACGACGCTCGCGCCGAACCTCGGCGTCGTGCGGGTCGGCCCGAGCAAGAGCTTCGTGATCGCCGACATCCCGGGGCTGATCGAGGGCGCAGCCGAAGGCGCGGGCCTCGGCCACCAGTTCCTGCGGCACCTGCAGCGCACCGGCGTGCTGCTGCATCTCGTCGATTTGGCCCCGTTCGACGAAAGCGTCGATCCGGTTGCGGAAGCGAAGGCGATCGTCGGCGAATTGCGCAAGTACGACGAGGCGCTCTATGAGAAGCCGCGCTGGCTCGTCCTCAACAAGCTCGACATGGTGCCGGAAGACGAGCGCGAGGCACGCGTCGCCGATTTCCTCGATCGTTTCGGCTGGGACGGCCCGGTGTTCGAGATTTCGGCGCTCACGGGCCAGGGCTGCGAAGCGCTGTGCTACGCGATCTACGATTACCTCGCCGAGCATTCGGACGCGCATCGCGCGGCGGAAGAGGAAGATCTGGCCGCGGACGTGCGGTTCCGCGATGCGCCGGCCGCCGATGGCGGCGCGACGCCCGGCGACGACGCCTGAGCGGGCCGAAATGCACCGGGCGTCGCGCCCGGTGCCGGAATTTAATCGCGCCCGGCCGGGCAGGCATCAGATACAGGAGACAGCGCACGATGCGTTCGATCATCGCGGATTCGAAGCGATTGGTGGTGAAGGTGGGCTCGAGCCTCGTGACCAACGACGGCAAGGGGCTCGATCATGCTGCAATCGGCCGCTGGGCGGCCCAGATCGCCGCGCTGCGCGCGCAGGGCAAGGAAGTGGTGCTCGTCAGTTCGGGCGCGATTGCCGAAGGGATGCAGCGGCTCGGCTGGAGCAAGCGTCCGCGCGAGATCGACGAGCTGCAGGCCGCCGCCGCGGTTGGCCAGATGGGGCTTGCGCAAGTCTATGAAAGCCGCTTTACCGAGCACGACATCCGCACCGCGCAGATCCTGCTCACGCATGCCGACCTTGCGGATCGCGAACGCTACCTGAACGCGCGCTCGACGCTGCTCACGCTACTGCGGCTCGGCGTCGTGCCGATCATCAACGAGAACGACACGGTTGTCACCGACGAAATCAAGTTCGGCGACAACGACACGCTCGGCGCGCTCGTCGCGAACCTGATCGAAGGCGATGCGCTGATCATCCTGACCGACCAGCCGGGGCTGTTCACCGCCGATCCGCGCAAGGATCCGAACGCGACGCTCGTCGCGGAAGCCAGTGCGGGGGCATCGGAGCTCGAGGCGATGGCGGGCGGCGCAGGCTCGAGCCTCGGCCGCGGCGGGATGCTGACGAAGATTCTCGCGGCGAAGCGTGCGGCGCACAGTGGCGCGAACACCGTGATCGCGAGTGGCCGCGAAGCCGACGTGCTGGTGCGGCTGGCGGCGGGCGAGGCGATCGGCACGCAGCTGATCGCGCGCACCGCGCGGATGGCCGCGCGCAAGCAATGGATGGCCGATCACCTGCAGGTTCGCGGGCACGTCGTGATCGATGCGGGTGCGGTCGAGAAGCTGACGGCCGGCGGCAAGAGCCTGCTGCCGATCGGCGTGATCGGCGTGCAGGGTGCGTTCGCGCGCGGCGAGGTGATCGCATGTGTCGGCCCCGACGGGCGTGAAGTGGCGCGCGGCCTCACGAACTACAGCAGTGCGGAAACGAAGCTGATTCACCGCAAGCCGAGCGGCGAGATCGAGACGGTGCTCGGCTATATGCTGGAGCCGGAGCTGATTCACCGCGACAACCTCGTGCTCGTATAACCGTTCGGCCAGACGTCGCGAGACAACAAAAAGCCCGCATTGCGCGGGCTTTTTGTTGTCTCGACTGGTGCGGGGCAGGGCCGGCCAGGCGGCCGGCCTGCGTTGCGCCGTCAGCGCAACTGGTTCATCGCGGTGCGATGGAATCGGATGTTCTCCAGGATCTGCTGGGTCGTGCCCTGCGGCATCTTGTTGGAGCAGAAGTAGTCCTGGTACAGCGCCGAGTGGTATGCATTGAGTTCGCCGTTCTCGATGCGACGCCAGTCGTTCTCGACCGTGCGGTCCCAGCCGTCGTGATCCGAATTCAGGCCTGCATACTGACGCCATTCGTAGGTGTCGCAGCGGATGCCTTCGTAATTCACGTTGCGCGCGCCGGCCGGGCTCGTGATGACGACTGCATAGCGCACGACGCCGTCGGTGCCGACCGCGAGCGATTTCGCATCGATGGAGAACTTGAGCGGCGTGTTTTGCGACACGTTGAACGGCAGCAGATCGCCGGCCTGCGGCAGCGGCGGCAGCGTGTCGACCGCGTTTTCCTTCCAGTTGCCTTGACGGTCCAGCAGATACACGAACGTGCTGTCATCCTTGTTGGTCGGCGCCTTCGAATTCGCGCAGCCGGCCAGCGTGGCCGCCGCGACGATCGAGGCGAGCGCGAGAGCAATCGCTTTCAATATGCATTCCTCGTAAAAAAAGGGCGCGACATCAAGGTCGCGCCCGGTCATGCAGTCCGACTTGTCATTTGCCGACGATCACGCGGGGCGGCATCTCGTCGAGCGTGCTCGCCTCCACTTCGATCTCCGAACACACTACCGTTGTGTCGACAATCGTCAGCGTCTGCTGGACTTGCGCACCGATGACGCGCGGATAGCGCGACGGACGCGGCCCACGCGGCTTGTCGGCTCGCTGCGCCGGGCGGCGCAGGAAGCGCGACAGTTCCGTCAGCGCCAACTGATAGACATCCCGCTTGAACTCGATCACCGCATCGAGCGGCACCCAGTACTCGTTCCAGCGCCACGCATCGAACTCCGGGTGATCGGTCGCGCGCAAGCAAATGTCGCAATCGCGTCCGACCATCCGCAGCAGGAACCAGATCTGCTTCTGGCCGCGGTAATGGCCGCGTACTTCGCGTTTGATGAACTTGTCAGGCACCTCGTAACGCAACCAGTCGCGAGTGCGGCCGATTATCTTGACGTGTTCAGGGTGCAGGCCCGTTTCCTCGTGCAGCTCCCGGTACATCGCCTGCATGGGGGTCTCGCCGTACTTGATCCCACCTTGAGGAAACTGCCAGGAATGCTCGCGGAGCCGCTTGCCCCAAAACACCTCGTTGCGCGCGTTCAAGAGGATGATGCCGACGTTCGGGCGAAAGCCTTCACGATCCAGCATACAACCACCTTCGAATCCTTTAAAATTGCTTTGATTATAAACAGATAACGGGCGCTGCGCACCGTGACGGAGCGAATCCGCGCGGGGTACACCGGCTGAATTGTCCCTGATTTGTCTGCTAAGTCATCTGCGCCATCGTCGTTCGTCGCGCGCAGCTTTTTCACCTTGAAACTTTTTCGGGCGCCCCGCTTGGGGGCGCCGTATTTGGAACCGTCCGCATGAAAGCTTCCCGTTTCTTTATCGGCACCCTCAAAGAGGCACCGGCCGACGCAGAGATCGTCAGCCACAAGCTGATGGTGCGCGCCGGCATGATCCGTCGTGTCGCCGGCGGCATCTATAACTACCTGCCGGTCGGCCTGCGTTCGATTCGCAAGGTCGAGGCGATCGTGCGCGAGGAAATGAACCGGGCAGGCGCCATCGAACTGCTGATGCCGGCCGTGCAGCCGGCGGAGCTGTGGCAGGAGTCGGGCCGCTGGGAACAGTACGGCCCCGAGCTGCTGCGCTTCAAGGACCGCAAGGACAACGACTTCGTGATCGGGCCGACGCACGAGGAAGTCGTCACCGATATCGCGCGCAACCAGATCAAGAGCTACCGGCAGATGCCGGTGAACTTCTACCAGATCCAGACGAAGTTCCGCGACGAGATCCGCCCGCGCTTCGGCGTGATGCGCGGCCGCGAATTCATCATGAAGGACGCGTATTCGTTCGACAAGGATGCGGCCGGCCTGAACGAGTCGTACCGCAAGATGTATGACGCGTACGTGCGCATCTTCACGCGCCTCGGCCTCGAGTTCCGTGCGGTCGCGGCCGACAGCGGCTCGATCGGCGGCAACTTCTCGCACGAGTTCCACGTGATCGCCGATACCGGCGAGGACGCGATCGCCTACTGCCCGACGTCCGATTTCGCGGCGAACATCGAAGCGGCCGAAGCGCTGCCGCTCATTGCCGAGCGCGCTGCGCCGGCCGAAGCGATGGAGAAGGTCGCGACACCCGGCAAGGCGAAGTGCGAAGCGGTCGCCGAACTGCTGGCGATCCCGCTCGAGCGCACGATCAAGTCGATCGTGCTCGCCACCGAGAACGAAGGCGCCGAGCCGACCATCTGGCTCGTGATGCTGCGCGGCGACCACGACCTGAACGAGATCAAGGTATCGAAGCTGCCGGGGCTGAAGAACCACCGGTTCGCGACCGAGCAGGAAATCGTCGAATGGTTCGGCACGCCGCCGGGCTATCTCGGCCCGGTCGGCACGAAGAAGCCGGTGAAGGTGATCGCCGATCGCACGGTCGCGAACATGAGCGATTTCGTCGTCGGCGCGAACGAGGTCGACTATCACATCGCGGGCGTGAACTGGGGCCGCGACCTGCCGGAGCCGGAAGTCGTCGACGTGCGCAACGTGAAGAAGGGCGATCCGTCGCCGGACGGCAAGGGCGCGATCGACATCTGCCGCGGCATCGAAGTCGGCCACGTGTTCCAGCTTGGCACCAAGTATTCGGAAGCGTTGGGTGCGACGTTCCTCGATGAGTCGGGCAAGCCGCAGCCGATGCTGATGGGTTGCTACGGCGTCGGCGTCACGCGCATTCTCGGCGCGGCGATTGAACAGAACTTCGACGACAAGGGCATCATCTGGCCCGAGTCGATCGCACCGTTCGAGGTCGTGCTGTGCCCGATGGGCTACGATCGCAGCGACATGGTTCGCGAGGCCGCCGACAAGCTGTATGCGGAACTGACGGCCGCCGGCATCGACGTGATCCTCGACGATCGCGGCGAGCGCCCGGGGGTGATGTTCGCCGACTGGGAACTGATCGGCGTGCCGCATCGCCTGGTGATCGGCGAGCGCGGCCTGAAGGAAGGCAAGATCGAGTACCAGGGCCGCCGCGATGCCGAGGCGACGCTGCTGCCGGCCGACGCGGCCGCGGCGACGGTGACGGAGAAGATCCGCGCCGCGCTCGCGCACTAAGCGCCGCGACCGGGGGACACGGTGGAATACACCTTCCTGTCGGCCACCGTGCTCCTCGTGCTGATCACGGATCCGCTCGGCAACATCCCGCTGTTCATCACGGCGATGCGGGACGTGCCGCGCGAGCGGCGCGTGAAGCTGATCCTGCGTGAAGTGGGGATCGCGTTCGTGATCCTGCTGTTCTTCATGGTGGTCGGCGATCGCTTCCTGCGGATGATGAGCCTCACCGATCTGTCGTTGCGGCTCGGTGGCGGGATCGTGCTGTTCTTGATCGCGCTGCGGATGATCTTCCCGCATCCCGACGGCGCGCTCGGCAGCGATCCGCGCGCGGGTGGCGAGCCGTTCATCGTGCCGCTCGCGATTCCGGCGCTCGCCGGGCCGTCGGCGCTCGCGACGGTGATGCTGCTGACGTCGCAGGCGCCGGGCAAGATGTTCGAGTGGGTCGGTGCGCTGACGGTCACGATGATCGTCTGCGCGATCACGCTGGTGCTGGCCGAACGGATCCAGCAGTGGCTCGGCGAGCGGACCGTCGCGGCGTTCGAGCGGTTGATGGGCCTCGTGCTCGTCGCGATTTCGGTCGAGATGCTGCTGGCCGGCATTCGGGCGTTCGTGCACCAGCTGTAGCACGGGCGGCGCAGTCGACGAAAAAAAGCGGCGCTCCGGGAAACCGGAGCGCCGCTTTTTCTTATGGCGGGCGGGGGTCAGACGTTCGCGGTCAGCGCGCGGATCGTCGGCAGGTTGCGCCAGTAGCCCTTTGCGTCCATCCCGCAGCCGAACACGTAGCGGTCCGGCACCGCGAAGCCGCAGAAGTCGGGATGCAGCGGTTTCGCCTTCGTGAGCGTCTTCTCGCACAGCACGGCGGACATGAAGCGCTTCGCGCCCATGTCGAGGATGCGGTCGCGGATCGCGGCCATCGTCTCGCCTTCGTCGAGGATGTCGTCGAGCACGAGCACGATCCGGTCCTTCACCGATTCGCGCGGCGCGACGCGCCAGTGCATCTCCGGGCTGCCCTGCGTCGTGTTGCGATAGCGGGTCAGGTGGATGTAGTCGAATTCCAGCGGGAAATCGAGATGCGGTAGCAGCATCCCGGTAAACACCGCGGCGCCGCCCATCACCGAGAGAACGAGCGGGAACGCATCGCCGATCTCGGCGCGGATCGCGTCGGCCATCCTGGAGATCGACGCGTTGACGGCATCTGCCGAGACGATCTCTTCGGAGTGGTCGAAAATGTGGAGGGCTTCTTCGCGGTTCATGTGTTCTGGCGAGCAGTCGGTATACAAATAAGGATGAAGCAGAACGGCAGGCGCGCGCTACGGCAAAAACCCGCGCGCCGGCCGACGGGCGGAATCAGCGCATGCCGGGCATCATGCCCTTCAGGCCACGCATCATCTTCTGCATGTTGCCGCCCTTCAGTTTCTTCATCATCGTACGCATCTGGTCGTACTGGTTCAGCATCCGGTTGACTTCCTGTACCGGCACGCCCGCACCGGCTGCAATGCGGCGCTTGCGCGTCGCCTTGATGATTTCGGGTTTCGCGCGCTCGGCGGGCGTCATCGAGCTGATGATCCCTTCCATCCGGCGGATCTGCTTCTCGGCCTGACCCATGTCGGCGCCGGCCGCGGCCTGCTGGAACTGCGCGGGCAGCTTGTCCATCAGCGACGACAGGCCGCCCATGTTCTTCATCTGCGAGATCTGCGCGCGGAAATCGTTCAGGTCGAAGTCGCCGCCTTTCTTGACCTTGTCGGCAAGCTTCTGCGCGGCCTGCACGTCGACGCCGCGCTGCGCTTCCTCGACGAGCGCGAGGATGTCGCCCATGCCGAGGATCCGGTTCGCCATCCGGTCAGGGTGGAACACCTCAAGGCCGTCGAGCTTTTCGGCGACGCCGACGAACTTGATCGGCTTGCCCGTGACGTGTCGCACCGACAACGCGGCACCGCCGCGCGAATCGCCGTCGAGCTTGGTCAGCACGACGCCGGTCAGCGGCAGTGTGTCGTTGAATGCCTTCGCGGTATTGACCGCGTCCTGGCCGAGCATCGCGTCGACGACGAACAGCGTTTCGGCCGGCTTCAGCGTGTCGTGCAGCGCGGCGATTTCCTGCATCATCACCTCGTCGATGCCGAGGCGGCCGGCCGTGTCGACGATCAGCACGTCATGGTAGTGGCGCTTCGCCCAGTCGACGGCGGCGACCGCGATGTCGACGGGCTTCTGGTCCGGCGTCGACGGGAAGAAGTCGGCGCCGACCTGTTCGGTCACCGTTTTCAACTGCATGATCGCGGCCGGGCGATACACGTCGCACGACACCGTCAGCACCTTCTTCTTGTACTTCTCGCGCAGCAGCTTCGCGAGCTTGCCGACGGTCGTGGTCTTGCCGGCGCCCTGCAGGCCGGCCATCAGGATCACGGCGGGCGGGGTGACCGCAAGGTTCAGCTCGGCGGCCTTGCCTTCGTAGTCGCCGCCGATCACGGCGGTCAGTTCCTTCTGGACCACGCCGACGAGCGCCTGACCCGGCGACAGGCTGCTGATCACTTCCTCGCCGAGCGCCTTTTCCTTGACCTTGGCGATGAATTCGCGGACGACGGGCAGTGCGACGTCGGCCTCCAGCAGCGCGAGACGCACCTCGCGGAGCATCTCCTGGGTGTTCGCCTCGGTAAGCCGGGCCTCGCCGCGCAGCGTCTTGACGACGCGCGCCATCCGTTGAGTGAGATTGTCGAGCATGGGGAGCGATGGACAGTGGGGCCCGAAGGCGCAACGGAACCGAACAAAGGGAGCCGTCGCGGGGAGGGGGCCTAGTGTAAACTTCGAACATGGATATTGTACTGTATGCCCTCACCGCATTCCTGTACGGCGGCCTTGCCGTCGCAGGCTGGCGCACGCACCGCCAGGGCGCGACGCCGCTCGTCGCGAGCGTGCCGGCCGTGCCGGTTCCGGCGTCCGCCGCGTCGGGGATGAGCTCGGCCGGCCGCGCGCTGCTGTTCGCGGCGCTCGTCGCGCACGGCGTGCTGCTGCACATGACGATCTTCCCGCACGACGCGATGATCTTCGGGTTCGCGTTCGCGCTGTCCGCGATGTTCTGGCTCGGCGCCGGCATCTACTGGATCGAGAGCTTCTTCTTCCCGCTCGACAGCCTGCGCCTGCTCGTGCTGCCGCTTGCGTGCGGCGCGTCGCTGCTGCCGCTCGTGTTCGGTGGCGTGCGGGTGCTGCCTTATGCCGCAGCACCGCTGTTCAAGATGCACTTCCTGATCGCGAACATCGCATACGGCCTCTTTGCGATCGCCGCGCTGCACGCAGTCCTGATGCTGATGGTCGAGCGGCGCCTGCAATCGCTGAGAAGCGGCGGGCGCGACGGTTCGACCGGCTGGATCGCGAGCTGGCTCGAAACGCTGCCGCCGCTGCTCACGCTCGAGAAGCTGCTGTTCCGCCTGATCGGCGCCGGCTTCGTGCTGCTCACGCTGACGCTCGCGTCGGGGATCCTGTTCAGCGAGCAGGTCGATGCACGCGCGCTGCGGCTCGATCACAAGACCGTGTTCGCGGTGCTGTCGTGGCTGATGTTCGGCGGCCTGCTGGTGGCTCGCAAGACGTCGGGCTGGCGCGGGCGCGGCGCCGCGCGCTGGGTGCTCGTGTCGTTTGCCGCGCTGCTGTTCGCGTATGTCGGCAGCCGGTTCGTTTTCGAGGTGCTGCTGCACCGCTCCGTGGTTTGAACGCAGGTTTCCGATGCGACAGATTCTTCTCCTGATTCTTCTTTTCTTCGCGGGTTCGTGGCTCGCGCGCAAGCTGCGCCAGGCCCAGGAGCATGCGCAGGCGCGCACCGGCCGCGGTGGCGGCTACGACGGCGCGGCCGGTCACGGCGGTGCCGGTACGGCACGCCCGAACGGCGACGCGCGCTCGCTGCCCGAGCCGATGGTGCGCTGCGCCGAATGCGGTGTGCATGCGCCGAAGGGCGACGCCGTCGCAGTGGGTGGCGAATACTTCTGCAGCACTGAGCACGCGCAGCGCCACGGCGCACGCGCGAGCGGCCACGACGCCCGATGAGCGACGCAGCGCTGCTGTCGGTCGATGCACGCGGCTGGGTGCGCGAAGCGCGTCATGCACCGTCGCCGAATTTCGAGGCGCGACCTGCGGGCGCGGTGCCGACGCTCGTCGTCGTCCACAACATCAGCTTGCCGCCCGGCGAGTTTGGCGGCGACGCGATCGAATCGCTGTTCCTGAACCGTCTCGATTGCGATGCGCACCCCTATTACCAGAGCCACCTGCGCGGCGTGCGCGTGTCCGCGCACTTCCTGATCCGCCGCGACGGCGAACTCGTGCAGTTCGTGTCGTGCGACGAGCGCGCGTGGCATGCGGGCGCGTCCGAGTTCTTCGGCCGGACACGCTGCAACGACTTCTCGATCGGCATCGAGCTCGAAGGCGCGGACGATGTGCCGTTCGACGACGCGCAGTATGCGATGCTCGCCGCGCTCTCCCGCGCGCTCGCCGCACGCTATCCGGTCGACGCATTTGCTGGGCACTCGGACGTCGCGCCGGGCCGCAAGACCGATCCGGGGCCGCACTTCGATTGGCAACGCTTCGCGAGCGATGCCGGTTTTTCCGCCGAATACTTTCCTTTCCGTCAGCACTGATCGCGGGGTTTTTTGATCGGGGAAAGTTTTTTCTCCGACCAATGCCTTGTCGTGTCTGCGCGTGAGCGATGTCAAGACCTCCATCGCAAATTAACCGTTTGGACGTCCTCCGAATGTCCACTATACTTGGTGCCAGTTGAGCTGTTCTGTACTAGATATAGTGTGTGTCGCAGGGAAAACCCGAGCGGCACCGGCCGGCGGGCAACGCCGGCGGACAGGGTTCTCACGGCGGCGAGCCAGGCCGGGCGGTCCGGGCGTCGCGATCAAGCGCAGCGAACTTCGACGGGGCAGGGTACACATGACGAAGCACACGACCGGATCGGTTGTCGCGCATCGACCGAACCGGCTTCCCCGACGCATCGCTCGCCTCTTACCGCTCGCGCACCTCATTGCGCAGCGTTCGTTTTAATCCGCGGTTCTCTCCGCACCATCCAACACCAGGAGCTTTGCACATGCAAACCACCGACAACGCGACGTCCCAGTACGAGAGCGCCTCGAGCCGTCCGCTCGGCGGGACCGAACAGGGCGCGCAGGCGCTCGCGCCGCAGGCCACGTTCGCCGACTACAAGGTGATCCGCCGCAACGGCAGCGTGGTGTCGTTCGAGCCTTCGAAGATCGCGATTGCGGTGACCAAGGCTTTCCTGGCCGTCAACGGCGGGCAGGGCGCGGCATCGGCGCGCGTACGCGAACTCGTCGAGCAACTGACGCACAACGTTGTTCGCGCGCTCGTGCGCAGCCGTCCGAACGGCGGTACGTTCCATATCGAAGACATCCAGGATCAGGTCGAACTCGCGCTGATGCGCGGCGGCGAGCACAACGTCGCGCGCGCGTACGTGCTGTATCGCGAGAAACGCCACCTCGAGCGCCAGCATGCGGGCGAGGAAGCAGCGGCAGCGGGCGGCGAGGCGAGCACTGGCATCAACGTCGTCGACAACGGCGTCACGCGCCCGCTCGACATGAACGCGCTGCGTGCGCTGATCGTGTCGGCATGCGACGGCCTCGGCGCTGCGGTTAACCCTGACCCGATCGTCGCGGAAACGGTGAAGAACCTGTACGACGGCGTGCCGATGAGCCAGGTCTACGACTCGGCGATCCTCGCTGCACGCACGATGATCGAAAAGGATCCGGCATACAGCCAGGTCACGGCCCGCATCCTGCTGCACACGATCCGCCGCGAGATCCTCGGCGAGGAAGTGGTCCAGGCCGAGATGTCGACCCGCTACGCGGAATACTTCCCGCAGTTCCTGAAGCGCGGCGTCGACGCCGGCCTGCTCGACGACAAGCTGCTGCAGTTCGACCTGAAGCGTCTCGGCGACGCGCTCGACGCGAATCGCGACCTGCAGTTCGGCTACCTCGGCCTGCAGACGCTGTACGACCGCTACTTCCTGCACGTCGACGGTTCCCGCATCGAAATGCCGCAGGCATTCTTCATGCGCGTCGCGATGGGCCTGTCGCTGAACGAGATCGACCGCGAAACGCGCGCGATCGAGTTCTACAACGTGCTGTCGAGCTTCGACTTCATGAGCTCGACGCCGACGCTGTTCAACTCGGGCACCCATCGCTCGCAGCTGTCGTCGTGCTACCTGACGACGGTCGCGGACGACCTCGACGGCATCTATGAAGCGCTGAAGGAAAACGCGCTGCTGTCGAAGTTCGCCGGCGGTCTCGGCAACGACTGGACGCGCGTGCGTGCGCTCGGCTCGCATATCAAGGGCACGAACGGCAAGTCGCAAGGCGTGGTCCCGTTCCTGAAGGTGGTCAACGACACGGCCGTCGCGGTCAACCAGGGCGGCAAGCGCAAGGGCGCGGTGTGCGCGTACCTCGAATCGTGGCACCTGGACATCGAGGAGTTCCTCGAGCTGCGCAAGAACACCGGCGACGATCGCCGCCGCACGCACGACATGAACACGGCGAACTGGATTCCCGACCTGTTCATGAAGCGCGTGATGGAAGGCACGGACTGGACGCTGTTCTCGCCGTCGACCTGCCCGGATCTGCACGACAAGTTCGGCACGGAGTTCGAGGCGGCTTACACGGCTTACGAAGACAAGGTCGCGCGCGGCGAGATCAAGCTGTTCAAGAAGATCCCGGCGCAGCAGCTCTGGCGCAAGATGCTCGGCATGCTGTTCGAAACGGGCCACCCGTGGATCACGTTCAAGGATCCGTGCAACATCCGCTCGCCGCAGCAGCACGTCGGCGTCGTCCACTCGTCGAACCTGTGCACGGAAATCACGCTGAACACGAGCGACACCGAAATCGCGGTGTGCAACCTCGGTTCCGTGAACCTCGTCGCCCACCTGGTGAAGCAGGCCGACGGCAGCTACGCGCTCGACCACGACAAGCTGAAGCGCACGATCAGCGTCGCGATGCGCATGCTCGACAACGTGATCGACATCAACTACTACGCGGTGCCGAAGGCGCGTAACTCGAACCTGAAGCACCGCCCGGTCGGCATGGGCATCATGGGCTTCCAGGACTGCCTGCACCTGCTGCGCACGCCGTACGCGTCGGACGCGGCGGTCGAGTTCGCCGACCGTTCGATGGAAGCGGTCTGCTACTACGCGTACTACGCGTCGACCGAGCTGGCCGAGGAGCGCGGCCGCTATTCGAGCTACCGCGGCTCGCTGTGGGATCGCGGCATCCTCCCGCAGGACACGCTGAAGCTGCTGACGGAAGCGCGCGGCGGCTACGTCGAGGTCGACACGTCGGCGTCGCTCGACTGGACGACGCTGCGTTCGCGGATCGCCTCGCACGGCATGCGCAACTCGAACTGCGTCGCGATCGCGCCGACGGCGACGATCTCGAACATCATCGGCGTGTCGGCGTGCATCGAGCCGACCTTCCAGAACCTGTACGTGAAGTCGAACCTGTCGGGCGAATTCACGGTGGTCAACGAGTACCTCGTTCGCGACCTGAAGGAGCGCGGCCTGTGGGACGAAGTGATGGTGGCCGACCTGAAGTACTTCGACGGCATGCTGTCGCGCATCGACCGCATCCCGGCCGACCTGCGCGCGATCTACGCGACCGCGTTCGAGGTCGACCCGACGTGGCTGGTCGAAGCGGCATCGCGTCGCCAGAAGTGGATCGACCAGGCGCAGTCGCTGAACATCTACATGGGCGGCGCGTCGGGCAAGAAGCTCGACGAGGTCTACAAGCTCGCATGGCTGCGCGGTCTGAAGACGACCTACTACCTGCGCACGATGGCGGCGACGCACGTCGAGAAGTCGACGGTCGCACATGGCGCGCTGAACGCAGTGCCGACGAGCGGTGGCTCGAGCAGCGGCGGCGCGCAAGGCGCGGCAGGCGGCTTCGGTGCGGCAGGCGGCGATGCATCGTCGGGCGCGGTCAATGCGGCACCGGCGCTGGCGCCGGTCGAAGCAGACGGTCCGGTGTGCACGATGCGTCCGGGCGATCCGGGCTTCGACGAGTGCGAAGCCTGCCAGTAACACGGCGCGCATGACCTGAAGAAGGTTCGGGCGGCGTGCACGACAACCGATCGAGGTTGAAGTGTGCGCCGCTCTCTACTAAAAAAATGATAAGGAATCTGTAACGCGCCACTTGCGTTGCAGGCAGTGACAAGCGATCGAAACATCCCCGACGACGTCGCGTTTCGATCAGCGTTCGATGCGTCGAGCGCACCTCGCGATACATGTGCGACACGCGTCGCGCGCCGCATGAACGACGATGCGTTGCTCAAAGTGTTGTATCGAGGTCGCAACGCGAATCGAAAAAAGGATTTTTCGTGAGCGAGCCCTTTTATCGCTCAGGAAAAGATGGTACAAACCGTTCTAAATTGATGGTGAGAATTTATGCTCAACTGGGATGACGAGAAGACTGCCGTAACCCCCGCGAGCGGAGCGCAGCAAAACGCGATGCGCACCTCCGCAGGGATGGCTGTCGGAATGCAGGCGGCAGCGCCTGCCGCCCATCAGGTCCGCGACATTTTCGAAGGCGATCTTGCGGTGCCGCCGCAAGCATCGGCTGTTCCCGCTGGCGGTTCGGAAACGCGGGTCAATGTCGCCGACAAGCGCATCATCAACGGCCAGACTGACGTCAATCAGCTGGTGCCGTTCAAGTACAAGTGGGCGTGGGAAAAGTATCTGGCGGGTTGCGCGAACCACTGGATGCCGCAGGAAATCAACATGTCCCGCGACATCGCACTGTGGAAGGACCCGAACGGTCTGACCGAGGACGAGCGCCGCATCGTCAAGCGCAACCTCGGTTTCTTCGTGACGGCCGATTCGCTCGCCGCGAACAACATCGTGCTCGGCACGTACCGCCACATCACGGCGCCCGAGTGCCGGCAGTTCCTGCTGCGCCAGGCGTTCGAAGAGGCGATCCACACGCACGCGTATCAATACATTGTCGAATCGCTCGGTCTCGACGAAGGCGAGATCTTCAACGCGTACCACGAGGTCACGTCGATCCGCGCGAAGGACGAATTCCTGATCCCGTTCATCCACACGCTGACCGACCCGGCCTTCAAGACCGGTACGCTCGAAGCGGATCAGAAGCTGCTGAAGTCGCTGATCGTGTTCGCCTGCATCATGGAAGGCCTGTTCTTCTATGTCGGCTTCACGCAGATTCTCGCGCTCGGCCGCCAGAACAAGATGACGGGTGCTGCAGAGCAATATCAGTACATCCTGCGCGACGAATCGATGCACTGCAATTTCGGCATCGACCTGATCAACCAGATCAAGCTCGAGAACCCGCATCTCTGGACCGCGGAATTCCGCGCCGAGATCCGCGAGCTGTTCAAGCAGGCTGTCGAACTCGAATACCGCTACGCCGAGGACACGATGCCGCGCGGCGTGCTGGGTCTGAACGCGTCGATGTTCAAGAGCTATCTGCGCTTCATCAGCAACCGCCGTTGCCAGCAGATCGGCCTCGACCCGCTGTTCCCGAACGAGGAAAACCCGTTCCCGTGGATGAGCGAGATGATCGACCTGAAGAAGGAGCGCAACTTCTTCGAGACGCGAGTGATCGAGTATCAGACGGGCGGCGCGCTGTCCTGGGAATAACCCGCAGCAGCGAACCCGTCACATGATGGAGCAGCCGGCGGCCTCTCGGCCCCGGCCCAAGGTTTAGGAGCAAGAACGCCTGATGCAAAGCATGCCCGGTGCCTTAACGGCCCAACGACATGATCGGCACTTTGCGAACCCTTCAGTGGGATGGGCAAACTTCCCTCCGGAAAAAGCGGACGGCCGTGTGGCGGTCCGCTTGATCAAGCGATTAGGGGTAGCGGTGCGAGGTGCGCCGGCTACCGACTTGATTTGGCGCGCGAGGCCATGGGGTCACGCGCGCCATACCGTATTCATTAGCGTAAGCGCGTGGTATCCGCGTACGCCGATGAATAGCCCGCTTCGAAGCGCACGTCCTGAACAGCGTCCGCGGGAAGCGGGTTTTGACGAAGGGTGTAGTTTGAACTGACTCTCATCTGAACCTGAAGGAGAACAACATGGCTACTGCCAAGAAAAAACCGGCTGCTAAGAAGGTCGCTGCCAAGAAGACCGTAGCGAAGAAGGCTGCAGCCCCGGCGAAGAAAGCCGCTGCAGTGAAGAAAGTTGCTGCGAAGAAGGTCGCGGTGAAGAAGGTTGCCGCGAAGAAGGCAGCACCGGCGAAGAAGGCCGCAGCGAAGAAGGTCGCGGCAAAGAAGGTCGCAACGAAGAAGGTTGCAGCCAAGAAGGTCGCTGCGAAGAAAGTCGCGGTGAAGAAGGTTGCCGCGAAGAAGGCAGCACCGGCGAAGAAGGCCGCAGCGAAGAAGGTTGCCGCCAAGAAGGTCGCGGTGAAGAAGGTTGCTGCGAAGAAGGCCGCGCCGGCGAAGAAGGCTGCTGCGAAGAAGGCCGCGCCGGCGAAGAAGGCTGCTGCCAAGAAGGCTGCGCCTGCGAAGAAGGCCGCTGCGAAGAAGGCTGCGCCCGCCAAGAAGGCTGCCCCTGCGAAGAAGGCTGCCGCACCGAAGGCTGCTGCACCGGCGAAGAAGGCTGCTGCTCCGAAGAAGGCCGTCGTGAAGAAGGCTGCACCGGCAACCACCGCGTCGACCGCATCGGTCGCGCCGGCATCGGGCGTGAAGACCGCGCTCAACCCGGCAGCGGCATGGCCGTTCCCGACCGGCAGCCGTCCGTAATCGCGGCTGACCAGTACTACCCGGACACTCACGCGGTGTCCGCGGGTTGAGTAGCGCTACTCAATCGATCCCGCTATCTGGCTCAGGTGGCGGGATTTTTTTCGTCCGTATTCATCGTAGCGCCCACCGTCGGCCGGCAACGAATTGCGGACGAAAAAAAACGCATGTGCAGCTTCGCACATGCGTTCGACCGCGGCTTGCGCCGCATGCTGAGGATGCTCGTTAGTGCGTGACGCGCGTGACGCCGCCGCTCGACAGCAGTCGCACACGTTCGCCGGCGCGGAACATTTCGCCGCTTGCCGCCTGCGTGATCGAGCGCAGGTCGCCGTTGTCGAGGCGCACGGTGATTTCGACACCGTTCGCCGTGCTGAGATTTTCGCCGACCGCGTTGCCCGCGACCGCGCCGACGAGACCGCCTGCGATGGCCGTCAGGATCGACCCCTTGCCGCCGCCGATCGCGCTGCCCGCGACTGCGCCGAGCGCACCGCCGCCGAGCGTGCCGATGGCGCTGCCGCCGCCGTCGGACTGGATGCGCACCGCGCGGACGCTTTCGACCGTGCCCATGCGGACGGTCTGTTCGCGCTGCGCCTGGCCGACGCTATAGACATCCGCCGAGCCCGGCGCCGTGAAGCAGCCGGCGAGCGTCAGCGTGGCCGTCAGCATCGCCGCGAACGTGAGGGTTTTCTTGGTCAACATCTTTGCTCTCCCGCAATATTCATTTGAGACTGTAACCGAAGGCAGCCTCGAAGCGCACGTCGATTTCGGCGCGCGTCAATGCGTAGGTCTGGGGCCCCTGGTGGGCGATCTTGATCGAGCCCATCAGGCTCGCGAGGCGGCCCGTGGTTGCCCAGTCGAGACCGTTCTCGATGCCGTACAGCAGGCCGCCCCGGAAGGCGTCGCCGCAACCGGTCGGATCGACGACACGCTCTGCTTGCACGACCGGAATATGTTCTTCGCCGTTTTTGTGAAGAATGGTGGAGCCGTGCTCGCCGCGCGTGATGATCAACGCCTGAACCCGGCTGGCGATTTCCTGTTCGGACCAGCCCGTCTTGTCGCTGACGAGCTTGCCCTCGTAGTCGTTGACCGCGACGAAGGTCGCGAGTTCAATGATGCGTCGCAGCGTCGCACCGTCGAACAGCGGCAGGCCCTGGCCCGGATCGAAGATGAACGGGATGCCGGCCTTCGCGAATTGCTCGGCATGCTGGACCATCCCGTCGAAGCCGTCCGGCGCGACGATGCCGAGCTTCACGCCCGGCACTTCGTCCGCACGGTTCAGGTGCGACTCCATCATCGCGCCTGGGTGGAATGCGGTGATCTGGTTGTTCTCGAGATCGGTCGTGATCATCGCCTGCGCGGTGTGCGTTTCGGGCACCACGCGCACATTGGCTTTCGACAGGCCGAGGCTGTCGAGACGCTCGAGATAGCGGTCGGCGTCGTTCGCGCCGACCGTCGCCATGATGCGCGCGTCGCCGCCGAGCATGTGCAGCGCGTAAGCGATGTTCCCCGCGCAACCGCCGAATTCGCGACGCATCGTCGGCACGAGGAAGCTCACGTTCAGAAGGTGAACCTGGTCGGGCAGGATGTGCTCGCGAAACCGGCCTTCGAAGGTCATGATGTTGTCGTAGGCGAGCGAGCCGCAAATCAGCGTAGTCAAGGCGTGCGTTCCTGTAGAGAGCAAAAGGAGGCGGCCGCCCGGCCGGTGCGCAGACCGTCGGGCCTCGCGCGGCAGGGCCGGGCGGCTGCGGATTACTTCAGTGCGGCGAGCGCTGCGTCGTAGTTCGGCTCGTCCTTGATCTCGCCGACGAGTTGCGCGTGGATCACCTTGTCCTGCGCGTCGAGCACGACGACCGCGCGGGCCGTCAGGCCGTCCAGCGGGCCGCTCGTCACGTCGACGCCGTACGCGTTCGCGAATGCGCGGCCGCCGCGGAACGTCGAAGCCGTCACGACGTTCGCGAGGCCTTCGGTCGTGCAGAAGCGCGTGGCGGCGAACGGCAGGTCGCCGGACACGACGACCACGACCGTGTTGTCGAGCGACGACGCGGCTTCGTTGAACTTGCGGGTCGACGTCGCGCAGGTCGGCGTGTCGAGGCTCGGGACGATGTTCAGCACCTTGCGCTTGCCGGCGAAGCTGGCGAGCGACAGATCGGCGAGATCCTTGCCGACCAGCTTGAAGTCGGGGGCTTGCGAGCCGACGGCCGGGAACGTGCCGGCGAGATCGATCGGGTTGCCACCCAGCGTAACTTTGCTCATGTTCGTGCTCCGAAATAGCGCGCCGCTGCGGCGCGCGGGTTGAGACGGCGCGCATGCGCGCGCCGCGGGGCGTCACGGATAGAAGATCTGGACGCGGAAATTCGAGGCGGGCGTGCCGTTCGTGTCGAGACGCACGATCATCGTTTGTGTCGTGCCGGGCGGCAGCCCGGCGTCGATCGGCGTGCCCGGGCGCACGTAGTCGCGCGGCGCGAGCACGCGGCGCACGGTCACGTGATTCGTGTCGTCGAGCAGCGTCAGCTCGAGCGACGGGTAGGCGAGCGCGACGCGATAGCGGTTCGTCAGCGGCACCTTCAGCTCCAGCACGCGCGGGCCGTCGAGCTGGCGCAGGTCGGCCGCATCGAGCCGCAGGCCGTCGATCGCGCGCGGCGGCGTGACCGTGCAGCCGAGCGGCGCGCACGCTTGCCGGAACCAGACCTGCGTGACGGGCCAGTAGATCATCACGGGTTCGCGCTGCCACCACGCAAGCTGCGCGACGAGCAGCACCGCGAGCGCGGCGGCGACGAGGCCGCCGAAAAAGCCGCCGAGCATCCCGTGCCGCTGTGGCGCACGCGACTCGCGCGTCACGGCGAAGTGCGTGCGGTCGTCGTCGGTCAGTGCGGCGGGGAAGGTTGCGGCCGGTTGGACATCCGGTTCGCTGGCGGCCGCGGTCGGTGCGGGCGCGTGCTCGCCGGAGTTGCTGCCGGGTCCACGTTCGGATTCGGCTGCGGCTTGCGCCGGCCTGAATGCGAAGCGCGGTTCGCGCGGCGCGTGTTCATCGTCGGGCACCGCGAAGCGCGCGTTGCCAACCGGTTCGACGGGCTCCGCTGCGGCTTGTTCGGCCGACGGCGTGTGCGCGACGAAGCGCGGTTCGCGCAGGTCGGGCTCGACAGTCGGCGCGGCCAGCGACGTGTCCGATGCGTCGGTTTCGTGCGGCGTTCCGTCCGGTTCGGCCGGTGGCGCAACCGCGGCGTGCAGCTCGGCAGGGGCGGAGGCGATCGGTGCGGGCGTGCCGGACAGATGAATGACACCGGCTTCAGTGGCCGGCAGCGCGAGCGGCACCAGCGGCTCGGCGCGTACGGTCTGCCCGGTGTGCTGCAGCGCCGGGTCGACGCCGGCATCGAGCCACGGCGCCCACATGTCCCAGCCTTCCGGCTTGTAGTCCGTGTCGGATGCCGACCCGACCGGTGCGTCGGCGAAGAGCCGCGCGGGCGTGGCGTCGTGTTGCGGGGTGGCGGCGGCCGGCTCGGCCGGCGCCGCTTCGGTCAGCGCCGGCTCGGGCACGAGCGACTGCGACGCGTTGAAGACCTGCTGGCAGTGTCCGCAGCGCACGAGCCCGTCATGCAGCGAGAGCTGTTCCTGCTGCAGCCGGAAGACGGTTTCGCAATGAGGGCAGCGCGTCGCAAGAAGCATGTCGAGCCGGGCGGCCTGCTGGCCAGAGTGAAGGACAGCGCTATTCTAATGGCTTTCCCGCCGGGTTCCGGCGAGGCATACCCAACCTTCGTGTTCGCGCCAGACCGAGATGTCGACGTAGCGCGCATAGACGGCCGCGACTTCGTCCGCCTGGCGCGCGAGCACGCCCGACAGCGCGATGTGCCCGCCCGGTTTCACCTTCGATGCGAGCATCGACGCCATCAGCTTCAGCGGGTTCGACAGGATGTTCGCGACGACGATGTCGAATTCGCCGGCCGGACACGCGTCGGGCAGCCCGTACGTGACTGCCGCATGGTTACGTTCGCTGTTCTGCCGCGCCGATTCCACCGCCTGCGGGTCGATATCGATGCCGACTACGGGGTTCGCCCCGCATTTCTGCGCGAGGATCGCGAGAATGCCCGAGCCGCAGCCGTAGTCGAGCACCGACTGGCCGGGCTTCACCGACTGTTCGAGCCATTCCATGCACAGGCGCGTGGTCGGGTGGCTGCCGGTGCCGAAGGCGAGGCCGGGGTCGAGTTCGAGGATCAGTGCATCGGGGTCGGGCGCGTCGTGCCACGACGGCACGACCCAGATCCGCTCGCCGATCGGAATCGGCTCGAATTGCGACTGCGTGAGCCGCACCCAGTCCTGTTCCTCGACTTCGCGCACGTCGAACTTCGGTGTCTCGGCGACGCCGATTTCGTTCGCGGCCGCCGCGAGCAGCACGGCCGGCTCGTGATCGGGCGACAGCAGTGCGATCACGCGCGAGTGCTGCCACGCGGTGCGCTCCGGAACCAGGCCGGGCTCGCCGAAGAGCGGCTGTTCATCGGGCGTGTCGGCGTCGGCGTCCTCGACAGACACCGACAGCGCGCCGAGTTCGAGCAGTGCGTCGGACAGCGCCTCCGCATGCTCACGGGCCAGTTCGACGACGAGTTCGCGGTAGCTCATGCTTACGCTTCTTCCGGTGCGACCTGCTGCTTCTGGGCGAGCCGGTTTTCGAGATAGTGGATGCTGGTGCCGCCTTCGACGAACTTCGAGTCGATCATCAGCTCGCGGTGCAGCGGGATGTTGGTCTGGATGCCTTCGACGACCATTTCCGACAGCGCGATGCGCATCCGGCGGATCGCCTGGTCGCGCGTCGCGCCGTAGGTGATCAGCTTGCCGATCATCGAATCATAGTTCGGCGGCACGAAATAGCCATTGTAGGCGTGCGAGTCGACGCGCACGCCAGGGCCGCCCGGCGTATGCCACGACGTGATCCGGCCCGGCGACGGCGTGAACTTGAACGGATCTTCCGCGTTGATCCGGCATTCGATCGCATGTCCGCGGAACTGGATGTCGCGCTGGCGCAGCGCGAGCTTCTCGCCGGCCGCGATGCGGATCTGTTCCTGCACGATGTCGACGCCCGTGATCATCTCCGACACCGGGTGCTCGACCTGCACGCGCGTGTTCATCTCGATGAAGTAGAACTCGTTGTTCTCGTACAGGAATTCGAACGTGCCCGCGCCGAGGTAGCCCATCTTCTTGCACGCGTCCGCGCAGCGGTCGCCGATGCGCTCGATCAGGCGACGCGGAATGCCGGGCGCCGGCGCTTCCTCGATCACCTTCTGGTGACGGCGCTGCATCGAGCAGTCGCGCTCGCCGAGCCAGATCGCGTTCTTGTGCGCGTCCGACAGCACCTGGATTTCGATGTGGCGCGGGTTCTCGAGGAACTTCTCCATGTACACCTGCGGGTTGCCGAACGCACGGCCGGCTTCCTCGCGGGTCATGTTGACCGCGTTGACGAGCGCGGCCTCGGTGTGCACGACGCGCATCCCGCGCCCGCCGCCGCCGCCCGCTGCCTTGATGATGACCGGATAGCCGATCGCGCGCGCAATCTTCACGATCTCCTTCGGATCTTCCGGCAACGCGCCTTCCGAACCCGGCACGCACGGCACGCCGGTCTTGATCATGGTCTGCTTCGCGGTGACCTTGTCGCCCATCAGGCGGATCGTTTCCGGACGCGGGCCGATGAACGTGAAGCCCGACTGCTCGACGCGTTCCGCGAAGTCGGCGTTCTCCGACAGGAAGCCGTAGCCGGGGTGGATCGCCTCGGCGTCGGTGACTTCCGCGGCGCTGATCAGCGCCGGCATGTTCAGGTAGCTCAGGTTCGACGGGGCCGGGCCGATACAGACGGCTTCGTCCGCGAGGCGCACGTACTTGGCTTCCTTGTCGGCTTCCGAGTAGACGACCACCGTCTTGACGCCGAGCTCGCGGCACGCACGCTGGATGCGCAGCGCGATTTCACCGCGGTTGGCAATGAGGATTTTTTCAAACATAGCGAGTATTCGTCTCTTCGAGGGGCGCGCGAACGGCGCCTGGCGAGCATCGGCGGCGCGCGGCCGGCTGGGCCGCGCAGCGGGCTTAGCCGATCACGAAAAGCGGCTGGCCGTATTCGACGGCCTGGCCGTTCTCGACGAGGATTTCCTTGATCACGCCGGCCTTGTCCGACTCGATCTCATTGAGCAGCTTCATCGCTTCGATGATGCAGATGGTCTGGCCTTCCTTGACCGTGTCACCGACCTGGGTGAACGGGTCCGCGCCCGGCGACGGCGCGCGATAGAACGTGCCGACCATTGGCGAGGTCACGACGTGACCTTGCGGCACGGCCGGTGCGGCAGCGCCTGCGGCGGCCGGCGCGCCGTCGGCCGGCAGCGCGACCGACGGGGCCGGTGCGCTGACCTGCGGGGCAAATCCAGCCGTCGGCTGCACGTAGACCGGCGGTGCGTTCTTGACGATGCGCACCTTACCTTCGCCTTCCGTCACTTCCAGCTCGGAGATGCCGGATTCGGAGACGAGGTCGATCAGAGTTTTCAGCTTACGAAGATCCATCGGGAATTCCCCTTTCAATACGTGAAAGCGCCGGTGGGACCGGCGCTAAATCTAGATCGCGAAATCAGCCGCGCGACGTGCCTTGCAGCTTGTCCAGCGCGTACTCGAGCGCGTACAGATAACCTTTCCAGCCGAGCCCGCAGATCACGCCTTCGGCCTGGTCGGAAAAGTAGGAGTGATGCCTGAACGCTTCGCGGCGGTGCACGTTCGACAGATGAACCTCGACGAACGGGATGCCGACGCCGGCAATCGCGTCCCGAATCGCGACGCTCGTGTGCGTATACGCGGCGGGATTGATCAGGATGAAATCGGTCTGTTCCTCCCGCGCGGCCTGGATGCGGTCGACGAGCGCACCTTCATGGTTGCTCTGGAACGACGACAGTTCGGCGCCGGCTTCCTGCGCCCGTGCGGCAAGCGCCTGATCGATCTGCGCGAGCGTAACGCGGCCGTACACCTCCGGTTCCCGGGTGCCGAGAAGGTTCAGGTTGGGGCCGTGCAGCACCAGCAATCGTGTCATGGTCGCTTCTATTTCTGCGGAATTGCGCGAACTTTAGCGCTATTTAGAGAAATTTGTCTAGTTTTGCCGAACGGCTGGGCGCGCGGGACCTGCAAGAATTACCGGCGCACTGGCAAAGTATCGGCGAATTCACGTGAATTTGCGGCGATCGACGCACAAATCGCCGCCAACGTGCGGGCGGCCGTTCAGGACGATCACAACGCGTCGAGGGTCTTTTTCAGGTCGGCCGGTTGGATTTGTCCTAATTTTGTCTCGCGAATCTTGCCGGTTTCGTCGATGACGACCGTAAACGGCAGCGCGCCGGCCGTATTTCCGAAATTACGGGCCAGATCGGCGCCCGCATAACCGCTGATGAAAACCGGATAGTCGACCTTTACCTTCTGAAGAAAGTTCTTCACGTTCTGGTCGGAATCGACGCCGATTCCGATGAAGCGGATGCCTTTCTGCTTGTATTGATGCGACAGCGCGACGAGTTCCGGCATCTCTTCGACGCACGGGCCGCACCACGACGCCCAGAAATTGACCACGACCTTCTGGCCCTTGAAGGACGCGAGCGACGCCGGCTTGCCGTCGATGCCGGTCAGCGACGCGGCCCACAGCTGGTCGACCGGGTTGCCCTGCGCGGCGGGCGCCGCGACGGCGACGCCGTCATCGGCGCTGCCGCCGCGGAACCAATGGCCGGCGGCAATCCCGCCGGCGACGGCGGCCGCCGCGACCACCGCGAGCGCCAACATGCGTTTCATCATCATCGTTGAATCATTCCGGTTCGGAAGGAGCGTTGCCGGCTTCGAGCAGCGCGTGCAAGGCGGCGGCGTCTGCGCGCGCGACCCGGCCGCGCGCGTCGGCCTTGACCGCGCCGCGCAGGTCGTCGCTCGCGTAGAGCGCGACGTGAATGCCGATCGCGTCCACGTCGCGCCGCGGGCGCCACAGGAAGCTGAGCGTCTCGACGTCCGCGCGACCGGCGAAATGCCGCGTCTCGGACACGTCGTACTGAACGTTCTGGTTCAGCAGGTAGATCGCGACGTCCTTCGGGTTGTCGGTGAATATCTGCAAATGGATGTCCGAATGCGCGTTCGCGGTGCCGTTCAGCACCGCGCCCGTCACATAAGGATTGAACTCCGCGAGCCGGCGCATCCAGTCGAGTGCGATCTCGCGCAGGCGGCGCAGTTCGTCCGGCTGCGTGTCGCTCTGGAACAGGGCGAGGTACTCGCGCAGTTCTTCCTCGATCAGGTCGTTATCCGGCAGCCATTCTCCGGCAACGCGCGTATCGCCGAACAACTGGCGCGCGGCCTTGCGTTTCGCGCTGGCGTAATCGAGGCCGTCCTCCGCGATCAGGCGGGCGGCGGACTGGGCGATTTCCTCGCGGGCGCGCCGCGGGTCGACAAGGGGTTTGCGAGACATGATCCGGCAATCATACTCGATCGCCGTCACGCCCGAACGCCGTGTGGCTGCGTGCCGCCCGCCGCGCCGGCCGGCATCCGGATCCATCGTTCGGGCCGCCGGGCAGGGCGGACCGTCAGTTACAATGACGGTCTTTGTGTCGCGGCGAAAGTCGTTGGCCGGGCGGCCTGTCCGGCGTGCCGCAGACCATCTTTCCGAATCGACGGCGCCCGGCGGCGCGAAAGCATTCATCTATGCACATCCACATTCTTGGCATCTGCGGCACCTTCATGGGCGGTCTTGCCGTGCTCGCGCGCGAGGCGGGCCACACGGTGACGGGTTGCGACGCGGGCGTCTATCCGCCGATGAGCACGCAGCTCGAGGCGCAGGGCATCACGCTGATCGAGGGCTACGGCGCCGAGCAGATCGACCTGAAGCCCGACCTGTTCGTGATCGGCAACGTCGTCACGCGCGGCAATCCGCTGATGGAAGCGATCCTCGATCGCGGCCTGCCGTACGTGTCCGGTCCGCAATGGCTCGGCGAGCACGTGCTGGCGGGCAAGTGGGTGCTGGCGGTCGCGGGCACGCACGGCAAGACGACCACGTCGTCGATGCTCGCGTGGCTGTTGGAAGATGCCGGCCTGAACCCGGGCTTCCTGATCGGCGGCGTGCCGCTGAACTTCGGCGTGTCGGCGCGGCTGACCGATTCGAGCTTCTTCGTGATCGAGGCCGACGAATACGACACGGCGTTCTTCGACAAACGTTCGAAGTTCGTCCACTATCGGCCGCGTACCGCGGTGCTCAACAATCTCGAATTCGATCACGCCGACATCTTCCCGGATCTCGCTGCGATCGAAACGCAATTCCACCATCTCGTGCGCACCGTGCCGGGCGTCGGGCGGATCGTGACCAACGGCCGTTTGGATGCGCTGGAGCGCGTGCTCGCGCGCGGCTGCTGGAGCGAGGTCGAGCGCTTCGGCGTCGACGGCGGCTGGCAGGCGCTGCCGGCCGAGGACGGCGTGCCGGTCGACGAGCGGTTCGCGGTGTATTCGAAGGCCGAGCGCGTCGGTGAAGTCGCGTGGCAGGTGCAGGGCGACCACAACCGGATGAACGCGCTCGCGGCGATCGCCGCCGCGCGCCACGTCGGCGTGCCGCCGGCGCAGGCGGCCGAATCCCTCGCATCGTTCCGCAACGTGAAGCGGCGCATGGAAGTGCGCGGCAGCGTCGACGGCGTGACCGTCTACGACGACTTCGCGCACCATCCGACCGCGATCGAGACCACGATTGCCGGCCTTCGTGCGCGCATCGGTCGTCAAAACTCCCGCATTCTGGCCGTGCTCGAGCCGCGCTCGAACACAATGAAGCTCGGCGTGATGAAGGCGCAACTGCCGGCAAGCCTTGCCGACGCCAATCTGGTGTTCGGCTATGGCGCGCCGACCGGGCGCGACGCGCTCGGCTGGAACCTCGGCGACGCGCTCGCGCCGCTCGGCGACAAAGCTCGCGCGTTCGACGATCTCCATCTGCTGGTGAAGTCGGTCGTCGAGGCCGCGCGCCCGGGCGACCACGTGCTCGTGATGAGCAACGGCGGCTTCGGCGGCGTGCACCAGAAGCTGCTCGACGCGCTCGGGAGCCGCGCGTGATCCTGTACCTGCACGGGTTCCGGTCGTCGCCGGAGTCGCAGAAGTCGCGGCTGCTCGCCGCGCGCATGGCCGCGCTCGGCCGCACGCACGAGTGGCGCTGCCCGTCGCTGTCGGTGTCGCCGCTCGAGGCGATCGCCGTCGCGCAAGCCGAGGTGGCCGATGCGCACGACGTGACGGTGATCGGCAGCTCGCTCGGCGGCTACTACGCGACCTGGCTCGCCGAGCAGCACGGCTGGAAGGCTGTGCTGCTGAATCCGGCGATCGTGCCGCAGCGCGATCTCGAGCAGCACCTGGGCGAACAGCCGTTGTGGCATGGCGGCGGCTCGATCGTCGTCGAACGCCATCACCTGCAGGAGCTCGATGCGCTGCGCGTGCCGGCGATTTCGCGGCCCGAACGCTACTATCTGTTCGCAGCGACGGGCGACGAAGTGCTGGACTACCGCGAGATGCTCGCCCATTACCCGGGCGCGAAAACGCGCGTGATCGAAGGCAGCGATCACGGGATCAGCGAATTTGCCGACTATGTCGACGACGTTCTCGCCTTTTGCGACGACAAAACGTCATGAACCCGGCGTCATGCCGATTGAATTCCCATCATCATGCGGCGCCGCCGATGCGGTGCCCGGCAGTCTGAACGAGAGTACTGAGTGAACGTTTTCTTCGAGGAATCGGGCAGTTTCAAGGCGGGCAGCGTGCTGTCGCGCCAGGGCGACGCGTTTCAGGTCGAGTTGCCCGGCGGGCGGCGAGCGAAAGTGCGCGCAAAAGACGTGCTGATCGAATTCGAGAAGCCGGCCGCGAGCGAACTGATGCAGGAAGCCGATACGGCCGCGCAGCAGATCGACCTGGATTTCCTGTGGGAATGCGCGCCGGCCGATGAATTCGCGTACACGGCGCTGGCCGCGGAATACTTCGGCGCGACCTACGGCCCGGTCGAGCGCGCGGCGCTGGTGCTGCGGCTGCACGGCTCGCCCGTCTACTTTCGCCGCAAGGGGCGCGGCCAGTATCAGCGCGCGCCGGAAGAGCAGCTCAAGATGGCGCTCGCGTCGCTCGAGCGCAAGCGCCAGCAGGCGCTCGTCCAGGCGCAGTATGAAGAGGAACTGAAGGCCGGCAAGCTGCCGGAAGCGTTCGCGGGCAAGGTGCTCGGGCTGCTGACCCGGCCGGACAAGAACGCGATCGAATACAAGGCGATGGAAGCGGCGGCCGGCGCGCGCGGCGTGTCGCCGGCGCGGCTGATGCTCGACTGCGGCGGCATCGCGTCGCCGCGTGCGCTGCACGAGGCGCGTTTTCTCGCGGAATTCTTCCCGCACGGCACGGGCTTCCCGGCCGTCACGGTCGGCGCGCTGCCGGACGACCTGCCGCGCGCGGACGTCGAGGCGTTCTCGATCGACGACGTCACGACGACCGAAATCGACGACGCGTTCTCGGTCGAGCACCTGTCCGACGGTCGCGTGCGGATCGGCGTGCACATCGCGGCGCCCGCGCTCGGCGTCGTGCGCGGCGACGCGGTCGACACGATCGCGCGCACGCGCCTGTCGACCGTCTACATGCCGGGCGACAAGATCACGATGCTGCCGGACGACGTCGTAGACGTGTTCACGCTGAAGGAGGGCGACTACCGCCCGGCGCTGTCGCTGTACATCATCGTCAACCGCGACACGCAGGAAATCGTCGCGAACGAGACGCGCGCCGAGCTCGTGTTCGTGAAGAACAACCTGCGCCACAACCACCTCGACGAGCTCGTCAACGAAGAGACGCTCGCGGCCGGCACCGGCGACTACCCGCACAAGGACGACATCGCCGTGCTGTGGCCACTCGCGCAGGCGCTGTTCGAGAAGCGCCAGGTCGCGCGCGCGGGCTATGGCCTGAAGCGCGAAGTGCAGCGCAACACCGACTACAACTTCTACGTCGAAGGCGAGCACGTGACGATCACGCCGCGTCGCCGCGGGTCGCCGCTCGACCTGATCGTGTCGGAGCTCGCGATCCTCGCGAACTCGACGTGGGGTGCGTTCCTGCACGATCACACGGTGCCGGGCATCTACCGTTCGCAGCGCGGCTTCGGCGCGCCGGGCCCGAAGCGCACGCGGATGCAGACGTCGGCCGCGCCGCACGAAGGCCTCGGCGTCGCGCAATATGCATGGAGCACGTCGCCACTGCGCCGCTACGTCGACCTCGTGAACCAGTGGCAGCTGCTCGCATGCGTGCAGCACGGCGTCACCGCGAAGCTCGCCGCGCCGTTCAAGCCGAAGGACGCCGATCTGTACGCGGTCGTGCAGGGCTTCGACGATACCTACACGGCCTACGCCGACTACCAGCGCCGGATGGAGTACTTCTGGTGCCTGCGCTGGCTCGCGCAGGAGCAGAAGAAGCAGGTGGTCGCGAGCGTCGTGAAGGGCGATCTCGTGCGTCTCGAGGAAATTCCGCTGCTGCTGCACGTGCCGGGGCTCGGCGTGCATGCGCGCGGCACGCGCGTGCTGCTCGACGTGATGTCGCTCGACGAGCTGACGATCGAGGCATCGGTGCGGCTCTTGAACGTGCTCGACGCGCCGACCGTGACGAGCGGCGATGCGGCGGACGACGAGGAAGAGGCCGAAGGCGGCGAAGACACGCTGGTCGATGCGGAAGATGCATCGGCGGAAAGCGAGGCCGAAGCGCTGGCCGAATCGGACGGCGCGGCGGTCGGTGGCGGCGACGCCGCGACCGGCAACGGCCAGGAAAGCGAAGAGGGGCGCGCATCGTGAACGCAAACGCGTCGACGAGCGGCGCCGACCGCTACGTGGTATTCGGCAATCCGGTGGCGCACAGCAAGTCGCCGTTCATCCACGCGCAGTTCGCTGCGCAAACGGGCGAGGCGATCGTCTACGAGCACCGGCTCGCGCCGGTCGACGGCTTCGAGGCCGCCGTGCGCGCGTTCGTCGCCGAAGGTGGTCGCGGCGCGAACGTGACGGTGCCGTTCAAGCTCGACGCGCATGCGCTCGCCGACACGCTGTCGCCGCGCGCGGCGGCGGCGGGCGCGGTAAACACGCTGCGCATCGACGCCGACGGCAGCATCTACGGCGACAACACCGACGGCGTTGGCCTCGTGCGCGACATCGAACTGAATCTCGGCGTGTCGCTCGCGGGCGCGCGCATCCTGCTGCTCGGTGCGGGCGGCGCGGCGCGTGGCGTGGTGCTGCCGATGCTCGAGCGCGCACCGCTGTCGATCACGATCGTGAACCGCACCGCGAGCAAGGCCGAGGCGCTCGTCGGCCAGTTCACGCAGGCCGCGCACGATGCGGGCTGCGTGCTGTCGGGCGGCGGCCCGGACGCCGTTCGCGCGGAACCGTACGACGTGATCGTCAACGCGACGGCCGGCAGCCTCGACGCGGCGCTGCCGGAGTGCGACGCGGCCGCGTTCGGCGCGGGCACGCTTGCGTACGACATGATGTACGGCGCGCAGCCGACCGTGTTCATGCAGCATGCGGCGTCGCTCGGCGCGCGCACGGCCGACGGGCTCGGGATGCTGGTCGAGCAGGCGGCCGAATCGTTCTTCATCTGGCGCGGCGTGCGGCCGGACGGCGCACCGGTGCTGGCCACGCTGCGCCAGGCGCTCGCGGTGGCCTGACCGGAGCGCGGCAGGTGGTGGCGGTCAGCGGCACGCAGCGCACGCGCACGGTCAGCCCGACCCGCTGGATCGTCTATGCGGGTTCGGTGTTCGCGGGCGCGTGGCTCGCGACGCAGCTGTTCTACCTCGTGCAGATCGCGCTGTGGTCGTTCGTCAATCCCGGTTCGACCGCGTTCATGCGTACCGATGCGTGGTGGCTGTCGCGCGACAAGCCGCCCGCGCAGATTCAGCACCAATGGGTGCCGTACGACCAGATCTCGCGCAACCTGAAGCGCGCGCTGATCGCGTCGGAGGATTCGACCTTCGCGACCAACAACGGCTACGACGTCGACGCGATCCTGCAGGCGTGGGAGAAGAACAAGGCGCGCGGCAAGATCGTCGCGGGCGGCTCGACGATCACGCAGCAGCTCGCGCGCAACCTGTTCCTGTCGCGCGAGAAGAGCTACATCCGCAAGGGGCAGGAGCTGATCATCACGTGGATGCTCGAGACGGTGCTCGACAAGGAGCGGATCTTCGAGATCTACCTGAATTCGGTCGAATGGGGCCGCGGCGTGTACGGTGCCGAGGCCGCCGCCCGCTATTACTACAGAATCCCCGCGAGCCGGCTCGGCGCGTGGCAGTCGGCGCGCCTTGCGGTGATGCTGCCGAAGCCGCGCTGGTTCGACGCGCACCGCGGCTCGGCCTACCAGGCGCAGCGCGCGGCCGTGATTGCCCGCCGGATGGGGGCGGCCGAGCTGCCTCAGTCGCAGTGAGCGGCGCGATCGCGCCGTCGCATCGTCCGTTCCGTCGCCGGCGCGTCATTGGTGCGCCGCAGCGCATTCGTGTCGCCCGCATTTCGGGTCGCATCCATTAGACGAAATCGTCTATTTCGCTTTACTGAGCAATGCCTGTGGGCGTGCGATTCTGTTTGCCGTCATGGCACGAAATCCGCGGAATTTTAGTATTTCCCGGTAAACGCACGAGCCTCTGAAAGGCAGCTGAAAAGCGATGGTTCGCGAAACGAAGCATTCCTGAAAGGTGTGCACTGCACCGGCCGTCGCTCAAATATTTCCAAATTTTTCAAAGCCGACCCGCTCGCGTATATTGGCCAGCGCCTCGGCTTATCGGCCGCAATCGAGGCGGGGGGCGGCTTATCCGGCTGCTCGACACACAAAAACATTCGAGAGAAGGAAAGCAACGATGCCAGCGAGCAAAGCGAAGCTGTTGTTGGGGGTTGTGTTCTCTTCGCTGATTCTGACGGCCTGCAACGACGACGTGACGTCGTCCGCCGCGGCAGGCGCCGACAATTCAGCCGATCCCGCCGCTCAGGTGGACAGGCCGTACAACGATCCCAACAGCTATTCGTCGAGCGCGACCGCGTCGCTCGACGCGTCCGCCGCGGTCGAAAAGGCCGCCGTCACCCATCACCAGATCACGCTGAACGGCCAGACGATCCGTTACACGGCCACCGCTGGCCACCTCGTCGCGCGCAATCCGCAGACGGGGGCGCCCGAAGCATCGTTCTTCTACGTCGCATACACCGCCGACAACCAGCCCGCGGCGAAGCGGCCCGTCACGTTCCTGTACAACGGCGGCCCCGGTTCCGCATCGGTGTGGCTGCATCTCGGCTCGTTCGGTCCGAAGCGGATCCAGACGGGCGACCCGAACGCGAACACGTCGACGTTCCCGTTCGTCGACAACGCGGAAAGCCTGCTCGATACGACCGACCTCGTGTTCGTCGATGCGATCGGCACCGGCTTCTCGGAAGCGATCGCGCCGAACACGAACCAGACGTTCTGGGGCGTCGACCAGGACGGCGGCGCGTTCCGCGACTTCGTGATGCGCTACCTCGCCGTGAACCAGCGCAACGATTCGCCGAAATACCTGTTCGGCGAGTCGTACGGCACGCCTCGCACCGACGTGCTCACGAACCTGCTCGAGACGGCCGGCGTGAAGCTCGCCGGCATCGTGCTGCAGTCGTCGATCCTGAACTACAACGCGAACTGCGACATGGCGAGCGACTATGTCGGCAACTCGAACAACGGCGCGAGCCCGGTGAGCTGCGCGGGCTTCGTGCCGTCCTACGGCACGGTCGGCGCGTACTACCAGCTCGACAATCCGAATCCGTCGAATCTGCCGCAGTACGCGGACCAGATGCGCCTGCTGACGGCCGGCAGCTACGCGCCCGCCGTGAACGCCTATCTCGCGAGCCACACGCCGCCGCCGCCGCCGCTCGTCACGACGATGGTGAATTCGACCGGCGTGAAGCAGTCGCTGTGGAATGCCGACTTCAACGTGGTCCCGACCTTCTTCGACAACAGCTTCCAGGTGTCGCTGATCCCGGGCACGCTGATCGGCCGCTACGACGCGCGCGTGAACGTGCCGTCGTCGAGCCCGCTCGCCGCGGACGGCGACCCGTCGAGCACGTTCATCACGAAGCCGTTCACCGACACGATCGGCAGCTATCTGCCGAACGTCCTGAAGTACAGCGCGCAGTCCGCGTATTCGGTCAGCAGCGATGCGATCCAGACCTGGGACTGGTCGCACGACGGCCTCGCGATGCCCGACACGATTCCCGATCTCGCCGCGGCGCTGACGCTGAATCCATCGCTGAAGGTGCTGTCGCTGAACGGGTATCACGACATCGCGACGCCGTTCTACCAGACCGAGCTCGACCTCGCGCGGCTCGGATCGCAACCGAACCTGACGATCAAGGACTATCAGGGTGGACACATGGTCTATCTCGACGATACGTCGCGTCCGCAGGAGAAAGCCGACCTCGTGACTTTCTACAACGCGGCCGCGCATTGATGCGATGGGCGGATCTGGCGACGCGCGCCCGTGGCGGCGCCGTTCGCCGGCCGTCGACGACCTCATTCCAGACTGGAGCCTGACATGAAGAAACGTTTCATCGTCGTTGCCGCGGCGCTCGCATGCGCCGGCGTTGCAGCATCCGCATCGGTGTCCGCGTTCGCGCAGGCGAGCGACGCCGCCACGCCGGCGCGCGCGCGCCAGGCGCAGCTCGGCGATCCGTACGTGCCGCCGGCCGCGCGCAAGCCGACCGCCGGCACGCAGACGACCGGCGCCGCGCTGCACGCGCAGGTGGTGCGCAAGCTCGCGCGGCAGTTCGGCGCGGCCGATACGCAGAACAGCGGCTCGATCACCGAAGCGCAGGCGCGCGCAGCCGGCCTCGGCTATGTCGCGAATCACTTCCGGCAGATCGACGCGAGCGGTAGCGGCCGCGTGTCGTTCGCCGACGTGCAGCGCTACATGCAGGCGCGCAGCACGAACCAGCAGTAAGCGCGGCGCGCCTGGATAACCGGGGGCGGAACCCGCGACGCGCCGGGTTCCGCCCCCGCGCGCATGGCGCGGCCGTTTGGCGCCTTCCGCTCGCTTTCTCATTATCTGGACAACGCATTCAAATATTGGAGACGAGTGCGTGCGCTCCTACAATCCGAAGCACATCGACAGCTTCGGACCCACGCATCGCGCGGCGCCCGACGCACACGGAGACACATTCCATGAAGTTCGCCGGGCGCTTTCCTCGGTGCATCGACCGCCGCATTGCCGCGACGCCCGACCTCGTTCCGGCCTCGCGACCGCGGCTTCACCGATTCCGTTGAAGAAGCCTGTTCCATGACCAAGATGCCCGATTCCCTTGCTCTCGACGCCCGGCGCGCGACGCCGGACGATGCGCCGCTGACCGACAGCATCGGCGCGACCAGCACGCCGCTCGACCTCGCCGCGCAGCAGGCCGGCACGCAGACGCTGTTGCGCGGCCTCGCGATCCTCGAAGCGATCGCGAACGGCGCACGCGACATGCGTGCGATCGGTGCCGCGCTCGGCACGACGCGCAGCACGACGCACCGTCTCGTCAGCAGCCTCGTGCAGGCGCGCTACCTGCGCCAGGTGCAGGGCGGCTACCTGCTCGGCCCGAAGCTGATCGAGCTCGGCACGATCGCGCTCGAGCAGATGCCGCTCACCGCGGTTGCGCGGCCGCACCTCGAAGCGCTCGCGGAAGCGACGCTCGACACGATTCACCTCGGCGTGCGCGACGGCGACGACGTGCTGTACATCGACAAGATTCCCGGCACGCGCGGCCTCGAGATGCGTTCGCGCGTCGGCCACCGGATGCCGCTCGCGTCGACCGGTATCGGCAAGGCGATGATGCTGGACCTCAATCCGGACCGGTGGCACTCGCTGTTCGAGGCCGCGCGGCGCGCGCTGGCCGGCGTCAATTTCAAGCCGGACAACCGGCCCGAGACGAGCGGGTTCCTGCAGCGCATGGCGCATTACGCGGCCGGCGGCTACACGTTCGACCTCGAGGAAAACGAGGCGTCGATCCGCTGCGTGGCTGCACCGATCCGCGACGCGTCGGGCGCGATCGTCGCGGCCGTGTCGGTCGCGAGCACCATTCCGTACATGCCGCATGACCGGATGGACGAACTGATTCCGCTCGTGCAGCGCGAAGCGCGAGCCATTTCCGCGGAACTGGGCTGGAGCCCGCCGCAGGGTACCCGCAGGATCAAACGATGACCAATTCGACCCGGACCGCTCCGGACGCCAGTTCCGCCGCACCGTCGCTGATCGCGCTCGACTGGGGCACGACGTCGCTGCGCGCGTATCTGTTCGACGCGCACGGCGCGCTGCTCGACACGCGCAGCCGCGCGGCGGGCGTGATGCACGTGCCGGCCGGCGGCGCGCGCGCATTCGACGTCGTGTTCGAGGAAGCGTGCGGCGACTGGCTCGACCGCGCGCCGGGCGTGCCGGTGCTGGCAGCCGGAATGGTCGGCAGCGCGCAGGGCTGGCGCGAGGCGCCGTACGTCGCGGTGCCGGCCGGCGCCGACGCGCTCGTCGCGGGCCTCGTCACGGTGACGACGGCGCGCGGCACGACGGTGTCGATCGTGCCGGGCGTGATCGCGACGGGCGAATTGCCCGATGTGATGCGCGGCGAAGAAACGCAGATATTCGGCGCACTCGCGAACGATCCCATGCTTGATGCCGATTGTTCAGGGGTACTGATCGGCTTGCCGGGCACGCATGCGAAATGGGCATGGGTGAAGGACGGGCTCATCGAGCGCTTCCAGACCTTCATGACGGGCGAGTTGTTCGCGGCGCTGCGCGACCACACGATCCTCGGCCGCACGATGCGCGCGAGCGCGACGCCCGACCGCGCGGCATTCGCGCGCGGCGTCGCGGTGGCGCGCGGCGCGCAGCGCGCGGGGCTGCTCGCGACGATCTTCAGCACGCGCACGCTGGGCCTGACCGACCGGCTCGCACCCGATGCACAGGGCGACTACCTGTCCGGCTTGCTGATCGGCCATGAGCTCAACGCGCTCGACGCGATGCTCGCGGAGCGTGGCGTTGCGCTCGCGAACCAGCCGCTGCTGCTGATCGGCGACGACGGGCTGTGCGCGCGCTATGTCGACGCGCTGCACGTGTTCGGCTGCACGCATGCGCGCGTCGTCGCGCAGGCGACCGAGCGCGGCCTGTGGCGGATCGCATCGCGCGCCGGACTCGTGCGCGCGGACGGCGAACCCGTCTGCGCCGATCAATGAACCGATTGAAGAGGAACCATCGATGCCGTCCGACCTTACGCTGCCCGCACCGTACACGCCGCATCCCGCACTGACGCGCGCGTTCGACGCGTGTCCGCTGATCGCGATCATGCGCGGCATCACGCCTGCCGAAGCGGCCGACCACGGCCTTGCGCTGCATGAAGCGGGCTTCCGGATCGTCGAGGTGCCGCTCAATTCGCCCGATCCGTTCGACAGCATCGCGGCGCTGCGCCGTGCGTTGCCGGACGACATGATCGTCGGCGCGGGCACCGTGCTGCGCGCCGAACTTGTCGACCGCGTGCAGGACGCCGGCGGCACGCTGATCGTGATGCCGCACAGCGACGCGGCCGTGATCCGCCGCGCGCGCGAGCGCGGGCTCGCGAGCGCACCGGGCGTCGCGACGCCGACCGAGGCGTTCGCCGCACTCGCGAACGGCGCCGACGTGCTGAAGATGTTCCCGGCCGAGCAGCTCGGCGTGCCCATCGTGAAGGCGTGGCGCGCGGTGATCGACCGCGCGGTGCCGCTGATTCCGGTCGGCGGAATTTCGCCGGACAACATGCAGCCGTTCCTCGCGGCTGGCGCCAATGGCTTCGGACTCGGCTCGGCGCTGTACCGGCCCGGCCAGTCGGCGGACGCGACCGCGGCGAACGCGCGCGCATTCCAGGCCGGCTTGCGCGCGGCGCGCAGCGGAGCGGCGTGATGGGACGCCTCGCAGGCAAGGTCGCGATGGTGACGGGCGCGGGCCGCGGGATCGGCGCCGCGATCGCGCATGCGTTCGTGCGCGAGGGCTCGGCCGTCGCGCTCGTCGATCTCGACTTCCCGCAAGCGCAGCGCACGGCGGCCGCGATCGCCGACGACATTGACGGCGCGCGCGTGCTCGCGCTGCATGCGGACGTCGCGCGGCAGGACTCGGTGCGTGATGCGCTTGCGCAGACCGAGGCCGCATTCGGCCCGCTCGACGTGCTCGTGAACAACGCCGGCATCAACGTGTTCGCCGATCCGTTGACGATGACGGACGACGACTGGCGCCGCTGCTTCGCGGTCGACCTCGACGGCGTGTGGCACGGCTGCCGCGCGGCGCTGGAAGGGATGGTCGAGCGCGGGTGCGGCAGCATCGTGAACATCGCGTCGACGCATGCGTTCCGGATCATCCCGGGCTGCTTTCCGTACCCGGTCGCGAAACATGGCGTGCTGGGCCTCACACGTGCGCTCGGGATCGAATACGCGGCGCGCAACGTGCGTGTGAACGCGATCGCGCCCGGCTATATCGAGACGCAGCTCACGCGCGACTGGTGGGATGCGCAGGCCGACCCGGCCGCGGCGCGCGAGCAGACGCTCGCGCTGCAGCCGATGAAGCGGATCGGCAAACCGGAGGAAGTCGCGATGACGGCCGTGTTCCTCGCATCCGACGAGGCGCCGTTCATCAATGCCGCGTGCATCACCGTCGACGGCGGGCGCGCGGCGCTGTACCACGACTGACGCAACGATTCGACAGACCGCACGTGCGACGGCCGCGCGCACGCTGCGTCGAAACCAACAAGCGGCTGTACCGTTCGATGAAGACAAGGAGACACTGGAGATGAAACGCAGAACGTTCGTAACGCTGGCCGCCGCGGCCGCGGTGGTGATGGGGAGCCCGGTTGCGCACGCGGCCGATCCGGTCAAGATCGGCTTCCTCGTGAAGCAGCCGGAAGAGCCGTGGTTCCAGGACGAGTGGAAGTTCGCGGAGATGGCGGCGAAGGACAAGGGCTTCACGCTCGTGAAGATCGGCGCGCCGTCGGGCGAGAAGGTGATGAGCGCGATCGACAACCTGTCCGCGCAGAAGGCGCAGGGCTTCATCATCTGCACACCCGACGTGAAGCTCGGGCCGGGCATCGTCGCGAAGGCGAAGTCGCACAACCTGAAGATGATGACGGTCGACGACCGCCTCGTCGACGGTGCGGGCAAGCCGATCGAGTCGGTGCCGCACATGGGGATTTCCGCGTACAACATCGGCAAGCAGGTCGGCGACGGCATCGCGGCCGAGATCAAGAAGCGCGGCTGGAACATGAAGGACGTCGGCGCGATCGACATCACGTACGAGCAGCTGCCGACCGCGCATGACCGCACGAGCGGCGCGACCGACGCGCTGGTGGCGGCGGGCTTTCCGAAGGCGAACGTGATCGCGGCGCCGCAGGCGAAGACCGACACCGAGAACGCGTTCAACGCGGCGAACATCGCGCTCACCAAGAACCCGCAGTTCAAGCACTGGGTTGCGTACGGCCTGAACGACGAGGCGGTGCTCGGCGCGGTGCGCGCGGCCGAAGGGCGCGGCTTCAAGGCGGACAACATGATCGGCATCGGCATCGGCGGTTCCGAATCGGCGCTCAACGAATTCAAGAAACCGCAGCCGACGGGCTTCTACGGCACCGTGATCATCAGCCCGAAGCGCCACGGCGAGGAAACCTCGGACCTGATGTACGCGTGGATCACGCAGGGCAAGGCACCGCCGGCGCTGACGCTGACGACGGGCATGCTGGCGACGCGCGACAACGTGTCGAAGGTGCGCGAGGAGATGGGGCTCGCCTCGAAGTAAGCGGCTTGCCGGCCGCCGCGGCGATGCGGCAGCCGGCGATCGATGGATCTGCAAGTGGGGAGACGACGTGTCAGCGGCACTGCGTTTTGACAATATCGGCAAGGTATTTCCCGGCGTGCGCGCACTCGACGGCATCTCGTTCGACGTGCATGCGGGCGAGGTGCATGGCCTGATGGGCGAGAACGGCGCGGGCAAGTCGACGCTGCTGAAGATTCTCGGCGGCGAATACCAGCCCGATGCGGGCAGCGTGCTGGTCGACGGCCAGCCCGTGCATTTCTCGAGTGCGGCTGCGTCGATCGCGGCCGGCATTGCAGTGATTCACCAGGAGCTGCAGTACGTGCCCGACCTGACGGTCGCGGAAAACCTGCTGCTCGGCCGCCTGCCGAACGCGCTCGGCTGGGTGAGGAAGGGCGAGGCGAAGCGCCACGTGCGCGAGCGGCTCGCCGCGATGGGCGTCGATCTCGATCCCGATGCGAAGCTCGGGCGGCTGTCGATCGCGCAGCGGCAGATGGTCGAGATCTGCAAGGCGCTGATGCGCAACGCGCGCGTGATCGCGCTCGACGAACCGACGAGCTCGCTGTCGCATCGCGAGACCGAGGTGCTGTTCAAGCTCGTCGACGACCTGCGCGCGCAGGGCCGCGCGCTGATCTACATCTCGCACCGGATGGACGAGATCTACCGGCTGTGCGATGCGTGCACGATCTTCCGCGACGGGCGCAAGATCGCGTCGCACGAATCGCTCGCCGACGTGCCGCGCGAGCGGCTGGTTGCCGAGATGGTCGGGCGCGAGATTTCGGACATCTACCATTACGCGCCACGCGCGCTCGGCAACGTGCGGTTTTCGGCCGAAGACGTCGACGGCCCGGCGCTGCGCGAACCGGCGAGCTTCTCCGTGCGCGCGGGCGAGATCGTCGGGTTCTTCGGTCTCGTCGGCGCGGGGCGCAGCGAACTGATGCGTCTCGTGTACGGCGCGGACCGCCGGCGCGCGGGCGAGCTGACGCTCGACGGCAAGCGCATCGACGTGAAACGCACCGGCGACGCGATCCGCCACGGCATCGTGCTGTGCCCGGAGGATCGCAAGGAAGAAGGGATCATCGCGATGGCGTCGGTCGCGGAGAACATCAACATCAGCTGCCGCCGTCATTCGCTGCGCGCCGGGCTCTTCATCGACCGCAAGACCGAAAGCGCAACGGCCGACCGCTTCATCCAGCGGCTGAAGATCAAGACGCCGAATCGTCGGCAGAAGATCCGCTTCCTGTCGGGCGGCAACCAGCAGAAGGCGATCCTGTCGCGCTGGCTCGCGGAGCCCGACCTGAAGGTCGTGATCCTCGACGAGCCGACGCGCGGCATCGACGTTGGCGCGAAGCACGAGATCTACGACGTGATCTACCGGCTCGCGGAGCGCGGCTGCGCAATCGTGATGGTGTCGTCGGAGCTGCCGGAAGTGCTCGGCGTGTCCGATCGCATCGTCGTGATGCGCGAAGGCCGCATCGCGGGCGAGCTGCCGCGCGAGCAGGCGAACGAGCATGCGGTGCTGAGCCTCGCGCTGCCGCAGACGAGCGTCGTCGAGGCGGCCTGACGGAGTGTCAGGTCGCCGCGGGCGACGCACGATATTCGAATCGATCACGCGCGGCGCGGGCCGCGCGATGCAGGAGCAGGAGACACAACCATGCAAGTCAGGGAAAACCTCGCCAGCGCAGCCGTGAAGCCGTCGGCCGACGCGCTGGTTCCACAGCAGAGCGATCGCCAGAAGTGGTGGCAGCACCTCACCGAATACAGCCTGATCGCGATCTTCGCGGTGATGTTCATCACGATGTCGCTGACGGTCGATCACTTCTTCTCGATCGACAACATGCTTGGCCTCGCGCTGTCGATCTCGCAGATCGGGATGGTCGCGTGCACGATGATGTTCTGTCTGGCCTCGCGCGACTTCGACCTGTCGATCGGCTCGACCGTCGCGTTCTCCGGCGTGCTGTGCGCGATGGTGCTGAACGCGACCGACAACACGTTCGTCGCGATCGTCGCGGCGGTCGCGGCCGGTGCGGCGATCGGGTTCGTGAACGGCGCGGTGATCGCGTACCTGCGCATCAACGCGCTGATCACGACGCTCGCGACGATGGAAATCGTGCGCGGGCTCGGCTTCATCGTGTCGAAGGGGCAGGCGGTCGGCGTGTCGTCGGATACGTTCATCGCGCTCGGCGGGCTGTCGCTCTTCGGCGTATCGCTGCCGATCTGGGTCACGCTCATGTGCTTCATCGTGTTCGGCGTGCTGCTGAACCAGACCGTGTACGGCCGCAACACGCTCGCGATCGGCGGCAACCCCGAGGCATCGCGCCTGGCGGGGATCAACGTCGAACGCACGCGCGTGTACATCTTCCTGATCCAGGGCGCGGTGACGGCGCTCGCCGGCGTGATCCTCGCGTCGCGCATCACGTCGGGCCAGCCGAACGCCGCGCAGGGTTTCGAGCTGAACGTGATCTCCGCATGCGTGCTCGGCGGCGTGTCGCTGATGGGCGGCCGCGCGACGATCTCGGGCGTCGTGATCGGCGTGCTGATCATGGGCACCGTCGAGAACGTGATGAACCTGCTGAACATCGACGCGTTCTACCAGTACCTGGTGCGCGGCGCGATCCTGCTCGCGGCCGTGCTGCTCGACCAGCTGAAGAACCGCGGCGTACGCGACTGACCGATTTCACGGAGACGATTCGCATGACCATCGACACTTCCGCGCAGGACCCGCGCGCCGCGAGCGACGCGCGCTATGCGCGCTACCCGAGCCTCGAGGATCGCGCGGTGCTGATCACGGGCGGCGCGACCGGCATCGGCGCGGCGTTCGTCGAGCACTTCGCGCGACAGGGCGCGCGCGTCGCGTTCGTCGATCTCGACGCGCACGCGGGCCAGGCACTCGCGGAAAGCCTCGCGCAGAGGCCGGACGTACGCCACGCGCCGCTGTTCCTGCCGTGCGACCTGACCGACATCGACGCGCTGCGCCATGCGATCGACGCGATCCGCGCGCGGATCGGCGCGATCGCGGTGCTCGTGAACAACGCGGCCAACGACGCGCGCCACGCGATCGGCGACGTGACACCCGCGTCGTTCGACGCGGGCATCGCGGTGAACCTGCGCCACCAGTTCTTCGCCGCGCAGGCGGTGATCGACGACATGAAGCAGCGCGGCGGCGGCGCGATCATCAACCTCGGCTCGATCAGCTGGATGCTGAAGAACGGCGGCTATCCCGTCTACGTGATGGCGAAGGCGGCCGTGCAGGGGCTCACGCGCGGCCTCGCGCGCGATCTCGGCCCGTTCGGGATCCGCGTGAATTCGCTCGTGCCCGGCTGGGTGATGACGGACAAGCAACGCAGGATGTGGCTCGACGACGCGGGCCGTGCGGCGATCAAGGCCGGCCAGTGCATCGACGCCGAGCTGCTGCCGGACGATCTCGCGCGCATGGCGCTGTTCCTCGCGGCCGACGACAGCCGGATGATCACCGCGCAGGACGTGGTGGTCGACGGCGGCTGGGCCTGATTGCCGGGGTTCGTGCGCGCGCGGCACCGCGCGGCGACCCGTATCGTTTCATCGACGAAGGAAAGGAGCTCATCATGACCGCCACGTCCTCGCGCGCATCGTCGTCCACGAGCCAGTCGCGCCGCGCGCGCCTGGCTGCCGCCGCGCAGCCGGTCAGCGCCGGCCCGCAGACTGCCGCGCTCGCGCAGGGCATCGGCGCCGCGCATGCGGCGGCCGTCACGCTGTCGAACGCGTCGCTGCGGCTCGACGTGCTGCCGCACCTCGGCGGCGGCATCGCGCGCTTCGACTGGCGCGGCGACGACGGCGCACTGGTGCCGGTGTTCCGCCGCTGCGAGCAACCGGAAACGGCGACCGATCCGAACGCGCTCGCGTGCTATCCGCTGCTGCCGTATTCGAACCGGATCGGCAACGGCCGCTTCGAATGCGATGGGCGCAGCATCGCCGTGCCGCGCAATCGCCGCGACGAGCCGCTGCCGATTCACGGCGACGGCTGGCTCGCGCCGTGGCAGGTGGACGACGCGACCGACACGACGCTGCAACTGTCGCTCGATCGAGCGAGCGGCGCGCCCTATGCGTTCCACGCGATCCAGTCGTTCGCACTCGACGACACGACGCTGTCGATCGCGCTGACGATCGAGAATGCGGGGCGCGCACGGCTGCCGTTCGGTCTCGGCGTGCATCCGTTCGTGGTGCGCGACAACGTGACCGAGCTGGCCGCGGCCGCGGGCGGGCTGTGGCTGTCGGGTGCCGATTTCCTGCCGGTGCGGCACGTGAGCGTGCCGCCGGCCTGGCAGTTTGGCGTCGCCTATCCGCTACCGGCGACGCTCGTCAATCACGCGTTCACCGGCTGGGGCGGTCACGCGACGGTGAGCTGGCCGCGTCGCGGGCTGTCGCTGACGGTGGCGGCGGACGCCGATGCTTACGTGCTGTATACGCCGCCCGGCGAGGATTTCTTCTGCTTCGAGCCGGTCGATCATCCGATCAATGCGGTGAACCTGCCGGGCGGCGCGGCCGCGCACGGGATGACGCTGCTCGCGCCGGGCGAGCGGCTCACGCGGCGTTTCACGTTCACCGTCGAGCGGACCGATACGCGCGTCGATGCGGCCGCGCGCGAGGGACGCCGGCGACGCGGGTAAAATACGCGGTCTACCAACGGTTTGCCGCGAGTATCCGCCATGTCTTCCCCGCTTACTTTCATCGAATCGCTGCGCGCCGCGTGGCAGCGCACGAATTCGCTGCTGTGCGTCGGCCTCGATCCCGAGCCGTCGCGCTTCCCCGTGCAGTTCGACGGCCAGCCCGACGCGATCTTCGAATTCTGCCGGCAGATCGTCGACGCGACCGCGCAGTATGCGAGCGCGTTCAAGCCGCAGATCGCCTACTTCGCCGCGCATCGCGCGGAGGATCAGCTCGAGCGCCTGATCGCGCACATCCACCTCCAGCATCCGGGCCTGCCCGTGATCCTCGACGCGAAGCGCGGCGACATCGGCAGCACCGCCGAGCAGTACGCGCGCGAAGCGTTCGAGCGCTACCGCGCGGACGCGGTCACGGTGAACCCGTACATGGGCTACGACTCGGTCGAGCCGTACTTCGAGCATGAAGGCAAGGGCGTGATCGTGCTGTGCCGCACGTCGAACCCGGGCGGCTCGGACCTGCAGTTCCTCGACACGAACGGCCGGCCGCTGTACCAGGTCGTGGCCGATCTCGCGGCGAACAAGTGGAATGCGAAGAACGGCCAGCTCGGCCTCGTGGTCGGCGCGACGTTCCCGAAGGAAATCGAGATCGTGCGCGGGATCGTCGGCGACATGCCGCTGCTGATTCCCGGCATCGGCGCGCAGGGCGGCGACGTGCAGGCGACCGTCAACGCGGGCCGCACGGCAGACGGCACCGGGATGATGATCAACTCGTCGCGCGCGATCCTGTACGCGAGCAACGGCGAGGATTTCGCCGAAGCCGCGGCGCTCGCCGCACAGAAAACCCGCGACACGATCAACGCGCATCGCTGATTGCGGACGGCACGGGGCGCCCGCACGGGCGGCCCGCTCCAGCAGGCCCGTGCCCGCGGGCACGGGCCGCGTTCTCCGCTGTTCCCCTCCGCCTTCGTCTCCCGCTCGTTCCTGATTCCGTCCCGCTGCATTGGCGCACGCGAACAACTTCCCGTCGCTTGCGTACCGCATGCCGGCGCAGTAATCGCGCGATGCTGCCGCTTGTCATCGATCCGTAATCAAAATGTCAAGAAAGGGAGCGACGCCATGACCAAGCTGTCCCGCCGTTTTCTGAGCGCGCTTGCCGCGTCGTTGTGCATGTCGTTCGCCCACGCGGCGGACCTGTCGCACTGGCCGGCGGGCAGCGCGAAGGCGCTGAATGCGATGATCGCCGCGCATGCGCACCGCGGCGACTATGCGGTATTCGACGCCGACAACACGACCTACCGCTACGATCTCGAGGAATCGCTGCTGCCGTATCTCGAGAACCGCGGCGTGCTCACGCGCGACTCGCTCGATCCGTCGCTGAAGCTGATCCCGTTCAAGGATTCCGCCGACTACAAGGAATCGCTGACAAGCTACTACTACCGGCTCTGCGAGATCGACGATCTCGTCTGCTACCCGTGGATCGCGCAGGCGTTCGCGGGGCTGTCGCTCGCGGAGCTCAAGCGTCACGTCGACGCGATGCTCGCCGACGGGAAGCCCGTGCCGATCCGCTACTGGCACGGTGACAAGGTCGTCGACGGCGCCGCGAATCCGCCGCGCTTCTTCCGCGGGATGCAGGAGCTGTACAACGCGCTGCGCGAGAACGGGATCGAGGTCTACGTGATGACGGCAGCGCACGAGGAACTCGCGCGGCTCGTGCTGTCCGATCCGAAATACGGCTACAACGTGAAGCCGCAGAACGTGATCGGCGTGACGACGCTGCTGCGCAATCCGGCGACGGGCGCGCTGACGACGTCGCGGCTGCAGATCAAGGCCGGCAAGTACGACGAGGCCGCGAACCGCAACCTCGTGATCACGCCGTTCCTGATGAACCCGATGACGTGGTACGAAGGCAAGCTCGGCTCGATCGTCGGCTGGATCGACCAGTGGAAGAAGCCGGTGCTCGTCGCGGGCGACACGCCGATGTCCGACGGCTACATGCTGCTGAATGCGACCGACGTCGCGCGCGGCGGCGTGCGCGTGTGGGTCGACAAGAAGGACAAGCAGATGGCGCAGATCCGCGCGTGGTCGGACGAATCGGCCGCGAAGCAGAAGGCGCTCGGTCTGCCGGTGACGGCGGACAAGAACTGGATCGTCGTGAAACCCGACGCGATCCAGTAAGCAGTGCGGGGCGCCGGCCGCTCCTGCCTCGGCCGTCGCGCGGGCGAATCAGCCTTCGCGCTCGTCGAGCAGCTTCAGCAGCCCGCGCAGCGCATGCGCGGCCGCTTGCGTGCGGATCTGCTCGCGATCGCCCTTGAACACGAGCGTCTCGACGTCGGTATGCAGCCGGTTGCTCCACGCGAACGACACGGTGCCGACCGGCTTCTTCTCGCTGCCGCCCGCCGGGCCTGCGATGCCGGTGACGGACAGCGCGACCTGCGCGCGGCTGTTGCGCAGCGCGCCTTCGGCCATCGCGCGCGCGACCGGCTCGCTGACGGCGCCGTGTTTGTCGATCAGGTCGGGCGGCACGCCGATCATCTCGCTCTTGGCCTGGTTCGAATAGGTGACGAAGCCGCGCTCGAACCACTGGCTGCTGCCGGAGATGTCGGTGATCGCGGCGGCGATCATGCCGCCCGTGCAGGATTCGGCGGTGGCGAGCGACAGGTGCTCGTCACGCAGCTTGTTGCCTGCGCGGATCGCAAGCTGGTGGACGACGGAATCGGTTGGCATGCGCGTCGGGAAACGGGAGTCGGGAAAAGCGGTCAGCCGACGACGGAGCGCCACAGGGCGATCACGAGCAGGGTCATGAACGCGGCGATCAGGTCGTCGATCATGATGCCGAGCCCGCCTTTCATGCGACGGTCGAAATAGCGGATCGGCGGCGGCTTGAGCATGTCGAAGAAGCGGAATACGACGAACGCCCATAGCTGGCCGATGAAGGTCGCGGGCGTGACGAACAGCATCACGAGCCAGATCGCGACGATTTCGTCCCAGACGACTGCACCCGGATCGGTCGTGCCCATCTTGCGCGCGGTGAAGCCGGTGATCCACGTGCCGGCGACGAATCCGACCGCGATCAGCGCCCACCATTCGGGCACCGTCAGGTAGCGGTTCAGCACGACGAACGTGAGCCACCCGAACAGCGAGCCGAACGTGCCGGGCATGAACGGCGCGAGGCCGCTGCCGAAACCGAGCGACACGATGTGCGCAGGGTGCGACAGCATGAAGCGCGCGGTGGCGCGCCGAGGCACGTTCCGGGCGGCGCCGTGCGCGGCCGCGGTTTGCGCGGTCGTCGGGTCAGTCTGCATGGAAGTGGTCGAAACCGTGCAACGTGAGAGTCAGGGGTGCACCGGCGGCATCGCGCCACGCGATCGCGGGCTGCTCCGACGGCGAGGACAACGCGTGTATTGTACCGATTCGCGTGACCCGCACGCCGGCGCTCGCGCCGGCTGCGTCGACCGCGGTGCGGGCCGCGGCCGGTGCGGTGAAGCACAGTTCGTAGTCGTCGCCGCCGGCCAGCGTGCAGCGTCGCTGCACGTCGGGCGGCAGCGTCGCGAGCGCGGCCGAGCGCGGCACCGCGTCCGCGTCGATTTCGGCACGCACGTTCGAGCGGGTCAGGATGTGCCGAAGATCGCCGGCGAGGCCGTCCGAGATGTCGAGCGCCGCGTGCGCGACGCCGGCGAGCGCGAGCCCGAGCGCGATGCGCGGCTCGGGACGCTCGAGCGCCTGCCGGAACGCGGCAGCTTCAGCCGCGCCGGCGCTCCATTCGCCGCGCGTCACCCCGAGCCCCGCACGGGCGTCGCCGAGCGTGCCCGACACCCATACGTCGTCGCCGTCGCGCGCGGCATCGCGCCGCAGCGCCGCATCCGGCGCCACTTCGCCGAACACGGTCACGCACAGGTTCAGCGGCCCGCTCGTCGTGTCGCCGCCGATCAGCTCGCAGCCGAACCGCTCGGCGAGCGCGAACAGCCCGTTGCTGAACGCCTCGAGCCACGCGGCATCGGCACGCGGCAGCGCGCATGCAAGCGTGAACGCACGCGGCTCGGCGCCCATCGCCGCGAGATCCGACAGATTGACCGCGAGGGTCTTGTGGCCGAGCGCGTCGGGCGCGACATCGGGGAAGAAGTGGCGGCCCTCGACCAGCATGTCCGTCGAAATGGCCAGCAATTTCCCGGATCGAGGCGCGATCAGCGCACAATCGTCACCGATGCCGAGCGTCGACGCACGCGCTCCCCGGGCCGCGCGGCGCGCGAAGAAGCGATCGATCAGCGAAAACTCGGACAAGGCGGCTGGCACGGCGGACGGACCCGGAAGCGGTGAAAGGGAACGGCATTGTACGCAGCGAACGGCACTGTTCCTGCGCCGTTCGGTACATTTTTGTCGCGGCTGCTGCACCCGAATCGCCGGTCTGATGGCCTTCGATTGGCGCTACAATGCCGTCGAACAGTCATTCTAATCCGCCCGCCACGAGACACATGTCGACCCAAGCCTCCTCCAAAGCCAAGCTCCGCGAAGCCGCTCTCGACTATCACGAATTCCCGACGCCCGGGAAGATCGCGATCGCCCCGACCAAGCAGATGATCAACCAGCGCGACCTCGCGCTCGCGTATTCGCCGGGCGTCGCGTATGCGTGCGAGGAGATCGTCGAGAACCCGCTGAACGCCGCGCGCTTCACCGCGCGCAGCAACCTGGTCGGCGTCGTCACGAACGGCACCGCGGTGCTCGGGCTCGGCAACATCGGCCCGCTCGCGTCGAAGCCGGTGATGGAAGGCAAGGCCGTACTGTTCAAGAAGTTCGCCGGCATCGACGTGTTCGACATCGAACTGAACGAGTCGGACCCGCACAAGCTGGTCGACGTGATCGCCGCGCTGGAGCCGACCTTCGGCGGGATCAACTTGGAAGACATCAAGGCGCCGGACTGCTTCATCGTCGAGCGCGAGGCGCGCAAGCGGATGAAGATCCCGGTGTTCCACGACGACCAGCACGGCACCGCGATCGTCGTGGCCGCGGCCGTCACGAACGGCCTGAAGGTCGTCGGCAAGGACATCAAGAAGGTCAAGCTGGTCGCGTCCGGCGCGGGCGCGGCGGCACTCGCGTGCCTGGACCTGCTGGTCGACATCGGCCTGCCGCTCGAGAACATCACGGTGACCGACCTGGCCGGCGTGGTCTACAAGGGCCGCGCCGAGCTGATGGATCCGGACAAGGAGCGTTTCGCCCGCGAAACCGAAGCCCGCACGCTGGCCGAGGTGATCGACGGCGCGGACATCTTCCTCGGCCTGTCGGCTGCCGGCGTGCTGAAGCAGGAGATGGTGAAGGGCATGGCGGAGCGCCCGCTGATCCTCGCGCTCGCGAACCCGACGCCGGAAATCCTGCCGGAACTGGCGCTCGAAGTGCGCCCGGATGCCGTGCTGGCCACGGGCCGCACCGACTATCCGAACCAGGTCAACAACGTCCTGTGCTTCCCGTTCATCTTCCGCGGCGCGCTCGACGTCGGCGCGACGACGATCACGCGTGAAATGGAAATCGCGGCCGTCAACGCGATCGCCGAGCTCGCGCAGCACGAGCAGAGCGACATCGTCGCGACCGCCTACGGGATCCAGGACCTGTCGTTCGGGCCCGACTACCTGATTCCGAAGCCGTTCGATCCGCGCCTGATCGTCAAGATCGCGCCGGCCGTCGCCCAAGCCGCGATGGACGGTGGCGTCGCGACGCGCCCGATCGAGGACATGGACGCGTACAAGCAGCACCTGCAGCAGTTCGTGTACCACAGCGGCACGACGATGAAGCCGATCTTCCAGATCGCGCGCGCCGCGGCGGAAGAGAAGAAGCGCGTCGTGTTCGCGGAAGGCGAAGAAGAACGCGTGTTGCGCGCCGTTCAGATCATCGTCGACGAGAAGCTCGCGAAGCCGATCCTGATCGGCCGTCCGTCGGTGATCGAGCACCGTATCCAGCGCTATGGCCTGCGCCTCACGCCGGGCACCGATTTCACGGTCGTCAACACCGAGCACGACGAGCGCTATCGCGACTTCTGGCAGACGTACTACAAGATGATGGCGCGCAAGGGCATCAGCGAGCAGCTGGCTCGCGTCGAGATGCGCCGCCGCACGACGCTGATCGGCTCGATGCTGGTGAAGAAGGGCGAAGCCGACGGGATGATCTGCGGCACGATCAGCACGACGCACCGTCACCTGCACTTCATCGACCAGGTGATCGGCAAGCGAGCCGGCTGCAGCGTGTACGCGGCGATGAACGGCCTCGTGCTGCCGGGCCGCCAGATCTTCCTGGTCGACACGCACGTGAACGTCGATCCGACCCCGGAGCAACTCGCCGAGATCACGATCATGGCGGCGGAAGAAGTGCGCCGGTTCGGCATCGAGCCGAAGGTCGCGCTGCTGTCGCACTCGAATTTCGGCACGAGCAACGCACCTTCGGCGAAGAAGATGCGCGATACGCTCGCGATCCTGCAGGAACGTGCGCCGGAGCTGAAGGTCGATGGCGAAATGCATGGCGACGTCGCGCTCGACGCGGCGCTGCGCAAGGAAATCCTGCCGGAATCGACGCTGGAAGGCGAAGCGAACCTGCTGATCCTGCCGAACATCGACGCCGCGAACATCGCGTACAATCTGCTGAAGACGGCCGCCGGCAACAACATCGCGATCGGGCCGATCCTGCTGGGCGCAGCCCAGCCGGTACACGTGCTGACCGAATCGGCGACCGTTCGTCGCATCGTCAACATGGCGGCGCTGCTGGTCGCCGACGTGAACGCCACGCGCTGAGCCAAAACGAACGCGCCAGGCCGGTCGAACCGGCGTGGCGCGTCGGGCGAAATTGTAAACAAAAGCAAAAAAGGGGCGTGCCCGCAATGGGCACGCCGCGGGTAGGGCGCAAACGCGCTTCCCTCAAGCAACATCAGCATCTCTCTCCACTCAGCATAGCCGGCATGGCAAGGAGGCAGGGTCTTGCCATGGCAGAGATGCCGTTCGCATTTTATCTTATGTAAGATAAATGTAGTGTCGTTTCGGTAAAAAATGCGCAATTCTGGGAATCACGGGGCTTTCGATTCCCAAACGAACATTGATTCGCGCGGACAATAGCGCTACGCTAACGCCTTTGGTTGGTCGTCAACTACTTGATTTAACAGCGGGAACCCTGGTTCATGGCACGCAAGTGGCTCCGCAACGGCGCGCTCGCGTCCGTCTTCGCGATGTTCGCGATGGGTATCGTCGGTACACCGACGGGCAGTCTGGTTTCCGCCGCTTACGCACGGCAGGCCGTCTCGGCCGACATGGCCGTCGGCGGGGTCGATACGATCCCGACCGCTCGTCTGCCGCGCGAGGCCGTGACCACGCTTGGCCTGATCGGCGCCGGTGGCCCCTATCCGTACGAGAAAGACGGTGTCGTCTTCGGCAACCGCGAGCGGATCCTGCCGAAGGCGAAGCGCGGCTTCTACCACGAGTACACGGTGCCGACGCCGCGCGCACGCAATCGCGGCGCGCGCCGGATCGTCTGTGGCGGGCCCTTGCGCCGGGTCGACAACTGTTATTACACGGACGACCACTACAACAGTTTTAAACGTATTGTTGAATGACTTCGGGATGAACGGCATGAGCGACTCCATCTACGCGCACGACACGGCGGCGGCGGAACTGTTCGCGGCCGGCGACGGCAATCTGTTTCAGCGCGTGATGCAACTACACGCGGCGGCACAGGCCGGCGGCGCGCCGGAGCAACAGGAAGCTGCGCCCGGGCTTTCATCGAACGAGGAGCCTATGAGCCTTTTCACGACCGTGCGACCCAACCTCGTGCAGTCGATCCGCGCGTTCCGCGTGCAGGATCTCGCCGACGAAGCCGGCCGGCTCGGCCAGCATTTCCTGTATGCGTATTGCGGCGCCGCGCAGTCGAAGCAGGAAGTGATGGAGACGATCGCGACGTCGTTCCTGTTTCCGAAGCATTTCGGCAAGAACTACGACGCGCTGTACGACTGCCTGACCGACCTCGTCGCGAAGGCCGGTGCGCAGCCCGGTTTCGTGATCGTCCTCGAAGGGCTGCCGATCGCGCAGAAATTCGACAAGGAAGGGCGCGAGACGCTGCTCGACGTGTTCCGCGAAGCCGCCGAGTTTTGGGCCGAGCGCAAGGTCGCGTTCCGCGTGTTCTACTCGTTCGCGTAAGTCTGTATCCATCGGCCGCCCACCTGCGGCCGATCTGCCGAAAAGCCCGCGTCGAGCGGGCTTTTTTGCGTGTGCGAGAACGCGGACGGGCCGTGCTCCTCCGTGGCCCGGCACGATCTGCTCGTCACCACCCGCCCCAGCGTGCCGCGAGGGCGGCGAGCACGGCCGCACCGGCCGTCTCGGTGCGCAGCACGCGCGGGCCGAGCGACAATGCGGTGAACCCGTGTGCGCGGGCCGCGTTTTCCTCGTCCGGCGACAGCCCGCCCTCCGGCCCGATCAGCAGCGTGACCGCTGCCGCGGGCGGTGCGTCGGGCAGCGACGCGAACGGGATGCTCGCGCGCGGCGACAGCAGCAGCCGCAGCTCGCCGTCGGCCGGCGCGGCCGGCAGCGTATCGAGCCACGCGCCAAAGCCCCGTACCGCCGCGACATCGGGCACGCGGTTGCGCCCGCATTGTTCGCACGACGCACGCACGACGCCGCGCCAGTGCGCGACGCGCTTGTCCGCGCGCTCGCCCGACAGTTTCACGACGCCGCGCGCGGTCGACAGCGGCACGACCGCCGCGACGCCGAGCTCGACGGCCTTCTCGATCACCCAGTCCATCTTGTCGCCGCCGGCGATGCCTTGCGCGAGCGTCACGCGATAGGGCGGCTCGGCCTCGGCCGGGTCGAACGCTTCGATCTGCGCGAGCGCGGTGCGCTTGTCGATCTCGACGAGCCGCGCGCGGTACTGGCCGCCGTTGCCGTCGAACAGCGCGAGCGCGTCGCCGGGCTGCAGCCGCAGCACTTGCGCGTGACGCGCGACGTCGGCCGGCAGCGTGAGCGTCGCATCGGCGTGCAGCGCCGCTTCGACGAAAAAGCGCGGCACGGCCGCGGTGGTGGTGGCTTCATTCATGCTTGATGCGGCTCCGTTCATGCGCCCAGGCGACACCCGAGTGCCCAGCGATAGCCGTCGAGATCCTCGATCTGCGCGAAGCGGTCGCCCCAGAACTGGTCTTGCGGCGCGGTCAGCGACTTCGCGCCCGCGTCGAGCGCGCGCTGCCAGGTCGCGTCGACGTCGTCGACATACAGATAGAACGACTGCGGGGCAGTTGCGTGCGCACTCTTCGGCGTGAGGGCGATCGAGCCGAACGCGCCTTCGGGCGCGAACATCACGATCAGCTGCCCTCGGTAGGTCATCTCGACGTGCATGATCGCGCCGTCCTCGTCGTGGACGTCGCGCAGCTCGAAGCCGAATGCGGTCTGGAAGAACTCGATGGCCGCCTGCGCATTGCGCACGGCCAGATAAGGCGTCAACCAAGGCACGTTGGCCGGACGTGGATCGGTCATGAAATCTCCTGTCGGACAGTGGTGGTGCTTTAGCGCCTGCCCTGTTCCGATGCTTTGCGCTCGAACAGTATTGGCGCTTGGGCGGCTGCTCCGGTCATATGCGTTGCGATCCCGCGGATAGTGGCGCCCGGTGCGGTTCCGCCGCGGGCCGCTGTATCGTTGCGGGCCTGCGCGTCGCAGGTCGAGCGCGGGAGAAAGCGCGACCAACCCGCGCAACGATGCGTTCGCCCGGAAGCTCAGCGGCGAACGCCCAGTGTATCGCGCAGCGCGCGCGGCAGGGCAAAGAGGGCCGCATGAAGTCGCGCATCGTAGTAGCGCAGGCCTTGCACGCGGCGCGCGGCGAGGCGTTCGTCGACGTCGTGCGCGAACAGCGAGGCCGCATCGAGCGTATCGCTCGCGATCGCCATCAGCCACTGGGAGCCGTACAGCGGCACGTGCGCGGACAGCGGGTCGACGACCGTGAAGCTCGCGCGCAGGTCGTCGAGCAGCGCGGCGATGCGCGCCGTGTGGAACACCGGCGAGCCGAGATGCATCGAGATCGCGCCGCAGGGCGTGAGGATCCGCTTGAGCCGCGCGTAGAATTCGCGCGTATAGAGGCCGGCCGCCGGCGAATCGGGCGGCGTGAGGTCGAACACGACGAGATCGAAATGCTCGACGGTCGACGTGACGAAATGCGCGGCGTCGCCAATCACGACCTCGACGCGCGGGTCGTCGAGCGCACCCTGGTGCACATCGTCGAGATAGCGGCGCGCCATGCCGACCACTTCGTCGTCGAGCTCCGCGACGACGATCCGCTCGATGCACGCATGCTTGAGCAACTGGCGCGCGGCGCCGCCGTCGCCGCCGCCGAGCACGAGCGCCTTCCTCGGGTACGGATGCGCGAGCGCGGCCGGGTGCGTCATGCACTCGTGGTACACGTATTCGTCGCCGACCGACGTCATTGGCCGGCCGTCGAGCGTAAACAGGCGGCCGAGCTGCGGGGTTTCCCAGACCTCGATGTGCTGGTGCGGCGATGCGACGTGCGCGAGCCGACGTGCGTTCGGGAAGCCGTACGCGGCGTCGGGCGTGGGATGGAAGAGTAGGGTCGTGCTCACGGGCGGGCCGCTCGGGGCGGGCAGTTCCGACGTCTGAATTATAGGAGGCGCGCGGGTCCGCGGAAATGCGTGCCGGAACACCGTGCGCCGACAAGGGAAATGTCAGCCCATCTGTTAAAATGACGAGCTTTGCAGCCCCGTCCGTAGGCTCCGTCCGCTTCGCGTCCGTCAGGCGCCGCACCGCGCGCCGGGAACGATTGACGCTCGAGCTTCCGGATGCCGCCGTGCCCCCGTTTCCTCGACTCGTTCTCCGGACTCGACATGACGACTTCGTCTCCCGCCTCCACCACCCTGATGGCCAACGCGATCCGTGCGCTCGCGATGGATGCCGTCCAGCAAGCGAACTCCGGCCACCCCGGCATGCCGATGGGCATGGCCGAAATCGGCGTCGCGCTTTGGTCGCGCCATCTGAAGCACAACCCGACGAACCCGCACTGGGCGGATCGCGACCGCTTCGTGCTGTCGAACGGCCATGGCTCGATGCTGCTGTACTCGCTGCTGCACCTGACCGGCTACGACCTGCCGATGGAAGAGCTGAAGAACTTCCGCCAGCTGCACTCGAAGACGCCGGGCCACCCGGAATACGGCATCACGCCGGGCGTCGAGACGACCACCGGCCCGCTCGGCCAGGGTCTCGCGAACGCGGTCGGCATGGCGCTCGGCGAAGCGCTGATGGCCGACGAGTTCAACCGTGACGGCGCGAAGATCGTCGATCACCACACGTACGTGTTCCTCGGCGACGGCTGCCTGATGGAAGGCATCTCGCACGAAGCCTGCTCGCTTGCGGGCACGCTGAAGCTGAACAAGCTGATCGCGCTGTACGACGACAACGGCATCTCGATCGACGGCGACGTCGTGAACTGGTTCCACGACGACACCCCGAAGCGCTTCGAGGCGTACGGCTGGAACGTGATCCCGAACGTGAACGGCCACGACGTCGACGCGGTCGACGCGGCGATCGCGAAGGCGAAGCTGTCGGACAAGCCGACGCTGATCTGCTGCAAGACGGTGATCGGCCAGGGCGCGGCGACCAAGGCCGGCGGCCACGACGTGCACGGCGCGGCGCTCGGCGCGGAAGAAATCGCGAAGACGCGCGAAGCGCTCGGCTGGAAGTGGGAGCCGTTCGTGATTCCGCAGGAAGTCTATGCGGCATGGGACGCGAAGGAAGCCGGCAAGCGTGCTGAAACCGAATGGGACGCGACGTTCGCGCAATATCGCGCCAAGTTCCCGGCAGAAGCGGCTGAATTCGAGCGCCGGATGGCCAACCAGCTGCCGGCCGACTGGGCCGAGAAGGCTGCGGCGATCATCGCCGGCGCGAACGAGCGCGCCGAGACGGTCGCGACCCGCAAGGCGTCGCAGCAGGCGATCGAAGGGCTGGCCGCCGCACTGCCGGAACTGCTCGGCGGCTCGGCCGACCTGACCGGTTCGAACCTGACCAACTGGAAGGCGTCGAAGGCGGTGCGCGCGAATCCGGAAGGCCCGGGCGTGCTGCTCGGCAACCACATCAACTACGGCGTGCGCGAATTCGGCATGAGCGCCGCGATCAACGGCCTCGCGCTGCACGGCGGCCACAAGCCGTTCGGCGGCACGTTCCTGACGTTCTCCGACTACAGCCGCAACGCGCTGCGCGTGGCCGCGCTGATGAAGGTGCCGTCGATCTTCGTGTTCACGCACGATTCGATCGGCCTCGGCGAAGACGGCCCGACGCACCAGTCGATCGAGCACGTGTCGAGCCTGCGCCTGATCCCGAACCACGACGTATGGCGTCCGGCCGACACGGTCGAGACGGCCGTCGCATGGACGCACGCGGTGGCTGCCGACCGTCCGTCGAGCCTGATCTTCAGCCGCCAGAACCTGGCGTTCAACCCGCGCACCGACGCGCAGATCGCGAACATCGAGAAGGGCGGCTACGTGCTGAAGGACTGGGACGAAGAGATCGTCGCGCGCAAGATCATCCTGATCGCGACGGGCTCGGAAGTCGAACTCGCGATGAAGGCCGTCGAGCCGCTCGCGCAGCAGGGCATCGCGGCCCGCGTCGTGTCGATGCCGTCGACCAACGTGTTCGACCGCCAGGACGCCGAATACCGCGAACGCGTACTGCCGCACGGCGTGCGCCGCGTCGCGATCGAAGCGGGCGTGACCGCGTTCTGGCACAAGTACGTCGGCCTCGAAGGCGGCGTCGTCGGGATCGACACGTTCGGCGAATCGGCGCCGGCCGGCGTGCTGTTCAAGTACTTCGGCTTCACCGTCGAGCACGTCGTCGAGACCGCGAAGGCCGTGCTGGCCTAAAAGCATTCGCGACGCGCGTCACCCCTCGCGCGCGTCGCACCGTGAAGCTGCACGAATCGAATTTTTTCAGCCATCAGGAGATAAACCATGACGATCCGCGTCGCAATCAACGGCTACGGCCGTATCGGCCGCAACACGCTGCGCGCGTTCTATGAAAACGGCAAGAAGCACGATCTCGAGATCGTCGCGATCAACGACCTGGGCGATGCGAAGACCAACGCGCACCTGACCCAGTACGACACCGCGCACGGCAAGTTCCCGGGCGAAGTGTCGGTCGACGGCGATTACCTCGTCGTGAACGGCGACAAGATCCGCGTGCTGGCCAACCGCAACCCGGCAGAACTGCCGTGGGGCGAACTCGGCGTCGACGTCGTGATGGAATGCACGGGCTTCTTCACGACGAAGGAAAAGGCGAGCGCGCACCTGAAGGGCGGCGCGAAGAAGGTGATCATCTCGGCGCCGGGCGGCAAGGACGTCGACGCGACGATCGTCTACGGCGTGAACCACGACGTGCTGAAGGCCGAGCACACCGTCATCTCGAACGCATCGTGCACGACGAACTGCCTCGCGCCGCTCGTCAAGCCGCTGAACGACAAGATCGGCCTCGAAACCGGCCTGATGACGACGATCCACGCGTACACGAACGACCAGGTGCTGACGGACGTCTACCACGAAGACCTGCGTCGCGCGCGTTCGGCCACGCACAGCCAGATCCCGACGAAGACGGGTGCCGCATCGGCCGTCGGCCTGGTGCTGCCGGAACTGAACGGCAAGCTCGACGGTTACGCGATCCGCGTCCCGACGATCAACGTGTCGATCGTCGACCTGTCGTTCATCGCGAAGCGCGATACGACGGTCGAGGAAGTCAACGCGATCATGAAGGAAGCATCGGAAGGCGCGCTGAAGGGTATCCTCGGCTACAACGACGCACCGCTGGTGTCGATCGACTTCAACCACAACCCGGCTTCGTCGACGTTCGACGCCACGCTGACCAAGGTGTCGGGCCGCCTCGTCAAGGTGTCGAGCTGGTACGACAACGAGTGGGGTTTCTCGAACCGCATGCTGGATACGGCAGTCGCATTCGCGAACGCGAAGTAATCCCGCACGTGGCGCGGCTGCCGCAAGGCGGCCCGCGCGGCGAACGAACCCGGCCCGATTCTGCGGCCGGGTTTTTTATTGCCCGGCGTTCGCCGTCGTGTGTTCGAGCGCGTCGACGAACGCGCGCTTCAGCGGGCTGTCGAGGTCGGTCCACGCGAGCCCGATGCCGGTGCGGTGGCCGGCCAGGTCGAGCGGCCGTGCGAGCACGTTCGGCGGCAGTGCGCTCGCGGCTTCCGACGGGATCAGCCCGATACCCATCCCGGCCGCGACGAGCGCGAGCATCGTCGTGAACTCCCCGAACTCCTGCGCGATCTCGAGCGTCGTGCCCGCGCGGCTCAGCGCGAGCAGCATGTCATCGTGAAAGCCGGGCGCGTAGCGGCGCGCGAGCACGAACGCGGGCTGGTCGCGCAAAGCGTCCGGCGCGATCGTGGCGTGCGCGGCGAGCGGATGGTCGAGCGGCAGTGCGACGACGAAACCTTCCTCGAGCACCACGCGCGTGTCGATGCCCGCATACGCGGCCGGCAGCCGGATCATCCCGAAATCGATGCGCCGGTCGCGCAGCGCGGCGACCTGATCGGGCGTCGGCAAATCCTTCAGTTCGACCGTGATCAGCGGATAGCGCTCGCGCATCGTGCGCAGCACGGCCGGCAGCAGCGCCGGCAGCACCGACGACACGAACGCGATGCGCAGCGTGCCGATCTCGCCGCGGCTCGACAGTCGCGCCATCTGCTCCGCGCGCGCGGCCTGCTGCAGCGTGGCGCGCGCCTCGGGCAGGAACACGCGCCCCGTATCGCTCAGTTCGACCTTGTGCCGGTCGCGCTCGAACAGGCGCGCGTCGAGCTCTTCCTCGAGTGCCTTGATCTGCATGCTCAGTGCGGGCTGCACGATGAACAGGCGCTGCGCTGCGCGCCCGAAATGCAGTTCTTCCGCGAGCGTGACGAAGGCGCGCAATTGCTTGAGTTCCATGGGCGGCGGGCAGGTGAGAGCGGTAATCAGGTTTCATGATAACCGGATCAAAAAAGACCATTGGCGCGGCGCCCGGCTGGCAGCCGAAGATACCTTCAACGCGAGACCGGCCGCGATGGGCCGCCGGCCCGACTGGCACGAGGAGACACGCATGAACAACGCGCTTGACCGGTTCCGCCTCGACGGCCGCCGCGCACTGATTACCGGTTCCGGACGCGGGATCGGGCTGACGCTCGCCCGCGGGCTCGCCGAAGCGGGGGCGGCGATCGTCATCAACGATCGCAATGAAGAGAAGGCCGCGACGCTCGTGCGGCACCTGCGCGAGGAAGGCTTCACGGCCGATTACGCGGTATTCGATGTCGCCGAGCATGCGCAGGTGCGCGCGGCGATCGACGATTTCGAGGCGCGCGCCGGCGCGATCGACATCCTCGTGAACAATGCGGGCATCCAGCGCCGCGCACCGCTCGACGCGTTCGAACCCGACGACTGGCATGCTCTGATGCGCGTGAACCTCGACGGCGTGTTCAACGTCGCGCAGGCCGTCGCGCGGCACATGATCGCGCGCGGCCGCGGGAAGATCATCAACATCTGCTCGGTGCAGAGCGAGCTCGCGCGGCCGACGATCGCGCCGTATGCGGCGACCAAGGGCGCGGTGCGGATGCTGACGAAAGGGATGTGCGCCGACTGGGCGCGCCACGGCATCCAGGCGAACGGCCTCGCGCCCGGCTATTTCGAAACCGAACTCAACCGCGCGCTGGTCGATGATGCGGCGTTCTCCGACTGGCTGTGCAAGCGCACGCCGGCCGGTCGCTGGGGGCGCGTGGACGAGCTGTGCGGCGCGGCGATCTTCCTCGCGTCGGCCGCATCCGATTTCGTGAACGGCCAGACGCTGTTCGTCGACGGTGGCTTGACCAGCGCCGTTTGAGCGGCGGCGCGCCCGCGTAGTGCGCGGCGCGCCGTTGCGCCGGCTTCGGCCGGCATCCGAAGTCCCAGAAGAGCCCGCCGCACGAGCGGGCCGATGTCCCGGTCGCGCGATACGCAGCCGGGTTCCGGAACGGAAGGCAGGAGACAGGAGACAACGATGGATCGCATTTCCCCGCCGCCCGCGCGGCACGATGCAGGGTCCGGCGCGCCGGGCGAGACCGTCGAGCGCCGCGGCGTCGACCCGAAGCAGCTCAACCGCGCGGCATGGACCTGCTCGCTCGGCAGCGCGCTCGAATACTACGATTTCGCGTTGTACACGCTCGCGTCGGCGCTGGTGTTCGGGCCGCTGTTCTTTCCGGCGCAGACCGCCGAGATGCGGCTGATCGCGAGCTTCGGCACTTACTTCGTCGGCTTCGCGGTGCGCCCGCTCGGCGGCGTCGTGTTCGGCGTGCTCGGCGACCGGATCGGCCGCAAGTTCGTGCTGACCGCAACGGTGCTGCTGATGGGTGTCGCGAGCACGCTGATCGGCGTGCTGCCGACCTTCGCGACGGCCGGCTACTGGGCGCCCGCGCTGCTGATCCTGCTGCGCATCCTGCAGGGGCTGGGCGCAGGCGCGGAGCAGGCCGGCGCCGCGGTGCTGATGACCGAATACGCGCCGCCGGGCAAGCGCGGCTTCTATGCGTCGCTGCCGTTCCTGGGCATCCAGCTCGGCACGGTGCTCGCGGCGGCCGTCTATTTCCTGCTGCTCGCAAACATCGATCGGGTCACCGACGGCTGGGGCTGGCGCGTGCCGTTCCTGTTCAGCGCGGTGATCGTCGCGGTCGGGATCTACATGCGCGTGCGGCTGCACGAGTCGCCCACCTTCGTGCGGCTCGAGAAGCGCGCGCAGGTCCTGGCGAATCCGCTGAAGAGCGCCGTGCAGCATTCGAAGCGCACGCTGCTGATCGGCATCGGCCTGCGGATGGCCGAAAACGGCGGCTCGTCGATCTACCAGGCGCTCGCCGTCAGCTATCTCGCCGGCGTGATCGGGATGAAGGGGCCGATCGGCGCGCTCGCGCTGGTGTGCGCGGCGACCGTCGGCGCGTGCACGGTGCCGCTGGCGGGCCGGCTGAGCGATCGCTTCGGCCGCGTGCGCGTGTACCGCACGTTCGCGTGGCTGCAACTCGCGCTCGCGTTCCCGGTGTGGTGGATCTTCAGCCAGGGGAACGTGGTCGCGAGCGTCATCGCGATCTCTGTCGCGCAGGGCTTCGCGAACTGGGGGATGCTCGGCGCGCAGGCCGCGCTGCTGCCCGAACTGTTCGGCTCACGCCATCGCTACATGGGCGTGTCGTTCTCGCGCGAAGTGTCGGCCGTGCTCGCGGGCGGGATCGCCCCGCTCATCGGCGCGACGATCATCGCGACCGTGATCGCGCTGCACGGCGGCGACCACACGGCCGGCGTGCGCGCCTGGGTGCCGATTGCCGCGTACCTGGTGCTGCTGACGCTGATCACGCTGTTCACGACGTCACGCATGCCGGAACCGCTGAACCGCGATCTCGACGATCCGCTCGACGCCGCGCAGGCGCAACCGGCCGCTGACGCAGAACCGCTTGCACGGCATGCATGAACGGGCCGGGCGGCCGACGCGGCCCGGCACGCATTCGAATTCCAACGCTTTTCGACAGGAGCAAGCGCAGATGGCGCACGAATCGACCCAGCGGCCCGAACTGCTGATGACGGGCCCCTACCAGCCGTGGGACGACGCATGGCTGTCGACCGGCTATGACGTTCACCGGCTGTGGGAGGCCGCCGACCGCGCGGCGTTCCTCGCCGAACACGGCGCCGGCGTGCGCGCGATCGCGACGCGCGGCGACCTCGGTGCCGATGCCACGCTGATTGCCGCGCTGCCCCAGCTCGAGATCATCTCGTGCTACGGCGTCGGCACCGATGCGATCGATCTGGCGGCAGCCCGCGAGCGCGGGATCCGCGTGACCAACACCCCCGACGTGCTGACCGGCGACGTCGCCGATCTTGGTGTCGGGCTTACGCTCGCATTGCTGCGCCGGATCGGTGCCGGCGACGCGTACGTGCGCTCCGGCGCGTGGTCAGGCGGCGACATGCCGCTCGTCACGCGCCTGTACGGCAAGCGCGTCGGCATCGTCGGCTTCGGCCGGATCGGTTCGACGCTCGCGCGCCGGCTGTCGGGCTTCGACGTCGAACTCGGCTACTTCGACGTCGCGCCGCGTGCGGACAGCCAGCACCGCTTCTTCGGCCGCCTGACCGAGCTGGCCGGCTGGTGCGACGTGCTGATCGTCACGCTTGCGGGCGGCGCGTCGACCCGCCATCTCGTCGATGCGGCCGTGCTCGACGCGCTGGGCTCGCGCGGCTATCTCGTGAACGTGTCGCGCGGCACGACCGTCGACGAGCCCGCGCTGCTCGATGCGCTCGAACGTGGCGTGATCGCCGGCGCGGCGCTCGACGTGTTCTGGAACGAGCCGCGCATCGACCCGCGTTTCCTCGCGTTGCAGAACGTGCTGCTGCAGCCGCATCATGCGAGCGGTACCGTCGAGACGCGCCAGGCGATGGGCTGGCTCGTGCGCGACAACCTCGCTGCGCACTTTGCCGGCGAGCCGTTGCTCACGCCGGTCGTCTGAGGAGGATGTCATGCGTATGCGCTGCATGTGTCTCGTGATCCACGGGCCGAACGACCTGCGGCTCGAAGAGCAGGACGCGGGCGAGATCGGCCCGGGGCAGGTGCGCGTCGATGTCGCGATGGGCGGCATCTGCGGCTCCGACCTGCATTACTTCCGGCATGGCGGCTTCGGCGCGATCCGGCTGCAGCAGCCGATGGTGCTCGGCCATGAAGTGGCCGGCACGGTCGCGGCGGTCGCCCCGGACGTGACGTCGGTGCAGGTCGGCGATCGCGTGGCGGTGAATCCGAGCCGCCCGTGCGGCGCGTGCCGCTATTGCCTCGAAGGACTGCCGAACCAGTGTCTCGACATGCGCTTCTACGGCAGCGCGATGCGCATGCCGCACGTGCAGGGCGCGTTTCGCAACGCGCTCGTGTGCGACGCCGCGCAGTGCGTGAAGGTGGCGGACCATGTGCCGCTGTCGCTCGCGGCGCTCGCCGAGCCGTTCGCGGTCGGGCTGCATGCGGTATCGCGCGCAGGCCCGCTGATCGGCAGGCGCGTGCTCGTGTCGGGGTGCGGGCCGATCGGCGTGCTGGCGGTCGCGGCGGCGCGCGTGCACGGTGCGGCGGAGATCGTGGCGACCGACGTGGTCGATGCGCCGCTCGAGGTCGCCCGCGCGCTCGGCGCCGACCGCACGATCAACGCGATGACGGACACCGGCTGGGTCGCGCGCTACGGCGCCGACAAGGGCACGTTCGACGTGATGATCGAGTGTTCGGGCAATGCGCGCGCGCTGCGTGACGGTCTCGACGTGATGCGGCCGCGCGGCATCGTCGTGCAGCTCGGGCTCGGCGGCGACGTCAGCCTGCCGCAGAACGTCGTGGTCGCGAAGGAGCTGTCGATCTGCGGCTCGTTCCGCTTCCATGCGGAATTCGCGCTCGCGGTGCAGCTGATCAATACGGCGCGCGTCGACTTGCGTCCGGCCGTGACGAGTGTGTTCCCGATGCGCGATGCGAACCGCGCGTTCGAATTGGCCGGCGACCGGCAGCGCGCGATGAAGGTGCTGATCGATTTCGCGAGCGAGGGGGCGTGATCGTGCGCTGATGCCGCGCGATTGCGCCGACGTAAAAAAGGCACGCCCGCGGGTCGCGGAGCGTGCCTTTTCAATTGATGGCGCGGGAGCGGTTTATTGCGTGACCTGGCGCACGCCCACGCGCTGCGACGCGAGCCACAGCGCGATCAGCACGCCGGACAGTGCCGCGCCCGCGATGCACACGCCGCGCCAGCCGTCGATGCCGTATGCGACGCTCGCCGCGAACGATCCGAGCGCACCGCCGATGAAGTAGCTCGTCAGGTAGATCGTCGTCACGCGGCTGCGCGCGTTGCCGGCGAGCGCGTAGATCACGCTCTGGTTCGAGATGTGCATGCCCTGCACGCCGACGTCGAGCAGCAGGATCCCCGCGATCAGCGCGACGAGCGAATGCGCGCCGGCCGCGATCAGCGCGAACGAGGCGAGCACGGCCGCCGCGAACAGGCCGGTCGCCGCGTTGCCGTGGCCGCGATCGACGAGCCGGCCGGCCGACGTCGCCGCGAGCGCGCCCACCGCGCCGACGATCCCGAACAGGCCGATCTGTCCTTCGGAATAGCTGTACGGCGGCTGGCTCAACAGGAACGTAAGACCGGTCCACAGCAGGCTGAAGCACGCGAACACGAGTGCGCCGTATGTGGAGCGCAGTGCGATCAGCGGCTGCGCGCGCACCAGCGCGACGAGCGACTTCATCAGCGCCGCGTAGTCGAGCCGCGCGTGGCGGCGATCCTTCGGCAGCTTCACCGCGAGCACGCCGGTCAGTGCGAGGATCATCGCCGCGGCGATCCCGTACACCGCACGCCAGCCGAATCCGTCGGCGATCGCACCGGCCGCGACGCGCGCGAGCAGGATGCCGAGCAGCAGCCCGCTCATCACGGTGCCGACCGCGCGGCCGCGCGTGCGCGCATCGGCGAGCGATGCGGCGAACGGCACGAGCAGCTGCGTCGAGCATGTGACGAAGCCGAGCGCGATGTTCGCGACGACGAACATCGCGAAGTTCGTGCTGAGCGCGACGGCCACCAGCGCGACGACGTTGAGCACGAGCAGCCGCACGATCAGCGTGTGGCGGTTGACCGCGTCGCCGAGCGGGACGATCAGCAGCAGGCTCGCCGCATAGCCGAGCTGCGTCAGCGTGACGAGATAGCCGAGCTCGGCGGGCGGGCGGCCGAAGCTGTGCGCGATCGCCGCGAGCAGCGGCTGCGCGTAATAGATGTTGCCGATGACAATGCCGCACGCGCAGGCGAACAGCAGCGTCATCGCGCGGGTCAGGGGAGGATGGTTGTCGTGATGCGGTTCCATGGTCGCGAAAAACAGCGGCGCCGGCCGGCGGCACGGGCCGTCGGCTGCGCGGGGTTGCGGAAATCGGGGCCGGCGTCAACGGATCGGCGATGTACCGATGCGCGCCGGGCGGAGCGTGGCCGGCGCCCGGATGGGGCGGCGGCGCATCGTCGTGCGGCGGGCGGGGGCAGGGCGGGCCCGGGCGTGCCGCTCCGGTGCGGCGGCCAGGCGCCGTGTGCGGGAGCGGAAGTGCGTATGATGCGGGAATCGAATCATAGCGTCCAAGACTGGATCCTTATGGTATTCATTGGTGTAACCAATACCTGAGCCGCGATGCTACTCCGCCACATCCGCTATTTCCTGGCCGTCGCCGAGCAGCGCAGCTTCACGCGTGCGGCCGACGCGCTGCACGTGTCGCAGCCGACGCTGTCGCAGCAGGTCCGCCAGCTCGAGGACATGCTCGGCGTGCAATTGTTCGACCGCTCGGGCCGCACGGTGCGGCTCACCGAATTCGGCGAGGTCTATGCGCGCCATGCGCGCGCGGCGCTGCACGAGCTCGACACCGGGCAGCGTGCGCTGCACGACGTCGCCGATCTCGGCAGCGGTTCGCTGCGGCTCGCGATGATGCCGACCTTCGCGGCCTACCTGAGCGGCTCGCTGATCGACGCGTTCCATGCGGATTTCCCGAACGTCGCGCTGACGATCGACGCGATGCCGCAGGAGCGCATCGAGGCGCTGCTCGCCGACGACCGGCTCGATGCAGGCTTCGCGTTCGTGCCGCCGCGCGCGCCGGACATCGACGCGCTGCCGCTGTGGGAAGAACCGCTCGCGCTCGTGACGGGCCGCACGCATCGGCTCGCGCGTCGCCGCCGCGCACTGAGCCCGGCCGAACTCGTCGGCGAGCCGCTGGTGCTGCTGAGCCGCGCGTTCGCGACGCGCGAAAGCATCGACCGGTATTTCATCGAGCAGGGCGCGCAGCCGAAGGTCGCGATCGAGACGAATACGGTCAGCGCGGTGCTGGAACTCGTGCGCTGCGGGCGGCTGGCCACGGTGCTGCCGGACGCGGTCGCGCGTGAGAGCGGCGACTTGTGCGCGCTGGAGCTCGATCCGCCGCTGCCGTCGCGCACGGCAGCGCTGCTCACGCGCAAGGGCGCATACCGCAGCGTCGCGGCACGCGCGTTCATCGAACGCGCGCTCGCGTATCGCGATCCTTCGGGGGGATGACCGGTACGACCGGAGAACGGCTGCGGCGCCGGCCGACGGCTGCGTCAGACGCCGGGCGTCGGGAAGAAGATGCCCGCGCGCTGTGCGGCGTTCGCGATGTGCGTCTCGATCGCGATACCGGCCGCTGCCGCATCGCGGGCGATCAGCGCGTCGACGATCGCGCGATGCTCGTGCCATGTCGACAGCAGCAGCTCGCGCCGATAGAACGGCATGCGCTGGCTTTCCTTCATGATGTCGGCGCTGCTGCGCAGCACCGACTCGATCGCCGCGTTGCCCGCGAGATGGATGATTCGCATGTGGAAGTCGAAGTCGAGCCGCGACGCTTCGTCGAGCGCGCTCTCGGTCAATGCGACGTGGAGGTCGGCGAGGTTGTCCTCGAACCACGCGATGTCGTCGTCGGTGACGACATGCGCGGCCATGCGTGCGGCGAACCCTTCGAGCGCATAGCGCATCTGGTACGTGTCGGGCGGCGACGACTGCTCGGCGAACTGCCATGGATGGGCGGCTGCCGCCTGCGCGCTTTCGACATATACGCCCTTGCCGGCGCGGATGCGCAGCATCCCGAGCGCCTCGAGCGTGGAGAGCGCCTCGCGCAGCGACGCGCGGCTGATTTCCAGCTCCTCGGAGAGCTGGCGCTGGGCCGGCAGCAGGCTGCCGACCGGATACACGCCTGCCTCGATCCGGTCGCGGATCGTCGCGATGGCGGCGTCGGTCACGGTGTGCGGAACGTTTTTCATGATGTGAACGATGGCCGGTCTGACCGGCATTGTAATCCGCACGCGCACGGTGCATGAGCGGCCTACGGGAAAGCCACGATCGCCCCCTGTTTTCGTGCATCGCAAGTCGGTGCGAAGAGGCGGGAAATCCCTATTTGATTCGTCCTTGACGCCACTATATCGGCTTCCTACTATCCACCATAACATCACTGGTCTTACCAGTATGAACAGACGAAACTGCAACCGTTGGATCGGGAGAGCGCCGTGTCGAAATTCCTCAACTCACTGTTTGGCCGGGTAGTCGTCGCACTTATCCTGGGGGTCGCGCTCGGCGCGTTCTTCCCGCATTTCGCCGAGTCGCTGCGACCGCTCGGCGACGGCTTTCTGAAACTCATCAAGATGGTCATCGGCCCGATCGTGTTCTGCGTCGTGGTCAGCGGGATGGCCAATGCGGGCGACCTGAAGAAGGTCGGCCGGGTCGGCCTGAAGGCCGTCGTCTACTTCGAGATCATGACGACGCTTGCGCTCGGCATCGGTCTGGTACTCGCGTGGCTCACGCGCCCGGGCGTCGGGATGAACATCGACCTGCGCTCGCTCGACGCGGCCTCGCTCGCGTCGTACGCGAAAAACGCCGAAAGCCTGAAGGACACGGCCGGCTACCTGATGAAGATCATCCCCGAGACCGCGATCGACGCGTTCGCGAAGGGCGACATCCTGCAGATCCTCGTGTTCGCGGTGCTGTTCGGCTCCGCGCTGTCGCTGCTTGGCGACAAGGCGCAGCGCGTGAACAGCCTGATCGAGGAGCTGTCGCACGTGTTCTTCCGCATCATCGGCTTCATCATCAAGCTCGCACCGCTCGGCGTGCTCGGCGCGATCGCGTTCACGACCGGCAAGTACGGCGTCGCGTCGCTCAAGCAGCTCGGCTACCTCGTCGCGGTGTTCTACCTGAGCTGCTTCGTGTTCGTCACGGTCGTGCTCGGCGCGGTGATGCGTCTCGCGGGCTTCTCGGTGTTCAAGCTGATCCGCTACCTGCGCGAGGAACTGTCGATCGTGCTCGGCACGGCATCGTCGGACGCGGTGCTGCCGCAGGTGATGAGCAAGCTGGAATACATGGGCATCAAGGATTCGACGGTCGGCCTCGTGATCCCGACCGGCTATTCGTTCAACCTCGACGGCTTCTCGATCTACCTGACGCTCGCCGTGCTGTTCATCGCGCAAGCCACCAACACGCCGCTGTCCACGCATGACCTGATCGTCGTGCTGCTCGTGTCGCTCGTCACGTCGAAGGGCGCGCACGGGATTCCGGGCTCGGCGATCGTGATCCTCGCGGCGACGCTGTCGGCGATTCCCGCGATTCCGGTGCTTGGCCTCGTGCTGATCCTGCCGGTCGACTGGTTTGTCGGCATTGCCCGCGCGGTGACCAACCTGATCGGCAACTGCGTCGCGACGGTGGTCGTCGCGGTGTGGGAGAACGACATCGACCGGGCCCGCGCGAAGCGCGTGCTGAACCGCGAGCTGCGCTACGTGGCCGACGCGCAAGGCAACGCCGCACCGGTCGCGGGCGACCAGGCCCACGCGCTCTGAGAGCACACCCCCGCGCGGAGCGGCCTCCCCGACTGCGCCGCGCGAACGAATTTCCTGAGGCAGGCGCGACGAAGCGCCGGCCCTTCTCAAGATAATGGAGACGACATGGCAGCCCCCATCCTCGACCCGAACGCGCCGGCTTTCACGCGGCGCTACATGAACCTCGCCGATCCGCGCCTGGGCGCGCAGGCGCTCTTCGCCAGCGACGAATTCTTCGCGCCGAAGGAGCGCATGCTGAATCCCGAGCCGGCCGTCTTCATTCCCGGCAAGTATGACGATCACGGCAAGTGGATGGACGGCTGGGAGACGCGCCGCAAGCGCACCACCGGCCACGACTTCTGCGTGGTGCGGCTCGCGCGGCCGGGCGTGATTTACGGCGTCGATCTCGATACGAGCCACTTCACCGGCAACTTCCCGCCGGCTGCGTCGATCGAGGCCTGCGCGGTGGACGGCGACACGCCGTCGGACGACACCGAATGGCGCACGATCGTCCCCGCGACGACGCTGCAGGGCAATTCGCATCACTACGTGAGCGTCGACGATGCGCAGCCGGTCACGCACCTGCGCGTGAACCTGTACCCGGACGGCGGGCTCGCGCGGCTGCGCGTGTACGGCCAGCCGCAGCGCGACTGGCGCCACGTGCCGGCCGGCGAGCTCGTCGACCTCGCGGCGATCGAGAACGGCGGCTACCTGGTGGCCGCGAACAACCAGCACTTCGGCCCGGCCTCGCAGATGCTGATGCCGGGGCGCGGCGCGAACATGGGCGACGGCTGGGAAACGCGGCGCCGCCGCGAGCCCGGCAACGACTGGGCGATCGTCGCGCTGGCGCGGCCGGGCATCATCCGGCGCGTCGAGGTCGATACGGCGTTTTTCAAGGGCAACTTCCCCGACCGCTGCTCGCTGCAGGCCGCGCGGGTCGCGGGCGGCACCGACGATTCGCTCGTCACGCAGGCGATGTTCTGGGCCGAACTGCTCGGCGAGCAGAAGCTGCAGATGGACCACGTGCATACGTTCGACCAGCTCGCGGCCCTCGGCCCCGTCACGCACGTGCGCTTCAACATCTTCCCGGACGGCGGCGTATCGCGCCTGCGTCTGTGGGGCGAGCCGGCTTGAAGGAGGGCACCGGCATGAGCGGACCACACATCCTGCGCGTCGAGCGCCTGACCCGCGACGCGTTCGCGCCGTTCGGCGACGTGATCGCGCTCGAAGGCGCGCGGCACTTCCCGATCAACGGCGGCACGACCGAGCGCTTCCACGATCTCGCGACGATCGATGTCTGCGCGGACGGCGGCCGGCCGCTCGTCAGCGTGTTTCGCGCGCAGCCGCGCGCGCTGCCGGTCGCGATCACGCTGATGGAGCGTCATCCGCACGGCAGCCAGGCGTTCATCCCGATGGCGGCCGTGTCGCGTTACGCGATCGTCGTCGCGCCGGCCGGCGAATTCCGGCCCGATGCGATGCGCGCGTTCCTGGCCGAAGGCTGGCAGGGCGTGAACTACGCGAAGGGGGTCTGGCACCATCCGCTGCTCGCGCTCGATGCGGTCAGCGATTTCGTGATCGTCGACCGCGGCGGCCCGCAGCCGAACTGCGACGAGATTCCGCTCGACGATGCGTGGGCGCTCGAGTTCGAGCCGGCATGCGCGAGCACGGCCTGACGCGCGACGAAGGCGGCATCAGGCGTCGGGCATCGGGCGTCGGGCATCGGGCATCGGGCATCGGGCATCGGGCATCGGGCATCGGGCGTCGGGCGTCGGGCGTCGAGGGTCGCGCGGCGGCAGCACGGCTCGCCGCCGCCGCATGATTGATTGAAAGCGTTCCCGGACCGGCCCGCGCGCGACGCGCGGGCCGTTTTCATTCCTGTCCCGAAAACAACGCGGCCCGGACGGCGAAATGCCGGCCGGGCCGTCGCGCATGTGCGCAGGATGCGGATCAGTGCTTGCGGTGCGGGCAGTTCTCGGTCGTGCAGGAACCGTACATCGCGAGCGAGTGTTCCTGGAGCCGGAAGCCGCGCTCCTTCGCGATCGCCTGCTGGCGGCCTTCGATCTCGGCATCGAAGAATTCCTCGACGCGGCCGCAATCGAGGCAGACGAGGTGATCGTGGTGCGAACCTTCGTTCAGTTCGAACACGGCCTTGCCGGATTCGAAGTTGCTGCGCGTGAGCAGGCCGGCCTGCTCGAACTGCGTCAGCACGCGGTAAACGGTGGCGAGCCCGATGTCGAGCTGCTCGTTGAGCAGGTTCCGGTAGACGTCTTCGGCCGTCAGGTGACGCACCGGGCTCTGCTGGAAGATCTCGAGAATCTTGAGGCGCGGTAGGGTGGCCTTTAGCCCGATATTCTTGAGATCCGTCGGATTGGTCATGGCTAGGCATCCCTAGAGTACAATGCAGGGCTTCAATGTTACCGGCTTTTCGCCGTTCCAGAAACACGCGCGGCCTGCGACGCGGGCCAGCACGGTGACGGAAATGTTCCCGGAATCTCTTTCGCACTTTCAGAGGAGTCGCATGCGGAGTGCCATCATCGCTGCCGCCGCCGTTGCCGCGCTGGCTGGTTGTTCGTCGTACGACAGCGTGACGCAGCGCATCGCGCAGAGCATCACGCCCTATCGGATCACTGTCGTGCAGGGCAACTTCGTGTCGCAGGAGAAGGCCGCGCAGTTGCAGGCCGGGATGACGCGCGAGCAGGTCCGCGCGTTGCTCGGCACGCCGCTGCTGGCCGACATGTTCCATGCCGACCGCTGGGATTACCTCTTTTACTTCAAGCGCGGCTCGACGTCCGTCGTCCAGCAGCGCGACCTCGTACTGACGTTCTCGGGCGATCGCCTCGCGAGCTGGACGGGTGCCGAGAACCTGCCGTCCGAACTCGACCTGCTGGCCGATATCGACGGCGACCGCGGCGGCAAGAAGGCGAAGGCCGCGGCCGCGGCGAAGAAGGCGTCGGAAGCCGCTGCCGCTGCGAGCGCCGCGCAGGCCGCCGCCGAGAGCCCGTCCGCCCAGCCGGCGTCCGGCGCGGCGGTCGATCAGGATGCGAACGCCCAGGCGGCGCGCGCGGCGAACCGCGCGACCAACCAGGTGTCGGGCCAGGGCGCGACCGCCCGCCGCTTCACGCCGTCCGCGCAGGCCTCGGGCGGCGCGCCGGTGCCGGGCGGCCAGCCGCCGGGTGCCGCACCGGCGATCCAGCCGCAGTTCCAGTTCCATCGTCCGCCGCCGCCGAACGCGTCGAACGAGGCGTCGCCCGTCGGCCCGCAAGGTTCCGACAACCTGCAGAACCAGCCGCTCACCGCGCCGGCCCAGTCGCAGTAAGCGGCCGGCGTGCGGAAACAGGGCGGCATGCGCCGCCCGCCTTTAGACCTGTCGTGTAGAAAGCCATGAAGATTGCGATTGCCGGTGCATCGGGCCGTATGGGCCGGATGCTGATCGAAGCCGTTCTCAACGATGCCGACGCGCAGCTCGTCGGTGCGCTCGACCGCGCCGATTCGCCGTTCCTCGGCCAGGACGCGGGCGCGTTTCTCGGCAAGGAAACCGGGATCAAGCTGACCGACGACCTCGATGCGGTGTTCGCGCAGGCCGATTACCTGATCGACTTCACGCGGCCGGAAGGCACGATCGCGCACGTCGCGGCCGCGCTGCGCCACGACGTCAAGCTCGTGATCGGCACGACCGGCTTCACCGCCGAGCAGAAGGCCGAGCTGCAGGCCGCGGCAGGCAAGATCGGCATCGTGTTCGCGGCGAACATGAGCGTCGGCGTGAACGTCACGCTGAAGCTGCTCGAATTCGCGGCGAAGCATTTCTCGCACGGCTACGACATCGAGATCATCGAGGCGCACCACCGTCACAAGGTCGACGCACCGTCGGGCACCGCGCTGATGATGGGCGAGGCCGTGGCCGGCGCGCTCGGGCGCTCGCTCGACGACTGCGCGGTATACGGCCGCCAGGGCGTGACGGGCGAACGCGATCCGTCGACGATCGGCTTTGCGGCCGTGCGCGGCGGCGACATCGTCGGCGATCACACCGTGCTGTTCGCCGGGATCGGCGAACGGATCGAGATCACGCACAAGTCGTCGAGCCGCGTGTCGTACGCGCAGGGCGCGCTGCGTGCGGTCCGCTTCCTGTCGGCGCGCGGCGCCGGCCTGTTCGACATGCAGGACGTGCTCGGCCTGCGCTGACCCTCGCGGGGAAACTCCGATGGCGATTCCCACCGGCGTTGTCCACTACCTCGAAAGCGGCGATGCGATCACGCACGCCGTCGCCTATGTCCTGCTGGCGATGTCCGTCGCCAGCTGGTGCTTCCTCCTCATGAAAGCCTGGCTGCTGGTCCGCGCGAAGCGGCAGGGGCCGCGCGCGCTCGCCGCGTTCTGGCGCGCGGCGTCGCTCGACGCGGGCATCGCCGCGCTCGCCGGTGCCGATCGCGAGCGCGTGTTCGTGCCGCTCGCCGAAGCCGCGCGCGATGCGGCCGACGAACACGACCCGGCCGCGCTGGCCGCGCGCGTCGAGCGCAGCGAACGCGTGCTGCGCGCGCTGCGTCACGCGATGCTGCGCTCGCAGCGGCGTCTCGAATTCGGCCAGGTGCTGCTCGCGTCGATCGGCAGCACCGCGCCGTTCGTCGGGCTGCTCGGCACCGTATGGGGCATCTATCACGCGCTCGGCAGCATCGCCGCGAGCGGGCAGGCGCAGATCGAGAACGTCGCGGGGCCGGTCGGCGAGGCGCTGATCATGACAGCGTTCGGGCTCGTCGTCGCGATTCCCGCGGTGCTCGCCTACAACATCCTCGGGCGGCTCGTGCGTCAGCTCGCCGAGGAACTCGATGGCTTCGCGCGCGACCTGCACGTGTTCGTGTGCGCGCAGCAAGCCTGACGCGCCCGATCCGGAGGAGCGACCATGGCATTCGGCGGACTGGAGCACCACAAGACGTCCGCGCCGATGGCGGAGATCAACATGACGCCGCTGATTGACGTGATGCTCGTGCTGCTCGTCATCTTCATCATCACCGCGCCGCTGATGACGCACGCGATCCGGCTCGATCTGCCGAAGGTCGCGGCCAGCGCCGCGCGCGACACGCCGCAATCGGTCACGCTGTCGATCGACGACGCCGGCAAGCTGTACTGGGACGACACACCCGTCGCACTCGATGCGCTGCCGGCGCGGTTCCGGACCGCCGCCGCGAGCGCCGCGCCGCCCGAGCTGCGGCTGCGCGCATCGCGCGCAACCCGCTACGACGTGATCGCGCAGGTGATGGGTGCCGCGCAGGCAGCCGGCCTCACGCGGATCGGCTTCGTCACCGACATGCCGTCGGCGGGCGCCGCCGCGCCGGCCGCCGCAGGCGCGAAACCCTGACCTGCCGGCCGCCTGCGCGGCCCGCGCAGGCGAGAATGCGCCGCTGCCCGCGAGACCGGCCGTGCCGCCCGCCACGGACGGTATAATTGTCGTTTGCGCCCGGTTGGCAGGGTTTCGCCGGGTAACCTGGAGACCCTCCGGGTTACCCGGCGAATATCCGGAACCACGAGGCAGGCCCGAGAACCGTGAGCCTGCCGCCGCCGGGCTGCCCGATTTCGTCCACTTCCGCGTGCCCGCCTTGTGGCGCGCCGCTTAAAGCCTAGTCCGAACCACACCATGCACGAGAGATACGTACCCGCCGACGTCGAAGCCGCCGCCCAGGGCGACTGGCGCGCAGCCGATGCCTACAAGACGCAGGAAGATTCGCAGAAGCCGAAGTTCTACTGCGTGTCGATGCTGCCGTACCCGTCCGGCAAGCTGCACATGGGTCACGTGCGCAACTACACGATCAACGACGTGATGTACCGCTATCTGCGGATGAACGGCTACAACACGCTGATGCCGATGGGCTGGGACGCGTTCGGGATGCCGGCCGAGAACGCCGCGATGGCGAACGGCGTGCCGCCCGCGAAGTGGACCTACGACAACATCGACTACATGAAGGGCCAGATGCAGTCGATGGGCCTCGCGATCGACTGGTCGCGCGAGATCGCGACGTGCAAGCCCGACTACTACAAGTGGAACCAGTGGCTGTTCCTGAAGATGCTCGAGAAGGGCATCGCGTACAAGAAGACGGGCACCGTGAACTGGGACCCGGTCGACCAGACCGTGCTCGCGAACGAGCAGGTGATCGACGGCCGCGGCTGGCGCTCGGGCGCGCTCGTCGAGAAGCGCGAGATCCCGATGTACTACCTGCGCATCACGCAATACGCGGATGAGCTGCTGAACGATCTCGACGGCCTCGGCTGGCCCGAGCGCGTGAAGATCATGCAGCAGAACTGGATCGGCAAGAGCTTCGGCGTGAACTTCGGCTTCCCGTACGAACTCGACGGCGAGAAGAAGCTGCTGCGCGTGTTCACCACGCGTGCCGACACGATCATGGGCGTCACGTTCTGCGCGATCGCGGCCGAGCATCCGCTCGCCACGCGTCTCGCGCAGGACAAGCCGGAACTGCTCGCGTTCATCGACGAATGCAAGCGCGGCGGCGTCGCCGAGGCCGATGTCGCGACGATGGAGAAGAAGGGCGTCGCGACGGGCTTCACGGTGTCGCACCCGCTGACGGGCGAGCCGGTCGAGGTGTGGATCGGCAACTACGTGCTGATGAGCTATGGCGAAGGCGCGGTGATGGGCGTGCCCGCGCACGACGAGCGCGACTTCGCATTCGCGAAGAAATACAACCTGCCGATCAAGCAGGTGATCGCGGCCGAAGGCCAGACGTACTCGCTCGACGCATGGCAAGAGTGGTACGGCGACAAGGAAGTCGCGACCTGCATCAACAGTGGCAAGTACGACGGCCTTGCGTACGGCGCGGCGGTCGACGCGATCGCGGCCGACCTGAAGGCTGGCGGCTTCGGCGACAAGCAGGTCACGTGGCGCCTGCGCGACTGGGGCGTGTCGCGCCAGCGCTACTGGGGTACGCCGATCCCGATCATCCACTGCCCGTCGTGCGGCGACGTGCCGGTGCCGGAGCAGGACCTGCCGGTGGTGCTGCCGGAAGACCTCGTGCCGGACGGCTCGGGCAACCCGCTCGCGAAGTCGGAAGCGTTCCTGAACTGCGCGTGCCCGAAGTGCGGCGCGGCCGCGAAGCGCGAAACCGACACGATGGACACCTTCGTCGATTCGTCGTGGTACTTCTCGCGCTACACGGCGCCGGACGCCGAGACGATGGTCGACGCGCGCACCGATTACTGGATGCCGATGGATCAGTACATCGGCGGCATCGAGCATGCGATCCTGCACCTGCTGTATTCGCGCTTCTGGACCAAGGTGATGCGTGACCTCGGCCTCGTGAAGTTCGGCGAGCCGGCGAAGAACCTGCTCACGCAGGGGATGGTGCTGAACGAGACGTTCTACCGCGAAGACGCGGCGGGCAAGAAGACCTGGTACAACCCGGCCGACGTGACCGTCGCATTCGACGAAAAGGGCCGCCCGGTCGGCGCGACGCTGAACGCCGACGGCCAGCCGGTCGTGCTCGGCGGCATCGAGAAGATGTCGAAGTCGAAGAACAACGGCGTCGATCCGCAGGTGTTGATCGACCAGTACGGCGCCGATACCGCGCGCCTGTTCACGATGTTCGCCGCGCCGCCCGAGCAGCAGCTCGAGTGGTCGGGCGCGGGCGTCGAAGGCGCGAGCCGCTTCCTGCGCCGCGTATGGAGCTTCGGTGCGACGAACCGCGAAGCGCTCGCCGCGCGTGCGGGCTTCGATGCGGCCGCGCTCGGCGAAGCCGACAAGGCGCTGCGCCGGGAGATCTACAGCGTGCTGAAGCAGGCCGATTTCGACTATCAGCGCCTGCAGTACAACACGGTCGTGTCGGCCGCGATGAAGATGCTGAACGCGATCGACGGCGCGAAGGGCGCGACGCCCGGCGTGTTGCGCGAGACGTACAGCGTGCTGCTGCGCGTGCTGTACCCTGTCGTGCCACACGTCACGTTCGAGCTGTGGAAGGCGCTCGGCTATGCGGACGAATTCGGCCCGCTGCTCGACGCACCCTGGCCGAAGGTCGACGAGGCCGCGCTCGAGCAGGCCGAGATCGAACTCGTGCTGCAGGTGAACGGCAAGGTGCGCGGCGCGCTGAAGGTCGCGAAGGACGCGAGCCGCGAGGCGATCGAAGCCGCGGCGGTGGCCGACGAGGCGTTCGCGAAGTTCAGCGACGGCAAGCCGGCGAAGAAGATCGTCGTCGTGCCCGGCCGCCTCGTGAACATCGTCGTCTGACGGCCGTTGGCCGTCGGGCGCACACAGAAGGAGCGAAGGTGATCCGCAGATCGTTTTTGGTGCTCGTCGGCAGCGCGGTCGCGCTGTCGGCATGCGGTTTCCAGTTGCGCGGCCAGCAGGACTACGCGTTCAAGCGCCTGCTGATCGCCGGTGCGCCGGCGTCCGCCGAGGCGCGGCTCGTGCGCCTCGTCGAGGCCGGCAGCGACACGAAGATCGTCAAGTCGGCGGACGACGCCGACGCCGTGCTGCGCATGTGGGAATCGCGCGGGCAGAACACGCTGACGCTCAACAAGTACGGCTCCGCGCAGGAATATGCGCTCTTCTACACGTTGAACTACACGCTGACGAGCCGGGACGGCACCGTGCTGATCCCGCCGAGCGCGATCGCGCTGAACCGCGCGATGACGTACAGCGACCAGTACACCAACGCGAAGGCGCAGGAAGCCGACATCCTGTACGGCGACATGCAGAACGACGCGGTCGACCAGCTGATGCGGCGTCTCGCGATCGTCCATTCGCTGACGCCGGCCCCGGAGGATGTGGTGCCGGGCGTCGCGCCGGGCGCGCCGCTGCCGCCGCCGCCGCTCTGATCGCCGGCGCACGCACCGATGCAATTGCGACTTGATGCGCTGGAGCCGCACCTCGCGAAGGGGTTGACCGGGCTCTACACCGTCTACGGCGACGAGCCGCTGCTCGCGCAGGAAGCGTGCGACCGCATTCGTGCGGCCGCGCGCGCGGCCGGCTTCACCGAGCGTTCGGTGCATACGGTCGAGCGCGGCTTCGACTGGAGCGTGCTGCTCGGCGCGACCCAGGCGATGTCGCTGTTCGGCGAGCGCCAGCTGATCGAGCTGCGCATTCCGTCGGGCAAGCCCGGCAAGGAAGGCGCCGACGCACTGAAAACGCTCGCGGCCACGCCCAACCCCGACGCGCTGATGCTCGTCACGTTGCCGCGCCTCGACGCGGCCACGCAGAAATCCGCGTGGTTTACCGCGCTGCAGAACGGCGGCGTCGCGCTGAAGATCGATCCGGTCGACCGCGCGCAGCTGCCGAACTGGATCGGCCAGCGTCTGTCGATGCAGGGCCAGCGCGTCGCGCTCGGCGACGACGGCCGGCGTGCGCTGCAGTTCATCGCGGAGCGCGTCGAGGGCAACCTGCTCGCCGCGCACCAGGAAATCCAGAAGCTCGGGCTGCTCTATCCGCAGGGCGTGCTGTCGTTCGAGCAGGTGCACGACGCGGTGCTGAACGTCGCGCGCTACGACGTCTTCAAGCTGAACGAGGCGATGCTCGCGGGCGACGCCGCGCGGCTCGCGCGGATGATCGACGGGCTGAAGGGCGAGGGCGAGGCGATCGTGCTCGTGATGTGGGCCGTCGTCGAGGAATTGCGCACGCTGCTGCGGATCAAGCGTGGCGCGACGGCCGGCAAGCCGCTCGCTACGCTGCTGCGCGAGAACCGCGTGTGGGGGCCGCGCGAGCGGCTGATCGGACCCGCGCTGAACCGCGTATCGGAAGCCGTGCTCGAGAAGGCGCTCGCGTTTGCCGCGAAGCTCGACCGGCAGGTGAAGGGGCTGTCGGCCGTCACGCCGGGTCGCCGCACGCAGGACGATCCGCCGCCCGATCCGTGGGACGGCCTGTTCCAGCTCGCGATGACGGTGGCGGGCGAGCGCGGCGAGCGACCGCCGCCCGCGGGTCGCGTGCGGCGTTAAGCCTCGTCGGGGCCGTCAGCGCCCGCAGCGCAACCCGCTTACAATATTTCGATGGTCGGTGCGGCCCTTCCTGCTGCCGCGCTGCACGCTTTCCCCGAATTCACGCCGCGCCAAGCGGCTCGCTTCTCGAGTCACATGATGGATATCGACCAGTACATGACGGACCTGGGCCGCCGTGCCCGGCACGCTTCCCGCGCGATGGCGCGCGCCAGCACGGCCGCGAAGAACGCGGCGCTCGACGCCGTGGCACGCGCGATCGAGCGCGATGCGCAGGCGCTGAAGGATGCGAATGCACGCGACGTCGCCCGTGCCCGCGAAAAGGGGCTCGATGCGGCGTTCATCGATCGCCTGACGCTGTCGGACAAGGCGCTGAAGACGATGGTCGAGGGCCTGCGCCAGGTTGCGTCGCTGGCCGATCCGATCGGCGAGATCGGCAACCTCAAGTACCGCCCGAGCGGGATCCAGGTCGGCCAGATGCGCGTGCCGCTCGGCGTGATCGGCATCATCTACGAGTCGCGTCCGAACGTGACGATCGACGCGGCCGCGCTGTGCCTGAAGTCGGGTAACGCGACGATCCTGCGCGGCGGCTCCGAGGCGCTCGAATCGAACGCGGCGCTCGCGAAGCTGATCGGCGAAGGGCTCGAGGCGGCCGGCCTGCCGCAGGACGCCGTGCAGGTGGTTGCGACCGCCGATCGCGCGGCGGTCGGCAAGCTGATCACGATGACCGAATTCGTCGACGTGATCGTGCCGCGCGGCGGCAAGAGCCTGATCGAGCGCCTGATCAACGAGGCACGCGTGCCGATGATCAAGCACCTCGATGGCATCTGCCACGTGTACGTCGACGATCGCGCCGATCTCGCGAAGGCGCTGACCGTGTGCGACAACGCGAAGACGCACCGCTACGGCACCTGCAACACGATGGAGACGCTGCTCGTCTCGAGCGGTATCGCAGCGAGGCTGCTGCCGCCGCTCGGCAAGCTGTATCGCGACAAGCAGGTCGAGCTGCGCGTCGATGCGGCCGCGCGCGCGGTGCTCGCCGAGGCGGGCGTCGGCCCGCTCGTCGACGCGACCGACGAAGACTGGCACACCGAATATCTCGCGCCGGTGCTCGCGATCAAGGTCGTCGACGGCCTCGATGCCGCGATCGAGCACATCAACCACTACGGCTCGCATCACACCGATGCGATCGTCACCGAGGATCACGACCGCGCGATGCGCTTCCTGCGCGAAGTCGATTCGGCGAGCGTGATGGTCAACGCGTCGACGCGCTTCGCGGACGGCTTCGAATTCGGCCTCGGCGCGGAAATCGGCATCTCGAACGACAAGCTGCACGCACGCGGCCCCGTCGGCCTGGAAGGGCTCACGTCGCTGAAGTACGTCGTGCTCGGACACGGCGAAGGCCGCCAGTAAAGCGAGGCGCACAACCGATGGCAATGCTCTGGGTCAAGACGTTCCATATCGTTCTGATCGCCGCGTGGTTTGCTGGGCTGTTCTACCTGCCGCGCATTTACGTGAACCTGGCCATGGAGACCGATCCGGCCGCGGTGCGGCGCCTGCTGCTGATGGCGCGCAAGCTGTTCCGCTTCATGACGATGATCGCGGTGCCGGCGCTGGCCTGCGGGCTGTGGCTCTGGCTCGTGATCGGCATCGGCCAGGGGCAGGGCTGGATCCACGCGAAGGTGACGGTCGTGCTGCTGCTCGTCATCTACCACGCGTATTGCGGGCACCTGCTGCGGGTGTTCGAGCGCGGCGAGAACCGCCGCACCGACAAGTGGTATCGCGTGTTCAACGAGCTGCCGGTGCTCGGCATGCTTGCCGCGGTCGCGCTGGTCGTGATCAAGCCGTTCTGAGCGGCATGGCCGGCGCGGTTGCCGGCGTCGCTTGATGCACAACGACAAACGGCGCCCCGCGGGGCGCCGTTTGTCGTTGTGCGCGCGGTCTGCACGGTGCGTTCTCAATCCTTCGCGCCGTCGTCGATCCGGCGACGCGTGATCGCTTCCTTCGCGCGACCGACGCGCTCCATCAGCGCGGGCCCGCGCGACAGCGCGACGCCGACCGCGAGGATGTCGCCGATCGCGAGATGAGACATCCGCGACGTCATCGGCGAGAACACGTCGGTTTCCTCGGCCACGTTCGACGCGAGGCTTACCGTCGCGAGTTTCGCGAGCGGCGAATGGCTCTGCGTGATCGCGACGACCTTCGCGCCGCACGCGAGCGCGGAGCGCGCGGCATCGACGATGTCGCGCGTGCGGCCGGTGTTCGAAATCGCGACGACGACGTCGTGCGGGCCGAGCAGCGCCGACGACATCGAGAACGTATGCGGGTCCGAATACGCGACGCTCGGCACGCCGAGCCGGAAGAACTTGTGCTGGATGTCCTGCGCGGCGATGCCGGAGCCGCCGGCGCCGTAGAACTCGATGCGCGACGCGTTCGACAGCAGTGCGATGGCGTCGGCGACGCTGCCGGCCGACAGGCTGTTGCGCACCTCGATCAGCGCGCCGATCGTGCGGTCGAACACCTTGCCGATGATGCCGGGCGCGGGCTCGTCGGGTTCGACGTCGCGATACACCGACGACACGCCCGGCGCGACGCTCTGCGCGAGCCGGATCTTGAATTCGCGAAAGCCGCTGCAGCCGAGCGCCTGGCAGAAGCGCGCAATGGTCGGCTGGCTGACGCCCGCGCGGGTCGACAGCTCGGTCATCGCGAGGTCGAGCACCTCGCGGGGTGCGGCGAGGATATAGTCGGCGAGCTTGCGCTCGGACGGGCGCAGCTCGGCGCGGATCGCTTCAATGCGAGGCAGCATGGGACGGCGGATGAAAATCGGGTTCGGATGAGCGAGTGTATCGCAATCAAATTGTAGAAAATCTACAAGGAAATGCTAGCCTCGCTGTCAGTGATTTCTAGAGATGGCGGAGTAGTGAATTAGGGTTTTCACTAGGTAAACCCTTGCTGGTGGCGGGAATGAGGGTTACCCGCATGACAATCTGCATTGCGTGCTTGTAGTTTTTCTACTAGACTGGCTTCGTTCGTTCGACGCACTCGATCGTCCCCACGATTCCAACCGCCGGTGTCGCCGGCATACAGGAGCGCCCAGCATGACGTCGCTGCACCCCACTCTGGCGAAAGTCACCGAACGCGTGATCGCCCGCAGCCAATCGACCCGTTCCGCCTATCTGCAGCGCATCGACGGCGCGCAAGGCAAGTTCCCGGCGCGCGGCGCGCTGTCGTGCGCGAACCTCGCGCACGGCTTCGCGGGCCTCGAAGGCAGCGACAAGTTCCAGATCAAGGCGATTCGCGAGCCGAACATCGGCATTGTGTCCTCGTACAACGAAATGTTGTCCGCGCACGCGCCGTACAAGGATTTCCCCGACATCATCAAGGTCGCCGCGCGCGAGAACGGCGGCGTCGCGCAGTTTGCGGGCGGCGTGCCGGCGATGTGCGACGGCGTCACGCAGGGCAACCCGGGGATGGAGCTGTCGCTGTTCTCGCGCGAAGCGATCGCGATGGGCACGGCGATCGCGCTCACGCACAACATGTTCGACGCGGCGCTCTGCCTCGGCATCTGCGACAAGATCGTGCCGGGCCTGCTGATCGGCGCGCTGCAGTTCGGCCACCTGCCGACCATCTTCGTGCCGGCCGGCCCGATGACGAGCGGCCTGTCGAACGACGACAAGGCGAAGATCCGCCAGCAGTTCGCGACCGGCCAGGTCGGCCGCGATGCGCTGCTCGAAGCCGAATCGGCCGCGTATCACGGCCACGGCACCTGCACGTTCTACGGCACCGCGAACAGCAACCAGATGCTGATGGAGCTGATGGGCCTGCACCTGCCGGGTTCCGCGTTCGTCCATCCGCACACGCCGCTGCGTACCGCGCTGACGGCCGAGGCCGCGCGCCGCGTGCTCGACCTGACGGTCGAGCGCGGCCAGTACACGCCGATCGGCCATGTGATCGACGAGAAGGCGATCGTCAACGGGATCGTCGCGCTGCTCGCGACGGGCGGCTCGACCAACCACACGCTGCACCTCGTCGCGATCGCGCGCGCGGCCGGCATCCTGATCGACTGGAACGATTTCGACGAGCTGTCGGCGGTCGTGCCGCTGCTCGCGAAGATCTACCCGAACGGCAAGGCGGACGTGAACCATTTCCACGCGGCCGGCGGCGTCGCATTCCTGGTGCGCAACCTGCTCGAAGGCGGGCTGCTGCACGAAGACGTGACGACGGTCGCGGGCAAGGGCCTGTCGCACTACACGAAGGAGCCGAAGCTGATCGACGGCACGCTCACGTGGGTCGACGGCGCGGCCGAGAGCCACGACACGAAGGTGCTGCGCGGCATTCGCGACCCGTTCCAGCCGGACGGCGGCCTGCGCCTGATGCAGGGCCGCCTCGGCCGCGGCGTGATCAAGATTTCGGCGGTCGCGCCCGAGCACCGCAAGGTGACGGCCCCCGCGATCGTGTTCGATTCGCAGGAAGCCGTGCAGGAAGCCTTCGATCGCGGCGAGCTGAAGCGCGATTTCGTCGCGGTCGTGCGCTTCCAGGGCGCACGCGCGAACGGGATGCCCGAGCTGCATCGTTTGACGCCGCTGCTCGGCGTGCTGCAGGATCAGGGCTTCCACGTCGCGCTCGTCACCGACGGCCGCATGTCCGGCGCGTCGGGCAAGGTGCCGGCCGTGATCCACGTGTCGCCGGAAGCGCTGCTGGCCGGCCCGCTCGGCAAGGTGAAGACGGGCGACACGCTCGTGATCGACGCGGAAGCCGGCGTCCTCGATATCGAGATCGACGAAGCCGAATGGCACGCGCGCCCGGTCGCGCAGCCGCTGCACCAGGCCGACAACGAAACGGGTTTCGGGCGCGAACTGTTCGGCGTGTTCCGCGCGGCGGCCGCACCGGCCGAGCAGGGCGCATCGGTTTTCGGGACGCTGGTCGGCGAAACGGCCGCTCACGTCGCTGCATGAATTTCAAGGAGCCAATTCAATGAAGACGATTGCTGAAATCGTGAAGCTGGGCCCGGTCGTCCCGGTGCTCGCATTCGACTCGGTCGAGCAGGGCGAACACGTGTCGCGCGCGTTGCACGCGGGCGGCGTCAAGGTGCTCGAGATCACGCTGCGCACGCCGGCGGGCCTGGAAGCGATCCAGCGCGCGAGCCAGCTCGCGGACGACATCGTCGTCGGCGTCGGCACGATCACGAAGCCGGAGCACTGCGAGCAGGCGAAGCGCGCGGGCGCGAAGTTCGGCGTGTCGCCGGGCCTGACGAAGGACCTGCACCTTGCGTCGCTCGACGCGGGCCTGCCGCTGCTGCCGGGCGTGATGACGCCGAGCGACATCATCCAGGCGCTCGAATTCGGCTACGAGATCGTCAAGTTCTTCCCCGCACAGCAGGCCGGCGGCGTGCCGATGCTGCAGGCGTTCCACGGCCCGTTCCCGGCGCTGAAGTTCTGCCCGACGGGCGGCATCACGGTCGACACCGCGCCGAGTTTCCTGAAGCTGCCGAACGTCGTGTGCGTCGGCGGTTCGTGGCTTACGCCGAAGTCCGCGCTCGCCGCGCAGGACTGGGCCGAAGTCACGCGCCTCGCGCAAGCTGCAAGCCAGCTCCACCGCTAAGACTTGTACGAAACGAACGTTTGACCCTCGGCAAGCAAGCGCTTAGTGCTTGTTTTACCGAGGGTTTTTGCTGATGGAACCGGTTCTATCCGTGGACCGTAAAGATAAGTAAAATTCAGCGTCCTCACGGGGTGGGTACCCCCCGTGTTTCGGAGACCTGCATAGCCGGGCATACTCGCAACAACTCGCCCGGTTTCGAACAATCCAAGGAGGAGTGCCACATGGGGGCTGTCCAAGGCAGCATGCTGCTCGTATTCACGCTGATCGCGATCGCCGCGCTGATCCTGATGATCGCGCGCTACAAGATCTACCCGTTCCTGGTGCTGATCATCGTTTCGTTGGGCCTGGGTCTCGTCGTCGGCATGCCGATGGACAAGATCGTCAAGTCGTTCGAAACGGGCACGGGCGGCACGCTCGGCCACATCGCGATCGTCGTCGGCCTCGGCACGATGCTCGGCAAGATGATGGCCGAATCGGGCGGCGCCGAACGGATCGCGACCACGCTGATCGACTGGTTCGGTGAAAAGAACATCCACTGGGCGATGATGTTCGTCGCGATCATCGTCGGCCTGCCGGTGTTCTTCGAAGTCGGCTTCGTGCTGCTGATCCCGATCGCGTTCAACGTCGCGAAGCGCACCGGCAAGTCGCTGCTCGTCGTCGGCCTGCCGATGGTGGCCGGCCTGTCCGTCGTGCACGGGCTGATCCCGCCGCACCCGGCCGCACTGCTGGCCGTCCAGCAATACGGCGCCGATATCGGCAAGACCATCGCATTCGGCCTGATCGTCGGCGTGCCGACCGCGATCATCGCCGGTCCGCTGTTCGCGCTGATGATCTCGAAGTTCGTGAAGCTGCCGGAAAACAATCCGCTCGCCGCGCAGTTCGTCGATACGCACACGGACGGTCGAAAGCGCGAACTGCCGAGTTTCGGCATCACGCTGTTCACGATCCTGCTGCCCGTCGTGCTGATGCTCGTCGGCAGCTGGGCCGATCTGGTGTTCGCGCCGAAGTCGCTGCCGAACAACCTGCTGCGCTTTGCCGGCAACTCCGACGTCGCGCTGCTGATCGCCGTGCTGGTGAGCTTCTTCACGTTCGGCAAGCTGCAGGGCTTCAACCGCGACCAGATTCAGAAGTTCTGCGGCGAGTGTCTGGCGCCGATCGCCGGCATCACGCTGATCGTCGGCGCGGGCGGTGGCTTCGGCGGCGTCCTGCGCGACAGCGGGATCTCGCAGCAGATCGTCGAGACCGCGAAACACGCGCACCTGTCGCCGCTGCTGCTCGGCTGGTTCGTCGCGGCGCTGATGCGTCTCGCGACGGGTTCGGCGACGGTCGCGATGACGACGGCCTGCGGCATCGTCGCGCCGATCGCGGCGGCGTCGGGCGCGGCGGTTCGTCCTGAGCTGCTGGTGCTCGCGACGGGCTCCGGTTCGCTGATCTTCTCGCATGTGAACGACGGCGGCTTCTGGCTGATCAAGGAATACTTCGGGATGACGGTCGGCCAGACGTTCAAGACCTGGTCGCTGCTTGAAACCATCATCTCGGTGCTCGGTCTGAGCTTTACGCTGCTGCTGAGCCTGGTTCTGTAACAAGGGGTAGTCAATGATTCTGATCGCAATGGGCGTGTCGGGCGCGGGCAAGTCGCGAATCGGCGAAATGCTGGCGGAACGCCTGTCGTGCAGCTATACCGACGGCGACGCGTTTCACAGCGCGGCGAACAAGGAAAAGATGCACAACGGCATTCCGCTGACCGACGACGACCGCTGGCCGTGGCTGCGCACGATCCGCGCGGCCATCGAGGAAAAGCAGCGTGCCGGCGAGATGGCCGTGTTCACGTGCTCGTCGCTGAAGCGGTCGTACCGCGACGTGCTGCGCGGCACCGACACCGACGTGCGGTTCGTGTATCTGAAGGGTTCGTTCGAGGTGTTGCACGAGCGCCTGAAGAGCCGCACCGGTCATTTCTTCGATCCGTCGCTGCTGAAGAGTCAGCTCGACACGCTCGAGGAGCCGGGCCCGGACGAAGCGATCGAGGTCAGCATCGAGCTGACGCCCGAACAGATCGTCGATCAGGTCATGCTGAAGATCGGCTTCGCGCAGCACTGAGCGCGGTTCGCGGCAATCGTCAGGCAAATAGCGAAAAAGGCACCTTCGGGTGCCTTTTTCGTTTCAGGTGCGCGGGCCGGTCAGGCCACGTGCGCGTGCTGGGGCGCAGCACGACGTCAACGCGTATCTGCTGACGCGGCTGAACACGGTGTTTCCGCAGCACGATGGCCGTTTCGCGCTCGACTCCTGCTGGAGCGGCGTCAGCGACTTCACGCTGAACGTCGCGACCGACAGCCGCAAGACCGACGGCCGCCTGCCGATGTACATGGTGCAGGGCTGGAGCGGGCACGGCGTCGCGCAGACGGTGCGGATCGGCAAGGCGATCTGCGACGACTTCGTCGGACGCAATGACGATTTCTCGATGCTCACCGGCATCGACCGTCGCGAGATTCCGCTCGGCCGGCAGTTATCGCCGATCGCGATTCCGGCCGCGAAAGCGGCGATGAGCGTGATGAGCGCGCTGAATCCGGGGCGGATGATCTCGTTCTGATCGGCTGCGGCAGGCAACAAAAAGCCCGATGCGATCGCTCGCATCGGGCTTTTTACGTGCGGAGACGGCGGCGCTTACGCGATCCGCTTCGCGAGTTCGACCGCCTTGCCGATGTACGACGCAGGCGTCATCGCGAGCAGGCGGTCCTTCGCGTCCTGCGGGATCGCCAGCGTGCCGACGAATTCCTGCAGCGCTTCGCGCGTGATGCCCTTGCCGCGCGTCAGTTCCTTCAGCTGCTCGTACGGGTTCTCGATACCGTAGCGGCGCATCACCGTCTGCACCGGCTCCGCGAGCACTTCCCAGCAGTTGTCGAGATCTTCGTTCAGGCGCTGCGGGTTCACTTCGAGCTTGTCGAGGCCGCGGATCAGCGAGTCGTACGCGAGCAGCGAGTAGCCGAGCGCGACGCCCATGTTGCGCAGCACCGTCGAGTCGGTCAGGTCGCGCTGCCAGCGCGACACCGGCAGCTTGTCGGCGAGGTGGCGCAGCGTCGCGTTCGCGAGGCCGAGGTTGCCTTCCGAGTTCTCGAAGTCGATCGGGTTGACCTTGTGCGGCATCGTCGACGAGCCGATCTCGCCGGCCTTCGTCTTCTGCTTGAAGTAGCCGACCGAGATGTAGCCCCACACGTCGCGGTCGAGATCGAGCAGGATCGTGTTCGCGCGGGCGACCGCGTCGAACAGCTCGGCCATGTAGTCGTGCGGCTCGATCTGGATCGTGTACGGGTTGAACGTCAGCTTCAGGCGGTTCTCGATCACGTCGCGCGAGAACGCTTCCCAGTCGAATTCCGGATAGGCGGAGAGATGCGCGTTGAAGTTGCCGACCGCGCCGTTCATCTTGCCGAGGATCTCGACCTTCTCGATGCGTGCGATCGCGCGCGCGAGGCGCGCGGCGACGTTCGCCAGCTCCTTGCCGAGCGTCGTCGGGCTGGCCGGCTGGCCGTGCGTGCGCGACAGCATCGGCTGCTCGGCGTGCGCGTGCGCGAGTGCGACGAGGCGCTGGTAGACCGTGCGCAGCGCCGGCAGGATCACGTGTTCGCGCGCACCGGCGAGCATCATCCCGTGCGACGTGTTGTTGATGTCTTCGGAGGTGCACGCGAAGTGGATGAATTCGCTGGCCTTCTCGAGTTCGGCCTGGCCCTTCACCGATTCCTTCAGCCAGTATTCGACGGCTTTCACGTCGTGGTTCGTCACGCGCTCGATTTCCTTGATGCGCGCGGCGTCGTGCGCGGTGAAGCGCTCGGCGAGCTGCAGCAGGAATTGTTCGGACGCATCGGAGAAGCGCGGGACTTCCGCGAAGCCGGCGCGCGACAGCGCGATCAGCCAGTGCACCTCGACGGTGACGCGGTGGCGCATGAAGGCGGCTTCGGAGAGCCAGTCGCGCAGCGCTTCGGTCTTGCTGGCGTAGCGGCCATCGATGGGCGAGAGCGCGGTGAGGGCGAAAAGCGTATCGGGACGAGTGTCGGACATGATCGGGCGGGCCGTGGAGCCGGGGCAACGAGGGGGAGAAGAATCCGGCATTTTACCATTGGCGCGGGTCGATCCCGGCCGAACCGGTCCGGCCGCCGCCGCCGCGGGCGATCGGCGTGCAACCGGCGCCCGGGCGGCGCGGCAATGGCCTGCCGGCGGGCGCCCGCGCCGGCTCGCCCGGCTGCCTGCCACGCCGCCGGCCGGGCCCGCCCGCCGGTAGAATGCAGGCTTCTTCCCGACCGCCGCCCGCCGCGCCCGCCTGCATGGAACTGAAATGGCTCGAAGACTTCGTCTCGCTCGCGGAAACGCGCAGCTTTAGCCGGTCCGCCGAACTGCGGCACGTGTCGCAGCCCGCGTTCTCGCGGCGCATCCAGGCGCTCGAGGCGTGGCTCGCGACCGAACTGATCGACCGTTCGGTCTATCCGACACGGCTCACGCAGGCCGGCCAGATCTTCTACGAGCAGGCGCTGACGATGCTGTCGCAGGCGCACGAGGCGCGCACGCTGCTGCGCGGCCACGTCGGCGCGCCGGTGCCGACCATCGAGTTCGCGGTGCCGCACACGCTGTCGCTCACGTATTTCCCGCGCTGGCTGCAGCGGATCGAGGCGAAGATGGGGCAGGTCCATACGCGGCTGCGCGCGCTGAACGTGCACGATGCCGTGCTGTCGCTGGTCGAGGGCGGGTGCGACCTCGTGATGGGCTATCACCACCCGAGCCACCCGGTCGCGCTCGACCCGGCCCGCTACGACATGCTGGTCCTCGGCAGCGAGCCGATCAGCGCGTTCTCGGCGCCCGGTCGCGCGGGCCGGCCGCGCTACATGCTGCCGGGCACGGCCGATGCCCGCGTGCCGTACCTGTCGTATACGCCGAACGCGTATCTCGGCCGGATGACCGAAGTCATCGTTGCGAACGCACCGACGCGGCTGTTCCTCGATCGCGTGTACGAAACCGATATGGCCGAAGGGCTGAAGGCGATGGCGCTCGCGGGGCACGGCGTCGCATTCCTGCCGCACAGCGCGGTCGAGGACGCGGTGGCGAGCGGCCGCCTGATCCGGCTCGACCGTTCCGCGCGCGGCGGCACGCATCCGTTCACGCTGACGATGGAGATCCGCCTGTATTGCGACAAGCTCGCGCTGCAGGGCGACGACCCGCGCCAGAAGCTCGTGCGCGCGCTGTGGGACGTCGTGCGCGACGAATTGCGCGAAGCAGCCGATTGACGAGCTGACGAGCGCGAGCGCGGCCGCGCGTGCGTGCGTGCGTGCGTGCGTGCGGCTGACAGCGAGCTTGTGGTGCCTGTCGGACGGCTGTCCCGCGGGCATCCGGCGCATTTCCCGACGATTCTTCGCGGACGCGATGCACGACCGATCGCGCGCGTTCTTGCGCAAATCGACCGCGGATTTGCGAAAAATCCCGATCATGCAAGAAACGCATAATCGAATAAGCAAACGGCATTGGATAAAAAAAACGGGTTTTTCGACAATGTGCGCAATCCGTTGAACGTTGGAGCGTCCATGTCTTCGCAACTGCAGTCCATCCCGTCCTACCTTCACGCCGACGATCTCGGCCCGTGGGGCAACTACCTTCAGCAGGTCGATCGCGTCGCACCGTACCTCGGTTCGCTGTCGCGCTGGCTGGAAACGCTGAAGCGTCCGAAGCGCATCCTGATCGTCGACGTGCCCATCGAGCTCGACAACGGTACCGTCGCGCACTTCGAAGGCTATCGCGTGCAGCACAACGTGTCGCGCGGTCCGGGCAAGGGCGGCGTGCGTTACCACCAGGACGTGACGCTGTCGGAAGTGATGGCACTGTCCGCATGGATGTCGGTGAAGAACGCGGCCGTGAACGTGCCGTACGGCGGTGCGAAGGGCGGCATCCGCGTCGACCCGCGCAAGCTGTCGCGCGGTGAGCTCGAGCGCGTGACGCGTCGCTACACCAGCGAAATCGGCATCATCATCGGACCGAACACCGACATTCCGGCACCGGACGTCAACACCAACGAACAGGTGATGGCGTGGATGATGGACACGTACTCGATGAACCAGGGCCAGACGTCGACCGGCGTCGTGACCGGCAAGCCGATCTCGCTCGGCGGTTCGCTCGGCCGCAAGGAAGCGACGGGCCGCGGCGTGTTCGTCGTCGGCTGCGAAGCGGCGAAGAAGAAGGGCCTGGAAATCGAAGGCGCGCGCATCGCGGTGCAGGGCTTCGGCAACGTCGGCGGCATCGCGGCGAAGCTGTTCCAGGAAGCGGGTTCGAAGGTGATCGCGGTGCAGGATCACACGGGCACGATCTACCAGCCGGCCGGCCTCGATTCGAACAAGCTGCTCGACCACGTGGCACGCACGGGCGGCGTCGCGGGCTTCGAAGGCGCGGAGCCGATGCCGAACGACGAGTTCTGGACGGTCGAAACCGACATCCTGATCCCGGCGGCACTGGAAAACCAGATCACCGAGAAGAACGCAGCGAAGATCCGCACGAAGATCATCGTCGAAGGCGCGAACGGCCCGACGACGACGGCGGCCGACGACATCCTGAGCGCGAACGGCGTGCTCGTGATCCCCGACGTGATCGCGAACGCGGGCGGCGTGACCGTGTCGTACTTCGAGTGGGTGCAGGACTTCTCGAGCTTCTTCTGGACGGAAGACGAGATCAACCACCGTCTCGAGCGCGTGATGCGTGAAGCGTTCGCCGGCGTGTGGGCGGTCGCGGAAGAGCACAAGGTATCGGTGCGTACGGCGGCGTTCATCGTCGCGTGCAAGCGCATCTTGATGGCGCGCGAAATGCGCGGCCTGTACCCCTGATCAGTCATTGCCGATCGGCGATCGGTTGACTACGATCGAAGCATGACGCAATCCACCCGATTGCGTGCATGAGCCTGCACGGGCGGTGCCGAATCCGGCACCGCCCGTGCGCGCATTCAGGCGCCGCGAGCGCGCCCGAAGCCGGGAGGACGGCTTCGCACAGGACGATTCGTAGTGCGGTAAACAACCAGTTCTTTCAAAAATATTACTTTGATACACTGGCTCGGGTTTTAGCCAAGGAGATGACCAAAATGAAATACCACAAGGCAGTCCTGATGGTCGCGGCGCTGTGCGCGTTCGCGAGCGGCGCGCATGCACAGGAGACCGGCACGCTGAAGAAGATCAAGGACACGGGCGTGATCGCGCTGGGCCACCGCGAATCGTCGATCCCGTTCTCTTACTATGACCAGAACCAGCAGGTCGTCGGCTATTCGCGCGAATTCCAGATGAAGGTCGTGGACGCGGTGAAGAAGAAGCTGAACCTGCCGAACCTGCAGGTCAAGAACATCCCGGTCACGTCGCAGAACCGCATCCCGCTCGTGCAGAACGGCACGGTCGACATCGAGTGCGGCTCGACGACCAACAACCTCGAGCGTCAGCAGCAGGCCGCGTTCTCCGACACGATCTTCGTGATCGGCACGCGCCTGATGACGAAGAAGGATTCGGGCGTGAAGGACTTCGCGGACCTGAAGGGCAAGACGGTCGTGACCACCGCCGGCACGACGTCCGAGCGCCTGCTGCGCAAGATGAACAACGAGAAGCAGATGGGCATGAACATCATCAGCGCGAAGGATCACGGCGACTCGTTCAACACGCTCGAGTCGGGCCGCGCGGTCGCGTTCATGATGGACGACGCGCTGCTCGCGGGCGAGCGCGCGAAGGCGAAGCAGCCGGGCGAGTGGGTGATCGTCGGCACGCCGCAATCGGAAGAGGCGTACGGCTGCATGATGCGCAAGGGCGATGCGGACTTCAAGAAGGTTGTCGACGACGCGATCTCGCAAGTCGAGAAGTCGGGCGAAGCCGCGAAGATCTACGCGAAGTGGTTCGAGAACCCGATCCCGCCGAAGGGGCTGAACCTGAACTTCCCGCTGTCCGATTCGATGAAGAAGCTGTACGCGAACCCGAACGACAAGGCGCTCGACTGACCACGCGGCCGTTGATGCAGAAATGACGCTACTGAAACGGAAGAGGCCACGCTTCTTCCGTTTCTTTTTGCTGGAGTCTTGCCCATGTCTTACCACTGGAACTGGGGCATCTTCCTGAGCCCCGTCTCGACCGGCGAGCCGACGACTTATTTCGGATGGCTGATGTCCGGCTTCTGGGTGACGATCGAAGTGTCGCTCGTCGCCTGGGTCATCGCGCTGATCGTCGGTTCGCTGTTCGGCGTGCTGCGCACGGTGCCGAACAAATGGCTGTCCGCGATCGGTACCGTCTACGTGTCGATCTTCCGGAACATTCCGTTGATCGTGCAGTTCTTCGTCTGGTATCTCGTGATACCCGAACTGTTGCCCGCGTCGATCGGCACCTGGATCAAGCAGTTGCCGCCGACCACGCAGTTCTTCACCGCGTCGATCATCTGTCTCGGCCTGTTCACGGGCGCGCGCGTGTGCGAACAGGTGCGCTCGGGGATCAACGCGCTGCCGAAGGGCCAGCGCGCGGCCGGCCTCGCGATGGGCTTCACGCAATGGCAGACGTACCGCTACGTGCTGCTGCCGGTTGCGTACCGGATCATCGTGCCGCCGCTCACGTCCGAGTTCCTGAACATTTTCAAGAACTCGGCGGTCGCGTCGACGATCGGCCTGCTCGACCTGTCCGCGCAGGCGCGCCAGCTCGTCGACTACACCGCGCAGACCTACGAGTCGTTCATCGCGGTCACGCTCGCGTACGTGATCATCAACCTCGTCGTGATGGCGTTCATGCGCTGGATCGAAGGCCGCACGCGGCTGCCCGGCTACATCGGAGGCAAGTGATGCATCAGTTCGACTGGAGTAGTATTCCCGGCGCGATACCGACGCTGTGGTCCGGCGCGATCGTCACGTTCAAGATCACGCTGATCGCGATCGTCGTCGGCATCGTCTGGGGCACGCTGCTGGCGCTGCTGCGGCTGTCGGGCGTGAAGCCGCTCGCGTGGTTCGCGAAAGCGTACGTGACGGTGTTCCGCTCGATCCCGCTCGTGATGGTGCTGCTGTGGTTCTTCCTGATCGTGCCGCAGGTGCTGCAGGGCGTGCTCGGGCTGTCGCCGACGATCGACATCCGGCTGGCATCGGCGATGGTCGCGTTCTCGCTGTTCGAAGCCGCGTATTATTCCGAGATCATCCGTGCCGGCATCCAGGCGGTGCCGCGCGGGCAGGTGAACGCCGCGTTCGCGCTCGGTATGAACTACGCGCAGGCCATGCGCCTCGTGATCCTGCCGCAGGCGTTCCGCGCGATGGTGCCGCTCTTGCTCACGCAGGCGATCGTCCTGTTCCAGGATACGTCGCTCGTGTACGTGATCAGTCTCGCGGACTTCTTCCGCACGGCCGCCAACATCGGCGATCGCGACGGCACGACCGTCGAGATGGTCCTGTTCGCGGGTGCATGCTATTTCGTGATTTGCTCGGTGGCGTCTGCCCTCGTCAAAGGTCTCCAGAAAAAGGTCACAAGATGATTTCCATCAAGAACGTTTCCAAGTGGTACGGCCAGTTTCAGGTCCTCGCCGATTGCACGACCGAGGTCAAGAAAGGCGAGGTGGTCGTCGTGTGCGGTCCGTCGGGCTCGGGCAAGTCGACGCTGATCAAGACCGTCAACGGCCTCGAGCCGTTCCAGCAGGGCGAGATCCTCGTGAACGGCCAGTCGGTCGGCGACAGGAAGACGAACCTGTCGAAGCTGCGCTCGAAGGTCGGGATGGTGTTCCAGCATTTCGAGCTGTTCCCGCACCTGTCGATCACCGAGAACCTCACGCTCGCGCAGGTCAAGGTGCTCGGCCGCGGCAAGGACGAGGCGAACGAGAAGGGCATGAAGCTGCTCGATCGCGTCGGCCTGAAGGCGCATGCGCACAAGTTTCCGGGCCAATTGTCGGGCGGCCAGCAGCAGCGGGTCGCGATTGCGCGCGCGCTGTCGATGGACCCGATCGCGATGCTGTTCGACGAACCGACGTCGGCGCTCGATCCGGAGATGATCAACGAAGTGCTCGACGTGATGGTCGAACTCGCGCAGGAAGGGATGACGATGATGGTCGTCACGCACGAGATGGGCTTTGCGAAGAAGGTGGCCCATCGCGTGATCTTCATGGACAAGGGGGCGATCGTCGAGGACGACCGCAAGGACGATTTCTTCTCGAATCCGAAGTCGGATCGCGCGAAGGACTTCCTCGCGAAAATCCTGCACTGAGCGCGCGTGCATCGCCTGCGCTGCATGCACGCTGATGAAAAAACCGCCCGGTTGAACACCGGGCGGTTTTTTTTCGCCCGCTGCTCGTTGCCCGTCGCCGCCGATGGTGCACGGGGCGACCGGGTTGCCGGGACCCGTCGGGTCGAGCTGCGAACGCAGGTACCAGCCGTTCGCAAAAGGCCGGAAGACGCGCACGGCGATCGGGCGCGGCCGTCAACGGTTCGGTCGCCTGGCGACGGGAACCGGGAAGGGCGCGAGTGCGCGTGGCTCAGAAATCGATCGGATCGTCGGCGTCGTCCGCGGCGCCGGCCGCCAGCGCTTCGCGACGCACACCGCCACACGGCGCGGACGCCGACGCGTCGAGCGCGGGGTTGCGCAGCTTCTCGAGCACGCGTTCGGGCACCGGAATCTGCATTCGCGCGGCGACGTCGCCGCACTGGAACATGATCAGCTCGCCTGGTTCGAACGAGGTCCAGATCTCGTTGTCGGTCAGCGGCTGCGTGGCGATCACCGCGACGCGATCCTCGGGCGTCGTGTATTTCGCGAAGTCGATCGACAGGTCTTCGTCGACCAGATGCGCGGTCGAGAACGGCCAGCGCCGCACGAGGTAGTGCAGCCGCGTCGAGCAGTGCGCGAAGAGCGCCTGGCCGTTCGACATCAGGAAGTTGAACACGCCGTGATCGGTGATGCCGCGCGTCAGTTCGCCGACGCGCTCGAACAGTTCCGGCAACGGCGGCTGCGCGCCGGGGAACGCTTCGCGCAGCCCCTGCATCAGCACGCAGAACGCCTTCTCGCTGTCGGTCGTGCCGACCGGATGGTAGACGCTGCCGTCGAGGTCGGGTTCGTAGTCCTGCAGATCGCCGTTATGCGCGAAGATCCAGTGCCGGCCCCACAGCTCGCGCATGAACGGGTGGCTGTTCTCGAGCAGGATGTGACCCTGCGTGGCCTTGCGGATGTGCGCGATCGTGTTCTTGGACTTGATCGGGTAGCGCTTGACCATTTCGGCGATCGGCGACGTGGCCGACGCCTGCTGGTCGATGAAGAGGCGACAGGCCTTGTCCTCGAAGAACGCGATCCCCCAGCCGTCGGCATGATGATCGGTGAGGCCGCCCCGGGCCGCGAAACCTGTGAAGGAGAATGTGACGTCCGTCGGCGCGGCGCAGTTCATTCCTAGGAGTTGGCACATTTTACGTGGGGCGGGGGGCGGAAGCAGGGTAACCAACCGGGTGAACCCCGGTACAATGTGGCTTCTAGCATATCACCGAGCCTTGAGCGGTAAAAAGCGGATTCCGCCGGCCGAAGGCCTCGTGTTGCGGTTTGCCGTCAGTCGGCCCGCGCACGCGCGTTCCGGCCCCGCAGATGGCCAGCCCGTTCCTCACGACGCCTCCTATGACTGCCTCGAACGCTTCCTCTCCGGCGACGCTCACGCTCGCCCGTCCCGACGACCTGCACCTGCACCTGCGCGACGGCGACATGCTGGCCGCGGTGCTGCCGCATACCGCGCACCAGTTCGCGCGCGCGATCGTCATGCCGAACCTGAAGCCGCCCGTCACGACTACCGCGCACGCGCAGGCCTATCGCGAGCGGATCCTGGCCGCGCTGCCCGCCGGGATGACGTTCGAGCCGCTGATGACGCTGTACCTGACCGACAACACGGCGCCCGACGAAATCCGCCGCGCGCGCGACAGCGGCTTCGTGCACGGTGTGAAGCTGTATCCGGCCGGCGCGACGACGAACTCCGACCATGGCGTCAGCGATCTCGCCAAGTGCGCGAAGACGCTCGAGGTCATGCAGGAAACCGGCATGCCGCTGCTCGTGCACGGCGAGGTGACCGATCCGTCGATCGACATGTTCGATCGCGAGAAAGTCTTCATCGACCGCGTGATGACGCCGCTGCGCCGCGATTTCCCCGGCCTGAAGGTCGTGTTCGAGCACATCACGACGAAGGACGCGGCCGACTACGTGCGCGACGCCGACGCGGCGCCCGGCCTGCTCGGCGCGACGATCACCCCGCAGCACCTGCTGTACAGCCGCAACGCGCTGTTCGTCGGCGGGATTCGTCCGCATTACTACTGCCTGCCGGTGCTGAAGCGCGAAACGCATCGCGTCGCGCTCGTCGAAGCCGCGACGTCCGGCAACCCGCGCTTCTTCCTCGGCACCGACAGCGCGCCGCACGCGCGCGACGCGAAGGAAACCGCGTGCGGCTGCGCGGGCTGCTACACGGCACTGCACGCGCTCGAGCTGTATGCGGAAGCGTTCGACCAGGCCGGCGCGCTCGACAAGCTGGAGAATTTCGCGAGCCGCTTCGGCGCCGATTTCTACGGGCTGCCGCACAGCACCGAGACGATCACGCTGCGTCGCGAGACCTGGGAACTGCCGCGCGAGGTTTTCGCTGGCGATACGCCGGTCGTGCCGCTGCGCGCCGGCGAACCGATCGGCTGGAAGTTCGCGTGACCGGCGCGCCGCCGCGCGGGGCCGGCCAGGCGGCCGGCGGCGGGGCGGCGGAGTTCGCGCGGATCGACTGGTCCGCGCCGTGGCTCGCGCCTTACGCGGCGCCGGGCCGTATGCTGCAGGCGGCCGCGCTCGCGGGCGAGGCCGCGTTGCTCGATGCACTGAATGGCGCGATGCAGGGCGGCGCGCGCGTCAGCGGCCGCGGCAGGCCGCTGCGCTTCGTGCCGCAGGCCGAGCTGCCGCCCGGCATCGCGTACGAAACCCATATCGCCGACACGGGCGGCGTCCCGACCCGCCACAATCTTCACGACTTTTTCAATGCGCTCGTCTGGTTCGCGTATCCGCGCACCAAGGCCGCGCTGAACGCACGCCAGGCCGCGACGATCGACGCGGCGGGCGGCGTCGGGCCCGTGCGCGGCACGCTGCGCGATGCGCTGACGCTGTTCGACGAGAACGCCGCGCTGTTCGTGACGGCCGAGCGCACGCTCGCCGACGCTTTGCGCGGCTTCAGCTGGCAGCAACTGCTGGTGGCCGCGCGCGACGCGTGGGGCACGCGCTGCGAGGCGCGGCTCGTCGGGCATGCGTTGCTCGAGAAGCTGGTCGCGCCTTACAAGTCCTGCACTGCGCATACGTGGATCGTCGAAGTGAGCGACGACTATTTCTCGTGGCCCGACGCGCAGCGCGCCGCGCATGTCGACGCGCGGATTGCCGGCGAACTCGCGACCCGCGAGCTGACGAGCCGCGATTTCGCGCCGCTGCCGGTGCTCGGCGTGCCGGGCTGGTGCGATGCGAATGCCGCGCCCGCGTTCTACGACGATCCGGCGGTTTTCCGCAGCGGCCGTCGTTCGCGCGCTGCCGGCGGCGGCGCGCAGTGCTAGAATGCGCGTCGCAAAGCAGGCTAGGCAGTCGCGGCCTCGCCGCCTTCGGGCAGGCGGGGGCGAGGAAAGTCCGGACTCCACAGGGCAGGGTGATGGCTAACGGCCATCCGTGGCGACACGCGGAACAGGGCAACAGAAAGCAAACCGCCGATGGCCCGGCGCAAGCCGGGATCAGGTAAGGGTGAAACGGTGCGGTAAGAGCGCACCGCGGCGACGGCGACGTTCGCCGGCACGGTAACCTCCACCCGGAGCAATTCCAAGTAGGCAGGCGCGCATTTTCGGATGCAGGACGGGGCCCCCGTCTCGTCTGCGGGTAGGAAGCTTGAGCGCGTCAGCAATGGCGCGCCTAGAGGAATGGCTGCCACGCGCTGCGCGCTTCGGCGTGCAGCGTGCACAGAATCCGGCTTATCGGCCTGCTTTGCGGTTCGAATGCGAAAGGGCCGGCGCTCCATCGGGAGCGCCGGCCCTTTTTTCATCCGCGGCTGCCGCGGGCTCAGTCCGCGACGATGTCGAACGAATGCGTGAGTTCGGCCGTCTTCGCGATCATGATCGACGCCGAGCAGTACTTGTCGTGCGACAGGTTGATCGCGCGCTCGACCGTGGCCGGGTTCAGGTTGCGGCCCGTGACGGTGAAGTGGAAGTGGACCTTCGTGAACACCTTCGGATCTTCGCTCGCGCGTTCGGCCTTCAGCGTGACCGAGCAGCCGGTGACTTCCTGGCGGCTCTTCTTCAGGATCAGCACGACGTCGTACGCGGTGCAGCCGCCGGTGCCGACCAGCACCATTTCCATCGGGCGCGGCGCGAGGTTATGACCGCCGCCTTCCGGCGCGCCGTCCATCGCGACGAGGTGCCCGCTTCCGGTCTGGGCGGAAAACGCCATGCCGTCCTGACCCATCCAGCTTACTTTGCATTCCATGCTTGTACTCCAGCGTTGCCTGATTCGGATTCGATCCGGCATTGTAGCCCGCTGCGCAACGGTCGGCTGATGCGCTGCACGACGCGAAACGTCGCGTCTGCGTGTGCGGCGCCCGGTGGGGCGTCGAACGCCGATTTCCCTGTCGCCTTTAGGGGTTTTACTCTAGATGCGACGTGTTATGTCTCCTGCGCGTGCAATCCAGCTATTTGATTTTAAAGAGGAAAGATGCTTGGCTAGCGAAACGCGTCAAATTTCGTATTGTGGTGCGTGATTTCGCAATGCAAATTTTCTTGTGAAGTCGGCGACGCGTTCGTATAATGAGCCTCATTGGTTGTCGCGCTGCGGCAACCTCCGCATGTCTCCTCCACCCTCCTCCTAAGGTGGATTAAGCCCGAACCAGCCGTTCGGGCTTTTTTTCGTCCCATGCAAGCCTCGGCGCGCAGTTTGCGCGCTCCGACACCCGTATCGATCCCGATTACGCGTGCTGCCGTACGGCCGGCTGCGACGCCGCGTCGGGCGGCGTGTTGCTGGAACGGGCGGCGGGCGCCGGCGCGTGGGCGGCCGACGCGTGGCCGTGGCCGCGCGCGCAGAAATGGCGCACGCGTTCGCGCACCGCGCGCAGGCGGGCGATGCGATCTTCGGCATGGGCGCGGCGGGCATCGGCGATGCGGGCGTCGAGGGCGTCGAGCTTGGCCTCGCAGCCGGCCCGGGCGGCGACGGCGGGCGCGGCAGCGGCCAGCAAGGCGGCCGCGAGAAAGGGCGTAAGTCGTTGTTTCATCATGCTTGTTTGTTGTTTTTCCGTTGTCGGCCGGTCTGGCGCGGCAAGGTCAGGTGCCGCGCGTCGATGGGTGCCTCTCCCGGCGCTCGGTTCGCCTGGCGTGTTGGGGCACGACCGAATTTTGGCCCATTTCGGGCGCCGCCGGCACGGGGCGTGGATTCTCTTTGACCGCGCCGCGCTATTTCCTTTATAATTCAGGGCTTTTCCGCATTCATGCCCACGGAAAAAGAACAGGGAGAGCCTGCACCGCGCCTCGAAGCGCACACAGACAAGCAGGAAGAACACATCGGGCAAAGCATTTTTTTTGGATCGATCATGAAGACGTTTTCCGCAAAAGCCCATGAGGTGACGCGCGAATGGTACGTGATTGACGCGACGGATAAGGTTCTCGGCCGTGTTGCCAGCGAAGTGGCACGCCGTCTGCGCGGCAAGCACAAGCCTGAGTTCACCCCGCACGTCGACACTGGTGATTTCATCATCATCATCAACGCAAGCAAGTTGAAGGTCACGGGCAACAAGACTCTGGACAAGAAGTACTACCGTCACTCGGGTTACCCGGGCGGTATCTATGAAACGACGTTCGGCAAGATGCAAGAACGCTTCCCGGGCCGCGCGCTCGAGAAGGCGGTCAAGGGCATGCTGCCGAAGGGTCCGCTCGGCTACGCGATGATCAAGAAGCTGAAGGTCTACGCAGAAGCGACGCATCCGCACTCGGCTCAACAGCCGAAGGCGCTCGAGATCTAAGGGGAGCCCACATGATCGGTAACTGGAACTACGGTACGGGCCGCCGCAAGAGCGCAGTCGCACGTGTCTTTATCAAGGCTGGCAAGGGCGACATCATCGTCAACGGCAAGCCCATCGCTGACTACTTCTCGCGCGAAACGTCGCTGATGATCGTGCGTCAACCGCTGGAACTCACGAACCACGGCCAGACGTTCGACATCAAGGTCAACGTCAATGGCGGCGGCGAAACGGGTCAGGCAGGTGCAGTGCGCCACGGCATCACCCGTGCACTGATCGACTACGATGCGACGCTGAAGCCGTCGCTGTCGAACGCAGGCTTCGTCACGCGCGATGCACGTGAAGTCGAGCGTAAGAAGGTTGGTCTGCGCAAGGCACGTCGCGCAAAGCAGTTCTCGAAGCGTTAATTCCGCTTCATGGCCGCGCCGCTTTCGGGCGGCGTCCGCCGAAAAAACCGCCAGCTTTCGCGCTGGCGGTTTTTTTATGCCCGCGCGACGGCCGCCTGCATGGCCGGGCGCATTGAAATCAACAAGAACCTATTGATTTCATGGACATCAGCACGATCTTCTGATCGGCCCTACAATAGCGGCTAAAGCTTTTTGGAGAGTTCGCATGAACGCTGTTACCGAATCCGCAGCAACGACGGCCGAAATGCCGGTACCGTTCGTCTTCACCGACGCCGCGGCCGACAAGGTCAAGCAACTGATCGACGAAGAGGGCAATCCCGACCTGAAGCTGCGCGTATTCGTGCAGGGTGGCGGTTGCTCGGGCTTCCAGTATGGCTTCACGTTCGACGAGGAAGTCAACGAGGACGACACCGTGATGAACAAGAACGGTGTCCAGCTCCTGATCGACTCGATGAGCTACCAGTACCTGGTTGGCGCAGAGATCGACTACAAGGACGACCTCAACGGCGCCCAGTTCGTGATCAAGAACCCGAACGCAACGACCACCTGCGGGTGCGGCTCGTCGTTCTCGGTCTGAGCGCACGACGGATCCTGTCCGGTTCGCCGGAATGAAAAACGGGGCTTCATGCCCCGTTTTTCATGTCCATGCGCGGCGTGGGCCGCACGGAGTGCGTGCAGCTGGATCTCACTTCAGCGCGGATAGAGCGCGCCGAGCACGCGCTCGCCCGCGGCACCCGTCACGCTCGCGAGATTGCCGGGCTGGCGCGCGGTGAAGCGATACGCGAGCCACGCGAACGCGAGCGCTTCGACCTGCTGCGGCGGCACGCCGAGCGCGGCGGTCGTATTCACCGTCGCCGGCACGCCGGCCTCGCGCAGTGCATCCGCGAGCGCGGCGAGCAGCACCGGGTTGCGGGCACCGCCGCCGCAGACGAACACGGCCGTGCAGCCGGCCGCGTGCCGTGCGATCTCGCGGGCGACCGAGACGGCGGTGAGCGCCGTCAGCGTCGCCTGTACGTCTTCCGGCGCGACCTGCGCGAACCCGGCGAGCTTCGCATCGAGCCACGCAGGATTGAACAGGTCGCGGCCGGTGCTCTTCGGCGGCAGCGCGTCGAAGTAGGGCTCGTCGAGCAGCGCGTCGAGCAGCGGCGCGTGCACGGTGCCGCGCGCGGCGAACTTGCCGCCGTCGTCGAACGGCTTGCCGAGGTGGCGCATCGCCCACGCGTCGAGCAGCGCATTCGCGGGCCCGCAGTCGAAGCCGCGCACGTCGCCGCCTTCGCCGGGCAGGATCGTGATGTTGCTGATGCCGCCGAGGTTGCAGACGACCCGCGTCTCGCCCGGCGCGCCGAACACCGTCGCATGGAATGCCGGCGCGAGCGGCGCGCCGTGGCCGCCGGCCGCGACGTCGCGGCTGCGGAAATCGGCGATCACGTCGACATGGGCAAGCTCGGCGAGCAGCGCCGGATTGTTGAGCTGGCGCGTGTAGCCGCGCTCGGGACGGTGCCGGACCGTCTGGCCATGCACGCCGATCGCGCGGATCTCGTCGCGCGACAGCCCGGCCGTGCGCTGCAGTTCGTGACAACACACCGCGTAGCGTGCGACGAGCGCGTTCGCCGCGATCGATTCCCGGTCGATCTCGTTGTCGCCGGGCTGCTGCAGCGCGAACAGCGCGTCGCGCAGCGATTGCGCGAAGCCCACGAACGCCTCCGCGAGCACGACGGGCGCACGGCCGGTCTCGAAACGCACGGCGACGCCGTCGACGCCGTCCATGCTGGTTCCCGACATCAGTCCGAAGTAGATGCCGTCGGCCGGATGGGCGGGTTGCGGATGTCGTTGCGGCACGTTGGGTTCTCCTGGATCGAGCGGCGCGGGCCGGTGCCACGCGCCTTGCGCCCGATTATCCGCGCAACCTGACGCGTCGTTAAGCGATGCACGCGCAAGTTATGGGAAAATCCCTGTCTTTGCGACATTCTTCCTGGCACCGATGAGCACCGAACCCAGTTCCAAGCCTGTTTTCCCGATTACCGACGAAGTCCGCCATGCGCTCGCCGTCACGAAGCGCGGCGTCGACGAGCTGCTGATCGAGGAAGAGTTCGCGCAGAAGCTCGCGCGCAGCGCAGCCACCGGCAAGCCGCTGCGCATCAAGCTCGGCCTCGATCCGACCGCGCCCGACATCCACATCGGCCACACGGTCGTGCTGAACAAGATGCGCCAGCTGCAGGACCTTGGCCATACCGTGATCTTCCTGATCGGCGATTTCACGTCGCTGATCGGCGACCCGTCGGGCCGCAACGCGACGCGCCCGCCGCTTACGCGCGAACAGATCGAATCGAACGCGAAGACCTATTTCGAGCAGGCCGCGCTCGTGCTCGATCGAGAAAAAACCGAGATCCGCTACAACAGCGAATGGTCGATGCCGCTCGGCGCGGACGGGATGATCAAGCTCGCGTCGCGCTACACGGTCGCGCGGATCCTCGAGCGCGAGGATTTCACGAAGCGCTTCCAGGGCGGCGTGCCGATCTCGATCCACGAATTCCTGTACCCGCTGATGCAGGGCTACGACTCGGTCGCGCTGAACGCCGACCTCGAACTCGGCGGCACCGACCAGAAGTTCAACCTGCTGGTCGGCCGCGAACTGCAGAAGCAGTACGGCCAGGAACAGCAGTGCATTCTCACGATGCCGCTGCTCGAAGGTCTCGACGGCGTCGAGAAGATGTCGAAGTCGAAGGGCAACTACGTCGGCATCAGCGAGAAGCCGACCGACATGTTCGGCAAGCTGATGAGCATCTCGGACACGCTGATGTGGCGTTACTTCGAACTGCTGTCGTTCCGCAGCCTCGACGAGATCGCCGGCTTCAAGCGCGACGCCGAAGGCGGCCGCAACCCACGCGACTTCAAGGTGCTGCTCGCGCAGGAAATCGTCGCGCGCTTTCACTCGCAGGCCGACGCCGAGCGCGCGCTCGAGGACTTCAACCACCGCGCGAAGGGCGGCGTGCCGGACGACATCCCGTCGGTCACGCTCGCGGGCGCGCCGCTCGCGATCGGCCAGCTGCTGAAGCAGGCGGGCCTCGTGCCGTCGACGAGCGAGGCGCTGCGCAACATCGAGCAGGGCGGCGTGAAGATCGACGGTGCGACCGTGTCCGACAAGGGCCTGAAGGTCGAGGCCGGCGAGTTCGTCATTCAGGTCGGCAAGCGCCGCTTCGCGCGCGTCACGCTGACCGCATGATCGCGCTGATCCAGCGCGTGAAGCGCGCCGACGTACGCGTCGGCGACCGCACGACGGGCGAGATCGGCGCGGGCCTGCTCGCGCTCGTCTGCGCGGAGCGCGGCGACACCGAGGCCGCGGCCGACAAGCTGCTCGCGAAGCTGCTCGGCTATCGGGTGTTCAGCGACGCGGCCGGCAAGATGAACCTGCCGGTGTCGAACATCGATGGCGCCGGCGGCGCCGGCGGCCTGCTGCTCGTGTCGCAGTTCACGCTCGCGGCCGATACCAACAGCGGGCTGCGGCCGAGTTTCACGCCGGCCGCGCCGCCCGACGAAGGCGCGCGGCTGTTCGACTATTTCGTCGCGGCTGCGCGCGAGCGCCATCCGGTCGTCGAGACGGGCGAGTTCGGCGCCGACATGCAGGTGTCGCTCGTCAACGACGGCCCCGTGACGTTCTGGCTGCAAGTGCGGCCCTGATTCTTTCCCGGAGACGCGCCGCGATGGCCACCACGCAGATCCTGTTCATTCGCCATGGCGAGACGGCCTGGAATCGCATCAAGCGTATCCAGGGTCATATTGACATTCCGCTGGCCGACACGGGGCTCGCGCAGGCGCAGCGGCTGGCCGTCCGGCTTGCGCGGGAAGCGCGCGAAGGGCAGCGGATCGACGCGATCTATTCGAGCGACCTGATGCGCGCGCAGCAGACCGCGCAACCCTTTGCCGATGCGCTCGGGCGGCCGCTGCAATTGCGCGAAGGGCTGCGCGAACGCGCGTACGGCGTGTTCCAGGGACACGACAGCACCGAGATCGAGGCGCTGTTTCCGGATGCCTACGCCGCGTGGCAGACCCGCGACCCGGGTTTCGCGCCCGACGGCGGCGAGTCGCAGCGCGAGTTCTATCACCGAGTGCTGCACGCGCTCGAGCCGATCGTCGCCGCGCATCCTGGCGGCCGGATCGCATGCGTCGCGCACGGCGGCGTGCTCGACTGCGTGTACCGTTTTGCAAACGGTCTCGACCTGTCCGCGCCGCGCAGCTATCAATTGCTCAACACGAGCATCAACGTCGTCGATTACGTCGATGGCCGCGCGCAGGTCGTGCAATGGGCCGACGTGTCGCATCTGGATGCCACGGGCGACGACGACGGGTATCGCAAGGTACTCTGATTCGATCGCATCGGCGGCCCCGCCCGGCGTGGCTGGCCGGAGCCGTCTTCCTCGTCGGGCTTACTGCGGCAGTGCGTGGCGCGTCTTGTAGTCGAGCGCATACGCGATCTTGCCAGGCTTGTCGGCCGTGATCGGCTGGCGCAGCTTGTCGAATTCCCCCTTGCTGTACTTCTTCCCGCCGTTGATCGCATCCGCGCGCCCGAGATCGGCGCCCGTCTTGCCGTCGATCTCGGGATCCGTGGCCGCGACCATGCGCGTCGACGCATTCCACACCGCGTTCAGATAACCGGTGTCGGCTTTGGCCGGATCGGGATCGGTCGTGCCTGCGCGCGTCAGGTCGTAGCTCGCGAGCGAGAACGTGCCCGGCTGCGCGCGCAGCCAGTCGGCCCAGTAGAACTCGAGGTAGTCGGTGGATTGCGCGGGCTTGCCGTAGCCGATGTCGCGCGTGAAATAGACGAGCGACCGGTAGCGGTCGTTTGTCATTCCGAGCTTCAGGCCGAGGCCGCTCGACAGTTGCGCGCTCGTGATCGCGTTGCCTTCGCCGTCCTTCAGGCGCACGTAGCCGCGGCTTTGCATCTGCTGCCAGAACGCATCGCCCGAGTAGTCGCTCAGGTTGTCCTTCACGACGACGTGCACATGCAGCGTCGGGCCGCCGTCGGGCGTTTCGTAGTAGGTCGACAGGCCGTGATGGCCGTCGGTCACGTACAGCGTGTCGCCGTTCGGGCCGATCACGACCGGGCTCAGCACCGAGCGGTCGCGCGCATTCGCGTCGGTCGTCGTGCACGTGTAGCTGGCTGGTTCGCGCAGCGTCGATTGCGCGCTGTAGCCGCTCGATGCGACGCCGCCGAGGCCTTCGTCCGCGCAGAAGTCGTCGAACTTCTTGTCGGGCTGCAGTTCGTAGCGGCCGAGCTTGTAGTAGATCTGGTCGTAGCCGATCGCGCCTTGCGTCGGATGGAGATCGCCGAGCGTCATGTCGATCAGCTCGCCTGCGCGCGCGGCCTTCCATTTGCCTGGCTGCGGCGTGACGGTCGCGGGCGGCGCGGGTGCCGCGGTGTTGCCGTCGGATGGCGTTTGCGCATCCGAACGGGCGACGGCGGCGACATCGTCGCCTCCGCACGCGGCGAGGGCGAGAGCGGTGGACAGGCTGGCGGCGAGGGCGAAACGGATCGGCAGGCGTGGCATCGCTGGCATCGGAAGTCGGTCGGGTGGGCGGAACGCCGCGCGGACGACCGACGTGCAGGACGTGCGAGCGTGCGCGCAGGCAAGTCCGTCAGCTTGTCACAAGTATTTGACAGCAAATTGAAATGATATGAAGGATCGTCAGGCGGGCGGGTTGCCGTCGGGCGGTGTCGCAGTTGCGCGGCGGCGTGCGCGTTTCGACGCGCCGTTGACGAGCGCCCAGCGCAGGACGGGGGCGACGGCCCGGATGCCGGGCCGGACCACGGCGCGTCGCAGCGGTGCGAACGTCGATACACCGAGCATGCGCTGCGCCCAGGGCGGCAGCAGGTCGATCCCTGCATGCATCATCAGCGACGCGGCCGGCCGCAGCGCGGGCGTTGCGACCGGCACATTCAGCAGGATGTCCATCACGTCGAAGGTGCGCGGCCCGGCTGCGAGTTCGGGCTGCATGCGCGCGAGATAGGCCGCTATCTCGGCCCGTGAGCGGGGAACATCCTCGGCGCCGAGCAACTCGGCGATCAAGGCCGTTTCGGCGTAGTAGCCGTCCTGCGACTCGCCCGACAGAGACGGATTCACATAGCGCAAATGCGCGGCGAGGAAGCTCGATACTTCGGCGACATGCACCCACGTCAGCAATGCCGGATCGTCGGCTCGGTACGGCCGGCCGTCGGGCGCGGTACCCGATATGCGCGCGTGGATCGCCTTCACGCGCTCGATCAGCGCGAGTGCGTCCGCGCGGCTGCCGAACGTCGTGCCCGTGATGAACGTGGCGGTGCGCCGCAAGCGGCCGAGGATGTCGGTGCGAAACGACGAGTGATCCCAGACGCCCGCGAGCGCGAGCGGATGAAGCGCCTGCAGCAGCAGCGCGGCGATGCCGCCCGTCATCATCGACGTGAAATCGGCATGCACGCGCCAGCAGATGGCGTCGGGGCCGAACAGCCCAGGATCGCCGGGCGGCGACGAGAGATCGATCGACGGACCACCGCCGCCTGCTGTCAGATGCGTGATGCCGGCCACGAGCCGCTTGCGGATCGGCTCGGCCCAGCGCGGGCCCGGTGCGGGGGCGGCGGGGTGAGGGCTGGGCGGCGTGGTCATGGCTGGCTTGGTGCGGGCAGCGTGCTACTTCCCGTCGGGGGTATCCCACATCCCGCGTTCGGCGTTGCCGGCATCGGGTGTAGAGAGCCCGAAGTGGCGATACGTGAGCAGCGTCGCGACGCGCCCGCGCGGCGTGCGCTGCAGGAAGCCCTGCTGGATCAGGTATGGCTCGAGCACGTCCTCGATCGTGTCGCGTTCCTCGCCGATCGCCGCCGCGAGGTTGTCGATGCCGACCGGGCCGCCGTCGAACTTGTGCAGGATCGCCTCGAGCAGCTTGCGGTCCATCAGGTCGAAGCCGACCGGATCGACGTCGAGCATCGCGAGCGCGGCGTCGGCAACGGCCGCTGTGATCTGGCCGTCGGCCTTCACTTCCGCATAGTCGCGCACGCGGCGCAGCAGCCGGTTCGCGATCCGCGGCGTGCCGCGCGAGCGCTTCGCGATCTCCAGCGCGCCGTTCGGATCGATCTGTGCGTTCAGCAGCGATGCCGAGCGCCGCACGATGCGCGACAGCTGGTCGGCATCGTAGAACTCGAGGCGCGCGACGATCCCGAAACGATCGCGCAGCGGGTTGGTCAGCATCCCCGCGCGCGTGGTTGCGCCGACCAGCGTGAACGGCTGCAGGTCGAGCTTCACGCTGCGCGCGGCCGGCCCTTCGCCGATCATGATGTCGATCTGGTAATCCTCGAGCGCCGGATACAGGATTTCCTCGACGACCGGCGACAGCCGGTGGATTTCGTCGATGAACAGCACGTCGTTCGCTTCGAGGTTGGTCAGCAGCGCGGCGAGGTCGCCCGCGCGCTCGAGCACGGGGCCCGACGTCTGGCGCAGGTTCACGCCCATCTCGCGCGCGATGATGTGTGCGAGCGTGGTTTTGCCGAGGCCCGGCGGCCCGAACAGCAGCACGTGGTCGAGCGGCTCGGAGCGGCGCTTCGCGGCCTCGATGAAGATCTCGAGCTGGCCGCGCACCTTTTCCTGGCCGACGTAGTCGTCGAGCTGGCGCGGCCGCAGCGCGCGTTCGAACACCTCCTCGTGCGACGAGGTGGGCGTGGCGGCGATGATCCGCTCGGCGGCGAGTTTGTCGGTTTCAATCATGCGGCCATTGTACCGCGCACCGTCACGCGGCCGAACTGGCCGAACGGCCGACTGGCGTGCGCCGCATCGCGGCGCGACACTGGCTCCGACAGCCGGTTCGGGCGCCTGCCCGGGCCGCCGTTACACCTTCGACAGCGCCTTGAGCGCGAGCTTGATGCCCTCGGACACGCCGGTGCCGGCCGGCACGTTCTTGATCGCGGCGAGGCCTTCCTTTTCGGAATAGCCGAGTGCGACGAGCGCGTTGAGGATGTCGGTCGCGTGGTCGGACGGCGACGCGGCAGCGGCGAGCGCACCGAGGTCCGCGCCGAGCTTGCCCTTCAGTTCGAGCAGCAGGCGCTCGGCGGTCTTCTTGCCGATGCCGGGCAGGCGCGTGAGGCGTGCGGCGTCCTGCATCGTCACCGCCTGCGCGAGCTCCTGCACGCTCATGCCGGACAGCACGGCGAGCGCCATGCGTGCACCGATGCCGGTGATCTTCAGCAGTTCGCGGAAGGTCGTGCGCTCCTGCGGCGTCAGGAAGCCGTACAGCAGGTGCGCATCCTCGCGCACGATCTGCTGCGTGAGCAGCACGACGCGCTCGCCCGTTTGCGGCAGGTTGTAGAAGGTGCTCATCGGCACGTCGATTTCGTAGCCGACGCCGTTGCAGTCGACGAGCAGGTGAGGCGGGTTCTTTTCGAGCAGGATGCCGGCGATGCGACCGATCATGGATGGCGGGATGCGAGGAAGAAAGCGCGAGTGTAGCGCAGGTGCGGCGCGATGCCGATGGGTCGGCCATCAGGTCGGGGCGATGCGCCGCGCGTGCGCGACGCGGGTCGATCAGGCGGACAGGGCTGCGGCAGGCGCAATGCGCGCGCCGCGCCGGGCGGCTGCGTGCGGTCGTATCAGCCGACGAGCCGTCCGCGCCGCACGCGCAGCCCCTTTTTCGCGAGCGCCGGCGCAAGGCCGCCGATCGTGCCGAGCGTATTGCCGCTGTGCGCATGGCAGATCGCCATCCCGAGCGCGTCGGCCGCGTCGCTGCCGGGCTGGCCGGTGAGATTGAGCAGTCGCGTGACCATCTCCTGCATCTGCGACTTGGTTGCGCGGCCGTACCCGACGACGGCCTGCTTCAGTTGCAGCGCGGTGTATTCGGCGACGGGCAGGCCGCCCGCGACGAGCCCGCAGATCGCGGCGCCGCGCGCCTGGCCGAGCAGCAGTGTCGACTGAGGGTTCACGTTGACGAACACCTGTTCGATCGCAGCCTGGTCGGGCGCATGTTCGCGCACGAGCGTCGATACGCCCTGGAAGATCGTGCCGAGCCGGGTGGCCAGGTCGGCCGTCGGCGTGCGGATCACGCCGCTTGCGACATAGGCGAGCCGGTGTCCGCTGACGTCGATGACGCCGAAGCCGGTGACGCGCAGGCCGGGGTCGATGCCGAGAATTCGCATGAGTGAGGAGAAAAACCTGATGCAGCGATACTACAACGAATGGTGCGCGGCACCGGCCGCACGGTCGCGTGCGCCGGCGCCGCGCAATAAAAAACCCGGCGGGTGCGATGCCGCCGGGTTTGCGTGCGGCGGCCGCGCGGGCCGCGTGCGATCAGTGACGGAAGTGACGCACGCCCGTCAGGATCATCGCGATGCCGTGCTCGTCGGCTGCCGCGATCACCTCGTCGTCGCGCATCGAGCCGCCCGGCTGGATCACGCAGGTCGCGCCTGCCGCCACGACGACGTCGAGACCGTCGCGGAACGGGAAGAACGCATCCGACGCGACGGCCGAGCCGGCCAGCGTGAGGCCTGCGTTCTGCGCCTTGATGCTCGCGATGCGTGCGGAATCGACGCGGCTCATCTGGCCTGCGCCGACGCCGAGCGTCATGCCGTTGCCGCAGAACACGATCGCGTTCGACTTCACGTACTTCGCGACGCGCCATGCGAACAGCAGGTCGTCCATTTCCTTCGCGGTCGGCTGGCGCTTCGTGACGACGCGCAGCTCGCTCGGCTGCACGTTCTTCGAATCGAGCGATTGCACGAGCAGGCCGCCGCCCACGCGCTTCAGGTCGAATGCGTTATGGCCTTCGCCCAGCGCGATCTCGAGCAGGCGCACGTTCTGCTTCGCGGCAAACACCTGCTTCGCGGCGTCCGTGAACGACGGCGCGATCAGCACTTCGACGAACTGCTTCGCCACCGCCTGCGCGGCCGTCTCGTCGACTTCGCGGTTGAACGCGATGATGCCGCCGAACGCCGACGTCGGGTCGGTCTGGAATGCCTTCGCGTACGCGTCGGCCGAGTCGTTGCCGACCGCGACGCCGCACGGGTTCGCGTGCTTGATGATCACGCAGGCCGGCGCGTCGAACGTCTTCACGCATTCCCACGCCGCGTCCGAATCCGCGATGTTGTTGTACGACAGTTCCTTGCCCTGCAGCTGGCGGTAGTTCGCCAGTGCGCCGGCCGGCGCCGCGAGGTCGCGGTAGAACGCGGCGCTCTGGTGCGGGTTCTCGCCGTAGCGCAGGTCCTGCACCTTGTCGAACGCCATGTTCAGCGTGGCCGGGTACGCGCTGCGCGAGGCGTGCTGCAGCTCGTCGGTCAGGCTCGTCAGGTAGTTCGTGATCGCGCCGTCGTACTGCGCGGTGTGCGCGAACACCTTCGTCGCGAGGCGGAAGTTGGTCGCGTAGCCGATCGCGTTGCCGTTCGCCTTCATTTCGTCGAGCACGACCGCGTAGTCGGCCGGATCGACGACGACCGTCACGTCGCGGTGGTTCTTCGCGGCCGAGCGCAGCATCGTCGGGCCGCCGATGTCGATGTTCTCGATCGCGTCGGCGAGCGTGCAGTCGTCCTTCGCGATCGTCGCGACGAACGGGTACAGGTTCACGACCAGCAGGTCGATCGTCGGGATGCCGTGCTGCTCCAGCGCCTGCATGTGCTCGGGCAGGTCGCGGCGGGCGAGGATGCCGCCGTGCACCTTCGGGTGGAGCGTCTTCACGCGCCCATCGAGCATTTCCGGAAAGCCCGTGTAGTCGGCCACTTCGGTAACGGGCAGGCCTGCATCGGCGAGGAGTTTTGCGGTGCCGCCGGTCGACAGCAGCTTGACGCCGAGGTCGGACAGCGACTTTGCGAAGTCGACGATACCGGTCTTGTCGGAAACGGAAATGAGCGCTTGCTTGATCATGATGGAACCACCAATAGCCAGGGAAACGGGGACGGGACGGCCGCCTACAGCAGGCCGTGCTGCTGCAGCTTTTTGCGCAGCGTATTGCGATTGATGCCGAGGTACTCCGCGGCGAGCGACTGGTTGCCGCCGGCCTGTACGAGCACGACCTCGAGCATCGGCTTTTCGACGCAGGACATCACCATTTCATAGACGTCGTGCGGATTGGAGCCGTCTAGATCCCGGAAATACACGTCCAGGCTCTCGCGGACACATTGTTCGATGTTGTGCTTGCTCATGCTGCTAACTGGTTATGGTCGTCCGACTCGCCCTGGCCGTTTTCCTCTTCGTCATCGACGTAGACGAGGTGGTCCGACAGCGCCTTTTGCGCCTCGAAGAATGCATTGACGGCGGCGAGCTGCTCGCGGGTGGAATCGAGCGTGTTCATCTTGTGCCGGAACCCGTTGGCACCGGAAAGGCCGCGAGTGTACCAGCCGATGTGCTTGCGCGCAGTACGGACGCCCGTGAATTCACCGTAGAACGCGTAGTGGTCTTCCAGGTGCTCGTTCATCACGTGCTGGATCTCGTCGATCCGCGGCGGGGGCAGCAGCTCACCGGTTTGCAGGAAATGATCGATTTCACGGAACAGCCACGGCCGGCCTTGCGCGGCGCGACCGATCATCAGTGCATCGGCGCCGGTTGCGTCGAGCACGGCCTTCGCTTTCGCCGGCGACGTGATGTCGCCATTCGCGACGACCGGGATGCGCACGGCCGCCTTCACGGCCGCGATGGTGTCGTATTCCGCGTCGCCGCGGTACAGGTCGGCGCGGGTGCGGCCGTGCACGGTCAGCATCGAGATGCCGGCGGCTTCGGCGAGGCGCGCGACCGTGATCGCATTCTTGTGCTCGCGATCCCAGCCGGTGCGGATCTTCAGCGTGACGGGCACCGCATCCGGCCCCGTGCCGACCGCCGCGACGACTGCCTCGACGATCCGCTGCACGAGCGGCTCGTTCTGCAGCAGCGCGGAACCGGCCGCGACGTTGCAGACCTTCTTCGCCGGGCAACCCATGTTGATGTCGATGATCTGCGCGCCGTTGTCGACGTTGTAGCGGGCCGCTTCGGCCATCATCGCCGGATCGGCGCCGGCGATCTGCACGGCGATCGGCTCGACTTCGCCTTCGTGGTTCGCCCGCCGCATCGTCTTCGCGCTTTTCCACAGCTGCGCATTGGACGCGACCATCTCGGACACGGCGTATCCGGCCCCCAACTGCTTGCACAGCTGGCGGAACGGACGATCCGTCACCCCGGCCATCGGGGCAACGAACAGGTTGTTACGCAAAACGTGAGAGCCGATAACGGGCATCGCAATGGCACCGCCCGCGAGCGCCGGGCGTCGCGGGCAAAAAAGGCGGAGGGAAAACGCGCATTTTACCGTATTCCCATGCCCCGCCGATTTGACCCGGTTTGCGTGGTCCGGCTGCGCGCAATGCGCGGTGTGCGTCGCGCGTCAGTTGCGCTGGCCGAACATCATCTGGCGCGCGATCGCCTTCTTGAGCGGCGGCACGAATTCGAGCACGGTGAGCGCTGCGCCGCGCAGCAGCGGAAGCGGGCCGGCGTCGACCGTGAACAGGCGCGCGAGCGTGTCGGTCGCGCCGATCGTGAAGCGCCGGTCGAGCGCGCGCCGCGCGTTGAAGGTGGCGAGCGCCGTCGCTTCGAAGCCCTGCGTGGACAGCGTGTCGACGAGCGTATGCGCATCGCGCAGCCCGAGGTTGAGCCCCTGGCCGGCGACCGGATGCAGTGTTTGCGCGGCGTTGCCGACGATCGCGATGCGCCCGTTGACGAGCGTCTGCGCCGCGTTCAGCCCGAGCGGGAACGATGCGCGCCCCGCGATCGCGACGAACTGACCCATCCGCTCGCCGAAGGCCGCGCCGAGCTCGCGCAGGAACGCGTCGTCGGGGAGGGCGGCGCGGCGGGCCGCCTCGTCGGGCGCGCAGCACCAGACGAGCGAATACTCGGCCTGGCGCGGGCCGCCGAGCGGCAGCAGCGCGAGCGGGCCTTCGTGCGTGAAGCGTTCCCACGCGACGTTCGGGCGCGGCGCCGAGACGGTGACCGTGCCGACGATCGCGGTCTGACCGTAGTCGCGGCGATGCTTGCCGGCATCGGCCTGCTGCTCGTGGAACAGCCCGCCCTCGGCATTGATGACGATGCGAGCGCGCAGCGTGCGCTCGCCTTGCGGGCCGTCGAGCATCAGCGTGACGCCGTCGGCGTCTTGTTGCGGCGCGCGCGCGGTGGTCGACGTGAGCCAGTCGACGCGCGTGCCGCGCACCACCTGCGCGAGCGCCTGCACGATCGAGCCGTAGCGCACCACGTAGCCGAGCGCGGCGAGATCGTGCTCGTCGCGGTCGATCAGCGTGCGGCCGAAATGGCCGCGCTGCGACACGTGGATGTGTTCGATCGGCGTCGCGTCGCCGGGCCACGCGAGCGTGTCGAGCAGCACGCGGCTGCCGTGCGATACGGCGATCGCGCGCGGATCGTTCGCGCTCGCGGCCGGCTCGCGTGCGTCGATCAGCGCGATCGACGCGTGCTGCGTCGCGCTGCGCCGCGCGAGCCAGCCGGCGAGCGCGAGCCCGACGGGGCCCGCGCCGACGATGGCGAGGTCGTAGTCCGGCATGGCCGGGGAGGAAGCGGTCGTCATCAGTGTTCGTGAAACGAAGTAACGGTCAACGGCGGGTCGGCAGAGGCGCGACAGCAGCCTGCGGCGCGCTCAGGTGCCGTGCGCCGCGCCCGCACGCATCAGCGCCTCGATCTCGGCGGCCGCCACCGGCACGTCGCGCGTGATCAGCTCGCAGCCGTGCTCGCGCACGATCGCGTCGTCCTCGATGCGGATGCCGATGTTCCAGTATTCGGACGGCACGTCGTCGGCTGCCCGCACGTACAGGCCCGGCTCGACGGTGAGTGTCATGCCGGGTTTCAGCGTGCGCCACGGCAGCGCGCCGTTGGCGTCGCGCGCGGCGAGCCGCTCGCGATAGTCGCCGCAATCGTGCACGTCCATGCCGAGCCAGTGGCCGGTGCGGTGCATGTAGAAGCGTGCGTATGCGCGCTCGGCGATCACGTCGTCGACGCTCGAGAAGCGCGTCTTCGCGATGATGCCGGTATCGAGCAGCCCCTGCGCGAGCACGCGCACGGCCGCGTCGTGCGGCGCCTCGAACGGCACGCCCGCGCGCGTCGCGTCGATCGCGGCCTGCTGCGCGGCGAGCACGATGTCGTACAGCGCGCGCTGCGCGGGCGAGAAGCGCCCGTTGGCCGGGAACGTGCGCGTGATGTCCGACGCGTAGCCGTCGAGCTCGCACGCGGCATCGATCAGGATCAGGTCGCCGTCCTGCGCGGCCGCATTGCCGGCCGGGTAGTGCAGTACGCACGCATTCGCGCCGGCCGCGACGATCGAGCCGTACGCGGGCGCCTGCGCGCCATGCTTGCGGAACGTGTACAGCAGCTCGGCCTCGAGTTCGTATTCGCGGATCCCCGGGCGGCACACCTGCATCGCGCGGCGATGCGCGAGCGCGGAGATGTGCGCGGCACGCATCATGATCGCGAGTTCGTGTTCGTCCTTCACGAGCCGCATGTCGTCGAGCAGCGGCGTGAGGTCGAGCAGCGCGTCCGGCGCGGCGACACCCGCACGCGCCTGCGCGCGCACCGCATCGATCCAGCCGGCGAGCTGGCGGTCGAACTCGGCCGATGCGCCGAACCGGTAGTGCACGGTGCCCGCATCGGCGAGCAGCCGCGGCATTTCGGTGTCGATCACGTCGACCGCGTAGGCCGTGTCGAAGCCGAACGCATCGCGCGCGGCCTCGGGCCCGTAGTGGAAACCTTCCCAGATCTCGCGGTCGGCATTCTTCGCGCGGCAGAACAGGATCGATTCCGGCGCGCCGTGCGAGCCGGCCGCATTCAGCACGAGCATGGCGTCCGGCTCGGTGAAGCCCGTCAGGTAATGGAAGTAGCTGTCATACCGGTACGGAAAGGCCGTGTCGCGGTTGCGCAGCATTTCCGGCGCGGTGGGGACGATGGCGACGCCGCCGCCCGCGGCGCGCAGTGCGGCAAGCACGCGTTCGCGGCGCTGGCGGTAGACGTCGACGGCGATGGCGGTATCGAGGGGCGCATTCATTCGTGCGATTGTAGCGCCGCCGGACGCGGTGCGTGAGTGGGGTGGCCGCAAGCCACGCCGGACGGGGCTCGGCGATGGCTGTTGCAAACCATCCACAGGCCGGACGGGCGATTTTCTACCCGGCCACGCCGGCCGGTTATGATCGGCGACAACGTATACTCTCGGCGGTTCCCTTAAAAAGGCAGATGATGAAATTAATCGGTTCGCTCAGCAGCCCGTACGTCCGAAAGGCGCGGATCGTGCTTGCTGAAAAGAAGATCGACTACAAGCTGGAGCTCGAAAACGTGTGGGCGCCGGAGACGGACATTCATGCATCGAATCCGCTCGGCAAGGTCCCATGTCTCGTGATGGAAGATGGTGCCGCGGTGTTCGATTCCCGCGTGATCTGCGAATACGTCGATACGCTGTCGCCGGTCGGCAAGCTGATTCCGCCGTCGGGGCGCGAACGTGTCGAAGTGCGTTGCTGGGAAGCGCTGGGCGACGGTGTGCTCGACGCGGCTGTCGCGATCCGTCTCGAACACACGCTGCGTGACGAAGCGCAGCGCAGCGCGAGCTGGATCGCGCGCCAGCAGCGCAAGATCGACGACGGTCTCGTCGCGATGTCGCAGGGCCTCGGCGGCAAGACGTGGTGCGTCGGTAATCATTACACCCTCGCCGACATCGCACTCGGCTGCGCGCTCGGCTACCTCGACTTCCGGATGCCCGAGCTCAACTGGCGCGACCGCCATCCGAATCTCGACAAGCATTTCGTGAAGCTGTCGCAGCGGCAGACGTTCGCCGACACGCTGCCGCAGGGCTGACCGGCCACCGGCTGCGGATCGAGCAGGCAAGAGAAAAGCGCCCCGCGGGGCGCTTTTTTTTGGCGGATCGCCCGTGTGACGGGCGATCGCGCGTCATTCGATCGACGTGTAGACGGTCTCGCCGAGCACGAACGAATCGCTGCGAGCGATCGGCCACCACTTGTCGTACAGCGTATAGCCGCAGGTCCGGCCGTCGAGCAGCGCGCCGGGCTTCAGGTACTTCAGCAGCTGCGACATCAGCCGCACTTCGTGCGGCGCGACGCGCTGCACGATGTGATGCGCGCGCAGCTCGGACGGATGACCGAGACCGGCCGCCTGCACGAGTTCCTGCAGCGCATGCAGCGTGTTGCGGTGGAAGTTGTACACGCGCTCGGCCTTGTCCGGCACGACGATCGCGCGCTGGCGCACCGGATCCTGCGTGGCGACCCCGGTCGGGCAGCGGTCGGTATGGCAATGCTGCGCCTGGATGCAGCCGACCGCGAACATGAAGCCGCGCGCCGAGTTCACCCAGTCGGCGCCGATCGCGAGCGTGCGCGCGATGTCGAACGCGGTGATGATCTTGCCGCTCGCGCCGATCTTCACGCGCTCGCGCACGCCGATCCCGACGAGCGTGTTGTGCACCAGCAGCAGCCCTTCCTGCAGCGGCACGCCGACATGGTCGGTGAATTCGAGCGGCGCCGCGCCGGTGCCGCCTTCCGCACCGTCGACGACGATGAAGTCGGGCACGATGCCCGTCTCGGTCATCGCCTTCGCGATCCCGAAGAATTCCCACGGATGGCCGATGCACAGCTTGAAGCCGGTCGGCTTGCCGCCCGACAGCGTGCGCAGCCGCTCGACGAATTCGAGCAGCCCGCGCGGCGTCGAGAATTCCGAGTGGGTCGCGGGCGAGATGCAGTCCTTGCCCATCGGCACGCCGCGCGTCTCGGCGATCTCGGGCGTGATCTTCGCGGCCGGCAGCACGCCGCCGTGGCCGGGCTTCGCGCCTTGCGACAGCTTGATCTCGATCATCTTGACCTGCGGATCGGCGGCCTGCTTCGCGAACTTGTCGGGGTTGAACGTGCCGTCGTCGTTGCGGCAGCCGAAGTAGCCGGACGCGATTTCCCAGATGATGTCGCCGCCGTTCTCGCGGTGGTATTTCGACAGCGAGCCTTCGCCCGTGTCGTGCGCGAATCCGCCTTTCTTCGCGCCGAGGTTCAGCGAGCGGATCGCGTTCGCGGACAGCGAGCCGAAGCTCATCGCCGAGATGTTGAAGATCGAGATGTCGTACGGCTGCGCGCGGTTCGCGCCGACCCGGATGCGGAAGTCGTGGTTCGGCAACTTCGTCGGCGCGAGCGAGTGGCTGATCCATTCGTGCGCGACGGCCTTCACGTTCAGTTCGGTGCCGTACGGGCGGTTGTCGGCGACGTTTTTCGCGCGCTGGTAGACGAGGCTGCGCTGCGCGCGCGAAAACGGCTTCTCGTCGGTGTCGTCCTCGACGAAATACTGGCGGATCTCGGGGCGGATGAACTCGAACAGGAAGCGGAAATGGCCCCAGAGCGGGTAATTGCGCAGGATCGCGTGGCGGTCCTGGTTCAGGTCGTACAGGCCGAGTGCGACGAGGGCGACGGGGAGGATGATCCACAGCCAGGAAAGCACGTGGATCGACGCGAGTGCGGCCGCCGCGACGAGCAGCAGGACGGCACACCACATCGCGAGGTAGCGTCGTGAAAGCATGGGGGCTCCGTAAGCATCTTGAAATGCCGCCATGCGTACGCTGCGAAGGCGGCGCACCGGCCGCGGCGGAATCGTGTTCCACCGGGCGCGGCGTGCCGCAAGTCTAAACCGAATGGATGTCAGCGTGCTTCGGCGAGCGTGCCCGGGTGGGTTGCCGCCGCGGCCGGCGCCGTCTGGCCGGGCTGGCCGGTGGCCGCGAATTCGATGATGCCGCCGCCCAGGCAGATTTCGCCGTCGTACAGCACGGCCGACTGGCCGGGCGTGACCGCCCATTGCGCGTCGTCGAACGCGAGCGAGAAGTGTCCTTCGTCGGCCCGACCGAACGAGCATGCCGCATCCGCCTGCCGGTAGCGTGTCTTCGCGCCGCACGAGAAGCCGTCGGCCGGCGGCTCGCCCGCGACCCAGCTCACGTTGCCGGCGACGAGCTCGCGCGACAGCAGCCACGGATGGTCGTGGCCCTGCACGACGTACAGCGTGTTCGACGCGATGTCCTTCGCGGCGACGAACCACGGCTCGCCGCTGCCGTCCTTGCTGCCGCCGAGGCCGATGCCCTTGCGCTGGCCGAACGTGTAGAACGCGAGGCCGATATGTTCGCCGACCACCTTGCCGTCCGGCGTCTTCATCGGGCCGGGTTTCGTCGGAAGATAGCGGTTCAGGAAGTCGCGGAACGGCCGTTCGCCGATGAAGCAGATGCCGGTCGAGTCTTTCTTCTTCGCGTTCGGAAGGCCAATCTGCGCGGCGATCTCGCGCACCTTCGTCTTCGGGATCTCGCCGAGCGGGAACATCGTCTTCGACAGCTGCGCCTGGTTCAGCCGGTGCAGGAAGTACGACTGGTCTTTCGTATGATCGAATGCCTTCAGCAGTTCGAAGCGACCGTCGCGCTCGCGCACGCGCGCGTAGTGGCCGGTCGCGATCATTTCCGCGTCGAGCGACATCGCGTGATCGAGGAACGCCTTGAACTTGATCTCGGCGTTGCACAGCACGTCCGGGTTCGGCGTGCGGCCGGCCGAGTATTCGCGCAGGAATTCGGCGAACACGCGGTCCTTGTATTCGGCCGCGAAGTTCACGGCTTCCACGTCGATGCCGATCAGGTCGGCGACCGACACGACGTCGATCCAGTCCTGGCGCGTCGAGCAATATTCGCCGTCGTCGTCGTCTTCCCAGTTCTTCATGAACAGGCCGACCACGTCGTACCCCTGTTCCTTCAGCAGCCATGCGGTCACCGACGAATCGACGCCGCCCGACATGCCCACTACTACACGGCGCTTGCTCATTTGTTCACCGCCTGACGGTCGAATGCTTCCGGACGTGGCGCGACCGAATGCGTATGCACGAAATCGAGCGGAATGCGCCGCCCGGCGAGATAGTCGTCGACGCAGCGCATCACCGCCGGCGAGCGGTGGCGCTCGCTGCACGCGCGCAGTTCGTCGGCGCTCATCCACAGTGTGCGGACGATGCCGTCGTCGAGCGTGTGGCCCGGCAGCGGCTCGCCGGCCGTGCCGCAGAACGTGAAGCGCAGGTAGGTCGCGCCGGCGCTGCCGGGGCGGTCGTAGTGCGCGAGATACACGCCGACGAGCGCATCGGGGACGAACGGATGCGCGGTTTCCTCGAGCGTCTCGCGGATCACGGCGTCGGCGAGCGTCTCGCCGGCTTCGAGATGGCCGGCCGGCTGGTTGATGCGCAGGCCCGTCGAGGTTTCTTCCTCGATCACGAGAAAGCGACCGTCGCGCTCGACGAGCGCCGCGACGGTCACATGCGGGGTCCAGATTTCGGGTTTCATGGTTCGGCATTTTACCGGTTGCGCCCGGACGCTGCCGGTCCCTTCGTTAGACGAATCCGACCCTCGTCATTCGTATGGCGAGACGGAACGCCCCGGTTGCAGCGAGGTGTATCGGCGGCGCGGCCTGCATCGATCGGCTCGCGGGCCGGGCGGAGGGGGCCATAGGCCTACCGGCAACAGCCCGCCGGCCAGCAGCCCGTCGCGACAGTCCATCGGCAGCAGCCCACCGGCAGCAGCTCACCGGCAGCAGCTCACCGGCATCAGCTCACCGGCACCAGCTCACCGGCACCAGCCCACCGGCACCAGCTCACCGGCACCAGCTCACCGGCACCAGCTCACCGGCACCAGCTCACCGGCACCAGCTCACCGGCACCAGCTCACCGGCACCAGCTCACCGGCACCAGCTCACCGGCACCAGCAGAGTCGCACCCCATTTTTTACGGCGCGACGATCGTCGCGACCCAGGCGGCGATCGTGTCCCGCACGCGCACGATCGCCGGGTCGCGCTGCGTGCTCGTTCGCCAGCCGATTTCCACCGGGTAGCGTGGCAGCTCGACCGGGCACGCGAGCGCGCGCAACGACGTCGACTGCGCGATCGCGCGTGCAGCGTGCGCCGGAATCGTCGCCACGGCGTCGGATCCTGCGAGCAGGTACGGCAGCGCAGCGAAGTGCGTGGTCGAGGCCGAGACGCGCCGCTTGTGGCCGAGCGCGGCCAGCGCCTCGTCGACGATCCCGATCACGCCGCCCGACGACACGAGCAGGTGATCGCGCTGCAGGAAATCGGCGAGCGCGAGCGTGCGCGGAGATCGCGCGCGGCCGGCCGGATCGATCAGGCACGCGTAGCCGCCCGTCGCGACCGCCCGCCGGCTGAGGCCGTTCGCCGAAAACCCGCCCGACGCGATCGCGAGGTCGACGCCGTGCCGCAGCAGCGCGTCGCCGGCGATGCCGCTATGGGTCTGCCGGAAGATCAGCCGGATACCCGCTGCTTCCCGCGCGACCGCGTCGATCAGCGCGCGGCCGAGCGCGATCTCGAAGTCGTCCGACAGCCCGATCGAGATCGTGCGGCCGACCCGCTCGCCGCCGTCGGCCGCAATGGCGAGGCTTTCGCGGCAGCGGTCGAGCGCGTCGGACAGGATCGGCTTCAGCTCGTCCGCGCGCGGCGTCGGCGCGAGGCCGCGGCCGGTGCGCACGAACAGCGGATCGGCGTAGATCACGCGCAGCCGCGCGAGCGCCGCGCTGACCGCCGACTGCGTGAGGTCGAGCCGCAGCGCCGCGCGGCTCGCGCCGCCTTCCTCGTACAGCGCCTCGAACACCTTCAGCAGGTTCAGGTCGAGCCCGGCGATATCATCCGCATTCATGTCAGTTATCGTTGTATCGATTTGATCGATGAAATGATATCGACAAAGATGGCGTTACCCCATTCACCGGAGACGCCTTCATGTCCACCTCAGTCATCGCCGCGCTGCAGATCGGCGCGTCGCCCGCCGGCACGCGCGCCACGCTCGACACGATCCTCGGCTACGAAACCGCGATCCGCGACAGCGGCGCGTCGCTCGTCGTGCTGCCCGAGGCCGTGCTCGGCGGCTATCCGAAAGGCGAGATCTTCGGCACGCGGCTCGGCTACCGGCTGCCCGAGGGCCGCGACGCCTATGCGCGCTACGCCGCGCAGGCGATCGACGTGCCGGGGCCGGAAACCGACGAACTGGCCGCGCTGTCGCAGCGCACGGGCGCGAGCCTCGTGGTCGGCGTGATCGAGCGCGGCGGCAGCACGCTGTATTGCACGGCGCTGTTCTTCGATCCGCGCGACGGGCTCGTCGCGAAGCACCGCAAGCTGATGCCGACCGGCACCGAGCGGCTGATCTGGGGGCAGGGCGACGGCTCGACGCTGCCGGTGGTCGACACGGCCGCGGGCCGCGCGGGCGCCGCGATCTGCTGGGAGAACCACATGCCGCTCCTGCGCTGCGCGATGTATGCGAAAGGCGTGCAGATCTGGTGCGCGCCGACCGTCGACGAGCGCGACCTGTGGCAAAGCTCGATGCGGCACATCGCGCACGAGGGGCGCTGCTTCGTCGTGAGTGCGTGCCAGGTGCAGCCGTCGCCGCGCTCGCTCGGCATCGACGTGCCGGGTTGGGATCCCGAGCGGCCGCTGATCCGCGGCGGCAGCGTGATCGTCGGGCCGCTCGGCGACCTGCTGACGGAGCCGTTGATCGGCGAGGCCGGGCTCGTGACCGCGCGCATCGATACCGACGAACTCGTGCGTGCGCGTTACGACTTCGACGTTGTGGGGCACTATGCGCGCGCAGACGTGTTTTCGTTGCACGTCGACGAGCGGCCGAAGCGGCCAGTGGTGTTCGAGGGCTGACGGGTGTTGCCGGGGCGCACGCCCCGGTGCAGGGGGCAGGCTTGCGGCTTGCTGTCGCCGCGTGCGCTTCAGCGCATCGGCGCTTCCGCGATCCGCATATAGTCGGCGATCCGCCGGCCTTCCATGTCCGGAAACTGCTCGTGCACGGTGATGTCGCCCATCCGCGCGATGTCAAAGGTGCGGAAGTCGCCGCGCAGTTCGCACCACGCGCCGATCGTCCAGCGTCCGCCCCAGTAGACGAGCCCGAGCGGCCACACGCGGCGCTGCGTGTGCGCGCCGAGCCGGTCGCGGTAGTCGAAGCTGACGACGTGGTGCGTGTCGACCGCCTGGTGGATCGCATCGACCTTCGCGCAGAACGTCTCGTCGATGTGGAACGACGGCGCGAACACCGGCAGGCGATCGAGCGCGGTGCGCTTGTCGGCCGGCATCGCCGACGCGATCTTCGCGAGCGCCGAGCGCGCACCGCCCGCGAAGCGCGCGCCGCCCCAGGTCTCGAGCATCCGCGCGCCGACCGCGAGCGCCGCGAGTTCCTCGGCCGTGAACGTGAGCGGCGGCAGGCTCGCGTTGCGGTTCAGCCGGTAGCCGATACCGGCTTCGCCTTCGATCGGTACCCCTGACAGTTGCAGGTCTCGCACGTCGCGATAGACCGTGCGCGGCGACACCGACAGCCAGTCGGCGAGTTGCTGTGCGGTCGTGAGACGCCGCCCGCGCAGCAGCTCGGCGATCTGGAACAGGCGGTCGGCACGGCGCGTCATGGCTGCACCTCGACTCCAACGGCGACGGGGACTTCGCGATGATAGCGCCGCGCCGGCCGGATCGTGGATGCGCTCAGTGGCATTTCGGTGCGTGCAGGCCGACGCGGTTGCCTTCGGTGTCGATCAGGTAGCCGATGTAGCCGTAGTTGTTCGGCAGCTCGATGACCGAGCCCTGCACGACGCCGCCCGCGCGTTTCGCGCGTTCGAGCGCCGCGACGACCGACTCGCCGGCGTTCAGGTACACGAGCACGCCGTTCGCGCTCGGCTTCATCTGCTGCGGATCGAACACAATGCTGCCGCCCGTGCTCGACGCTTCGTGATCGAACACGGCCATCGGCACGCCGCCGATGACTTCGCGCTGCAGCGTCGTTTGCAGCACGGTTTCGTAGAAACGGATCGCCCGGTCGAAATCGAGGGACGGGATGTCGAACCATGCGATCGCGCGTTCCAGCGTTGCGGTTTCGGTTGCAGTTGCAGTTGCAGTTGCGGACGTCATGACGAGCTCCTTGTTTTGTTCGGGTTCTTGAGGGAAACCAGCCTTGCATTGCGCCGGGATTGCAGTGTGATCGGGGGCTGCTGACAGCGTGCTGTCAGTAGTCATGGCGGTGCTGACAAAACGCCGCTTCGTCGGCACAGGCGCCGTGCGAAACCTCGGCGGCGCGCGGGTGGCGGGGCGCCACGCGGGGTGCTGCCCGCATGGGGGCGGCAGAAAGAAAAAATGCCCGGCGGATCGGCCGGGCATCGTCTGGGTGTCAGCGGGCGGCCGCAGCGGCCGGCGCGGGGTGTGGGCGCGTCAGGCGTCGCCTTCCGGCGCGGCCGGGCGTGCCTTCACGCTGCCGGCGATCAGGTCGAAGCGGAACAGCCGGCATTCGAGCGCGCCGTTGAACAGCGGCGTTTTCGCCGATTCGCGCAGCCGCAGCTGGCCCGGCAGCGACCGGTCCGACGTCAGCAGGAACGCCTGCCAGCCTGTGAAGCGCTGCTTGAGCGCATCGCCGAGCGCGTTGAAGAACTCGCTGTCGGGCGCATCGGTGTGCGTGCGGCGGAATGCGTCGTCGTTGCCGCGGTTGCGGCCCGTCTCGCGCACCTCGCCGCGCGCGCTGCGGCCGCGCACCTCGATCCGCTCGCCGTACGGCGGGTTCGCGAGGATGATGCCCGGGCCGTCGCACGGCGGCGTCATCCCGCGCGCGTCGACCTGCTTGAGCCATACCGACGGCACGCCCGCGCGCTCGAGGTTCGCGCGCGCCTTCTCGAGCATGTCGCCCGAGATGTCGCTGCCGTACACGCCGAGCGCATCGCGCTTGCCGCGCGCCGTGCGCTTCACGTCGAGCGCCGCGACCTTCAGGCCCTGCCATGCGGTGATGTCGTACTGCTTGAGCTTTTCGAAGCCGAAGCGGCGCTCGACGCCCGGCGCGACGCCGAGCGCGATCTGCGCGGCTTCCGCGAGGAACGTGCCGCTGCCGCACATCGGGTCGTACAGCGGCGTGCCGGGCGTCCAGCCCGTCAGGCGCAGGATGCCGGCCGCGAGGTTCTCGCGCAGCGGCGCGGCGCCCTTGTCGAGGCGCCAGCCGCGCTTGAACAGCGGCTCGCCCGATGTATCGAGGTACAGCGTGCACTCGTTGGCCGTCAGGAACGCGAACACGCGCACGTCCGGCGCGCCGGTGTCGATGCTCGGCCGCGAGCCGGTCTTCTCGCGCATCCGGTCGCAGATCGCGTCCTTCACGCGCAGCGTCGCGAATTCGAGGCTCTTCAGCGGCGACTTGATCGCGGTGATGTCGACGCGCAGCGTCTGCGTCGACGCGAACCAGCGTTCCCACGGCTGCTCGAGCGCGAGCGCGTAGACGTCCTGTTCGTTGCGGTACGGGCGGTGTGCGATCTTCAGCAGGATCCGGCTCGCAATCCGCGAATGGAGGTTCGCGGCCATGCCGGCGGCCCAGCCGCCACGGAAATGAACGCCGCCCGGCACCTGCGCGCCCGCGGTGAACGGCGCGCCGTCCAGATGGCGGCCGGCGATTTCGGCCAGCTCGGCGGCAAGCGCCGCTTCGAGGCCGCGCGGGCAGGGAGCGAAGAATTCGTACAGGGTGGGCGAGGACATAAGGCGGGTGAGGACGTGCAAAAGTCCACTATTGTACGCGGCGCGGGCGGCTGGAGCGGGCGTTGCGTCCGATTTGGGGCGCCGGCGCGGGCGCACCGGCCGTGACGGCGGGCCGCTCGGCCCGCGCGGCGGCGCCCGCGCCGGCGTCGAACGGTCAGTGCGAGTCCGGCTGGCCGGCCCGCGCGGCCGGGACGGCGGCCGGCCAGAACAGCGCGGACGGCTTCGACAGGACCGTGCGCACGATCGCGCCGACCAGCGCGCGCACCTTGGTGCGGCGCAGGCTGCGCGAGCGCACGGCCATCGTGAACGCGAGCGCGAAGCTCACGAGCACGTTGAGGATCGCCATGCTCAGCACGCCGGCGCAGGCCCACCACAGCTCGGGCGTACTCAACGCATCCTTGCCGAGCACGCCGAGCGCGATCCCGATCGAGCCGGCCGACAGCGTCACGTGCCGCACCTCGAACGGGAACAGGAACACGGTGACGATCGCCGGGATCAGGCCGAGCATCAGGCCGAGGCCGACGTTGGCGACCACGCCTGCGACGTTCGACCGGCAGAAGTGCGCGAGCTTCGCGGCGCCCGACGCGCCGAGCGTGAGCCGCAGCCGGCGGTTGTAGGTGAGCGCGTCGCCGACCCGGTGCAGCACGAACCAGTTGTCGGCCCAGCCCGCGAGCAGGCTCGACGCCCACAGCAGCACGCCCGTGAGCGCTGCGTAGAGCGGCGTCGGGCCCAGCAGCGAGAACGAATGCAGTGTCGCGTGCGCCTTGTCCGGCGAGATCAGGTTCGCGTGCAGCAGGTTGCCCGCGAACAGCTGCACGAGCAGGCACACGGGCAGCACGACGAGCACGTTGCCGGAGATCGCCGCGGCTTGCGTGCGGATCAGCGCGATCACCGACGCGACGAACGCCTTCACGCCTTCCTCGTGACCGGTGTCGTCGAGCTCGCGTGCGAGCGTCGGCGCGGTCATCGCGGGCTGCTTGGTCGCGAGCGTGAAGTGCAGGAAGTGCATCAGCATGAAGCTGGCCGCGTAGTTGACGCCCGCGAGCAGGCCTTCGAGCATCGACTGCAGGTGCGCGCCCGTGATCGCGAACTTCACGCACACGGTCGCGACGGTCACGAGGCCGCCGCCCGCGGCCATCCGCAGCATCTTCAGGTACTCGGCGCGACCGCGCGAGATGTAGTGCTCGCCGGTGTCGGCATTGGTCTCGACGAGCTTGCGCGCGAACAGCGAGAAGTTGCTGCGCACGAGGTGCGTGACGCTCTGGCTGTTCTGGTTCGCGTCGACGAGCTCGGCCGTCAGGCGCGCCATCCCGCGCAGGTCGTCGCGTGCCATCCATGCGTTGAGCAGCATTTCCGCGCGCAGGATGCGCATGCGCATCCGTTCGACCTGGAACACGATGTCGACCGACACGCCATTGCGGTACAGGTGCGCGAACACGTCGTCGACCGCGATCCGGCATTCGTCGAGCAGCACGCGCAGGTAGTTCACCTCGTGCAGCAGCTTGCTCGCGTCGCCGCCGTCCTCGGCGGCCGCGTGCGCGGTTTCGACCGCGAGCATTGCGCGCGTCAGGCGATAGAACGGCTGCGTTTCGAGCGGCTTGCGCGCGTCGTCGTCGGACAGCCGGCTGCGTACCGTCTGCGACAGGCCAGTCGAACTGATCTGGCAGGTCAGGTTGTGCAGCGCGGCTAGCAGGTCGCGCGAGAACGAGCCGGGCTCGTGGCGCTCTTCGTCGGTGACGTCGAACGAGATCAGCTCGGCGAGGCGCGCGAGCAGGTCGTCGGGCAGCGCATCGATCCATTGCGCGTCTTCCGGCGTCGGGAACATCAGCGTGAACAGCGCCGCGAGCTCGCGGCGGTTCGGCGCGGGCGGAATCAGCGACGCGTCGATCCGCTCGAACAGCGCGCCGAAGAAGCCGGAATGCACCGGCATCCCAGCATCGCACAGCAGCGAGATGCCGTCGCATTCGCGCAGGATCCCGCGCAGGATGCGCGCCGCATGCGATTTCCACGCGGGATTGCGGTCGAGCACGTGGAACAGGTAGCGCAGCCGCGCGTGGGCCGGGTACGCGCGCGTGTCGGCATCGCGCTCGGCCGGCGCATCCTGCGCGGCCTGCATCGCGCCGTTGCGGCGCAGCCAGTGCGCGAGCTCGATCAGCCATTCGCTGCGCTCGGCGTACGACACGTCCGCGTCGGCATGCGCGAGCAGCGCATCGAGCTGGTGGCCCGCATTGCGCGACGCGCGCCACTTCTTGATCAGGGTCGTCAGGGAACGAAACATAAACGGAATAGCGAAAGCCCTGGACGGGCGGGTTCGGGATGCCGGCCGGGAACACGGCGCGGCGCCGGGGAGAACGGTGAGGCTGGTCGCGTAGCCGGACGACGCGTGGCGATCCGCGATGCGGCTGCCCCGATGCGCCGCGCGCGGATGCGCGCGAGCCCCGAGAGGCGTGGCGATCGGATCGGACGCGGGCGGATCGCCGCTGGCTCGCGCGCACGACGGGCGGCGCAAGCCGGGAAGTGCGTAGGATCGTCAATCGGGCGCGAAAACGCAAGCCGACCGCGGTGTGTGGCGCCGGTTCCGGCGGATTTTGACAAACAATGCAAAGCCGCCGTTCGGCCGATGGATGCCGTGCGGCGTCGGCCGAACGGCGATGGCGGCGAATTGGCGTGCGCGGCGCCGCGCGCACGCGGTTCGCCGCCGATGACGGCTATCGGGCGGCGCATGCCGCATGCGGTCGCATGCGCGAATGCACCGGGCCGCGCGCCGTGCGCTTACGCGCCGGACTTGCCGGTCGCGCCTGCGTCGTCGCCGGGCGTCGGATTGGCCGGGCAGGGCACGGCAGGCGCGGCGGACGTTGCCTTGCCGGACGCGGTCGAGGCCGCCGTCGCACCGCCCCGCGCGGCCATTGCGCGCACGCCGGACGCAGCCTGCGCTGCAATCACGTCCAGTGCGCGCCGGTGTCCGGCAACGAGCGCGTCGTAGCCGTCGGCGACCGGTTCCGCGACGCTCGTGCGGCACGTCATCACCGCCTGCGTGCCGAGCGCGCGCACGCTCCACACCGCATCGATCGCCGCACGCTTGCCGGGCCACGACTCGAAGCGCTGCACGTTCACGCTGATCCGATAGACGGGCACGCCGGCCGGATACGCGGAATTCGCGACGTCGATCGTGCCGAGCTGCGCGGCGAGATCGTCGGACAGCGCGCGGCGAATCTCGTCGGCGGGCGGCGCGGCCCAGCGCTCCTGCTCGAGCACGTCGACCTGCGCGGCGTTCTTCTGCACGACGAGCTGGTTCTTCGCGACCTGCTCGGGCACGCCGACGGACGGCACTTCGATCAGGAACGCCGGATTGGCGGGCGCGGTGCGCACGGGCGCCGCGGCGTCGGCCGGGCTCAGCGTATAGAACCGCGCGGGCGGCGAGCTGCACGCGGCGAGCGCGAGTGCGGCGAAGGCCGCCGCCGCGCCGCTCGCGAAACCGTTCACGCGTGTCGTCATTGTTGGTCTCCTGGCTTGCCCTTGAGCAGCGATTCGGGATGGCGCTCCAGATAGTCGGCGAGCGCGTTCAGCGATTGCAGCGTGCGCGTGAGCTCCTTCAGCGCGCCGCGCACGTCGGACTGCAGCGGCGAATCCTGCTGCAGCGTCGCCTCGGCGGTCGAGAAGGTCTGCTTCGCGGCCGACAGCGTGTCGCGCGCTTCCGGCGCGACCTGCGTGTCGAGCTGCTTGAACAGCTTGTCGGCGTTCGACAGCGCGCTGTTCAGGTTCGCGCCGATCTGGTCGAACGGCACCTTGTCGAGCTTCTTCGCGATGTCGGCGACCTGCAGCTGCAGCTCGTCGAGCGTGTTCGGCACGGTCGGCAGCTCGAGCGGCTGGCGCGCCGCGTCGATCGTCACGGCCGGCGCCTTCGGGAAGAAGTCGAGCGCGACGTACAGCTGGCTCGTCAGCAGGTTGCCGGTGCGCAGCTGGCCGCGCAGCCCGTGCTTGACGAGGCGCTCGACGATCTCGCGGCGGGCCGGTTCGCCCTTGCTCTCGATCGTTTCGCGGAAACGCCGGCCGAGCCGCTCCGGATAGATGTTCATCGTCACCGGCATCAGGAAGTTCTTGGTCTTCGGATCGAAGTCGATGCCGATGTTCGTCACTTCGCCGAGCACGATGCCGCGGAAATCGACCGGCGCGCCGACGGCAAGCCCGCGCAGCGACTGGTTGAAGTTCATCACGACCTGCAGCGGCTGGCCGTCCGGGTCGCGCATCGCGTCGGCCTCGTCGGAGCCGAGGCGGAAGGTCGTGTTGTTCGGAGCGGTTGCGCCGCTGTCCTGGTTCGGCGGCGTCTGGAACGCGATGCCGCCGAGGATCACCGTCGCGAGCGACTGCGTGTTCAGCTTCAGGCCGCTCGAATCGAGCCGCAGGTCGACGCCGCTCGCCTGCCACCAGCGCGAGTTCACGCCGACGTACTGGTCGTACGGCGCGTTGACGAACACGTTGAACGTGACGCCCGTGCCGTCCTTGTCGAGCGAGAAGCCGACCACCTGGCCGACCTGCACGCGGCGGTAGTAGATGGGCGAACCGATGTCGACTGAGCCGAGCGAATCGCCGCGCAGCACATACTGTGTGCCCTTCTGGTCGCCGGTCACGGCCGGCGGCGTCTCGAGGCCCGTGAAGTCGCTCTGCGTGTCCTGCCCGTGGCCGGCGTCGACGCCGATGTACGCGCCCGACAGCAGCGTGCCGAGCCCCGACACGCCGGTCGTGCCGACGCGCGGACGCACGATCCAGAAGCGCGAGCCCTTGACCGCGAAGTCCTCGGCTTCCTTCTTCAGCTGCACCTGGACGAGCACGCGCGACAGGTCCTTCGACAGCTTGATCGTCTTGACCATGCCGATCTCGACGTCCTTGTACTTGACCTGCGTCTTGCCCGGCTCGAGCCCTTCCGCGCTGTGGAAGCTGATCGAGATTTCCGGGCCGCGCTCGCGCACGGACTTGATCACGAGGCCGATGCCGATCAGCGCGGCGATCAGCGGCACGAGCCAGACGAGCGACGGCAGCCAGCCGCCTTTCGTCGAGATCGCCGGATCGGGTGGCCGGGACGCGTCGTGCTGCGGGCCTTGCGGACTATTCATGGTGTTTCCCTGAGGTTTCGACTGGATCCCAGATCAGGCGGGGATCGAACTGCATCGACGCGAGCATCGTCAGGATCACGACCGAGCCGAACGCGAGCGCGCCGGGGCCGGCCGTGATCACGGCGAGCGAACGGAAATGGACGAGCGCGACGGTCAGCGTCACGACGAAGATGTCGAGCATCGACCAGCGGCCGATCCGCTCGACGATCCGGAACAGGCGCGTGCGCTGCAGCGGCCGCCACGCGGCGCGCCGCTGCGCGCTGGTCACGAGGATCGTCAGCACGCCGAGCTTGAGCATCGGCACGAGGACGCTGGCGACGAACACGACGACGGCGAGCGGCCAGTCGCCCGATGTCCAGAAATAGATGACGCCGCTCATGATCGTGTCTTCCTGCGAGCCGACGATCGACGACGTGTGCAGGATCGGCAGCAGGTTCGCCGGGATATAGAGGATCGCGGCCGCGATCAGCAGCGCCCAGGTGCGCATGATGCTGTTCGGCGTACGGAAATGGAGCGCGCTGCCGCAGCGCGCGCAATGCGCGTGCGGATGATCGATCGTCTGCACGAGCCCGCACGCGTGGCAGCTGGCGTAGCCCTCGCGGGCGGCGGTCGGTGTCGTCATCGGCGGGGACCTTGCGGCAGCGGCGTGGCGTCGTCGGGCCGCGCGGGCGAGCGGCCGGCGCGCAGGTCGTCGGCGATGTCCCACAGCGTGCGCGGATCGAACATCAGCACGACGGCGGTCATCAGCGTGAGCGCGCCGAACGCGAACAGCGCGGCGTCGGGAACGACCCTTGCGAGACTCACCATCTTCACGATCGTCACGAGGATGCCGAGCATGAACACCTCGATCATGCCCCACGGCCGCACGAGCTGGATCATGCGCAGCACGAGGTTGAGGCCAGGCGGCACGACACCGCGGCGGATCGGCAGCAGCACGTAAAGCAGCGCGGCCATCTCGACGAGCGGGAACAGCACGGTCGAGCAGAACACCATCACGCCGACGACCGCCATGTCCTGGTGCCACAGCGCATCGATCGCGCCGATCAGCGTCGTCTGCACGCGGGTGCCGTTCAGGTCCATTTCGAGAATCGGGAACGTCTGCGCGATGACGAACGTGACCAGCGCCGCGACCGCGAGCGCGGTGATTCGCTCGATCTGCGTGGTGCTGTTGCGATAGAGCAGCGCGTCGCAACGCGGACAGCGCGCGATTTCGCGGCCGCTGAGGCGCGGTTTATGCAACAGTGCGTCGCATTCGTGGCAGGCAATCAGGTCGTATCGTTGCATGGAGAAGGCGGTTGCGTGACGGCAGATGCGTGCGTCGACGGGGCCGGAACCCGCGCCAATCTTACCAAAACGGCCTTTTCGCGGTGTCAACGCCCGTGTTTATTGTGACCGTTCGGTAACCTGACGCGAACGTGGCAGCCGGCTGGCGAGCCTGTCCTCAGAGTCCGCGCGTGACAAAAGGTTGCGGTAGCATGGCGCCCTTGACAAGCGTCGGACGAATTTACCGGCGCAGCCGTTCGCTCAACTGAGGAATCCAAGATGGCATCGAATTCGCTGCCGGCCAGGCCGGCACGTTACACGCAGACCGCGATCGCGCTGCACTGGCTGATCGCGCTGCTGATCATCTGCGGCTTCGCGCTCGGCTGGGTGATGACCGACATCCCCGGTTTCACGCCGACCAAGCTGAAGTATTTCTCGTGGCACAAGTGGATCGGCGTGACGGCATTCGCGCTGGCCGTCGTGCGCGTGCTGTGGCGTGCGACTCACGCGGCGCCCGCGCTGCCGGGCGATACGCCGGCGTGGCAGCGTGCGGCGTCGCACGGCGTGCACATCCTGCTGTACGTGCTGATGCTCGTGATTCCGATGACCGGCTACCTGTACAGCTCGGCGTCGAACATCCCGGTCGTGTACCTCGGCATCGTGCCGCTGCCGCGCCTGATCGATCCCGATCCGGTGCTGAAGGAAACCTTCAAGACGCTTCACGTGTCCTTGAATTACATTTTGCTTGCGCTCGTCTCGCTGCACGTGCTCGCGGCGCTCAAGCACCAGATGTTGGACCGCGACGGCCTGCTGTCGCGGATGCTTCCCTTTGCCAAATGAAGGATCCCATGAAAGTGTCTTTCTCCCGCTCCATGCTGACCGCGTTCGCCGCGGTGTCACTTGTCGCGTCGGCCGCGGCGCACGCCGACGTCGACCTCGCGAAGAGCAAGGTGTCGGCCGTCTCGAAGCAGATGAACGTGCCGACCGAAGGCGCATTCAAGAAGTTTTCCGCGCAGGTGAAGTTCGATCCGGCGAAGACCGCGCAGGGCAGCGCGCAAATGACGATCGACATCGCGAGCTTCGATCTCGGCGACAAGATGTACAACGACCAGGTCGCGGGCAAGGACTGGTTCGACGCGAAGGCGTATCCGCAGGCGACCTTCGCGTCGTCGGCGATCGCGCCGGCCGGCGGCAACAAATACAACGTGACCGGCAAGCTGACGATCAAGGGCAAGTCCGAGACCATCACGGTGCCCGTCACGGTCACGCAGAACGGCGCGACGCAGACCTTCGACGGCGTGCTGCCGATCAAGCGTTCGGCGTTCAACGTCGGCACCGGCGAGTGGAAGGACACGTCGATCGTCGCCGACGACGTGCAGATCAAGTTCCATCTCGTCGCCACGAAGTAAGCGGCGGGCTGTCGCATCACCCGAATGCCGCGCGAGGGCGCGGCGCTGTTCCAAGGAGAATGAGTTTGAAAAAGCATCTGATCATCGCCGCGGGCGCGCTGGCCGCGTCGCTGTCGTTCTCGGCGTTCGCCGACAGTGCGACGTACCAGTTCGACCCGAGCCACACGTACCCGAGCTTCGAGGCCGACCACTTCGGCGGCCTGTCGGTCTGGCGCGGCAAGTTCGACAAGTCGAGCGGCACCGTGACGCTCGACCGCGCGGCGAAGACGGGTACGGTCGACGTGACGACCGACATCGCATCGATCCACACGGGCAGCGCGAAGCTCGACGAGCACCTGCAGACGGCCGAATTCTTCGACGCAACCAAGTTCCCGCAAGCAAACTACAAGGGCACGATCAAGTTCGACGGCGACAAGCCGGTGTCGGTGGTCGGCAGCCTGACGCTGCACGGCGTCACCAAGCCGCTGACGCTGAAGATCGATTCGCTCAAGTGCATGCCGCACCCGATGCTCAAGCGTGAAGTGTGCGGCGTCGATGCGGTCGGCGAATTCAGCCGCGACGATTTCGGCCTCGACTATGGCAAGCAGTACGGCTTCAAGATGAAGACGAAGCTGCTGATCACGGCCGAAGCCGTCAAGCAGCAGTAACGCGCCCGACCGGGCCGGCTCGCGTCACGCCGCCGGCCCGCCGCGTGCCAGCCGCCGCGCTCCCGTTTCCGGGGGCGCGGCGGTTTTTTTTGCGCGCCTATAATCGTCGGCACAGCTCGCGGCGCGAGATCGGACGCGTCGGACAGAACGTACAACGACAAGGAGATCGCCGATGCACGCCGTCACGCAGTCCAGCTCCATTGCTTCGTCGCCGCGCGTGTGGCGCGCGGTGGTCGCCGCGTCGATCGGCAACGCGCTCGAATGGTTCGATCTCGTCGTCTACGGCTTCTTCGCGGTGACGATCTCGAAGCTGTTCTTTCCGGCAGGCAACGACACCGTGTCGCTGCTGCTCACGCTCGGCACGTTCGGCGTGTCGTTCTTCATGCGCCCGCTCGGCGCGATCGTGCTCGGCGCGTACGCCGACCGCGCGGGCCGCAAGGCCGCACTCACGCTGTCGATCCTGCTGATGATGGCCGGTACGCTCGTCATCGCGGTGCTGCCGACCTACCAGACGATCGGCGTCGCCGCGCCGCTGATCCTCGTCGCCGCGCGGCTGATGCAGGGCTTCTCGGCGGGCGGCGAGTTCGGCAGCGCGACCGCGTTCCTCGCCGAACACGTGCCGGGCCGGCGCGGCTTCTTCGCGAGCTGGCAGGTCGCGAGCCAGGGTCTCACGACGCTGCTCGCCGCGGGCTTCGGCACCGTGCTGAACGCACAGCTCACGGCCGACCAGATGGCCGCGTGGGGCTGGCGCATTCCGTTCTTCTTCGGGCTGCTGCTCGGGCCCGTCGCTTACTACATCCGCTCGAAGGTCGACGAGACGCCCGAGTTCCTCGCGGCCGAAAGCACCGCGAGCCCGTTGCGCGACACGTTCGCGACGCACAAGGCGCGGCTCGTCGCCGCGATGGGGGTGGTGGTGCTCGGCACCGTCGCGACCTATCTCGTGCTGTTCATGCCGACCTACGGCGTGAAGCAGCTCGGCCTCGCGCCGTCGGCCGCGTTCGCGGCGATCCTCGTCGTCGGCGTGATCCAGATGGCGTTCGCGCCGCTCGTCGGCCACTGGTCGGATCGTTACGGCCGCGTGCGCGTGATGTTCGCGCCGGCGGTCGGCATTCTCGTGCTGATCTATCCGGCGTTCGCGTATCTGGTCGCGCATCCGGGCTTCGGCACGCTGATCGCGCTGCAGGTGCTGCTCGCGTTCCTGATGACCGGCTATTTCGCGGCGCTGCCGGGCCTGCTGTCCGAAGTGTTTCCGGTGCAGACGCGCACGACCGGGATGTCGCTCGCCTATAACGTCGCGGTGACGATCTTCGGCGGCTTCGGGCCGTTCATCATCGCGTGGCTGATCCGCGCGACCGGGATGAAGACCGCGCCGAGTTTCTACCTGATGTTCGCGGCCGTGCTGAGCCTCGCGGCGCTGGTCGTGCTGCGGCGGCGGTTCGGGTTCCGGTGATCGCGTGCGTAGGCATCCGTCGCGCGGGAGAGATCGACTTCGCAGTCTCACGGCAGCACGCCGTCGCGTCGTGGGAGGAGGGGGCGCGGCGCGCACATGAAAAAAGGCCGGTCCACGAGGGACCGGCCTTGCGGAATCAGCCGAAACGGCGCGGCGCTTAAACCTGCGCGCCCGCGTTCGGATCGTCCGGGTCGTGCGCGGTCTTCTTGTCCTTGATCAGGTCTTCGCGCTTGATGCCGAGCCACATCGCGAGCGAGCCCGCGACGAACACCGACGAGTAGATGCCGAACATGATGCCGACCGTCAGCGCGAGCGCGAAGTAGTGCAGCGTCGGACCGCCGAAGAAGAACATCGACAGCACCATCATTTCCGTCGACGTGTGCGTGATGATCGTCCGCGACATCGTGGTCGTGATCGCGTGGTTGATCACCTCCGACACGCTCATCCTGCGTTCGCGGCGGAACGTTTCGCGGATCCGGTCGAAGATGACGACCGACTCGTTGACCGAGTAGCCGAGCACCGCGAGGATCGCCGCGAGCACCGCCAGCGAGAACTCCCACTGGAAGAACGCGAAGAAGCCGAGAATGATCACGACGTCGTGCAGGTTCGCGATGATGCCGGCGACCGCGTACTTCCATTCGAAGCGGATCGACAGGTAGATCACGATGCCGATCACCACGCACGCGAGTGCGAGCAGGCCGTCGGTCGCGAGTTCGCGGCCAACCTGCGGGCCGACGAACTCGACGCGCTGCAGCGACACGTCGGGGCTCTGCGCCTTCAGCGCGGTCATCACCTGGTCGCTCTGTTGCGCGGACGTGAGGCCTTCCTTCAGCTGCAGGCGGATCAGCACGTTGCGCGACGTGCCGAAGTTCTGCACCTGCGCATCGGCGTAGCCAAGCTTGCCGAGCGTGTCGCGCACGGGTTCGAGCTGCGCGGCCTGCTGGTACTGGACCTCGATCACCGTCCCGCCGGTGAATTCGACGGACAGGTGCAGCCCGCGGTGGAACAGGAAGAACACGGCGGCGAGGAACGTGACCAGCGAGATCACGTTGAACACCAGCGCGTGCCGCATGAACGGAATGTCTTTACGGATGCGGAAAAATTCCATGGCTTCGTCTCCGGGGCCTTATTGGGTCGAGCCCGGTTTCTTCGGCGACACGCCTTGCTGCGCGCGGTTGCGCAGTTGCGGCTTGCCGGCGCGCGGTGCGTTGCCCTTCGCGGGTGCGGCGAGCTTCGCGGCGCGCGCGGTGTCGGTCGATTCGTCGGCCGCGGCGAACGATGCGCCGGCGGTGGCGCCTTCCGGCTTCCACACCTGGCCGATCGCGAGCGACTTCAGCTTCTTGCGGCCGCCGTACCAGAGGTTGACGATCCCGCGCGAGAAGAACACCGCGGAGAACATCGACGTCAGGATGCCGAGGCAGTGCACGATCGCGAACGCGCGAACCGGGCCCGAGCCGAACGCGAGCAGCGCGAGGCCGGCGATCAGCGTCGTGACGTTCGAGTCGAGAATCGTCGCCCACGCGTGCGCGTAGCCGGACTGGATCGCGAGCTGCGGCGGCTGGCCGGCGCGCAGTTCTTCACGCACGCGCTCGTTGATCAGCACGTTCGAGTCGATCGCCATACCGAGCGCGAGCGCGATTGCCGCGATACCCGGCAGCGTCAGCGTCGCCTGCATCAGCGACAGCACCGCGACGAGCAGCAGCAGGTTCACCGACAGGCCGATCACCGAGATCACGCCGAACAGCATGTAGTACGCGATCATGAACACGGCGATCGCGCAGAAGCCCCAGATCACCGAGTGCACGCCCATCTTGATGTTGTCCGCGCCGAGGCTCGGGCCGATCGTGCGTTCCTCGATGATGTCCATCGGGGCGGCGAGCGAACCGGCGCGCAGCAGCAGCGCGAGGTCGGCCGCGGCCTGCGGCGTCGGCTGGCCCGTGATCTGGAAGCGGTCGCCGAGTTCCGACTGGATCGTCGCGACCGTCAGCACTTCGCCCTTGCCCTTCTCGAACAGCACCATCGCCATCGGCTTGCCGATGTTCTCGCGCGACACCGCGCGCACCGAGCGGCCGCCCGCCGAGTCGAGGCGGATGTTGACCGACGGACGCTGGTGTTCGTCGAAGCCGGCCGACGCGTCGATGATGCGGTCGCCGGTGAAGATCACGTCCTTCTTCAGCAGCACGGGCGCCTGGTTGCCCTGCGTGAACAGTTCCTCGCCCGGCGGCACGGGGTCGTTCGGGTTCGGGTGCGTGTTGATCGGATCGGCGAGGCGTGCCTCGAGCGTCGCGGTGCGGCCGATGATGTCCTTCGCCTTCGCGGTGTCCTGCACGCCCGGCAGTTCGACGACGATACGGTCGCTGCCCTGCTGCTGGAGGATCGGCTCGGACACGCCGAGTTCGTTCACGCGGTTGTGGAGCGTCGTCAGGTTCTGCTTGAGCGCGGCGTCCTCGACGGCCTTCTGCACGGCCGGCGTGAACGTGCCGACGACCTGCGTGCCGCCGCCGCCGGGCTGGGTCGCCCATTGCAGTTCGGTGACCGACGCGGCGAGCACCTTGCGGGCGTCTTCGGCCGTTTGCGCATCGCTGAAGTTGACGACGACGGACTGGTCGACGCGGCTCACGCCGCCGTCGCGGATGTTCTTGTCACGCAGCAGCGTGCGCGCGTCGGACGCGTCGGAGTCGAGCTTCTTCGTGAGCGCGCCCGTCATGTCGACCTGAAGCAGGAAGTGGACACCGCCGCGCAGGTCGAGGCCGAGATACATCGGCAGTGCGTGCAGCGCGGTCAGCCAGCGCGGCGACGCGCTCTGCAGGTTCAGTGCGACGACGTACTGCGGATCGTTCGGATCGGCGTTCAGCGATTTCTGCAGCAGGTCCTTGACGCGCAGCTGCGTATCGGTGTCCTTCAGGCGCACGCGGATGTTCGCGTTGGACGCCGTGTTCTCGAAGGTGACGTCGTCCGGCTTGATCTGTGCGGACGCGAGCGCGGATTCGACCTGGGTCAGCGTGGTCGAGTCGAGCTTGACCGTGGCCTTGCCGCTCGATACCTGCACCGCCGGCGCTTCGCCGAAGAAGTTGGGCAATGTGTACAGAAAGCCGATGGCGAGCGCCACGACCATCACGACATATTTCCAGAGTGGATAACGATTCATGAGGGGGCCGAACGGGTGGTTGGCGTGAAAGCGTCGCGTCCGGCGCCGCGGCGGCCCGCTCTCTCAGGCGGGCACGGCGCGGGGAGCCGGACGCTCGGTGAAAGCCTTACAGCGACTTGATCGTGCCCTTCGGCAGAATGGTCGTGACGGCAGCCTTCTGCACGGTGATTTCGGTGCCTTCGGCGATTTCGACGCCGATGTAGCCTTCGGTGACCTTCGTCACCTTGCCGACGAGGCCGCCGCTCGTGACGACTTCGTCGCCCTTCGCCATGGCCGCGAGCATGTTGCGGTGTTCCTTCTGGCGCTTCATCTGCGGACGAATCATGATGAAGTAGAGCACCGCGAACATCAGAATGAGCGGCAGGAAGCTCATCAGGCTCGATTCGGCGCCACCGGCACCTTGCGCGAAGGCATTGGAAATGAACGGCACGTTGGTCTCTCCGTAGGGGAAGATCGAAAAATAAGCCGGTTATTCTACCACCGGCCCCATGCGCGAACGGCGCAGCAAATGCGCTTTCGGATCAAGCTGTTAAAGCATGAAACGACACCGTCGCGACTCGTTTGGAAAGGCAATTGTAATATTCGGCGGTCGTGACTGGTACCTGGAACGCGTTATTTAGTACACGTCCCATATGGTGGGCAGCCGGCCCGTCAGTCGACCCCTCTCGCGCGATCCTCCGCGAAGCGCTGCCGGAACGCATCGAACGTATGGGTCTCGATCGCGTCGCGGATCTCGCTCATCAGTTGCAGGTAGTAGTGCAGGTTGTGGATCGTGTTCAACTGCGCGCCGAGGATTTCGCCGACGCGGTGCAGGTGATGCAGGTAGCCGCGCGAGAAGTTTTGGCACGTGTAGCAGGTGCAGCTCGCATCGAGCGGCTTCAGCGCGTTCTTGTGCGTCGCGTTGCGGATCTTCACGTCGCCGAAGCGCGTGAAGAGCCACCCGTTGCGCGCGTTGCGGGTCGGCATCACGCAGTCGAACATGTCGATGCCGTTCGCGACGCCCTCGACCAGGTCCTCCGGCGTGCCGACGCCCATCAGGTAGTGCGGCTTGTTGGCCGGCAGCTTCGGGCCGACGTGCCGCAGCACGCGCATCATGTCTTCCTTCGGCTCGCCGACCGACAGCCCGCCGATCGCGAGGCCGTGGAAGCCGAGTTCCGACAGGCCTGCGAGCGATTCGTCGCGCAGGTCCTCGAACATCCCGCCCTGGACGATCCCGAACAGGGCATTCGGGTTGCCGAGCCGGTCGAACTCGTCGAGCGAACGCTTCGCCCAGCGCAGCGACATGCGCATCGACTCGGCCGCTTCCTTGTGCGTCGTCGGCACGCCGTTGGTCGCGTACGGCGTGCATTCGTCGAACTGCATCACGATGTCGGAGTTCAGCACCTTCTGGATCTGCATCGATACTTCCGGCGACAGGAAGAGCTTGTCGCCGTTGATCGGCGACGCGAACGTCACGCCGTCTTCGGTGATCTTGCGCAGGTCGCCGAGCGAGAACACCTGGAAGCCGCCCGAGTCGGTCAGGATCGGCTTGTTCCAGCCCATGAAGCCGTGCAGGCCGCCGTGCGCGTCGATCGTGTCGAGGCCCGGACGCAGCCACAGGTGGAACGTGTTGCCGAGGATGATCTGCGCGTTGATCTCGTGCAGCTCGCGCGGCTGGATCGCCTTCACGGTGCCGTACGTGCCGACCGGCATGAAGATCGGCGTCTCGACCACGCCATGGTTGAGCTTCACGCGGCCGCGGCGTGCATGGCCGTCGGTCGTCAGCAGTTCGAATTCGAGCCCGTTGGCGGGGCGGTCCTGCACGGGCGCGTGCGTATCGTGGGATGAACCTTCGGTCATCGCGTCATTCTCCTTGCCACCGGAGAACAGTCCGGCGCATGTTGGAAACGCCGCCGGGAACCCGGCGACGGGGAAAAGCAGGTGCGCGCCATCGTGGCGCGCAGCGGGAAAACGGGGCGCGGCGGCCGCGCGGGCCCTCGTGCCTGTCGTGCCGGTGGCGCTTACACGCGCGGCGACTCCGGCGTGTCGCGCCGCGTGAGCAGCATCGCGTCGCCGTAGCTGAAGAAGCGGTAGCGTTCGTCGATTGCGTGCCGGTACGCGGCGCGGATCGTCTCGACGCCCGCGAACGCCGACACCAGCATCAGCAGCGTCGACTTCGGCAGGTGGAAGTTCGTGACGAGCCGGTCGACCACGCGAAAACGGTAGCCGGGCGTGATGAAGATGTCGGTCTCCGCCTGCGCCGCCGCGAGCGGGCGGCCCGCTTCGTCGGCGCTGCGCGCCGCGGCTTCGAGCGCGCGCATCGACGTCGTGCCGACCGCGATCACGTTGCCGCCGCGCGCGCGGGTCGCGGCGATCTTGTCGACGAGCGACTGCGGCAGGTCGTACCACTCGCTGTGCATCTTGTGCTCGGCGAGGTTCTCGACGCGCACCGGCTGGAACGTGCCGGCGCCCACGTGCAGCGTCAGCGTCGCGCGCTCGACGCCCATCGCATCGAGCTTCTCCAGCAGCGGCTGGTCGAAATGGAGCCCGGCCGTAGGCGCCGCGACCGCGCCCGGGTTGCTCGCGTAGACGGTCTGGTAGCGCGTCTCGTCGTTCGCGTCGGCGTCGTGCTCGATGTACGGCGGCAGCGGCAGGCGGCCGTGCTGCTCGATCAGCGCGAGGCACGGCTGCGGGAAGTGCAGCGTGAAGAACGGTTCGACGCGCTCGCCGACCGTCACGTCGAACGCGTCGGCGAGGCGCAGCGTCGTGCCGGCGCCCGGCGACTTGCTCGCGCGGATCTGCGCGAGCGCCGTGTGCGTGCCGGTCACGCGCTCGATCAGCACCTCGATCTTGCCGCCGCTGGCCTTCTGGCCGAAGAAACGCGCCTTCAGCACCTTGGTATCGTTGAACACGAGCAGGTCGCCGGGTGCGATGCACGACGGCAGCTCGGCGAAGCGGCGGTCGACGAGGCGCGCGGGCTCGGCGGTGCCATCGACCTCGAGCAGGCGGCTCGCGGTGCGGTCGGGCAGCGCGGTTTGCGCAATCAGCTCGGGCGGCAGATTGAAATCGAAATCGGAAAGCGTGAACATGCGGGCTGGTTCGAAACGGCCGGCGGGCGCCGCCGACAGGGCGGAAACGCATAAATGGGGCGCGCGAGCCGCTATGATGGCGGGATGCGCGGCCTGGCCGGCGTCGTTCGTTCGGACGACGTGAAAGCCGCTATTGTACTTGCCTTGCGAAGCACCCAGACGATCCGATGCCTGTGTCACCACGCCGTTCCTCCGCCGCCGTTGCCGATTCCGCCGATCCGTTCGACGCGGACGATGCCGCGTCACCCGCGCGAAGCACGGGGGAGCGCGATTCAACGGCGCGCGGCACCGCGCCGCAAAGTGCCGCGCCGCGTCGCGCGGGCCCGAAGCGCGGCACCGACGGGCGGCTCGCGCAGCCGGCCGCCGCCGCGCCCGACGTCGAACCGGGCGCGGGCAGCGACGAAGCGGGCGGGGCGGGTGCCGTGGGTGCATCCGGCGCGAAGCGCAAGAAGAAGCCGGCCGCCGACAAACCTGTGAAGACCGTCGACAAACTCGCGAAGCTCGGCCTCACGCGCTCGATCGATCTCGTGCTGCATCTGCCGATGCGCTACGAGGACGAAACCACGCTCACGCCGATCGGCGAGCTGCTGCCGGGCGGCATCGCGCAGACCGAAGGCGTCGTGTTCGACAACGAGGTCGCGTACCGGCCGCGGCGCCAGCTCGTCGTGAAGATCCAGGACGACGACGGCGAGCAGCTCGTGCTGCGCTTCCTGAATTTCTACGGCTCGCAGGTCAAGCAGATGGCCGTCGGCCAGCGGCTGCGCGTGCGCGGCGACGTGCGCGGCGGCTTCTTCGGGATGGAGATGGTGCATCCGGCCGTGCGCGTCGTCGAGGCCGATGCGCCGTTGCCGCAGGTGCTCACGCCCGTCTATCCGAGCACGGCCGGCGTGTCGCAGGCGTATCTGCGCAAGGCGATCGAGAACGCGGTCGAGCGCACGCCGCTGCCCGAGCTGCTGCCGCCCGAGATCGAGCGCGACTACCTGAAGCCGCTCGGCGTGCCGACGCTCGCGCAGGCCGTGCGCATCCTGCACCACCCGGGCGTCGATTCCGACGAAGCCGCGTTGATGGACGGCTCGCATCCGGCGTGGACGCGCATCAAGTTCGAGGAACTGCTCGCGCAGCAGCTGTCGCTCAAGCGCGCGCACGAGGAGCGCCGCACGCGCGCGGCGCCCGCGATGCCGCGCCGCACCGCGGCCGATGCCGATGCGCTGACGACCCGTCTCTACGCGGCGCTGCCGTTCACGCTGACCGGCGCGCAGTCGCGTGTCGTCGACGAGATCGCGCGCGACCTCACGCTCGCGCACCCGATGCAGCGGCTGCTGCAGGGCGACGTCGGGAGCGGCAAGACCGTCGTCGCGGCGCTGGCCGCGACGCAGGCGATCGACGCCGGCTACCAGGCCGCGCTGATGGCGCCGACCGAAATCCTCGCGGAACAGCACGCGCGCAAGCTGCGCGCATGGCTCGAGCCGCTCGGCGTGTCGGTCGCATGGCTCGCGGGCAGCCTGAAGGCGAAGGAGAAGCGCGCGGCGATCGAGGCCGCGGCGCTCGGCACCGCGCAGCTCGTGATCGGCACGCACGCGATCATCCAGGACACCGTCGAGTTCGCGCGGCTCGGCCTCGTGATCGTCGACGAGCAACATCGCTTCGGCGTCGAGCAGCGTCTCGCGTTGCGCGCGAAGGCCGCGAACGCGGCCAACGGCGCGCGCGATTTCCAGCCGCACCAGCTGATGATGTCGGCCACGCCGATTCCGCGCACGCTCGCGATGACGTACTACGCGGATCTCGAAGTCTCGACGATCGACGAACTGCCGCCGGGCCGCACGCCGGTGCTGACGCGCCTCGTCGGCGACGCGCGGCGCGAGGAGGTGATCGCCCGCGTGCGCGAGGCCGCGCTGACCGGGCGCCAGGTGTACTGGGTGTGCCCGCTGATCGAGGAAAGCGAGACGCTGCAGCTGCAGACGGCCGTCGAAACCTACGAGACGCTGGCCGAGGCGCTCCCCGAACTGAAGGTGGGGCTCGTGCACGGCCGGCTGTCGCCGGCCGACAAGGCGGCCGTGATGGAAGCGTTCACGCGCAACGACGTGCAGCTGCTCGTCGCGACGACCGTGATCGAGGTCGGTGTCGACGTGCCGAACGCGTCGCTGATGGTGATCGAGCACGCGGAGCGCTTCGGCCTCGCGCAGTTGCACCAGCTGCGCGGGCGTGTCGGGCGCGGCACCGCGGCGTCGGTGTGCGTGCTGCTGTATACGGGTCCGCTGTCGCTCACCGGCCGCGAGCGGCTGAAGACGATGCGCGAGACGACCGATGGCTTCGAGATCGCGCGACGCGACCTCGAGATTCGCGGCCCAGGCGAATTCCTCGGCGCGCGCCAGTCCGGCGCGGCGATGCTGCGCTTCGCGAACCTCGAGACCGACGGCTGGCTGATCGACCCGGCCCGCGACGCCGCGGCGCGACTGATCGCCGCGTATCCCGACGTGGTCACACAGCATCTCGCCCGCTGGCTCGGCGCGCGGGAGCAGTATCTGAAGGCGTGATCGAAGACCTGGCCGGCGCATTCGGGGACGGATTCAAAACCGCCATTCGGCGCGTAATCGGCGCATTGCGATGCTGAGAAACTTGGCGAACCGGTGCCAGTGGGTGTATAAATTAAACCTATCGCCTGTATATCCCTGATTGACCCACAATGACCCTGACTGAACTGAAATACATCGTCGCGGTCGCGCGCGAGCGGCATTTCGGTCGCGCGGCCGAAGCATGCTTCGTGAGCCAGCCGACGCTATCGGTGGCGATCAAGAAGCTGGAAGACGAGCTCAACGTGCAGATCTTCGAGCGCGGCGCGAGCGAAGTGAGCGTGACGCCGATCGGCGACCAGATCGTCACGCAGGCGCAGCGCGTGCTCGAGCAGACCTTCGCGATCAAGGAGATCGCGAAGCAGGGCAAGGATCCGCTCGTCGGCCCGTTCCGTCTCGGCGTGATCTACACGATCGGGCCGTATCTGCTGCCGACGCTCGTCAAGCAGATGATCCAGCGCGTGCCGCAGATGCCGCTGATGCTGCAGGAGAACTACACACTGAAGCTGCTCGAACTGCTGAAGCAGGGCGAGATCGACGCCGCGATCATGGCGCTGCCATTCCCCGAAACCGGCCTGATGGTGCGGCCGCTGTACGACGAGCCATTCGTCGTCGCGCTGCCGGCAGGACATCCGTGGGAAAAGCGCGCCGAGATCGACGCCGAGGACCTGAAGCAGGAAACCATGCTGCTGCTCGGCAACGGCCACTGCTTCCGCGACCACGTGCTGGGCGTGTGCCCGGAACTGATGCGCTTCTCGCAGACGGCCGACGGCATCCAGAAGACCTTCGAGGGCTCGTCGCTCGAGACGATTCGCCACATGGTCGCGAGCGGCGTCGGCATCACGGTGCTGCCGCGGATGTCGGTCGCCGAGGTCGGCCCGCGCGCGAACGGCCCCGACGCCGAGCTGCTGTCGTACGTGCCCTTCAACGAACCGGTGCCGGATCGCCGCGTCGTGCTGGTGTGGCGCAAGAGCTTCACGCGGATGCCCGCGATCGACGCGATCAGCGAGGCGATCGCCGCGTGCGACCTGCCGGGCGTCGCGAAGCTCGACATGCCGGCGACGATGAACTGACCACAACCGCTGCATGCGTGACAGCGCGATGAACGGGGTCTTGCGGCCCCGTTTATTTTTTCCTATCGCATAGATGAAATTTATCAAATTCAAGAATTTGATAGATGTAAATAGAATGCGCTACATGGATCGGCGTCGGATCGAAAGCCCGATTCGCACGCTGAATGCAAGCGTCAAAGGAGGATGTCATGATGCGGTCGGTATTGCAGCACGCGCAGCGGAACATCCCGTCGCGCAACGAGGTCGTAAATCGTGCCAAGGCGGCGGCCCGCAGCCTGCGCCCGATTGCGTTCGCGTACCTGGCGGACCGTGTGTACGGCGGATGAGTGCCGTCGCACGCCGGTCAGTGTTCCCCCGATGTGCCCGCCGTTCAGCCATCAGGGAGCATGGCATGTCCGAAGTCCCGAAAGCCGCATCGAAAGCCGCGCCTGACACCCCGTAGCACGACAGAACACCCTGTTGCGTTTCACCCCCCCGCAGTGCTCCACGAACCGCGCCCGGCAAGTGGGGGCCTACGAGCAAGTAAAGGAGAAAAAGCATGTCGACCGAATCGAAATGTCCGTTCAACCACACGGCGGCCGGCGGCACGTCGAACAAGGACTGGTGGCCGAACCAGCTGAACCTCAACATCCTCCACCGGCACTCGGCGTTGTCCGATCCGATGGACAAGGATTTCGACTACGCGCAAGCATTCGGAAAGCTGGACCTCGCGGCGGTCAAGCGCGACCTGCAGGCGCTGATGACGACGTCGCAGGACTGGTGGCCGGCCGACTTCGGCCACTACGGCGGCCTGTTCATCCGGATGGCATGGCATAGCGCCGGTACGTACCGGACCGCCGACGGCCGCGGCGGCGCGGGCGGCGGGCAGCAGCGCTTCGCGCCGCTGAACAGCTGGCCGGACAACGCGAACCTCGACAAGGCGCGCCGGCTGCTGTGGCCGATCAAGCAGAAGTACGGCCGCAACATCTCGTGGGCCGACCTGCTGATCCTGACCGGCAACGTCGCGCTCGAATCGATGGGCTTCAAGACCTTCGGTTACGCGGGCGGCCGTGTCGACACGTGGGAACCGGACGACGTCTACTGGGGTTCGGAAAAGATCTGGCTGGAACTGAGCGGCGGCCCGAACAGCCGTTACTCGGGCGACCGTGATCTCGAGAACCCGCTCGCGGCCGTGCAGATGGGCCTCATCTACGTGAACCCGGAAGGCCCGGACGGCAACCCCGACCCGGTCGCGGCGGCGCGTGACATCCGCGAGACGTTCGCGCGGATGGCGATGAACGACGAAGAGACGGTCGCGCTGATCGCCGGCGGCCACACGTTCGGCAAGACGCACGGCGCGGGCCCCGCATCGGACGTCGGTGCGGAGCCGGAAGCGGCGAGCATCGAGCAGCAGGGTCTCGGCTGGAAGAGCGCGTACGCGTCGGGCAAGGGCCACGATGCGATCACGAGCGGCCTCGAAGTCACGTGGACGTCGACGCCGACGAAATGGAGCAATGACTTCTTCAAGCACCTGTTCAGCTACGAATGGGAACTGACGAAGAGCCCGGCCGGTGCGCACCAGTGGGTCGCGAAGGGCGCCGACGAAGTGATTCCCGACGCGTTCGACGCGTCGAAGAAGCATCGTCCGACGATGCTGACGACCGACCTGTCGCTGCGTTTCGATCCGGCCTACGAGAAGATCTCGCGCCGCTTCCACGAGAACCCGGCCGAGTTCGCCGACGCGTTCGCGCGCGCCTGGTTCAAGCTCACGCACCGCGACATGGGTCCGCGTTCGCGCTATCTCGGCCCGGATGTGCCGGCCGAGGCACTGCTGTGGCAGGACCCGATCCCGGCCGTCGACCACACGCTGATCGATGACGCGGACGTCGCGGCGCTGAAGGCGAAGGTGCTTGCGTCGGGCCTGTCGGTCGCGCAGCTCGTGTCGACCGCATGGGCGTCGGCCTCGACGTTCCGCGGTTCGGACAAGCGCGGCGGCGCGAACGGTGCGCGCATCCGCCTGGCACCGCAGAAGGACTGGGAAGTGAACCAGCCGGCGGCGCTCGCGAAGGTGCTCGAGACGCTCGAAGGCGTGCAGAAGGCGTTCAACGATGCGCAGACGGGCGGCAAGAAGGTGTCGCTCGCCGACCTGATCGTGCTGGCGGGTGCAGCCGGCGTCGAGCAGGCCGCGAAGAGCGCGGGTGTCGCGGTAACGGTGCCGTTCGCGCCGGGCCGGATGGACGCGTCGCAGGAGCAGACCGATGTCGAGGCGATGGCCGTGCTCGAGCCGGTTGCGGACGGTTTCCGCAACTACCTGAAGGGCGCGTACAAGACGCCGGCCGAGGCACTGCTGGTCGACAAGGCCCAGCTGCTGACGCTGAGCGGGCCGGAGCTGACGGTGCTGGTCGGCGGCCTGCGTGTGCTTGGCGCGAACGTCGGCGATACGAAGCACGGCGTGTTCACCGATCGTCCGGGCACGCTGACCAACGACTTCTTCGTGAACCTGCTCGACATGGGCACGGAGTGGAAGCCGGTGTCGGCCGCCAACGACGTGTTCGAAGGGCGCGATCGTGCGACGGGCCAGGTCAAGTGGACCGGCACGCGCGTCGACCTGATCTTCGGTTCGCACTCGCAGCTGCGTGCGCTGGCCGAGGTGTACGGCAGCGCGGATGCGAACGAGAAGTTCGTGCGCGATTTCGTCGCGGCCTGGAACAAGGTGATGAACCTCGACCGCTTCGACCTCGCGTGAACGTCGTGACGCGCTAGCGCGGTCGCGTTGCAACGTGAAACGGCCGGTCGCCCGACCGGCCGTTTTTTCTTCCGGTTCAAGGTCTTGTCGAAGGAGTGACGACCATGACGCACATGATGCTGAACATGCGCGCGCCGGCCGAGTGGGCGCGGCGCATCGTCGGTTTCGCGATCGTCATCGGCGGTGCGGCCGAGCTGGCCGCGCAGGCGCTGCACGCGCTCGCGCCGATCGTCTCGCGTGCTGGCGGTTGAGCGCGGCGATTCGCTCGCCGCGCCAGACCGGCAAGTCGCGAACGGATGCCGCACGACGCGGCATGCGGATTGCTCGACGCATTTTCGCCGGTTCAACATTTCGAATGAGGAGTCCCGAAGATGGCCAGGAAAGGCAACGCCACGCAGATCAACATCGGCATCAGCGACAAGGACCGCAGGAAAATCGCGGACGGCCTGTCGCGCCTGCTTGCCGATACGTTTTCGCTGTACCTGAAGACCCACAACTTCCACTGGAACGTCACGGGTCCGATGTTCAACACGCTGCACCTGATGTTCGAGGAGCAGTACAACGAACTGTGGCTCGCGGTCGACTTGGTCGCCGAGCGCATTCGCACGCTCGGCGTTGTCGCGCCGGGCACGTTCGCGGATTTCGCGAAGCTGTCGTCGGTGCCTGAGGCGAACGGCGTGCCGGCGGCCGAAGAGATGATCCGGCAGCTCGTCGAAGGGCACGAGACCGTCGTGCGCACCGCGCGCGAGATCTTCCCCATCGCCGACGCGGCGAGCGACGAGCCGACCGCCGACCTGCTGACGCAGCGCCTGCAGACGCATGAAAAGACCGCGTGGATGCTGCGGTCGCTGCTCGCGTAAATCCGGTGCGGCCGGTCGCATGCGCTGTGGCCGGCATGAGCGGGTGTCCCGACTACAAACCGGAGTCTGGGGTGTCCGCATCGGGATCGAATGCCGGCGAGGGCCGGGTACGCACCTGCCATGCATCTGTCCCTTCATTGACGCGCGGGACCGCCCGGCCGCTTGCAGCGGGCCCGGGCGGCCGCCGCGCGTGCCGCGGCACCCGATCGAGGGCCGCTCCGACATGACGCGGACCGCCGCTCGGCTCTAAAATGCCGGGATTATCTTCCCGGTGCTTCGCCATGCTTGCCCGCTTTCCCCTGTATCTGCGGCTCGTCCGGATGGACAAGCCGATCGGCAGCCTGCTGCTGCTCTGGCCGACGCTCAACGCACTGTGGATCGCGTCGGACGGCCATCCGCGCTGGCCGCTGCTCGTGATCTTCGCGCTCGGCACGCTGCTGATGCGCTCGGCCGGGTGCGCGATGAACGACTATGCCGACCGCGATTTCGACCGTCACGTGAAGCGCACGGCCGACCGGCCGCTGACGTCGGGCAAGATCCGCGCATGGGAAGCCGTCGCGATCGCGGTGGTGCTGGCCTTCATCTCGTTCCTGCTGATCCTGCCGCTCAATACGCTGACGAAAGAGCTGTCGGTCGTCGCGCTGTTCGTCGCCGGCTCGTATCCGTTCATGAAGCGTTTCTTCGCGATTCCGCAAGCGTATCTCGGCATTGCGTTCGGCTTCGGCATCCCGATGGCATTCGCGGCCGTGCAGGACACGGTGCCGGCGATCGCATGGGTGATGCTGGTCGCGAACATCTTCTGGTCGGTCGCGTACGACACCGAATACGCGATGGTCGACCGCGACGACGACATCAAGATCGGCATTCGCACGTCCGCGCTGACGTTCGGCCGCTTCGACGTCGTGGCCGTGATGGCGTGCTATGCGGTGACGCTCGGGATCTACGTGTGGATCGGCGTGACGCTCGGCTTCGGTCTCGCATACTGGGCCGGCTGGGCCGCGGCGGTCGGCTGCGCGTTGTATCACTACACGCTGATCAAGGGCCGCGAGCGGATGCCGTGCTTCGCGGCGTTCCGGCACAACAACTGGCTCGGCGGTGTACTGTTCGCGGGCATTGCGATGCATTACCTGCTGGCCGGCAACTGAACGAAATGGCGCACCCGGTGCGCGATGCCAACAAAAAAGCGGCCGGGCGGCCGCTTTTTTTACGTCGAGTGCCGGAGCAACCGGCACCGCTGTCGCGCTTACGCGCGGCCGAGCTCGTCGCCCATTTCCTTCGCGCGTGCCTCGGCGGCGAGCGCGCCGCGCACGATCGCTTCCTTCACGCCCTGCGCGTCGAACGACGCGAGCGCAGCGGCCGTCGTGCCGCCTTTCGACGTCACGCGCTCGCGCAGCACGCTCGCCGGTTCGCCCGATTGCGCGGCGAGTTGCGCGGCGCCCGTGAACGTTGCGACCGCGAGTGCGCGGCCCTGTTCGTCGTTCATGCCGAGCTGGCGCGCGGCTTCCTGCAGCGCTTCGATGAAATAGAACACGTACGCGGGGCCGCTGCCCGAAATGGCCGTGACGGCGTCGAGCTTCGACTCGTCGTCGAACCATACGATTTCGCCGACCGCACCCAGCACGTTCGACGCGAGTTCGCGACCGGCCGCATCCACGCCCGGCAGCGCGGCGAGGCCCGTCACGCCCATGCCGACCAGCGCGGGCGTGTTCGGCATCGTGCGCACGATGCGCGCGTAGCCGCCGAGCCAGCGCGCGAGATCGGTGCCGCGGATGCCGGCCGCGATGCTGATCACGAGCTGCGACTTCAGGTGCGGCGCGAGCGCCTGCGCGACGTCCTTCAGTACCTGCGGTTTCACCGCGAGCACGATCGCGTCGTAGCCGGCGAGCGTCGCGTCGATGGCCGCGCCGGTGCGCACGCCGAATTGCTGCGCGGCGCGCGTGCGTACCTCTTCGTTGACGTCGATGGCATACAGGCCGTCAGCGGCGACGCCGCGCTTGATCAGGCCGCCGATCAGGGCCGCGGCCATGTTGCCGCCGCCGATGAATGCGATTTTCATGATGTCGGATTGAGCGAGTGAGTGAACGGAAAGACGAAAAAGGGCGGCGCTCAGTGCGAATAGTCGCGTGCGCCGAAGATCGCGGTGCCGACGCGCACGATCGTCGCGCCTTCGAGCACCGCGGCCTCGAGATCGGCGGACATGCCCATCGACAACGTATCGAGCGGCAGGCCGTCGGCACGCAGCGTATCGAACAGCGCACGCAGCGCACGATGCGGCGCACGTTGCGCGTCGATATCGCCGGCCGGTTCGGGAATCGCCATCAGGCCGCGCAGCCGCAGTGTCGGCAGCGCGGCGACCGCGCGCGCGACTTCGGCCACGTCGGCCGGCGCGACGCCGCTCTTCGACGCCTCGCCGCTGATGTTCACCTGCACGCACACGTTCAGCGGCGGCAGGTGGGCGGGGCGCTGTTCGGCGAGGCGCTGTGCGATCTTCAGCCGGTCGACCGAATGGACCCAGTCGAAGCGTTCTGCGACCGGGCGCGTCTTGTTCGATTGCAGCGGCCCGATGAAATGCCATTCGAGCCCGGCGCGGAGATCCGCGAGCGCGTCGATCTTGTCGATCGATTCCTGCACGTAGTTTTCGCCGAACGCGCGTTGTCCGGCCGCATGCGCGGCGCGCACGTCGTCGGCAGGAAACGTCTTCGACACGGCGAGCAGCGAGACGGTGGCGGGATCGCGGCCGGCCGCGCGGGCGGCGTCGGCGATGCGGCGGTGAACGGAGTCGAGACGGGCGGCGAAATCGGACATGACGGGCACGGAAGCAGGCACGGGAAGCGAGTACGGCAGCGGATGCGGCACGGCACGCACCGCATCGATTCGCCCATTATACGGACGGGATGCCGTGCGTGACCGGCCGGACCGGCGCCGTACTAGCCGTACAGCAGATGCTCGACGAGCTGGATCCAGTGCGCGACCGGGATCTGCGTGCCGCTTTGCAGATGCGCGATGCAGCCCACGTTGCCGGACACGATCATCTGCGGCTCGAGTGCCTGCAGCTTCAGCAGCTTCTGCTTGCGCAGCCGGTACGACAGCGACGGTTGCGTGAGCGAATAGGTGCCGGCCGACCCGCAGCACAGATGGCTGTCGGCCGGCAGCCGCACGTCGATGCCGAGCGTCTCGAGCAGGCGCTCGACCTTGCCGCGCGACTGCTGGCCGTGCTGCAGCGTGCACGGCGGGTGGTACGCGACGGTATGGATCGCGCGGCGCCGCGCGAGCGTCGCGAGCTCGGCCTCGAACGCGAGCAATACGTCGGAGATGTCGCGCGTCAGCGCGACGACGCGCCGCGCCTTCTCCGCATAGGCCGGATCGTCGCGCAGCAGGTGCGCATATTCGAGCACCGTCGCACCGCAGCCCGACGCGTTCATCACGATCGCCTCGACGCCTTGCTCGACATGCGGCCACCATGCGTCGATGTTGCGGCGCGCGTCGTCGAGCGCTTCGTCATGGTAGTTCAGGTGCAGGCGGATCGCGCCGCAGCAGCCTGCGTCGGGTGCGACGATCGTCTCGACGCCGAGCGCGTCGAGCACGCGCGCGGTCGCGATGTTGATGTTCGGCAGCATCGACGGCTGCACGCAGCCGCCGAGCATCAGCATCTTGCGCCGATGCGTGCGCTGCGGCCATTCGAGCAGCCGCGTGCGCGGCGGCACCTTGTCGCGCAGCCGTTTCGGCAAGAGCGGCCGCACGTGCTGGCCGAGCCGCATCAACGGTGAGAACAGCGCCGCATTCGGCACGAGGCTCGCGAGCACGCGGCGCACGAGGCGCTGCTGGATGGGGCGCTGCACCTGTGCCTCGACGTGCTTGCGGCCGATCTCGACGAGCCGGCCGTACTGGACACCCGACGGGCAGGTCGTCTCGCAGCTGCGGCACGTGAGGCAGCGGTCGAGGTGCTGCTGCGTGCTGCGCGTGACGGGCGCGCCTTCGACCATCTGCTTGATCAGGTAGATGCGCCCACGCGGGCCGTCGAGTTCGTCGCCGAGCAGCTGGTAGGTCGGGCACGTCGCGGTGCAGAAGCCGCAATGCACGCACTTGCGCAGGATCGCGTCGGCCTCGTCGCCGTCGGGCGTGTTGCGGATGAAATCGGCGAGGTTCGTTTGCATCGCTCAGAGATCCGGATAGAGCCGGCCGCGGTTGAAGACGCGTGCGGGATCGAATGCGGCCTTCAGCCCGCGGTGAATCTTCATCAGCGGCGCGGGCAGCGGCGTGAACACGCCCGCGCTGCGGTCGTAGGACTCGCCCGCGCGGAACAGCGTCGCATGGCCGCCGGCCTGCTTCGCGCTCATGCGCACCGTCTGCGCGTCGGCGTCGCTGATCCACCAGCGCTGTGCGCCGCCCCATTCCATCAGCTGGGTACCGGGCAGGTGCATCGGTTCGGTGATCGACGGTAGCGACAGGCGCCACAGCGCATAGCCGGGCGGGATGCCGTTGAAGAACGGGTCGGTGTGTTCGCGCAGGCCGGCCCAGAAGCGCTCGGCCTCGACCGCGTCGACGACTTCGCCGCCGAGCAGCGTCTTTGCCGATTTCACGGCGGCCTCGGCGCCGGACAGCCGCAGCACCAGCGTGCCGTTGCGCCACGCGCTCGCGCTGACGGGCAGCGGATGGCCGCCCCATTCGTTGAGCTTGCGCACCGCGTCGGTCGCGGTCATCTCGAACTTCAGCGTGACTTCCGCGACCGGCACCGGCAGCACCTTGATCGACAGGTCGAGCATCAGCCCGAGCGTGCCGAGCGAGCCGGCCATCAGCCGCGACACGTCGTAGCCGGCGACGTTCTTCACGACCTGGCCGCCGAAGCGCAGCAGCTCGCCGCGCCCGTTCATCAGCGTGACGCCCAGTACGAAATCGCGCGGGGCGCCGCAGGTCGCGCGGCGCGGGCCCGCGAGGCCGGCCGCGATGCAGCCGCCGACGGTGGCCGAGCGGCCGAAGTGCGGCGGCTCGAACGGCAGCATCTGACCGCACTCGGCGAGGACGGTTTCAAGCTGCGCGAGCGGCGTGCCCGCGCGGACCGTGACGACGAGTTCGGCCGGGTCGTACGACACGATGCCCTGATACGCACGCGTGTCGAGTATTTCGCCGTCCAGCGCCTGGCCGTACCAGTCCTTGGTGCCGCCGCCGCGAATCCGCAGCGGCCGGCCGTCGGCACTGGCGGCGCGGATGCGCTCGGCCCATCCGGCGACGATGTCGTCCTCTTCCATGTTCTGTTGCTGCCTCGTCTTGTTGTCCGGTCGATTGTACCGGGGTGGCGCGAATCCACATCGCGACTATCCCTAAGCCCCGTATAACGAAGCATGCAGGCGCCGCCGCGCGCACGGCAGGCGCGGGCAGGGCGGTGCGGCGCGGCTCGCGTGTCGACACGGGCCGCGCAACCGCGCGGCGCTCAGAAGCGCGGCAGGTCGGGGTGCGGCAGCAGCCCCCCGCGCACGTGCTGGCGGCCGTATTCCGCGCAGCGCGCGCGGGTCGGGATGCCCTTGTCGGGATTGAGCAGCCCGGCCGGATCGAACGCGCGCTTGACCGCGAAGAACGCGTCGCGCTCCTGCGGCGAGAACTGTACGCACATCGAATTGAGCTTTTCGATGCCGACGCCGTGCTCGCCCGTCACGCTGCCGCCGAATTCCACGCAGCATTCGAGGATTTCCGCGCCGAACTGCTCGGCGCGGTGCAGCTCGTCCGGATCGTTCGCGTTGTAGAGGATCAGCGGATGCATGTTGCCGTCGCCGGCGTGGAACACGTTGATGCAGCGCAGCCCGTAGCGCGTCTCGAGCTGCTCGATGCGCGCGAGCAGCGGGCCGATCGCGCGACGCGGCACGGTGCCGTCCATGCAGTAATAGTCGGCGGAAATACGCCCGGCGGCCGGAAACGCGTTCTTGCGGCCCGACCAGAAGCGCAGCCGCTCGTGTTCGTTGCGCGAGACCTGGATGCGCGTCGCGCCATGTTCGCGCAGCACCGCCGTCATGCGGACGATCTCCTCCGCGACTTCTTCTGGCGTGCCGTCCGATTCGCACAGCAGGATCGCCTTCGCGTTGAGGTCGTAGCCCGCGTGCGTGAATGCCTCGACGGCCTGCGTGGCCGGCTTGTCCATCATCTCGAGCCCGGCCGGGATGATGCCCGACGCGATGATCGCGGCGACTGCCTCGCCGCCCTTCACGACATCGTCGAAGCTCGCCATCACGAGCTGCGCGGTCTGCGGCTTGGGGATCAGCTTCACCGTGACCTCGGTGACGATCGCGAACATCCCTTCGCTGCCGATCATCACCGCGAGCAGGTCGAGGCCCGGCGTGTCGAGGCCGAGCGAGCCGAATTCGACGATCTCGCCGTCGATCGTGACCGCGCGCACGCGCATCACGTTGTGCACGGTCAGCCCGTATTTCAGGCAGTGGACGCCGCCGGAGTTTTCCGCGACGTTGCCGCCGATCGTGCAGGCGATCTGCGACGAAGGATCGGGTGCGTAATAGAGCCCGTAAGGTGCGGCCGCTTCGGAAATCGCCAGGTTGCGCACGCCGGGCTGCACGGTGGCCGTGCGCGCGTACGGATCGACCTCGACGATGCGCGTGAAGCGCGCGAGCGACAGCACGACGCCGTTCGCGATCGGCAGCGCGCCGCCCGACAGGCTCGTGCCCGCGCCGCGCGGCACGATCGGCACTTCCATGCGGCGGCAGATCTGCACGATCCGCTGCACCTGCGATTCGGTTTCGGGCAGCGCGACCGCGAGCGGCAGCCGCCGGTACGCGGACAGGCCGTCGCATTCGTACGGTGCGGTGTCTTCGTCGCGGAACAGCAGGCAATGCGTCGGCAGCACGGCCATCAGCGCCTGCACGACTTCGCGCTGGCGCTGCGCGCGGGTCGCGCTCGACAGTTCGACGGAAGCGTTCATTGAGTCTCCTGCGGGCGCGCTGCGGCGCGCCGCCGTGTCAGCACGTGAATATCTTGCCGGGATTCATCAGGTTGCGTGGATCGAGCGCGAGCTTGATCGCGCGCATCGCGTCGATCGCGTTGTCGCCGTGCTCCTTCGGCAGGAAGCGCATCTTGTGCAGCCCGACGCCGTGTTCGCCGGTGCAGGTGCCGCCGAGGCGCAGCGCGCGTTCGACGATCCGGTCGTTGATGCGTTCGGCTTCGTCGATTTCCTCGGGCTTGTCGGGATCGATCAGGATCGCGACGTGGAAATTGCCGTCGCCGACGTGGCCGACGATCGGGCAGGGCAGCGACGACGCGCGCAGGTCGGCTTCGGTCTCCTCGACGCACGCGGCGAGTTGCGAGATCGGCACGCACACGTCGGTCGTCACCGCGCGGCAGCCGGGCTTCAGCTGCAGCATCGCGAAGTACGCGTTGTGGCGCGCGGCCCAGAGCCGCGTGCGGTCCTCGGGGCGGGTCGCCCATTCGAAGCCCTGGCCATTGTTCTGGCCCGCGAGCGCCTGCACGAGCTCGGCTTGCTCCTTCACGCCGGCCTCGGTGCCGTGGAATTCGAAGAACAGCGTCGGCGCTTCGGCGAGCGTCAGGTTCGAGTGGCGGTTGATCGAGCGCACCGCGAGCGAGTCGACGAATTCGACGCGTGCGATCGGCACGCCGATCTGGATCGTCTCGATCACGGTGCGCACCGCGTCGCCCATCGACGGGAACGCGCAGATCGCGGCCGACACGGCCTCGGGCAGCGGATGCAGGCGCAGCGTGATCTCCGTGATCACGCCGAGCGTGCCTTCGGAGCCGACGAACAGGCGCGTGAGGTCGTAGCCGGCCGACGACTTGCGCGCGCGCGAGCCCGTCTTCACGACGCGGCCGTCGGCGAGCACGGCGCTCAGGCCGAGCACGTTTTCGCGCATCGTTCCGTAGCGCACGGCGTTGGTGCCCGACGCGCGGGTCGCGGTCATCCCGCCGATGCTCGCGTCGGCACCCGGATCGATCGGGAAGAACAGGCCGGTGTCGCGCAGCGCCTCGTTGAGCGCCTTGCGCGTGATGCCCGGTTCGACCGTGACCGTCAGGTCTTCCGCGTTGATCGACAGCACGCGGTTCATTTCCGACAGGTCGAGCGATACGCCGCCGCGCACGGCGAGCAGGTGGCCTTCGAGCGACGAGCCGGCGCCGTACGGGATCAGCGGCACGCTGTAGAGCGCGCACAGCGACACGACTTCGCGCACTTCATCGGCGTTGCGGGCGAACACGACGGCGTCGGGCAGTTGCGGATCGAACGGCGATTCGTCGCGGCCGTGGTGGGCGCGGACGGCGTCGGCGGTCGACACGCGCTCGCCGAAGGCGGCGCGCAGCGCATCGAGCATCGCGGGTGGAAGGGGACGGCGCGTGGCGGCCGGCGTGGCGGGATGATTCACGAATGTCTCCTGACGGCGGCTTGTCGAACTTTCGGCTCATTCTACGCTGCAACGCCTGCTGCGGCCCCCGCCGCAGGCTGCGATAATCGCGTTCCAATGCAACCGGGCCGCGTTGCGGCCGCGCACGAGAGGACATTCGCATGGGCAACCGCTTGAGCAAGATCGCCACGCGCACGGGCGACGACGGCACCACCGGTCTCGGCGACGGGCGGCGCATCGGCAAGGACGACGCGCGGATCGCCGCGATCGGCGACGTCGACGAACTGAACTCGACCCTCGGCGTGCTGCTCGCCGAGCCGCTTCCGGACGACGTCCGCACCGCGCTCGTCACGATCCAGCACGACCTGTTCGATCTGGGCGGCGAGCTGTGCATTCCGGGTCATACGGTGCTCGACGATACGCACCTCGCGCGCCTCGACCGGTGGCTCGCCGACTACAACGCGACGCTGCCGCCGCTGAAGGAATTCATCCTGCCGGCCGGCTCGCGCGCGGCGTCGCTTGCGCACGTCTGCCGGACGGTGTGCCGCCGGGCCGAGCGCTCGATCGTCGCGCTCGGGCGCACCGAGACGCTCAACGATGCGCCGCGGCGATACGTGAACCGGCTGTCGGACCTGCTGTTCGTGCTGGCGCGCGTGCTGAACCGCGCAGATGGCGGCTCGGACGTGCTGTGGGAGCGCGGCCGCGTCCGCTGACGCCTGCTGTCGTTTTTTTCGCACTGCGACAATTTGCCCGAGGGGCATCGATTTTTAAAGATGTATCGTATGTGCATGTTTAACGGAGAACGAACATGACCGATATCACCGCTGATCAGATGGCTCGCGTGAAGGCCACTGCCCCTGTCCTCGCCGTGCACGGCGCGACGATCACGAAGCACTTCTACCAGCGCATGTTCGCGCGCCATCCGGAACTGAAGAACCTGTTCAACCAGACGCACCAGAAGAGCGGCAGCCAGCCGGAAACGCTCGCGAAGGCGGTCTACGCGTATGCGGCGAACATCGACAATCTCGGCACGCTCGGCGGTGCGGTGTCGCACATCGCGCACAAGCACGCGAGCCTGAACATTCGCCCCGAGCATTACCCGATCGTCGGCGAGAACCTGCTCGCGTCGATCGTCGAGGTGCTCGGTGACGCGGTCGATGCGCAAACGCTCGAGGCATGGCGCGTCGCGTACGGCCAGCTCGCGCGGATCCTGATCGGCGTCGAGGCCAACCTGTACGCGGGGGCTGCATGGAGCGGCTTCCGTCCGTTCAAGGTGGCGCGCAAGGTGCGCGAGAGCGACGAGATCACGTCGTTCTACCTGAGCCCGGCCGACGGTGGCGCGGCGCCGACCTTCGAGCCGGGCCAGTACATCACCGTGAAGCGCTTCGTCGGCGACCTCGGTGTCGACCAGCCGCGCCAGTACAGCCTGTCCGACGCGCCGCACGGCAAGTGGCTGCGCATCTCGGTGAAGCGCGAGGCCGGCAAGCCGGAAGCGATCCCGGCCGGCAAGGTGTCGACGCTGATGCATGACGGCGTGGAAGAGGGCGCGATCGTCGAGGTGACGGCGCCGATGGGCGAGTTTTCGCTGAAGCGCGGCGTCGATACGCCGGTCGTGCTGATCTCCGGCGGTGTCGGCCTGACCCCGATGGTGTCGATGGCATCGACGCTGGTTGGCGAAGGCAGCAAGCGTGAGGTGCGGTTCGTCCACGCATGCCGGTCGGGTGCGGTGCATGCGTTCCGCGACTGGCTGAACGATACGGTGCGCGAACACGCGAACGTGAAGCGCACGGTGCTGTACGAGGTGGTCGGCCCGAACGACCGTGTCGGCGTCGATTACGATCTCGAGGGGCGCCTGACGCAGGAGCGCGTGAAGCAATATGCGCTGGTGCCGGATGCCGACTACTACATCTGCGGCCCGATCGCGTTCATGAAGGCGCAACGCGACGCGCTGGTCGCGCTCGGCGTCGCGCCGGAACGCATCAATACCGAGATCTTCGGCTCGGGCGCGCTCGAGTGAGATCCTGACGGACGGTTTCGGCCAACGCAATGAAAAGCCCGGCGCGAGCCGGGCTTTGCTTGTGTAGCGGGCAGCGCATCAGGCGCGCAGCATCAGCGTGGCGTGATAGCGCCACACTTTGGGATCGGCGCTGACGAGCGGCATGCCTTCATGGAGCGCCTGCGCGACCATCACGCGGTCGAACGGATCGACATGATCCGGAAAATCCGGTAGTGCGGCGACGCCTTCGACGTGATCGCTGCTGATCGGCAACTCCGCAAATCCTGCGAGCCGGAACGCTGAACGTGCATCGCGCGGATGAACAGGTAGATTGCCCTTGCGATATTTGATCGCGATTTCCCAGATGGACGCGGCGCTGACGTACAGCGTGTTCTCGGGATGCTCGATCAACGCGACCGCGGTCGCCGAAAGTTGAGGCGCCCCTTCGGCGGCCCATAGTGCGATATGCGTATCGAGCAGCAGCTTCACGGTGCGAGTCCCTGCTCCGAACTGGCGTCGAAGTCGGCGGCGATCGATTCATCGCCGGCATTGAATGCCTCGACCGTCGTCGGGATGTTGAGCCCGGCAAGCAACTGGCGGGCGGCGCCGATCCGCTTCGGCGCCACGTAAGGCACGATCCGGGCGACCGGATGACCGTTGCGGGCAATCACGACTTCGGATTCACGCCCCAATTCAAGTGCTTCGACGAGGCTCGAGAGCCTCGACTTGGCGTCGTGCATGTTGATGGTCGGCATGATCGTCCCTGGTTAGCTAGATAATGTTAGCTAGTCTAGCAGGGCGAAACGACATCCGCAGGCTGACCGCATGGCCAACCCCACGCCAGGCGGGGTCATGCGGTCGGCCTGTTGGTGTGCGTCAGTTGCCGCTGCCGCGCGCGACGCGGCGTGCCTTCACCGATTCCGCGAGGCCTTCGAGCACCTTCACGCTGTCGTCCCACGCGATGCATGCGTCGGTGATGCTCTGGCCGTAGGTCAGCGGGAAGCCTTCCTTCAGGTCCTGGCGCCCTTCGACGAGGTGCGACTCGATCATCACGCCGACGATGCGCTCGTCGCCGGCCGCGACCTGGCGGCCGATGTCCGCACACACGGGAATCTGGTTCTCGTGCTTCTTCGAGCTGTTCGCGTGGCTCGCGTCGATCATCAGGCGTGCGGCGAGGCCGGCCTTGCCGATGTCCGCGCACGCGGCGTTCACGCTGTCCGCGTCGTAGTTCGGCGCCTTGCCGCCGCGCAGGATCACGTGGCAGTCTTCGTTGCCGGCCGTCGACACGATCGCCGAATGGCCGCCCTTGGTCACGGACAGGAAATGGTGCGGCTGCGATGCGGCCTTGATCGCGTCGACCGCGATCTTCACGTTGCCGTCGGTGCCGTTCTTGAAGCCGACCGGGCACGACAGCCCCGACGCCAGTTCGCGGTGCACCTGCGACTCGGTCGTGCGCGCGCCGATCGCGCCCCACGAGATCAGGTCGGCGATGTACTGCGGGCTGATCATGTCGAGGTATTCGGTCGCGGCCGGCAGCCCCATCTCGTTGATCTGCAGCAGCAGTTCGCGCGCGGTGCGCAGCCCTTCGTTGATCTTGAAGCTGTTGTCCAGGTGCGGATCGTTGATGAGCCCCTTCCAGCCGACCGTCGTGCGCGGCTTCTCGAAGTACACGCGCATCACGATTTCCAGTTCGCCCTTGAAGCGCTCGCGCTCCTTCACGAGCCGCCCCGCGTACTCGATCGCCGCCTTCGTGTCGTGGATCGAGCACGGCCCGATCACGACGATCAGCCTGTCGTCCATCCCGTGCAGGATGCGGTGCATCGACTGGCGCGAGTTGTAGATCAGCTCGGACGCGGCCTCGGAGCACGCGAATTCGCGGATCAGGTGGGCGGGCGGCGTCAGTTCCTTGAGTTCGCGGATGCGGACGTCGTCGGTATTGTGCGGGGGCATGTTGTTTCTCCTTGGTTCCGGGCGCCGTTCGGTCAATGCGCGTGCGGCAGATTCATCAATTCAAGCGATTCAGTGGTTTCGGTCGGGGCCGCGGGATCCGCTGCGGCGGCGACCGGATGGCGAAGGGCGAAAAAAAACCGCCGGGTTCGCCGGCGGTTTTTCGGGAATTTCGGTTGCGCTTTACGCGCCATCAACCCTCTCGATCCGCCAGCGGTCTGAGATGCCAAAAAAAGTAAAAATAAAACTTGGCGGACATGACGGAGATTCGGTTCGTCAAAAAAGTTGATTCGGAATTTATACCCGGTCGCCGTGCGGCTGGCAACCGGGGGTGCTCAAAAATGCGGATAATCCGCACGTATTCGTCGAAGCGCGCGGATTGTCTGCGCCATGATGCGGTTATGCCGTACCGCCGACCGTCATCTTGTCGATCCGCAGGGTCGGCTGGCCGACGCCGACCGGCACGCTCTGGCCTTCCTTGCCGCACACACCGACGCCCGAGTCGAGCGACATGTCGTTGCCGATCATGCTCACGTACTTCAGCGATTCCGGGCCGCTGCCGATCAGCGTCGCGCCCTTCACCGGGTAGGTGATCTTGCCGTTCTCGATCATGTACGCCTCGGACGCCGAGAACACGAACTTGCCGTTCGTGATGTCGACCTGGCCGCCGCCGAAGTTCACCGCGTACAGGCCGTTCTTCACCGACGCGATGATTTCCTGCGGATCCTTGTCGCCGTTGAGCATGTACGTGTTGGTCATGCGCGGCATCGGCAGCGCCGCGTACGATTCGCGCCGCGCGTTGCCGGTGACCGGCATCTTCATCAGGCGCGCGTTCAGCGTGTCCTGGATGTAGCCCTTCAGGATGCCGTCCTCGATCAGCGTCGTGCACTGCGTCGGGTTGCCTTCGTCGTCGATGTTCAGCGAGCCGCGGCGGTTCGGCAGCGTGCCGTCGTCGACGACGGTCACGCCCTTCGCGGCGACCTGCTCGCCGATCCGGCCGGCGAACGCCGACGAACCCTTGCGGTTGAAGTCGCCCTCGAGGCCGTGGCCGATCGCTTCGTGCAGCAGCACGCCCGGCCAGCCCGGCCCGAGCACGACCGTCATCGCGCCGGCCGGCGCGGGGCGCGCGTCGAGGTTGACGAGCGCTGCGTGCACGGCGTCGTCGACGTAGCGCGACAGCACGTCATCGGTGAAGTAGCCGTAGTCGAAGCGGCCGCCGCCGCCGCCGGAGCCGATCTCGCGGCGGCCGTTCTGTTCGGCGATCACCGTGACCGACACGCGCACGAGCGGGCGGATGTCGGCGGCGAGCGCACCGTCGCTGCGCGCGACCAGCACGACGTCGTATTCGCCGGCAAGGCCCGCCATCACCTGCGTGACGCGCGGATCGCGGCCGCGCGCCATCTGCTCGATGCGCTCGAGCAGCTTGACCTTGGCGGTCGCGTCGAGCGATGCGAGCGGATCGGACGGCAGGTACAGGTCGCGGCCCGAGATGCCCTTCAGCGACGTCGCGGCCTTGATCTTCTGACGGCCGCCGCCGGCCGCCGCGATCGCCTTGGTGGCCGCGGCCGCCTGCGCGATGGCTTCCGGCGACAGGTCGTCCGAGTAAGCGAACGCGGTGCGATCGCCCGCGACCGCGCGCACGCCGACGCCCTGGTCGATGCTGAAGCTGCCCGACTTCACGATGCCTTCCTCGAGGCTCCACGCTTCGCTGCGGGTCGCCTGGAAGTACAGATCCGCGTAGTCGACGCGATGCGTGAAGATGTCGGCGATCGTGCGCGTGAGCAGGCTCTCGTCGAGGCCGTACGGCGTGAGGAGGATGTCCTTCGCCAGCGCAAGATTGCGGATGCCGGGTTCGATGATGTTCATGCGGGTATCGAGGGTTCTCAAAAAGTTGTCGGGTGCGTTCTGGGCAGATGGGTTGGCCGGGCGGGGTTTCAAGCGCCGCGGCGGTTCAGCGGTTCAGGCCAGCACGCGATGCCGCCACGCGGGCAGGCTCTGGCGCACCTCGGCGATGCGCTGCGGATCGAGCGCGCCGGTCACGACGCTCGCGCCTTCGTCGTGGACCGCGACGATCTCGCCCCACGGGTCGATCAGCATGCTGTGGCCCCAGGTGCGCCGGCCGTTCTCGTGCTTGCCGCCCTGCGCGGCCGCGAGCACGTAGCACTGGTTCTCGACGGCCCGCGCGCGCAGCAGCATTTCCCAGTGCGCGCGGCCCGTCGTATACGTAAACGCGGACGGCACGACGATCAGCGCGCAGTCGCCCATCCTGCGATACAGCTCCGGAAAGCGCAGATCGTAACAGACCGACAGGCCGACCCGCCCGAACGGCGCGTCGAACGTGACGACCGTGTCGCCCGCGCGGATCGTGCGCGCCTCGTCGAACGATTCGTCGCCTTTCTCGAAGTTGAACAGGTGGATCTTGTCGTAACGGGCCGCCTCGTGGCCGTTCGGGTCGAACACGAGCGTCGTGTTCAGTACGCGATCGGGTTCCGGCGCCTTCAGCGGCAGTGTGCCGCCGATCACCCAGATGCCGTGGCGGTGCGCGGCCTCCGCGAGAAAACGCTGGATCGGACCGTCGCGGTAGGGTTCGGCAAGCGCGAGCTTGTCGGTGTCGCGGTGGCCCATGAAGCAGAAATACTCGGGCAGCAGCACGAGCTGTGCACCATCGCTCGCCGCTTCCGCGATCAGGCGGCCGGCTTCGGCGAGATTGCGCGCGACGTCCGGCGTGCTCACCATCTGCAGCGCGGCGACCTGAAAGGGCGTGGCGGAACGGGTGTGATCGGTCATCGCAGGATCGGTTGCGTCATAAATGGGGTGCGGCCCGGCATCATCGAGCGATCATCAATGGGTCGCCGCGTCGGCCGGACCGTGATTCATCTTACCCTGATCGCCCCGCACCCGCTCGATGTGCGGATGCGCCCACGAGCCCGTGATCGCGTAGTCGAGCGCGAACGCGTGCGACAGCGTCTCCGACAGCGCGTAGTTCGCGGCCAGCACGCCGACGCCGAGCAGTGGATTGATGATCGCGGCCGCGATCGCCGCCGTGCCGGCGCCGATCTTCGGCGCGACGTGCGCGTGCAGGTCCTGCGTCTCGGTGCCGAGGTCGACCGCGCCGCGCACGGTCACGTTCGCTGGCGCCGTCGTCATCGAGAAGTCGTCGGTGCGTGCGATCCCGTTCGAGATCCGGCTGGTGCCGGTGATCTTGTCGAACGGCAGCCCCTTGCCGACCACATCGCGAAAATTCAGCGTCAGGAAGCGCGCAAGGCTTTGCAGGCTCAGCACGCCGAGCAGTTTCGCCGCACCCGGATCGACCTTCAGGATCTGGCCGTGCTCGAGGTCGAGCGCGACCTGGCCGCCGAGCGACGGGAGATCGACCGCGGTCGGACCGCCGCGCCAGCCGACCTTGCCGGTCACCGTGCCGTGGCCGTCCGCGAGCGTGCGCGGCAGGCCGACGAGGCCGAGCAGCGCGCCCGCGTTGCCGACGTCGAGCTTGAAGTCGAACACGCTGCGGCGTGGCGCATCGTTTTCGTCGACGCCGCGGGCCAGCGCGCGGCGCGACGTGCGCCAGTTGCCGGTCGCCGTCAGCTTCGCGGCCGGGTTCGCCAGCTCGAGCTTGTCGAGCTGCCACACCGGCGCGCCGTCTTCCTCGATGTTGCGCGCATTGACGACGAGCCGGCCGATGTCGTGATCGCGCGCGACGACCTGGTCGACGATCAGGTCGACCGACGGCATCGGCCGGTCGGTCGGCGTCGGCAGGTTCATCGCGCGGCCGACGAGGTCGTGCTGCGCGCTCTGCGGAATCACGAGCTTCGCGAGCCGCGCGTTCAGCACGCCCGCACCGTTATGGCCGCCGCCCGGCTCCCACGACAGGTAGCCCGAGACCTGGTTCGACGCGATGTTCGCCTGCCACAGCTCGTCGACGTGCGACGCGCCGATGATCACGTTTTCCCAGTTGCGCTTGAGCAGCTTCAGCGTGCCGAAGTGGAGCGCGAAGCGCTTCGGCGTGAAGCTCGCGATGTCGATGCGCGGCGCGGCCTGCTCCGGCGCGCGCGGCGTGTCGCGTTGCAATGTGCGGGCCAGGGTGAGCCATGCGTCGGCGTCCAGTTCGTCGACGTCGACGGCGGCGCTCACGCCGTCCTGCGGCAGGTCGGGCATCCGGTGGATGCCCATCGCGCCGCGCACCGCGCGCAGCGGCTGGCCGCGCGTCGCGTCGAGCAGGTAGGTCGCGGACACGGGGCCGAGCGTCAGGTCGGCATGCTCGAGGCGCTTGCCGTTCTCCTGGGCGGCGGGCTGCAGCGTGAAGCGGAACGGCATCGGCGTGCCGGCCGGTTTCGCGAACGGCGCCGGGAAATTCAGCGCGACGCCCGTCAGGTCGGAATGTGCGGTGACCTCGGGCAGGCGGCCCGGCGCGCCGCGCACGGCGAGCTGGTACGGCGCGTCGCCGACCACGTGCTCGAGCAGCGCCGCGGCCGTGCCGCGCAGGTTCAGGCCGCGTGCCGCGTCGAGCGCGAGCTTGCCGTCGACGTCCACCGCGTACGGGCCATGCGACTGGAAGTTGCCGTTCGCGCGTACCGGGCCGCCGAGGAAACGCCCCGACAGGCCCTGCAGCGATGCGCCGGCCTCCGTGAAGCGCACGCTGCCGCGCAGCGCGGACAGCGGCGGCACGCCGTCGGTCGACAGCGTGTTGCCGCCGAACGCGAGTGCGCCTTCGATGTGCGTATGCGGATGCGGTACGTGCTGCGGAATCGTGATCTTGAGCGCGAGCGCCGCGGGCCCCTGCGCATCGATCCGCTGGCCGATGTGCCCGCTCATCGTGCCGAGCGAGCTGTTGTCCGCATAGTCGATCAGGTCCGCGAGCGGGCCCTGCGCATGGCCGTCGATGATGAGCGGCGACTTCGACGGGTTGCCGAGATCGTCGATCCGGCCGGCGACCTTCGTCAGCGCGACGCGCTTGTAGTGCGCGCGCGCGATGTCGAAGCGCAGCTTGTTCTGCGCGAGCTCGAACACGCCGTCGATCCCGTCGAGAGCCGGCCAGACGCTCGGCGTGCCGTTCGCGAGCTTGCGCGGCGGGTACGGCGTCGGCTCGAAGCGCCCGCCGGTGAACGGCGCGACGATATGGAACACGCCGGCATCCGGCTCGTGTTCGAACGGGAATTTCTCGAGCGGGCCGCGCGCGACGATCGACGCGCCCTTGGTCACCCGGCCGTCCTGCAGCGCATGGCCGAGATAGTCGCGCAGATGCTCGGACATCCCGGTCGGCAGGTAGCGCGGAATGCGCGCCACCGACGCACGCGCGAAATCCGCGCGCAGGTCGAGCGAGCCGCGGCCGTGGCCGGGGTTCGTGTACGAGCCCGACACCGCGATTTCGGCATCGGGGTTCGCGACGAAGAAGTCGGGCAACGTCACGTCGACGCGCGCGTGCTTCTCGCCCGGCGCCGGCGTGATCACCCATTTCGCGTTGCCGCGCAGCCGGTCGAAAGTCAGGCGCGGCTCGTCGAATTCGCCGGGCACCGTCACGGCCGCGTTGACCGTGTCGAAGTGCGCGCTGCCGCCCGTTTCGTTCGCGTCGATGCGGCCCCACAAATTCTCGACGCCCGGCCAGCCGGCGCGCGGGTGACCGCGCGGGGACAGGCCCGGCGGCGGCTCCTGCGCGGCGACGCTGATGCCCTGCAGATCGCCGAGGAAGCGGTAGCGGACGATCGGCGCCGCGCCCGTGCGCCGTTCTTCGTCGGCGAGGTCGGCACGCGCGGGCTTCGCGCGTTCGACCTCGATGTGATAGTTCGACACCATCCCGCGCGGGTCGAGCTTGATCAGCTCGTTGCGCAGGCGCGCCGGCAGCGGCAGCCCGCGGATGAACTCGCTGAGGATGCCGAGATCGACGCGATCGCCGACGACGCTCAGCAGTTGCCCCTGGTCGGCGGCCGGCACGCGGTAGCGGGCGGTCAGCGTCGACAGCGCGAGCGAGCGGGCGAGCGGCGTGCCGTCCGGCAGCGGCGGCTGGCCGAGCTCCGCGTTGAAGCGCGTGAGGTGCAGCGTGTAGTCGCGGCCGGCGTTCAGCGCCATGTCCCAGCCGAAGCCGACCGTCGGCACGTCGAGGCGCGGCTGGGTCGGCCGCACGCGCAGCACGACGTCGGCGCCCTGCAGGTCGCCGCCGGCGGAGCGCAGGTGGCCGTCCTGGAAGGTCGCCCAGATCGCGTTGTCGATCCGGCCCGCGTGGACCGTGAGCGGCAGGTCGAGATAGCGGCCGAGCGTCTGCAGGTCGACCGGGCCGGTCGACAGATACGCGTCGCCCGTCCAGTTCGTCGGCTTGCCGATCGGCGCGAGCGGCTTGTGCCGGAAGCGCGCGCGGAAATCGAGCGGGCCGAGCAGCAGCGTGCCGTTCGCGGGCGCCTGCAGCGCGGCCTTGTGCTCGCGGCCGTGGTTGAGCACCGCGAGGCGGATGCCCGACAGCGCGAGCTCCGGCGCGGCGTGCTGCGCGTCGCGCCAGCGCAGCGTGCCGTTGCGCAGCACGATCGCTTCCTGCTTCAGCAGCCACGTGCCGAACGTGTCGTTGCCGCCGTGGGTGGTCGCGACGCCGACGCCCGCGACGCTCAGCGAGCCGTCGGCCGCGCGCGCGACGACGAGGTCCGGGTGATCGACGATCAGGCTCGACAACGCGGGCGACAGCCGCAGCAGCGACATCCACGACAACGCGGCCGTCGCGTGCGGGACCGACAGCGCGATCCGGCCGTCGCGGCCGCGAATGGTGAGGTCGGTGACTTCGACGCCCGGCTGCATGCCGGACCAGTTGGGTGACAGTTTGCCGATCGAAAGCTGCGCGTGGAGCTTGTCGGACACCGCGCGCTCGATGCGCGGGCGGAATTCGTCGATGCGCGGCAGCAGCACGTAGCGCAGCCCGAGGAGCGCGCCGGACGCGACGAAGTAGGTGCCGATCCCGACTGCCAGCGTCACCCTGAATACGCGACGCAAGACCGGATGATCGTGCTTCGGAGGTCCCGCTTCGGGCGCAGCTACGGCGGATTCCTGACGGTCGGACATGCGGCGGAAGGGCGGCGATATGGTAGTTTTGCAGACTGACGTTGAAATGTATCACACGGGTTCGTGCCGGCGGCCGTTGCGGCAGCACGGCACGGGCTTTCCGGCGCGCGGTTTTCGCGGCGGCGCACCTGCGTTGCGACACCGCGCCGAGTCCAAGGGGCCTGTCGGCAGCGGGGCGCGCATGCGTCGTCCCGCGGCGGCGGGCCTTACCGCCAGGCCCGCTTTTCGATGACCGACGCTTCCGCCCTGATCAGCCAGTCCTATTCCCGCTACATCGCCCGCGCGGCCGCCGCGCGGCCCGCGCTGTCCGACCAGATCGCCGCGTGGGCCGCCGCGCCGCTCTCCCGCGCGCAGCTCGACGCGCGCCTGAGCGAGCTGCTCGCGCTACCGGCCGGCACGGCCGCGCCGAACGACGAGCAACTGAAGCGCGCGCTGCGGCAGTTGCGTGTCGAGGTGTTCGGCGCGGTTGCGGAGCGCGACCTGCGCGGCTTCGCGGACGTCGCCGAGGTGACGGGCGCGATGACCGATCTCGCCGAAGTGGCCGTGCAACGCTCGCTCGCGCTGCTGTCGGCGGAACTCGAGGCGATGTACGGCGAGCCGCGCGGCGCCGACGGCCAGCGCGTCGTGCTGGGCGTGGTCGGGATGGGCAAGCTCGGCGGCCGCGAGCTCAACGTGTCGTCGGACATCGACCTGATCTTCGTCTACGAGGACGACGGCGAGACGGCCGGCGGCACGCGCTCGCCGCTGTCCACGCAGGAATACTTCACGCGGCTCGGCCGGCGCCTGATCGGCGTGCTGTCCGAGGTCACGGCCGACGGCTACGTGTTTCGCGTCGACATGCGGCTGCGCCCGAACGGCGATTCGGGGCCGCTCGTCTGCAGCCTCGGGATGCTCGAGGAATATTTCTACGTGCAGGGGCGCGAATGGGAGCGCTACGCGTGGATCAAGGGGCGGCTCGTGTCGGAGGGCGACAGCGACGCGGCGCAGCGGCTCGAGTCGCAGCTCGAATCGATCGTCAAGCCGTTCGTGTACCGCCGCTATCTCGACTTCGGCGTGATCGGCGCGATCCGTTCGCTGCACCAGCAGATTCGCCACGAAGCCGCGCGCCGCGCGTCGATGCGGCCCGACAAGGCCGACGACATCAAGCTCGGGCGCGGCGGGATCCGCGAGATCGAATTCAGCGCGCAGGTGTTCCAGCTGATCCGCGGCGGCCAGGATGCGGAATTCCGCGTGCGGCCGACGCTCGCGGTGCTGCGCCACGCGCAGGCGCGCGGGCTGATCGGCGAAGACGTGCGCGAGCGGCTGACCGACGCGTACAACTTCCTGCGCACGCTCGAGCACCGGCTGCAGTACCGCGACGACGCGCAGACGCATGCGATGCCGGTCGATCCCGGCGAGCGCACGGCGCTGGCCGCGTCGCTCGGTTTTGCCGACTACGCGGCGCTGATGACGATGCTCGATGGCTACCGCACCTTCGTCGAAGCACAGTTCGACCAGATTTTCGCCGACAAGGTGAGCGGCGGCCCCTGCGCGGCGGGCGAGGACACGGCGGCTGCGTGGATCTGGAGCGGGGCGCTCGCCGACGACGGCGAAGACGATGCGCTGCTCGCGCGTCTCGACGGGCTGGGTTTCACCGATCCGGCAACCGTGCTCGCGCGGCTGCGCGCGATCTGGCAGTCGTCGCGCTACGCGGGCCTGCCGGAAAAGAGCCGGCAGCGCTTCGACAGCGTCGCGCAGCGCGCGCTCGAGGCCGCGCCGCGAATCGATGCCGCGCGCCGCGACGACACCATCGTGCGGCTGTTCGACCTGCTCGAGACGGTCAGCCGGCGCGGCGTCTATCTCGCGCTCCTGACCGAGTATCCGGCCGCGCTCGACCGCGTGCTGTCGGTGCTCGGCGCGACGCGCTGGGGCGGCGGCTACCTGATCCGCCATCCGCAACTGCTCGACGAACTGCTCGACGACGAAGCGATCGCGAGCCCGTTCGACTGGCCCGCATTCAAGGATGCATTGCGCGCGCGCCTTGCGGCAGCCGACGGCCCCGAGCAGCAGATGGACCTGCTGCGGCATGCGCAGCACGCCGAGGTGTTCCGCATCCTGCTGATCGACCTGGCGGGCCAGTTGTCGGTCGAGCACGTGAGCGACCGCCTGTCCGAGCTCGCCGACGCGGTGCTCGACGTGACGATCGAAGTGGTCTGGTCGCAGCTCGCGAAGCGCCATCGCGACGTGCCGAAGTTCGCGGTGATCGCGTATGGCAAGCTCGGCGGCAAGGAGCTCGGCTATGCATCGGATCTCGACCTGATCTTTCTGTACGACGACCCCGACGAGCGCTCGGCGGACGTCTACACGACGTTCACGCGACGGCTGATCACGTGGCTCACGACCGCGACCGGCGCGGGCGCGCTGTTCGACATCGACCTGCGGCTGCGGCCGAACGGCGAGGCCGGGCTGCTCGTGACCGATCTCGACGCGTTCCGTCGCTACCAGCTGCGCGAGGGCGATGCGGCGAACACGGCGTGGGTGTGGGAGCATCAGGCGCTGACGCGCGCCCGCTACAGCGCGGGCGACACGCAGATCGGCGCGGATTTCGAGGCGATTCGCCAGCAGGTGCTGACGACGCCGCGCGACGGGGCGGTGCTCGCGAAGGAAATCGTCGACATGCGCGGCAAGGTGTTCGCGGGCCATCCGAACCAGACCGAACTGTTCGACCTGAAGCACGATCGCGGCGGGATGGTCGACATCGAGTTCATCGTCCAGTACTGGGTGCTGCTGCATGCGTCGAGCGATGCCGAGCTGATCCGCAACACCGGCAACATCGCACTGCTGCGCGAGGTCGCCCGGTTCGGGCTGATGGGCGAGGACGAAGCCGAGCGCGTCGGCGCGGCCTACCGCAAGTACCGGAAGCTGCAGCACAAGCTGCGGCTCGACGGGATGGAGAAGGCACGGGTCGATCCGGCCCTGGTGGCCGACGAGCGGGCGGCGGTGACGGCACTGTGGGAGCGGGTGTTCGGGGCAGCCGAAACGGGCGTTTGAGTCGGGCGTTCGAGTCGAGGCTGTGACTCGAGGCTTCGAATCCGCGGGGCAGGGCGGGCGCGATCGAGCGGCCGCCTTCCGCAAAAAAAGACCGGCGCATGCGCCGGTCTTCTTGCATTCGGTCAACGGGGGGCGTGTCAGGCCGCCAGCATTTCCTTCGCGTGCTTGCGCGTCGTGGCGGTGATCTCGAGCCCGCCGAGCATCCGCGCGACTTCCTCGACCCGGCTCGTCTTGTCGAGCGGGACGACCGACGAGACGGTGCCGCCGCGGTCGTCGGCGCCCTTCGCGACCTGGAAGTGATGGTCGCCGCGCGCGGCGACCTGCGGCAGGTGCGTCACGCACAGCACCTGGCGGTCACGCCCGAGCTGGTGCAGCAGGCGGCCGACCACTTCGGCGACACCGCCTCCGATCCCCGTGTCGACTTCGTCGAAGATCAGCGTCGGCGTCGGGCTTGCCGCGCTCGCGATCACCGCCAGCGCGAGGCTGATCCGCGCGAGTTCGCCGCCCGACGCGACTTTCGCCAGCGGCCGCAACGGCACGCCAGGGTGCCCGGCGACCCGGAATTCGACCTGCTCGAGCCCATGCGGGCCGCCGTCGGCGAGCGGTACGAGCGCGACTTCGAAGCTGCCGCCCGCCATCGACAGTTCCTGCATGCCGGCCGTGACGGCTGTGCCGAGCGTCTTCGCGGCCTGCGCGCGTGCCTTCGACAGCTGCTTCGCATCGGTGAGATAGGCTTCCCATGCCTTCGCCTGCGCGGCTTCGAGCGCGCCGAGATCGGCGGCCGCGTCGAGCGCGGCCAGCTGCGCGCGGCGTGCCGCATGTTCCTCGTGCAGCGTGTCGGGCGGCAGCCGGAACTTGCGGGCGGTCGAGTGCAGCGCGTCGAGGCGCGTTTCGACCTGCGCGAGCCGGGCCGGGTCGAGATCGAGGCGCTGCGCGTAGTGCGACAACGAATAGACGGCTTCCTGCAGCTGGATCTCGGCCGGTTCGAGCGATGCGAGCGCATCGCCGAGCCCCGTGTCGTAGTCGGCCAGGCTGCGCAGTTTCGACACGATCGCGCCGAGCTGCGGGAGCATCGCGTCGTCGGCCTCCGACAGCGCGTTGAGCGCGCCCTGCACGCCGGCGATCAGGTTTGCCGAGTGCGACAGCCGCTTGTGCTCGCTGCCGACTTCGTCCCATTCGCCCGGTTGCGGCGCGAGCTTGTCGAGTTCGGCGAGCTGCCACGCGAGTTTTTCGCGTTCGAGCTGCAGTTCGCGCTCGTGCGCCTTCGCGGCGTCGATCGCCTGCGTTGCGTCGCGCCATACGCGCCACGCGCGGGCGACGTTCGCGGCATCGGCGACGAGCCCCGCGTGCGTGTCGAACAGCTCGCGCTGCGCGTCGGGCCGCATCAGCAGCTGGTGCGCGTGCTGGCCGTGGATGTCGACCAGCATCTCGCCGAGCCCGCGCAACTGCGCGAGCGTCGCGCTGGTGCCGTTGATGAACGCGCGCGAGCGGCCGTTCGCGTCGATCACGCGGCGCAGCATCACGGTGTCCTCGGCGTCGAACGCGTGTTCGTCGAGCCAGCGCGCGACGCGGTCGTGCGGCGTGAATTCGGCGGTGATGTCGGCGCGGCCGCAGCCGGCGCGCACGACGCTCGCGTCGGCGCGTTCGCCGAGCGCGAGGGCGAGGGCGTCGATCAGGATCGATTTGCCGGCGCCGGTTTCGCCGGAAAAGACGGTAAAGCCGCTGTCGAATTCGAGATCGAGCGCGGCGACGATGACGAAGTCGCGAATCGAGAGGTGGCGGAGCATGGTGTCGGGCGGTGGTGCGTCAGGACGCCTTGTCGTCTTCGTTCGATGCGTGTTCGTTCCAGTGCAGCTTCTTGCGCAGCGTCGCGTAGTAGCTGTAGCCGACCGGGTGCAGGAACGGCACGGTGTGCTTCGAGCGGCGCACCTCGATCGTGTCGTTCAGTTCGAGCGCGGTGAACGACTGCATGTCGAAGTTCACGTTGACGTCGCGGCCGCCGACGATCTGGATCGCGATCTTCGAATCGTCGGGTAGCACGATCGGCCGGTTCGACAGCGCGTGCGGCGCGATCGGCACGAGCACGATGCCCGCCAGCTGCGGATGGAGGATCGGGCCGGCCGACGACAGCGCGTACGCGGTCGAGCCGGTCGGCGTGGCGACGATCAGGCCGTCCGAGCGCTGGTTGTACATGTACCGGCCGTCGACCGATGCGCGCAGCTCGACCATCCCGGAAAAGCCGCTGCGGTTCACGACGACGTCGTTGAACGCGATCGCGTGGTAGATCGGTTCGCCGTCGCGCATGATCCGGGCCTCGAGCAGCGCGCGCTCCTCGCGCTCGAACTTGCCCGACAGGATCACCGGGACGAGCGCCTGCATGTCGGCCGCCGCGATATCGGTGATGAAGCCGAGCCGCCCGTGGTTGATCCCGATCAGCGGCGTCTTGTACGGCGCGAGCTGGCGGCCGATGCCGAGCATCGTGCCGTCGCCGCCGAGCACGACCGCCACGTCCGCGCGCGCCCCGATTTCCGCCGGGGTGAGCGCCGCATAGCCGGCGATGCCGATCTCGCGCGCGGTGTCGGCTTCGAACACGACCTCGAAGCCGAGCTTCGCGATGCAGCCAGCCAGCGTGGCGAGCGGCTCGGCGATGCCGGGCGTGTTGCTCCGGCCGACGAGCGCGACAGTATTGAACTGATTACCGGTTTTCATGCCGGCATTACACCATAGCTCGTTGACGAAAAGAACCGGCTGTGCGCACACGGGGCCGGATCGGTCAGCCCGCGCGACTGTGGCCGCGGCCACTCGCCGTGCTCGCGCGGTTGCGCTAAAATTTTCTACCATGCTAGATCCTCGCGCACGAACCCTCCTGAAAACCCTGATCGAACGGTATATCGCCGACGGTCAGCCGGTCGGCTCGCGCACGTTGTCCCGTTACTCCGGCCTCGAGCTGAGCCCGGCAACGATCCGCAACGTGATGTCCGACCTGGAGGAACTCGGCCTCGTGTCGAGCCCGCACACGTCGGCCGGCCGCGTGCCGACGCCGCGCGGCTATCGCCTGTTCGTCGACACGATGCTCACGGTCGAGGCGCCGATCGACGCCGAGGCCGTCGCGCGCCAGGTGCAGAACACGCTGCAGGCCGGCGAGCCGCAGCAGCGGGTCGTGGCGGCCGCGGCGAGCGTGCTGTCGAACCTGTCGCAGTTCGCGGGCGTCGTGCTGACGCCGCGCCGCAGCCACGTGTTCAAGCAGATCGAGTTCATGCGCCTGTCGGACAAGCGCATCCTGCTGATCATCGTCACGCCCGAGGGCGACGTGCAGAACCGGATGCTCGCGACGCCGCGCGACTATTCGCCGTCGCAGCTCACCGAGGCGTCCAACTACATCAACGCGCATTTCGCCGGGCTGTCGTTCGACGAGGTGCGCCGCCGCCTGCGCGACGAGATCGACCAGCTGCGCGGCGACATGACCACGCTGATGCATGCCGCCGTGACGGCCAGCACCGAGGTGCCCGATACCGAGGACACCGTGCTCATTTCCGGCGAGCGCAACCTGCTCGAAGTGGCGGACCTGTCGTCCGACATGGCACGGCTGCGCAAGCTGTTCGACGTGTTCGACCAAAAGACGGGCCTCCTGCAACTGCTCGACGTGTCGAGCCACGCCCAGGGCGTGCAGATCTTCATTGGCGGTGAATCGACGCTCGTGCCGATCGAGGAAATGAGCGTCGTTACCGCACCGTACGAGGTGAATGGCCAGATCGTCGGCACGCTTGGCGTGATCGGCCCGACCCGCATGGCGTACAACCGCGTGATTCCGATCGTCGACATCACCGCGCGCCTGTTGTCGCTCACGCTGAGCCAGCAGTAACCTGACCGACACCGCCCCGCCATCGTGCCGCGGCGCAGCGTGTGCCGCCAGTCGGCCGAACGGCCAGCCGACCCGAGCGAGGCGGCCCGCTATAATTGAGGGCCGTCCGACTGCGTGCCCCGAGCACGTTCCTGCCCATGCGTTTCGATCTTGAGCCGCCTTCGAGCGTCGCGGCTGCCCATCGCATCGGCGTGCTGCTGATCAATCTCGGCACGCCGGACGCCCCGACGCCGCGCGCGGTGCGGCGCTATCTGGCCGAATTCCTGTCGGACCCCCGCGTCGTCGAAATCCCGCAGGCCGTCTGGCAGGTGCTGCTGCGCACGCTGATCCTGCCGCTGCGCGGCCGCGCGTCCGCGAAGAAATACGCGGCCGTCTGGATGCCCGAGGGCTCGCCGCTGCGCGTGTACACCGAGCGCCAGACCGAAGGCGTGCGCCACCTGCTCGCCTCGAACGGCTATCAGGTGATGGTCGACTACGCAATGCGCTATGGCAGTCCGAATATTGCGCACGCGCTCGCGCAGTTCAAGCGCGCCGGCGTCGAGCGCGTGCTGCTGATGCCGATGTATCCGCAATACTCGGCGTCCACCACCGCGACGGCATTCGATGCCGCGTTCGCCGCGCTCGCGCGGATGCGCAACCAGCCGGAAGTGCGTACGGTGCGCCAGTACGCCGACCATCCGGCCTACATCCACGCGCTGGCCGAGCAGGTGCGCCAATACTGGGCGCAGCACGGCCGGCCCGACTTCGCGGCCGGCGACAAACTCGTGCTGAGCTTTCACGGCGTGCCGAAACGCACGCTCGACCTGGGCGACCCCTATCACGACCAATGCCAGCAGACGGGCGCGTTGCTGATGGCCGCGCTCGGGCTGTCGACGCTCGAATGCCGCGTGACGTTTCAGTCGCGCTTCGGCAAGGCCGAATGGCTGCAGCCGTACACGGCGCCGACGCTGCGCGAGCTCGGCGAGGCCGGCGTGCGGCGTGCGGACGTGTTCTGTCCCGGTTTTACGGCCGATTGTCTGGAGACGATCGAGGAGATCGGGATGGAGGTGCGCGACGAGTTCATCGCGGGCGGCGGCCGGGCGTTCCACCGGATTCCGTGCCTGAACGGCGCGCCCGCGTGGATCGGCGCGGTGGGCGAGATCGTCGCCGAGAATCTGCAGGGCTGGCCGGTGAAGGCCGCGCAGCCCGAAACGGTGAGTTGAACGCGATGAACTACAGGATTTCGACGGAACCCGGCGCGAAGCTGCGCATCGACAAATGGCTGTGGGCGGCGCGCTTTTTCAAGACGCGCTCGCTCGCATCGGACGCGGTCGACAAGGGCCACGTGAAGATCGGCGGCGCGGCGGTCAAGCCGGCAAAGGACGTGCGCGTCGGCGACGAGGTCGAGATTGCGATCGACGGTGTCGTCTGGCACATTGCCGTGCTGGGCATTTGCGACGTGCGCGGGCCCGCGAGCATCGCGCAGACGCTTTACCAGGAAACGGAAGCGGGGCGCGTCGCGCGGCTCGCCGAACTGGAGCGGCGGCGCACGTATCGCGAGCCGGCGGCCGAACTGCACGGCCGGCCGACCAAGCGCGACCGGCGCATCATCGACAGATTTTCTGGTGGGAGCTGAACATCTGGTCGAACGTCGCCCGCGCGCTTCCGTATTCGGTCGTGCGGTCGGTGACGGCTCCGGACAGGCAGATGGTGGTGGTGCCGGCAATCAGTACCAGCGCGACCACCGATATGGCAAAGGTCAGTTTCACGGTACTCGCCTCTCGGGACGGGTGAATGCGGCGCCAGGTGGATGTCAGGCGGCGGTCAGCTAGGGTAAACACGCTTTTCCGACGCTTGAGTCGAGTGTAGTGCAGCCTCTAGGGCCGAGCTAGTACTTGCCTGGTAAGCGTTGTTACCGGCCGTTTCCGTCGATCTGGCGGCAAATGCGCGTAATTGGGCGGCGCGCGGCGCGGTTGTTTCGCGGCATTGGCGAATGCCGGCGAATAACCCTCTTGAAATTGCAGTTTTCGCCCTTATTTGCACCAACAATGTACGGTGCCGCCGGGTATACGGCCGGCGGTTGCCGATTTGGCTTCAACCTCTAATCGACTTTCAGCGACATGGAAAACACGCAAGAGAACCCGGCTACCCAATCGGCCGAAGACATCGGCAGCGAGAAGCAGGCGGCGCAAGGCGCTGCTCCCGCCGCCGAAGCAGCCGACGCGGCGCTCGCGGAGGCTCAAGCCAAGGTCGCCGACCTGCAGGAGAGCTTCCTCCGGGCGAAGGCCGAGACCGAGAACGTGCGCCGCCGCGCGCAGGAAGACGTCTCGAAGGCGCACAAGTTTGCGATCGAGAGCTTCGCCGAGCACCTGCTGCCCGTGCTGGACAGCCTCGAGGCCGCCGTCGGCGACACGTCCGGCGACATCGCGAAGGTGCGCGAAGGCGTCGAGCTGACGCTGCGCCAGCTGACGAGCGCGCTCGAGAAGGGCCGCGTCGTCGCGATCAACCCGGTCGGCGAGAAGTTCGATCCGCACCAGCACCAGGCGATTTCGATGGTGCCGGCCGAGCAGGAGCCGAACACCGTCGTCGCCGTGCTGCAAAAGGGCTACATGATCGCCGACCGCGTGCTGCGCCCGGCGCTCGTCACGGTCGCCCAGCCGAAGTAAGGCTGCCGCGATGGTTCCCGCCGGCGTCGATCCGGCCGCGTTCGACGCGTTCGGCATGCAGGCGCTGGCGCCCGACACGTTCGACGCCGCGATCGCCGGCGCCGGCGATGCCCCGCAGGAAGCCCCCTTGGGGGATGCGCTCGCCGTGGTGTTCTTCTGGGGCGTCGACTGCTTCAACTGCGAGATCGCGAAGAAGGCGATGCTCGCCCAGCCGGACGCGATCCGCGCGCTGGGCCTGAAGTGGTTCCATTGCAACGTGTACGAACACCACGAGCTGGGGCGCCGCTTCGGCCTGCACGGCGTGCCGACCTGGTTTTTCTTTCACCGTGGCAAGCGGCTCGGCCGCGCGACCGGCTGGCATGGCCTCGCGCAGTTCCAGGCGGCGGTGTCGGCGGCGCGCGCGAAGATCGTGGCGGCGGCCGGTGCGCCGTCGGAGCGCGATGGCGGCCCGCACGATCCGGCTACCGGCGGCGATTGAAAAAATTTAATATCCGCATCGCCTGGCGGGTCTTGAAAACGGATCGGTCGGACGCATTTCGGGAACAGAGTTGAATTCTGGCGCGCGAAACCGCCCAAAAACGTCGGGTTTCGCGCAGCAAACAAGCATTTCTGGAGATTAGGAAAAATGGGAAAGATCATCGGTATTGACCTCGGCACCACGAACTCGTGCGTCGCCATCATGGAAGGCAACCAGGTCAAGGTCATCGAGAACTCGGAAGGCACGCGCACGACGCCGTCGATCATCGCCTACATGGACGATAACGAAGTGCTCGTCGGCGCGCCGGCCAAGCGTCAGTCCGTGACCAACCCGAAGAACACGCTGTTCGCGGTGAAGCGCCTGATCGGCCGCCGCTTCGAAGAGAAGGAAGTTCAGAAGGACATCGGCCTGATGCCGTACGCGATCATCAAGGCCGACAACGGCGACGCATGGGTCGAAGCGCACGGCGAGAAGCTCGCGCCGCCGCAGGTTTCGGCGGAAGTGCTGCGCAAGATGAAGAAGACGGCTGAAGACTACCTCGGCGAGCCGGTCACGGAAGCCGTGATCACGGTGCCGGCGTACTTCAACGACAGCCAGCGCCAGGCAACCAAGGACGCCGGCCGCATCGCGGGCCTGGAAGTCAAGCGGATCATCAACGAGCCGACCGCTGCCGCGCTCGCGTTCGGCCTCGACAAGGCAGAGAAGGGCGACCGCAAGATCGCCGTGTATGACCTCGGCGGCGGCACGTTCGACGTGTCGATCATCGAGATCGCGGACGTCGACGGCGAAATGCAGTTCGAAGTGCTGTCGACCAACGGCGACACGTTCCTCGGCGGCGAAGACTTCGACCAGCGCATCATCGATTACATCATCGGCGAGTTCAAGAAGGAGCAGGGCGTCGACCTGTCGAAGGACGTGCTCGCGCTGCAGCGCCTGAAGGAAGCGGCCGAAAAGGCGAAGATCGAGCTGTCGTCGAGCCAGCAGACCGAAATCAACCTGCCGTACATCACGGCCGACGCATCGGGTCCGAAGCACTTGAACCTGAAGATCACCCGCGCGAAGCTGGAAGCGCTGGTCGAGGATCTCGTCGAGCGCACGATCGAACCGTGCCGCATCGCGATCAAGGACGCCGGTGTCAAGGTGTCGGACATCGACGACGTGATCCTGGTCGGCGGCCAGACCCGCATGCCGAAGGTGCAGGAGAAGGTGAAGGAGTTCTTCGGCAAGGATCCGCGCCGTGACGTGAACCCGGACGAAGCCGTCGCAGTCGGCGCGGCGATCCAGGGCCAGGTCCTGTCGGGCGACCGCAAGGACGTGCTGCTGCTCGACGTGACCCCGCTGTCGCTCGGTATCGAGACGCTCGGCGGCGTGATGACGAAGATGATCAACAAGAACACGACGATCCCGACGAAGCACGCACAGGTGTATTCGACGGCGGACGACAACCAGTCGGCCGTGACGATCAAGGTGTTCCAGGGCGAACGCGAGATGGCGGCAGGCAACAAGCTGCTCGGCGAGTTCAACCTGGAAGGCATCCCGCCGTCGCCGCGCGGCGTGCCGCAGATCGAAGTGACCTTCGACATCGACGCGAACGGCATCCTGCACGTCGGCGCGAAGGACAAGGCGACCGGCAAGGAAAACAAGATCACGATCAAGGCGAACTCGGGCCTGTCCGACGCCGAAATCGACCAGATGATCAAGGACGCGGAAGCGAACGCAGCGGAAGACCACAAGCTGCGCGAGCTGGCTGATTCGCGCAACCAGGGCGACGCGCTGGTCCACAGCACGAAGAAGGCGCTCACCGAGTACGGCGACAAGCTGGACGCGGGCGAGAAGGAAAAGATCGAAGCGTCGCTGAAGTCGCTCGAGGACGTCCTGAAGGATACGTCGGCCGACAAGGCGGCGATCGACGCGAAGGTCGAGGAACTCGGTCAGGCTTCGCAGAAGCTCGGCGAAAAGATGTACGCCGACATGCAGGCGCAGCAGGCCGGTGCGGCCGGTGCGGCGGGTGCAGCGGAAGGCGCGGCCCACGCGGGCGGTGCGCAGCAGGCTGCCGACGACGTCGTCGACGCCGAGTTCAAGGAAGTGAAGAAGGACTAAGCCGGGTTGCCATGGCACCGCACGCCGCGCGCGAAACGCGCGCGGCGCGGCTGAACAGCGGTCTGTCTTTCCCTTCCGGATGGCCGGATCGACTCCACGCCTGGCGGGCTTCGCGGCCCTCCGGGCACATTTGTTTTTTGGCGGGTGCTGCGCGAGCCGTCCGCGGACGGCGCAGCGCCAGACGAGTCGAGAGACTTTACTGCGGGCGAAAGGAGCCGCCGCGTGCGTGACGCGCGACGGCACAGTGAATCGATATGGCGAAACGGGATTACTACGAGGTTCTGGGCGTCGCAAAGAATGCGAGCGACGACGAAATCAAGAAGGCATATCGCAAGCTTGCGATGAAGTATCACCCTGACCGCAATCCGGACAACAAGGATGCGGAAGAGCATTTCAAGGAGGTGAAGGAAGCCTATGAAATGCTGTCGGACGACCAGAAGCGCGCGGCGTACGACCAGTACGGTCACGCGGGCGTCGATCCGAACATGGGTGGTGCGGGTGGCCAGGGTTTCGGCGGCTTCGCGGATGCGTTCGGCGACATCTTCGGCGACATCTTCGGTCAGGCCGCGGGCGGTGCCGCGCGCGGCGGCCGCGGCGGCCCGCAGGTGTATCGCGGTGCCGACCTGCGCTACAGCATGGAAATCACGCTGGAACAGGCCGCGCACGGCTACGACACGCAGATCCGCGTGCCGAGCTGGGTATCGTGCGAAGTCTGTCACGGGTCGGGCGCGAAGCCCGGCACGAAGCCCGAAACCTGCCCGACCTGTCATGGCCAGGGCACGGTGCGCATGTCGCAGGGCTTCTTCAGCATCCAGCAGACCTGCCCGAAGTGTCACGGCACCGGTACCTACATCCCCGAACCGTGCGCGCATTGCCACGGGTCGGGCAAGGTGAAGGAAACCAAGACGCTCGAAGTGAAGATTCCGGCCGGTATCGACGACGGGATGCGGATCCGCTCGGCCGGCAACGGCGAGCCGGGCATCAACGGCGGGCCGCCGGGCGACCTGTACGTCGAGATCCACATCAAGCCGCACTCGGTGTTCGAGCGCGACGGCGACGATCTCCACTGCCAGATGCCGATCCCGTTCACGACCGCCGCACTCGGCGGCGAGATCGAGGTGCCGACGCTGGCCGGCCGTGCGTCGTTCCCGGTGCCGGAAGGCACGCAGTCGGGCAAGACGTTCCGTCTGCGCGGCAAGGGGATCAAGGGTCTGCGTTCGAGCATCGCGGGTGATCTGTACGTACACGTGCAGGTCGAGACGCCCGTGAAGCTGACCGACCAGCAGCGCGACCTGCTCAAGCAGTTCGAGAAGTCGCTGGCCGAGGGCGGTGCGCGTCACAGCCCGCAGAGCAAGAGCTGGTTCGACCGAGTGAAGAGCTTCTTCGAGTAACGGCATGACTGAAGGCAACGAGGGCGCGTCATTCGCGCTCTTGGACGATTGCGACTCGACCGCGTCCGCGCGGTCGAGTCGTTTGTATTCCGGTTTCGTACGCGAACGCGTATGCACGGATCCGGCACGGCTCGACGAAGTCGATGCGGCGGTGGCGCAGGACCTGCGCGACGGGCTGCATGCGGTCGTCGTCGGCGATTACGAATTCGGACGCAATCTGGAAAGAGCGCAGCCGGGCCATGCCCCGCTGCGCTTTTTGCTGTATGCGCGCTGCGAGCGGCTGTCGCGTGACGAAGTCGACGCATGGCTCGCGCAGCAGGATGGCGGCGGCCCGCCGTCGATCGCGGGCGTCGCGCACGTCGCGAAGAGCGTGTCGCGCGACGCGTTCGACGCGGCAATCGCCGCGGTGCACGACGCGCTGCGCGCAGGCGATTCGTATCAGATCAACTACACGTACCGGCTGAATTTCGACATGTTCGGCACGCCGCTCGCGCTGTACCGGCGGCTGCGCGCGCGTCAGCCGGTGCGTTACGGCGCGCTGATCGCGCTGCCCGACGGCGCGTGGGTCGTGTCGTGCTCGCCGGAACTGTTCGTCGAGAAGCGCGGCGACGTGCTGCGCGCGCGACCGATGAAGGGCACCGCGCCGCGCTCGGCCGATCCGCGCGAAGATGCGGCCGCGGCCGCGTTCCTCGCGAACGATCCGAAGAACCGCGCGGAAAACGTGATGATCGTCGATCTGCTGCGCAACGACGTGTCGCGGATCGCGCGCACGGGCACCGTCAAGGTGCCGGCGCTGTTCTCGGTCGAGCCGTATGCGTCGGTGTGGCAGATGACGTCGACGGTCGAGGCCGGCTGGCGCGATGGAACGACGTTCGCGCAGATGCTGCGCGCGCTGTTTCCGTGCGGATCGATCACCGGTGCGCCGAAGCACAAGACGATGGAATTGATCGATGCGATCGAGTCGACGCCGCGCGGGCTCTATACGGGCGCGATCGGCTGGCTCGATGCGCCGAAGGAAAGCCGCTCGACAGGCGATGCATCGCCTGACGGTGCGGCCGGCTGCGGCGATTTCTGCCTGTCGGTCGCGATCCGGACGCTGACGCTCGAAGCGGCCGATGTCGATGCCGGGGCAACGATCAACCCGCGCGACGCGGCAATGACTGCTGCCGGCCGGCGGCGCGGCACGATGGGCGTTGGCGCGGGCATCGTGCTCGACAGCGTCGCCGCCGACGAATATGCGGAGTGCGAATTGAAAGCACGATTCCTGACCGACGCCGATCCCGGCTTCCAGTTGTTCGAGACGACCGCCGCGACGCGCGCGGACGGCATCCGGCATCTCGAGCGCCATCTCGCGCGGCTGCAGCGCAGTGCCGATGCATTCGGCTTCCGCCTCGACGCCGATGCGTTGCGCCGCGAGATCGACGCGCGCTGTGCGGCGCTCGACGGCGACGGTCCGTACCGGATGAAGCTCGCGCTCGCGAAGGACGGCACGGTCGACATCACGGCCGCCGTACTGAAGCCGCTGCCCGCGGGGCCGGTTGGCGTGATGCTCGCGTCCGGGCACGGCTTCGCGCCGACCCGCACGGACGATGCATTGCTGCTGCACAAGACGACGCGCCGCGCCGAATTCGACCGTGCATGGCAGGCGGCGGAAGCGCTCGGCGGCTTCGACATGCTGTTCTTTAACGAGCGCGGCGAGTTGACCGAAGGTGGGCGCTCGAATGTGTTCGTGAAGCTTGATGGGGTGTGGGTGACGCCGCCGTTGTCGTGCGGCGTGCTGCCGGGCGTGATGCGCGGCGTGCTGCTCGACGACCGCGCGTTCGGCGCGGTGGAGCGTGTCGTCACGCGCGACGATCTTGCGCGCGCGCAAGCGCTGCTGCTGACCAATGCATTGCGCGGCGCGCTCGACGCGGTATTGAAATGACGCAATGAGGGTTCGGGCCGCGAGCCCGAAGCACCGGTGCCGGCCGCCGTCGGCAACACGGCATCCCGACAAAAAAGCGCGGCGCCCCGGAAGGGCGCCGCGCTTTTCTTGTATCGGGGAGCGCCGGCGAGCGAGCCGCCGGCCGCGTGTCAGAACGAGTGTTCCGCCCCCGGGAACGAACCGTCCTTCACCGCGCGCACATAGGCTTCGACGGCTGCCTGGATGTTCGGCTGGCCCTGCATGAAGTCCTTCACGAAGCGCGGACGCTTGCCGGGGAAGATGCCGAGCATGTCGTGCAGCACCAGCACCTGGCCCGAGCAGTCGGCGCCCGCACCGATGCCGATCGTCGGCACGCGCAGCATATGCGTGACCTCGGAACCGATGAGGGTCGGCACGGCCTCGAGCAGGACGACCTGCGCGCCGGCTTCCTCGACCGCGCGCGCGTCACGCAGCAGCTGCGCGGCGCCGGCCTCGGTCTTGCCCTGTACCTTGAAGCCGCCGAAAGCGTGCACCGACTGCGGCGTGAGGCCCACGTGCGCGCACACGGGCACCGCGCGTTCGACGAGGAAGCGGATCGTTTCGGCGACCCATTCGCCGCCTTCGAGCTTGATCATCTGCGCACCGGCGCGCATCAGCTTGACGGCGCTCGCGAATGCCTCGGCCGGCGTGCCGTATGTGCCGAACGGCAGGTCGGCCATGATCAGCGCGCGCGGCTGCACGCGCGCGACGCACGCGGTGTGGTACGCGATGTCGTCGAGCGACACGGGCAGCGTAGTCGTGTGACCCTGCAGCACATTGCCGAGCGAGTCGCCGATCAGCAGCACGTCGACGCCCGAGCGATCGAGCAGCGACGAGAAGCTCGCGTCGTAGCAGGTGAGCATCGCGATCTTCTCGCCGGCGTCGCGCATTGCCTGCAGCTTGGGCACCGTGACGGCAGGCCGGCTCGAGTCCTGGAGATAGGTCATGGGTAATCCGGTTCGATGATGAAAACGACGGGCGAGGACGCGTCAGCGCGTCGTCTCGCCCTTGACGAAGAATTCCTTGCGGCCGCGCATCGTCTCGATGCGCTCGATCAGCAGCGCGAGGTCTTCGGGGGAATCCAGCGGGTTCAGGTGTTCGGCTGCGACCGTCAGTACCGGCGTGCGGTCGTAGTGATAGAAAAATTCGTTGTAGGCGTCGACGAGCGAGCGCAGATACGCGTCGCTGATCTGCAGCTCCATCGGCAGCCCGCGCTTCTGGATGCGCGAGAACAGCACCTCGGGGCTCGCCTGCAGGTAGACGACGAGATCGGGCGCGGGGGCCTGCGGCACGTCGACGTGCGTCGCGACCGACCGGTACAGCTGCCATTCGTCTTCCGGCAGGTTCAGCCGCGCGAAGATGTCGTTCTTCTGCGGCATGAAATCGGCGATGACCGGGCGGCCCGTTTCGAGCGCGCCGATCAGTTCGCGTGCCTGCTGCGCGCGCTGCAGCGCGAACGACAGCTGCGCGGGCAGTGCATAGCGCGCGGTGTCGCGATAGAAGCGCTCGAGGAACGGGTTGTCCTGCGGGCGTTCGAGCAGCGTCTGCATCGACCAGCGCTCGCCGAGCAGGCGCGCGAGCGTCGTCTTGCCGACGCCGATCGGGCCTTCGATCACGAGATAGCGATGCGGGGCGCGCAGGTCGGGGGCGGTGACGGTCAGCGGAGTAGTGTTCATCGGCAGCGGTTCTTGTCGGCATCTGCGCCGGCGGCAAGGGCCTTCTGCATCAGGCATTGACAGGTCTGCACCTTCTCGACGCGCTGATCGGCGACGGCGGCGAGGAACGCATCGGCGCGGCCGCGCGCGGGGATGTCGAGCGCCGGGTCGATTTCGACGAGCGGCACGAGCGCGAATGCGCGGTCGGTGAGGCGCGGATGCGGGACGATCAGGTCGGGTTCGTCGATCGAATCGGTGCCGAACAGCAGGATGTCGAGGTCGAGCGTGCGTGGCGCGTTGCGATACGGGCGCTCGCGCCCGAAGTGATGTTCGATCTTCTGGCAGAGCGCGAGCAGCTCGCGGGCCGACAGCGTCGTGTCGAGCTTGACGACGCAGTTGTAGTAATCGTCGCCGCCGGCTTCGAAGGGCGCCGTGCGATACAGGCTCGACTTGCCGAGGATCGAGATGGTGCGCTGCTGCGCAAGGCACACCACCGCGTCCTTCAGGGTCTGGCGCGCATCGCCGAGATTCGCCCCCAGTCCGATATATGCAACCGTCATGGCATCACTTCCTACGTCGTTCGCCGGCGAGCGCGTCAGTCGTCGGAACCGTCTGCGGTGTCCGGCGCCTGCTCGGCTGCGCCTTCGTCCGGCTTGCGGTTTCGCGCACCGCCGCGGCGGCGCCGCTTGCGGGGCGATTTTTCCTTCGAGCCGCCCTGCGTGAGGAGTGTCTCACGGGCGGCCGCGTCGCCTTCGATGAAATCCGTCCACCACTGTCCGACTTCCGCATCGAGCTCGCCGGATTCGCAGCGTAACAGGAGGAAATCATACCCCGCTCTAAACCTTTGGTGTTCCAGCAGCCGCATCGCGCTGCGGCCCGAGCGTTTTTCGAGGCGCAGCTGCAAGCCCCAGATCTCGCGCATGTCGGCCGAGTAGCGCTTGTGGATCGCGAGCTTCTCGGTCTGCATGTCGAGCACGTCGTCCATCGCGCGATGGAGCGCCGGCACCGGGAATTCGCCTTCGGCCGTGTATTGCTCGAAGCGCTGGCGCATGTCGTGCCACAGCAGCGTCGCGAACAGGAAGCCCGGCGATACCGGCTTGCCGGCGCGCACGCGCGCGTCGGTGTTGTTCAGCGCGAGCGTGATGAACTTCTCGCCCTGCGGCTGTTCCAGCACGACGTCGAGCAGCGGCAGCAGCCCGTGGTGCAGGCCTTCCTTGCGCAGCTGCTTCAGGCACGCGAGTGCGTGACCCGACAGCAGCAGCTTCAGCATTTCGTCGAACAGGCGCGCGGCCGGCACGTTGTTGATCAGGTCGGCGAGCGCGTTGATCGGCTCGCGCGTGTGCGGCTCGATCTCGAAGCCGAGCTTGGCCGCGAAGCGCACGACGCGCAGCATCCGCACCGGATCCTCGCGGAAGCGCGTGGCCGGGTCGCCGATCATTCGCAGCAGACGGGCGCGCATGTCGGCCATCCCGTCGTGGTAGTCGAGCACCGTCTGCGTCGACGGGTCGTAGTACATCGCATTGATCGTGAAGTCGCGGCGCGCGGCGTCTTCGTGCTGTTCGCCCCAGACGTTGTCGCGCAGCACGCGGCCGCTGGCGTCCACCGCGTGCGTGCGGCGGTCGAGTTCGTCGCGCTTCAGGCGCTTCGGCGGCTCGGCGGCGGCCGCTTCGGGCGGCGCGTCGACCAGTGCGCGGAACGTCGACACCTCGATCAGTTCCTGGCCGAACTGCACGTGGACGATCTGGAAGCGGCGGCCGATCAGGCGCGCACGGCGGAACAGGCGCTGAACCTCGGTCGGCGTCGCATCGGTCGCGACGTCGAAGTCCTTCGGCGCGATGCCGAGCAGCAGGTCGCGCACGGCGCCGCCGACGATGAACGCGCGAAAGCCCGCCTGCTGCAGCGTGTCGGTCACGCGTACCGCGTTCTTCGAGATCAGTGCCGGATCGATCCGGTGCACGCTGGACGGCACGACGGTCGGTTCGTGATTGCTGCGCGATTTCCTGGCGGCGCCGCTGCTGCGGCTACCCTTCGCGGCGCGCGGAGCGGGGGCCGTGTCGGCGGCGGGCGCCGCGGCGGGCGTCGTTTGTTCGGCGCCGTCCTGGCCGAGCAGCTTGCGAATGAATTTTTTGATCACGACGTTCAGAAGAGATCGAGGATGCGCCAGCCGCGGTCGCTTGCATGCGCGCGCAGCGTGTCGTCGGGGTTGGTCGCGATCGGGTCGGTGACTTTCTCGAGCAACGGGATGTCGTTGTGCGAGTCGCTGTAGAAGTAGCTGTGTTCGAAGTCGTCCCAGTGCTTGCCGAGCGACGTGAGCCACGCTTCGGTGCGCACGATCTTGCCTTCGCGATAGCTCGGCGTGCCGGTCGGTCGGCCCGTGTACGGCGAGTCGGGATGCCCGTCGGTCGTTTCGACCTCGCACGCGATCAGCGTGTCGACGCCGAACGCGGTCGCGATCGGACGCGTGATGAATTCGTTGGTGGCGGTCACGACGCAGCACAGGTCGCCGGCATCGAGGTGCTTGCGCACGAGTTCGAGCGCGGCGGGCGTCATCGCGGGGCGGATCACTTCATGCATGTACTGCTCGTGCCATTGCGCGAGCTGCGCGCGCGAGTACTTCGCGAGCGGCGTGAGCATCGCGCACAGGTACGCATGGATGTCGAGCTTGCCGGCCTTGTAGTCGGCGAAGAACTGGTCGTTCTGACGCGAGAAGCTTTCCGCGTCGACGATGCCGAGTTTCACCATGAAGCGACCCCATTCGTGGTCGCTATCGGTCGGGATCAGCGTGTGATCGAGGTCAAAGAGTGCCAGATTAGTCATGGGAGGGCATTTTACTCGAAGCGGTTCGGGCCTGTGCCCGGTGGTGCGATGTCGTCGCCGGGGCGTGCCAGCATCCGGCGCAGCAGCGGCAGCGTGACGGCGCGTTTCTGCTCGAGCGAGAAGCGGTCTAGCGCGTCGAGCAGCGCCATCAGGCTCGGCATGTCGCGGCGGAAATGGGTCAGCAGGTAAGCGGCGATGTCGTCGGTGAGCGCGATCCCACGCTCCTTCGCCGCCAGTTTCAGCACGGCGATCTTGCCGGCGTCGGACGGCGGCGACAGGTGGAACACGAGCCCCCAGCCGAGGCGCGTGCGCAGATCCTCGCGCACGTCGAGCGCGAGCGGTGCCGCGGGGCCCGCCGCGACGAACGCGCTCGACGGGTGCGCGCGGACCTCGTTGAACAGGTTGAACAGCGCGACCTGCTGCGTATCGCTCATCCGGTCGCAGTCGTCGATCGCATAGATGCCGATGCGCGGGTCGAACGTGAACGCGCCGAGCGGGCTCTGCGGCGTGAGATAGCGCGCGTAGCCGTACGACGCGTCGCTCACGAGCGCCTGCAGCAGGTGGGTGCGGCCGCAGCCGGGCTCGCCCCAGATGTAGAACGACCGGTCGGGCACGGGCCCCGCCGCGAGCGCGAGGTCGAGCTTCTGGAGCCGCGAGATGAGCTCGTCGTTCTCCTCATTCATGATGAAGTTGTCGAACGTGGCCGGCGGCGGCGTGCCGAGATCGAGCGTCAGTTGACGGGACACAACAGTCACAATGCGGGTCGGTTGATGAAACGCGCGCCGTACGGCGGGCACGCGCGAGGGGCTGCTCCGGTGCCTGCACACGCGGCCGCACGCACGGCGGCGCGCGGGTTTCGGCGCGGCTCGCGTAGCGAAGAAAACGGGGACGTGTCGACCAAGATGCAATCCCTGACGATTCGGTGCTGGGAATTCCGGCCAACGGGCCGGCTTCGGGTAAAATCGCATTTTACCGACCTTCTCGCATTCCCCCATGAATCCTCCGAAATCCGCTCCCGACGCTCAGGGTCTGTCCTACCGCGACGCAGGCGTCGACATCGACGCGGGCGACGCGCTCATCGACAAGATCAAGCCTTTTGCGAAGAAAACCCTGCGCGACGGCGTGCTCGGCGGCATCGGCGGGTTCGGCGCGCTGTTCGAAGTGCCGAAGAAGTACAAGGAGCCCGTGCTCGTGTCGGGCACCGACGGCGTGGGCACCAAGCTCAAGCTGGCCTTTCATCTGAACAAACACGACACCGTCGGCCAGGATCTGGTCGCGATGAGCGTGAACGACATCCTCGTGCAGGGTGCCGAGCCGCTGTTCTTCCTCGATTACTTCGCGTGCGGCAAGCTCGACGTCGACACGGCCGCCACGGTCGTCAAGGGCATCGCGCACGGCTGCGAGCTGTCGGGCTGCGCGCTGATCGGCGGTGAAACGGCCGAAATGCCGGGCATGTACCCGGACGGCGAATACGATCTGGCCGGTTTCGCGGTCGGTGCGGTCGAGAAGAGCAAGATCATCGACGGCAGCACGATCGCCGAAGGCGACGTGGTGCTCGGTCTCGCGTCGAGCGGCATCCACTCGAACGGCTTCTCGCTCGTGCGCAAGATCATCGAGCGCGCGAATCCCGACTTGTCGGCCGACTTCCACGGCCGCTCGCTGGCCGACACGCTGATGGCGCCCACGCGCATCTACGTGAAGCCGCTGCTCGCACTGATGCAGAAGCTGTCGGTGAAGGGCATGGCCCACATTACCGGCGGCGGCCTCGTCGAGAACATTCCGCGCGTGCTGCGCGAAGGCCTCACGGCCGAGCTCGACCAGAACGCATGGCCGCTGCCGCCGCTGTTCAAGTGGCTGCAGGAGCACGGCGGCGTCGCCGATGCGGAAATGCACCGCGTGTTCAACTGCGGGATCGGGATGGCCGTGATCGTGTCGGCGGCGGACGCCGACGCGGCGATCGCCGACCTGACGGCCGCCGGCGAACAGGTGTGGAAGATCGGCACCGTGCGTGCGAGCCGCGAAGGCGAGGCGCAGACGGTCGTGGTCTGACGCACCGCAAGCAGGATGCAGCAAGGAAAGCCGCCCGGAGTCGATCCGGGCGGCTTTTTTTCTGGCGCGGCCTGGCGTGGTGGCGCAACACCCAAGGAGGAGCGACGATGACCGAAGACGAACGCGCGATTCGCGATCTGGTGGAAACCTGGTTCGTGTCGAGCCGGCGCGGCGATCTGGCGACCGTGCTCGACCTGATCGCCGACGACGCGATTTTCATGGTGGCCGGTAAGCCGCCGTTCGACAAGGCGGCGTTCGCGGCCGTGTCGCGCGACGCGCATGCGGCGGCCGGCAACGGGCCGAAAATCGACGGCCGTTACCGGATCGACGAGTTGCGCGTGATGGGCGACTGGGCGTACCTGCGCAATTTCCTCGAGATCGACGTGACGCCGCCCGGTGGCGATACCGTGCGCCGCTCCGGCCATACGTTGACGATCTTTCGCAAGCTGGACGGCCGCTGGCAGCTCACGCGCGACGCCAATCTCGTGACGCTCGCGCACTGAGCGAGGCGGCGTGAGTGCCTCCGGGCGGCTGGCCGCCGTGCACGCGGCTGGGCCGCGAGCGGCGAATCAGGCCGGCAGGCGCTCGTCCAGCACGCGTTCGAGCGTGTCGAGTGCCTGCGCCGTCGCATCCGGCGCGACGCAGTCGACGACGATCCGCTCGGGCATCGCGCGCAGCCAGGTGATCTGCCGTTTGCACAGCTGGCGCGTCGCGAAGATGCCCTTGTCGCGCATGGTCCGGTAGTCGGTGTCGCCGTCGAGGAATTCCCATGCCTGCCGGTAGCCGACGCAACGCATCGACGGCAGGCCGAGATGCAGATCCTCGCGGCGGCGCAGACGTTCGACCTCGTCGATGAAGCCCGCGTCGAGCATCGCGTCGAAGCGTTGCGCGATGCGCGCGTGCAGCACCGCGCGGTCCGACGGTTCGAGCGCGACCGGCACGAAGCGGTACGCGGCGGCCTCGTCGTCCGCGCGCCGCGGCCCGGCGAGCAGCACCGACATCGGCTGACCGCTCAGCATGAACACTTCGAGCGCGCGCTGGATCCGCTGCGAATCGTTCGGCGCGAGCCGCGCGGCCGTCGCGGGATCGACCTGCGCGAGCCGCGCATGCAGGGCGGGCCAGCCGTCGCGCTCGGCGTCGGCGTCGAGCGCCGCGCGCACGGCCGGGTCGGCGGTCGGCAGGTCGTTGAGGCCTTGCGTCAGCGCCTTGTAGTACAGCATCGTGCCGCCCGCGAGCAACGGCGTGCGGCCGCGTGCGGCGATCTCGCCGATCAGGCGCAGCGCGTCCGCGCGGAATTCGGCCGCCGAATATGCATCGGCCGGGTCGATGATGTCGATCAGATGGTGCGGCACGCTCGCGCGCTCGTCACGCGTCGGTTTCGCGGTGCCGATATCCATGTCGCGGTAGACGAGCGCCGAATCGACGCTGACGATCTCGATCGGGCGGCGCGCGGCGAGCGCCAGCGCGGCGGCCGTCTTGCCCGATGCGGTGGGGCCGAGCAGGCAGGCGATCGTCGTCGGACGGGACTGCGGTGAATCGCTCATTGCCCGCGCATGAAGAGGCGGTCGAGATCGTTCAGCGTGAGCTGATACCACGTCGGCCGGCCGTGATTGCATTGATCTGCGCGCTCGGTTGCTTCCATCTGGCGCAGCAGCGCATTCATCTCGTCGAGCGTCAGACGCCGGTTCGCGCGCACCGCGTGGTGGCACGCGAGCGTGCCGAGCAGCTCGTGCTGGCGCTCGGTGAGCACGCGCGAGCCGCCGAACGCGTGCAGGTCGGCGAGCACGGCGCGCGCGAGCGACTGCAGGTCCGCGTCCTTCAGCAGCGCGGGCACCGCGCGGATCGCGAGCGTCGTCGGCGACAGCACCGCGAGGTCGAAGCCGAGCGATTCGAGCGTGTCGCGTTCTTCCTCGACCGTGCCGATCTCGACCGGCGTCGCCGTCATCGATACCGGCAGCAGCAGCGACTGCACGGCGACCGTGCGGTCGGCCAGCGCGTTCTTGAACTGTTCGTACAGGATCCGTTCGTGCGCCGCGTGCATGTCGACGATCACGAGGCCGTGCGCGTTCTGCGCGAGCACGTAGATCCCGTGGATCTGGCCGAGCGCGAAGCCGAGCGGCTGCTCGTCGTGCGCGCTGGTAGCGAGCGGCGACGCGACGAAACCCGGCCGCGGCGCAATCGGCGCGTCAGCTGCATCCGCCGAATCGCGCGCGACGATCGTCGTGCCGCCCGGTGTGTCCGCGCCCGTGTCCTTGCGGCCGAACAGTGCGTCGTAGAGTGCGAGCGGTTGCGCGACCGGCAGCGTGCCCTGCGTCATGCGCGCCTGGCGCATCCACGTGTTGCCCGTCGGCGAAGACGACGAAGACGACGACGAGGCGGGCGAGAAGCCGCTGCCGCCCGTGCCGGTGGCTGCGCCCTGGCCGAGCGGGGTATTCAGGAACGACGCGGGGCCGCTCGGCGCGGGTGAGAGTTGCGCGGCATGGCCGCCCGCAGTGGTTTCCGGCGACGCGCCCGCATGACGGGCGAGTGCGCGCTGCACCGCATGGAAGACGTACTGGTGGATCGAGCGCGAATCGCGGAACCGCACTTCGATCTTCGACGGGTGCACGTTCACGTCGACCGCTTCGGGCGGCAGGTCGAGGAACAGCACGTACGACGGGTAGCGATCGCCGTGGAGCACGTCCTCGTAAGCGGCGCGCACCGCATGCGTGAGCAGCTTGTCGCGCACGAAGCGGCCGTTGACGAAGAAGTATTGCTGGTCGGCGCGGCCGCGGCTCGCGGTCGGCAGGCCCGCGCAGCCGTAGACGGCGAGCGGCCCGGCCTGTTCGTCGAGCGGCAGGTGCGCGGTCGCGAAGCCGTCGCCGAGGATCTTCGCGACGCGCTGCGCGGGTTCGGTCGCGTTCCAGTGCTCGACGGCCTTGCCGTTGTGCAGCACCGAGATCGCGACATCCGGCCGCGCGAGCGCCGCGCGGCGGATCATTTCGAGGCAGTGGCCGAACTCGGTCTGCTCGCTTTTCAGGAATTTGCGGCGCGCGGGCGTGTTGAAGTACAGCTCGCGCACTTCGATCGTCGTACCGACCGCGCCGGCGGCTGGCGACAGCGCACCCGTGGTCGCGTCGATTTTCGTCGCATGCGCGAGCTCGGCCGTGCGGCTCGTGATCGACATCTCGGCGACCGACGCGATCGACGCGAGCGCTTCGCCGCGAAAACCCAGTGTTGCGACGGCCTCGAGCTCCTCGAGCGAGCGGATCTTGCTCGTCGCGTGGCGCATCAGCGCGAGCGGCAGCTCGGCGGGCGGAATCCCGCAGCCGTCGTCGGTGATCGAGATGCGCTTGACGCCGCCTTCCTCGAGCACGATGCGCAGCGTCGTCGCACCCGCGTCCATCGCGTTCTCGAGCAGTTCCTTGACGACCGACGCCGGGCGTTCGACGACCTCGCCGGCGGCGATCTGGCTGATCAGCTGGTCGGGCAGGGGCTGGATCGCGCGCAGCGGGCGCGGAGCGGGGGCGGGTGCGGCGCCCGCGGCCGTTTCGGTGATTTCGGACATGGCCGAATTATAGCGAGGCGGCGGGGGCGTGCCGGGGCCGCGAACGGTTACGTTTTTTCACGGAGCCTTAAGGTAGTTTCGGTATCATGGGGCTCAGTTGCGCGCGCCGCCTTGTCCGGCGGGCACTTCCGCTTTTTCCGGCCGTTCCGGCCCTTTCGCCTTCGAGGAATCGCATTTGGATACGCTGCTTCATTTCGTCAACCTGGTCCTGCATATCGACGCGTTCCTCGGCGACTTCATCCGGCAGTACGGCGCATGGGTGTATCTGGTGTTGTTCCTGATCGTGTTCTGCGAGACGGGGCTCGTCGTATTGCCGTTCCTGCCGGGCGATTCGCTGCTGTTCATCGGCGGCGCGTTCGCGGCGACGGGCGACATGAACGTCGGCGCGCTCATCATGCTGCTGCTCGTCGCGGCGATTACCGGCAACACCGTGAACTACCTGATCGGCCGCTGGATCGGCCCGAAGGTGTTCAATACCCATATCCCGGTGCTCGAGCGCTTCCTCGATCGCGCGGCGCTGCAGAAGACTCACTCGTTCTACGACAAGCACGGCGGCAAGACGATCGTGCTCGCGCGCTTCATCCCGGTCGTGCGCACGTTCGCGCCGTTCGTTGCCGGCGCGTCGTCGATGAGCTTCGCGCGCTTCCAGCTGTTCAACGTGATCGGCGCGCTGGTCTGGGTGCTGCTGCTGGTGCTGCTCGGTTACTTCTTCGGCAATATTCCGTTCATCCGCCAGTACCTGAACGTGATCGTGCTGGCGGGGATCGGCGCGGCGATCGTGCCGGTTGTGCTCGGCGCGCTGTGGAAGCTGGTGCGCGGGCGGCACTCGGACAGCACGCAGAAGACAGGCGGTCGCTGAGCCGGCGCGTTTTCCTTTCTTGCAATAAAAAAGCGTGGCGGTTGTGAACTGCCACGCTTTTTTTTCGTCCGTGCGGTTCAGGTAGTGCGATGCGAGATCGGCGTTTCGGGCGTCGGGTATTGCGCGTCGCGGAACGTTTCGAGGATCACGCGGTTGGTATCGCAGTACACCTGCCAGTAGTTCTCCGGCTGCGTCGACGGGCGCACGAACAGCAGCGGGCCTTCCGGCGTGAACTGCAGCACGCCGACGTCCGGTGCCGGCACTTTCATCACGTTCGGGATCAACTGGATCTGCGTCTTCAGGCGGTTGATCGCATCGACTGCGTCGACGCTGTTCGCGATCTTCGCGGTCAGGTCGACGCGGCGATGCGGCGTCGCGCTGTAGTTCGCGATGTTGTCCGAGAAGATCTTGTTGTTGCCGACGATCGTCACGATGTTGTCGGCGGTGATGATCGTCGTGCCGAACAGGCCGAGTTCCTTCACCGTGCCCGTGACGCCGCCCGCGCTGATGACGTCGCCGATCTTGAACGGACGCAGCACCTGCATGAACACGCCGGCGGCGAAGTGCGCGAGCAGGCCGCCCCAGGCGGTGCCGATCGCGAGGCCGAGGCCGGCGAGCAGCGCGGCGAACGACGTGGTCTGCACGCCGAAGACCTGCAGGATCGCGAGGATCAGCAGGATCGTCAGCAGCACGCTGACGACCGAAGTCAGGTAGTCGGTGAGCGTCGGGTCGACCTTGCCGCTGCGGCGCACGACCTTGCCGAGCAGGCGGGTGCCGATGCGGATCGCCCAGCGGCCGATGAACCACAGGACGATCGCGGCGAGGAGGTTGAGGCCGAAGTCGAGGCCGCGGGTCATCAGGAATTGCTGGGCGGATTCTAGGTTCAGCATGGGGGCTCCGTGGCGGATTTAAAGAATGGACTGCGGCCGATTTCCGTCGCACGGTTATAACCGACCCGTGCGACCAAGACAATCGCCGCGCCTACGTCTACGTTGGTATCGAAAACGTTTCAATCAGCGCGTCGCGTGCCGTTTGTCACGACACGAACATCCTTAAATCAGTAGTGCAACGTGTATTTATTACCGTCTATTGCTGACCGATCGCGGTTGTGGACTGAACTTGTTTGAATTCCGAGGTCTTCAATTTCCATGCGATAATGCCGGCGCTTGGAAGCCCCTGCGCTGTCAGTTGCGAGAACCTGGGCGGATAGTGTGATTGCGTGAGAAGGTTTGACCGCCGCGATAACAGGCGCAGTCAGCTGGCTGCCAATGCCGGACGTGTTTTGCAGGCGCGCCGTCTTTTGGGCTATTTCCCGTGGTTCTCTGAAGTTCGTTCGCCATCGGACCTGTATCCGTGGTGGGAATCGACGTGCTGTTACCATTTCTTCCGCTGTCACGGAAGGGGGGATTTGTTGCTTTTTCGGTCGTCAATGGCCGAAAGAGTGCAAATTTTCGTGAAGAATTTTTGAGATGTCGGTGGCTGGATCGAGCCAATCGACTGATGAATGAGCGACCGGGGTGTTCGGGGGTGCGTTGATTGAACGCCCAGGAAAATAACGCTGGCATATCAATAGTAGAAAGTCTTGGCCTCAAGATCCATGAAAAAGAGTTTATTGGCAATTTCCGTTCTTGCCGCTGTAGCGCTTTCGGGGTGCGCAACCTATCCGGACTGGATACCTGCTTCCGGTGCGTCTCGCCAGAAAGTGCAGGAAGCACCCGAGACCGGTGGGCGGATCGAAGGTATTCAACTGGTGGATGTGAACGATACGTTGGCGAGGAAACTTGCCGACAGCAAGAAGTTGGGCCAGTTTGCAAACATCTTTCCGAGTGCGGTTACCAATAACTACCTGATCGGCCCGGGCGATGTCATCGAAGTGACGATCTGGGAGGCGCCGCCTGCGATGCTGTTTAGCACGCTGGCACCCGCGCAGCCGATGACGACGAGCACGGCGAATAGCGTCACGCTGCCCAATCAGATGGTGGCCTCGGACGGCACGATCACCATCCCGTTCGCGGGACGGATCCTGGTCAAGGGACGCACGACCGAGCAGATCGAGGCGAGCATCGTCAGTCATCTCAAGGGCAAGGCGAACCTGCCGCAGGTGCTCGTCAGCGTCACCAAGAACAATGCGTCGAATATCACGGTCGTGGGCGAAGTCAACACGAGCGCACTGATGCCGCTGACCCCGAAGGGCGAGCGTCTGCTCGATGCACTGGCGTTCGCCGGCGGCGTGAAGCAGTCGGTCAATCGCATGGCCGTGCAGCTCTCGCGAGGCAGTGTCACCGCGACGATGCCGCTTGATTCGGTCATTCGCGATCCGCACCAGAACGTCGTGCTCAAGCCAGGTGATGTCGTGACAGCGCTCTTTCAGTCGCAGAGCTTCTCGGTGTTGGGCGCGACAGGCAAGAACGACGAGATTCCGTTCGAAGCACAAGGCATTTCGCTGGCCCAGGCGCTCGCGCGTTCGGGTGGGCTCAACGACAACCGTGCGGACGCCCGTGGCGTGTTCGTGTTCCGGTTCGAAGACGCGAAGCTGGTCGATGCGAAGGACAAGGCGGTCAAGACCGTCAATGGCACCGTGCCCGTCGTCTACGAGATCAACCTCCGGGATCCGGCAGCGTTCTTCGTTACGCAGAATTTCCCGATTCAGAATCACGATGTGATTTACGTCTCGAATTCGCCTGAAGTCGAGTTCAAGAAATTTCTCACGCTTGTTGTGATGGTGGCCAGTCCGACGGCGACCATTAATCGGGAACTGGAGTAACGCGCCATGAAGGGAAATGTGCGTACTCCGTTCGAAGTCACGGTCTCTGTATGGAGAGCCATGTTCTTGCGCGAGGCGCTGGATCGGTTGTTTGAGGCACGTGCTGCGTGGCTATGGTTGTTGATCGAGCCGATCATTTACATATCAACCCACGCGTTCGGATTCGAGACATTTCGCATCCACGAGGTCGGTGGCATCGCTATAAATATGTGGATTATCGCCGGATTTATTGGGTTTCTTCTCTGGCGCCGTACTTGGGTTCAGGTATTGCACGGAGTAGACAGCAATCGCGCATTTTTTGCCTATCGACAAGTCAAGCCTTTCGATGTCGCTTTTGTTAGAGCTGCGTTGGAGCTATTTTTGATGATACCGATATCTATCATCATCATTTTAATAGCAATTGCGGCAGGGCATGCGGTGACGCCGGATTTGATCAATCCGATATGGCTTCCCGTAGACCCTCTCTTGGTGATTGTTAGTGTTGTTGGGCTATGGCTGTTTGGGCTAGGGTTTGGTCTCATTACATCGGTGGCAATGAGTTTTGTGCCTGAATTGGATCATATATTTAAGCTCATGTATTTGCCGCTTTATTATGTTTCTGGCGCTCTGCTGCCTATTTCATTGTTCGTTCCACAACCATACCAATATTTATTTTTGGCTAATCCGGTTGTTAACGGGCTTGAGTTGATTAGATTGGGTTTCTTGCCGACATATCATGCTCTTGATGGCGTGAGTTTGACTTATCTCTATGTCTCGGCATTAATGTCATTGCTTATCGGATTGGCCTTGTATAAACGTTTTTCCAGAAAGCTGGTAATGCGATGATAGTCATTGAGGATGTTCATAAGCGCTATATGACTGAGCACGGTATCGGGAAATGGGTACTACGTGGCATCAGTATGACCATTCCGCCAAAGCAAAGTGTTGCACTGATTGGCAGAAATGGCGCCGGAAAATCAACTTTGTTGCGCATCATCGGTGGGATTGATTTCCCAACTAGGGGAAGGGTTGAACGGCGATGCCGGGTGTCGTGGCCGATGGGCGGCGGTGGATTGGAAGGGACACTTAGCGGCCGCCAGAATGCGAAGTTTGTCTGTCGCGTGCATGGTCACCAGAACGAACTCGCAGATCGTCTCGCTTTCATTCAGGATTTTGCTGAGCTGGGTGATTCTTTTGACGAGCCAGTGCAGCACTATTCCTCAGGCATGCGATCGCGTCTGCAGTTTGCATTGTCACTGGCGTTCGATTTCGACGTGTTTATTTCCGATGAAGTTACTTCTGCAGGGGATGCGAAATTCAGAAAAAAGGCTGCCGATGCTTTCAAAAGCATGGTGGATCGAGCGAGCGTAATCATGGTTTCTCATGATGAAGGTACTCTCCGGCAGTTTTGTCAATCTGGAATCTGGATCGATGAAGGTCGGGCGCACTGGTTCGATGATCTGGATGAGGCATTGAGTGCGTATAAAAATAAGACTCTGGTATGAAAGAAATGTCGACAATAAAGGGTTCATCCGTGACTGAAAAATTTGTTGCGGCCTACGAGAATGCAAAGCGAGTAATTACCTCTGTCAGGCTTTTCAAGCTGATTGTTCGCGTGATCGTTGCGGGTGCGATATTGTCCGTGCCATATTGGTTGTTGATGGCATCAAATCGCTATGTTTCCGATGCCACAGTAATCATCCAAAGAACGGATCAAATAGATGGCGGTAGTACGGGGCTGCCTGCCATCATAGCCGGTGTCGGTGGCCCTAATAGTGGGGATCAACTCTTGCTGCGTGAGTATCTGTTATCTACGGATATGCTTAAAAAGCTCGATGCGTCCCTTGATTTGCGGTCGCATTTTAGTAGTCACCGCAGGGATCCGGTTTCGCGGATGTGGTTCAAAAATGCGCCAGATGAGTGGTTTTATAAATATTGGCTGTCTCGAGTCGGAGTCGATTACGATAGCTACAGTGGTGTCCTGCATATTCGGGTAGAAGCCTATGATCCAAAGATGGCGCACGCCATTGTGAGTATGATGGTTCGCGAGGGTGAGTTGCACATGAATCAGATTGGTCATGAGCTAGCTCAGTCTCAGGTTGATTTCCTAGCGAAACAGGTCACGCTCGCGCACGATCGATTTTTAAGTGCGACGCAATCCGTAATTGATTTTCAAAATCAGAAGGGATTGGCAGCCCCTCAAGCCACCGCAGAAAGTATCAACGCGCTTATTGAGAAATTGGAGGCTCAAAGGACTGACGTCAAAACACAGCTGGCCGCATTGCCGACGTCGTTGGATTCGAATCAGCCAACAGTGGTAATGCTAAAGAATAATTTGAATGCAATTGAACAACAAATTGCGCAAAAAAGGGCGGAACTTACATCGCCTTCTAGAAGAACCCTCAACTATACTGTTGATGAATTCCAGCGCTTGCAAATGCAGGCTACGTTTGCTCAAGATTTGTATAAAACGGCTCTCTCTGCATTGGAAAAGGGGCGGATGGATGCTGCTCGTACTCTCAAGATGGTTTCGACACTGCAAGCGCCGACCATGCCGACTTATCCGCTCGAGCCTGAGCGACTCTACAACATTCTAGTGACGTTGTTAATTGCTGCAGCTGTAGTTGGAGTGATAAAGCTACTGGAGAGCATTATTTCGGATCACGTTGATTGAGGTCGGGTAAGGTAATGAGAGCCTTGATTATCTTTGGAACGCGACCAGAGGCGATAAAGATGGCGCCGCTGGTCAACGCGTTGAAGAGTGGATCAAAAATTCAGACGAAAGTTTGCGTGACCGCGCAGCATAGGGAGATGCTTGATTCCATGCTCGATTTTTTTCGAATTCGTCCTGACTATGACCTGAACATCATGGCACCCGATCAGACGCTTTCCGGGATAACCAGCAAGGCACTTGACGGACTGGATGCCGTTTTGCGAAACGCGCGGCCGGACTTGGTGCTCGTGCAGGGAGACACTTCGACTACGCTTGCGGCGGCGCTGTCAGCTCACTACCGGCAGATTGCGGTCGGCCATGTCGAGGCGGGGCTTCGTACCGGCGATTTGTCTGCGCCGTGGCCAGAGGAGGCAAATCGCCGGCTGACAAGCGTTTTGGCGAAATATCATTTTGCACCCACGCCGAACGCTCGCGATAATTTGCTCCGGGAAGGTATCGCCGAAGCGGATGTCCATGTTACCGGCAATACGGTCATCGATGCGTTGCTGAGTACGGTCGCTCGGACGCGTGAAGAGGCTGGGCAGCGCGGGCAGCTGGGAAGGCAATTCAGGTTTCTGAACCCGCAGAAGCGTCTAATTCTTGTTACCGGTCATCGAAGGGAAAACCTAGGGGGCGGTCTCGACTCCGTCTGCCGCGCTTTGAGGGAGATTGCTCGGCGTGGTGACGTTGAAATTGTTTTCCCGGTGCACCTCAATCCAAAGGTTAGGCAATCCGTTCATCATATTCTCGGCAATGTCGTAGGGGTGTTTCTTATTGAGCCGCAGGAATATCTGCCCTTCGTTTACCTGATGGATCGAGCAGTTCTTGTCATTACGGACTCGGGTGGCATTCAAGAGGAGGCGCCGGCTCTAGGCAAGCCGGTACTTGTTACCCGTGAAACTACGGAGCGGCCAGAAGCGATCGCTGCTGGCACGGCAAAAATTGTCGGTACGGATGTGGCAATGATTGTCAATGAAGCAAACCGGCTCCTTGATGATTCTGTCGAGTACGCTACCATGGCGCGTGCCGCAAATCCCTATGGCGATGGAAAGGCCGCCTCACGTATTCGTGATATTTTGGTGAAAGCATGTTGAATAGGATTTCAATCATTGGTCTCGGGTATATCGGCTTACCTACGGCGACCCTGTTTGCTTCGCGCAAGGTACGCGTTATCGGCGTGGATGTATCTCCTCAAGTCGTGAATACGATCAATCAAGGAAACATTCATATTGTTGAGCCGGAGCTTGACATTCTAGTTCATGCTGCGGTTGGGGCCGGCTATCTGCGCGCGACTACGATTGCCGAGCCCGCTGATGCGTTCATCATCGCAGTTCCGACACCACTGACAGAAAGGCAAAGGCCCGATTTAAGTTACATCGAATCCGCTGCCAAGTCGATCGCACCGGTACTTACCAAGGGTAATCTCGTCATTCTCGAATCCACCTCGTCTGTCGGTGCAACAGAGTTGATGGCAGGATGGTTGGCGGAAATGCGTCCGGATCTGACCTTTCCTCACCAGATTGGCAATGAGTCTGATATTCGTATTGCGCATTGTCCGGAGCGAGTTCTTCCCGGGCGTATTGTTCACGAGTTGGTTGTCAACGATCGTGTGATCGGTGGCATGACGCAAAAATGCTCAGACGCTGCAGTTGCGCTTTACCGTTTATTTGTGCAAGGCGACTGTATTGTGACGGACGTGCGAACGGCCGAGATGTGCAAATTGGCCGAAAACAGTTTTCGTGATGTCAACATTGCATTCGCCAACGAACTATCGATGATCTGCGACAGGCTAAATATTAATGTATGGGAACTTATAAAGCTGGCGAATCGGCATCCCAGAGTTAATATTCTACAACCGGGCTGTGGGGTGGGTGGGCATTGCATAGCAGTCGATCCTTGGTTCATCGTCGATAGTGAGCCGGAACAATCGAAATTGATTCGAACCGCGCGACATGTCAATGACGCAAAGCCAGACTGGGTTGTGCGTAGGGTGGAGAAAGCTGTTGCTGCACTCGTTGACCGTGGCATCGCCGCCGAGGATATTGATATTGCTTGCTTGGGTATCACATACAAGGCCGACATTGATGATTTGCGCGAAAGTCCCGCGATGAAAATTGCGCAAACGCTAACTCAACATCATGCCGGGAAGGTTTCGATAGTTGAACCAAACCTCGAGTTGTTGCCGCCAGCGTTGGAGGGTGGTAGCACCAATCTCGCTACTTTGGATGAGATAATTGATAGTACGAGGATATTTGTTCTCCTTGTGGATCACATGGAATTTAGATGCGTTAAACCGAAATTAAACGACCACCAGGTACTTGTCGACACGCGTGGCATCTGGGAAGGCAGAGAATGACGATAAATCATAAAAATCATATCGACCTTGAATCGCGTCTCAATGAGGTCGTGGCTGAGAACGACCTGTTGCTTAATCAGCTTCATTATGTTCAGGAAGAGATTGAGCGTTATTACTTTCGAAATAAGTCTCTCGAAAAAGGTGCTCTGGATGACGCGACGGTCGGTGCCGTAATCGCCAAAAATTGGGTGGATAACGAGCTGCCGGACGTTATGGCGGAAAGTCGCCGCTTGCGTGCCTTGGTGGACGTTCAGCGAGAGATCTATCAGATTGAAACCCAGAACGCATTAAACGTGAAGTTGGGGAACCTTCTGATTGAGGGAGCGGATTCGCCGACAGCGATTCTGACATTGCCTAGTAAGATCGCAAAAATATGGCGAGCGCATAGTCGTGCAATGCCGCCTAAGTCATTGGGGGGTAAGGGATTCGACAACGTTGTTGCTGCCTATAGCGGTGGCGGTTTCGACGCTGTTGAGAAAATGTTAAATAGCGCGGCGCTTTCCCCAGTGATGCGTGCTAATGGTTATACAGCTTTGGCGCGGAATTTGATGCACCGTGATCGCATCAATGCCGCGGAGGCCGCTCGGCGCGCGCATACACTGGATCCGAAACCGTATCGATTGAAGTGGCTTGCTTTTCGGCTTCACGAAGCAGGTGATTTCGTTCGAGCTGAAGCCATGTTGGATATCTTGCCAGCGAATGTTGCATTTAGTGACTCCGAAACTAGGCAGGCCAATCAATTAAGGTTTGACGCAAATGAAGCTCGGATAAGCGAAGCTCGATTAGAGACCGGATTCTTGGAGCGCCGGGATGAAATCAAGAAGAAACTGGAGAATTTGGTTCGAGACTGCGATGAAAAGTCACGACTGGTGGCTGAACGTGACCGGGAAATCGAGACGCTGAAACAAGCCAAGGCCCTGTTGGAGCGAAATAAATCGGCGTTGACGATCAAGCATGAAGAAGCGGCACAGTATGTAATCGAGCGTGGGCGTGAAATTGAAGCGCTGAAAAAAACTAGAACCCAGTTGGAGCGAGATAAATCCGCGTTGACGGACAGGTATGAAAAAGCAACGCGACATGTGATCGAACGTGGAAGTGAAATCGAAGCACTGAAAAAGGCGAAAGCTCTGTTGGAACGCGATAAATTTGCGTTGACGGATCGGTGTGAGGAAGCGGCGCGACGTTTGATTGAGCAAGGGCGCGAAATTGACACGCTGGAAGAGATAAAGACTCGGCTTGAATTGGAAAAATCTGGAGCTGAAGCTCGGTATAAATTTTCTACTGAGCAACTGATTGAGCTTCGGGGAATGGTTGAGGTCCTAAAGAGTGCCAAGATTGAATTGAGTCAGGAGAAACTCGTACTGGTTCGGAAAGTTAAGGAATTTACCAGGCAACTGACCGAGAGCACTCAGGCGGTTGACGTGCTGAAACGGACGAAAACAAAACTGAAGCAGGAAAAGATGCTTCTGGCGGCACAATATGAAAAGGCAACCAAGTTAGCAATCGAGCACTCACGAGGACTCGAAGCTTTGAGGCGAGCTGCGGCGCAATTGGAGCAGGAGAAAGTGACACAGTTGGAACGGCATAGGAAAACCGTTCGTCAGGTCGCCAGTTGTGCGCAAGAAATCGAAGCTCTCAAGCAAACGAAGGCCAGGTTGGAGAAGGACAAATTGACGCTGGCGCGCCGGTGTGAAGAAGTTGTGAGCCAGATGAACAATTGTAGTCGCGAGATCGCTGCACTTCAGCACAGCAAAGAACAACTGGAGCTGGACAAACATGCGTTGATACGTCGGAGCGAGGAGGCGGACGCGTTCAGAGAGGCCAATGTGCAATTGGAACAAGATCGACAGACACTTGCTCGTCGGTACGATGAGGCTGCCAAGCAGGGGGCGGGATACGCGCAAGAAATCGAAGCGTTAAAACAAGCGAGGGTACGGCTTGAGCATGAGAAGCTAACGTTGCTCGCGTCGCACGATGACGCGGTCAAGTTGGCATCAGACCGTCTGGCGCAACTCAATGAGTTGCACCAGCAAATCGAAAACCGTCAGGCTTGTGAAGTCGAGTTGACCACCCGGCAGCAACTTATGCAAGAGGAAATGGTTCGCGCCGAAGCTCAGCTTGATCTTATCAAAGAGGTGTTTCTCCGAGAACCGCGATTATGAGCGAGAAGCCAATTTGCCGAAAGGAACCGGTCGACTCTAGTGAATCGATCACGGTGTTCGATATTCAATCAGGGCGGTTCATCGTACCTTACGATGAAAATTTGCTCGAACGTTCGCGCACTCAGTGGCAGTTTGGTGACTGGCAAAGTCTGGCCCGGCTCGGACGCGACACTCTACAGCATCATCCAGATAGATCGAAGCTTGCATTGCTTGCAGCAGCTGGTCGTTTGCAGCTTGGGCAAATATCAGAAGCTAGGCAGTACATTCGACTCGCTCAAGACTGGGGCGTGAACAAGACGCTCGTCGGGCAGATCCTTGCCGCCGGGGTTCACAATAGCTTGGCACGCGCCGCAGTTATCGCGGGTATTTTTCCCAGAGCGCTTAGCCATTTCGAATCGGCTATTGCCATCGAGACACCTGAAGCTGACAAAAAAATCCAGAGTAAGGCACGAATCAATCACCAATGCAGTGAACTCGGATTGACGGCTTTGCAGCTAGAAGGTACGGCGAATGCTGCCTCAAGTAGGCAAGTCGGTTTCCATAAAGTTCCCCGCTTTAAGGTAGATCGCGTAGCGGAGTTTGGGCTCGGTGATGCATGGGCCGGAAATGCGGTTAACACGGTTATTTTTCGACATCACGGAGTGATGACGCATCAGGGTAGGCAATTTTCTGCCTTTTATGTGAATGCACATGCACTGCGTATTGTGTGTCGTGATTTGGATGTTGGAGAGGTAAAATTCTTTGATCTTGAAGGAAATTATAATTTATACGATGCCCACAACAGCATAAGCTTGGGTGTCGATCGTGCTAATCATTTGCATATTTGCTATGACCAGCATGCAACTCAACTTCGCTATCGGCGCAGTCTTTCTCCTAACGATATTTTTAGGTGGAGTGATGAGTTGTCAATGACAGGGCAGGCCGAGGATAGGATTACCTATCCTACGTTCATCCTGCCCCATCACGGTTATCCGCTTACGATACTTTATAGAGATGGCGGACATGACAGTGGCGTCGCTCGTATCAAGACATATGACGAGATCGGTGGAACGTGGGCTGATCATCCATCGCCGATTCTTAGTGGAGCGGATTCGAGGCCTTGGACGAGTAATGCCTATTGGAATCATCCGGCTATCGGCCCCGACGGAAGTTTGCATCTTAGCTTTGTATGGCGGACTCACGCCTTAGGTGTGGAAGGGATTGTTAATAATATTAATATCGGATATGCGCGCTCGCCAGATAACGGGGTTACGTGGACAACATCTAAAGGGCGTGATTATAGATTGCCAATTACGCAGGTGAATGTAGAAACGGTATATCCGATATCACCTGGTAGTAACTTGATTAATCAATGTAGTATGGCGCTTGATAGTGGTGGACGCCCGCATATCGCATTTTATGCGGATGATACTGATGGTATCCCGCAATATCAGTATTTGCGATATGACGGTAAACGGTGGCGCCATCAAATTGTGTCGCGGCGCGTACTCCCGTTCTCGCTGCGAGGTAAGGACACGCTGCAAATTCCGATAAGTCGACCGGAAATCATTCTGGATGAAAACGATAATGTTTATATAATTTCGCGAGGCGACCACAGTGGTGGGAGAATGATGGCGACGCTGTTGTCTGCGCCGGAATACAGGTGGGACCCCGATGATGTGAGAATTCTGTGGGATGAGGATTTAGGGTACGCTGAGCCAATTATAGATAGAGTGCGGTGGGCGCGAGATAATGTTCTGAGCATGTTTGTGCAGTATAGCGAGCAGCCCGATCACGATGTTGGACATCGAGAACTATACTGTTCAGCCACTTTGGTCGATTTTCAATTTAAAATCGCCGAATTGCAAAATAATAATGCGAGGGAGTAAATGGATTTTTTGAAGAAGGCAAATAAGGAATTTTTTGATAAAGACTACGAGGCTGCGTACAGGTCTTATCAAGCTGCTTTGACTGCTATGCCAGAGTTGTCGAGGATCATTAATTTTAATATAGAATTGATGCGTCGGCGTGGTTTTTCGGTAAATTCTAATCGGTCAGAATATGTAAAAAAATCTGTTGTGGCGACGGATTTGGGCATTCCCAGAAAACTTCCGATTACCGTATTGGTTATCACCTGGGACGTGGGGCACAACTGCCTGGGGCGCTCTTATATGCTTGCGGAGGTTGTGCAAAAAATTGCGCGACAGACGTTGCTAATTGGCTTTCAGTTTCCCAAGTACGGAAATGATATCTGGGAGCCTGTTCGATCCGGTGACCTTCCGGTCGTTTCATTACCTGGTTCGAATCTTCCTGAATTCTATGAAAGCCTCGATAGAATATCTGCACGGATCAAGCCCGATGTGGTGATCGCTTGCAAGCCACGCTTGCCGTCGGTGGCGCTGGGTATGGCGATCAAGGAAAAATGGGGATGCCCATTGATTTTCGATATCGACGATCATGAGCTTTCATTTTTCAAGAATCAGAATGCGCTAAGTTTGGATGAGCTAGCCGCAATGTCGAAAGGCTCTGCGTCGAGTGTTACCGAGCCTTATGCTGAACTATGGACAAGGCTTACGCAAACCCTTTGCGATAGCGCCGATGAAATTATTGTGTCGAACGTCGCGTTGCAGAACGAGTTCGGTGGCGTGATTATTCCTCATGTTCGTGATGAGACCAAATTCGATCCAGCACAATATGATAAATTGGAAATTCGCCGGCGATATCGTGTATCTGAAGATGCAAGAATCGTTTTGTTCTTTGGTACCCCTCGTCTTCACAAAGGGGTTGATACATTAGCGCGGGCAATTAGTCAGATTTCAGATTCAAGATTCCAGTTAATGATTGTTGGTGCTGCTCCAGATCGAAGCATCTATAGCACGCTGGATAAATTGGCAAAGGGAAGAATCATCTATCTTCCAAATCAACCATTTTCTGCGATTCCTGAGATTCTCGCGATGGCAGATGTTGTTTGTTTGCCGCAGGATGAGGGGCATGCGATATCGAAATTTCAGCTGCCGGCGAAAGCAATTGATGCTGTTGCGATGGGTGTACCACTGCTAGTGAGTAATACAGTGCCGCTGCGGCAGCTGGTCGACGACAAAGTCGCCGAACTCGTTAACTCCACTGATATTCCGGCGGCTCTGCAGCGTCTCGCCGGACGGGAGCAAGACGTCGAAAAATGGCGTAGTGATGTACGTGATCGGTTTTTGCGGCGCTACAGCTATGCGGCGGCAGCGCGGCAGATGCACGATATGATCAAACGCTGCTTATCGCGCGGGGCGGTTAGAAGAGGCGTGAGCTTCAGCAGATTGCAGGGCGTCATGGAGTATGCATTAGGTCAGTCGCTCGCACCGCAAGCTAAGGCACAAAAATCGGGCGTTGATATTATCCTTTTCTGGAAGCAGAATGACACGCGCTTGTACGGTCGTCGTCATGATATGGTTATCAAGTATCTCGCCTCAAGATCGGATATTCGTAAAATTGTTGTGTTTGACGCGCCGATATCTGAACATGATCTTGTGCAGCGTCAGACGTCCCGCAGCGAAGCTAGTCAGCATCGATGGATTTATACCGGCACGTATGAAAAGATAATGGGTAAAACTATTCGGCTTGCGATTTGATTGATTACTTCAAGCCGGCGAAGGTTGTTGTTGATGTTGTGGATGATCACCGTGCATGGCCTGGAATTTCGGTGGAAGAGCACCAGCGCCTTACTGAAAATTACAGAGAAACGCTCGCGAAGGCGGATATGGCGTTTGTAAATTGTGAGCCAATGGTCGGCGCTATGAGTGAATTTTGTCCTGAAATTCGACTCGTACCCAATGGATGCGATGCGACTCCTTCAGTCACTGAGCCACTCCACAATTCGGAATTTGATGATTTCAAGGTGTGGCCGGGTAAAACTATCGGTTTTGTGGGAAATCTGGAGAAGAAAATCGACATTTCTCTTCTGGAGAAAATCGCTCAAAGATTCTCGGATAGTCAGCTCGTTCTCATTGGTTCGACACATGCTAATCCTGATGTTCTGCGACTGAAAAACTATCCAAATGTCCGCTTTGCCGGTGTTGTGCCTTATCAGGAGGTTGGTGCGTGGGTTTCAAGATTTGATGTAGGTATCGTTCCACATCTTAATCTTGAAATGACGCAACATATGAATCCTCTCAAGCTTTACGTTTATCTGTCGTGGAAGGTTCCTGTTGTCTCTACTGAGATATTCAATATAGATAGAAGTGCAAAATTGGTTCGAGTTGCAGGTTCTCACGAAGACTTTCTGGCGAATATCTCGGATATACTCAGTAGTTCTGTGAGCTCGTCGCCAGACATGCTGGAGTATGTGGAGCGGAATAGTTGGAGTGCAAGATTCGAGGCTCACGTAGACGAGCTTATTTCTTCTGTGGGAAGTGGGATGCTTGTGACGGATGGAGGCGTGCAACATTCGCCGTTGGTTGTTTAATTTATTGTATTTGTAAATATTGTTTTAATTTTGAATGAATTCGCCGTCGTAACGAGTGTGGCGCTGGGTGCAGACTTAACCGCGTCGGGTTTTAACGCCGATTCGTGGTATTTTTGGAAGTGACTTTCAGAGGGGTGGATTATGGTTGGTTCTCTCATGAAGAGCTTTATGGATGTCAAATGGAAGTATCTTTTGTTTGTAGTTGCGGTGATCGGCGTGCATGATGCGCACGCTCGTGATGCAAAGGATTTTTTTCATGCTAAATCGAGTTGGGGGCAAGAATGTTCGGTGCCCGCGCCTGTGCTTGCTTCCGCAAAGCAAACGGTGATTCCGGAGATCTTCCCGGTAGTAGTTCACGGCACGCCCGGGCGCAATTTAGGATCCCAGCAACTATACGCGCCTGTCATGTCGATCGGGTATCCGTTTGCCAGTTTGGGTTCTGATTGCATGGCTGGAAATAAAGGTGCATGTGATCAATTTTCTGGCTGGCTCGATAAATTGGTAGAGTCCGATGCATTAAAGTTCAATCGTGATAAACACAGAGATAGTCAGTCATCAATGGTCACGGGAGAATTGGCGGGAAACAGCACTCTCCGACCGATTGCAATTTACACGTCAATGTTGCGGCGGCATAATCTTATCAATATTTCAAATCGCAATGAAGTGTTTGACTGGATGCGTCGACGGGCAGCCAATTATTCGCACATCTCTGGGGATGAAAGCGAGACACAGCTGGCGCAGAACCTAGTGCTGAGTTCGGCGGCGACTCAGCTCGCTGTCGGCATCACCACGTCGGACGATTCTTTGACTAAGGCGGCAGTCAGGTCGTATCACGCCTATATCGATACCATGAGAAGTGACGGGAGCTTTCCCGCCGAATCGAAACGCGGTCAATCGGCGTTGAAGTATGAGAATAACGCAATTGCGCTTCTGGTGTTGGTTGCTGAGTTGGAGTTGGTGAAGGGTGGTGATCTCTACTCTTACCGCGGAACTAATGGCGATATTCATAAGGCGATTAAATTCTGGATTGATGCGCTTCAGAATGAGTCCGTTATTTCCGGCTATGCGGCTGCGGATTTTGCTCCAACAGATCCGGTTCAGCCGGATGGGAAGCAGGCATTGCATTTTCTGAAACCAGATAGGGGGATGATTCAAATGGGATGGGTTGTTCCCTATATGCAGAATTTCCCGACTAGTGAAAATACAAAGATAATCGGTAAATTGATTGAGCAGGGGAAAATTCAATTGCCTAGTGATTTTGACAGCATATTGGGAGTTTATCCGAGGTGCTTTTGGAGCATGGTGCAGTGAAGTTCAGTTGCAGGGTGCTCTGAGTCGAGTGGCAAGCACGTTGAGGCGGGTGGCGTAGTGCGATGTCAAATAAATTGACGACTGCATTAAAAGAAACGAGAATGACAGCTCGCCTCATATTTTGTCTTGTAAAATGTTTCAGTTGAATTGCGGATTTGTCGTACATTAGGCTGCAACATAATAATTTGGTAAACTTGCAATGCGCTGTGAAATCAAGGGAATTTTCGAAGTTGTAAAGGAGCGGGGGCTTGGTTTTCGAGTTATGTCTCCGTCGATGGAATATGTTAGGCCATCCATTGTGCGCTTCACTAACATACAGGATTATTTTTTTCCGAGATTGAATTATATTCAGGCGCAATGCCGGGAGCAGAGTGTTTCGGTCGATCCATGTATCTGTGTCGATCTGCATGATGTTGTTGTTCTGATGGACGGAACCATCGTGACCGATGGAGTCATTATCAGAGATACGGTTCCCGGAATGGTAACGAAAAACCGAGAGCGCTATCGCCTTCTCACGCCGGTCGGCGAGAATGAATGGGAAGTAGACGCATCGGGAGTTGTAGATTCTCCCGTTCCATTCGCTGTATGTACGACTCGTTATGGTATTCAATATTACGGGCATTGGCTTGCTGAGATTCTGCCGAGAGTTTACGCGGCACGGCATGAAATTCCACCGGATGCTAGCATTTTGATGCCTAGTAGTTTCAATAGTCCACACGGTGGGCATCCTTCTGGTATGTGGAAGGCGATTCAAAGTTCGTTGGCCCTTGCCGACGTAGAGTTTGGAGGAGTTGTCTCGCTTCCCGAGAAGGGGATTCGTATTCCGCGGCTACGCTATATCACGAAGATGGGACCGACCGATCGGAAGGCGCCTGCGATTTACGAGTGTTTTCGCGAGCTAGTTGGACGGTCCGGCGCTAGAGCTAGTGGCCGTCGAATCTATGTGACTCGCAACGATGCTGTGGATAGGCGTCTGCACAACGAAAGTGAGGTTATGTCAGTGCTGAGCGAGCACGGGTTCGAGTACATTCGCATCTCGGAATACGAGTTCGCAGATCAGATTGAATTGTTTTCCTCTGCGTCCGTGATCGCCGGCCCTTTGGGCTCTGCGCTGACAAATATCGCATTTTCGCGGTCGGGTACGTCGATCCTTCCAATGATTCCAGCTTATTGGGATGATATGTTTTTTTATGACCTTGCCGCGTTAGGGGGTATGCGCTGGTATGAAGTTCGTGGTCCAATAAGCGGTTCCGAGCACAAGTTGTATCATCGAAACGATTTTCAAGTCGATCTTCCCACGCTCCGACGTGCGCTGTCGACTCTTGAGAGAGATCTCGACCGGCAGGCTACCATCGAGTCTTATGGGCGGTACCCACTTCCATCGTAGGGCCGCCGCGGCATTAGTAGAGGTACAGACGCTTGGTTTTTGACATAGCGTTTTCGTGGATCGGATGTGCTCTGTGCGTCGAAGAGAGGTGCGGCGCGCATGGAATCCGAATGGGAGTCGATTGAAACTCAAATTCGAACACCAAACAATTTGGGAAGTCTTTTTTGATGATCATCGTGAAATAATGGCGTCTCCCGCACGATATTGATTCCTCGTTCGGCGCCTACACGCATTGTGCGTGCGGAGGGCGAAGGAGGAGTTTCCACCCTGTCTGAGAGATGTTTGCATGAAAATCGCTATCGCCGGCACCGGTTATGTCGGCCTGTCCAACGCCGTCCTGCTGTCGCAGCACAATGAAGTCGTGGCGCTAGACATCGTCCCTGAAAAGGTGGCAATGCTAAACCGTAAGGAGTCTCCGATTGAGGATGACGAGATCGAAGACTACCTTCGCCACAGGGATCTGAACTTCCGCGCGACGCTGGACAAGGAAGATGCCTATGCGCGGGCCGACTACGTGGTGATTGCCACGCCGACCGACTACGATCCGGATACGAACTACTTCAACACCCGCTCGATCGAGGTCGTCATCCGCGACGTGATGGCGATCAACCCGCGGGCGGTGATGGTGATCAAATCCACCATTCCGGTCGGCTACACCGAGCGCGCGCGTGCGGCACTCGGCACCGACAACCTGATCTTTTCACCGGAATTCCTTCGCGAAGGCCGGGCGCTGTACGACAACCTGCACCCGTCGCGGATCGTGATCGGTGAGCGTTCCGAGCGAGCCGAAGCATTCGCCGATCTGCTGAAGCAGGGGGCGATCAAGCAGGATATTCCGACGCTGTTCACGGGCAGCACGGAAGCCGAGGCGATCAAGCTCTT
>NZ_LKPJ01000010.1 GCF_001443045.1 Burkholderia ambifaria | reverse complement strand
GAACCGCCGTGGTATCACCCGCTGCGACTGTACAGCGGCTGGGCGCGCGCTGGCCATCACCCAGTGAGAGCTTCCAGTTCTTCTCGCTCAGTTCAAAAGCCATGTACAGGCGGCCACCTGCCGTCGTATTCTGCCCACGGAGGGCTGTGTCAGGCGTATCCATTTGCGTGCTCCTTCGGAGAAACGAGTGTGCAACTCCCGTTTTACTCCAGTCGGGCTTGCTGTCACTGCCCTCCCACATAGCATCTACAATCGCATATCAGTGGCAGGACGCCATGCAGAGACAAAGGTCGCCACTTAGCACCACACGCCGCCATTCCATCCATGCTGACCATAAACGAAGATCGGTTATCCGCCACGCTCGATCAAACGGTTCAGTTCCACCGCGCGGTCGCGGCGCATATTGGCAACCTTGTTCCGGTAGAGGGCGAACGATTCGCCGTCTCCTTTCAAGCCGGACTGCTATCAATCGAACACTCGATGGGTGTGTTGATGCTCATCACCAGCGGGCTTCACGCGTCCGGGTTCTCGCTGCTTCGCCCGCAATACGAGTCTCTGGTTCGAGGAATCTGGTTGCTGTATGCGGCATCCGAGAATTGGGTGGCAAAACTCAGTGCCCCGCTGACTGAAGAGAATGCACGGAGAGCGAACGATGGGCGGATGCTGGCCGACATGCTAAAGGAACTGGACACCAGCGATGCGCCAACATCCCTGCTTGAACAGGTGAAAAAGTTTCGTGATGTCGCGTGGAAAGCCCTGAACAGCTACACACATGGAGGACTTCACCCTCTCGCAAGAACTGCCAGCGGCTATCCGCCACAACTGACTATCGATGTCCTGAAAAACTCCAACGGGCTTACTTGCATTGCCGCTCAGTTAGCGTCCGTGCTTTCCGGCGACCCGGAGAACATGCAGCCCGTCCGACAGTTGCATATCGACTTTGCAGACTGCATTCCAATCATCTGACCTGCCTCGACGGAGTTCGTGGCACCGCCCGGAATGAAATCTCGTCATCGAACGATGGAACGGGCCATTCCTTCATCGCAGTCACCCTGCAAGCAGCGCGACAAGAATACCGAAAATTTCTCTTTCATCTCCCACGTCGGGTTGCTAACCTGCCTCCCGCTGAAAAATACTAGGGACATGGGATGGAGCGCGAACTGTTTCAACGTTTCTCGAATGATCTGATGCGTCTTGGTGCGGACGGGATGACCGCACCACAATTCAGTCTCGGAAAATCAGCCGTCTACGAGCTTCGGTACACACCCTTCGAGTACGTCAACCGGGAAGCAAAGTTGGTGATCGTCGGAATCACTCCCGGCAATACACAGCTTGAACTGTCGTATGGCAAGGCGCAGGAGCTGCTCCGACACGGGCACCCGACGGACATGATTCTCCGAGAAATCAAGAAGGCCGGGGCCTTCGGTGGTCCATCGATGCGACCGAATCTATTGAAGATGCTGCGGCACTTCGGGTTCGAACGACTACTTGGAATCGGGGATGTTGAATCGCTTTGGGGTTCGCACGCCGACCTCCTGCAATCGACATCGGTAGTACCGCATGCTGCGTTCAAGGCTGGAAAAATGTTCGCGGGGAGCTTCGATGAAGTCTTGGCATCACCGCTTCTCAGCGAATGCTTCCGTGACTGCTTCGTCCCGTCGGTGCGGGAAATGGCATCGGACACACTGTTTGTCGGCCTTGGCCCTTGCCCTGAAGCCGCGTTGGACTGGTGCGTCCGTCATGGCGCACTCCAACGCAAGCAGGTCCTGGGGGCGTTCTGCCATCCGTCCGGTGCGGGCGGCAGCACAACGCGCTACTACCTTCGAGAAGTCGCCAAGGGAGAACTTGACGCCAAGAATCCGGTCTTGCGCCGGACCGGCTGGCTTGACCGTGCCTATGAGCAGATGCATGCCGCAACGGCTTCGCTGCTTGGTCGAACTACGCCGAAGCCATCAGCACGGCGCGATCAAGAGACAGCAATGCCGACGCCCAACGTGCCGTCGTCTGCACCGTTGAAACCGGCAACGCCCAAGGTCTCCGACATCGCGACGTGCGCCACGGCTAACGACGAGGTCGCCACCATCCTTGCCGAAGTCCAGAAGGCCGGATACACGCTGACGAAACAAACATCGAAAGTGGCCGAATTCGCGACCCCTAGCGGTCAGACCATCTACTTGGTCAAGACCACATCGAGGATGAATCGCGTCAATCTGATGGTGCATCCCGGCCTGATGCCTGACGAGGTGATGGCATTGCCGGGAGTTGCATCGGTCCGCCACGAACATCGTTTCCACTCGAACATGTCGCGGTTTCCGAAGCGGCTGAACCGTGGGGCGACCGAAACCGCGTATGGATGGCAAGTGAGTCTCGACACATTCGATGACCTTCCGCGCTTCCTTGCTGCATTCGCTGATTGGGCCACGCCGGTCGGTGCGCACCGAGACATCATCACGCGTCAACCGACATGACCTGCTGAGACGGGATGAGCTTCGGCGGCGGGACACACTTGCAGATACAAAGGTCATCACTCAGTGCCACACGCCGACCGTCTGGTCCTGTCATCGGCAACCGTGGGCCGTCGCACTGAATCTTGCCAATCGTTTTACACACCGGGCAAAACACATCGTCCTCTTCATGTGCGATGTGCTTGCCATCAAGTTCAAACGGCGTTGCCCTTGCCCGGACCATTCCGGCCACGGTCGTGTGATCGCCGTCGAGGATCATATATCGGGTCATTTGTCGTTGCCGAAGTCACGTCCCGAAACGAACGAGTACAAATGCGTGATCTTTGCCAAGCAATCAGCCATGCGGGGCCAAGCCTCCGATTAAAAAAGCGAGTCGCGCCATTCCAACGCCCACACACCAGCCCACCAGAAGAGGGCCAATTTCGCCCGTGTACTCACTGTCGTACTTCCAAGCGGCAACAAATAGCAACGGCACCGGCACGGCGATCATTCCCGCCATCTTGGGCCAGTCGGCATACGGTGCGAATATCTGAAGCGCGCTGCTCGCAAGTGCCCAGCAAGGCAGTCCAAGGACGAACAACAACCAGCCAAACCCTATCAACGTCACCGGGTGCGCACGCCTCTTCGCTTCATTAGGTTGGTTCACGTCGAGCGATCTTCCTGTCGGTTACAAAAGGGGCCATCCGCCTGTAGTCTTCCCGGCGTGGAATCAGATCAAGCCTGATCAAGGTATGCGACAAGTTCCCATGCAACGGGTGCCATGTGCTGCCGCGTACCCATCATGCTGTCGAGAACCGCAAGCCGTCGTGGTTCATGCACGACGACGGACGGCAACGAGTCGCCCTTTAGAAACCTGCGTTTCGCATCGCCGACCTGACCGGCATCCAGTTTCGCGCACCACACCCCATCTTCCGGGCACTGCTGGCCGGTGTGTGCGACGGTCCCCAAAGGAAGGCGTGCTGCGACGTTCACAGGCTGGTCATCTTGAGAAGTCTTCTCTACTGGATTTGCCAGAGGTAACCCCGTTGCCGGGTCGAGGTGCTTCGCCTTCGCCATCTGGTCGATGACTTCATCCGACGGCTTCTGTGGCGGAACCGAAGCGTCCTGCTCTTTCTGCCATTGGAACGTACCGTCCCAAGGCGGAAGCTTCGCGGGCGGAAGCGGCACGATCTTGTCGATGTCCGGAACCTTGGGATTGCGGCCGTCATTACTATCGATGAACTTGCCGATCAAGTTGTATCGACGACTACGCTCTATGTCGGGATGTACACCAAGACCATATATCGGATCTTTCCCTCCACGCGCATCAAAGGCATTCTGAAGTAAAAATGCCGCTTGCGTGTTCCCGGCCTTGGCGCTGTTCTGAAATGCACTTAATGCTTCATCATACTTCCCATTATCTTGAAAACCAACGCCGAGATAATCTGAGGCTTCAGCGTGCCCCTGATTCGCAGCACACATGAACATCTGGTGTGCGATCTCAGGAGCAGCATCGGCTGGATCAAGGAGTTTCGCAACATAATATTGTGCATCTGCGCTCCCCAAATCTGCCGCTTTTCGGATGTATCGTCTTGCTGCATCCCCATCCTGCTTGAGACCATAGCCGTTCAGAAGATAGTGCCCAAAATCGTAATAACCACTTGGCACCCCCTCCTTGATAAGCTGTTCGGCAAGATCAACGCTTTCTCTTTCCGGGTCGGGCGATGACGCCATTCCAGACGAGATTAGAATTTGAAGATTGTGGTTTGCTTTGTAGTGCCCAAATGCTGAAGCTATGCGATAGTATCGGGCAACATCATTGAAATCCTTCGGCCCCTCTCTCTTTTCGAGATATCTAGCGTACTGAAAAAGCTTGTCAGCCTCAGCATCGAGTGGCGGCAAATGATCGACTTCACGCGTACACGTGAAGGCAAGATTCAAGCGCACGGCGCTAACGTCGGATAACGGATTCATGGCACTTTCGTTCTTCGAACAAGCGGTCAAAAAACATACAACAGAGAAGATGGCAAGTATGCGCATAGTCAATCAAGTCTGCTTCGTGTTGTTGTATCACTGGCAAATTCAACAAGCGACGCATATGGCGACTCTTTTTTTGAATTTCGACGTATAGCATTTCTAGAAATCAAGCGCCCCCAAGCCTTAAACGCGTCCCCGATGTTGTCACCTGATGCTTGTGCACTATTAACATCGACATCCGAATCAACCCTCCGCCCATCTAAAGAGGCCGGCTTCGTATGAATCGTCCACAGTCGCTTCCGAAGCGCCTTGGTCACATCGCCATGTTCGTGGCAAATATTCAACTCACTATCGACCTCCATACTTCGGGTGTTGATGTTGGCTGAACCATGCGTCAAGAACACGTCATCAATGATCATGATCTTGCTGTGTACATACACATCCATCCACTGACCAGCTGGTGAATCTGGCGCGACCAACGTACAGATGAGCGCTTTCAACCCCGGAATGTCACTGGGAAGAATTCTGCCGTTCTGATGATCTGACTTGATCTTGCTATCCACCGCTTCCCGCTGCTTCAGCAACTCCTTCCGTCGCACCTCATTTTTGGCGAAGAATTGCGCATACTGTTCTCGCGACCCAGAACCATACTCCACCGCTTGCTGCTCACTGTAGTCGATATCATTGAGTTGCGAAGTCAATTCTCGCTGCTGATCCAGTCGCTCCGCCCGAGCCACATTCGGTATCGTGCCCGCATGTCCGAGCGATTCCATCATTCGATAGGTCGACACCTGCCCGTGATCCAATGCCTCAGCATTGGAGTTCGTAACCACGAAGAAGTACAGAGGGCCATGCTTGCCACTATCGCGCCCCCACGCAGTCTGCTTGTTGATCGCATTCTTGATATGTTCAACGAGTGGCGGCCACCGGAAATACTGATTCTCGATGTAAATATATTGAGTCGCATTGTCGGTCGTCTGCTTGTACATCGACCGAATGTCACGACGCCCCTCCTGCGACTGCGTGCGCAGCAGTTGCGCCATTACTACCGTTCCTCGACTCCGGTCAACCTTGAGCTTCGACGCCAACGGTTTCCGAGGTGTCGTCAAATCGACACCCGTTGCCCGTTCCCATGCACGAGTGAAATTCACGTTCAGATGTTCAAGGATAGGTCCCGTGACCACTGCGGACATATCCTGCCTCGGTGTCGCACCATTGCGACCGAAACGCGGATACATGCGTGCATACGAATGCTTATCGTCGTCCCAGTATGCATCGAGCGTGTTGTGCCCCATCACAAAACCAACAGCATTGTCTGGGTCTTCGTAATCGACCATCACCGATTTCTGATGATGTGAAGGCTCTGCGGCCAAGCCATTCACAATCGTCTCAGTGGGAAGTTCCTTGTCCTCCCGAAACAACATCTCTCTGTGAATGATTTCGTGACGATCCGTCAGTGAAAAGTCGCGAGTCATCATCTCGATACATGGTATCCCTTGTAAGGCAACCGACTTTCTCGGTTCGGGAGGCGGCAAACCTGCTGCATGTCGCACTCGAAACTCGTCAGCCTGCTTTTGTACGTTTTTCTCTCGAAACGGGGAAGGAGGGACGGCTCTCGCAGCCTTGAACCATGCGCGGTCATAGTCTCTCTCGCCGCCATGTTCATTTTGTGTAAACAAATGCCTTAGCCAAGTCATACCCGGCGTCGAGTTTTCGGAATATTGTGATACTGGCACAGTATCTGCCCAGCATAATATCCGAACGCGAACTCCCTCTAGCGCCTTCTTGATCAGTAGATCGCCGATATTGAGTGATGTCTCGTTGTTCCCACGCTTGAAATACATCGACGGCTGAAAACCCCAGCAGATGATTTCCACGCTAAAGCGAGCGGCGGCAATCGCATCGTAAACCGCGCCGAATGCTTCTTTACCATTGACCAGAGGTTTGTAGGAACATGGAACAGGATGAAATTCAACGCGCTTACCCTCGTCGTTCAGGTCCACAAACCATGGCAAGGTTGTCGATGCACTCGACGTTTTGTTGAGCGCCATCGGTGTGGTGATCGTCTTGGCTGTCATACCTCATCCCCCGAGTCTGGATCAAACAGATTGCTGTAACGCGTTCGATGTGACGCCCGGTCACCCGACGGCGCAACGTCCGGTGCATCGCTATTTTCGTGGAACTGGAACCCCTGATTCGCAAGTTCACCATTCACGGTATCGTGATACTCGCCAGGGACTGGAATATCGTGCTTCACGCCGTTCGCGAATTCCAACGTGTACTTCTGCGTCGATACGTGATGATCGATAGGCAGCTGCCCAGTCTTGTCGAACACACCTTGCTTGACCAGCGCACCATCGGCATACAGTTTATAGGGCATGCCAGCCGGGGCAGCATTCTTCGCCGAGGGCGATGCGAACGTGTTCAGCGACAGTTTCTGGACCGGCGAATCCTTGAACGCCGGGTTCGTGATATCGACCCGCGCAGGTCCAGCGAACGAATAGCTGGCGGCCTTGAAGTCGATCTTGCCCGGTGAGTGGATATTGATGCTGCCGTCCTGACTGATCTGGACGATTGCGCCGCCGCACAGAATCCGGACTTCCTTGCCAGAGGCGACTTCGATGACATCCGTCACGGACCGGATGTGCAACGCCAATTGAGCCGCCAGATCGATCACGCCCGCGTGCGCCTGAATATCGATGTCACCCTTGCCAGCGATGGCCTTCATGCCGCCGTTCTGCGCAAAGAGGCTGATCAGGTTAAGCGCCGCGACGATCAACGACTGCCCCGACGCAACAGTCGTGGTCTGGCCGCTGACAAGATTGAGGAGTTGGTCTGCCGAGAGATGCACAGATTGCTGCGTTGATGCCGCAATTCCCGCTGGGCTGTCCAGCAGCATCACGGGTTCCTTGAAAGCGTTCGCGGTGCCTGTGCCACCACCCGCCGTACGCCCCCCCTTGGCCTCGGGCGTCTGCGGCAATTCCAAAGCGTCCGCGAAGTGCTTCAACGCATCGTGGCCTGACTTGAGGTCCGCTGCCTGATGCCCCTTGCTGGCTTCCGATAACGAATCGACCAAATTCCCCGCACGCGACAATTGCTGGCTTGCCTCTCGCACATCCAATTGTTCGGCGTCCGGCGACTTGTGCTGTGTGCTGATCGCCATCCCCTGATTCGCGCGCATCGCACCGAACGCATCAGTATGAAGCTTGTAGCCAATCCCGCGATATCCGCCGCGCGTGTTGCCCGTCTGGTCAATCAGGTAGCCCTGATGAAACAGGTGATAGGTGCCCCCGGTATAACTTGTCAGCCGCTGACCGCCCTGATGCGTGGAATCATCGTGAATCAGGGCGTTGTATGCCCCCGTATTGCCGAAACCGCGCGACTGCTGGCCCGACTTCAGCACATCCGAATGCCACGGCTGCTGGGTGGTGCCACCCGGCAACCGCCCCATGACGAAGGGGCGATCACAATCACCTTGCCAGTATCCGATGGCAACCCACTCGCCACTACGCGGGACATGGACTGCGCCGTACCCATCACCGGTATCACCTTGCATCACTCGCAGCCACGGCGACGTGTTGTACTCGCCCGACGGGCTTTGATGGTCCCATGCGAACCGACCGCGAATCTCATTGTTCTCGTTCGTCCACGCTTCCTCGCCACTCGGCGCGCCGACAAGCAGATGTTCAAGCTGCATCACCGGCTTCTTATGTTCGAACGGGCTTCGATACACGACATCGGTGCGCTGGGCTTCGGTCTTCATCAAGAAGAAACCGACCGAATCGTCATCGGCATGAGGACGAGACACGGACGCCTGTTCATATTCCGCCTGAACGCGGTCAAACTCCGGTTGCAGACTGAATGGAAACGCTACCGATTGACGGGCAAACGGGACGTTGTTCAGGATGAACCAGTGCATCTCGACCGCCAGAAACTCGCGGTCCTTTGGATCACGGCCATCGTGGCGCGGATGGTCGTTCAGCACGAATCTCGACCCTGCATCGAGCCAACGCACGCCGCCGACGCCGATAAAGCGACGGGCCATCGCGTCCCATGCCTGCGTCCGAATCCGCGCACGGCGGGCACCGCTGTCGGAATCCGGGTAGCCCAGGGTCGTCGGTTCGTACACGGTCGCCGGGATGCCCGGAACACTGAGGGTTTCCTTGTCCCGGTAATGCTGGACCGTGTATGTCGTCGCCTCCATCAGACTACTCGCCGCGAAGCTGGTACCCGGTCGATCCTGATCGAACGAGGTGGACTTGAACTCCATTGGCTGTGCAGTCTGCTGCATCACCCACTGCGTCAAGCCATCGATTTCATCGCCCGTATTGCTTCGGGAATACGTGACATCGTGCGCTTGCGGCAACGCCGAGATGCTGTCCACGATCACCAATGTGGTCTTCGGCGGGTTGTTGTCCTTGACGGTCGCATGTTCCCAATAGAAGTACCACCCTTCGTCTTCCAGCAGACGTTGAACGAAATTCAAATCCGATTCGCTCTGTCGCGTGTATGTGCGCGTACTTGGCTGGCTGCTGAGATTGAATCGGTAGTGCCCATGCAACTGAGGGTATTTGTCGAAGACGGTGCTGATGCTCTGGACGGCGTTCGAATCCAGCCAGTAATGATCGTCACGACCTTCGCCCAAGAAGAACAGGGCGGACGCGAACTCGATCTGGTAAAGCGAAAGCGCACCATCAGCCCCCAACTGCCTGATCTGACGCACGAAGCCGTGAATCGGACGATACTCCGCGTCGGCATAGCGTGTTGTCGATTGCTGAATCAACAACGACACCTGCTGATGCATCAGAGCGAGCAATTCGATGTCGTCGCGCGTGGATACCGCATCAACAGTCCAGCGATAATCACGGCCGATCTTCGACCAGCCTTTCGCGCGAACAGGCGTGAGGACGTTATCACCCAGCGGGGTGCGCAATGTCAGCAAACGGCCATGCTGCATGAGGCCCCGGTTGATCGCGTCGAAGATGTCGCTATATCTCAAACTCCCCGAATCTGTCGGTCCGAGTGCCATCTGTTCTTGTCCTTGTCTCTCAGGTTCGACCGTCAAGATTGCGAGATAACAGACGGTCCATCGTAGCGACAATCATCGCTCAGACGATTTTATCCGGAACAAGACGAATTCATGACAGTTGTACGTTTGCGCAGCGGGAATTTGACGATCATTGACGCGAATCTTCGTCGGGCGACGCACCCTCATCGGTGAAGATGCACCATTTCTTTCATTTTAATTTATTCTAGCCTTCTAATTTATTTCATCTCCCCCACGTAGGCATCCGACTAATGTCGCATCGCCAACCCACCGCTCGGCGTACCGAAATCAATCAGTCCGTCGTCGTTGTACGTCTGAACGATGAATTCCAGCAGTGCCGCGAACCGGTTCACGACGGCAACAAAGTTGCCCGCGATCAGCCCATTCATGTACGGAAGAGCGTAGGCCACAGTCAGGTCTTCGTCCGGGTCGATGGTAAAGACCGGGAGGAACACGTCTTCGTTAAGACGCTTCGCCAGTGCATGCTTCAGCTCGATGGGAGCCTGCCGGTTCAACGGAAGATATGTGCCGAACCGGATGAACTTCCGGTCGGTGATGAGGGCGATGCGATACCCGATGCCCTGATCCGTGCGCAATCGGATGCAGTCGGGCTGCACGCTGTAGGGAACTACGCCACTATCGCGAAGGTGGGCGTCGAGGGCTTCGATGGAAACTGTGGATTCTTCGGAAACTGTGGATTCTTCGAAAATTTTCGTCAATAGGCGCTCGGTTCGTGGATTCTGCCGGTCTTGCTTGAATGGCGGGCCGGGACGACATCCGGCGTACTGTCGTCCCGCGATGACCCTACCATTAGTTCAATCGTTGGCCGGTCCCATGAATTTCTTGCCGAACGCGGTCAGCCGAACATCCTTGCCAAGGGTGTACTTTCGCGTCTGCGCAGGACTGGTACCGTCCGATTCGTCAACTTCGATGATGCCGTCGATGTCCGTGTAGTTCCAGCTTGCATTCATGCCCTTCGTGGTCGTACTGGCCTCAAATTCGCAGCCGTCGCATGACCGCTTGTCCGACAGCGTGATGCGTTCGCCGCCGTCGTTGATGGTGCCAACAACGTGCGCGTTCGCTGCCGTCACACCAACCGCCAGCAGCAGGCCAATAATCAGTCGTTTCATTGCATTCCCCTCATGTAGTCATCGCAGACAGGGCTTGGATTCGGGCGTCTGTCACGCGTACCAAGCAGGTCGCATCGTCACAGGCGTTGCGTTCCTTCAGCCAGTCTCGCTGCTGCTGCTTCAGTCCCGCTGGATCACTCGATTTCGCCGCAGCCACACGATATGCAGCGGCAAGGCGACGGTCTGCATCTGCCGTGGCAGGCGTCGAACAAATCAGCTTCTCGATCTTGGACGTGGCCTTGCCACAGTCGAAGCTGGCTTCGACCACTGCTGACTTGGGCGCTTCCTGTTGAACCTGCGATGAAGCATCCGACGTTTGTTGCGTGGCAACGTCCGAGGCCGAAATAGCCGCTGCCTGTTCGGCAGGCGCGGAGACTGCCGATGCTGATGCGGGAATCGGGCATTGCTTGGACAAACTCTGCGAGAGCGCAACGAAGTTGCCTATTGCGTTACTGGGCGCAGTTCATCGTAACGGGTACATCACCGACATCGAGACTCGCGTAATGCCGGTGCAGCATGTCTCCACGCTTCGACGCATGTCCAAGGATGCATCGAATCGCGTAAACGCACGCTTGGCGAATGGGCAGGTATTGTTGTCCAAGTCTTGTCCAAACGCTGTCCAAGTTCATTAACCGATTTGGGCAAGATCGAACGCTTCGGCGACAGTAAGTCTTTGATTTACAAGACCATCAACCCAAGGCTTTGCACCGGAACCAGAATGTGCAAGGCGGTCGATCGGGGGATGGTGATTACCGACGTGAGCGTGAGGGAGAAGCGTGGCGGGAAGTCGGGGGACTAGAAGGTGGAGGACGTAGCGGGCTGAAGCACGCCTGTCCGGGGCAGTTCGGGATGAATCGTCGGCCGTAACGATTCCTCATTTCGAACAATAGAAAATCAGAAGAACACGTTCAACGGCCGCGATTTCGTCGACGAATGGCTTGACGTGGACGATGCGCTCGCGCGCGAATGGAGCGAACCTGCGGCCGCAGCGGCGGCGCTGAAAACCCGGCAGGCGTTCAATGCGGAAAGCAAGGCGCCCGATATCGGGTTCGCGTGTGGACCCGTACGCGGCTGCTCGGACAGCAAGGATCGCTTCCAGGTGGAACTGGATCTGACGGGCAAGGATGGAAACACCGTGGCGCGGCGCTATGCGCTGATCCACCAGGAACGCAACGGCTTCACGATGCTGGGACTGCGCAATGCGGCCGAGCCGGCATGCCGCCGTGCGAACCTGATGCCGTAGCACTGAACCTCGGCGGCGCGATGAGACGGCGCTCCGGCATAGCGGCGTCGGACAGGAAACGACAGCAAACACGGCGCGACGCGGTATAACCCGCCGCACCGGCCGCGCATCATTCGGCGCGTCGCGGCTCGAACACGAACGGTTGCGTAAGCAGAAACGGGTTCGCGGTGGCACCGGTCTGCGCGCAGGTCGCATGCGTCATCGCATCGACGGCCGCGCGGTCTGCCGCCGCGTTGCGGCTGCTCGTCGTCACGGTAACGTTCTGCGCTTCGCCCGAGGTCGTCATCAGCGCGCGCACGAGCACGGTGACCGGACGTGTGAGCGGCTTCGCGCCATCCGGATAGACGGCGCGCGGAATGTGGCAGGTCAGCTTGCTTTCCTGCGACGACGACAGCATCGCGCAGCCGGAAAACAGCAAGGCGACGGCAGGCAGGATCAGGATGGTCGAGCGAAGGGCCATGGTCGAATATCGTTCTTCAGTATTGTTCCGGACGAACGCCGCGCCGGCGGACATCGCCCGGCCGCGTCGCGTGCATCGCCCTGCGCCGCGGCCATCGGACCGGCGCCCCGTTACGGCCGCACGACCGATGACTACCGGTCGCGATCCTGCTTGGCGGGTTCCCGGAGACCGGGGCCAGCGTTCGCGTCGGCGGCCCGCACCGGGCAGCCATGCACGCGAACGCTTTCGCGCATTGTGCATGCGCCGCCCCGCGCATGGCAGCGATTTGACAATGGTTGACGCGAATCGCGCCGGATTCGGCTGGCATCCATTCCCCGCGGGAAGCAATCGCCGCACCGTCCGGGTACGCCACCGCTCCCCCGCCTCACTGCAATCCGGCCAACGCCGGGATTCCCCGCCCGGCGCTGCGCGACATCACTCGGAATCGTCGTCCGACTCGTCATCGTCCGCTTCGGGCGGCACGTCCCCATACTTCGCAACGACGGCCGCCTTGAACGCCTTCAACGCCGGCTGCTGGTCGCACAGCTTGTACAGCGACGCCAGTTGCTGCGGCCAGTCCTTCAATTCCTTCGCGAACACATGCAGGCGCGCGACCGTATCGAGCGCGTCGGCTTCGCGACCGGCCAGCGCCTGCAGCGCCGCATAGCGGCGCAGCACCGTCTCGCCGGGCAGCAGCGCAATGGCGCGCTCGTGCGCGACGAGCTTGAGCGGCAGGTTGTCCGGCGAAATCGTCAGCAGCGTGGCCGCTCCGTAATCGCCCCACGCACCGAATAGCAGCGACGGCGCATCGCGGTACTGCGCAGCCGGGTCGTTGCCGTAATACAGCACTTCAGCGCGCTGGTAGTCGCGCAGCACGGGCACCGCCGCCAGCACGCCGCCGACCGACAGCACCGCGAACAGCCCGAACGCCAAGCGGCCCGGCAGGATGCGCAGCGGCTTCACGTCGAGCAGGCCGATCACGAACATCGCCGGCAGCAGGAAGAACATGTACTGCTGCGGATATTCGACGAGCGCATGCATCAGCAGGATGCCGATCAGCGCGAGGCCGAACACGCGCGTGCTCGACTGCGGCGCGCGCACCGCGCGCACGAACCACGTCACGAGCGCGACGACGAGCACGCCGAGACCGGCGAGGCCGGATTTCGCGAGCAGGTCGATGAAGATGTCGTGCGAGTTGTTCGCGATCTCGACACCGCCGAGCGTGCGCACGAGCGCGAACTGGTGCGACGGGAATTCGCCCCAGCCGACGCCGAGCAACGGATGCTCGCGGAACATCGCGAGCCCGTACTTCCACAGCGCGAGGCGCGGCGCGATCTGCCCCGCGTCGCGCATCCGGTCGGCCGCCGACTCGGCGAGCCCCAGGTGGAAGTGCACGTTGGCCCAGCGCACCGCGACGTTCACCGCAACGAAGGCCACCGCGAGCGCGACCGGAATCAGCCATGCGCGGCGGTTGCCCGGCGTGCGGCGCGACTCGAGCCATGCCATCCAGAATCCCGCGACGACCATCACCGCGACCTGCAGCCACGGGCCGCGCGACACCGTCAGCGCGAGACCGACCGACAGCATGATCGACAGCGCGAACCATGCCCATGCCGCGAGCCGGCGCGTCTGCACCAGATACAGCGCGCCCGCGAGCGCGAACGCGATGTAGGTCGCCAGGTGGTTCGCCTGCGCCATGTTGCCGTACGGACGGCGATCGACCGCGATGTTGTACATCACGACGAACGGCGACACGGCGGATTCGAGATGGAACAACTGCACGACCTGGCTCGCGACGGCGAGCACGCCGCCGATGAGCAGCGCGCCGGCCATCATTCGCGCGGTGGCTTCGGCAAGCCCCTCGCGCGCGAGCGTGTAGCCGGCCTGCATCGCGACCAGCGCAGCGGCCAGATAGCCGACCGCGAGCCAGTTCATTGACGGCACCTTCAGCGGCATCAGCGCGACCTGCGCGATCAGTACCGCCGCGAACCCGAGCGGTGCGACGAACGCGGCCGGCGCGGCGAACGGCTCGGCCGGGCGGCCCGTGCGCGCAAGCAGGACGACGGAGAGCCCCACCAGCAGATACAGCACCAGTGCGGCAAATTCGGAATAAAAGGTCGGGATCGGATACGTGTGATTCGTGATCGAGTACGGCACGATCAGGGCGACAGCCAGCGCAACGAGCGGCAACGAACGGGAAAAAGTAGAAGGCATGAGCAAACCGGATGTCAGCAACCGGCGCACTATACAAAACTTTCCTCCCTCTGTGCGGGCCCGTCGCGCCGTCATCCGATACGGCAGCGCCAGCACGGCGGGCCGGCACGGCAGACGCCGCGCCGTGCACACCGTCACGCACCGGCCCGTACGCCGTCGACATTACGCGCGGCATTCCGCCGGCGCATATTTCGCGGGCAACGTCGCCGCCTCCGCTGGCAACGGACCCGCTCCCGGCGCCGGAAGCGACGACGCAGCCTTGCCGGCGGCAAAGCATTCCCAGGCAATCGCGCCGGCCTGCATCGCGCCCTTTTTCAGCGGCACCCGTGCGGTCGGCGTCTCGGCCTTGTCCGGCGCGGACGGCACCAGGACGAGCGTATTCGCACCGGCCGCGGCGACGCGGGCGGTAAACGCCACCGTGATCTGGCCCGTATCGGCGTCGATACGAACGGATTCGACGTTGCGCGTGGCGGCGGGCGGACTGTAGCCGCCGTCGAGGCCCGCGCCGCTCGCGGCGTTGTCGGCGACCGCCAGCCGCGCGGACGACGCGAGCGCGAGCCCCTCGCCGACGCGCGACCGCGCGAGGTAATCCTGGTACGCGGGAATCGCATAGGCCGCGATCACGCCGACGATCGCGAGCACGATCATCAACTCGATCAGCGTGAAGCCGGCGGGCCGCCAGCGCGGCACCGGGCGGCGCGCGCGCCGCAGATCGGCGGCGATGCGACGGAACAGGGAAACGGAAAAGGCTTCGAACATGACTGGCTCCGGAAACGAAAAACGCCTGCCGAATCAGGCAGGCGTTTCGATCGTAGCCAGCGGGCCGCGGCCCCGGCAGTCGGCCGGACGGCCAACGTCAATGCGCGTGCGGAACGCTGCGGCGGCGCCGGAGCGCGTATCCGGCGGCAACGACGAGCAGCGCGCCGGCGATGCTCGCGCCATAGATCGCGGCCGACGTATCGAGCACCGGCCAGCGATCGCCGACCGGGTCGTGCACCATCAGTCCGCCGGCGATCCAGCCGAGCAGCCCGGCGCCCAACGCGACGACGATCGGGAATCGGTCGAGCAGCTTCAGCACCAGCGTGCTGCCCCACACGATGATCGGCACGCTGACGACGAGCCCGAAGATCACGAGCGCCAGCCGGTGCGACGGATCGGCCTGCTCGGCCGCGCCGGCAATCGCGATCACGTTGTCGAGGCTCATCACGGCGTCGGCGATCACGATCGTCTTCACCGCGTCCCACAGCCGGTCGGCAGGCTTCACGTTGTCGTGCGCGTCGGCATCCGGCGCCATCAGCTTGATGCCGATCCACAGCAGCAGCAGGCCGCCGCCGAATTTCAGGAACGGCACGTCGAGCAGCACGACCGCGAACGCGATCAGCGCAACCCGCAGCAGGATCGCGCCGGCCGTGCCCCACACGACGCCGCGCAGCCGCTGGTTGGCCGGCAGGTTGCGGCACGCGAGCGCGATCACGACGGCGTTGTCGCCGCCGAGCAGGATGTCGATGATGACGATCTGGAACACGGCGCCCCAGTGCAGCGACGTCAGGAATTCAAGCATGAGGAATATAGGTAGGTGCGGGGCAACGACTGTCTGACAGGCGACCCGGTTCATCGCCGGCGCATGCATCGCGCATGCCCGGGGCTTACAAATTCATTGCGCGAGCATAACAAAAAACGCCGGCAGAGCCGGCGTTTTTTGCAGGACGAACCACGCGGAAATTACAGCGCCTTCTTCAGGAGGCGACCCATTTCCGACGGGTTGCGCGTGACGGTGATGCCGCACGCTTCCATGATTTCCAGCTTCGCTTCGGCCGTATCCGCACCGCCCGAGATCAGCGCGCCGGCGTGGCCCATGCGCTTGCCCGGGGGCGCCGTGACGCCCGCGATGAAGCCGACGACCGGCTTCTTCATGTTGTCCTTGATCCACTGAGCGGCGTTGGCTTCGTCCGGACCGCCGATTTCGCCGATCATCACGACCGCGTCCGTATCCGGATCGTCGTTGAACATCTTCATCACGTCGATGTGCTTCAGACCGTTGATCGGGTCGCCGCCGATACCGACTGCCGACGACTGGCCGAGGCCCAGTGCCGTCAGCTGCGCAACGGCTTCATACGTCAGCGTGCCCGAACGCGACACGACGCCGATGCGGCCCTTGCGGTGGATGTGACCCGGCATGATGCCGATCTTCAGTTCGTCCGGCGTGATCGTGCCCGGGCAGTTCGGCCCGAGCAGCAGCGTCTTGCGGCCTTCGCGACGCATACGGTCCTTCACTTCGATCATGTCGCGGACAGGGATGCCTTCCGTGATGCAGATCGCGAGATCGAGGTCGGCTTCGACCGCTTCCCAGATCGCAGCAGCAGCACCTGCCGGCGGAACGTAGATGACCGACACGGTCGCGCCGGTTTCCGCCTTCGCTTCCTTGACGCTCGCGTAGATCGGAATGCCTTCGAAATCTTCGCCGGCCTTCTTCGGGTTCACGCCCGCGACGAATGCTTCGCGGCCGTTTGCGTATTCACGGCAGGCGCGCGTATGGAACTGACCGGTTTTGCCGGTAATGCCCTGCGTGATGACCTTCGTGTCCTTGTTGATCAGAATCGACATGTATTTTGACCTCTGTTCGATTGGCGTCGCAGGCTAGCCGCGCCGCCATGCGTGTTCGTTGAGCGCGCCAAGAAAACGCCGGGCCGCCCCAAGTTTTCTTGACTCCCCCGAGGGGCCTGGCGCGTAGCGCCAGGTCTGGGGGCGCTTCTTTACTTGCCTTCGGCAGCCGCGACGACCTTCTGCGCAGCTTCTTCCATGCTGTCCGCCGAGATGATCGGCAGGCCCGAATCGGCCAGCATCTTCTTGCCGAGGTCCTCGTTCGTGCCCTTCATGCGCACGACGAGCGGCACGTTCAGGTTCACGGCCTTCGAACCGGCGATCACGCCTTCCGCGATCACGTCGCAGCGCATGATGCCGCCGAAGATGTTCACGAGGATCGCCTTCAGATCCGGGTTCTTCAGCATCAGCTTGAACGCTTCGGTGACCTTCTCGGTCGTCGCGCCGCCGCCGACGTCCAGGAAGTTCGCCGGCTCGCCGCCGAACAGCTTGATCGTGTCCATCGTCGCCATCGCGAGGCCTGCGCCGTTCACGAGACAGCCGATGTTGCCGTCGAGCGAGATGTACGCGAGATCGAACTTCGACGCTTCGATTTCAGCCGGATCCTCTTCGTCCAGATCGCGGTACGCGACGATTTCCGGGTGGCGGAACAGCGCGTTCGAGTCGAAGTTGAACTTCGCGTCGAGTGCGATGACCTTGCCGTCGCCGGAAACGTTCAGCGGGTTGATTTCAGCCAGCGACGCGTCGGTTTCCCAGAATGCCTTGTACAGGCCTTGCAGGATCGCGCGCGCTTGCGGAATCGACGCAGCCGGCACGCCGATCTTCGCGGCGAGGTCGTCGGCCTGGGCGTCGAGCAGGCCCGTCGACGGCTCGACGATGACCTTGTGGATCAGTTCCGGGTGCTTTTCGGCAACTTCTTCGATGTCCATGCCGCCTTCGCTCGAACCCATCAGAACGATCTTTTGCGACACGCGATCGACGACGAGGCTGACATACAGTTCCTGCTTGATGTCGGCGCCTTCTTCGATCATCAGACGGTTGACCTTCTGGCCTTCCGGACCGGTCTGGTGCGTGACGAGCTGCATGCCGAGGATCTGGCTCGCGTATTCGCGAACCTGCTCGATCGACTTCGCCACCTTCACGCCGCCGCCCTTGCCACGGCCACCCGCGTGAATCTGAGCCTTCACGACCCAAACCGGGCCGCCGAGCTCTTCTGCCACCTTGACGGCCTCGTCAACCGAGAACGCCGGCTTGCCGCGCGGTACCGCGACTCCGAATTTCCGCAGGATTTCCTTACCCTGGTACTCGTGAATCTTCATGCGTGATTCCCTTCAGTCTGAGAGTTGGATGAAATGTCGCTTAGGACGCTTCTTCGAATGATTTCCGTTCATTCCTTCGTGCTGCCTTCACCGGGCATATCCGGCCGAATCGGGCCATACCAGCGCGGGTAGTACTGCCGAACCACCTCGCCGTCGAACCGCAGCGCCCGGCAGCGGCCGAGCTGGAAAGGCGGTTCGGCGTGCACGCCGTCGTGATCCGGCCCTTCGCCGCCCTCCTCGCGCACGTTCCACACGTCACCGGCGAACGCCTGGATCGCTGCCGTCGGCAGCACGGCGCATAGTTCGGTGAGATGGGAGCAGCCTGCGACGCCGGCGAGCAGCCGGTTCGCGTTGCGGCGGAAATTGCGGAAGAGGTTGAGCCCGATGAGGGCCCGATAGGCGGGAGTGGCGGATTGACAGTGACCGGGATAAGGAACCCATTCCGACGACGCTTCGGCGTCGACGACATTGAGGTCACGATCGATAGTCACGCGCAGCCAGAGTTCGTGGATCGGCAGGCCCTGGGGCCGGATGCCCGACGCAAGCGCGACGTCGCGCGGCTTGTGATCGGTCAGGCAGGCTTCGATGTCCCACAAGCCGTCGCCGCGCTCGTAGGCTTCCGCTCGGATTGCGCGTCGATGTCGCAACTGACGGGGCACGGGCTCGGATAGCGGCATGCTGGAGGTTGAGGCCGAAGAGGAAAACCCATGGATTTTAGCATATTGGGTATTTGAGGCATTCGGCCGCGAAGGCGGGTATTCCCGCCTGTCCGGAAACGGTTGCATTGCAGCAAAATCGCGCGCTGCGCGCGCCCGAACCCGTCAGTCGTCGATCGGGAAATCGTCGCCGACCTTCAGCAATTTCACGATGGTCGCGCTCGAAAAGCCGCGCGCGGCGAGAAAGCGCGCCTGCTTCGCGCGCTCGGCCGGCGTTTGCGGCAGTGCACCGAATTTCTTGCGCCAGACGGCCTGTGCACGTGTCAACTCGGTCTCGCGCAATTGTGCATTCACTTCCTCGACGAGACTGTCGCCGACCGCATGGCGCTTCAGTTCACTGACGATGCGTGCGACGCCGACACGCGACGCGCGGCGATGCACGAGGCTTTCGGCAAAGCGCGCATCGGACAGCCAGCCCTCCTTCTCCAGCGCATCGAGCACCGGTTCGACCGATTCGTCCTCGCCGACGTACGGCGCGAGCTTGCGCGCGAGTTCGGCGCGGCTGTATTCGCGCCGGGACAGGTAGCCGAGCGCGCGGCCCTTCAGCGAACGCGGCGGTTTCGACGATTTGCGCTCGGTGGGTGCCGACTCGTTGCCGGAAGCCGCGCCGGCAGCGCTGCCGGATGCGCGGCGCGGGCGGCGTGGATGCTGGCTGCTGCGCGTATACACATCTTCCTTGACCGGCGCAGCCGCATCGGCCGCGCGCTCGCCCGGGAAGCTGACACCGGACACGCGACGACTCGACCGGTCATGCGCGTCGAACGATTCGTCGTCGTCGAACGGATCGACCGGCACGGTAATCTCAAACGAAACGAGGGCATCGTCGGATGCCCTCGTCGCGGTGCGGTTCGCGGCATGACTGCCCGCGCCCCGCCGGTCGGCCCCCGAGGATTCGGCTCGCCGGCCGGAGCGACCCGCCGTTTCGGGCGCGTCGCTCGGTTCCGGTTCGCCAGCCTGACCTCGGCGCCCGACCATCACTCTTCTTCGTCCATCGCCTCGGCTTCGTTGCCTGCGCCATCGGGCATCGCAGCGACGCCAAGCGACTCACGAATGCGGTTCTCGATCTCGCGGGCGATTTCCGGATTCTCGCGCAGGAATTCACGCGCGTTGTCCTTGCCCTGACCGATCTTCTCGCCGTTGTAGCTGTACCAGGCGCCTGCCTTGTCGACGATCTTCGCCTGCACGCCGAGATCGATGATCTCGCCCTGACGCGAAATGCCTTCGCCATACAGGATGTCGAAGATCGCTTCGCGGAACGGCGGCGACACCTTGTTCTTGACGACCTTCACGCGGGTTTCGTTGCCGATCACCTCGTCGTTCTTCTTGATCGAGCCGATCCGGCGGATATCCAGACGCACCGACGAGTAGAACTTGAGCGCGTTGCCGCCCGTTGTGGTTTCCGGGTTGCCGAACATCACGCCGATCTTCATCCGGATCTGGTTGATGAAGATCACGAGGCAGTTCGTGCGCTTGATCGTGCCCGTCAGCTTGCGCAGCGCCTGCGACATCAGGCGAGCCTGCAGGCCCGGCAGCGAATCGCCCATCTCGCCTTCGATTTCGGCCTTCGGCACGAGTGCCGCGACCGAGTCGATCACGATCATGTCGATCGAGCCCGAGCGCACCAGCGCATCGGTGATTTCGAGCGCCTGCTCGCCGGTGTCCGGCTGCGAGATCAGCAGCTCCGGCACATTCACGCCGAGCTTCGCTGCATATTGAACGTCGAGTGCGTGCTCGGCGTCGATGAAGGCTGCCGTGCCGCCCAGCTTCTGCAGTTCGGCGATGACCTGCAGCGTGAGCGTGGTTTTACCGGACGATTCCGGACCGTAGATCTCGACCACCCGGCCGCGCGGCAGGCCGCCGACGCCAAGTGCGATATCCAGACCCAGCGAGCCCGTGGAGACAACCTGGATGTCTTCGGTCGCTTCGCCGTCGCCCATCCGCATGATCGATCCTTTGCCGAACTGCTTCTCGATCTGCGCGAGTGCGGCCGCCAGCGCCTTGCTCTTCTCGGCGGTCATCCCGGAGCCCTTCTTGCTATCTTCCATGAATCGTCCTTTGCTATGATGAGCAGCGTCTGTTAGAGGCGCGCCCGCTTTCAAGCGCCGCCCACGAATGCAGACACTGTATAAAAAAACAGTGTTTTATGCAAGCCCGCAATGCAGGCTGCGTTGTACACGGATAACTTCGGAGACAGCCGCGCCGGCGTGAACGCCCCGCCGGCCACCGGTCAGCAACATGCGAATTCTCATCGCCGAAGACGACAGCATACTCGCGGACGGCCTGACCCGGTCACTCCGCCAATCGGGCTATGCGGTCGACCACGTGAAGAGCGGCGTCGATGCCGATACCGCGCTGTCGATGCAGACCTTCGACCTGCTGATCCTCGATCTCGGACTGCCCAAGATGTCCGGGCTCGACGTGCTGAAGCGCCTGCGCGCGCGCAATTCCAATCTCCCCGTGCTGATCCTGACCGCCGCCGACAGCGTCGACGAGCGCGTGAAGGGGCTCGACCTCGGCGCGGACGACTACATGGCCAAGCCGTTCGCACTCAACGAACTCGAGGCACGCGTGCGCGCGCTGACCCGGCGCGGCGCGGGCGGCGGCCCGACCGTCGTGCGCCACGGCTCGCTCGCGTTCGACCAGGTCGGCCGCATCGCGTATGCGAACGATCGCGTGCTCGACCTGTCCGCGCGCGAACTCGGTCTGCTCGAAGTGCTGCTGCAGCGCATCGGCCGGCTCGTGTCGAAGGAGCAGCTCGTCGACCATCTGTGCGAATGGGGCGAGGAAGTCAGCAACAACGCGATCGAAGTGTACGTGCACCGGCTGCGCAAGAAGATCGAGCCGAGCGGCGTGCGGATTTCCACCGTGCGCGGCCTCGGCTACTGCCTCGAGAAAGTCGCGCCCGCGGCACCGGCCGACACGGCCGCGCCCCAGCCCGCGGCGGCCGGCACGCCGCTGCGCTGAACACGGCCGTCGCCGCGATGGCCACGCCGGCCCGTTCCCGCCATCCGACCGGCGAGCAGCCGTCCGCCGCCGATGCCGCGCGCGACGCGCGCTACGAGAACCCGTTCGCGCCGCCCGACGAAACCGACACGCCCGAGGCCGCACGCCCGCGCTCGCTGTTCGGCGAAATCCTCGACTGGATGCTCGCGCCGCTCCTGCTGCTGTGGCCGATGAGCATCGCCGTCACCTATCTCGTCGCGAAGACGATCGCGAACGGCCCGTTCGATCGCGCCCTCGAGACCAACGCATACGTGCTCGCGCGGCAGATCCATCCGGTCAATGGCGTCGCCGAGTTGACGCTGCCGCAGCAGACGCGCGACTTCCTGCGCGCGGACAACATCGACAGCGTGTACTTCCAGGTGCTCGGCACGCGCGGCGAGCTGGTCGCGGGCGAGGCCGACATGCCGCTGCCGCGCGACGAGGACCGCCCACCGCCGGGCGTCGTCGTGTTCCGCGACGACCTGCTGCGCGGCAACGACGTGCGCGTCGCGTATACGACTGTCGCGCTGCCGGAGTCGAGCGGCACGCAGCCCGTGCTCGTGCAGGTCGGCGAGACGCTCGACAAGCGCAACGCGCTCGCGAACGACATCATCAAGGGCGTGATCCTGCCGCAGTTCGTGATCCTGCCGCTCGCGATCCTGCTCGTCTGGTTCGGGCTGTCGCGCGGGCTCGCGCCGCTCAACGCGCTGCAGGCGCACATCCGCGCGCGGCGGCCCGACGACCTGTCGCCCGTCGAGGCGCAGCGCGCGCCGCCCGAGATCGAGCCGCTCGTCACGTCGTTCAACGACCTGCTCGCGCGTCTCGAACAGAACATGGCACTGCAGAAACGCTTCATCGCCGACGCCGCGCACCAGATGAAGACGCCGCTCGCGGGGCTGCGCACGCAGGCCGAATTCGCGTTGCGCCACCCGGTGCCACCCGACGTGCAGCGCTCGCTCGAGCAGATCGCGACGAGTTCCGAGCAGGCCGCGCGGCTCGTCACGCAACTGCTCGCGCTCGCGCGCGCCGAGAATCGCGCGAGCGGACTGACGTTCGAGCCGGTCGAGATCGCCGCGCTGGCACGGCGCACGGTGCGCGACTGGGTGCAGGCCGCGCTCGCGAAGCGGATGGACCTCGGCTACGAAGGCCCGGAGGATGACGCACCGCTCGACGTCGACGGCAATCCGGTGATGCTGCGCGAGATGCTCGGCAACCTGGTCGACAACGCGATCCGCTACACACCCGAAGGCGGCCGCATCACCGTGCGCGTGCGGGCCGAGCGTGCGGCGCGGCGCGTGCATCTCGAGGTCGAGGACACCGGGCCCGGCATCCCGCCCGCCGAGCGCGACCGCGTGGTCGAGCGCTTCTACCGGATCCTCGGCCGCGAAGGCGACGGCAGCGGCCTCGGGCTCGCGATCGTGCGCGAGATCGCCGCGCAGCACGGCGGCACGCTGACGCTCGACGATCATGTCTACCAGCAGGCGCCGCGCCTCGCCGGCACGCTCGTGCGCATCAGCCTGCCGCTGTCGGAAGCCGTCCCGGATCCCGCCTGACACGCGCGCGCCCATACCGCGTACCGCCCCGCGATCGCATCGAAACCGGCGCTTTACCGCCCGTTTGCGACACGATCGCGGCGCGAAGCGGCCGATTCGGCGCGGGTTAACGCGCAGTCGTTTTGTGCCCGCGAGTCAGTGCGCCGTAAGTTTCCCTGCCAATAATCGTCGACAGGCCCGCCCACCCAAGGCGGCCGCATATCTATATCAAGGGACTTGGAGACGATTCATGGCAACGTTAGGCGGGCAAATTTCGCACGCGCCGATGACGGGCGAAGAGAAGAAGGTGATCTTCGCGTCGTCGCTGGGCACCGTGTTCGAGTGGTACGACTTTTACCTGGCCGGCTCACTCGCGGCCTACATCAGCAAGAGCTTCTTCTCCGGGGTCAATCCGACCGCCGCCTTCATCTTCACGCTGCTCGGCTTCGCGGCCGGCTTCGCCGTGCGGCCATTCGGCGCGATCGTGTTCGGCCGGCTCGGCGACCTCGTCGGCCGCAAGCACACGTTCCTCGTGACGATCGTGATCATGGGCATCTCGACCTTCGTGGTCGGCTTCCTGCCCGGCTACGCGTCGATCGGCATCGCGGCACCCGTGATCTTCATCGCGATGCGACTGCTGCAGGGCCTCGCGCTCGGCGGCGAGTACGGCGGCGCGGCGACCTACGTCGCCGAGCATGCGCCGGCGAACCGTCGCGGCTTCTACACCGCGTGGATCCAGACGACCGCGACGCTCGGCCTGTTCCTGTCGCTGCTCGTGATCCTCGGCGTGCGCACGTTCATCGGCGAGGAAGCGTTCGGCAGCTGGGGCTGGCGCGTGCCGTTCGTCGCGTCGATCCTGCTGCTCGCGGTGTCGGTGTGGATCCGGATGCAGTTGAACGAATCGCCGGTGTTCCTGCGCATCAAGGCAGAAGGCAAGACGTCGAAGGCGCCGCTGACCGAAGCATTCGGCCAGTGGAAGAACCTGAAGATCGTGATCCTCGCGCTCGTCGGCCTGACCGCCGGCCAGGCCGTCGTGTGGTACACGGGCCAGTTCTACGCGCTGTTCTTCCTCACGCAGACGCTGAAGGTCGACGGTGCCAGCGCGAACATCCTGATCGCGATCGCCCTGCTGATCGGCACGCCGTTCTTCCTGTTCTTCGGTTCGCTGTCGGACAAGATCGGCCGCAAGCCGATCATCCTCGCGGGCTGCCTGATCGCGGCACTGACCTACTTCCCGCTGTTCAAGGCGCTCACGCACTACGCGAACCCGCAGCTCGAGATCGCGACGCAGAAGGCACCGATCTCGGTGATCGCCGATCCGGCCACCTGCGCGTTCCAGTTCAACCCGGTCGGCACGTCGAAGTTCACCGACTCGTGCGACATCGCAAAGGGTGCGCTCGCGAAGGCCGGCCTGAACTACGAGAACGTCGCGGCACCGGCCGGCACGACCGCGCAGATCAAGGTCGGCGACACCGTGATTGCAGCCTATGACGGCAAGGCGGCCGACGCGAAGGCGCAGGGCGCGGCATTCGACAAGACGCTCGCATCGACGCTGAAGGCGGCCGGCTACCCGGCGAAGGCCGACCCGGCACAGCTCAACTGGCCGATGACGATCGTGATCCTGACGATCCTCGTGATCTACGTGACGATGGTCTACGGCCCGATCGCCGCGATGCTGGTCGAGATGTTCCCGACGCGGATCCGCTACACGTCGATGTCGCTGCCCTATCACATCGGCAACGGCTGGTTCGGCGGCTTCCTGCCGGCGACAGCGTTCGCGATCGTCGCGGCGAAGGGCAACATCTACTCGGGGCTCTGGTATCCGATCGTGATCGCACTGGCCACGTTCGTGATCGGCCTGCTGTTCGTCAAGGAGACGAAGGACTCGAACATCTACGCGCAGGATTGAGATCGGGCAGGCGGGTAGCACCCGCCTGCAACCCGGGCTGGCACGGGCCGCCGGCAACTTTTTTCAGGAAAGATGAAAAAAGGTGTTGACAGCCAAGAGGTAGATCTACATAATTCAATTCTTCGGCGAATTAGCTCAGTCGGTTAGAGCGACGGAATCATAATCCGCAGGTCCGGGGTTCGAATCCCTGATTCGCCACCAAATGCGAAAGCCCGGTAGATCTTTGATCTACCGGGCTTTTTCATTGCCTCATCCGGTGCAAGCGGTATCGCGCGTCACCCGTCCTTCAGGTCACGCGCACGTGCGCTACGCCACCACCGATCCGCGCTCCTCTATAGAATCCGCCCGCACCTTCCCGCGCCAATTCTCCCCGCCCTCCAGCGCCGGCGTCGACTCGAACAGCTCCGCGATCCAGTCCGCGAACACGCGCACCTTCTGCGACAGATGCCGGTTGTGCGGATACACGATCGAAATCGGCTTGGGCTTCGGATTGCAGTCGGGCAGCACCTCGACGAGCGAGCCGTCGCGCAGGTTCGGCAGCACCATGAACAGCGTCGGCTGGATCATCCCGAACCCTTCGAGCCCGCACGTCACATACGCATCCGAATCGTTCACGGTGACGCTGCCGTTCATCCGCACCTCGACCGGCTTGCCCTCGATCATGAACACCCACGGAATGGCACGCGCACCGTGGCTCGCGCGGAAATTGACCGCATGATGGTCTGCCAGGTCGGCAATCTCCTGCGGCTCGCCGTGACGCGCCAGATAGTCGGGCGACGCGCAGGTCACGCGCTTGAGCATCCCGATCCGCCGCGCGACCATCGATGAATCCTCGAGCGGCCCGACCCGGATCATGCAGTCGATACCCTCCTCGACCGGATCCACGTAGCGGTCCGACAAGCCGAGGTCGAGCGTGATGTCCGGATAGCGCTGCCGGAAGATCGACAGCGACGGCAACACGATACGGCGCCCGAGCGAACTCGGCATGTGGACACGCAGCACGCCGCTCGGCTTGCGATTGCCGGTCTGGAAACTCGCGTCGGCTTCCGCGATCTCCGAGATGATCTTCATGCAATGCTCGTAGTACGCGGCGCCCTCCGGCGTCAGCGACAGCCGGCGCGTCGTCCGGTGCATCAGGCGCACGCCGAGCAGCGCCTCGAGATTCTGGATGATGGTCGTCACCGACGCGCGCGGCATCGCGAGCGTGTCGGCCGCGCGCGTAAAGCTGTTCGCGTCGACCACGCGGGTGAAAACTTCCATTGCCTGGATGCGGTCCATGCTGCGCCCCCTTCGAATCGCCAACGGAACAGAATAGAGCGCGCGGCGGGCGCGGCACAAGTCCCCGTCGATTGTTCTCCACTTCTGAATAGTCACCGCTTTTCGGACTCGAAAGTAATCTGCCGTCGAGCAGCTCCGAGCGACGTCGGCTCCGTCCCCGGTTACAGCGCATGGCCTCGCTGCCGCACACCGGTCGCGTTACCGCACGAACCGCTCGCGATATCCCTGCGGCGACACGCCAAGCACGCGCACGAAACTGCGCCGCAGCGTCTCTTCCGAACCGAAGCCGCACCGCGTGGCGATCCGCTTGACGGGCCACGCGGTTTCGCCGAGCAAACGCTGCGCGGCCTCGACGCGAATCTGTTCGACCGCGCGCGCGGGCGTGCGGCCGGTCCCCGCGCGGTAGTGGCGCACGAAGCTGCGCTCGCTCATGCTGACGCGCTCGGCGAGTGCGGGCACCGACAGGTCGGCGTCCAGATGCTCGGCGATCCATGCATGCAGTTCGCCGAAGCGGTCGTCGGTGCGCTGCATCGACAGCATCGCGCTGAACTGAGCCTGCCCGCCCGGCCGCTTCAGGAACACGACGAGTTCGCGCGCGGCGTCGAGCGCGATCGCCCGCCCGAGATCCTCCTCGACGAGCGCCAGCGCGAGATCGATGCCGGCCGTCACGCCAGCCGACGTCCATAGCGCGCCTTCGCGGATGAAGATCGGATCGGGCTCGACGCGCACGTTCGGGTAGCGCGCCGCGAATTCGTCGCAGCGCGCCCAGTGCGTGACCGCACGCCGCCCGTCTAGCAGGCCGGCCTCGGCGAGCAGGAATGCGCCGGTGCACACGGACGCGACACGTCGTGCGCGCTGCGCCTGCTGCCGGACCCAACGCACCGTCCGCGCGTCCCGCGACGCGGCGTGCACACCCTTGCCGCCGGCCACGATCACCGTATCCGGCCGCCCGGCCGAGCGCAGCGAATCGGCCATCACGACGAGGCCCGACGACGTCTCGATCGGCCCGGCCTCGGCGGCGACGACGCGCGGCGCATACGGTGCGGGCCGACCGCGCTCCTGCGCGAGTTCGTTGACGGAGGCGAACACCTGCAGCGGCCCGGTCACGTCGAGCAACTGCGCACGGGGGAACGCGAGGACCAGGATCGAGCGCGGAGCGACAGGCATGGCGATTGGCTGAAAACGTGGGTGATCTGGCAATTTCGCCAAACACTACGCGCCTAGAATCGATCTGTCCATCGTGCGCCGGCCACGGTGCATCCCCTTCCCTTCGGAGTGTTCGCATGACCCTGCATATCGGCCTTCTCGTGTTTCCGGGCGTCCAGCAACTCGATCTCACCGGCCCGCACGACGTGCTCGCGTCGCTGCCGGACGCGGCTGTCCACCTGCTCTGGAAATCGCGCGACACCGTCGCGTCGAGCAGCAGCCTCGCGCTCACGCCGACCTGCACGTTCGACGACTGCCCGCCGCTCGACGTGATCTGCGTGCCCGGCGGGATCGGGATCAACGACCTGCTGCTCGATGCCGAAACGATCGCGTTCGTGCAGCAGCGCGCGGCCGCCGCGCGCTACGTGACGTCGGTCTGTACGGGCGCGCTGCTGCTCGGCGTGGCCGGCCTGCTGCGCGGACGCCGCGCGACGACGCACTGGGCGTTTCATGGGCTGCTCGAGCCGCTCGGTGCCGTGCCCGTGCGCGAGCGCGTGGTGCGCGACGGCAACCTGATCACCGGCGGCGGCGTGACGGCCGGCATCGACTTCGCATTGACGATCGCCGCCGAACTCGTCGGCGACGAAGAAGCGCAGTCGATCCAGCTCGCGCTCGAATACGCGCCGGCGCCGCCGTTCGATGCGGGTTCCCCGGATACCGCACCGGCATCGGTCCTGAAGCGTGTGACCGAACGTTCGGCGGCTGGGCTGGAAAAGCGCAGGCAGACGATCGACGCGGCCTTGCGGGCGATGTCGCGCTGATCCGGAGCACATCGAATCAGGCTGGCGGGCAAGCGACGCGATCACGCCGCCGGCCCTGCGCAGCCTCCACACTCACGGACGGATCGATGAACATCATCCGCAGCACCGCGTTCACCGCGCAGCGCCCATGGGGCGCGCTGGACATCGCGAACCTGAACGGCATCACGGTCCGCCTGCACTGGACCGATCAGCCGTACCGGTGGCATGTGAACGACGGAGAGGAAGTATTCGCGGTGCTCGACGGCCGCGTCGAGATGCGCTACCGCGAAGCGGGCATCGAGCACGCGACGCTGCTCGAAACGGGAGACGTATTCCACGCGACGATCGGCACCGAACACGTCGCGCACCCGCTCGGCGAAGCGCGCATCCTCGTGATCGAGACCGAAGGCAGCGTCTGACGACGGGCAGCCCGCATCGTACGTTGCACGGATTCGACGGGCGTCAGCCAGAGAGGGTGCCCGTCCCCTGCGACGGGATCAGCTTCGGCTGCGGCGTGCACCGGCACTGGCACAGGTCGGGTTCGCGCGCAACGACCTTGCCCATCACGGTCATCGTCCGCTCGCCGCCGTCGGACACGATCACGCCCCGGGTCTTGCACGCGGCGCAGAACACCGGCGCGCCGAGACAGGCGAACTCGCCGCCGTCGAACGACGAATTGGCGATCCCGTCGAGCATGGCGCCACCATGGTCGGTCGTGTCGCCCTTCAGAATGAATTTGCGGCTCACGAGGTCGGCTCTCCCTCGGAAACGCCGCGCAACACGGCGTCGGACCGCGTGCGGGCAGACGGTATCCGCCCGTCGGTCGCGGGGGTTGCGCGACGATATCATCGCGCGACTTTTCATCGATCACCTCATCGAACATTTCGTCAGGTGAATGAAGGGTGCAATCGCGCACCATTTCCAGCGTCGACGGCAGGCTCGCCGCGACACCCGAGAACAGCCGGGAACGCACGCCAGGCGGGGCTCGGGCGGTTGCAACGCAGGCCACACACGGTGCGGGCACATCTGTTGCGTCGGTGCATCTCCGTAGAGAACCGCTCTTGGCAGCCCACGGTTGAGGACTACACTAATCCTTAATGAGGTGTGGCCGGAGCCCGCGCCTTCAGGGAGACGCCGCCATGAATCGGCCGCTGAATCGCATCCTGCCGCGCGTGACCGGGAGTGCATCGGTCTGGACGTGGATCAAGTGGTCTTTGCTGGCCGCGCTGGTGATCGCGATCGCGATCCTTGCACGGCTCGTGATGACCGAGATCGAGACGTCGCGCCTGCAGGCGCACTACCTGTCCGAACTCACCCGCGACGTTGGCTACACCGTCGAATCCGGAGCGAGCGACCACATCCGCTTTCCTGCCAACGGGCCGTACGACCAGCGCCTCGGCTATTCGATGATTCCTGCGTTCCAGCAGCGTCTGCTCGCGCGCGGCTTCGTCGTCGGCAAGCAGGCGCGCGATTCCGACCGGATGCTCTCGCTCGCCGATCGCGGCCTGTTCCTGCCTTACGAAGAGAAAGACCAGACCGGGCTGATGCTGTTCGATTCGACCGGCTCGCCGCTGTTCGCGACCGTGTTCCCGCAGCGCGTCTACGCAGACTTCGACGCGGTGCCGCGCGTGGTCACCGATTCGTTGCTGTTCATCGAGGACCGCTACCTGCTCGACGCGAACCAGCCGAACCGCAATCCGGCGATCGACTGGGGGCGCTTCAGCCGCGCGCTCGCCGACCAGGCGATGCACGTCGTCAACCATCACCAGGCACGCCCGGGCGGCAGCACGCTCGCGACGCAGATCGAGAAGTTCCGCCATTCGCCCGACGGCCGCACCGCGACGCCACCGGAGAAGCTGCGGCAGATCGCGTCCGCGTCGGTCCTTGCGTACATGAACGGCCCGCAGACGATGCTCGCGCGCCGCTCGATCGTCGTGCGCTACCTGAACTCGGTACCGCTCGCCGCACGCCCGCACGTGGGCGAAATCACCGGCATCGGCGACGGTCTCGCGGCGTGGTACGGCCGCGACTTCAACGACGTGAACCGGATCCTCGCCGCGCCGACGACCGGCGACAACGTCGACGAACAGGGCAAGACGTTCCGCGAGGTGCTGTCGCTGGTCATCGCGCAGCGCGCGCCGTCGTATTTCCTGAATCGCGGCTATCCGGCGTTGCAGAAGCTGACCGACAGCTACCTGCGGCTGCTGTCGAGCGGCGGCGTGATCTCGCCCGCACTGCGCGACGCTGCGCTCGCCGCGCAGATCGAGCGCAGCGCGCCGCCGGCCGCCGCGCGCGTGCAGTCGTTCGTGTCGCGCAAGGCCGTGACGTCGGCACGCGCGTCGCTGCTGGCGGCGCTCGGCATCAACGACCTGTACCAGCTCGACCTGCTCGACCTGGAGGCCACCAGCACGCTCGACAACGGCGTGCAGCAGGCGGTCGCCGAACGGCTCGCGAAGGCGTCCACCCGTGACGGCGCGCAGGCCGCCGGCCTGTACGGCTTCGAGATGCTTGCGCCGAAGGACGACCCGTCGCACCTCACATACAGCTTCACGCTGTACGAGCATCGCAACGGCGCGAACCTGCTGCGCGTGCAAACCGACAGCGTGAACCAGCCATTCGACGTGAACCGCGGCGGCCGCATCAACCTCGGCTCGACCGCGAAGCTGCGCACGCTGATCACCTACCTGCAGATCGTCTCCGACCTGCACGCGCGCTACGGCAACCTGTCGAACGCGCAGCTCGCGCAGGTGAAGCCCGACCCGCTCGACGGGCTGTCGCATTGGGCGCTCGACTACCTGTCGCATACGCGCGACCGCTCGCTGCAGGCGATGCTCGACGCCGCGGTCGAACGCAAGTACTCGGCGAGTCCCGACGTGTTCTACACGGGCGGCGGCGCGCAGGTGTTCTCGAACTTCGAGAAGTCGGACAACGGCCGCATCCTGACGCTGCACACGGCGTTCGAGCACTCGGTCAACCTGGTGTTCGTGCGGCTGATGCGCGACATCGTCCATTACGAAATGCTGAAGACGGCCGGCCCGTCGTCGTCGTGGCTCGGCGATCCCGAGCAGCGCAAGCATTACCTCGAGCAGTTCGTCGACGGCGAAAGCAAGGTCTACGTGAAGCGCTTCTACACGCGCTACGCGGGCAAGGCGCCCGACGACGCGCTCGCGCTGATGCTGCAGAACGTGCGCAAGTCGCCGCCGAAGATCGCGACGGTGCTGCGCAGCGTCGCGCCGCACGAATCGCTCGCGTGGTTCGATGCGCAGATGCGCGCGCAGCTGAAGGGTACGCCCGCCGCGACGCTGTCGGACGACGACCTCGCCGCGCTCTATGCGAAGTACGCGATCGACCGCTTCAACCTCAACGATCGCGGCTACATCGCAAGCGTCCACCCGCTCGCGCTGTGGACGCTCAATTACCTGCGCGCACATCCGAACGCGTCGCTCGGCGAAGTCCAGCGCGACAGCCGCGATGCGCGCTTCTACACGTATTCGTGGCTGTACAAGACGCGCTATCACGCGACCCAGGATCGGCGCATCCGCCGCATGGTCGAGCTGCGCGCGTACGGGGAAATCACGAAGGCGTGGCGCGCGCTCGGCTATCCGTTCGCGGAGGTCACGCCGTCGTACGCGGCCGCGATCGGCGCATCGGGCGACCAGCCCGACGCGCTCGCGAAACTGATCGGCCTGATCGCGAACGGCGGCCAGAAGGCGCCGACCGAGACGATCACCCGCCTCGATTTCGCGAAGGGCACGCCGTACGAAACGCGCTTCGTGCGCGCGGCTGCACAACCGCAGCCGATGCTGTCACCGGAGATCGTCAACGTGACGCGCACGCTGCTGCGCGACGTCGTGCTGAACGGCACCGCGCGGCGCCTGGCGGGCGGCTTCACGCTGCCCGACGGCAAGACGCTCGAGGTGTACGGCAAGACCGGGACGGGCGACCAGCGCTTCAATATCTACGCGCGCGGCGCGCGGCTGATCGAGTCGCGCAAGGTCAACCGCAGCGGCACGTTCGTGTTCGTGCTCGGCGATCGCTTCTTCGGCGTGCTGACGGCGACCGCGCACGAGCCATACGCGGCACGCTACGACTTCACGAGCGCGATGGCCGTGCAGTTGCTGAAGTCGATGGCGCCGGCGCTCGCACCGCTGATCGAGCGCCCGGTCGCAGCCGGCACGCGCACGACGGGCCCCGCGCCGCAGGCGGAAACGCCGACGCCACAGGCCGCGCCGGTCGAGCCGTCCTGACGGCGGCCCGTATGCTCACGCGACGACGGGCCGCTCAGCGCGAGCGGCCGTCGTAGTGCGTGACGGGCAGCGCATCGATATCGACATCCTCGAGGCATCGCACGTTGATCGCAGCCATCTCGGTGCCGTTCGGATGCGTACCCTCGCCGAACGTGTGAATCCCGCAGCGCTTGCAGAAGCGATGGCGGATCACGTGCTTGTTGAACATGTAGGTGGAAAGATTCTCTTCGGGCGTGACGAGCGTCAGGTGGTCGCGCGGCACGAACCACATCAGCGCGCCCTTGCGCCGGCAGATCGAGCAGTTGCAGGCCATCACGCCCTGCAGATCGCCTTCCGCCTCGAACTTCACGTCGCCGCAGTGACAGCTTCCGCGATAGAGCATGGTCGTCTCCCAGGGCGGCCCGTGCGCGTCGACGGCATCCCGGCGGGACACCGTTGGCCGGGCCGACTCAAGCGGGTACAGTAGCGCGCACGCGCGTCGCATGCAATGTGCGGCAGCGCCCGCCCCGATCCGCTCCGACTACGAGGAACACCGTCATGCTCGAACTGCGCCCCGGCTGCGAATGCTGCGACAAGGACCTGCCGCCCGACTCGGCGGACGCGCGCATCTGTACCTTCGAATGTACGTTCTGCGCGAGCTGCGCGGACGACGTGCTGAAGGGCCGTTGCCCGAACTGCGGCGGCGACCTGGTCGCGCGTCCGCGCCGGCCGGCGAGCCTGCTCGCGAAATATCCGGCGTCGACGCAGCGCGTGCTGAAGCCGGGCGGGTGCGCGAACGCCTGACGACCGGCGCCACCCCTGCCCGTCACGACATCTCGATCCGCGCGCGCGTCACCGCGAGCAGCGACGCCATCGCGCGGCGCGCGCCGTCCTCGTCGCGCACGCGGATCGCGTCGCTGACGGCCGTGTGCTCGGCGAGCGACGCGTTGAACACGTGCGCACGCCGGGCATTCAGGTGCAACTGCGCCTCGAGCGTGCGGGCGATCAGCGCACCGAGCGGCACCAGCAGCTCGTTGCCGCCGGCCTCCAGCACGCTCAGGTGAAAGCGCAGGTCCGCGCGCACCCATTCGTCGACGTTGCGCGCGGCGGCCATCGCGCGCACCGCATCCTCGATCGCGTCGAAGGCGCCCGGCCCATGCGTGCGCGCGGCCAGCGCGGCCGCGTGCGGCTCGATCATCTCGCGCATCTCCTGCAGTTTCAGCGCAAACGCGAGCGGCGGCGCAACCCGCGCGTACCAGTCGAGCAGGTCGGCGTCGAGCAGGTTCCACGCGCGGCGCGGCCGCACGCGCGTGCCGACCTTCGGCCGCGATTCGATCAGCCCCTTCGACGTCAGCGTGCGCAGCGCCTCGCGCAGCACCGTGCGGCTCACGCCGAACATCTCCATCAGCTCCGGTTCCCGCGGCAGCAGCGATTCGGGCGAATAGTCGCCTCGCAGGATCGCCGTCGCGAGCAGGAAAGCCGTCTGTCCATGCAGGTCGCGTTGAATGATCGTTCTCCGTTGAGCGGGCTCGCCGCGGCTGCCCACTATCTGCGCAATAGTGCTATTAATACTATTTTTTAGCGGGCTGCGCTAGGATAACCGTCATGCACTGGATCGGCGCGGCATCCGCACGTCCGCGCCGGTCGCCCCTGGAGACTCCCCACATGAAAATCACCCGCCTCGAAACCTTCGTCGTCCCGCCGCGCTGGCTGTTCCTCAAGATCGAAACCGACGAAGGGATCGTCGGCTGGGGCGAGCCGGTCGTCGAGGGCCGCGCGCATACGGTCGAAGCCGCCGTGCACGAACTCGCCGACTATCTGGTCGGCAAGGATCCGCTGCTGATCGAGGATCACTGGCAGGTGATGTACCGCGCCGGCTTCTACCGCGGCGGCCCGATCACGATGAGCGCGATCGCGGGTGTCGACCAGGCGTTGTGGGACATCTTGGGCAAGCATCACGGCGTGCCCGTGCATGCGCTGCTCGGCGGCCAGGTGCGCGACCGCATCAAGGTGTACTCGTGGATCGGAGGCGACCGGCCGAGCGACGTCGCGAACAACGCGCGCGCGGTGGTCGAGCGCGGCTTCAAGGCCGTGAAGATGAACGGCTCCGAGGAGCTGCAGATCGTCGATACCTACGACAAGGTCGAGCAGGTGATCGCGAACGTCGCGGCGGTGCGCGACGCGGTCGGCCCGCATGTCGGGATCGGCGTCGACTTCCACGGCCGCGTGCACAAGCCGATGGCGAAGGTGCTCGCGAAGGAGCTCGATCCGTACAAGCTGATGTTCATCGAGGAGCCGGTACTATCGGAGAACGCCGAGGCGCTGCGCGACATCGTCAACCAGACCAACACGCCGATCGCGCTCGGCGAGCGGCTCTATTCGCGCTGGGACTTCAAGCACATCCTCGCGGGCGGCTACGTCGACATCATCCAGCCCGACGCATCGCACGCGGGCGGCATCACCGAGTGCCGCAAGATCGCGACGCTCGCGGAAAGCTACGACGTCGCGCTCGCGCTGCACTGCCCGCTCGGCCCGATCGCGCTGGCCGCGTGCCTGCAGCTCGATGCGGTCAGCTACAACGCGTTCATCCAGGAACAGAGCCTCGGCATCCACTACAACCAGGGCAACGACCTGCTGGACTATCTGCGCAACCCCGAGGTGTTCCGCTACGAAGACGGCTTCGTCGCGATCCCGCAGGGCCCGGGGCTCGGCATCGACGTCAACGAGGAGAAGGTGCGTGAAATGGCGAAGACGGGCCACCGCTGGCGTAATCCGGTGTGGCGCCATGCGGACGGCAGCGTCGCCGAGTGGTGACGAAGCCGTGAGCTGACGTGCGTTGCGCGGCGGGCATGCCGCGCATCGGCTTCGATACGGCCGCCCGACAGGCGGCCGTTTTTGCATCTGCAGCACGCGGCGCGCGGGCGCCCCGCCCTGCGCGGCGCCGAACCGGCCGTCAGCCGAGCGCCGCGAACCCCGGCACGCAGAACGACAGCACGGCAGCCGCGACGAACACGCCGATCATCGTCAGCGCTTCGAGATGCAGGATGTTGCGGAACGTGTGCGCGTCTTCGGTCGACGCGGTGCGGCGCAGGCGCGGCAGCGCGGAGAAGCGGTTCAGCCCGCCGAGCACGAGCGCGAGTGCGACGAGCAGCAGCTTGAGCAGCAGCACGCGCCCCCACGTGCTGCCGTCGAGCGGTGCGAGCGAGCCGCCGAGCCCGCGCAGCGCATTGAGAACGCCCGTGCCGAGCACGAACACGACCGCGATCACCGACGTCCGCGACAATTGCTGGCCGATCCGGATCAGCGCACCGCGCGCGACCGACGAGCCGAGCACCGGCAGCACCGCAAGCCCGCCCGCGAGCACGAGGCCGCCCCACACCGCGGTGGCGAGCAAGTGCAGCGTCTGGACGCCGACCGCCGCGGACAACGGGCCCGTATCGGCCGCATGGCCGAGCGACGCCTTGCCGGCCGCGATCACGATCACCGCGAGCCACAGCACCGCGTGCGCGAGCGGGCCCTCCGGCTTCGCCAGCGCGACGATCGCGAGCACCACGGCACCGGCGAACGCGACGCTCCACGCGAAGCCGGTGTGCGTCTGCGCGAGCATGACGGGAATCGCGGCGAACGCGCCGCCGAGCCCCGCGCCGCTCATCGACGCGGCTTCGTACACCAGCCAGCCGAGATCGGCGAGCACGAGCGCCAGCGCCGCCGCGACCAGCGAATGTTGCGCGCGCAGCCATGCCGGGTGCGACGGTGCGATGACCGGCCGCCCGCCATCCTTGCCGAGCCACGCCTTGAGCAGCGCCGAGCCGACCGCCATCGCGAACGTCGCGTCCATCAATGCCGCGAGCGCGACCTGCCCGATCCACAAGCTGTCGATCCTCATCGCGCGCGCCCTCCCGGGAACGGCTGGCCGGCGGTGCGGCGGCACATGGAACGACAGCGGGAAGACGGCAACGGCACGGTAGGGAACGTCATCGATGAATCCGGAAACGGGAGAAATGACTGGATCTGCGGCGGAGGCGGCGCCGCGCGACCCGCGAGTGTACGGTCTTCGATGGTCAAAGCGCACGCCAGTTCACACTGCAGGTGCACACAGCGCGGCAAATTGTCGCAAGTCGCGAACAGACTGGAACCGATGTCCTTTTGCCAAATAGCCGTCATTACCCATCGATGATAGAATGCCGCGTCGCAGCAGCCCGGCTGTCCTGCCGTCCATGCGCCGAGCCGATCGTAGCCCGGACAGGTCCCCGACGAATAAACATGGAGTCTCGTGTGTCTTCAAGACGCCTCTTCCGTCCGTTGCTTGCCGTTCTGTTGATCGGTGGCGCGGGCCTTACGAGCGCTGCTCAAGCGCAGACCAAGCCCACGGAGCAAGCGCACGCCCAGCAGGCGCCGCTCAAGGCACCCGATACCATGGCCGAGCGCGTGCGCGGCTGTACCGCATGCCACGGCGTTCACGGCCAGGGCACGGACAACGACTATTTCCCGCGGCTTGCCGGCAAGCCGGCGGAGTACCTATACAACCAGCTCGTCAACTTCCGTGACGGCCGGCGCAAGTACCCGCCGATGAACTACCTGCTGACGTACCTGAACGACGATTACCTGAAAGAGATCGCCGCGCACTTCTCGGCCGAGCGTCCGCCGTACCCGACGCCGGCCAAGCCGACGCTGCCGGCCGCCACGCTCGCGCGCGGCAAGCAGCTCGTCACGCAAGGCGACCCGTCCCGCAAGCTGCCGGCCTGCGTGGCCTGCCACGGCGCAGGGCTGACCGGCATGCAGCCGGCGATCCCGGGCCTCGTCGGCCTGCACGCCGATTACCTGAGCGCACAGCTCGGCGCATGGCGCTCGGGCAACCGCCACGCGAAGGCGCCTGATTGCATGCACGATATCGCGTCGAAGCTGTCGGACGAAGACGTGACGGCCGTGACCGCATGGCTCGCCGCGCAACCGGCGCCCGCCAACCCCGTGCCGGCCCCGGCGCGTTCGATGAAGACTCCGCTCGCCTGCGGCAGCGAACCGCAATAAGGCAAGGGAGACAGACACAATGAAACGCAAGTCCCTGTTTGCACTCTCGGCTGTCGCGATCGTCGCGGCTGCCGCCCTCGTGCCGGTCCTGTGGCCGGGCAACGACACGCTGCACGGCGCTGCCGCCGTCGCGGCCACGCCGGCCGACCAGGCCGCGCTGATCAAGAAGGGCGAGTACCTCGCGCGCGTCGGCGACTGTATCGCGTGCCACACCGTGCGCGGCGGCAAGTCGTTCGCGGGCGGCCTGCCGATGGCGACGCCGTTCGGCACGATGTACACGCCGAACATCACGCCGGACGACAAGGATGGTATCGGCAAGTGGACGTCGGACGACTTCTACCGCGCGATGCACACCGGCCGTTCGAAGGACGGCAGCCTGCTCTACCCGGGCTTCCCGTTCGCGAGCTACACGAAGGTCACGCGCGCCGATTCGGACGCGATCTACGCGTACCTGCGTTCGGTCCCGCCGGTTTCCGTGCCGAGCCGTCCGCACGAACTGAAGTTCCCGTTCAACAACCGCAACCTGCTGATCGGCTGGCGCACGCTGTTCTTCAAGGAAGGCGAGTACAAGCCGGATCCGACCAAGTCGGTCGAATGGAACCGCGGCGCGTACCTCGTCGAAGGCCTCGGCCACTGCTCGATGTGCCACACGTCGATCAACATGATGGGCGGCCCGGTGACCTCGTCGGCATTCGCAGGCGGCCTGATCCCGCTGCAGAACTGGTATGCGCCGTCTCTGACGAACGACAAGGAACTCGGCCTCGGCGACTGGCACGTGCAGGAGCTGTCCGACCTGCTGCAGGCCGGCGTATCGCAGAAGGGCGCGGTGTTCGGCCCGATGGCGGACGTGGTCCACAACAGCCTGCAGTACATGAGCGACGAAGATACGCGCGCCATGTCGACGTACCTGAAGTCGATCCCGCAGAAGGCTGAAGCGCCGAAGAACATGCAGTACGAGCCGTCGAAGCAGTTCGGCAACGCGCTGTTCGACCAGGGCAAGAAGATCTACGCGGACAACTGCGCGACCTGCCACGCCGAAACCGGCTCGGGCAAGCCGCCGGCCTATCCGCCGCTCGCGGGCAACCATTCGATCGTGATGGAATCGGCAGTCAACCCGATCCGCATGGTGCTGAATGGCGGCTACCCGCCGAGCACGTTCAAGAATCCGCGTCCGTACGGGATGCCGCCGTTCGCACAGTCGCTGTCGAACCAGGAAGTCGCGGCAGTCGTCACGTATATCCGGATGTCGTGGGGCAACAACGGTACGCCGATCTCGCCGCAACAGGTGAGCGACCTGCGTTCCGCGCCGCTTGACTAAATAACGCGCGACACAGACGGGGGCGCGGCTGCGGGAAACCGCAGCCGCGCCCCTTTGCTTTTTGCGACGCCGCTCCCCGCGCGGGCCGCGCGAGGCGTCGCCGATCATAAAACTGAAGAGTGGTATCTATGTCTTTCGAATCTCTCGGCCTGGCCGAACCGCTCGTCAAGGCGGTCAACGAGCTCGGCTACACATCGCCGACTCCCATCCAGCAGCAGGCCATCCCTGCCGTCCTCGGCGGCGGCGACCTGCTCGCCGGCGCACAGACCGGCACCGGCAAGACCGCCGGCTTCACGCTCCCGATCCTGCAGCGCCTGCACACGTTCTACGCCGAGCATCGCGGCGCGAAGCGCGCGGTGCGCGCGCTGATCCTCACGCCGACGCGCGAACTCGCCGCCCAGGTCGAGGAAAGCGTGCGCGCGTACAGCAAGTACCTGAAGCTGCGCTCGACCGTGATGTTCGGCGGCGTCAGCATCAATCCGCAGATCGATGCGCTCAAGCGCGGCGTCGACATCGTCGTCGCGACGCCGGGGCGCCTGCTCGACCACATGCAGCAAAAGACGATCGACCTGTCGGATCTCGACATCCTCGTGCTCGACGAAGCCGACCGGATGCTCGACATGGGCTTCATCCACGACATCAAGCGCGTGCTCGCGAAGCTGCCGCCGCAGCGCCAGAACCTGCTGTTCTCGGCCACCTTCTCCGACGAAATCAAGTCGCTGGCCGACAGCCTGCTCGACTCGCCGGCGCTGATCGAAGTCGCGCGCCGCAACACCACCGCGGAAAGCGTCGCGCAGAAGATCCACCCGGTCGACCGCGATCGCAAGCGCGAGCTGCTCACGCACCTGATCCGCGAACACAACTGGTTCCAGGTGCTCGTGTTCACGCGCACCAAGCACGGCGCGAACCGGCTTGCCGAACAGCTGACGAAGGACAGCATCAGCGCGATGGCGATCCACGGCAACAAGAGCCAGTCGGCCCGCACGCGCGCGCTCGCGGAGTTCAAGAACAGCACGCTGCAGGTGCTGGTCGCGACCGACATCGCCGCACGCGGGATCGATATCGATCAGTTGCCGCACGTCGTCAACTTCGACCTGCCGAACGTGCCGGAAGACTACGTGCACCGGATCGGCCGCACGGGCCGCGCGGGCGCGACCGGCGAAGCCGTGTCGCTCGTGTGCGTCGACGAGAAGCAGTTGCTGCGCGACATCGAGCGGCTGATCAAGCGCGAGATTCCGCAGGAAGTGATCGCGGGCTTCGAGCCCGATCCGAACGTGAAGCCGGAGCCGATCCAGCAGCGCCGCGGGCAGCAGCAACCGCGCGGCGGTGGCGGTGGCAATCGCCAGCCGCGTGCAGGCGGCTCAGGCCAGCCGGCCGCGAAGCGTGATGGCAATGCGCAGCCGAAGGCCGCGAAGGCGGCCAAGCCGCGCACGGCCGGCGGTGCGACCGGCAATGCCGGCGGTGGCGGTCGCCCGTCAAGCGGCAACGGCACGCGCCCCGCGAACGGCAATGCCGCGCACGCGAACCGCAACCGTTCGTCGCGCAGCGGCCAGCGCGGTCACTGAAGCCGCGCGGCCTCGCGCCGCAGGTGCTCGACCTGGCGCTGCCAGCGCGCGAGCACCTCGGCGCGTGCCTGCCCTTCCAGCGCAAACGTGACGCCTGTCGCGAGACGCGCATAGCCGACCCGCTGCGCATCGCCGTGCGCGATCGTCGCAGCGAATCCGGCCAGTCCGCCGAAGTCCCCTTCGAGCGGCTCGATCCTTAGTTGTGCCTGAAAGAATGTGCCGTCCGCGACGAGCGTCAGCGCGGCCGAACGCCGGTGCGCAATCGCGCGCGCCGCGCGCGATTGCGGCCATAGCGCGAGCAGCAGCGTGTGCGCATCGCGCGCATGGATCTCGCCGACGCTGAGCAGTGTCGTGCGCAGCTGACCGTCGTCGGTCGCGACGATCAGCGACGCGGCGACGTCGGCGTGGCGTTCGAGGGCGGTGCCGTCGAACAGCGCGACGACGGCCGGCGGCCACGCATCGAACGTCCATTGTTCGAGCGCGTGGCGATGGGAATCGGTCATGATGGCGGCCCCGGTGAAAAGCAGACGATACTGTCGCAGCATACGCGCTGGGCCGCGCGGTGACGATCAGCGCATGAACACGTGCCGCGTGATTTTCGTCAGCGGATAGTGGACGCTCGGCTGGATCTTCGCGGGCAGGTCGAGCGGCTTGAGCAGCATCTTCACGCACATGTCGGCCGACAGGTTGCGCCGCACGAGCGAGCTGATGCGGGCGGCACGCTCGCGGTTGTACTGATTGTCGCCGATGCGATCGGGATAGCGGATCGCGAACACGTGGCGCAGCGCGATCTCCGAATCCTCGTTCTTGATTTCCATCACGCGGCGCATCAGCGCGCCGAGCACCGCGAGCCGGCCGTTGCCTTCGAGCTTGTTGTACTTCTTGAAGAACTTGAAGAAGTGCTTGTAGTGACGCACTTCGTCCGAGCGGATGTTGTCGGTGATCTCCTTCAGCACCGGCTCGTCCGAACATTCGTTGATCGCGCGATAGAGCGTGGCCGTGCCCGTCTCGACGACGCAGCGTGCAACCATCTCGAGCGCGCGGGTCTTCTCGAACGCATCGACCGAGCAGGTCTTCGAATACTCGGCGAAGAAATTCGCGAACGCGGTATCCCAGTCGAACTCGGGCCACACGTGCGCGATGTACGCCTTCAGCGCACGCCCGTGCTGCAGTTCCTCGTGCTCCCATGCATTGTTGAGCCACGCGGAGACTTCCGGATCGTCGTTGAAGAACTCGCTCAGGTTGCTCGTGTAGAGATCCGAGCCGCTTTCGATGAACGACGACGCGCACAGCAGCAACAGCAGATCCTCGTTCGCGGCGGCGCGCTGACGATCGATCCGGTTCAGGTCGATGTCCTCGATACGCCACGGCATGACATGCGTCGTTTCAGTAGGCATGGTGGTGCACTCCCAGTCGTCGCGCGGTCGTGCGGCCGATGCCCTCGGCACAGGCGAGACGCCCGCAGGCGACGTTTTGCTTGCATTTATAGTGAATTGGTCCGGCCGAACCATTCTGGCATCTTAGCCGGACTTGAATGTTCGTGCTTCAAAGCACTGACCATGCCCGACCGGCGCAGTTCCATTGCCCGTATTGCGGTTCGTTAGATGAGTTCTTCGAACCGTTTGCGCGGCATCGACGAAACACGCCGCACCAAACGAAACGGGCGGCCATTCGGCCGCCCGTCGGGCACCACACTGGAAGCGTTCCGTCAGAACCCGGCCGCGAGACCGTCGCGACGGCTGTCGCTCGCGGCCACGTAGCCGCGCTCGGGATCGTCGCGATCGAGGCGCCACACGAACTGCCCCGAGCCGAAATCCATGTAGGGATCATCGATCGACTTGATCGTATGGCCGCGCGCGGCGAGCCCATCGACCGTCTCGTGCTTCATCGTCGCCTCGACGTCGAGCGTGAAGTCGCGATTGACCTTCCAGCGCGGTGCGTCGCATGCGGCCTGCGGCTGCTGTCCGTAGCCGAGCATCCGCACGACGGTCTGCAGGTGGCCCTGCGGCTGCATGTCGCCGCCCATCACGCCGAAGCTCATCACGGCCTCGGTGCGGCCGTCGACTTCCTCGGTGACGAACGCGGGGATGATCGTATGGAACGGCCGCTTGCCGCCCGCGACGACGTTCGGCGAGCGCGGATCCATCGAGAAGCCGTGCCCGCGGTTCTGCAATGCGATGCCGGTACCGGGCACGACGAGCCCCGAACCGAAGCCCATGTAGTTCGACTGGATGAAGCTCACCATCATCCCGCGCTCGTCGGCTGCCGACAGGTAGATCGTGCCGCCCGAATGCGGCCGGCCCGCGGCGAAGTGCGTCGCGCGCGTGCGATCGATCAGCTTCGCGCGTTCCGCGAGATACGCGTCGTCGAGCATCTGTTCGGGCGTCAGTTCCATCGCGCGCGGATCGGCGACGTAGCGATAGACGTCCGCGAACGCGAGCTTCATCGCCTCGATCTGCAGGTGCTGCGAATCGACCGAATCGACAGGCCATTCGGTCACGCCCGCCTGCGCGGCGATCCCGAGCGCGATCAGCGCGGCGATGCCCTGCCCGTTCGGCGGGATCTCGTGAATCGTGTGGCGGCCGAAGCGCTTGCCGATCGGCTCGACCCATTCCGGCCGGTACGCGCGCAGGTCGGCTTCGGTCAGCGCGCCGCCGCCTTCGCGCGCGAACGCCGCGAGTTGCCCGGCGAGCGCGCCCTCGTAGAATGCGCGCGGGCCGTCCTTCGCGAGCGTGCGCAGCGTCTGCGCGTGGCCCGGCAGGCACATGCGCTCGCCGACGAGCGGCGCACGCCCGCGCGGCATGAAGGTCTCGGCGAAACCCGGCAGCCCCTGCAGCTCGGGCACCGCGGCCGCCCACTTGTGCGCGACGATCGGCGACACCGAATAGCCGCGCTCGGCGATCTCGATCGCCGGTTCGAGCAGGTCCGCAAACGGCAACGAACCGAACTTTGCATGCAGCGCTTCCCAGCCCGCGATCACGCCCGGCACCGTGACGGTATCCCAGCCACGCGTCGGCTTGTTCGCGATGCCGTGCGCGTCCTCGCCGTGACGCTTGCGGAAGTAGTCGGGGTTCCACGCGGCCGGCGCGACACCCGACGCATTCAGCCCGGACAGCCGCTCGCCGTCCCACACGAGCGCGAACGCATCGCCGCCGAGCCCGCACGACACGGGCTCGACCACCGTGATCGCGGCTGCGGCGGCCAGCGCCGCGTCGACGGCATTGCCGCCCTTCCACAGCATCCGCAGCCCGGCCTGCGCGGCGAGCGGGTGCGACGTCGATACGACGTTGCGCGCGAACACCGGAATGCGGGTCGTCGGATACGGGTTGTGCCAGTTGAAGCCAGTCATCGGTTTCCCCTCGTCGAAAGCTGAATGAACGCGCCGGACGCACGATCGGCGTGCGCGGACAGTCCGCCATTGCAGCGCGATCCGTGCGATCGCGCAAATTCATTTGTCACATGAATCCATGCGCTTTCCGCATGAATTCCGGGCAACCGCGCGCCGCACGCCGGCCGAACGGCCTTCCCACCCTTACAATACCCGCTCCGCTTCACGATCCGACCGCCGAGCCATGACCCGAGATCCCCGCCTCACCCTCAACGCGCGCCAGCAGGAATTGCTCGAATGGGTGCAGCGCGACGGCTTCGTGACCGTCGACGATCTCGCCGCGCACTTCGCGGTCACGCCGCAGACGATCCGCCGCGACGTGAACTGGCTCGCCGACCTGAACCTGCTGCGCCGCTACCACGGCGGCGCGAGCCTGCCGACCAGCTCGGAGAACGTGTCGTACACCGCGCGCCAGCGGATGTTCCACGACGAGAAGCGGCGCATCGCGGCGCTGGCAGCGTCACACATCCCCGACCAGGCGTCGCTGTTCATCAACCTCGGCACGACGACCGAGGAAGTCGCGCGCGCGCTGAACCGCCATCACGGGCTGCACGTGATCACGAACAACCTGAACGTCGCGTCGATGATGAGCGGCTATCCCGACTGCGAGGTGCTGATCACGGGCGGCATCGTGAGGCCGTGGGACAAGGGCATCGTCGGCGAGCTCGCGATCGACTTCATCCGGCAGTTCAAGGTCGACTACGCGATCATCGGCACGTCGGCGATTGAGGCCGACGGCACGCTGCGCGACTTCGACACGCGCGAGGTGCGCGTGGCCGAGGCGATCATGCAGCATGCGCGCACGGTCTACCTCGTCGCCGACCATTCGAAGGTCGGCCGCCCGGCGCTGGTGCGCCAGGGGCACCTGAGCCAGGTCCATGCGCTTTTCACCGACAAGCCGCTGCCACCGGAGATGGCGGACGCGGTAGCCGCCGCGGGCACCCAGGTGTACGTCGCGGAATGACGTTTGCGATGCTGCACCGCACCTGAAACTTCAAGTGAAATCAAGAAGTTGGCGCAACGACCGAACCGCTAGCGGCTGGCGTGCCTGTCAAACTGAAAATTAACGGGGCACGATTTGTCGTTGCCCGCGCGCTCGACTAGACTCCAGTTCCCCGGCCCGTTCGCCCGATCCGCCTGTGCCAAGGCGTGTGCGAATCCCAAGGCCGGCGAATACAGCTTTCCCCCCAAGCCATACCCTCCGGGGTATCGCGCACCGGCGTTTGCGCCGGCGGCGCGGGCAAACCGATTGCCATGGAGAGAACGATGCTGAGTCCGCATGAATTCGCCACGCTACTGCTTGTGAAGGATGCCCCCGATCACGGCGACATGGATCGGGACGAAATCGACGCACTGCTCGAACAGCAGCTCGTCCGACTGGAAGCGCTCGGCTCGGGACGCAAATACTGCGTGACCGAGACCGGCGACGCCGCACTGCGATCCATCAAGTACCGCTATTCCTGAAGTACCGCTGTTCCTGACCTGAGCGCGCCGGCCGGATTTCCGGCCGCGCCGCTTTTCCCGCTTTTCCCGCCTCCCGCAGCTTCCCGCGTCAGCCGCCGCGCAGCGTCGGATCGACCGCGGCCCGCCAGCTGACGGCCTGCGCGCGTGCGCCGTTGAAATACGCGACCCATCCGGCGCGCCCCGCAGCGTCGGGCGCCGCATAGTGCGCTGAAAGTTCGTTTACGAACGCGCAATAGTTCGCTTCCGTCAGCCCGCGGTACCGTTTCGCCACGTACGCGTCGTACAGCGTCGAATAGACCGGCTGCGCGTCCGCGCCCCAGTCGCGCGTGGTGCCGCCGCACGACGTCTGCAGGTCGACGAACGACGGCGCGCGCCAGTTGCCGGCAAGCGGCGGCGTGCCGGTGCCGCACCCTGCCAGAACGACGGCGCACGCGCCGGCCCACATCCCAATACGCATGATTCACCTCGCGAAACGGTCGATTCCGCCAGTATCGTCCGGGATCGCGCCGTGCGCTACTGGCTCCGCTTTTTTCGAACTTTACTTTTTCGATTTCGTTCGTTAAATTTCGAATTCGAACATTTTATGTTCGCCCATTTCCATCAGACGATAAGGACAGCAGGGTGACCCAACCGAATCGCTACGATCTGCTCGTCGTCGGCGGCGGCATCAACGGCGCGGGCATCGCGCGCGATGCGGCCGGCCGCGGCCTGTCGGTCCTGCTCTGCGAGCAGGACGACCTCGCGTCGCACACGTCGTCGTCCAGCACGAAGCTGATTCACGGCGGCCTGCGCTATCTCGAGTACAACGAATTCGGCCTCGTCCGCAAAGCGCTGCAGGAGCGCGAGACGCTGCTGCGCGCGGCGCCGCACATCATGTGGCCACTGCGCTTCGTGATGCCGCACATGCCCAACCTGCGGCCGGCCTGGCTGATCCGCATCGGCCTGTTCCTCTACGATCACCTCGCGAAACGCGAACTGCTGCCCGGCTCGCGCGGCATCGACATGCGCCGCCATGCGGCCGGCGCGCCGCTGATCGACTCGATCAAGCGCGGCTTCGTGTATTCGGACGGCTGGGTCGACGATGCGCGCCTCGTCGTGCTGAACGCGCTCGATGCGAAGGAGCGCGGCGCCGAGATCCTCACGCGCACGAAGCTCGTGTCGGCGGTGCGCCACGGCGACGAATGGGAAGCGCGGCTGCAGCATGCGGACGGCTCGATCCGCGTCGTCCGGGCGCGCGCCGTCGCGAACGCGGCCGGCCCGTGGGTCGGCGACGTGCTGCACGGCGCGCTCGGCCGCGGCGCGCAGCACAGCGTGCGGCTCGTGAAGGGCAGCCACATCATCACGCGACGCCTGTTCGATCACGATCATGCGTACATCTTCCAGAACCCGGACAAGCGGATCATCTTCGCGATTCCGTACGAGCACGACTTCACGCTGATCGGCACGACCGACGTCGAATACACGAACGATCCCGCGAAGGTCGCGATCGATCGCGACGAGACGCAGTATCTGTGCGATTCGATCAACCGCTACTTCAAGCGCAAGATCTCGCCGGCCGACGTGCACTGGACCTATTCGGGCGTGCGCCCGCTGCTCGAAGACGAAAACGCGGCGAATGCATCGGCCGTCACGCGCGACTACCGCCTCGAGATGGACGACGGCGCCGGCGCGCCGCTGCTGTCGGTGTTCGGCGGCAAGATCACGACCTTCCGCAAGCTCGCGGAAGAAGCCGGCGACCTGCTGTGCCGCGCCCTCGGCCGCGACGCGCAAACCTGGACGGCCGGCGTACCGCTGCCGGGCGGCGACATCGCCGATGCGAAGTTCGACGTGTTCGCCGACGCGTTCGCGAAACGCCATCCGTGGCTGCCCGCCGCACTCGCGCGCCGCTATGCGCGTGCGTACGGCACGCGCGCGGAGCGCGTGGTCGACGGCGCGAAGTCGCTCGCCGATCTCGGCCCCGAGATCGCGCCGGGCATCCACGACGCCGAACTGCGCTACCTGCGCGACGTCGAATGGGCCACCTGCGCGCAGGACGTGCTGTGGCGCCGCTCGAAGCTCGGCCTGCACGTCGCGCCAGGCACGCTCGATGCCGTGACGGCCGCGCTCGACGCGTGGTTCGCCGCCGCGCATGCGCCGCACGCATGATCCGTTTGCAGTTGCAGTTGTCTTACCGATGTTGATTCACCGACGCGCCGCGCAACATGCGGCGCGCATCACAACTACGCCAATCCACGGATGGAGATGAGAGACATGCAGGACCAGTACATCCTCGCGCTTGACCAGGGCACGACGAGCTCCCGCGCAATGCTGTTCGATCGCCAGGGCAACATCGTGTCGATCGCCCAGAAGGAATTCGAACAGATCTACCCGCAACCCGGCTGGGTCGAGCACGACCCGCAGGAAATCTGGTCGACGCAGGCGGGCGTCGCCGCCGAAGCCGTGACGCGCACCGGCCTGAACGGCACGTCGATCGCCGCGATCGGCATCACCAACCAGCGCGAGACGACGATCGTCTGGGATCGCGAGACGGGCCAGCCCGTCTACAACGCGATCGTCTGGCAGGATCGCCGCACCGCCGACTTCTGCGATTCGCTGAAGAAGCAGGGCCTCGAGGCGAAGGTGCGCGCGAAAACCGGCCTGCCGATCGACTCGTACTTCTCCGCGACCAAGATCCGCTGGATCCTCGACAACGTGCCGGGCGCGCGCGACAAGGCACGCCAGGGCAAGCTCGCCTTCGGCACCGTCGACAGCTGGCTCGTGTGGAACTTCACGAAGCACGAGCTGCACGTGACCGACGTGACGAACGCCTCGCGCACGATGCTGTTCAACATCCACACGCGCGAGTGGGACAGCGAGCTGCTCGAACTGCTCGACATCCCGCGCAGCATGCTGCCGGACGTGAAGGCGTCGTCGGAAATCTACGGCCACACGAAGACCACGGTGTTCGCATCCAAGATCCCGCTCGCGGGCATCGCCGGCGACCAGCACGCGGCGCTGTTCGGCCAGATGTGCACGACGTCGGGCATGGTGAAGAACACCTACGGCACCGGCTGCTTCCTGATGATGAACACCGGCGACAAGCCGATCGAGTCGAAGAACAACCTCGTCACGACGATCGCCTGGCAGATCGGCGACGACGTGCAGTACGCGCTCGAAGGCAGCATCTTCATCGCGGGCGCGGTCGTGCAGTGGCTGCGCGACGGCGTCGGCATCATCAAGTCGGCCGCCGAAATCGAAGCGCTCGCCGCGAGCGTGCCGCACACCGACGGCGTCTATCTGGTGCCGGCCTTCGCCGGCCTCGGCGCGCCGCACTGGAACGCACGGGCGCGCGGCTCGGTGTTCGGCGTCACGCGCGGCACGACGTCCGCGCACCTCGCGCGCGCGGCGCTCGACGCAATCGCCTATCAGTCGCTCGACGTGCTCGCCGCGATGGAAGCCGACTCGGGCATCAGCATCGGCGAGCTGCGCGTCGACGGCGGCGCAAGTGCGAACGACCTGCTGATGCAGTTCCAGGCCGACCTGCTCGGTGTCGACGCGGTGCGTCCGCAGATCACCGAGACGACCGCGCTCGGCGCGGCCTACCTCGCGGGCCTCGCGATCGGCTACTGGAAGAACCTCGACGAATTGCGCAGCCAGTGGCAGCTCGATCGCCGCTTCTCGCCGTCGATGCCGAAGGAGCAGGTCGAGCGCTGCATGGCCGGCTGGCAGCGCGCGGTGCGCGCCGCCAAGGCGTGGGCCGACGACGCGCAGTAACCCCCGCATTCACCCCTAGCAATCCGAACGAAATAAAACAATACCGGCGGACCGCAACGCGAGTCCGCCGTAATCTACGAGAGACAACATGTCACCTTATATTGCGGAATTCATCGGCACGGCGATCCTCGTGCTGCTGGGCAACGGCGCGGTCGCAAACGTGCTGCTTGCGAAGACCAAGGGCAAAGGCGCGGACCTCATCGTGATCGTCATGGGCTGGGCGATGGCGGTGTTCGTCGCCGTCTACGTGACCGCATCGTTCAGCGGCGCGCACCTGAATCCGATCGTCACGATCAGCCTCGCGCTCGCGGGCAAGTTCGCATGGTCGAAGGTCGGCGGCTACATCCTCGCTCAGATGCTCGGCGGAATGGCCGGCGCGTTGCTCGTGTGGCTCGCGTACCGCCAGCACTTCGCGAAGGAAGTCGATGCGGACCTGAAGCTCGCGGTGTTCTGCACGGCGCCCGCGATCCGCAGCGTCACGCACAACGTGCTGACCGAAGCGATCTGCACGTTCGTGCTGATCCTCGGCGTGCTGTACCTCGCGTCGCCGCAGGTCGGCCTCGGCGCGCTCGACGCGCTGCCCGTCGGCCTGCTCGTGCTCGGCATCGGCATCTCGCTCGGCGGCCCGACCGGCTATGCGATGAGCCCGGCGCGCGACCTGTCGCCGCGCATCATGCATGCGCTGCTGCCGATTCCCGGCAAGCGCGACAGCGACTGGCGCTACGCGTGGGTGCCGGTAATCGGCCCGCTGCTCGGCGGCGCTGCGGCTGCCGGCCTGTATCTGCATCTGCATACGATGGCCTGATCGCGGTTTCATTCGAGCGCGGACTCATGCTCGGACTCGAGCGCGCGGCGGCAGTTGCCGCGCGCTTTCGATCCTTCCGCCCTCTCACGCTTCGCACGATCGCCGCCACACCTGTAGCGCACCGCCGCTAGCGATCGCCCGCCGACGACACCAGCGACTTCAGCTTCACCCCAGCATCCGCGACCGCGGCCGGACTCACGCCGATCCCGCGCTCGACCAGCATGCGCGCGACGCGCATCTCCTTCACGAATCCCGACGCACGGCCGAAGCCGCTCGCCGCGACGAGCCGCTCGCCGGCATCGAAGTGGAAATGGATCTCCGCGTCGTCGCCGAGCACGCGCGCGACCGTCCGCTCGCCCAGCGCCGGTTCGCCGGCCACCTGCAACTGCGCGTCGTATTGATCGGACCAGAACCACGGCATCTCGCGATACGGTTCGTCGGCACCGAGCATGTTGCGGGCGGCGACGCGCGCCTGCGTTTCGGCGCCATGCCAGGTTTCCTGACGCACGAGCCGCCCCGACGCCCTGCTCGGAAACACCGCGACATCGCCGGCCGCATAGATGCCGCGCGCCGACGTCTCGAGCCGCGCGTTCACGACGATCCCGCGCTCGACGGCAAGACCCGCGTCGCGCGCCAGTTCGTCGGCCGGTTCGATCCCGATGCCGGCGACCACCGTATCGGCGATCAGCGTGTCGCCGTCGTCGAGCACGACGGCCAGCGCACCGTCCGGCGTGCGCTCGATCGCGACGGGCCGGCGGTTCAGGCCGATTGCGACGCCGCGCTGCACATGCAGCGCATGCACGCGTGCCGCGATCGCCGCCGGCACCGCACGCCCGAGCAGGCGCGGCGCCGCATCGAGCACGGTCACGCGGCAGCCGCGCGAGCGCGCCGACGCCGCGACTTCGAGACCGATGAAGCCGCCACCGATCAGCACGACCCGCGCATCGGGCACGAGCCGCGCGCCAAGCGCCGCCGCATCGTCGAGCGTGCGCAATGCGAATACGCCGTCGAGTTCCGCGCCCGGAATCGCGAGGCGGCGCGCGCGGCCGCCGGTCGCGAGCAGCAGCGCGTCGTAGTCGAATCCGCGGCCGCCCGATACATGCACCGCGCGCGCAACCGGATCGATCCGCTCGACCGTCCCGACGATCGGCTCGATGCCGTCGGCGCGCCACGCATCCGGATCGCGCAGCCCGCATTGCGCGGCGCTGCGTTCGCCGGTCAGCACGCCCTTCGACAGCGGCGGCCGCTCGTACGGCAGGTGCGCCTCCGCGCCGATCAGCACGATCCGCCCGCGCCAGCCGCCCTCGCGCAGCACCTGCGCCGCGCGCCCGCCCGCATGGCCCGCGCCGACGATCGCCATCACCCGGTCGTTCGCCATCGCGTCACACCTCGATCAGGATGCGGCCGTCCTCGACCTTCGCGCGGTAGGTGCGCAGCTTCTCGCAGGCGGGTGCCGACAGCGCCCGGCCGTCGCGCACGTCGAAGCGCCCGTTGTGCTTCGGGCATTCGATCACGTGGTCGATCACGAGCCCGTCCGCGAGATGCACGTGCTCGTGCGTGCACAGTCCGTCGCTCGCATACACATTCCCGTCGATCCGGTAGATCGCGTACGTGCGGCCGTCGTGGTCGAAGCGGGCGACGTCCTCGTCGTCGATGTCGTCGAGGGTGCCGGTGTCGATCCATTGCGTCATGATGCGTGTCTCCTTGGTTGGAAGGTTCGATGCCGGTCAAGCACGCGCCGTGTCCGGCACCGGCCGCACGACGTAATGGGACGGATCGCGCGTCTGCCGGACGAGCGCCGGCACGATCTCCGCATACGCGGCCAGCGTGCTGCTGTACGGCGGCGGCATGTCGGCCTTCACGGCGTCATGCAGCTTCGGCAGCGCGTGGAACGGCACCATCGGGAACATGTGGTGTTCGACGTGGTAGTTCATGTTCCAGTAGAGGAAGCGGAACACCGGATTCATCATCACGGTCCGGCAGTTGCGCCGGTGATCGAGCACGTTCTCCGGCATGCCCGCATGCTGCGTGAGGCCGAAGTACAGGTACAGCCACGCGCCGTAGAGGCTCGGCAGCCCGATGTACAGCAGCGGCAGGATCGTGCGCGAGTACAGCGCCGCGCCGATCGCGAGTGCATAAACGGTCAGATGAATGCGCGCCTCGCGCACGGCCTTCGGCCACGCCGATTCGGGCACGTAGGTGCGCTCCTCGTCGTCGAGCCGGCCAGCGAACGCGAGCATGACCATCTTGCGCAGTTCGCCCGCCACATGCTTGAGCGCGATCACGTTCAGCACGAGCCCGAGCCAGTCGGTCGGCTTCGGCGCGGCGATCTCCGGATCGCGCCCGACGACAAGCGTGTCGGTGTGATGGCGCGCGTGGCTCCAGCGCCATACCGTCGCGCGGCGGAACACCTGGAACGACGCGACCTGATACAGCACGTCGTTCATCCAGCGCGTGCGGAACGCGGTGCCGTGCCCGCATTCGTGCCAGCGCGAGTCGGCCGGGCTGCAGTACAGCGTGCCGTACACGAAGAACGCGAGAATCGCCCACGCGGAATGCGCACGCCATGCGAGCCACGCGAGCACGCCGCTCGCGACGATCGCCGCGTACCAGATCAGCGTGTCGCGGATCGCGCGCGCATCGTCGCGCTGCATCAGTTGCTTCATCAGCGGTCGCGACACCGGGCACCGGTACCACTCGGCGTTGACGAGCCCCGCGGCCTGCGCGCGCTCGCCGGCGCCGCCGATCATTCGGTATTCCTGACGGCGCGCCGCCGCGGTGCGATCGTGCGCCTGGTCGTCCGGATGGGCCACGCGTGTCTCCTGGTTTTTCGTTTGCGGGAAGCGCGTCGAGCGCTGCGTCATGCATTGAAAATTAGGCGACGGCCATGGCCCGCTCAATCGAAACGTTGACGAAATTTCGCCATCGCTTTAGCGTTCCGGACAGCGCCACGCACCGATGGCGACGACCAACATGGAGACGACCATGACCGACCCGTCCGGGCCGCGCTGGCGCAAGCGCACGGCGCGCTTCGACGAGATCGCGGCGCTCGCCGGGGTCAGCACGACCACCGTCGACCGCGTGCTGAACGAGCGCGGCAGCGTGTCCGCGCAGGCGCGCGAGCGCGTGGTCGCGGCCGCACGCCAGCTCGGCGTGCCGCGCCAGCTGCCCGACACGCGGCACGGGCTGCTCCACGTCGACGTGCTGCTGCCGGACACCGACGCGCCGTTCTTCCGGCGGCTGCAGCAGGCGCTGCAGCGCTCGCTGCAGATGCTCGACCGGCGCGTGGTCGTGCACCGGACCATCCTGCCCGCCGCGGACGACGAGCGCGCCGCCGCACTGATTGAACGGCCCGCCTACCGGCGCGCGGCGCTGATCGTCACCGCGCGCGACACGCCGCGCGTGCGCGACGCGCTGGCCGGCGCGATCGCGCGCGGCGAGACCGTCGTCACGATGGTCACCGACATCGGCGGCGTCGACCGCGTGCACTACGCGGGCATCGACAACTACCGCGCCGGGCGCACGGCCGGCTACTACATCGGCCGCCTCGCGACACGCCCCGGCCGCGTGCTGCTGCTGGGCGGACGCATGGGCTACCGTGCGCATGCCGACCGGATGGCCGGCTGCGTCGATCAACTGAAGGAGGCGTTCACCGGCCTCGGCTGCGACGATGCACCGGTCGAAACGCTCGACCAGGACGACCGCTGCTACCGCGCGGTCACGAACGCGCTGCACCGGTACGACGATATCGTCGGGATCTACAACAGCGGCGCGGGCTCCGCCGGTATCGAGGCGGCGCTGCGCAAGGCGGGCGCGGCCGGACGCGTCGTCTGGATCGGGCACGAGATGATCGACCTGCATCGCACCTATATCGAAGCCGGCTCGATGGACATCGCGATCGACCAGGATCCGGACGGCCAGGCGATTTCCGCGCTGCAGCACGTGCTGCATGCGTGCGGCATCGTCGAACGACTGCCGCCGGGCGACCCGGTCGAATTCCGCGTGTTCTGCTCGGCCAACGTACGCACCAGCGCGTACCTGCAGGCCTGACGCTCGCCGTGCATCGCGCGGCTGCGCATCGCGAAAAAATCGACCGCCGCATTGGCGATTTTTCGTCAACGTTTGTCATGCATGCCGCGCGGCACGTCCGTACATTTGGCAGCCATCCAGAACCAGAACGGACGGGAGACGATGGCTGAAGCGATCCTCATCGGCGCAAACCTCGACGGCGTGCTCGAACACGACGGCCTGCCGCTGCCCACGCCCGCCGAGCGGTTCCGGATGATCGCCGGCGCCGGCGTGTTCGACTATGTCGAGAAGAACCCGGTGCGCGGCGAGGATCTCGCGCCGTATTTCGCGCTCGTCGACCGGCATGCGCTGCCGATTCGCGTGATCGGCGGCATCTGGTGCGCGGGCCGTGACGAAACGCACGTCGCCGAGATCGTCGACGCCGGCGCAAAGTTCGGCAGCACGGTGCTCAACTGCCAGCTGTACGCGCACCACGCGGACGGCCATCCGCTGTCGGACCGCGAAGTCGCCGACTTCTACCTGCGTGCATACGAACGCGGCGAGCCCGTCGGCTGCCTGCCGAGCCTCGAAGTGCACGTCGACATGTGGAGCGAAGATGTCCTGCGAATCGCGCGCGTCGCGCAATGCGTCGAGCAGGCCGGCGTGCCGTTCCGGATCACGCTCGACCATTCGCACCTGCTGTTCAAGATCGGCAATCGCGCCGAACTCGACGCGTCGAACCTGCGCGGGCCGGCCGACGGCGCGCACCGCCTGCTCGACCCGGCGTCACGGTCGGCCGTCTACGCCGACTGGATCGCACGCGGCTGGGTCCGGCACGCGCATGCGCGCAGCGTGATTCCGAACAATCCGGAGAACCGCTGGATGCGCCGCGCTGACGGCCGGCCCGGCCGCGGAATCCAGTACCCGTTCGTCGAACCGGCGCCGGGCGCCTATCACGGCGAATGGCGCGCAGCGCCGCTCGACACGTGGAAGACGGCGCTGCGGCACCTGCTGCAGTGGCAGGTACACGCGCGGCCGACACGGCTCGAGCAGATCAGTTGCGAGTTCATCCCGTTTCCGGACTACGGCGGCGGCGCCCGCTATTCGATCTTCGAGAACAACGTCGCGTGCGCGCAATGGCTGCGCGACACCTGGCGCGCGCTCGCCGCGGCCCCGCCCGACACGCCGGCCGGCAGCAGCGCGCGCAGCTTCACCTGATTCGCCCGCCCCACTCGAGGCCTGAGGACAGAACGATGACGCAACGAGCCTTTCACTTTTCGCTGAACCGGATGAGCGCGCCGCACCTGCCGCTCGACCGCTATGTCGCGCTGTGCCGCAGGCTCGGCGTCAACGCGATCGAGATCCGCAACGATCTCGACGGCGTCGAGATCACCGACGGCACGCCGGCTTCGGCCGTGCGCGCGACGGCCGAAGCCGGCGGCGTGACGATCCTGACGATCAACGCGCTGCAGCGCTTCGAGCAATGGAATGCCGAGCGCGCGGACGAAGCGACCCTGCTCGCCGACTACGCCGCGCAATGCGGTGCGCGCGCACTGGTGCTGTGCCCGACCAACAGCCGCGGCGACACGCGCGACGCCGACGCGCGCCACGCCGATCTCGTGAAGGCGCTGAAGGCACTCAAGCCGATCCTCGACGCGCGCAGCCTCCTCGGCTTCATCGAGCCGCTCGGCTTCGAGGAATGCGCGCTGCGCCGCAAGTCGGACGCGGTGAAGGGCATCTACGCCGCGGCCGGCGAACAGGTATTCCGGCTCGTGCACGACACGTTCCATCACCACCTGTCGGGCGAGGACATCTTCTTCCCGAACCTGACGGGCCTCGTGCACATCTCGGGTGTCGAGGAAAGCGACCTGCCGGTCGACCGGATGCGCGACGGCCATCGCGTACTGGTCGGCGGCGCCGACCGGCTCGGCAACGTCCGGCAGCTGCGCGAGCTGCTCGCGCGCGGCTATCACGGGGCATTCTCGTTCGAGCCGTTCGCGAACGAGATCGCCGAAGCGGATGACATCGAAGACCGGCTGCGCGCCAGCATCGATTACCTGCGCGGCGAGCTCGCGGCTCGCTGAGCGCCGCGGCGGCGCGTACAGCCTGTCGACGCGCATGCTGCTCCATGCGACTGTCGCGCACGTGCGCAACGCGAGCGGCTCGAATTTCCCGGTCGCGAGCAACAGTCCCGGCACGGACAACGACAACCTCGCGAATCCGCTGCCGGGCCGTTCGCGGACCACCGTGAACATTGGCATCAACCCTTCGTTCCGACGGACAACACGGGGCGCGGCCGATGCGTGCCGCGCGCCGTCGACACACAACGGAGTCACCAGGAGAACACCATGATCGAATTCGCGTTGTTCGGTGCGGGAAGAATCGGGAAGATCCACGCGGCGAATCTGGCGCGCCACCCGGGCGCGAAACTCAAGTACGTGATCGACCGTCATGCGCCGTCGGCCGACGCGCTCGCGCACGCTCACGGCGCGCAGGCCACCGAGATCGAACGCGCGGCGGCGGCCGGCGCCGGACCGCCGCCGCCATGCCGCGATCACCGGCCGGATCCGGTACGCCGGCTCGGCCCGGTCGCGCAAGCGGACTCGCCCAAACGTCACGCGGCGCAGCTGCGAAAGCACGTATCATGGCGGGATGATCGGCGTCGCCGACNCCCCGCCTCTCCACCACCATGCTCGATCACCTTATCTGCGACTGCGACGGCGTACTCGTCGACAGCGAAGTCATTGCCGACCGCGTGCTGTTCGAAACCCTGTCCGCCACCTTCCCTCATCTCGATTTCGAAGACGCCGCGAAGTCCGCGTTCGGCCAGCAGACGTCGCGCTTTCTCGCCGGGCTCGAAGCGCATTTCGGCATCCGGATGCCCGACAACTTCATCGAGACCATCGAGCACAACATCGAGACCGGTCTCGCGCAATCGCTCGCGCCGATCACCGGCGTGCGCGACGCGCTGTTGAAGGTCGGCCTGCCGGCCGCGGTGGTATCGAACAGCCGGCTCGTGCGCGTGCGCAGCTCGCTGAAGCGCGCATCGCTCACCGAAATCTTCGGTGAGCGCGTGTTCAGCTCCGAGCAGGTCGCGCGGCCGAAGCCCTACCCCGACGTGTACCTGCATGCAGCGCACACGCTCGGCGTCACGCCGGCGCGCTGCATCGTCGTCGAGGACAGCGTGTCGGGCCTGAACGCCGCGCGCGCGGCGGGCATGAAGACGATCGCGTTCGTCGGCGCGAGCCACATCCCCGACAACTACGCGGACGCGCTGCGCGCGATGGGCATCACGCGGATCATGCGCAGGATGGATGAACTGCCGGCGCTCGTCGCGGCCGGCCTGCGCGGCGAATTCGGCGACGTGCAGTCCTGACCGACGGCCGCGCCGGATCGGCATGACCGGCGTGCGGCTCGCTGCGCACGCCGTATCGCGGGCGCAGCGGCGCGCCCGCCACACCGGCCGTCAGGCCGGTTCGCAGCAGCGCTCGCGCGCGGCCGCCAGCGCCTCGCGGAATTCGACGAGCTCCGCGATCGTCAGCATCGGCAGCTCGTGCTGCTGCGCGAAACGCTCGACATCGTCGCCGCGCGTCATCGTGCCGTCCGGATTCATCAGCTCGCAGAGCACACCCGCCGGCTTCAGGCCCGCGAGAATCGAGAGATCGACCGTCCCTTCGGTATGGCCACGACGCGCCAGCACGCCGCCCGGTTGCGCACGCAGCGGAAACACGTGGCCGGGGCGCACGATGTCGTACGGCTTCGCATCGTCGGCGATCGCCGCGCGGATCGTCGTCACGCGGTCGGCCGCGGACACGCCGGTATGCACGCCTTCGCGTGCCTCGATCGACACGGTGAACGCGGTGCCGTTGCGGCTCTCGTTGGTCTGCACCATCGGTGGCAGCTCGAGCGCGCGAACCTTGTCGTCGGTCAGGCACAGGCACACGATGCCGCTGCACTCGCGGATCAGCAGCGCCATCGTCTCCGGCGTGATGCGCTCGGCGGCAACGATCAGGTCGGCCTCGTTTTCCCGGTCGTGATCGTCCTGCAACACGACCGCGCGGCCCGCACGCAACGCGTCGAGCGCAGCGGCGATGCGCGGCGGCACCGGTTCGGAATCGAGCAACGGGAGATCGGCAAAGGCGTCGGCGGGGGCCGACGAAACGGACATGAAGGACATGTGAAACGCTCCTCGCAATGATGATTTGGGCGAAAAACGTTTCAGGGCATTGCAAACAGACAGAACGACAACCCGCTTCGCACGCACGGCGAAGCGGCCCTGACGGACATGACTATCTGCACATCTTCTCTCATCCGGACTATGACCGTCGGCTCTGGCATTCGACCAGATCTGCTGACCCCGCGCGGATGCGCGGGCGCTCGCGGGCTCGCCGGCTTACGCCAGCCTACCGCCGGTGGGGAATTTCGCCCCGCCCTGAAGACGCACTGATTGCCGGCCGGGATCCGTCCCGGCAGCGGCGGGCCAAGCATACCTCAGCTGCGCGCGCCGCGCAGCAAACCTCACCTAAAACCTTACTGACGACCCCGTCTAACGGCATCGTCCGAACGGCCGACACCCGGCCTGCGCGCCCGTCCCGAACGGAACCGGCGCCGGCCCGGCGAGCCAGCCCGCACGCGGTCAGCCGGCCGCGTGCGCGGCGTCGGGCACGAGCCAGCGCGGCGGCACTTCGGGGCTCACCGTCACACGAAACGCGCGTGCCTCGCTATCGCCCGGGTTGCGCAGGCTGTACGGCTGGTCGGCGTCGAACACGATCGCGTCGCCGGTCGCGAGTAACTGACGGCGATCGTGCACGCTGACTTCGAGCGTGCCCTCGCTGACCACCAGGTTGACCGTCGTGCCGGGTGCGCGGCGCGTGCCGGGCTCCGTGTGCAGCGGCGCGATCCGCAGCTCGTGGAACTCGGCCGCGGCCGGCTCGCCCTCCGGATACAGCGCACGCGCCGAGAAGCGGCCGTTCGAGCTGACGACGCGCGCCGCGCGCTCGGCCGCCAGGTGCTCGAAGCCGTTCACCGCGTGGCGGCGCAGGAACGCGGCGACCGACACCTTCAGCGCCGCGGCGATCTTGCAGAGCACCTTGATCGACGGCACGCTGCGCGCGGACTCGATCTGCGCGAGCATCGCGCGCGATACGCCGGACAGCCGCGCGAGCGCATCGAGCGACAGTTGCCGCTCGGCGCGCAAGCGCGCAAGGTTCACGCCGACGAGCTGCTCGAGGACGTCGAGCGACGCGAACGTCCGCGCGTCGGCGGCATCGCCGGACTCGAAGGAGGAAGACACGTCGCGCACCAGCGCCAGGGGTGAAGACATAGCATGGCCTCCAGGCCGCCGTGCGGCCCTGCGAATGGGGTAAGCCGGAATCGGGTTGCGCCACGGACGGCGCGTATCGAGACGCTATCACCCAGCCCTGAGCCCGCAAACGAAGTTATCTTCACACCGTTATCAGCATCGCGGAGGAATGCGTTCCTCGCGAACCGTGCCCTGTCGCCCCTGCGCCGGCGCACGGCCGCTCGATGCTTCGCTCACTGCGCAGCCGGTGCCGCGCCGCGCGCCGGCGCGCGAGCATCGAGCCGCATCGCGAGCCACGTGACGACGAGCGCCGCGAACGTCACCGCGACGGCCACCCACGGCAGCACGTCGAGCGCGAAGCCGTGTCCCAGCGCGAGGCCGCCGAGCCACGCGCCGCCCGCATTGCCGACGTTGAACGCGCCGATGTTCAGCGTCGACGCGAGATGCGGCGCGCTCGCGGCCTTCTCGACGACGCGCGCCTGCAGCGGCGGCACCGTCGCGAACGCGGCGATTCCCCACACGAATACGGTGACGGCGGCCGCGACCGGCTGGTGGCTCGTCTTCGCGAACACGGCCATCACGGCCATCAGCGCGACCAGGATCGCGATCAGCGACGGCATCAGCGCGCGGTCGGCGAGCTTGCCGCCGAGCGTGTTGCCGACCGTCAGCCCGGCGCCGAACAGCACGAGGATCAACGCGACCGCACGCGGCGAATAGCCGGTGACGGTTTCGAGGATCGGCGCGATGTACGTGAACACGACGAACACGCCGCCGAAGCCGAGTACGGTCATCAACAATGCGAGCCAGACCTGCGGCTCCTTCAGCACGCGCACTTCGTGGCCGAGGCCGACGGGCCCGCTGTCGTGGCGGTTCGGCACCAGCAGCGCGACGCCGCCGAGCGACAGCACGCCGAGCGCGGCGACGATCCAGAACGACGCGCGCCAGCCGAGCAGCTGGCCGACGAACGTGCCGAACGGCACGCCGAGCACGTTCGACAGCGTGAGGCCCGTGAACATCAGTGCGATCGCGCTCGCGCGCTTGTCGGCTGGCACGAGCGACGCGGCGACCACCGCGCCGATGCCGAAGAACGAGCCGTGCGCGAACGACGTGACGACGCGCGCGACCATCAGCATCGCGTAGCCGGACGCGCTCGCGCACAGCACGTTGCCGACGATGAAGATCGCCATCAGCAACAGCAGCGCGGCCTTGCGCGGCATGCGGCTCGTCAGCACGGCGAGCAGCGGCGCGCCGGCCGCGACGCCGAGCGCATAGCCCGTGACCAGCAGGCCGGCCGACGGCAGCGACACGGCGAGGTCGTGCGCGACTTCGGGCAAGAGCCCCATGATGATGAATTCGGTGGTGCCGATGGCGAAGGCGCTGATTGCAAGCGCCAGTAGCGGAATGGGCATAACGTTCTCCGGAAGGCGGCGGGAGCGGCGCCGTCTCGGTGCCGCACCGCACAAGAAGCGGGATGTGCGCGCATTGTCCCGAATACGCCTATCTTTGATAATTGGCGTGGCATTTGAACCATTTTCAAAAGATTCTGGAAAATCCGATGGATCGACTGGGCGACATCCGGCTGTTCGTCGAGGCGGCCGAACTGGGCAGCCTGACCGCGGCCGGGCGCAAGCTGAACCTCACGCCGGCCGCCGCAAGCGCGCGCCTCGCGAAGCTCGAGGCCGCGGTCGCCACCCGGCTGTTCGACCGTTCGACCCGGCAGTTGCGGCTCACCGACGAGGGCCGCCTGTACCTGAGCGGATGCCGCCAGGCGTTGCAGGCGCTCGACGATGCAAACGCGCTGCTGCAGGCAGGCCGCAACGTCGTCGGCGGCCGGGTGCGGCTGTCGGCGACGTCCGATTTCGGCCGCCGCCGGCTGCTCGACTGGCTCGACGAATTCACCGCGCGCTACCCGGACGTGACGTTTTCGCTGACGGCATCCGACTCGACGGTGAACCTGTGGCAGGACGAGATCGACCTCGCGATCCGTTTCGCCGCGCCGCCCGACGGCGCGCTCGTCGCCCGCCGCCTCGCCGCGGACCGGCGCGTGCCGTGCGCGGCACCGGCGTTCGTCGCACGCCACGGCGTGCCGCGCGATCCGCATGACCTGGCCCGCTTTCCGTGCAACGTGATCACGGTGACGTCGGGGCCGATGAACACATGGCACTTCACGCGCGGCGACGACACGCAGACCTGCACGGTGCCGCTCGCCACCGCATTCGAGACCAACGACGGCGGCCTCGCCCGCGAGTGGGCGCTGCGCGGCAACGGCATCGTGCTGAACTCGATCTGGGATGTCGCCGACGACATCCGCGCCGGGCGGCTCAAGGTCCTGCTGCCCGACTGGCGGCACCAGGGTGCGCCGCTGCACGCGATTTATCCCGGCAAGCGCTACATGGCGCCGCGCGTGCGCGTGCTGCTCGACTTCCTCGCCGAACGCTTCGCGCGCGAGGAAGCGGCGCTCGACGATCTGCTGAACGCGTGCCGCTGACGGCCGCCGCGCCGTCATATCGGGGTCGGAGCGCACCGGGCGGACGTCGTGCGACTGCAACCTGCCGCCCGCCCGGGACGGCGCGTAAAGCTATAATGGAAGGCTTTCCCGACGGCTTTTCACGAGTTCACGCGTTCACGACAGGCGCGCCCGGCGCGCGCTGCGCGCCCCGGTCCGCCACGCAGCACCGGCACGAACCGCTGCACCGGCAGCAGCCGTCCCGATTCACTCTTGACGACGCCCCCAGGTCAACCACTGCGAACGGCGAATCCCCATGACGAAAAAAGTTTACGTAAAGACCTTCGGCTGCCAGATGAACGAGTACGACTCGGACAAGATGGTGGACGTGCTCAACGCGGCCGAAGGCCTCGAAAAGACCGATACCCCGGAAGACGCGGACATCATCCTGTTCAACACGTGCTCGGTGCGTGAGAAGGCGCAGGAAAAGGTGTTCTCCGACCTCGGCCGCGTGCGCGAGCTGAAGGAAGCGAAGCCGGGCCTCCTGATCGGCGTCGGCGGCTGCGTCGCCAGCCAGGAAGGCGCGTCGATCGTGTCGCGCGCACCGTACGTCGACCTTGTGTTCGGTCCGCAGACGCTGCACCGCCTGCCGCAGATGATCGACGCGCGCCGCGAGAGCGGCCGTGCGCAGGTCGACATCACGTTCCCCGAGATCGAGAAGTTCGACCACCTGCCGCCCGCGCGCGTCGAGGGGCCGAGCGCGTTCGTGTCGATCATGGAAGGCTGCTCGAAGTACTGCAGCTACTGCGTCGTGCCGTACACGCGCGGCGACGAAGTGTCGCGCCCGCTCGACGACGTGCTGACCGAAGTGGCCGGCCTCGCCGACCAGGGCGTGCGCGAAGTCACGCTGCTCGGCCAGAACGTGAACGCGTATCGTGGCGCGCTGACCGCCGGCTCGACGGAAATCGCCGATTTCGCGACGCTGATCGAATACGTCGCCGATATCCCCGGCATCGAGCGGATCCGCTACACGACGTCGCACCCGAAGGAATTCACGCAGCGCCTGATCGACGCCTACGCAAAGGTGCCGAAGCTCGTGAGCCACCTGCACCTGCCCGTCCAGCACGGCTCCGACCGCATCCTGATGGCGATGAAGCGCGGCTACACGGTGCTCGAATACAAGTCGGTGATCCGCAAGCTGCGCGCGATCCGCCCGGACCTGTCGCTGTCGACCGACATGATCGTCGGCTTCCCCGGCGAGACCGAGGAAGATTTCGACAAGATGATGGCGCTCGTGCACGAGATGAGCTACGACACCAGCTTCTCGTTCATCTACAGCCCGCGTCCCGGCACGCCGGCCGCGAACCTGCACGACGACACGCCGCGCGAAGTGAAGCTCAAACGCCTGCAACATCTGCAGGCGACCATCGAGGAAAACGTCGCACGCATCAGCCGGTCGATGGTCGGGAAGGTCGAACGGATCCTCGTCGAGGGCCCGTCGCGCAAGGACCCGAACGAACTGTCGGGCCGCACCGAGAACAACCGGGTCGTGAATTTCCCGGCGCCGCTCGCGTCGCACCCGCGCCTGATCGGCCAGATGATCGACGTGAAGATCAACCATGCGTACCCGCATTCGCTGCGCGGCGAGCTCCTGCTCGTGAGCGACGACGCGAGCGCGGCCACCCACTGACCGACTGACGTTCCACAGGAGCCCGACGCTACTTTGAAGACCGTCCAAGCACTGGAATTCACCGCGCCGCGCGACGACAACGCGCGCCTCGCCAACCTCTGCGGCCCGCTCGACGAGAACCTGCGGCAGATCGAGCAGGCACTCGACGTCACGCTCGCGCGGCGCGGCCACCGGATCACGATCCGCGGGCGCGGCGCGAAGCTCGCGCTCGCGGCGCTCGAGAACTTCTACAACCGCGCGCGCGATCCGCTGTCGGTCGACGATATCCAGCTCGCGCTGGTCGAAGTGCGCCACACCAACGGCAACGGCCGCCAGGACACGCTCGACGTACGCTTTCGCGGCGACCCGGACCATCCGTTCGACGAACCCGCGGTGCAGCTCGACGACGCAGCGCCCGACGAGGAGCCGGCGCCGAAGCTCTACACGCGGCGCGCCGACCTGCGCGGCCGCACGCCCGCGCAGCGCGAATACCTGAAGCAGATCCTGCAGCACGATGTGACGTTCGGCATCGGGCCGGCCGGCACCGGCAAGACCTACCTCGCGGTCGCGTGCGCGGTCGACGCGCTCGAACGCGACCAGGTCAAGCGGATCGTGCTGACGCGCCCGGCCGTCGAGGCCGGCGAGCGGCTCGGCTTCCTGCCGGGCGATCTCGCGCAGAAGGTCGACCCGTACCTGCGGCCGCTGTACGACGCGCTGTACGACCTGCTCGGCTTCGACAAGACCGCGAAGATGTTCGAGCGCCAGATGATCGAGATCGCGCCGCTCGCGTACATGCGCGGCCGCACGCTGAACCACGCGTTCATCATCCTCGACGAGGCGCAGAACACGACGCCCGAGCAGATGAAGATGTTCCTCACGCGGATCGGCTTCGGCTCGAAGGCCGTCGTCACCGGCGACACGAGCCAGGTCGACCTGCCGCGCGCGCAGAAGAGCGGCCTGATCGAGGCGCAGCAGGTGCTCGGCGGCGTGCGCGGCATCGCGCTCACGCGCTTCACGAGCGCGGACGTCGTGCGGCATCCGCTCGTCGCGCGCATCGTCGAGGCGTACGACGACTTCCACGCGCAGCACAAGGACGCGTGAAGCACGGGCGGCGCCCGCGCGCCGCACCGGCCATCGGCCCGGCCCGCCCGACGGCGCGCCGGGCTTTTTTTGCCCGCGCGCGGCCGGTTCGAATTCGGGAACGATCGGCCGTTTGGTGTATCCTCAACGCGTTCCAATCGCCGCACCCGTCATGAAATCTTCCCGTTCTCGCAAGTCCGGGCGCGACCAGTCCGCCGCGCCCGATTCCCCCCGTCTTTCGCTGTTCGATGCGAAGGGCAAGGCCCGGACCGTCGACGCGCAAGGGCTTCGAATCGACTTCCCCGATGGCCGCAGCCTGATGTTCGACCTGTCGGGCAGCTCGGGCGAGGCGGCCGTCGCGATCGTCGCGCAGCACAACGATCCGGCCATGCGCGCGAAACTCGCGCTGCAGCCCGAGCATTACGACAGCGTGACGCTGCACGTGGGTGCCGAACCCGCACCGCGCGACGAGGAAATCGCGGAAATGGCGGACGAGCTGCGCGAGCTGGAGCTCGACCTGTCCGTGCAGTATGGCGACGAAATCACCGGCGACGTCCGCAAGGCGCTCCCGAAACGCAAGCTGATCGCCGAATGGATCGAGCCTGCGCTGTTCGCGAGCGCGCAGCTCACCGTGCGCTTCGTCGGCGAGGATGAAGGCCGCACGCTGAACGCCGGCTATCGCCACAAGGACTACCCGACCAACGTGCTGACTTTCGCGTACGACCCGGCGCCCGACGGCACCGTGATCGGCGATCTCGTGCTGTGCTGTCCGGTCGTCGAGAAGGAAGCGCACGAACAAGGCAAGCCGCTCGCGGCTCACTATGCGCACCTGCTGGTGCACGGCGCGCTGCACGCGCAGGGCTACGATCACGAGACGAGCGACGAAGACGCCGCCGAAATGGAAGCGCTCGAAGTCGACATCCTCGCAAAGCTCGGCTTCCCGAACCCCTACCGGTAAGAGGCGTCCGTACCATGCGCCACGCCGCGACGCTGCCGCCCGCGTATCCGCCGTCGATCGGCGAAGGACGGCTGCTGACGGACGACGAGCTCGCGGCGTCGCTCGCGCACACGATGCGCGACTGGGACGGCCAGCAGGATCTCTGGCTGTTCGGCTATGGCTCGCTGATCTGGAACCCCGGGCTGCCGACCGCCGCCGCCGTGCGCGGCAAGGTACACGGCTACCATCGCGGGCTTTACCTGTGGTCGCGCGTGAACCGCGGCACACCCGAACGTCCGGGCCTCGTGCTCGCGCTCGATCGCGGCGGCTCATGCTCGGGCATCGCATTCCGGCTCGCGGGCCCGACCGCGCAGCCGCATCTCGAGACGCTGTGGAAACGCGAGATGCCGATGGGCTCGTACCGGCCCGCGTGGCTGCCGTGCTCGCTCGAGACCGGCGAACGCGTGAGCGCGCTGGCATTCGTGATGCGCCGCGACGTGCCGACCTACACCGGCAAGCTGACCGACCCCGTCGTGCGGGAAGTGTTCAGCTGCGCGGCCGGCCGCTACGGCACGACGCTCGACTACGTGAGCCGCACCGTGGACGCGCTGCGCGCGAGCGGCATCCCCGATCGCGCGCTCGAAGGGCTGCTCGCGCGGTGCCGGTGACGCCCGACAGGCCGGCGCCCGCCCGGCCCGCCCAGCCCGCGACGAAATGCCGCCTCCGCCGACCGGCCTGCCGGTCGCCATTGCGCTCCGCTTTTTTGCCACTGCTGCCCCGGCGCTCCTTTCTGAGATAGGATGGATACGAAGGACGGCGCGGCCGTTCCCGAGCGGGCTCGCGCGCGCCGCCTGCCCCGGCCGGACGGCCGGTGTGACACAGCCGCGCCATGCCCTTGGTGTATCCTTGCCTTCTCCGTGACCGCGCGCTCCGGCATGACCCGGGCGCACCACCATGAACGATTCGTATCCCAGTCGTAAGTCAACCGACAAACCGCAAGAAAAGCGCTCGCTGCTCGAGCGCCTGACCGACTTCATCTCGCCCGAGCCGGAATCCCGGGCCGAGCTGCTGGAAATCCTCCAGGACGCCCACGAACGCAACCTGATCGACGCCGATTCGCTGTCGATGATCGAAGGCGTATTCCAGGTGTCCGACCTGTGCGCCCGCGACATCATGGTGCCGCGCGCGCAGATGGACGCGATCAACATCGCCGACAAGCCTGAAGACTTCATCCCGTTCGTCCTCGAGAAGGCGCACTCGCGCTACCCGGTGTACGAGGAGAATCGCGACAACGTGATCGGCGTGCTGCTCGCGAAAGACCTGCTGCGCTTCTATGCCGAAGAGGAATTCGACGTGCGCGGGATGCTGCGCCCCGCCGTGTTCATTCCCGAATCGAAGCGCCTGAACGTGCTGCTGCACGACTTCCGCGTGAACCGCAATCACCTCGCGATCGTCGTCGACGAATACGGCGGCGTCGCGGGCCTGATCACGATCGAGGACGTGCTCGAACAGATCGTCGGCGACATCGAGGACGAATACGACTTCGACGAGGAAGCCGGCAACATCATCGCGGGGCCGGACGGCCGCTACCGCGTGCGCGCGCTCACCGAGATCGAACAGTTCAACGAGACGTTCGGCACCGACTTCCCCGACGACGAGGTCGACACGATCGGCGGGCTGATCACCCATCATTTCGGCCGCGTGCCGCACCGCGGCGAGAAGCTGCAGCTCGGCAACCTAGTGTTCGAGATCCAGCGCGGCGACGCGCGCCAGGTCCACGTGCTGCTGGTGCGCCGCAACCCGCTCGCGAGCCGCCGCGCCGAAACCTCGCACGAGGACTGACCGTCTCGCGCCGGCCGCGTCTCCTTCAACCGCTCGCCCTCTTTCGCTTCACATGGACGATCCGATCCCGTCCCGCCCGGCTGGCGGTCTTCTCGCGCCGGCGCCCGGCCGCGCGCTGCCGCGCTGGCACTATCCCGCCGCACTGCTCGCCGGCGCGGCCAATACGCTCAGCTTCGCACCGACGCCGCACGGCGGCTGGCTGCAGCTCGTCGTATTCGTCTGGTTTTTCGCCCAGCTGACCCGCACGTCGAGCTGGCGCGGCGCCGCGCTCACCGGCGGCGCGTTCGGTTTCGGCAACTTCATCAGCGGCATCTGGTGGCTCTACATCAGCATGCACGTGTACGGCGAGATGGCCGCGCCGCTCGCGGGCGGCGCGCTGGTGCTGTTCTCGCTGTACCTGTCGCTGTACCCGGCGTTCTCGGCCGGACTGTGGTCGTTCTGTGCGGGCCATGCGTGGCATCGGCGCGAACCCGACCCGCGGCCGTTCTCGCCGACCTGGCACGGCGCGTTCGCGTTCGCAAGCGCATGGGCGCTCGGCGAATGGCTGCGCGGCACCGTGTTTACCGGCTTTCCGTGGCTCGCGAGCGGCTATCCGCAGGTGGACGGCCCGTTCGCGGGCTTCGCGCCGGTGGTCGGCGTATACGGGATCGGCTGGGTGCTCGCGCTGTTCGCCGCGCTGGTCGTGCAGGCGCTCGTCGCCGCGCGCCGGTCGCCCGCACCAGAACACGCCGGCGGCAACGCGCGCGCGCGTATCGCCGCGCCGGCCGCCATCGCCGTCGCGCTGGTCGCGGCCGGCGTCGGGCTGTCGCAGGCCACGTGGACCGTCCCCGCGAACGCGCCGCTCACCGTGCGGCTGCTGCAGGGCAACGTGAAGCAGGACATCAAGTTCGAGCAGGAAGGCATCGACGCGGCGATCAAGATGTACCAGCAGATGATCGTCGAGAAGCCGGCCGACCTGATCGTCACGCCGGAGACCGCGATCGCGGTGATGATCCAGGAGCTGCCCGAGCCGTTCGCCGTCGCGATCCGCAAGTTCAGCGACACGACGGGCTCGGCCGTGCTGTTCGGCGCGGTCGGCGCGTCGGTGACGCCGGAAGGCCGTTACGTCGACTACACGAACAGCCTGTATGGCGTGACACCGCACTCGCGTGACATCTATCACTACGACAAGCACCATCTCGTGCCCTTCGGCGAATTCATCCCGTGGGGCTTCCGGTGGTTCGTCGACCTGATGAAGATGCCGCTCGGCGACTTCGCGCGCGGCGCGCCGGTGCAGAAGCCGTTCCTCGTGCACAACCAGCCGGTGATGGCCGACATCTGCTACGAGGACTTGTTCGGCGAGGAAATCGCCGCGACGATCCGCGACAACCCGCAGCCGCCCGGCGTGCTCGTCAACGTGACGAACCTCGCGTGGTTCGGCGACACGATCGCGCTCGACCAGCACCTGCAGATCGCGCGGATGCGCGCGCTCGAAACGGGCCGGCCGATGCTGCGCTCGACCAATACCGGGATGACGGCCGCGATCGACGCGCACGGCCGCGTGCTCGGCCAGTTGAAGCCGTTCACGATCGGCTCGCTCGACGTGCTGATCGAAGGCACGAGCGGCTTCACGCCGTACGTGACGAGCGGCAACAACATCGTGCTCGCGGTGTCGCTCGTGCTCCTCGCGTTCGGCTTCACGTTCGGGCCGGGCCTGCGCCGCCGCAACAGCGCGAAGGCCGGCGACGACCGGAACGCGTGACGCATCGGCCGGCCGCTCAGGCCGGCCGCTTCGCCTGCGCGGCCGGTCCACGCGGATCGCGCCCGAGCGCTTCCATCACCGGCGCCCATGCTCCGAACGCAGGCTGCGGGTACAGAATCGGTGGAATGAGGAGGTCGTTCGAATCGTCCATGCGGTCCGGCGTGGGCAATCGATCACGCGGCAAGCGGCGCGCGGCACCGCAATACGCTCATCTTGACGCCCGCGCACAGCGGCGCGGCAGCCACGCGGCAAGCGCATCGCGACGTCGTGCGAGCGACCGCCCCGCACGCATCGACACCCCGCGCACGGGGCGCCGGAACACCGCCAACGGCCTCTTCGTCCGCGTTCCGGCCGCATCCGGTCGCCGATCCGGTAAAATTGCACGTTTCAGCACACTAACAAGCCGCGCCGCCGCGCGAGCCGACCCTCCGGGCCCCGCCCGGAGCGCCGCCCGCAACGGAGCGCCAGCGCCACGAAGGCTCTTCATGCTTACGTTTCAGCAAATCATCCTGACGCTGCAGTCCTACTGGGACAAGCAGGGTTGCGCTCTGCTCCAGCCCATCGACATGGAAGTCGGCGCGGGCACGTCGCACGTCCACACGTTCCTACGCGCGGTCGGCCCCGAGCCGTGGCGCGCCGCCTACGTGCAGCCGTCGCGCCGCCCGAAGGACGGCCGCTACGGCGAGAACCCGAACCGCCTGCAGCATTACTACCAGTACCAGGTCGTGCTCAAGCCGGCGCCGGAAAACATCCTCGACCTGTACCTCGGCTCGCTGGAAGCGCTCGGCTTCGACCTGCAGCAGAACGACGTGCGCTTCGTCGAGGACGACTGGGAGAACCCGACGCTCGGCGCGTGGGGCCTCGGCTGGGAAGTGTGGCTGAACGGGATGGAAGTCACGCAGTTCACGTATTTCCAGCAGGTCGGCGGCCTCGACTGCAAGCCCGTGCTCGGCGAGATCACCTACGGCCTCGAGCGCCTCGCGATGTACCTGCAGAAGGTCGAGAACGTGTACGACCTCGTATGGACCGAGTGGGAAGAGCAAGGCCCGAACGGCCCCGAGCTGCGCCGCCTGTCGTACGGCGACGTCTACCACCAGAACGAGGTCGAGCAGTCGACCTACAACTTCGAGCACGCGAACGTCGACCTGCTGTTCACGTTCTTCAACAGCTACGAAGCGGAAGCGAAGAAGATGATCGACGCGCAGCTCGCGCTGCCCGCGTACGAACTCGTGCTGAAGGCCGGCCACACGTTCAACCTGCTCGACGCGCGCGGCGCGATCTCGGTGACCGAGCGTGCGGCATACATCGGCCGCATCCGCGCGCTGTCGCGTCTCGTCGCGCAGGCTTACTACGACTCGCGCGAGAAGCTCGGCTTCCCGATGCTCGGCAATCCGCCGGGCGTGCCGGGCCTCACCACCGACGCCCAGGACGCCGCCCAGCCGGCATGGGCGCCGCCGCTCAAGGTCGAACGCAAGATCGATCAGGACTGACGAGACGAGATTTATTCCAGACATGACGCACAATCATCCCGCCCCCCTGCTCGTCGAACTGCTGACCGAAGAGCTGCCGCCGAAGGCCCTCGCGCGCCTCGGCGACGCATTCGCCGAAGGCCTCGCGCAACGCCTCGCGGCACGCGACCTCGTCGAAGGCGAACTCGTGTTCGAACGCTACGCCACGCCGCGCCGCCTTGCGGTCGTCGTGCAGAACGTGCGCGCCGTCGCGCCTGAAAAGCAGGTCCGCGAAAAGGTCCTGCCCGTATCGGTCGCGCTCGACGCCGAAGGCAAGCCGACCGCCCCGCTCGCGAAGAAGCTCGCGGCGCTCGGCCACCCGAACCTGTCGATCGCCGATCTCGAGCGCGCACAGGACGGCAAGGCCGAAGCGTTCTTCGTCAACTATTCCGCGGCCGGCGCGACGCTCGCCGACGGGCTGCAGGCCGCGCTCGACGAGACGCTCGAGAAGCTGCCGATCCCGAAGGTCATGACCTACCAGCGCCCGGACGGCTCCGACGTGAAGTTCGTGCGCCCGGTGCATCGCCTGACGGTGCTGCACGACGATCGCATCGTGCCCGTCACCGCATTCGGCGTGGATGCCGGCGACACCACGCTCGGCCACCGCTTCCTGTCCGAGGGCCTCGTCGCGATCCAGCATGCGCGCGCGTATGCCGACACGCTGCGCGACAAGGGCCGCGTGATCGCGCACTTCGCCGATCGCCGCGAAACGATCCGCACACAGCTGAACGAACACGCGAACGGCGACACGGTCGTGATGCCCGAATCGCTGCTCGACGAAGTGACGTCGCTGGTCGAATGGCCGGTCGTCTATCCGTGCCGCTTCGAGGACGAATTCCTGCAGGTGCCGCAGGAATGCCTGATCCTCACGATGCAGACGAACCAGAAGTACTTCGCGCTGACCGACGTCGGCGGCAAGCTGCGCTCGCGCTTCCTGATCGTGTCGAACATCGATACGAAGACGCCGGGCGAGATCGTCGAAGGCAACGAGCGCGTCGTGCGCCCGCGCCTCGCCGACGCGAAGTTCTTCTTCGAGCAGGACAAGAAGAAGAAGCTCGCCGAGCGCGTGCCGCTGCTCGCGAACGTCGTGTATCACAACAAGCTCGGCTCGGCGCTCGCGCGCGTCGAGCGCCTCGAGGCGCTGGCCGGCGAGATCGCGCCCGCGATCGGCGCCGATGCCGCGCATGCGAAGCGCGCCGCGCGCCTCGCGAAGGCCGACCTGCTGACCGACATGGTCGGCGAGTTCCCGGAATTGCAGGGCACGATGGGCACGTACTACGCGCGTCACGACGGCGAACCCGACGACGTCGCGCTCGCGTGCGCCGAGCACTACCAGCCGCGCTTCTCCGGCGATGCGCTGCCGACCACGCCGGTATCGACCGCCGTCGCGCTGGCCGACAAGCTCGAGACGATCGTCGGCATCTGGGGCATCGGCCTCGCGCCGACCGGCGAAAAGGATCCGTTCGCGCTGCGCCGTCACGCGCTCGGCGTGCTGCGCCTGCTGCTCGAGAAGCAGCTGCCGCTCGATCTCGTGTCGCTGCTGCGCACGGCCCATGCACGCTTCGAAGGCGTGCCGGGCGTCGCCGAATCGACCGATGCGATCTTCGCGTTCTTCATGGACCGCCTGCGCGGCCTGCTGCGCGAACGCGGCTACTCGGCCGGCGAAGTCGATGCGGTGCTGAGCCTGAACCCGACGCGCGTCGACGATCTCGTCGCGCGCCTCGACGCGGTGCGCGAATTCACGCGCCTCGCGGAAGCCGAAGCGCTCGCGGCCGCGAACAAGCGGATCTCGAACATCCTGAAGAAGTCGGAAGGCGGCGCGAACGGCGCGGTGCAGCCGACGCTGCTCGTCGAGGCCGCCGAAAAGGCGCTGCACGAACAGCTCGCGGCCGTGACGCCGCACGTGCAGTCGCAGCTCGAGGCGCATGCATACACGGGCGCGCTGTCGGCGCTCGCCGCGCTGCGCGCGCCGGTCGACACGTTCTTCAACGACGTGATGGTCAATGCCGAGGATCCCGCGCTGCGCGCGAACCGTCTCGCGCTGCTGTCCGCGCTGCATCAGCAGATGAACTGCGTCGCCGACATCTCGAAGCTCGCCGCATAAGGGCCGAACGATGCCGACCAGCCTCAACCGCAAGCTCGTCGTCCTCGACCGGGACGGCGTGATCAACGTCGATTCGGACACGTTCGTCAAGACGCCCGACGAGTGGATCGCGCTGCCCGGCAGCCTCGAGGCGATCGCACGGCTCAACCACGCGGGCTATCGCGTGGTCGTCGCAACCAACCAGTCCGGCATCGGCCGCGGGCTGTTCGACATGGCCGCGCTCAACGCGATGCACCTGAAGATGCATCGCGCGGCGGCCGCGGTCGGTGCACGCATCGACGCGGTGTTCTTCTGCCCGCACGTGTCGGAAGATCACTGCGACTGCCGCAAGCCGAAGCCCGGCATGATGCAGATGATCGCCGAGCGCTTCGAGATCGATCCCGATCACACGCCGGTCGTCGGCGATTCGCTGCGCGACCTGCAGGCCGGCGTCGCGGTCGGCTTCCGGCCGCACCTCGTGCTGACCGGCAAGGGCAAGAAGACGCTCGCCGCGGGCAATCTGCCGGACGGCACGAAGGTCCACGACGACCTGCGCGCGTTCGCACTCGACTTCCTTTCACACGAACACGAGTGATGCGGCCGCCGCGCGCATCCTCCTTACAGTCAGACCCACGCCGATGCGCTTCGTCCGCTCCCTGCTGCTGCTGATCTACTTCATCCTGTACACGGTGCCGTACGCCACCGCGTGCTTCATCGCGTTCCCGTTCATGCGCCCCGACGCGCGCTACTGGATGGCGGCCGGCTGGTGCAAGTCGACGCTGTGGGTCGTGCGCTGGCTGAACGGCATCCGCTATCGGATCGAAGGGATGGAGAACCTGCCCGACGGCCCGGCCGTGCTGCTGTCGAAGCACCAGTCCGCGTGGGAGACGCTCGCGTTTCCAGCGCTGATGCCCAAGCCGCTCTGCTACGTGTTCAAGCGTGAGCTGCTGTACGTGCCGTTCTTCGGCTGGGCGCTCGGGATGCTGCACATGGTCAACATCAACCGCAAGGAAGGCAAGAACGCCTTCGTGTCGGTGATCCGCCAGGGCAAGAAGCGCCTGTCGGAAGGCGCATGGATGATCATGTTCCCGGAAGGCACGCGCACGCCGGTCGGCAAGCAGGGCAAGTACAAGACGGGCGGCGCGCGCTTCGCGATCGAAACCGGCGCGCCGGTCGTGCCGATCGCGCACAATGCAGGTCGTGTGTGGCCGCGCAATTCGTTCACGAAGTTCCCGGGCGTCGTCACCGTGTCGATCGGCAAGCCGATTCCCGTCGACGGCAAGACGCCCGACGTATTGAACTCGCAGGTCGAAGCATGGATCGAAGCGGAAATGCGCCGCATCGATCCGGATTCGTATCGCCAGGCGGGCAATGCCGGCACGCGCGATGCCGCGCGAGTCTGACGCCCCCTAGGTTGCAGCCGTTGCGTACGACAAAAAGAAGCGAACTGATGAAAAAGCGTCCGCGGCCACGGCCTGCCGTCGTGGCCCTCGATCATCGCCAGATGGACCTGCCGCTCTTCGACGGGCCGGCCGCGGCGTCGCCGGCACCGTCGGCGCCCGCCGCGCCGTCCACGCCGCCCGAAGCGGCTGCAGCTCCCGCGGTGCCCACGGCGCCGCTTGATCCGGGCCCCGCGCCCGATCGCTCTCGCGTCCGTACGTTCGCGCTCGACAGCCGCGTGCTCGAATACCGGCTCAAGCGCTCCGCGCGCCGCACGATCGGCTTCACGATCGACGGCAGCGGGCTGTCGATCACCGCGCCGCGCTGGGTCACGCTCGCCGACATCGAAGCGGCGATCGCCGAAAAGCAGCGCTGGATCTTCGCGAAGCTCGCCGAGTGGAAGACCCGCACCGAGCAGCGTGCGCTGCCGCAGATCGACTGGCGTGACGGCGCGCAACTCCCGTATCTCGGCAAGACGGTCACGATCGCGCTCGGCGCGGGCGCCGTCGCATTCGACGCCGACGCGCTGCGGCTGTCGCTGCCGCTGCCTGCGCAGGCGGACATGCAGCAGATCAAGGATCGCGTGCAGGGCTGGCTGCAGGGCGAAGCGAAGCGGATCTTCGGCGAACGCCTCGTGGTCTATGCGGAAAAGCTCGGCGTCACGTATTCGATGTATGCGCTGTCGTCAGCCGCGACGCGCTGGGGCAGTTGCTCGAGCGACGGCAAGATCCGGCTGAACTGGCGGCTGATCCATTTCCCGATGTCGATCATCGACTACGTCGTCGCGCACGAGCTGTCGCACCTGCGCGAGATGAACCACAGCCCGGCCTTCTGGCAGACCGTCGAATCGATCTTCCCGGAATTCCGTGAAGCGCGGCACACGCTCAAGCATCACCCACCCGAGCTGCTGCCGTCGCTGTAACGCGATCGGTCGCACCGAACATGCAAACGGGCGATGCGGATTCCTCCGCATCGCCCGTTTTCGTTGCCCGCGACACACATCGTGCGCCGCGAGCCGCTCATCCCGCGCTCAGTGCGCCTTCTTCTGGATGAACTCGATCTTGTAGCCGTCCGGATCCTCGACGAACGCGATCACGGTCGTGCCGTGCTTCATCGGGCCCGCTTCGCGGGTCACCTTGCCACCTTGCGCCTTGATCCTGTCGCAGGCCGCGTAGGCGTCGTCGACTTCCAGCGCCAGGTGGCCGAAGCCGTTGCCAAGATCGTAGGCCGGCGTGTCCCAGTTATGGGTCAGTTCGATCACGGTGCCCGTGCTTTCGTCCTCGTAGCCGACGAATGCGAGTGTGAACTTGCCTTCCGGATAGTCGTCGCGGCGCAGCACCTTCATGCCGAGCAATTCGGTGTAGAACTTGATCGAGCGGTCGAGATCGCCGACTCGCAGCATCGTATGCAGCAATCGCATGTGTTGTACTCCTGTGGGGACTTTCCAGAACCGGAAATTCTACCGGAGTCACGTGAATCCCGCCGCCGGCGCCCGGCCTGCCGCCGACCGATAAACCGATACCGAGCATCCGCACGACAAGCCCGACGCCCGTACACCGGTAGAAACCAACCTGCTTGCCTGCCCCCGTCGCCCCCGCCGATCGGGTAACATCGTCCCACCTCGCACCAAAAGCGGGCATGCCGTCCGCCGCCGGAACGCGACCACCCTCCCATCCTGTTCAGCCACACTGCCTGCCGTGCGAAACCGCCGACTCAAGCGTGCCGGACGCGCCGTCCGTCCGCCGCTGCCGCTTCCCATGTCCATCCCCCTCTCCCGCCGCATCGGCGAGGTCCGCCGATGACCGCGCTCGCCGGGTCGTCCGTGCGCCGCGCGCTCGACACGCGTGCCGTCGGCGTAATGCTGCTGCTGTGCGCGATCTGGGGCTTCCAGCAGGTCGCAATCAAGAGCACGAACGCCGCGATCCCGCCGATGTTCCAGGCCGGGCTGCGCTCGGTGATCGCCGCGCTCCTGCTGTGGGGCTGGGCGCGCTCGCGCGGCACGCCGCTGTTCCGCGCGGACGGCACGCTCGGTGCGGGTATCGCGGCCGGCGCGCTGTTCGCCGGCGAGTTCATCTGCGTGTTCTTCGGGCTGACGCTGACGAGCGCGTCGCACATGGCGATCTTCCTGTACACGGCACCGTGCTTCACGGCGCTCGGCCTGCACCTGTTCACGCCGGGCGAGCGGCTGCAGCGCGTCCAGTGGATCGGCGTCGGCCTCGCGTTCGCCGGCATCGCGCTCGCGTTCGCGGACGGCTTCCTGAAGCCGCGCGCGCCCGGCGCGTCGGTACTGGCGGGGCTCGCCGGCGACGCGCTCGGCATCCTCGGCGGCGCGATGTGGGCCGCGACGACGGTCGTCGTGCGCTCGACGTCGCTCGCGCGGGCCAGCGCGAGCAAGACGCTGTTCTACCAGCTGGCGGTTTCGGCCGTCGTGCTGGTCGTGCTCGCGGCGCTGCTCGGCCAGATGTCGTTCGCGCGGGTCACGCCGCTCGCGCTCGCGAGCCTCGCGTACCAGTCGGTGATCGTCGCGTTCGTCAGCTATCTGTCGTGGTTCTGGCTGCTCACGCGCTACAGCGCGTCGCGACTGTCCGTGTTCACGTTCCTGTCGCCGCTGTTCGGCGTCGCGTTCGGCGTGCTGCTGCTCGGCGAATCGGTCGGCTGGCGCTTCATGTCGGCGGCCGCGCTGGTGCTGACCGGGATCGCGCTCGTCAACGCGCCGCCGCGCCGGCGCGCGTAGCGCCGCGCGGCCGCCGTCCCGCATCGATGAAATGAACGAAAACGGACGAAAGCGGCCCGGGAAAATAAAAAGGCTGCCCGTCAGGGCAGCCTCGTGAACCTCGAGCCGGCATGCGACGCGCGCGTTGCCCCTACTCCGCGGCCTTGCGCACCTTCGCGAGCGCCTGCGCGACGCCGACATACTCGGCCACGCTCACGTCTTCCGCGCGTCGCGCGAGATCGAAGCCGAGCCCGTCGAAATCGATCGTCTCGCGGTAGTCGCCGAGCGTATTGCGCAGCATCTTGCGGCGCTGCGAGAACGCGGCCGTGACGATTTCGCCGAGCAGCACGGGATCGACGTCCGGCAGTTCGTGCGGCTCGTACGGAATCATCCGGACGATCGCCGAATCGACCTTCGGCGGCGGCTGGAACGATTCCGGCGGCACGTCGAGCATCTTGTCCATCACGTAGCGGTACTGCAGCATCACCGACAGCCGCGAGAACGCCTTCGTGCCCGGCTCCGCGACCATCCGTTCGACGACTTCGTTCTGCAGCATGAAGTGCTGGTCGATCACCGCGTCGGCGAACGTCATCAGGTGAAACAGCAGCGGGCTGGAAATGTTGTACGGCAGGTTGCCGACGATCCGCAGCGACGGCTTGTCGCCGGGTGCCGCGAGCGAGCGGAAGTCGAACGCGAGCGCGTCGCCCGCGTGCAATTCCAGCAGCGCGCCGAAACGCTGCTGCAGGCGGCCGATCAGGTCGCGGTCGAGCTCGACCGCATGCAGCGGCGACTCGGGCGTCGCGAGACGCGCGATCAGCGGCTCGGTGAGCGCGCCGAGCCCCGGGCCGATCTCGACCATTCGCTGGCCGCGCGCGGGGCCGATCGTCGCGACGATCGAGTCGATCACACCGTGATCGACGAGGAAGTTCTGCCCGAAGCGCTTGCGCGCGAAGTGGCCTTGGTGCTGTCTGCTGTTCGACATCGACTGAGAAAAACGAAAAATGCGACGAATAAAGTCAGGCCTGCGCCCGTGTGCGTCAGGACGCGCGGCGATGGCGCGCCATCGTGACGGCCGTGTCGAGCGCGGCGACCATGCTGCCCGGATCCGCGCGGCCCGTGCCGGCCAGATCCAGCGCGGTGCCGTGATCGACCGACGTGCGGATGATCGGCAGCCCGAGCGTGACGTTGATGCCCTCGCCGAACGTCGCATACTTCAGCACGGGCAAGCCCTGATCGTGGAACATCGCGAGCACGCAATCGGCGTCCTCGAGATGGCGCGGCTGGAATAGCGTGTCGGCCGGATACGGGCCGCGCGCGTCGATGCCCTGCGCTTTCGCGCGCGCGAGCGCCGGCGAGATCACGTCGATTTCCTCGCGGCCGAGGTACCCGTTCTCGCCCGCGTGCGGGTTCAGCCCGGTCACGAGGATGCGCGGCGCCGCGAGACCGAAGTCGCGCCGCAGGTCGCGATCGACGATCGCCAGCGTCTCGACGAGCCCGTCGATCGTCAGCGCGGCCGACACGTCCTTCAGCGGCAGGTGCGTGGTCGCGAGCGCGACGCGCAGCGGCCGCTCGCCCGTACCTGCCAGCATCATGACGACGCGCGGCGTGTGCGTGCGTTCCGCCAGGTATTCGGTATGGCCGGTAAACGGCACGCCGGCATCGTTGATCGTGCTCTTCTGCAGCGGTGCGGTGACGATCGCGTCGAACCGGCCCGCCACCGCGCCATCGATCGCGGCATCGAGCAGCCCGAGCACGTAGCGGCCGTTGGCCGCGTCGAGCTTGCCCGCCTGCGCGGGCACGGCAAGCGGATGATGCTCGACCGACACCGACCCGCCACCGGCGAGCACCGCCCGGTCGGCCCCGACGGCCGCCGCACGCGCATCGAGCAGCGCGGCATCGCCGAGCACGGTGAAATGCGCGCCGGGCCAGCGCCGTGCGGCATCTCGCAGCGCCTGCACGGTCAGCTCCGGGCCGACCCCCGCGGGTTCGCCAGTCGTGATCGCGATCTGCAGCGCGGATGCCGTCATGTGAAGCTCGCTCAGTTCGCCGGGCCGACGCCGCCGATCTTGTACTGCACGTACGACGAATCGCGCAGTTCGCGCAGCCAGTCGGCATACGCCTGCTCGGCCTTGCGCTGGCCGATCGCCTGGCGTGCGATATCCATCTGCTGCTGCACCGAGCCTTCCGCGTCGCGGCGGTCGATCACCTGGATCAGGTGATAGCCGTACTCGGTACGCACCGGCTGGCTGATCTGGCCGTCCTGCAGGTTGTTCATCGCGCGCTCGAATTCCGGCACGGTCTCGCCCGGGCTGATCCAGCCCAGATCGCCGCCCTGCGACGCGGAACCGTCCTGCGAGTAAGTACGCGCGAACTTCGCGAAATCGCCGCCGGCCTCGACCTGCTTGCGGATGTCCAGCAGTTGCTGACGCGCCTGGCCTTCCGACTTGCCTTCGCCGACGCGCAACAGGATGTGGCGCACGTGCGTCTGGACGATCTTCGGTGCCGCGGCGGTCGCGCCCTGGCTCTGGCGGCGGTCGACGAGGCGCACGATCTCGAAGCCGTCCGGCACGCGGATCAGCGTCGGGTTGACCTGGCCCGGGCGCAGCTTCGATGCGGCTTCGACGACGTCGGCCGGCAGCGCGCTCGGCGCCTTGAAGCCGAGGTCGCCGCCCTTCTTCGCGTCGTTCGCTTCCGAATTGTTCTTCGCGAGCTTCTCGAAATCGGCGCCCGACGTAGCCTGCTGCAACAGCGCGTCGGCCTTCTTCTGCGCCGCTTCGATCTCGGCCTGCGGCGCGTTGGTCGGCGCCTTGATGAAGATGTGCTGGAAGCGCAGGTCCTGCTGCTGCGATGCGTTCGGCCCGCGCTGGCTCGCGATGTAGTTCGCGACCTCGGCGTCCGACACGGTGATCTTGCCGTCGACCTCGCGCTCGCGCAGCTTCGACAGCATCAGCTCGGTGCGCGCGTCGCTCGTGAACACGCTCCAGGGCACGCCCTGCGCCTCGAGACGCGCGCGATACTGTTCGAGCGGCATCCCGTTCGCCTGCGCGAGGCGCTGCAGCGTGGACTGCACGGTCGCGTCGTCGACGCGGATCCCGTCGTCCTTGGCCTTCTGCACCTGAATGCGTTCGAGCACCATCTGGTTCAGCACCTGCGCGCGCAGCTGGTCGGCCGGCGGCACGGGCGCGTTCTGCTGCTGCAGCCGGCGCGAGATCAGGCCGACGCGCTGGTCGAGTTCGCGGCCCGTGATCACGTCGTTGTTGACGACCGCGACGACTTCGTCGGTGAGCTGCGCGCCGTGCGAACCGAGCGCCTGCGCCGCGGCCGGCGCGGCGGCGAGCAGCGCGGCGGACGCGGCGAGGCTGGACACGACTGCCGCGAAACGAAGGGTTTTCTTCATTGCCACTGATACTCCATTGAAATCGTGCTGACCGGTGCAGACAAGCCGGCGTTACTCGTAGTTGCTGAAGCGGGACATCGGCGGCGGCGCGGACGGCAGCGGCGTGTAGCCCGGCACCCCGGCGCGGAATGCGGCCACGAGACCGTTGTCGACGCTCGACAGCCCCTTCAGCGTCAGCTGCATCATGAATCGCGTCGACGAGTTCTGCTGCCCCGACGTGTTCACGCCGTTCGCATAGCGCTGGACACCGACCCCGAGCGCCCAGCAATCCGCGTCGTATTGTAAGCCGAGCAGACCATCGACGATCCGGTCGCCGGCCAGGTCGTAGTTGAAGCGGCCGATCGCATACAGGCGGCGCGTGAGCGGCCATTGCGCGGACACCAGGAACTGGTTGATCGGCTGGTTGTCGAGCGTCGTGTTCGCCCGCGTATAGCGGTAGCCGACGTTGATCACGCGGCGCTCGCCCGGGCTGAAACCGAAACCGATGCTCGACTTCACGAGCTGGTTGTTGTTCTGGTTGTACTGGAACGCCGTCTCCGACATGAAGCCGGAGCCGAGCTTCAGCGCGGCGCCGACGATCAGGTCGGAGTGGCGCGCCTGCACGGCGCTCTGGCCCGAGTTCAGCGTGACGCGCTGGTCGGCGAAGTAGTACTGCTGCGCGACCACGAAACGCGCGCGTTCGTCGCCGGTGCGCGGATCGATGAAGCGCGACGTCAGGCCGGCCGTGATCCGGTTCGCGTCCGCGATCCGGTCGTTGCCGACGAACGTGTTCGGCTGGTAGATCTCCGCGAGGCCGAAGTCCGATTCCGCGGTGTCGAACAGCGGCGCGTTCGACTGGTCGCGATACGGCGTGTACACGTAGTACAGGCGCGGCTCGAGGGTCTGGATGAAGTCCTGGCCGAACAGGCGCACCGAGCGGTCGAAGATCAGGCCTGAGTCGAAGCTCACGGTCGGGATCGACTCGGTGAAGCGCTTCGGGCTGTTCGGCGTGCTCGACGACAGGTAGTTCAGGTCGTACGACGCGAAGTGGTACTGGACCTTCGGCACGACGAAGTAGCCAGGGCCGTACACGCCGTACGCGATGTACGGGTTGAAGACGATCCGGTCGCCTTCGGTCGCATCGGCGGTCGTGATGCGGAACCGCGAATAGTCGGCTTCCGCGCCGAAGTCGAAGCCGCCGACGTTGTACTTCGTGTACTTCACGTTCAACTGCGGTTCGCGGCTGTACGGCGCGATCGACGGCGGCAGCGTCTGCCAGTGCTGGTAGCGCGCGAGCACCGACCACGGGCCGTTGTTGTACGTGAGGCCGGCTTCCTGCTGGTACAGCGTCTGCGTCCCGTTGATGAACTGGTTCATCGACCCAAGGTCTTCGGGATACGTGTTGTCCGAGACCTTGTTGAAGTAGACGTAGCCGCCGAAACCGCCGCCGAAGTTCTGCTGGTGCTGCCAGTAGATCGCGTAGCGGTCGCGGTGCGCGAGCCGGTCGTCCGGCAGGTAATTGGCCGTAAACGTGCCCGAATACGTCGGCGACAGGTAGCGGAACGTCGCTTCGGTCTGCACGCCGCGCCGCGAGATGATCCGCGGCGTGATCGTCAGGTCGCGGTTCGGTGCGATGTTGAAGTAGTACGGCAGCGTCAGCTCGAACCCGTTGTTCGAGTTCATCGAGAACGTCGGCGGCAGCAGGCCGCTGCGCCGCTCGCCCGACAGCGGGAACGTCATCCACGGGCTCGCGAAGATCGGCACGCCCTGGAAGAACAGCACGCCGTTGCGCGCGGTGCCTTCGTCGGCACCCGTATCGAAGTCGAAGCGGCTGCCCTTGATGTACCACGCGGGGTTCGTCGAGCACTGGCACGCGGTGTAGGTGCCGTTGACGAACACCGAGCGCTCGCTGTCGAGCAGGTCGACGCGCTCCGCGCTGCCGGACCCGCCCGTCACGTTGAAGTGATACTTCGGCGCCGTCATGAAGCCCTGATTCGCCTCGACCTTCAGATGCGCTTCGGGGCCCGCGAACGACGTGCCGCCGTTGATCACCTTGACCTGGCCGTACGCATCGGCCATGTCGGTATCCTGATCGTAGTGGAGCGCGTCGGCCTTCACGACCGCGTCGCCACGGCGCAGCTCGGCCGAGCCCTTCGCGGCCAGATCCTGGTCGGCCGTGCCGCTCGTATGGTCGGCGATCACGAAGGTGGCCGGCTTCGCACCGTCCTTCAGCGGATGATCCTCGAGCTGCGGGGCGAGACGCAGGTCCCACGGCGAGTCGAGCGGCTGCGGCTGCGCGGCCGCGCCCGACAGCTGCGCGTACGACACGGCCGGCACCAGGCCGGGCACGGCCAGGAGTGCGAGCGCGAGCCGCCGTTTGCGCGGCGCCCCGTCACCGGGGAAGACATTCGGGAATAGCGGTTTGGGCGGCATCTATCGTTTGGCGAATCGCCCCTTGTCAACCGCACCTGCACGGCACATTCGCGCGCGGCGGGCCGCGCCGTCGCACCGCGACTGCGGCTGTGCGCAAACCGGGGAGGCGATCGGGCGGACGGCGCGACAGGCGGTGGGCCTGCACGGCGGAAGCTGACGCGGGGCGCGTCAAAAAAGTCGTGGGGTATTATATGGCAAGACGTTCCCCCCTCCGCCGAGTTTCATGACGCCCCCATCCGCCGCATCCCAGCCCGACGCCCGCCTCGAAGCGCTTACCGCGTGGCTGCGCCCGCTCGCCGAGCGCTTCGCCCTCGACCTGTCGACCCTCGCGCCCGCGTCGTCGGACGCCAGTTTCCGCCGCTATTTCCGTGTCGCGTCGGCCACGAGCCCCGGCGGCTCGCTGGTCGCGGTCGACGCGCCGCCGCCCGAGAAGTGCCGCGAATTCGTCCAGGTCGCGCAGCTGCTCGCCGCGGCCGGCGACCACGTGCCCGACGTGCTGGCCCATGACTTCGACGCAGGCTTCATGCTCGTGACCGACCTCGGCCGCACGTCGTACATCTCGGTGCTCGATCCGGCCGACCCGGTCGCGGCACGCCCGCTGATGCGCGACGCGCTCGACGCGCTGATCCGCTTCCAGCTGAGCTCGAAGCCGGACGTGCTGCCGCCGTTCGACGAGGCGTTCCTGCGCCGCGAGATGGAGCTGCTGCCCGAATGGTTCGTCGGCCGGCACCTCGGCAAGCCCGTCACCGACGCGATGCGCGGCACGCTCGACCGCACCTTCGCGCTGCTGGTCGCGAGCGCCCATGCGCAGCCGCAAGGTTTCATGCTGCGCGATTTCATGCCGCGCAACCTGATGGTCTGCGAGCCGAACCCGGGCGTGCTCGACTTCCAGGACGCCGTGTACGGGCCGCTGACGTATGACGTCGTGTCGCTGCTGCGCGACGCGTTCATCAGCTGGGATGAGGAGTTCGAGCTCGATTGCTTCGCGTACTACTGGGAAAAGGCGAAGAAGGCCGGCCTGCCGGTCGACCCGGATTTCGGCGAGTTCTACCGTCAGCTCGAATGGATGGGGCTGCAGCGCCACATCAAGATCCTCGGCCTGTTCGCGCGCATCAACTACCGAGACGGCAAGCCGCACTACCTGAACGACCTGCCGCGGTTCCTGATCTATGCGCGCAAGGTCGCGCTGCGCTACCGCCCGCTCGTGCCGTTCGCGAAGCTGCTCGACGAGCTCGAGGGCAAGGCGGCGGCCGACGTCGGCTATACGTTCTGACCGCCCTCACCGTCCCCACCTTCAGCCGAACATGAGCACTACCCTGACCACGGCGATGATCTTCGCCGCCGGGCGCGGCGAACGGATGCGCCCGCTGACCGACACCCGCCCGAAGCCGCTGCTCGAAGCGGGCGGCAAGCCGCTGATCGTCTGGCAGATCGAAGCGCTCGCACGCGCGGGCGTCGAGACGATCGTGATCAACCACGCATGGCTCGGCGAACAGCTCGAGACGACGCTCGGCGACGGCTCGCGCTGGGGCGTGCGGCTCGCGTATTCGGCCGAAGGCGAAGCGCTGGAAACCGCCGGCGGCATCGCGCAGGCGCTGCCGCTGCTCGAACGCGACGGCCAGCCGATGGTGTTCGCGGCGGTCAGCGGAGACGTGTTCTGCGCATTCGACTACCGGACGCTGGCGTCGCGTGCGGCCCCGATGGCCGCGCTCGACGCGCCGGCGATGCATCTGGTGATGGTGCCGAACCCGCCGTTCCACCCGACCGGCGACTTCGCGCTCGGCAGCGACGGCCACCTGTCGCTCGACGGCGCCGCACGGCTCACGTTCGGCAACATCGGCCTGTACGACACGCGGATGTTCCGCGATCTCACGCCCGGCACGCGCCGCGCGTTGACGCCGTACTATCGCGCGGCGATCGAGGCCGGCCTTGCGACCGGCGAATTGTATGAAGGTATCTGGGAGAACGTCGGCACGCCCACGCAGCTCGGCGAGCTCGACGCGCGGCTGCGCGCCGCCGCGGGCTGATCGTTTCGCGGCTGACCGCGCCGGGTCACCCGGCGCGGCAGCCAATGGCCGGAAAGACCGATAACGGTCCGCTCGATCGGCGGCAGGCCGACCCGGGGATCGAATACCGCGGACGCTCCGCCGGGTCACCCGGCCGTGATGGCGGCGTAACGCCGCCCGATCCCGGACAGCCGGCAAACCATCCGCTCCCGCCGCGCGGCAACCACGCTCACGCGGCCTCGGCCGCCTCCCCGCCCGCTGCCGCGCGCTGCTGCTGCAGCGCCCACATCTGCGCGTACAGCCCGTCGGCGCGCACGAGTTCGTCGTGCGTGCCGCGCTCGACGATGCGCCCGTGGTCCATCACGAGGATCTGCTGCGCATGCACGACCGTCGACAGCCGGTGCGCGATCACGAGCGTCGTACGATGCCGCGCGATCTGGTCGAGCTCGTGCTGGATCGCGCGCTCCGAGCGCGAGTCGAGCGCCGACGTCGCCTCGTCGAACAGCAGCACCGGCGGATCCTTCAGCAGCGTGCGCGCGATCGCGACGCGCTGCTTCTCGCCGCCCGACAGCTTCAGCCCGCGCTCGCCGACCGGCGTGTCATAGCCCTTCGGCAAGCTCTCGATGAAGTCGTGGATGTGCGCGGCGCGCGCGGCCGCGATCACTTCGTCGCGGCTCGCGGTCGGCCGGCCGTACGCGATGTTGTAGTAGATCGAGTCGTTGAACAGCACGGTATCCTGCGGCACGATCCCGATCGACGCGCGCAGCGAGTCCTGCGTGACGTCACGAATGTCCTGGCCGTCGATCCGGATCGCGCCGCCCGCCTGCCGGTCGAGATCGTAGAAACGGAACAGCAGCCGCGACAGCGTCGACTTGCCGGACCCGCTGTGACCGACCACCGCAGTCGTCGTGCCCGCGTCGATCGTAAACGTCACGTCGTGCAGGATTGGGCGCGACGCCTCGTACGAGAAGTTCACGTGCTCGAAGCGCACCTGCGCGCCGGCCACCGCGAGCGGCCGCGCGTCGGGCGCGTCCGCGACTTCCTTGGCGGACGACAGCAGCCCGAACATCCGGTCCATGTCGGTGAGGCTCTGCTTCAGTTCGCGATACACGACGCCGAGAAAATTCAGCGGGATGTACAGCTGCAGCATGAACGTGTTGATCAGCACGAGATCGCCGAGCGTCAGCTTGCCTGCCAGCACGCCCTGCGTCGCGCGCCACAGGATGAACACGAGCCCGGTGCCGATGATCGCCTGCTGGCCGAAGTTCAGCACCGACAGCGAGTTCTGCGAGCGGATCGCGGCCTTGCGATAGCGCTTCAGGTTCTCGTCGTAGCGCTGCGCCTCCCACTCCTCGTTGCCGAAGTACTTCACCGTCTCGTAGTTGATCAGCGAATCGATCGCCCGCGAGTTCGCGCGCGAATCGAGCTCGTTCATCGTGCGGCGAAAGTGCGTGCGCCAGTTGGTGACCTTCACGGTGAACACGATGTACGTGACGAGCGCCGCGAACGTCACGTACGCGTAATAGGCCTCGTACTTGACCACGAAGAAGCCGAGCACGAGCCCGACCTCGACGAGCGTCGGCAGGATGCTGTACAGCGAATAGGAAATCAGTTGCTGGATGCCGCGCGTGCCGCGCTCGATGTCGCGCGACATGCCGCCCGTCTGGCGCTCGAGATGGAAGCGCAGCGACAGCCCGTGCAGATGCCGGAACACCTGCAGCGCGAGCTGGCGCACCGCGCTCTCGGTGACCTTCGAGAACAGGATCTCGCGCAGCTCGGTGAAGAGCGACGTCGACAGCCGGACGAGCGCATACGCGACGACCAGCAGGCCGACGCCGCCCGCGAGCACGATGCCGGCCGACTGCTCGGCGCGGCCGAGCGCGGTGAGCTGCTGCACGGCGGACAGGTGATCGACGATGCGCTTCATCACGACCGGCACGCCTAGGTTCGCGACCTTCGCGCCGATCAGGCAGCCGAGCGCGAGCGCGACGCGCCATTTGTAGGTGGCCAGGTACGGCAGCAGCGACCGGATGGTCTGCCAGTCGTTGCGAGGCCCGGTCGGAGCCGGCGGCGGCTCGCCGGAAGCGGAATATCGGCGCATGGGGGGAAGGATCGGCGGCGGTGCCGGACGCGTGCTGCGGCGGCCGACTCACCCGCTTTCTCGTACAATTTGCGAACGTTGTATTGTCGCAGAAGCCGCTTCGCGCCGCTGCCGGCGGCCACGCCGGCCGGCCTGCGCGCGGCGGCGCATTTATTACAGGATGAAAGCCCCCGCCATGACCGATTTGACCCTCGAACTTCCGCAAAAGCAGCCCGCGCTGCGCGTCGTCCCGCAACCGCACGACGCGAACGTCCATGGCGACGTATTCGGCGGATGGATCATGTCGCAGGTCGACATCGCCGGCTCGATTCCCGCGAGCCAGCGCGCGAACGGCCGCGTCGCGACGGTCGCGGTCAATTCGTTCGTGTTCAAGCAGCCGGTGTTCGTCGGCGACCTGCTGAGCTTCTACGCCACCATCACGCGCACCGGCAACACGTCGGTGACGGTCGACGTCGAGGTGTACGCGCAGCGCATGCGCCTGATGGGCGAAATCGTGAAGGTCACCGAAGCGACGCTCACCTACGTCGCGACCGACCCCGACCGCAAGCCGCGCCAGCTGCCGCCGCTCTGACCCGCACGCGCCGCGCTGTGGCGTTGCCCGCGGGTGTCAGTGCATGGCCGTCAGCCCGAACTCCCGCATCGCGGGCAGGAAGTCGTGGTTGAGCTTCGGCTTGCGCGACAGCTTCATCAGTACGTAGCGCTGGAACGGCGCGAGCCGCTGCCACTGCGCGAGCGCGGGCGCCGGCAGCCCGGCCAGCGCGCTTTGCTGCACGAGCGCGTCCGGCACCGTGTCGGTCGCACGCCAGCTCGGCTGCTCGTCCGGCTGGAACCACGACGGTTCGAGGTCGGCATGCGTGCGCAGCATTTCGAACAGCGCGTGATCGAAGTTGGGCTCGATCGCGGTGTCCTCGTCGGCCGGAAAGCGCGCGAGCAGCTTGCGGTCCTCGAGCGGCAGCAGCTGCCACTGCTCCAGTGAAATCCGCAGACCGAAACGATCGAGATTGAAACGCACGATCATCGGGATGTACGTCAGGTTTTCCGACGAATCGTGTTCGAAATTGAATAGCAGCGGAGCGTCGCTGAGTCCCATGGTCGTTACCTGAGTGGCGGATGCCGGCGCGGCCGGCCTGCCTGAGGTATTTTAGAACCTCTGCGCGCGAGCGGCGCACACGATCGTCGCCGCCCCCGCTTCGAATCAACGGGAGTGCTCGTGAATCCGACTGAAACAGAAGAACCGCGCGGCGCGATCGAGCTGTCCGTGCGCCGCACGCGCGGCGGCGCGGTCGAAACCGCGCACGACTACGTGGGCCAGGAATGGCCGGTCGCGCTGGTCTTCAACGGCATCTCGCACGCGGTGATGATGTGCACGCCGCGCGACCTGGAGGCGTTCGCGGTCGGCTTCGCGATCTCGGAAGGGATCGTCGAGCGCGGCAGCGACATCAAGGACATCGAGGTGGTCCTGCACGCCGACGCGCCGCTGCCGCATGCGGAGGTGCACCTGGAGGTCGTCCAGCAGGCGTTCGCCGCACTGAAGGACCGCCGCCGCGCGCTCGCGGGCCGCACCGGCTGCGGCGTATGCGGGATCGAAAGCATCGACCTGCTCGATCTCGCGCCCGAACGGGTGCCCGACACCGGCTTTCTCACGCGCCTCGCGCCCGACGCGCTCGCGCGCGCGGCGCACGCGCTGCCGGCGCATCAGGCACTCACGCGGCTCACCGGCGGCCTGCATGCGGCCGCGTGGTGCGACGCAACAGGCGCGATCCGGATGGCGTTCGAGGATGTCGGCCGCCACAACGCGCTCGACAAGCTGATCGGCTCGCTCGTGCTGGCGCGCGCCGACGCGACCGACGGCTTCGTGTTCCTGTCGAGCCGCGCGAGCTACGAGCTCGTGCGCAAGTCGGCGCGGGTCGGCATTCCGATGGTCGCGACGATCTCCGCGCCGTCGTCGCTCGCGATCCAGATCGCGAAGGCGGCCGGTTTGCGCCTCGTCAGCTTCTGCCGCGAAACCGGTCATGTCGATTACGGCACGGCCTGACGCCGCCCGACCGGGCGCGCCGATGCGTTCCCGCCGGCGCGGCCCGCCACGTCAGTCGAACTGACGGAAATCCGGCTTGCGCTTCTCGAAGAACGCCGTCATCGCCTCGCGTGCTTCCGGCGCGCGCAGCATTGCGGAGAAGTGGCCGGCTTCCTCGGTCATCCGCGCGGCAACCGCCACCCCGCCCGTCTCCTTCAGCAGTGCCTTCGTCACGCGCAGCGACGACGCCGGCAGCGCCGCGAGCTTCGCGGCCTGCTTCGCCGTGAATGCGTCGAGCTCGGCGGCCGGCAGCACACGATTGACGATACCGATCCGGTGCGCCTCCAGTGCGTCGAACGCTTCGCCTAGCAGCAGCTTTTCGGCGGCGACCTGATGGCCGGCCAGGCGCGGCAGCAGCACGCTCGATGCGGCTTCCGGGCACAGCCCGAGCTGGGCGAACGGCAGCGAGAACGTCGCGGTGTCGGCCGCGTAGACGAGATCGCAGTGCAGCAGCATCGTCACGCCGACGCCGATCGCGAGGCCCGGCACCGCGGCGACGATCGGCTTGGTCGCGCCGCTGATGCGCGCGAGAAACTGGAACACCGACGCGTTCTCGTCCTTCGGCGGCGTCTTCAGGAAATCCTCGAGATCGTTCCCCGCACTGAAGTTGCCGTCGCTGCCGCGCAGCAGGATCACGCGGATCGCCTTGTCTTCCTGCGCGTCGGCGAGCGCATCGGCCATCGTCTGGTACATCGCCGCCGTCAGCGCGTTCTTCTTCGCCGGGCGCGCGATCGTGATCGTCATCACGCCGCCGGCGCGTTCCACTTGAATTTCGGCCACAACCGTCTCCTTTGACTTCCTCTACCGGAATGAAAACGGTGCGCGAGCTCGTGGCCCGCGCACCGTCGTCGCTTTTCGTCGCGTCCCGCTTACAGGCGTTCGATGATGCCCGCCGCACCCATGCCGGTGCCGACGCACATCGTGACCATCCCGTACTTCAGGTTGCGGCGGCGCAGGCCGTGCACGACGGTCGCCGCGCGGATCGCGCCGGTCGCGCCAAGCGGGTGACCGAGCGCGATCGCGCCGCCCATCGGATTGACCTTCGACGGGTCGAGGCCGAGATCGCGCATGACCGCCAGCGACTGCGCTGCGAATGCCTCGTTCAGCTCGATCCAGTCGAGATCGTCCTGCTTCAGGCCCGCGGCCTTCAGCGCGGCCGGAATCGCCTCCTTCGGGCCGATGCCCATGATTTCGGGCGGCACGCCGCGCACCGCGAAGCTCACGAAGCGCGCGAGCGGCGTCAGGTTGAATTCCTTGAGCACCTTCTCCGACACGACGAGCAGCGCGCCCGCGCCGTCCGACGTCTGCGAGCTGTTGCCGGCCGTGACCGAGCCCTTGTTCGCGAACACCGTGCGCAGCTTCGCGAGGCCTTCGATCGACGTATCCGCGCGCGGACCTTCGTCGAGCGCGATCTCGCGCGTCTTCACGTCGACTTCGCCGGTCGCGAGGTTCGGGAAACGCTCGGTGATCGTGTACGCGGCGATTTCGTCGGCGAATTCGCCGGCCTGCTGCGCGGCGAGCGCCTTGCGGTGCGATTCGACCGAGAACGCGTCCTGGTCTTCGCGGCTCACCTTCCACTGCTCGGCGACGCGCTCGGCGGTCAGGCCCATCCCGTACGCAATGCCGAAGTCTTCGTTGCGATCGAAGATGTGCGGCGACATCGACGGCTTGTTGCCCATCATCGGCACCATGCTCATCGATTCGCAGCCGCCCGCGAAGATCGCGTCCGATTCGCCGACGCGGATGCGGTCCGCCGCCATCGCCAGCGCCGTGATGCCCGATGCGCAGAAGCGGTTGACCGTCACGCCGCCGACCGTCTGCGGCAGGCCCGCGAGCAGCGCGCCCATGCGCGCGACGTTCAGGCCCTGCTCGGCTTCCGGAATCGCGCAGCCGATGATCGCGTCCTCGATCAGCTTCGTGTCGAAGCCGGGCACCTGCGCGACCGCCGACTTGATCGCGTGAACCAGCAGCTCGTCGGGGCGCGTGTTCTTGAAGACACCGCGCGGGGCCTTGCCGATCGGGGTGCGGCTGGCGGCGACGATGTATGCGTCTTGCAGTTGTTTGCTCATTTGAGACTCCTTGCCTTATCCGCTCGCTCAGTTACGCACCGGCTTGCCGGTCTGCAACATGCCCATGATCCGTTCCTGCGTCTTCTGCGTGCCGAGCAGCTCGACGAACGCGCGGCGCTCGAGCGCGAGCAGCCACTGCTCGTCGACGAGGCTGCCGGCTTCGACGTCGCCGCCGCACACGGCTTCGGCGATGCGGCTCGCGATCAGGTAGTCGTGGTCGCTGATGAAGCGGCCGTCACGCATGTTGACGAGCGAGGCCTTGATCGTCGCGATTGCCGAACGGCCTGCGACCGGCACGTCCTTCGCGCGCAGCGGTGCGCGGTAGCCGACGGCGGCCAGCGCGCGCGCTTCCTTCTTCGCGGTGTCGAGCAGTTCGAACACGTTGAAGATGATCGTGTCGGACGGCTTCAGGTAACCCATCGCGCGCGCATCGTGTGCCGACGACGACACCTTCGCCATCGCCGCGTTCTCGAACGACTTCGTGACGAACTTCAGGATGTCGGTGGTCGCGTTCGCGGCCGTGGCGGCATCCGCCGCGCGCAGCGCCGCTTCCTTCAGGCCGCCGCCCGCCGGCACGAGGCCGACGCCTACTTCGACGAGGCCGATATAGCTCTCGACGTGCACGACGCGCTTCGCGCTGTGCAGCATCAGCTCGCACCCGCCGCCGAGCGCGATGCCCGACACGGCCGCCACCACCGGCACGTTCGCGTACTTCACGCGCAGCATGCCTTCCTGGAACTTCTTCACGAACGGCTCGATGCCCTTCGCGCCGCCCATCATGAACGCGGGCATCGCCTCCTCGAGGTTCGCGCCGGCCGAGAACGGGCCGCCCGGCGTGCCGAGCTTCAGCGACGTCGGCTGCCAGATCACCACGCCCTTGTAGTCCTTCTCCGCGAGTTCGATCGCCTGCACGAGGCCGTCGATCACGCTCGGTCCGATCGTGTTCATCTTCGACTTGAACGACACGATCACGACGTCGTCTTCACCCACACGGTCGTCGACCCACGCGCGCACCGCGTCGGTTTCGAACAGCGTCTTGCCGTACGTCTTCGGATCGGCGCCGGCTTCGCCGACGAGCGGCGCGCGGAACACCTGCTTGCCGTAGACGGCGAGGTCCGAACGCGGCACGAAGCGCTGCGACGCCGGCGCCCACGAGCCTTCGGCCGTGTGCACGCCGCCCTTCTCGGCGACCACGCCTGCGAGCACCCACGACGGCAGCGGCACGTTCGCGAGCGCCTTGCCGGCCGCGATGTCTTCCTGCACCCACTCGGCGACCTGCTTCCAGCCGGCGGCCTGCCAGCCTTCGAACGGGCCTTCGTTCCAGCCGAAGCCCCAGCGGATCGCGAGGTCGACGTCGCGCGCGTTGTCGGCAATCGACTCGAGATGCACGCCGATGTAGTGGAACACGTCGCGGAAGATCGACCACAGGAACTGCGCGTGCGGATGATCCGTTTCGCGCAGCAGCTTCAGGCGTTCCGCCGGCGGGCGCTTCAGGATGCGGCCGACGGTTTCGTCCGCCTTCGCGCCCGAATCCACGTAGGTGCCCGTCTTCGCGTCGAGCACCTTGATCGCCTTGCCTTCCTTCTTGTAGAAACCGCCGCCCGTCTTCTGGCCGAGCGCGCCCTGCTTCACCATCTCGGCGAGCACGGCAGGCGTCTGGTAGACCGGGAAGAACGGATCGTCGGCGAGGTTGTCCTGCATCGTCTTGATCACGTGCGCCATCGTGTCGAGGCCGACCACGTCCGCGGTGCGGAACGTCGCCGACTTCGCGCGGCCGAGGCGGCTGCCCGTCAGGTCGTCGACTTCGTCGAAGCGCAGGCCGAACTTCGCGGCCTCGGTGATCACCGCGAGGATCGAGAAGATGCCGACGCGGTTCGCGATGAAGTTCGGCGTGTCCTTCGCGCGCACGACGCCCTTGCCGACGATGCTCGTCAGGAAGGTTTCGAGCTGGTCGAGGATCTCCGGGCGCGTATGCGCGGTCGGGATCAGCTCGACGAGGTGCATGTAGCGCGGCGGGTTGAAGAAGTGCACGCCGCAGAAGCGCGACTTCAGCTCGTCCGAGAAACCTTCGGACAGCTTCGTGATCGACAGGCCCGACGTGTTGGTCGCGAAGATCGCATTCGGCGCGATGTGCGGCGCGACCTTCTTGTACAGGTCGTGCTTCCAGTCCATCCGCTCGGCGATCGCTTCGATCACGACGTCGCACTCGGCAAGCTTCGCGATGTCGTCTTCGTAGTTCGCGGCTTCGAGGTATTTCGCGTCGTCCTTCACGCCGAACGGCGCGGGCGACAGCTTCTTCAGGTTCTCGATCGCCTTCAGCGCGATCGCGTTTTTAGGGCCTTCCTTGGCCGGCAGGTCGAACAGCAGCACCGGCACGCGCGCGTTGACGAGGTGCGCGGCGATCTGCGCGCCCATCACGCCGGCGCCCAGCACGGCGACCTTGCGAATCAGGAAATTGCTCACGGGATGTCTCCGGATAGTGTCGTGCAGCGCGGGTTGTGAGGGCTGCACGGCGAAGTGAGTACCAGGAACCGTTGCGTTCGGGCGGCGCGCGGTGCGCCCCGCCCGGACTCGCGTCAGAACAGCGATTCGTCGACTTCCATCAGCGTCTTCGAACCGGCGCGCGCGGCGCGGATCGTCGCTGCCGTCTCGGGCAGCAGGCGCGCGAAATAGAAACGGGCGGTGGCGAGCTTCGACTTGTAGAACGGATCGCCCGACGCTTCCTTGTCGAGCGCGAGACGCGCCATGCGCGCCCAGAAGTACGAGAACACCAGGTGGCCGACGGTGCGCAGGTACGGCACGGCGGCGGCGCCGACTTCGTCCGGGTTCTGCATCGCCTTCATGCCGATTTCCATCGTCAGCTTCTGCACCTTGTCACCGATGTCGGCGAGCGGGTTGATGAACTCGGCCATCTCCGGCTTCACGCCTTCGGCTTCCGCGAATTCGGTGACGAGCTTGCCGAACTTCTTCAGCTTCGCGCCCATGTCGCCGAGCACCTTGCGGCCCAGCAGGTCGAGCGACTGGATCGAGTTCGTGCCTTCGTAGATCATGTTGATCCGCGCGTCGCGCACGTACTGCTCCATGCCCCACTCGGAGATGAAGCCGTGGCCGCCGTAGATCTGCATTGCGTGGTTGGTCGACTCGAACGCGTTGTCGGTCAGGAACGCCTTGATGATCGGCGTGAGCAGCGCGACGAGGTCGGCCGCTTCCTTGCGCACCGCTTCGTCAGCGTGCGACAGTTCCTTGTCGATCTGCAGCGCGGACCAGTACGTGAACGCGCGCGCGCCTTCGGCGTAGGCCTTCTGCGTGAGCAGCATGCGGCGCACGTCCGGGTGCACGATGATCGGGTCGGCCGGCTTGTCCGGTGCCTTCGGGCCCGTCAGCGAGCGCATCTGCAGGCGCTCCTTCGCGTACGTCAGCGAGTTCTGGTAAGCGACTTCCGTGAGGCCGAGGCCCTGCATGCCGACGCCCAGACGCGCGGCGTTCATCATCACGAACATCGCGTTCAAGCCCTTGTTCGGCTCGCCGACCATCCAGCCCTTCGCGCCGTCGAGGTTCATCACGCACGTCGAGTTGCCGTGGATGCCCATCTTGTGCTCGATCGAGCCGCACTTGATGCCGTTGCGCTCGCCCGGCTCGCCCGCGGCGTCCGGAATGAACTTCGGCACGATGAACAGCGAGATCCCCTTCGTGCCTTGCGGCGCGTCCGGCAGGCGCGCGAGCACGAGGTGGATGATGTTCTTCGACATGTCGTGCTCGCCGCTCGAGATGAAGATCTTCGTGCCGCTGATCGAGTACGAGCCGTCGACGTTCGGTTCGGCCTTGGTGCGCAGGATGCCGAGGTCGGTGCCGCAATGCGGCTCGGTCAGGCACATCGTGCCCGTCCATTCGCCCGACACGAGCTTCGGCAGATATTGCTGCTGCAGTTCCGGCGTGCCGTGCGCGTGCAGGCACTCGTAGGCGCCGTGCGACAGGCCCGGATACATCGTCCATGCCTGGTTCGCCGAGTTCAGCATTTCGAAGAGCGCGTTGTTCACGAACGCGGGCAGGCCCTGGCCGCCGTAGTCCGGATCGCAGCCGAGCGCCGGCCAGCCGGCCTCGACGTACTGCTGATACGCTTCCTTGAAGCCGGTCGGGGTCTTCACGACGCCGTCGCCTTCATACGTGCAGCCTTCGCGGTCGCCGACCTGGTTCAGCGGGAACAGTACCTCGGAGCAGAACTTGCCCGCTTCCTCGAGGACCTGGTTGATCGTGTCGGCGTCGAGGTCCGCATGCTTGGGCATTTGCTTGACTTCGGCTTCGACGTTCAGAAGCTCGTGCAACACGAATTGCATGTCGCGCAGCGGCGCGGCGTACTGTCCCATGACTCTCTCCAAAGGTGGGCAAAACGGCTCGAGCTCCTGGCGGGCGGGTCACGCGCCGCTAACGGCTCTCGCTCTGATACGAAACAATCGTCTTTTCCAGCGCGGCCCACGTGAGGCGCACGGCATCCGGCGAATGCAGGAAGCGTGCGTCGTGATGCAGGCCGAGCGTGAAGCTGTACAACTCGAAGAGCATCAGGTCCGGATCCGTATCCGCACGCAGATGGCCTTCTTCTTTCGCCTGCGAAATGGCACGCAGCATCGCGGCACGCCAGGCCGTCACGCTCGCGATCAACTGCTCGCGCACGGGGCTGTCAGGCCGGTCGTCGTACTCGACGGCACCGCTGATGTAGATGCATCCGGTCGTCACCTCCTGGATGCGCTTCTCCGTCCAGCGGGCCAGCATCGCCCGAAGGCGCGGCAAGCCTCGCGGCTCGCGCAGGCTCGGAAAGAACACCTCGTTTTCGAAACGATGGTGATACTCGCGGACGACCTCGACCTGCAGGTCTTCGCGCGATCCGAAGTGCGCGAACACACCGCTCTTGCTCATCTGCATGCGCTCGGCCAGGAGGCCGATCGTCAGCCCCTCCAGCCCGTCACGGCTGGCGAGGTCCAAAGCAGCTTCAAGTATCGCGGCACGCGTCTGTTCGCCTTTTCGCATAGCTTTTTCTGTAACCGTTCGGGGGTTCGAATAAAATCGAACGGCCGTACTATTATTGAGTGCGGCCGCTCGCGAAACAAGGAAATTATTAGAAACCGGTGTCTAACCGAGCCGCTATTTTGCGCGATTCCGGCGGGACCGGAGCGGCTTTTCCGCACGAACGTGCGGACAGATTTTTGAAGCGGACGCTTAGTCCGTGTCAGTCGTAACCGCCGACCGTCAGCGCCTTCATCACGATGCGGTACGTGTTGTACGCGAGCCAGTTCAGCATACGCTCGATGCGCGGCCGTGCGGCGTACCGGGCGGCGTCGATTTCGCGGCCTTCGGAGAACGCGGCCGCGATCGCGTCGCGCAGCTCGTTGGTGATCGCGTCGTAGCGCACCAGCACGACATTGGCCTCATTGTTCAGCATCAGGCTCAGCGCATCCAGGTTCGACGAACCGACGGTTGCCCAATTGTCGTCGATCACCGCGACCTTGCCGTGCAGGATCGTCTTGTCGTATTCCGCCACGCGCACGCCTGCGCGCAGCAGCGCGTGATACAGGAACGGCACGGCCGTATCGAGCGCCGTGAACTCCTTGCGGCCGATCAGGATCCGCACGTCGACGCCGCGCCGCGCGGCGCCCGTCAACGCACGGCGCAGCTTGCGGCCCGGCATGAAGTACGGGTTCGCGAGCAGGATCCGGTGACGCGCCTGGCCGATCGCGGCGAGATACGCCTTCTCGATCGCGCGGCGGTTCACGACGTTGTCGCGCGCGACGAACGCGACGCTCGGCTCGGTGACGACCCGCAGCGCGCCGGCCTTGATCCACCGGTGGCTGCGCATCCAGCGCCGGAACATGTCGGGAAACGCTTCGCCGCCGTGCAGCCCGGCCGCGTACTGCGCGTACGGCTTGTGGCCGAACTGGATCCGGTGCCACTGCAGCTCCAACGCGGCGCGCACGTCCGACACCGCCGGCCCGGCCATCTCGACCGCGAAATCCCAGCGCGGAAACGGCAGCGTCGCGCTGCCCTGCGTGTAATCGTCGACGATGTTGATGCCGCCGCAGAACGCGACCGCATGATCGATCACCGCGAGCTTGCGGTGCGTGCGCGAGAAGCCGAAACGGCCGAACAGGAAGCGGTTGTAGATGCAGTGCTCGACGCCGGCCTCGGCCCACGTGTCGAACAGCGGCAGGCGCGCGGTGCCGATGCCGTCGGTGATCACGCGCACGCGCACGCCGCGCTGTGCCGCGCGAATCAGCGCATCCGACACCGGCCGGCCGGCCGCGTCGTCGCAAAAGATATAGGTTTCGAGCATCACCTGCTCGCGCGCCGCATCGATCCGCTCGATCAGCGCGTGGAAGAATTCGCTGCCGGTCTCGCACAGGCGCACGGTGTTGCCCGCCGTGAATGCGAGCCGCGACGCGGAGCCGCGCTCCTGCAGGAACATCTGCCGCAATTGCGCGAAGCGCTTGCGGGTTTCCGCATTCATGCGGACGAGCCGTGCGGCGCCCGCGCGAGCGACACGCGCACGGGCAATTGCAGGATCGCTTCGGCGTTCGACGGCGAGAAGCAGCGCTCGGCCGCTTCGCGGAACGGCAGCCACGCGTAGTCGACGTGCTCGCGCGGCGACAGCGTCACGTCGACGCGGTGCGGCACGCACAGGCCGAACCAGTGCTCGACGTTGCGCGTGACGCCCGGCGCATAGCGATGCAGGTATTGCGGATAGATCGTGTATTCGATCCGGTGGTGCCAGTCGATCAGCGCGGTGGCCGGCACGTCGTGCGACCCGACCGCGATGCCGGTTTCCTCGACGACTTCGCGCGCGGCCGTGAGCGCAAGCGGCTCGTCGAGCGTGTCCTTCGATCCGGTCACCGATTGCCAGAAATCGGGCTGATCGGCACGCTTGATCACCAGCACGTCGAGGTCGGGCGTGTAGATCACGACGAGAACGGATTCGGGGATTTTCGGCGGCTTCGTCATCTTTGTTTCATGCGGCACAGGGCCGTGTCTCGGGCTGCACCCGAACGTGCGGCAAGTGCTGCGACTGTACCGCAAAAAACGAAAAAGGCGCACCACGGCGCCTTTTTCGTTGGGTTGTCGTGCGCGCGTCGCCGCGCACACGACCTGCGACAAGCGTTACGCCTTCGGCTGTTCCGGCTGACGCAGACGGATGTGCAGCTCGCGCAGCTGACGCTCGTCGACCGGGCTCGGCGCCTGCGTGAGCAGATCCTGCGCACGCTGCGTCTTCGGGAACGCGATCACGTCGCGGATCGAATCGGCACCGGCCATCATCGTGACGATGCGGTCGAGACCGAATGCGATACCGCCGTGCGGCGGCGCGCCGTACTGCAGCGCATCCAGCAGGAAGCCGAATTTCAGCTGCGCCTCTTCCGCACCGATCTTCAGCGCGCGGAATACCTTGCTCTGCACTTCCTCGCGGTGGATACGCACCGAGCCGCCGCCGATTTCCCAGCCGTTCAGCACCATGTCGTAGGCCTTCGCGAGGCAGCGGCCCGGATCGGTCTCGAGGTACTCGAGGTGCTCGTCCTTCGGGCTCGTGAACGGGTGGTGCGCAGCGACGTAGCGCGCATCCTCGTCGTCGTATTCGAACATCGGGAAGTCGACGACCCACAGCGGCTTCCAGCCGGCCTGGACGAGGCCGTTCGCCTTGCCGAATTCCGAATGGCCGATCTTCAGGCGCAGCGCGCCGAGGCTGTCGTTGACGACCTTCGCGCGGTCGGCCGCGAAGAAGATGATGTCGCCGTCTTCAGCGCCGGTGCGCTCGAGGATCGCCGCGATCGATGCGTCGTGCAGGTTCTTGACGATCGGGCTTTGCAGGCCGTCGCGGCCCTTCGCCTTCTCGTTGACCTTGATCCATGCGAGGCCCTTCGCGCCGTAGATGCGCACGAATTCGGTGTAGCCGTCGATGTCGCCACGCGACAGCTCGCTGCCCTTCGGCACGCGCAGCGCCGCGACACGGCCGTCCTTCGCGTTGGCCGGCGTGCTGAACACCTTGAAGTCGACGTCCTTCATCGCGTCGGTCAGCTCGGTGAACTCGAGCTGCACGCGCAGGTCCGGCTTGTCCGAACCGAAACGCGCCATCGCTTCCGAGTACGGCATCACCGGGAATTTCGCGTCGAGTTCGACGTCGATCGTCGTCTTGAAGATGTGACGGATCATGTCTTCGAACAGGTCACGAATTTCCTGCTCGCCGAGGAACGACGTCTCGCAATCGATCTGCGTGAATTCCGGCTGGCGGTCGGCGCGCAGGTCTTCGTCGCGGAAGCACTTGGTGATCTGGTAGTAACGGTCGAAGTTCGCGACCATCAGCAGCTGCTTGAACAGCTGCGGCGACTGCGGCAGCGCGAAGAACTGGCCTGCGTTCACGCGCGACGGCACGAGGTAGTCGCGCGCGCCTTCCGGCGTGCTCTTCGTCAGCATCGGCGTTTCGATGTCGATGAAGCCCTGCTCGTCGAGGTACTTGCGCGCTTCGATCGCGACGCGGTAGCGCAGGCGCAGGTTGTGCTGCATCTGCGGACGGCGCAGGTCGAGCACGCGGTGCGTGAGGCGCGTCGTTTCCGACAGGTTGTCGTCGTCGAGCTGGAACGGCGGCGTGATCGACGCGTTCAGCACGATCAGCTCGTGGCACAGCACTTCGATCTTGCCGCTCTTCAGGCCCGCGTTGACCGTGCCTTCCGGACGGTTGCGCACGAGACCCTTGATCTGCACGCAGAACTCGTTGCGCACGCCTTCGGCGGTCGCGAACATTTCCGCGCGGTCCGGGTCGCACACCACCTGCACGAGGCCTTCACGATCGCGCAGGTCGATGAAGATCACACCGCCGTGATCGCGGCGGCGCTGCACCCAGCCGCACAGCGACACGGTTTGGCCCAGCAGGTGTTCGGTCACGAGACCGCAGTATTCAGTACGCATCGACATGATGTTTGCTTTCGTTCGGTTTGATCAACGGGTGCCGCAACGCGCGGCCCGGGCGATGATTCTTTACTTACAGCGGCGGCTCGACGGGACGGCGGGCGGGCGCCGGAGCCGGCGCCGGAGGCGCCACGACGCCCATCGAGACGATGTACTTGAGCGCGGCATCGACCGACATGTCGAGTTCGATGACTTCGCTCTTCGGCAGCATCAGGAAGAAGCCCGACGTCGGGTTCGGCGTCGTGGGCACATACACGCTCACGTACTCTTCCGTCAGATGGTTGACCACGTCGCCGCCGGGCGCGCCGGTCAGAAACGCGATCGTATACGAGCCGCGACGCGGGTATTCGATCAGCAGCGCCTTGCGGAACGCGTTGCCGCTGCTCGACAGCAGCGTGTCCGACACCTGCTTGACGCTCGTGTAGATCGGCCCGACGACCGGGATGTGACGCACGACCGCGTTCCACCACGTGACGAACTTCTGGCCGATGAAGTTCTGCGTGGCCAGCCCGACGACGAAGATGAACGCGAGCGTCAGCACCGCACCGATCCCCGGCAGGTGGAAGCCGAGCATCCGCTCCGGCTGCCACGATTCGGGCAGCAGCAGCAGCGTCTGGTCCATCGTGCCGATGATGAGGCCGAGCACCCACAGCGTGATCGCGAGCGGGACGAGAACCAGCAGGCCGGTCAGAAACACCGATTTCAGGGTCGTCTTTTTCATCATCTGCCGTCAATGAACCGCGCCGGAAGCGCGGTGTGGACGCAGCCCGGCCGGGCCGCGACTGTCAACTGCCGGCGGCGGGCGCTGCAGCCGGGGCGGGCGCGGCGCTCGTCGTCGTACTTTCGGAACTCGCGGCAGCGGGCGCGGCTGCCGCCGGCGCCGCGGCCGGTGCTGCAGCACCCGTGTCGCCAGACGCCGTCGCCGGCGCGCTGGTGCCGCCCGAGCCACCACGGAAATCGGTGACATACCAACCCGAACCCTTCAGCTGGAAGCCCGCAGCAGTGACCTGCTTGCGAAATGCATCCTTCCCGCATTCCGGGCACTGCGACAGCGGCGCGTCGCTCATCTTCTGGAGCACGTCCTTCGCGAAACCACACGCTTCGCATCGATAGGCGTAGATCGGCATGATATTTTTTCCCGCAGAAACTGGAAACGGCTTGCAAAACCTTGAATTATAGCCGAAACCCCGGCGCGCCCCGGTAACGGTCGCGACGCCCGGGCTTCAGCGACGGCGCCATGTGAGCCAGCGCTCGTGCCCTTCGAACACGGCCAGCGAATCGGTCACGGGCAGATCCTCGATCAATTCGAAGTGCGGCGCGAGCAATGCCTCGAGTTCGGCGCGCTCGATGCCGAACGGCGGTCCTTTCGGTTTCTTCGTCACGAAGAAATAGCCGGCGAGCAACGCGCCGGTGGGCAGCAGTTCGGCCATCCGCGCCGCATAGCGGGCGCGCAGGCTCGGCGGCAACGCGCACAGGAACGCGCGCTCGTACACCCACTGCACGTCGAACGGCGGCTGGTACGCGAAGAAATCGGCCTGCTCGACGACGTCCGCATGCGCGCCGAGCTGCGCCTTCGCGGCCGCCACCGCCTGCGCGGCGAAATCGATTGCGCGCACCGGCCAGCCGGCCTGCGCGAGCCAGCCGGCCTCCTGCGCACTGCCGCAGCCGGGAATCAGCACCGCACACGGCTCGCGCCGCTGCGCAAACGCGCGAAACCCCTCCGGCACGCCGCCGAATTCCCACGGCGTCACGCCGCGCGCGAAACGCTCGTCCCAGAACGATGCGTTGCCGGGGTCGCGCGTCGCGAAATCGGCGGCGCCGGGTGCGACGGGTTGCTTCGGTTCGGACATCGCCCTGCTCCTTTCGGTCACGCGCCGTATGCGAGCGCGAGCAGCACGCGCGCGACGAGCGCCCCGACGCCGACGGCAAGACCGAAGATCAGCAATGCCTGCAGCAACCGGTTGGTACGTTTCTGCTCGACGAGGATCTGACGCATCAAGTCCTCGCTCGCCGCACGCGGCGCGTCGTGGCGCGCCGCCATCGCGTGGTGGATCAAGCGCGGCAGTTGCGGCAGCGTCTTGCTCCATTGCGGCGCCTCGACCTTGAAGCGCTCGTACCAGCCGCGCAGGCCGATCTGCTCGGTCATCCAGCGCTCGAGGTACGGCTTCGCGGTCTTCCACAGGTCGAGTTCGGGGTCGAGCGAGCGGCCGAGCCCCTCGACGTTCAGCATCGTCTTCTGCAGCAGCACGAGCTGCGGCTGGATCTCGACGTTGAAGCGGCGCGACGTCGAGAACAGGCGCATCAGCACCTGGCCGAGCGAGATGTCCTTCAGCGCGCGGTCGAAATACGGCTCGCACACCGCGCGGATCGCGCTTTCGAGTTCCTCGACGCGCGTCTCGGGCGGCACCCAGCCCGATTCAAGGTGCAGCGTCGCGACGCGGTGGTAATCGCGCTTGAAGAACGCGAGGAAGTTCTGCGCAAGGTAGTTCTTGTCGAAATCCGACAACGCGCCGACGATCCCGAAATCGAGCGCGATATAGCGGCCGAAGGTCTTCGGGTCGAGGCTCACCTGGATGTTGCCCGGGTGCATGTCCGCATGGAAGAAACCGTCGCGGAACACCTGCGTGAAGAAGATCTCGACACCTTCGCGCGCGAGCTTCTTGATGTCCACGCCCGCGCTGCGCAGCGTCTCGACCTGGCTGATCGGCACGCCGGTCATGCGCTCCATCACGAGCACCTGCGACGTCGAGAAATCCCAGAACATCTCGGGCACGAGCAGCAGGTCGAGGCCCGCGAAGTTGCGGCGCAGCTGGCTGCCGTTCGCGGCCTCGCGCATCAGGTCGAGCTCGTCGTGCAGGTACTTGTCGAATTCGGCAACGACTTCGCGCGGCTTCAGGCGCCGCCCGTCGGCCCACATACGCTCGGTCCAGATCGCGATGTCGCGCATCAGCGCGAGGTCGGAGTCGATCACGGACAGCATGTTCGGGCGCAGCACCTTGACGGCGACCGCCTTGCCCGCATGCACGCCCTGCTTGAGTTTCGCGAAATGCACCTGCGCGATCGACGCGCTGGCGACGGGCTCGCGCTCGAATTCGTCGAACAGCTCGTCGACCGGCGCACCGAGCGACTTCTCGATGATCCCGATCGCGACCGCCGAATCGAACGGCGGCACCTGGTCCTGCAGCTTCGCGAGCTCATTCGCGAAATCGACCGACAGCAGGTCTCGGCGCGTCGACAGCACCTGGCCGAACTTCACGAAGATCGGACCGAGACTTTCGAGCGCGTGGCGCAGCCGCACGGCGGGCGGATCGGAGTAGCGACGGCCGATCGTCGTGATCCGCAGCAGCAGCTTCACGCGCCGGTCTTCGATCCGGGACAGCATCACCTCGTCGAGGCCAAAGCGGATGACGGTGTAGACAATCTTGATGAAACGGAAAATGCGCATGCCCTGCGGCCCTCAGTGCGCGCCGCGCGGGCCGGAACCCGTGCGCGCGCCGATTTTTTGTTCGAGTCGCTCGACCCGCTTTTCGACCCGCGCGAGCGCATCGCGCGCACGCGCCAGTTCGGCGTCGAAGCCGCCGAGCGCCGTGCGCCGGACGACTTGCGGGTTCTCGTCGAGCCAGTACTCGGCGACGGAATCGAGCACGTTGCGGCCGGTGCGGCGCGCGCGTGCGCCGGCGTCGCGCACGACCGTCGCGATCCGGTATGCCGCCGCGTCGCCGACCAGCTTCGCGAGATCTTCCTCAGGTTCCCAGCGCAGATGCTCGGCCAGCTTCGCGATCTGCGTCGCGAACTCCGCGTCGCCCTCGATCTTCACGTGCTTCATCACGGCCGCCTGGCCGCCCTGCAGGAATGCCGCAACGGTGTCGCCCGCGAGCGCGATCGACACGTCGACGTGTTGCGCATCGTGCGCTTCCACCGCGGACAGGTAACCGTCGGGCTGCACGAGCAGTGTGAGCGTGACGGGGGGCACGTCGATCCGGGCAGTCTTGCCCACATAGGGAATCAGGCGGTCGCGCGCCCATGATTCGCGCGCGAGCAGGTGATTGACAGCAGCAGCAAAAGGCTTGGCGGCAAAGGTCATCGGGCTGGGAAAGAAAAACCCGCGCAGGCCGGACGCCTACGCGGGTTTCTATTGTAACGTCGGATCGTCGGCAGACCGCGGCCAACCGCACACCCGGGCGGCAAGCGGTCGCAGCGCGGCGGCCGTCGCCCGGGCAGCCGGCAAGCCGGCCGCCGGTCACGCTCAGTGCGTGTTGATCTGCTGGATACCCGCGAGCAGCCAGCCCTGGCTGCCCGACTTCGACAGGTTCCACACCTCGTCGAACGGCGCCGCCGACGCATTCGCCGACTCGCGGATCAGCCCGTGGAAGCGCACGCTCGCCGACTGCTCGATACCGCGATCCTCGATTGCGACCAGTTCCGCGTCGAGCTGCACAACGTCGGTCTGGTTCGCCTCGTTGCCGCGCGAGTCGAGATCGATCTTGATCTCGGCGAACATTTCCGGCGTCGTGAACTCGCGGATGTCGGCCAGGTTGCCCTGGTCCCATGCCGCCTGCAGGCGCACGAAGTAGACCTTCGCGCTACGCAGGAACGCTTCGGTATCGAAGCCGGCCGGCACCTGAAGCGGTGCGGCCGCCATCGCGCCCGCCGCGCCCGCCGCGCCGGCGGCCGCCGCGCCGCCGCCGAACACGCCCTGCGCTTCGTTCGCATAGCTGCTGCCGCTGCCGGCATAGTTGCTGCCCGTGCCGTTTTGCTGGAACGACGGGCTCTGCGAGTAGCCGCCCGACGACGAGGCCGAGCCGCCCGCCGAGTACGCCGGTTCCTGCGGACGGCGACGGTTCATGAACTTGCGGATCAGCCAGATGCCGACCATCGCCAGCAGCGCGATCACGATGACGTTCGCCATCATGCTCGCGAACGCGCCACCCAGGCCGAAATGCGACAGCAGCGCCGCGATGCCGAGGCCGGCCGCGAGACCGGCGATCGGCCCGAGCCAGCGCGAGCGGTTGGACTGCGCGGCCGGTGCCGGTGCGGCCGGGTTCGCGCGCTGCGCCTGCGCCGGCGCGGCCTGCTGCATCGGCTGCTGCGCGGGCGGCGTGGCCTGGCGCTGCGTGACGGTGGAGCTCTGACGGCCGATGCTGCGCCCACCGCCCATGCGCTTGGCCTCGGCGTCGAGCGATGCGAACGTGCCGGCCGTGAGCAGGCCGACCATCAGCAGCGTGCCGACCCGTCGAGCCCACGGCTTCGACGGCTTGCTACGGTTGAACAACGAACGCGATTCGGACATCAGCTTCTCCAGATGTAAGACAAATGTATGGAAAGAACCCCTTAGTACTTGGTTCCTAGGTGTAAAGCTACCACGCCACCTGACAAATTGTAATATTTGACGGCATCGAGGCCCGCTTGTTCCATCATCGTCTTCAGCGTGTCTTGATCCGGATGCATCCGGATAGATTCGGCAAGATACCGATAACTTTCAGCATCTTTCGCGAACTTGTCGCCAAGCCACGGTAATACTTTGAAAGAATACAGATCGTACGCTTTTTTCAGCGGATCCCAGACTTTCGAGAATTCCAGCACCATCACGCGGCCGCCGGGCTTCGTCACACGGCGCATCTCGGCGAGCGCGGCGTCCTTGTGCGTCATGTTGCGCAGCCCGAACGCGACCGTGACCACATCGAAGTAGTTGTCCGGAAAGGGAATTTTCTCGGCATCGCACAGCAGCAACGGCGTCACGATGCCCTTGTCGAGCAGCCGGTCGCGGCCGACGCGCAGCATCGATTCGTTGATGTCGGTGTGCCAGACTTCGCCCGTCGGGCCGGCCGCCTTCGCGAACGCCTTGGTCAGGTCGCCCGTGCCGGCCGCGATGTCGAGCACCTTGAAGCCGGGGCGCACGTTCGCCTGCGCGATCGTGAACGCCTTCCACGCGCGGTGCATGCCGGCCGACATCAGGTCGTTCATCAGATCGTAGTTGCTCGCGACCGAATGGAACACGCCCGCCACTTTCTTCGCTTTTTCGTTTTCCTCGACGCTTTCGAAGCCGAAGTGGGTTTTGCTCATCGCGTTGATCCTCAGTAAATGGCAAGACGGCGCCGAGCGGGCGCCGTCGATTTCAGTGGCAGTGGCCGTGCGGCGCGGGGGCCGCCTGCATCGGCGCGTCGCGCTCGACGCCCGCCGCCTTCAGTTTGTCGAAATAGTCGCGCCACAGCGCGTCCTGCTGCGTCGCCAGTTCGTACAGCAGGTCCCACGAGTAGATGCCGGTCGAATGGCCGTCGGAGAACGTCGGCTGCAGCGCGTAGTTGCCCACGCCCTCGAGCGCCGTGATCGTCACCTCGCGCTTGCCCGTCTGCAGCGTCTCTTGGCCGGGCCCGTGGCCGCGCACCTCTGCCGACGGCGAATAGACGCGCATCAGCTCGAACGGAATCCGGAAACTGTCTCCGTTCGGGTACTGCAATTCGAGCACGCGCGACACCGCGTGCACGACGACGCCGGACGGAATCGGCGTCGTGGAAGTCAAACCGCTCATGGCTGCCTCGGATCGGTCGTTCGTTGAATTTCCTCGCGCACCGCATTGTGCAGCAGCGAGGCCTGCGCCGCGCGCGTGCGCAGCAGCGCCTCGGACACGCCGCGCTGGCGCGGCGCCCAGACGGGCTGAGGAAAATGGGCGTCGTTCGAGAAGCGCGGGATCACGTGCCAGTGCACGTGCGGCACCATGTTGCCGAGGCTCGCGAGATTCACCTTGTTCGGCTGCATCACGCGGCGCACGGCCCGCTCCACCGCGTACACCACGCGCATCAGATGTGCCCGCTCGGGCTCGCCGAGATCGGAGAACTCGGCCACGTGCGTGCCCCAGATCACCCGGCAGAAGCCCGGGTACTCGTGCTCGCCCGTCGCGAGGACGACGCGCAGCATGTCGTCCTGCCAGAGCACCTCGCCGCCGTCTTCACGGCAAAACACGCATTCCATCGTCGCTCCCATGTGGACGGGCGCCGTCGCGTGTGCGACGGCGCCCGCTCGTCCCTGGCCCGGCCGGGCGGCCGTCATGCCCGCATTAGACCAGCACGCGCTCGATCCCGCCATTGTTCGCGTGTGCGACATAGTCGGCCATCCAGTTCTCGCCGAGCACCTGGCGCGCGATTTCGACCACGATGTAGTCGGCCTCGATGTTCGCGTCCTCGTTGTAGCGCGACAGGCCCTGCAGGCACGACGGGCAGCTCGTCAGGATCTTGACGTCCGGGCCGTTCGCGGCCGCGGCCGCGGCCGGCGCCGGCGCATCGCCGGCCACGACCGGGATGCTGCGCAGCTTCGCGGCACCCTTGCGGATTTCCTCTTCCTTGCGGAAGCGAACCTGCGTCGACACGTCCGGACGCGTGACCGCGAGCGTGCCCGATTCGCCGCAGCAACGCTCGTTCTTCTCGATCTTGTAGCCGTCCTTCTCCGCACCCATCAGCTCGTTGACGAGCTTCACCGGGTCCATCGTCTTGATCGGCGTGTGGCACGGGTCGTGATACATGTAGCGCGTGCCCGTCACGCCGTCGAGCTTCATCCCCTTCTCGAGCAGGAACTCGTGGATGTCGATGATCCGGCAGCCCGGGAAGATCTTGTCGAATTCGTAGCCGGCGAGCTGGTCGTAGCACGTGCCGCACGACACGACCACCGTCTTGATGTCGAGGTAGTTCAGCGTGTTCGCGACCCGGTGGAACAGCACGCGGTTGTCCGTGACGATCTTCTCGGCCTTGTCGTACTGGCCCGAGCCGCGCTGCGGATAGCCGCAGCACAGGTAGCCCGGCGGCAGCACCGTCTGCACACCCGCCTCCCACAGCATCGCCTGCGTCGCGAGCCCGACCTGCGAGAACAGGCGCTCGGAGCCGCAGCCCGGGAAGTAGAACACCGCTTCCGAATCGACGGTCGTCGACTTCGGGTTGCGGATGATCGGCACGATCTTGTTGTCCTCGATGTCGAGCAGCGCGCGCGCCGTCTTCTTCGGCAGGTTGCCCGGCATCTTCTTGTTGACGAAGTGGATCACCTGCTCGACCACCGGCGGCTTGCCGACCGTCGCCGGCGGGTGCTGCGTCTGCTTCGTCACGACCTTCTTCAGCATGTCGTTCGCGAAGCGCTGCACCTTGTAGCCGACGCCCATCATCACGCCGCGCGCGATGTTGATCGTCTGCGGGTTGGTCGCGTTCAGGAAGAACATCCCCGCCGCATTGCCGGCGTTGAACTTCTTCTTGCCCATCTTGCGCAACAGGTTGCGCATGTTCATCGTGACGTCGCCGAAGTCGATCTTCACCGGGCACGGCGTCGCGCACTTGTGGCACACCGTGCAGTGGTCGGCCACGTCGTTGAACTCGTCCCAGTGCTTGATCGACACGCCGCGGCGCGTCTGCTCCTCGTACAGGAACGCCTCGACCAGCAGCGACGTCGCGAGGATCTTGTTGCGCGGGCTGTACAGCAGGTTCGCGCGCGGCACGTGGGTCGCGCACACCGGCTTGCACTTGCCGCAGCGCAGGCAGTCCTTCACCGAATCGGCGATCGCGCCGATGTCGGACTGCTTCATGATCAGCGACTCGTACCCCATCAGCCCGAAGCTCGGCGTATACGCGTTGCGCAGATCGGCGCCTTCGAGCAGCTTGCCCTTGTTGAAGCGGCCGTTCGGGTCGACACGCTGCTTGTACGCGCGGAATTCGGCGATCTCGTCGTCGGTCAGGAACTCGAGCTTCGTGATGCCGATGCCATGCTCGCCGGAAATCACGCCGTCGAGCGAACGCGCGAGCGTCATGATGCGTGCGACCGCCGCGTGGGCGTCCTGCAGCATCTCGTAGTTGTCGGAGTTGACCGGCAGGTTGGTGTGGACGTTGCCGTCGCCCGCGTGCATGTGCAGCGCGACGAACACGCGACCGCGCAGCACCTGCTTGTGGATCGCCTGCGCCTCGTCGAGGATCTGCTTGAACGCGCCGCCGTTGAAGATCGCGCGCAGCTCCGCGCGGATCTCCTGCTTCCACGAGATGCGCACCGTGCGGTCCTGCGTGATGTGGAACACGGTCGCACCCGGCTGCTCGTCCGCGCGATCCGCGAACTTCTCGGCGAGCGCCTCGTAGCCGAGCTGCACCAGGTAGTGCTGCGCCTCGCGCAGCGGCTGGTCGAGCCGGTCGCGCACGAATTCCCAGCGCGCGCGCACGCGCTTGAGCAGCTCCAGCGCCTGCTGGACGCGGTCTTCGAGCAGTTCGGCGCTCGGGATCTCGTTCGCGTCGTCGGTCTTGCCGAGCGGCAGGTTGCCGGCGCGGAAAAACGCTTCGAGCGCATCGACCAGCTGCAGCTTGTTCTTCAGCGACAGCTCGATGTTGATCCGCTCGATGCCGTCGGTGTACTCGCCCATCCGGTTCAGCGGGATCACGACGTCTTCGTTGATCTTGAACGCGTTCGTGTGCTTCGCGATCGCGGCCGTGCGGCTGCGGTCGAGCCAGAAGCGCTTGCGCGCCTCGGCGCTCACCGCGACGAAGCCTTCGCCGCTCTTGCCGTTCGCCATCCGGATCACTTCGGACGTCGCGTGCGCGACCGCATCGGCGTCATCGCCGACGATGTCGCCGATCAGCACCATCTTCGGGAATGTGTTGCGCTTGCTCTTGGTCGCGTAGCCGACCGCGCGCAGATAGCGCTCGTCGAGGTGCTCGAGGCCCGCGAGGATCGCGCCGCCCTGCTTCGACGTCTCGAACAGGTAGTCCTTGATCTCGACGATGCTCGGGATCGCCTCGCGCGCCTGGCCGAAGAATTCGAGGCAGACGGTGCGCGTGTGCGCGGGCATCTTGTGCAGCACCCAGCGCGCCGACGTGATCAGCCCGTCGCAGCCTTCCTTCTGCACGCCCGGCAGGCCGGCGAGGAACTTGTCGGTCACGTCCTTGCCGAGCCCTTCCTTGCGGAACCGGCGGCCTTCGATCTCGAGCATCTCGCTCTTCAGCAGCTTCTCGCCCGGCGCGTAGGCGCCGTCGAACCACTTCAGCTCGAAGCGCGCGACCGCGATGTCGTGGATCTTGCCCTGGTTGTGCTCGTGGCGCGTGACTTCGAGCCAGTTGCCGTCCGGGTCGACCATCCGCCACCAGGCCAGGTTGTCGAGCGCGGTGCCCCACAGCACGGCCTTCTTGCCGCCCGCGTTCATCGCGACGTTGCCGCCGATGCACGATGCGTCGAGCGAGGTCGGATCGACCGCGAACACGTAGCCGGCCGCTTCGGCCGCCTCCGTCACGCGGCGCGTGACGACGCCCGCGCCGGAGAAGATCGTCGGCACCTTGTGCGCGACGCCCGGCAGCTCGGTCAGCTCGACCGCGCCGAGCTGTTCGAGCTTCTCGGTGTTGATCACCGCGGAGAACGGCGTGAGCGGCACCGCGCCGCCCGTGTAGCCGGTGCCGCCGCCGCGCGGGATCACGGTCAGGCCGAGCTCGAAGCAGGCCTTGATCAGCGCCGCGATCTCGGCCTCGGTATCGGGGGTCAGCACGACGAACGGGTATTCGACGCGCCAGTCGGTCGCGTCCGTCACGTGCGACACGCGCGACAGCCCGTCGAAGCGGATGTTGTCCTTCTGCGTGCAGCGGCCGAGTGCCTTGGTCGCACGGCGGCGCAGGTCGGCCATCTTGTCGAACTCGTCGGCGAACTCGTTGACCGCGCGCTGCGCGGCGGCCTCGAGCATCTCGACGCGTCCGGCGCGTTCGCGGCCTGCGTCGTCGTGGTGCGCGGTCAGGTCGGCACGGCGGCGCTTGCCGATCTCGGTCAGGCGGTGGTTCAGCGCCTCGATCAGCAGCGCGCGACGCTTCGGGTTGTCGAGCAGGTCGTCCTGCAGGTACGGGTTGCGGCGCACGACCCAGATGTCGCCGAGCACTTCATACAGCATCCGTGCCGAGCGGCCCGTGCGGCGTTCGGCGCGCAGCTCGTCGAGTACCGACCACGCCTCCTCGCCGAGCAGGCGGATCACGATCTCGCGGTCGGAGAAGGACGTGTAGTTGTAGGGAATCTCGCGCAGTCGGGGCGCGGGGTCGGCGGCGACGGCGGCGGCCGCGCCATGCGGATCGAAAACTTGTGGTGCGTTCATGTTCGGACGACTCGGAGGGCCGATACACCGTGCACGGGCGTCGGCAAGCGCGTAGGCGCAATCTTGGGGAAATCTGTTCTGGTGCCAGGCGCGCGACTATCTCGCATGGGGCCGGAGCGGGACTGGACTCACCGTTCCTGGCCGGCAGGGCCTGGCGGCACTCGGAGCCATCAGCACGATCGCGCGCGGCGCGCATGCCGCTCCGCCGCGGGGCTGGCTGCACGCGGCGTCGGCTTCAACGGGGCGATCCGAGGGTGCCTCTGCATCTTCCGATCCTTGATTCAAAACGGAATTCTAACCCATGATCGGGTCTTCCGTGGCACGCCGGACAGGTCGTGGGGCTTTCGCCGCAACCCGCGCCGGGCCTGGTTCGGCACGGTTTTGCGCCGACATTCGCCGTCCGTCCGGTCGGTAACCGTGCGGTTAAACCGGTAAAAAAGGACACTCCACCCTTCAAACACGCCCGCCGGCACGGTTCCGCGCCCGTGCACCCGGCATGCCGCTTGCATGCGGGCGGACCCTTGGCGCTATCATTGATCCTTTACCGTCTGCTTTCCGCACCGCACGCGAGCGCCCATGGCATCCCACGATTACCTGAAGAAAATCCTCACTGCGCGCGTCTACGACGTCGCGCTCGAGACGGAACTCGAACCCGCCCGCAACCTGTCGGCCCGGCTGCGCAACCCCGTTTACCTGAAGCGCGAGGACAACCAGCCGGTGTTCTCGTTCAAGCTGCGCGGCGCGTACAACAAGATGGCGCACATTCCGGCCGCCGCGCTCGCGCGCGGCGTGATTACGGCATCGGCCGGCAATCATGCGCAGGGCGTCGCGTTCTCGGCGTCCCGGATGGGCATCAAGGCCGTGATCGTCGTGCCCGTCACGACGCCGCAGGTGAAGGTCGATGCGGTGCGCGCGCACGGCGGCCCGAGCGTCGAGGTGATCCAGGCGGGCGAGTCGTACAGCGATGCGTACGCGCACGCGGTGAAGGTGCAGGCGGAACGCGATCTCACGTTCGTCCACCCGTTCGACGATCCGTACGTGATCGCCGGCCAGGGCACGATCGCGATGGAAATCCTGCGTCAGCACCAGGGCCCGATTCACGCGATCTTCGTGCCGATCGGCGGCGGCGGCCTCGCGGCCGGCGTGGCCGCGTATGTCAAGGCGGTGCGGCCGGAGATCAAGGTATTCGGCGTGCAGGCCGAGGATTCGTGCGCGATGGCGCAGTCGCTGCAGAAGGGCGAGCGCGTCGAGCTGGCCGAGGTCGGCCTGTTCGCGGACGGCACCGCGGTGAAGCTCGTCGGCGAGGAAACCTTCCGGCTCTGCCGCGAATTCCTCGACGGCGTCGTGACCGTCGACACCGACGCGCTGTGCGCGGCGATCAAGGACGTGTTCCAGGACACGCGCAGCGTGCTCGAGCCGTCCGGCGCGCTCGCGGTCGCCGGCGCGAAACGCTATGCGGAACGCGAAGGGATCGAGAACCAGACGCTCGTCGCGGTCACGTCCGGCGCGAACATGAACTTCGACCGGATGCGCTTCGTTGCCGAACGCGCGGAAGTCGGCGAGGCGCGCGAAGCCGTGTTCGCGGTCACGATCCCCGAGGAGCGCGGCAGCTTCAAGCGCTTCTGCTCGCTCGTCGGCGACCGCAACGTGACCGAGTTCAACTACCGGATCGCCGATGCGCAGTCCGCGCACATCTTCGTCGGCGTGCAGATCAAGCGGCGCGGCGAGTCGGCCGAAATCGCCGCGAACTTCGAATCGCACGGCTTCAAGACCGTCGACCTGACGCACGACGAGCTGTCGAAGGAACACATCCGCTACATGGTGGGCGGCCGCTCGCCGCTCGCGCTCGACGAACGCCTGTTCCGCTTCGAATTCCCGGAACGGCCGGGCGCGCTGATGAAGTTCCTGTCGTCGATGGCGCCGGACTGGAACATCAGCCTGTTCCACTACCGCAACCAGGGCGCGGACTACAGCTCGATCCTCGTCGGGCTGCAAGTGCCGCAGGCCGATCGCGCCGAGTTCGAACGCTTCCTCGCGGCGCTCGGCTATCCGTATGTCGAAGAGAGCGCCAATCCGGCCTACCGCCTCTTCCTGTCGTAAAGGCTTCAATGAATCCCGAACATTCCCCGCTCGGCAAGGCCACCGTCTACGCTGCCCAGTACGATGCGTCGCTGCTGTTCCCGATCCCGCGCGCCGGGGCGCGCGAGCAGCTCGGCATCACGTCGGCGCTGCCGTTCTTCGGCACCGACATCTGGAACGCGTACGAGCTGTCGTGGCTCAACGCGCGTGGCAAGCCGCAGCTCGCGGTCGCGACGTTCTTCGTGCCGGCCGAATCGCCGAACATCGTCGAATCGAAGTCGTTCAAGCTATACCTCGGTTCGTTTGCGCAATCGAAGTTCGACTCGATCGATGCGGTGCGCGACGTGCTGAAGCGCGACGTGTCGGCCGCGTGCGGCGCGAGCGTATCGGTGCAGCTCGTGTCGCCGCACGATTTCGGCAAGCTCGAAATGGAAGAGCTCGACGGGCTGTCGCTCGACCGGCTCGACCTCGACACTGACGTGTACGAACCGGATCCGTCGCTGCTGTCGGCCGCCGACGCCGAGGACGAAGCGCCGGTCGAGGAGACGCTCGTGTCCGACCTGCTGCGCTCGAACTGCCCGGTCACCGGCCAGCCCGACTGGGGCAGCGTGCAGATCCACTATGTCGGCCCGCAGATCGATCATGCGGGGCTGCTGCGCTACATCATCTCGTTCCGCAATCACACGGGCTTTCACGAGCAGTGCGTCGAGCGCATCTTCCTCGACATCCTGCATGCGTGCAAACCGGTGAAGCTCGCGGTGTATGCGCGCTATACGCGCCGCGGCGGGCTCGACATCAATCCGTTTCGCACGAACTACAACCAGCCGATGCCGGATAACGCGCGGACGGCGCGGCAGTAAATGGGTGGATTTGGCGGGCATTTGTCGGCCCGCCAACACCTACTGCTTGCGGAATAGGTGTCTGTCTAATTTGGTGCGAACACGTCGGCTCGGCACCTCGGACAATACAAGTAGATGGTTCGACCATCGGGCATGGAAATGTAGCCGCGCCTTGCCTGGTCTATCTTCCATTTCGCAGTGCCCCCATCCGCAAGACGTGCTTGACCTTCGGCATAGCAATTCGCGGCGTCCAGGTCATGACTGTACGCCCGTTCCGTTACGCGGCTCGCATGCTTTAAAAACGCGCTGACATCCGCCTGCCGAAGAACGAACGTACGGCACATATCCGCGGTTTCGTCCCCACTGATGTCGACCGACCACGCACCATTCCTGACGATTTCGACCGACTCCGGCCCAACAGTGGGGACGGCCCGGCGGGGCGCCACCCCATCGGATTGCGCACCCGCAACCGCACTGTGGGGGAGCAAGAACGTCAACATCAAAACTGCGATCCGAATCACCATTGCGCCCCCGCCGCCTCCGTCCGGTTTTTCCGCGATACTGTCGGGTGGCGAAAGACCTCGGACATCGGAACATGCAGCGTTACCGAAAGTTCATGGATGAGCCAGCGAAGCGAATCATTCTGAGCCTCCGGCGCCGCGATGTAGGTTCGTCGATCCGGATTCGGCTCATTCAGCGGTAGCGCTTCACCGACCAGTTCCACGCCAATGCTATCTGTATTGGAAGGGTAACGGTCCGGGACCGCCTTGCGCATCTCCCGCTGGTTTTCGCCACGTGGATCAAAACGGCGAAGTTGCTCCAGTTCGACTGGCGTGCAACGCAATTCGGCAACACAGCGCGCCTTGATTCGGCCAACATGCCAAGTCTTCTTCTTCAAAGAAGCCGTCTGGTAAATCGTCCCGTCTTTTTCAATCAAGAAATGCGCCCCGGTAGCCAATGCATTCTGATAGCTATTGAGCGCAGAGGCCGCGGTTGCCCCCCCCGTTTGATGGACGACAATCCCAGTGATCCTCTGCATCGCGCCGCGCTCGATCTGAACCTTTCTGACACGTACTACGCGTGGGCCCACAACCATCCCGGTGGAATCAATCAAAAGCATTCAATACCCCACGGTTCGATTGCATCATGTCGCCGTAATCGCTCCGCCAATCGCCTGCGGTCCTGTCTTCACCAGTCACGCACGCTCCCCTCGCCCGGACTTTCACGGCAACTCGGCCAATCGCCCGGCATCCCATTTACGTTCAACCGCTGCGCGGTACAGCATCGCAAGCGTGACCGATTCCCGTTTGAGATCGTGCGGTTTCCGAAGCACCCGGCGCCAGAACCACGAATAGAGCATCCCGTCTCCTTCCATCAGGAAATAGCGATGAAAATCGAAGTCGCCTGTGTCGATGGAAAAGCGCTCGAAAAAATGCCCCATGAAATCGTCGGCTTCATCGCCGGTCTGACCCCGATCCTCCCAAAGCCGTGTGGCTACGGACAACGGCACCGAATTGCCAAGACCTACCTCTGATCTGACGAAAACCTCGATCTCGTCCCAACGCACGTTTTCCATCAAAACACCTCGCCCTCCGGTTTGACTAGGCGGTTGTACTGGGTGATCGCGCCAAGCACCCGCGCCGATCGCCGTCACTGCCCGCCAGACGCGGTATGTCACGTTGGGCCCGCTTGAAAAAACTTCGTCACACAATGCAAATTCCGGTGCCGCTCATACCCGACTTCAATCGAGCTGCGTTTGAACACCCCCGTCCATCTGCTCGCCGATCCCCTCGTCCACGCATCGACTTCGTCATAATGCAACAAGGCCGGCGCACGCCAATGCACCGGCCTTGTTGTACAGCCTTTTCCGTTGCCGCCTTACTTCGCCGGCGCCTTGTAAGCGATGCAATCGACCTCGACCTTGCAGTCGATGACCATGCTCGACTGCACGCATGCGCGCGCCGGCGGGTTCTCGCCGAAGTACGACACGAACACCTTGTTGAACGACGCGAAATCGCGTGCGTCGTCGAGCCACACGCCACAGCGCACGACGTGCTCGAGGCCGTAGCCGGCTTCCTTCAGGATCGCGATCACGTTCTCGATCGTCTGCTTCGACTGCGTGACGATCCCGCCTTCGACAACCTCGCCGTTCACCATCGGCGTCTGGCCCGACACGTACAGCCAGCCGTCGGCCTCGACCGCGCGCGCAAACGGCATCACCTGGCCGCCCGTGCCCTTCGCTTCGCCTACGCCATATCGCTTCATCGTTTCACTCCTTGTTGGTCGACCGGCATCGGCGCGCAAGCGCCGGCGCCGGTCCCATGCAACGCACGGTTGCGGATGCGCGCGCCGACATGGCGCACGCGGCAAATCGGATCAAGACCGCGTTCAGAACGCGGCGTCGGCACTCGCCGGCACGCGCTCGCCGCGCGCGACGAAGCCGCCGGCGCGCTCGCCGGTCGGCTGGCCGTTCTCATAGGTCAGCACGCCGTTCACCCACACCGCGTCGATCCCGTGCGCCGGCTGCTGCGGCTTGTCGAAGGTCGCGGCATCGATCACGCTCGTCGGGTCGAACAGCACGAGATCCGCGTGGTAGCCGACATGCACCTCGCCGCGCCGCGCGATCCCGTAGCGGCGCGCGGACAGCGACGTCATCTTGCGGATCGCTTCCTCGAGCGGCAGCAGGTTCGTGTCGCGCACGTAATGGCCGAGCACGCGCGGGAACGCGCCCCACAGCCGCGGGTGCGGCAGCGGATCGTTCGGCAGGCCGTCCGAGCCGACCATCGTCGCCGGGTGCGACAGGATCCGGCGCACGTCGTCCTCGGACATGTTGTGGTACACGGCGCCGGCCGGGCGGATACGCTGCGCGGCCTCCTGCTCAGTCACGCCCCAGTCGGCCGCGATCGCCTTCAGCAGCTTGCCGGCGACTTCCGGATGCGGCTCCGACCACGTGATCGTGATGTCGATGTCGCCCGTCACCTGCTTCAGGTCGAGCGTCGACGAGCTGCGGCTGTACGGATAGCAGTCGCAGCCGACCGGCTGGTAGCGGCGCGCGCCTTCGAGCGACGCAAGCACCTCGGTGCTGCGCCCCCAGTTCGACGGGCCCGCGCACTTCAGGTGCGAGATCACGACCGGCACGCGGGCATGACGGCCGACCTGGTATGCCTCTTCCATCGCGTCGAGGATCGCATCGAACTCGGTGCGCATGTGTGTCGTGTACAGCGCGCCCGCATTCGCGAGCGGCTCGGCGAGCGCCATCACTTCCTCGGCCGGCGCCGCGAATGCGGAGCCGTACGCAAGGCCCGACGACAGCCCGAGCGCGCCGTTCGCGAGCGCCTCCTCGAGCTGCGTGCGCATCCCGGCGATTTCGCCGTCGGTCGCCGCGCGGTCGAGACGGTCCATCTGGTTGTTGCGCAGCGCGGTGTGCCCGACGAGCGCCGCGACGTTGACGGCCGGACGCGCATCGTTCACGGCCGCGACATAGGCGGCGAAGGTCGGATAGCGAAACGCGTCGCGATCGCCGAGCAGGTTCATCGGGTCGGGCGGATCGCCCGCGAGCGTCACCGGCGACGCGCTGATCCCGCAGTTGCCGACGATCACGGTCGTCACGCCCTGCGAGATCTTCGGCAGCATCTCCGGCGCGCGGATCACGTGCGTATCGTCGTGCGTGTGCACATCGACGAAGCCCGGCGCGAGCGCGCGGCCGTTCGCATCGACGACGGTTTCGGCGAGCCAGTTCGACAGGTTGCCGATCGCCGCGATCACGCCGTTGCGTATTGCGACGTCGCGCGTGACGGGCGGTGCGCCGGTGCCGTCGTACAGCTGCGCGCCGACGATCAGCGTATCGGCGGCTTCGGGATGCGAATGCATGGTCAGTCTCCTACCGGTTGACGGTCTCCGCCGCCGCGGTGCGCATCCAGCGCATGCTTGATGCGGCGCAGCGATTCTCGGCCCGCATCGCCGAGCCGCAGTGCGACTCCGGTGACGAGCACGTCGATCGCCATCATCATCGCGTAGCGCGATGTCGACGGCTTGTAAATGAAATCGGTTTCGAACGCGACGACCGGGATCAGGTGATCGGCGAGCTTCGCGAGCGGCGAAGCCGGCGCGGTGATCGCGATCAGCGTCGCGCCGTAGCGCTTCGCGAGGCGGCAGCTCTCGAGCAGCTCGGGCACGCGCCCGCTCACCGACAGCGCGACGACTACGGCGTCGCGCGACAGCGTCGCCGACACCATCCGCTGCAGCAGGCTGTCCTGGTAGCTCGCGACCGGCCGGCCGAAGCGCACGAGGCGGAAGCGCAATTCGTCGGCGAGCGCGGTGGAACCGCCGCCCTGCCCGTACACGTAGATCATCTTCGCGCCGGCGAGCAGGTCGGCCGCCGCGTCGAACGACGTGTTGCGCAGCAGCTGGTGATTGTGCGCGAGCGCCACGCGGATCTCGTCGTAGACGACCGATGCCGGGCTCGCGTCTTCGCCGGGATGCGCGTCGGACGGCACGAGAAAGCGCTGGCCGACCGCCGCCGCCTGGGCGACAAGCACCTTCAGTTCGCGCACGTCGCGGCAGCCGACGGCCTTCGCGAAACGCGTGACCGTCGCGACGCTGACCTGCGCATCGCGCGCGAGTGCGCCGATGCTCGCATGCGCGGCGCGCGCGAGATCGGCGAGGATGAACGCCGCGACCTTGCGTTCGGCTTCGCGCAGCTCGGGTGCGCATTCGGCGATCCGCGCGACGATGTCGAGGACCGGCTGGGCGACCGGAGCCGGTTGCTCGGCGGCGAACGGAACGGACGGGGTGGCGGGCGAATTCATCTGTAGAAAAGGGTGTGGCGCTTTATGTTACTAAATAACATCACCGCGCCGATGCTACTTTCTGTACCATCTGCGTGTCAACTTCAGTGCAATGCATAGTGATGATGGAGCGGGATGACATGAAAGTTACAAACTATCAGGAACCGACAATCAATCCGTTGGGCAAGGGCCTCGGCAACCTGCCGAGCGCGAGCGTGCCGCTCGACGACGCAGGCCGCCTCGAGTGGAGCCTGCTCGCGGAAGACGTCAGCCTGCCGGCAGCCGTGCTGTACGCGGATCGCATCGAACACAATCTGAACTGGATGCAGGCGTTCGTCCAGCAATACGGCGTGAAGTTCGCGCCGCACGGCAAGACGACGATGGCGCCGCAACTGTTCCGCCGCCAGCTCGCCGCCGGCGCATGGGGCATCACGCTCGCGACCGCGCACCAGACGCAGGCCGCCTATCACGGCGGCGTGCGGCGCGTGCTGCTCGCGAACCAGCTGGTCGGCCGCCAGAACATGACGATCATCGCGGCGCTGCTGTCCGACCCCGAGTTCGAATTCTTCTGCCTCGTCGATTCGGCCGACAGCGTCGACCAGCTCGGCCGCTTCTTCGGCGACGCGAAGAAAACGCTGAATGTGCTGCTCGAGCTCGGCGTGCCGGGCGGCCGCGCGGGCGTGCGCGATGCCGCGCAGCGCAAGGCCGTGCTCGACGCGATCGCGCGCTATCCGGACACGCTGAAGCTGGCCGGCATCGAACTCTACGAAGGCGTGCTGAAGGAGGAAGGCGAGATCCGCACGTTCCTGCAGGACGCGGTCGCGCTCACGCGCGAGCTGGCCGAAGCCGGCCGTTTCGCACGCACGCCGGCGATCCTGTCGGGCGCCGGCTCGGCGTGGTACGACGTGGTCGCGGAGGAGTTCTCGAAGGCGTCCGACGCCGGTTTCGCGGAAGTCGTGCTGCGTCCGGGCTGCTACCTGACGCACGACGTCGGCATCTACAAGAAGGCGCAGACCGACGTGTTCGCGCGCAACCCGATCGCCCGCAAGATGGGCGAAGGGCTGCTGCCGGCGCTGCAGCTGTGGGCGTACGTGCAGTCGATACCGGAACCCGATCGCGCGATCATCGCGCTCGGCAAGCGCGACGCGGCGTTCGACGCGGGCCTGCCGGAGCCGGCGCGCCATTTCCGCCCGGGCCGCGACAGCGCGCCGCGCGAGGTCGCCGCAAGCGAAGGCTGGGCCGTCACCGGGATGATGGACCAGCACGCATACCTGCAGATCCCGCCGGGCGCGGACGTGAAGGTCGGCGACATGGTCGCGTTCGACATCTCGCATCCGTGCCTGACGTTCGACAAGTGGCGCCAGCTGCTCGTCCTCGATCCGCAGTTCCGCGTGACGGAAGTCGTCGAAACCTTCTTCTGACGCCAGCACGCGCCGCCTCGCCGCCGCGCGGGGCGGCCGTCACGCGCGCTTCAATCTGCCGGAGTACACTGCGCTTTCGTCCTCGGGGCCGCTTCCCCGCCGTAGCACCCGTCTGCCGCTCACGGCGCGAACGGCCCCTCAACGCTGTTCAATGGAGAAAGCCATGGCCGCGAAGAAGATCCTGTTCCTGACCGGCGATTTCGCCGAAGACTACGAAACGATGGTGCCGTTCCAGGCGCTGCAGGCCGTCGGCCATCACGTCGATGCAGTCTGCCCGGGCAAGCGCGCGGGCGACAAGGTCAAGACCGCGATCCACGATTTCGAAGGCGACCAGACCTACACCGAGAAGCCCGGCCACAACTTCACGCTGAACGCGACGTTCGACGACGTCGATGCGTCGGGCTACGACGCGCTCGCGATCGCGGGCGGCCGCGCGCCCGAATACCTGCGTCTCGATGCGAAGGTGATCGCGCTGGTGCGCGCGTTCGCGGAAGCCGGCAAGCCGATCGCCGCGATCTGCCATGCGGCGCAGCTGCTCGCGGCCGCCGACGTGATCCGTGGCAAGCGCATCTCGGCCTACCCGGCCTGCGCGCCCGAAGTGAAGCTCGCGGGCGGCGAATATGCGGACATTCCGGTCGATGCGGCCGTGACCGACGCGCCGTTCGTCACCGCGCCAGCGTGGCCCGCGCATCCCGCGTGGCTTGCGCAGTTCCTCGCGCTGCTGGGCACGCGCATCGAGCTGTGAACGAAGTTGAAATGAAATGAAGCGCCGGCCGGCGGCGGGTTCGTGCGACCCGTGTGCCGCGCCGGTCGCAACCGGCCGGCGGGGTGCGCCCCGCCGCGCCGCTTCCTGCCCTTCAGTGCGGTGCCGGCGTCGAGCCGACCTTCGCAATCCGCGACTCCAGCATCGCCAGCGCACCCGACAGTGCGGTCAGCACGTCATCCGGCAGTTGCGCCATCGTCTGTTCAAGGAACGCCTTGCGGCGCGGCAGGCACGCGTCGAATGCGGCGCGGCCGGCGGCGGTCAGCGTAACGTTGGTCACGCGGTTGTCGCGTGCATCGGACGCGCGCTCGATCCAGCCGAGCGCGTCGAGCGATTTCAGCTGGCGAGTGAGCGCGCCCGGATCGATGCGCAGCACCTCGACAAGCTTCTTCTGCGACGAATGCCCGCCCATCGTGTGCAGCGCAACCATGATCCGCCAGCGCGGCATCGGCTGCCCGACGTGCGTTTCGAACGCGGTCATGAACGCGCGATACGTGCGTCCGAATTGCTGCAAGATCGCGACGCGGTCCTGTTCTTCCATGCGCTGATTTCTACTCGTTCAATCGGTGAATCGTTCAATCGGCCGCGACATGCGGCTCGATCTTGTGCCGCAGCGCGATCGGCGGCACACGGCGGCACTGCCACACCGACACCACGGCAACGACGGCCGCCATCGCGACACCCAGGTGGATCGCGCCGACCAGCGATTCGCGGGCGGCTTCCAGCAGCAGCGCGCCATTATGCCCGGCGCGGGTCAACTCCGCGACGAGTCCGCCTTGCGCCGCGCGGTCGATCAGGATCTGCGGATCGGCGAGCTGCGCATGCCACTGCAGCGCGTGGTCGCCCGCCAGCGCATCGCGCACGCCGCTCGAATACATCTGGTTGACAAGCGTGCCCGTCAGCGCAGTGCCGATCATCCCGCCGACCATCCGCAGCGACTGCAGCAGCGCGGTCGCGATACCGAGGTGCTCGCGGCCGGCCGTCTGCTGCGCGAACACGGTGAGGTTCGGCAGCACGAAACCGAGGCCGATGCCACCCGCGACCATCAGCGCCATCAGCACCCAGGTCGGCGTCGTGTGCGTCGCCACGACGATGCCTGCGCATGCGATCGCGAACAGTACGAAGCCGACATGCAGCATCGCGTTCGGATTGCGGATGCGCGTGACGACGCGACCGTTCATGATGCTGCCGATCGTGATGAACACGACGAGCGGCGTGATCACGAGCCCCGCCTCCTTCGGCGACATCCCGAAGCCGCCCTGGAACAGCAGCGGCGCGTAGAACAGCAGCGAGAACATCGAGAAGCCGGCGAGGATCGCGAGCACGAACAGCGCCGACAGCGCGCGGTTGCCGAACATGTCGAACGGCAGAATCGGCTGCGCGCAGCGCTTTTCCCAATGCCACAAGCCGACGCCCGCGCCGACCGCGACAACCAGCAGCAGCGACGCCCAGCTCGCGACGCCGTACTTCGGCAGCCATTCGACGAACAGCTGCAGCGCGCCGAGCGACAGCGCGATCAGCAGCGCGCCGGGCCAGTCGAGCCGCATCTTGCGGTCGTGCTCGACATGCCGCAGGTGCGGCAGGTAGCGCCACACGAAGAACAACGACAGCAGGCCGACCGGCAGGTTCACGTAGAACACCGAACGCCAGCCGAACGACTGGGTCAGGAATCCGCCGAGCGACGGCCCGACCGCGTTTGCGATGCCGAATGCGGAACTCATCAGCACCTGCCAGCGCAGCCGCACGACGGAATCGGGAAACAGGTCGGGAATGCACGCGAACGCGGTGCCGACCAGCATCCCGCCGCCGATCCCCTGCAGGCCGCGCGCGAGCACCAGGTACAGCATGTCGTTCGCCATCCCGCACAGCACCGATGCGCCGGTGAACACGACGATCGACACGATCACGAACGGCTTGCGGCCGTAGTAGTCGCCGAGGCGGCCGAAAATCGGCACGGTAATCACGGAACTGAGCAGGTACGAGGTCGCGACCCACGCGTACAGGTCGAAGCCCCTCAGCTCGGCGACGATGGTCGGCAGCGCGGTGCCGACGACCGTCTGGTCGAGCGCGACGAGCATGGTGACGAACGAGATCCCGATCATCGCCAGCAGCGATTCGCGGAATGGCAGGACTTGCCCGCTCGAATGATGGGCGGCAGTATGGACGGCCATTTTTTGTTGATGCAACTTTTGACGAGTCAAGCAATCTCAAAATTCTAGCATGCCGGAGTAATCTAGGCTGGCGACGCTTCAACCCGGCCCGGCCGCCAAGGAGAACGATGGAACCGATTTCAATCACGCCTGCCGCGACGCTGTCGCCGGAAGACCAGGACGCACTGCGGCGCGCGAAGCAGGTGCTGGAAAGCCCGTCGCTGACGATGAAGCTGACGGGCGTGCTGGGTGCGCCGGTCGAGAAGATGATCGCGCGGCTGCCCGACTTCGCGACCGGCAAGATCAACGATGCGACGCAGCTCGCGCTGCGCAAGTGCCTGAACATCGCGCTGCGCACGCTCGGCAAGCCGCAGACGCCCGACGCGGAGCCGGACAAGCCGAGCAACCTGCTGCACAAGCTCGCGGTCGCGACGACCGGCGCGGCGGGTGGCGCGTTCGGCTTCCTCGCGCTGCCGGTCGAGCTGCCGGTGACGACCACGCTGATCTTCCGCTCGGTGTGCGACATCGCGCGCAGCGAGGGCGAGGACCTCGGCTCGGTGGATACGCAGTTGCAGTGTCTGGCCGTGCTCGGCATGGGCGACAACCCGGACAAGCGGGAAGAGGACGCCGATCTCGGCTATTTCGTGCTGCGCGGCGCGCTCGCGCAGGCGATTTCGAAGGCGTCGTCGGACATCACGACGAAAGGGATCGCCGCGCACAGCTCGGCGGCGGTATTCAAGCTCGTGCAGACGGTGGCATCGCGCTTCTCGGTGCAGGTCACCGAACAGATGGCCGCGAAGTCGATCCCGGCGATCGGCGCGGTGCTCGGCGCGACCGTCAACACGCTGTTCATCGACCACTTTCAGCAGATGGCGCACGGCCACTTCACCGTGCGCCGGCTCGAGCGCAAGTACGGCTCGGTGGCCGTGAAGGCCGCGTATCAGGCGACCGACGGCTCGCCGGCGCGCTGAACCGCCCGCTCGACCGCGACGCGGCGCACGAACGCGGCCGCCCGGTCGAGCGCGTCGCGCGACTCCGGCACCATCGGCGTGTAGAGCTGCCACACGTGCGGCATGTCGGGCCACACCTCGATCTCCACCGGCACGCCGGCCGCCTTCGCGTTGTCGGCGGTGCGGCGCGAATCGTCGAGCAGCACCTCGGTGCTGCCAGCCTGGATGAACAGCGGCGGCAGCCCGGTGAAATCCGCATAGAGCGGCGACGCATACGGATGCGTCGCCGACTCGTCCCCCAGATACAGCTTCGCCGCCTTCGGCAGTGCCGCGGCCGCGAACATCGGGTCGCGGCCGTCGTTGCTGCGCATCGTGCCGCCGGTGCCGGCCAGGTCGGTCCACGGCGAGAATAGGATCGCACCGGCCGGCAACGGTTCGCCGCGATCGCGCAGCGCGACGAGCGTCGCGAGCGCGAGGCCGCCGCCCGCCGAATCGCCGCCGAACACGATCGACTCGGGCGGCGTGCCGAGTGCGAGCAGTTGCCGGTAGGCGGCCAGCGCATCGTCGAGCGCGGCCGGAAAGCGGTGCTCGGGCGCGAGCCGGTAGTCGAGCGAGAACGAGCGCACGCCCGCGCGCTTCGTGAGGCCGAACACGAGCGGCCGATGGGTTTTCGTCGAACAGAAGTAGTAACCGCCGCCGTGGAAATACAGCAGCGTGCGGCCGGGCCCGCGGGACGCGACCGCGTCGGTGCGCTCGAGCCATTCGCCGCGCAGCGGTGCGTCGCCGGGGCCGTAGCATTCGCGCAGCCGGTAGCCCGACGGCACGCGACGCGGCACGACCATTCTCAGGTCGGTGAAGCGCCGCGCACGGGCGGGATCGAGTACCGGGCGCGTGGTCTCGGGACGAAACTGCCAGCGCAGCAGCCAGCACGCGAACCTGCTTTGCCAACTCATCGAACACACTCCGTCATCGCAGTATGACGATGGTACGTGCGATCGCTGCCGCGCCGCTCGACGGGAGCCTCTACATCAAACGCCGGCGCCCGGTTCGCCGGCGTCAGTTCGCTGGCATCACCTGGCCGCGGATCTCGCCGGACGGATGGTCCTTCGTGTGCACGTTGAAGTACCACTTGCCGCCCATCAGGTCGGTCACCTGAGCGTCGGTGAGCTCCTTCGAGCCCTTGATCGGGCTCGCGAGCTCGTCCTTCGGGATCGGCACCTGCACGCCGGCGTTCTGGCCGACCGGCGCGGGCCCGTGGAAGTGCGCGGCGGTCACCGGCCCCGTGAGGTGTTCGTAAGTCACCGTCCACTGCAGCATGCGGGTGGCCGTGTCGTAGGTGGCGTTGACGGCGCCGGCGCCCTTCGTCGCGGTGGGCGGCACCTCGCTCGACGGCTGCAGGTTGGCGGACAGGCGCACCGTTTCGGCAGCGGCGCTGCCGGCGGCCAGCACGCCCGCGAGCAACGCCACCTGGAGCAAACGCAGCTTCGGCATGAATCCTCCTTGTACGACGTGGAGCGCCACCCGGACGGGGACGCTCCATGATGGTAGTCGATCGCCGCCGCTCCGGCAGCCTGCCGTAACCTGGAAGAGACCTTTGCAGCGAGCGCCCTGAATCCGCGCGCGGCCTTTCGCTACACTTCGTCTCACAGTTGCTTGTTTCCTTCGTCCGAAGGAGTCTGCGAGTATTCACGCGGCCATCCGGCCGCGTTTTTTTTTGCCCGCGCCGCACGGCACGCGGGTGATCGCGCATCACGCGCGATAACCGGGATCGATGCGATCGACGATCCGCTGCAACGCGTCGAACGCGTCCTGCCCCGCGCCGTGCTTCGGGTCGAAATTCAGCGAATCGCGCACGCAGCCCTCGAGCACGGGCGGCGCGATCGGCAATGCGTCACCGATCGTGTGGGTCGCGACCTGTACCTCGCACGCGCGATTGAGCAGCCACATCAGCGAGAAGGTCTGCGCGAGCGTCGCGCCGATCGTCACGGGCCCGTGGTTGCGCAGCAGCAGCACGGGTCGCCCGCCGGCGCTCTCGACGATGCGCCGCCCTTCGTCGAGATGCACGGTGATGCCCTCGAAATCGTGATACGCGATCTTCCCGTATAGCTGCGCCGAATAGAAGTTCGAGAACGACAGTCCGTCGCGCGAGCAGCACACGGCCATCGTCGGCGTCGTATGCACGTGCATCACGCAGTGCGCGTCGGGCAGCGCCGCATGGATCGCGCTGTGGAACGTGAAGCCCGCCGGATTGATCGGCCAGTCGGAATGGCCGATCACGTTGCCGTCGATGTCGATCTTCACGAGGTTCGACGCACAAACCTCGCGGTAATGGAGCCCGAACGGGTTGATCAGGAAATGGCCGCCCTCACCCGGTACGCGCAGCGAGATATGGTTGTAGATCAGCTCGGTCCAGCCGAGATGGTCGAAGATCCGGTAGGCGGCCGCGAGCTGCACGCGCGCCTGCCATTCGGCTTCGGAGAAACGGGCGGGACGCGTAAACGGCTGGTTCGGTACACGTTGCATGGGGCACTCCGGTTGCGGGCGAGCGCGACCGCGCGGGCGGCTGCGCATCGTCCATCGTCTCCTGGCGTCGCACGCGGCGCGCACGCGCATCCGGCGCGTACGGCGTGTGCAACTCGTGCGGCGCATCGTTCGGCACCGCCGCGACCCGCATTGCGCGAGCCGTCCGGCGACACCCTTCACGATACGAATATAGTTGCGCGCACAACCATATCACCTTTCTCCGCGCACCGGTATCGCGGGTTTGACCGGGGCCGTTCCGGCCCTTACAACTGGTCGTCGACCGGCAGCAGCATGAAGATGCCGGTCATCAGGTTGCGCATCAGCCCGGCATGCGGGTCGACGTGATAGGTGGTCGGCACGCCGTTGTCCGTGCCGGTCCACTGCAGCTCGGGCGTGCCGCCCGCCGGCGTCGCGAGGCTCACGCGATAGCTTTCGTCGGGCTGCGTCGCGCGCGCGAAGATCGCTGCCGCCTGCTGCGCGATCGTCGGGCTGTGGATCACGAGCGCGAGCTCGGTGTTCAGGTGCGCGGAACGCGGATCGAGGTTCAGCGAGCCGATCACGAGGATCTTCCGGTCGATCACGTACGCCTTCGCATGCAGGCTCGCCCGTGAGCGCGAGCCGAACAGCCGCGGAGCCGGCTGCTCCGGCTGCGCCTTGAATTCGTACAGCTCGACGCCGTGCTGCAGCAGCGGCACGCGGTACGGCGCGTAGCCGGCCTGCACGGCAACCGCGTCGGTCGCGGCAAGCGAATTGGTCAGGATCGCCACGCGCACGCCGCGCGCGGTCGTGTCGCCGAGGATCTTCACACCCGCGTCGTGCGGCACGAAGTACGGCGAGAACGCGAGGAATTCCTGCTGTGCGCCGCGCGTCAGCTCGACGAGGCGCCGCATCGGCGGGCTCACGTACGCATCGGTCGGCCGCGCGACCTTGTCCGGCGCGTCGACCTTGAATTCGGCCGGCGCCCACACGAGCCCGAGTTCGTCGCGTGCGATCTGCCGCGCGAGCGGCGTCGCGTTCAGCGGCTTCGCGTTGTACGGGTCGGCGTTCTTGCGCCAGTGGTCGCGCAGTTCGTCGCGCATCGCGTCGAGATCCTTCGGATCGAACGTCTGATGATTCAGCACCCGCAGCGGATAGCTGCTCGCGCTCGCCCAGTAGTCGTCGAAGCTCTTCGAGACGTCGTTCGTCACAGGGCCGGCCGCGAGCACGTCGAGATCGCGGAACTGCAGCGTCGGGCTCGCGCTGAAGTATTCGTCGCCGAGGTTGCGGCCGCCGACGATCGCAAGCTGGTTGTCCGCGATCATCGCCTTGTTGTGCATCCGGCGCGTGAAGCTGTCGATCCGCGTGAAGAAGTTGGCCGTGCGCTCGACCATCCCGTACTGCGACGCGCCGAACGGGTTGAACACGCGGATCTCGATGTTCGGGTGCGTATTCAGCGCGGCCATTACGCGGTCGATATCATCGAAGTTCAGATCGTCGACCAGCATCCGCACGCGCACGCCGCGATCGGCCGCGTACAGCGCCGCGGCGAGCAGCAGCTTGCCGGTCGTGTCCTCGGTCGCGATGTAGTACTGCATGTCGAGCGTCTTCGTCGCCGCGCGCGCAAGCGCGATGCGCATCTGCAGCGCGGTCGCGCCGTCGGGCAGCAACCGGAAGCCCGACTGGCCCGGATGCGCGGCTTCAGGCGCGGCAAGCGCGTCGCGCAGCGGCGTCGCGGTATCGGCCGGCAACGCGTGCGAGACGGGACGATCGAGCGTGGTGGCAGGCGGATGCGTCGCGCAGGCGGCGACCAGCGACAGCAGCGCGCACACGGCGAACGCGCGGGCCGGGCGGCCGGCGGCGCGCCACGACAGCGCGACCGGCGCGCGCGGGATCAAGGACGTGAGCACGGCAAGCCTCCTCGTCAGACGGATCAATGGGTCGCAATCGCCGCGGCGCGCGGCTGACGGGCGGTTCCGGCCGATTCTAGTGGGCGCCCGATGAACCGGTCAAATCGCGCGGCCCGCGCATCCGGCGCAGCGCACGGCCACGCGCGCCGCCCGCGAAGCACCGCTGGCCTGGCGGCCCGCGGTGGGCCGCCGCGCGGTCCTGCAGCGGCCATGGTCCAACCAATCTCACGATGCATCGCCGCTTTGCTCGAAGTGGCTGCGCACATAGTCGATATGGGTCTGCATCGCGGTACGCGCCTCCTCGGGCCGGTGCGCGCAGATCGCGTCGCAAACCACCCGGTGCTGCAGCAATAGCAACTCGGATGCCTGCTCGTCGTGCGTCGTCATCCCCGCGACATTGATCGTGATGTGCTCGCGCAGCATCCCGATCACGCTCGTGTGCAGGTGCAGGAACATCGTGTTGTGCGATGCGAGCGCGATCGCCTCGTGCAGCTTCGCATCGGTCGACGCCTCGACGGCCGCGTCGTCGTTCGCGTGCGCGGTTTCGAGTTCGCGCAGCAGCGCGCGGATCCGGCGCCGGTCGTTCGCGTCGGCGCGCAGCGCGGCGAAATACGCGGTCGCGCCTTCGAGCACGCGGCGGAATTCGAGGATGTCGTCGCGCAGCGCCGGATGGTCGGCGACGAGCTGACCCCAGGGTGACGCGATGCCCGCGCGCAACTGATCCGTCACGTACACGCCCGCGCCGCGCCGGCTCTGCAGCAGCCCGCGCGCGACGAGCCGCTGGGTCGCCTCGCGCACCGTATTGCGCGCGACGCCGTACTGCTGCGCGAGCACGCGCTCGGCCGGCAGCCGCGCGCCGGCCGGCCACGTGCCGTCGAGCAGCGCCGTCTCGATCTTGCGCATCACCACTTCGGTCCGGCCCCGTGCCGTCATCGCCGCCATCTTCGTGCCTCCATCCGGAATACCCGTCGCACCGATTGGCCCAACCAATTTGAGCTGCGGCGCCGTCGCGGGAATTATGCAGCGAAATCGTCGTCCCGCATGCGCATGCCGGGCCGTCGCACCTGGAGCGAGACATGAACGAAAGGCACTACCCCACCGCCGCCCCCGCACACGTCTATCTGTTCGCGACCTGCCTGGTCGACCTGTTCGTGCCCGAAGCCGGGCTCGATGCGGTCCGCCTGCTGGAACGCGAAGGCCTGACCGTCCACTATCCGCGCGGCCAGAGCTGCTGCGGACAGCCCGCCTACAGCAGCGGCAATCCCGACGAAGCACGCAGCGTCGCGGCCGCGCAGCTCGACCTGTTCGCGCAGGCGTGGCCCGTGATCGTGCCGTCCGGCTCGTGCGCGGGCATGATCCGGCACCATTGGCCGGCCCTGTTCGCCGACGATCCCGTGCATGGCCCGAAAGCCCGCGCGATCGCGGAGCGCACCTACGAACTTGCCGAATTCCTCGTCCATGTGCTCGACGTGCGGCTCGACGGCATCACCGCGAACGCCGGCCCGGATGAGCGCGTAGTACTGCACACGTCGTGCGCGGCGCGCCGCGAGATGGGCACGCGCGTGCACGGCGTCGCACTGGTCGACGCACTGCCGGGCGTCACGCGCATCGAGCACGAACGCGAATCGGAATGCTGCGGCTTCGGCGGCACGTTCTCGCTGAAGCACCCCGACATCTCCGGCGCGATGGTGCGCGACAAGGTCGCGTCTGCCTGTGCGACGGGCTGCGACCGGCTCGTATCGGCAGACTGCGGCTGCCTGCTCAACATCGGTCACGCGGCGACCAAGGCCGGCGCGGCGCTCCCCGTCGAGCATCTCGCGAGCTTCCTGTGGCGCCGCACGGCCGGTGCCGCGTCGCTGCGCGGAGACACGCAATGAGCGCGCGCGACGCAATCCTCGCACGCCTGCGCGCTGCCGCGCCCGGCGTCGCCACGAACGCCGCACCGGCGCTCGATGCACGCATCGACACGCATTACGCGGCGCGGCGTGCGCCGGCCGTCCCCGACCCGCTGGTGCTCGCGCGGACGATGCAGGCCGCGCTCGCCGCGTCGCACGCCGAAGTCTGGTGCGCCACCGCCGATGCGTGGCCCGCGCAGCTTGCCGCGCGCCTGGCCGACGCCGGCGTACGCCGGCTGCTGCTCGACCCGGCCCGCCCCGAAGCCGCGGCGCTCGCGCGTGCGCTGCCCGACGCGGTCGCGCAGGTGCCGTTCGATCGGCCGATCGACGCGTGGAAGGCCGAACTGTTCGACACGATCGACGCGGGCTTCACCGTCGCGCGCTCGGGCATCGCGGCAACCGGCACCATCGTGCTCGCGCCCGATGCCGGCACGCCGCGCACGGTGTCGCTGGTGCCGCCGCTGCACGTCGCGCTCGTTCATGCGAACACGCTGCACGCGGACCTTCACGCAGCCGTGCACGCGGAGCGCTGGCACGCCGGCATGCCGACCAACGTCGTGCTGGTATCGGGCCCGTCGAAGACATCCGACATCCAGCAGACCCTCGCGTACGGCGCCCACGGCCCGCGCAACCTCTGGGTCGTGATCGTCACCGAACCGACCGCAACCGCCTGGGACCAACCGCAATGAGCGACCAACCGCTGCAATTCGTCGCCCCCGGCGACTTCAAGGCACGCGCGCGCGCCGCGCTCGACGATCCCGCGCTGCGCCGGAGCTTTCGCGGCGCGATGGACTTCCTGCAGGGCAAGCGCGCGACCCAGTTCCCCGACGACACCGAGCTGCAGCAGCTGCGCGATCTCGGCGAAGCCGTGCGGCAGCACGCGCTCGCGCAGCTGCCCATGCTGCTCGAGCGGCTGGAGGCGAAGCTCACCGCGGCCGGCGTGCACGTGCACTGGGCCGAGACGGCCGCCGACGCGAACGCGATCGTGCTCGGCATCGCGCAGGCGAACAAGGCGCGCCGCGTGATCAAGGGCAAGTCGATGGCGAGCGAGGAAATCGAGCTGAACCATTACCTCGCGGATCACGGCGTCGACTGCATCGAGTCCGACATGGGCGAGTTCATCGTGCAGCTCGCGGGCGAGAAGCCGTCGCACATCGTGATGCCGGCGATCCACAAGACGCGCGGCGACATCGCCGCACTCTTCGAGGAACACATCCCCGGCACGCGCTACACGGAGGACGTCGACGAGCTGATCCAGACCGGCCGGCGCGCGCTGCGCCGCGCGTTCGCGCAAGCCGACATCGGCCTGTCCGGCGTGAACTTCGCGGCGGCCGACACGGGCACGCTGTGGCTCGTCGAGAACGAGGGCAACGGCCGGCTGTCGACCACCGTACCCGACACGCACGTCGCGATCATGGGGATCGAGAAGGTCGTCGAGAAGCTCGAGCACATCGTGCCGCTGTCGAGCCTCCTGACGCGCTCGGCCACCGGCCAGGCGATCACGACCTACTTCAACCTGATCTCCGGCCCGCGGCGAGACGGCGAGCGCGACGGCCCGCGCGAACTGCATCTGGTGCTGCTCGACAACGGCCGCACGCAGGCCTATGCGGACGAACAGCTGCGCGCGACGCTGCAATGCATCCGCTGCGGCGCGTGCATGAACCACTGCCCCGTCTATACGCGCATCGGCGGCCACGCATACGGCACCACCTACCCGGGCCCGATCGGCAAGATCATCTCGCCGCACCTGCTCGGCCTCGACGCGACGGCCGACCTGCCGACCGCGTCGACGCTGTGCGGCGCATGCGGCGAGGTGTGCCCCGTCAGGATTCCGATCCCGCAACTGCTCGTGCGGCTGCGCACCGAGGCGAACCGCAAGCCCGACGAAGCCGTCGCGCATCCGCTGCGCGGCCAGGGCGCGAACTACAACCGCGCGGAAGACCTCGTATGGCGCTTCTGGTCGGGCGCGTTCGCCCACCCGCGCGCCTATCGCGCGTTCCGCTGGACCGCGACCCGGCTGCGCGCGCTCACACCGGCAAGGCAAATGGGCTGGACGCAGCACCGCACGCCGCTCGAACCGGCGCCGCGCAGCCTGTCCGACCTGCTGCGCGCGCGCGGCCAGCCCGAATAGACCACCCCCGCTTTCAACCCGCACCGATAGAAATTCATGGAGGAGACAACCATGCAGGTTTGGCATCAGATCTACACGCCGCTCGGCAGCCTCGGGCTGTCGGCATTCGTCGCCGCAATTCCGATCATCTTCTTTTTCGTCGCGCTCGCCGCACTGCGGATGAAGGGGCACGTCGCCGCCGCGATCACGCTGCTGCTAGCGCTCGGCGTCGCGATCCTCGCGTACGGGATGCCCGTGCCGCAGGCGCTCGCGGCAGCCGGCTTCGGCTTCGCATATGGCCTGTGGCCGATCGCGTGGATCATCGTCGCGGCCGTGTTCCTGTACAAGATCGTCGTGAAAACCGGCCAGTTCGACATCATCCGCGCGTCCGTGTTGTCGATCACCGACGACCAGCGCCTGCAGATGCTGCTGATCGGCTTCTCGTTCGGCGCGTTCCTCGAAGGTGCCGCCGGCTTCGGCGCGCCCGTCGCGATCACGGCCGCGCTGCTCGTCGGCCTCGGCTTCAGGCCGCTGCACGCGGCAGGATTGTGTCTGATTGCAAACACCGCACCGGTCGCATTCGGCGCGATGGGCATTCCGATCATCGTCGCCGGACAGGTGACGGGCATCGACGCGTTCCACATCGGCGCGATGGCCGGCCGCCAGTTGCCGCTGCTGTCGCTCGCGGTGCCGTTCTGGCTCGTATTCATGATGGACGGGCTGCGCGGCGTGCGGCAGACGTGGCCGGCCGCGCTCGTCGCGGGCGGCAGCTTCGCGATCACGCAGTACTTCACGTCGAACCATATCGGGCCCGAGCTGCCGGACATCACGTCGTCGCTCGTCAGCCTCGTGTCGCTTGCCGCGTTCCTGAAGGTCTGGCAGCCGAGCAGCGCGAAACAGGCGGCAGGCGGCCTTGTCGCGTCCGGCAGCGGCGCGGCGCTCGCGGGATTCGGCGCGGGTGGCAACGGGTCGGGTACGAGCCGCCAGGCGTCGCCGTACACGCTCGCGCAGACCGTGCGCGCGTGGTCGCCGTTCCTGATCCTGACGGCCGTCGTCACCGTGTGGAGCATCGCGCCGTTCAAGGCGCTGTTCGCCGCGCACGGCGCGCTCGCGTCGACCATCCTGAAGTTCCATGTGGCCGGCCTCGACCAGCTCGTCGTGAAGACCGCGCCGATCGCCGCGACGCCGAAGGCGCTCGAAGCGGTGCTGAAGATCGATCTCGTGTCGGCGGTGGGCAGCGCGATCCTCGTGACCGCGCTGATCTCGATGGCGCTGCTGCGGATGAAGCCGCGCGACGCGCTCGTCACGTTCGGCGAAACGCTGAAGGAACTCACGCGCCCGATCCTGTCGATCGGCCTCGTGCTCGCGTTCGCCTTCGTCGCGAACTATTCGGGGATGTCGTCGACGCTCGCGCTGATGCTGGCCGCGACCGGCGCCGCGTTCCCGTTCTTCTCGCCGTTCCTCGGCTGGCTCGGCGTGTTCCTGACCGGCTCGGACACGTCGTCGAACGCGCTGTTCTGTTCGCTGCAGCAAGCGACCGCGCACCAGCTCGGCGTGCCCGAGACGCTCGTGGTCGCCGCGAACACGACGGGCGGCGTGACCGCGAAGATGATCTCGCCGCAGTCGATCGCCGTGGCATGCGCGGCGACCGGCCTCGTCGGCAAGGAGTCCGAGCTGTTCCGCTTCACGGTGCGCCATAGCCTGCTGTTCGCGGTGATCGTCGGCCTGATCACGCTCGTGCAGGCCTACGTGCTGCCGGGGATGGTGCCGTAAGCGGCGCGGCCGTTTTCCGGTTCCCCGAAAAACGAAAACCCCACGCCCGAAAGAGCGTGGGGTTTCGTTCATCCCGGACGCCGGACGAAGCCGGCGCCTCGATCGGCGATCAGCTGCCCTTCGCGATGCGATCCTGGATGTGCTGCGCACGGCTCGCCGACGACGGGTGCGAGCTCATCATCGAGCTCTTGCCGCCATCGAGCTGCGCGAGTTTCTGGAACGCGGTGACGAGGCCCTTCTGGTTCATGCTCTTCTGCTTCATCAGGTCGAACGAGTAGTCGTCGGCCGCGCTCTCCTGCGTCTGCGAGAACTGCGCATTGATGAACTTTTCGGTGATGTCGCCGAGCTGCGAGCTCGTCAGGGCCGCGACGCCCGGCGATGCCGCGCCGGCCGCGCTGCGCGCCGCGCTGACCGCGTAGGCGGTCTGCATCGCCTTCTTCGAGTGGCCCAGCGCGACGTGGCCCATTTCATGGCCGATCACGCCGCGCAGTTCGTCGTCGCTCATCATGTCCATCAGGCCGCTGTACACGCGCACGCAGCCGTTGCCCATCGCCCACGCGTTGACGTCCTTGGTCATGTAGACCTTGTAGTTGATCTTCTGGCCGTTCAGCGTCATGTCGCCGAAGCCCTTCATCACCTTCGTCAGGCGCTTCGCATACGCGCTGTTCGGCGCGGCGATCTTCGATTCGGCGTCGCTCGACTTGCACGAGTCGTTCGACAGTGCCGCGATGTCGCCGTCCGACAGCGTCGCCGCCTTGAACAGGTTGGTCCCCGCCGACGTCAGGCTGTTCGCGTCGAGACTCTGCACGCCGCCGCATGCGCTCAACAGGAACGCCATGCCACACGCTGCCGCCGCTTTCTTGATATGCATCCCGGATCCCTCGGTAGTTGTATTTGGGAGCGGCGATTTTGCATAATCCGGCAGAAAATTACCAGATGTTTACATCAAATGACATTTTCATTACCGACCGAACCGGAATGAACGGCGAGATTGTTCAGCGAATTGATGACAACCGGACGATCAATCGCCGTGACCGTGTGACCGGCTGAACGCCGAACGCGACCGGCGCGTCAGCCGCCGCGCGACCAGCATCGGCAACCGCACCACGAAGCCGGCGAAGAGCCGCAGGTGCATCCACGCGAGCAGCGCGTTGTCGCGGCCATAGTGGAAATGCGACACCCCGCCCTCGTGCGCGCCGAAGTAGCGCACCGGCGCTTCGATGCGGATCGGCCGCACGCCGGCCCAGCACAGCCGCACGGCCGCTTCCGGATCGAAGTCGAAGCCGCGCATCCACGGCTGCCGATGCATGATCGCGGCGAGCGGCGCGACCGGATACACGCGAAAACCGTACAGCGAATCGCCGATCCCGGCCCACAGCGTCTCGAGGTCGGCCCATCCGTTCGACAGCCGCCGGCCCTGCACGCGCAACTGCGGCGCGCTCGCGTCGAACTTCGGCAGGCCCAGCACCATCGCGTCCGGGCTCGCCTGCGACGCTGCCATGAATTCGGGAATCAGGTCGGCCGGATGCTGGCCGTCGGAATCCATCGTCAGCACGTGCGTGAAGCCGCTCGCGGCCGCCGCGTCGAGGCCGGCCAGCACCGCGGCGCCCTTGCCGCGGTTCTCCGGCAGCACGATCACGCGCAGCCCCGGGTCGCGCTCGGCCATCGCCTGCAGCCGCTCGGCGCTGCCGTCGGTGCTGCCGTCGACGACGACCCATACCGGATTCCACTGCGCGCGCGCGTTGCGCACGGTCGTGTCGACCTTGGCGCCCGGGTTGTAGCTCGGAATCAGCACGAGATGGGTGGATGAGGCGTGCATCTTGGACATGGGAACGGCCGATTGCGAAGACGATGATCCTGACAAAAGTTTATGACCTGCGGGCGACCGCCGACAGGCTTCGTCGACACCGCCCGCATGCGGCGACGATTCGCGCAGCGACAGGCCCGCGCGCTTCACGACAGTTGCTCCAGCGGATGGCCGGCGCTCGCCTCGATCTCGACCAGCAGATCGTCGCGACACACGTCCGCTTGGACGAACAGCGCCTGCACGCCGGAGCCGGCCGCCGCGCGCAGCGCGCGTTCGATCGCGGCGAGCGCCGCGGCATCGCCGGCGTCGCGCACGTAGACGCGATAGCTCAGGTCGGCGAGCGTGAACGGACCGTGCCCCTGCCGCGCGGCCTGCTCGAGGACCGCCGCCAGGTTCGCGATCGTCTCGCGCGTTTGTGCGACGACGTCGCCGCGATGCACGGTACGGTGCCCGACGATGCTGGCGGTACCCGACACGAACAGCAGCGGTGCCGCATCGCCGCCCGTCCATGCAGCCGCGCGCGCGAACGTCGGCGCACGCGGGCCGTACTCGGCCGGGTAGTGATACGCACTGACCTGGCGCGGGTTCTCGACCGGATCGGCCGGCGTGCGGCTCGCGATGAAATGGATCGCGAGCCGCGCGGCCGGCTCGACCGAACCGAGCGCGCAGGCGGCCGGCACGCCGCCCGTCAACGCGCGGCGGCACGCATCGAACGCGCGCTGCCGGCCGATATTGAACTGACGATAGCGCTCGATCCCGAGCGCCTGCGCGTTGATCGCCGGTACGGTGTTCCAGATCCGCAGCGGATGCGGAAGCCCGAGCGTATCGAGCACGTCGAACAGCGCGCGGTAGGCCGCGTAGGTCGCCCGTTCGAGCGGCGTGCCGCCGTCGCGATCCACGTCGGCCGCTTCTTGCGTTTCCTGCACGACGATGCTGCCGAACACGAGCCCCGCCGCTTCGCTGTAGCGATACTGCAGCGCGCCGCGTCGCGCGCTGCGCAGGTCGTGCGCGCCGCACTGCCAGATTTCGCATACCGCACCGGCGCGTGCGTGGCCGCCGGCGTCGAGGAGTGCCATCGGCACCGGTGCGATCGGCAGGTCGGGCGCGGCCACGGCGAGCATGCGTGCCATCGCATCGGCCGGCGAGTCTGACGCGCCGATGCACACCGCACCCAGCGCGCCGGGAAACAGGTCGCCGAATGCGTCGCCTCGCTGCTGCGCATCGTGCAGCAGCGCAACGAGCCGCGCATGATCGATCCGGACGAGTCGCAGCGCACGGTTGCCGCCGTCTGCTGCGTGCGAGAGGCCCGCATGCGATGCGGCGGGCGCGGCGGCCATGTGTCCATGCGCGACCGCGGTCGTGGCGGACGACAGGGAACACGTTCGCCGTTCGGCGTCGACTGGATGCACTGACACTTCGATTTCCTCACTATGCGGCGCAGGCTCGCGGCACCGCGGCCGCGCGCCGCGTTGCGCGCCGTTGCTTCGGCTCAAGCTGACGCTGCGCGCGTCGTCATGCAAGCCCGCCGTTGACGGACAGCACCTGTCCCGTCACATACGCGGCCGCATCGGATACCAGGTACGCGACCATCGCCGCGACTTCGTCGGGCCGGCCCGCGCGCTGCGCGGGCACGAGCTGCTTGATCCGTTCGGCCGGAAACGCGTGTTCGGCCATCGGCGATTCGATGATGCCGGGCGCGACCGCGTTCACCGTGATGCCGCGCGACGCGAGCTCCAGCGACAGCGACTTCGTCGCGCCGATCAGCCCCGCCTTCGCGGCAGCGTAATTGACCTGTCCGCGGTTGCCGGTCACGCCGGCGACCGACGCGATGTTGACGATCCGACCGCGTCGCGTGCGGATCATCGGCAGCAAGAGCGGCTGCGTGACGTTGAAAAAACCGTTGAGCGTCACGTCGATCACGCTCTGCCATTGCCGGCGCGACATGCCGGCCATCGGCGCGTCGTCGTGAATACCCGCGTTGTTGACGAGGATCTGCACCGGCGCGTCGTCGATGAACGGCGCGAGCGCGGCGAGCGTCGCATCGGCATCGGTCACGTCGAACGCGATCGCATGCGCGGTGCCGCCGGCCGCGACGATCTGCTGCGCGACAGCTTGCGCCTGCGCGAGATTCCGGTTCGCGTGCACCCAGACTTCGTGGCCGGCCTGCGCGAGCGTCGTGCAGATCGCCTGCCCGAGTGCGCCGCTGCCGCCCGTTACGAGCGCCCGCATCGAATGGCTCCGTTCATCGCGTTTCACCTCGATCGACGCGGCGGCGTATCGTCCAGCGACCGCCGCCGCATGCCGTAATCCTCCGCGTGCCGCGTCGCGCCCGTGCGCGCCGCCGTCACTTCGTGCGATGCGCGGCGACGTATTCGGCAAGCGCGCCGAGCGTCGCGAAGATCTTCTGGTTGTCCGGATTGTCCGAGCGCAGCTCGAAGCCATACTTCTTCGAGATCAGCAGCGCGATTTCCAGGATGTCGATGGAGTCGAGCCCGAAGCCCTCGCCGTACAGCGGGGTCCCGGCCGTCACCGTGTCGAGCGGGACGTCTTCGAGATTCAGTTCGCCGATGATCAGCGAGGCGAGCTCTTGTTCCAGTGCGTTCATCATGCTTGCGGGCAGGCGGCCCATGGCAGCGGGAGGCGCCCGGAAACGGCAACCGCGGTGCACGCCCGGCGCGTGCGAAACGCGCGCGAATCTCCGTCCCTCCGGCGTCTGCCGGCTTCCCCGCCTGCGTTATTGGGGATCATTTGTAAAAGTTACGCGGATTCTAGACGATGGGTATCGGCGCGTATACCGCGAATGGTTACAGACTGAAGGGCCCCGGCCGCGGCCGGTTTCGGGACCCGATCGCAGCAGACGCTTGAGCCGCTTCGGATGGAAATGGATCGCCGCCGCGAAAGCTTCAGTGCGCTGCCATACATTCGGTTACAAAACCCGGCTGCACCCACCTCGAACCGCCGCGCCGGGGCCCTAAAATGAGCGTGCACGACAGCCGGCCGGAACACGTGTCCCGGCCGCCATTCATCTGATGTTTGACAGCCCGACCAACGCGTCCGGCCCCCGATCCGCCCGATGTTTCCAGCAGCCATGCCGCGCCCGTTCGATTGTCTCGCCCCGGTTTGCCCGCCCGATCGCCGCCGTGCCGCGGCGGCCGGCGGCAACGCGCGCCCATGTCGCACGCCCGGAGCGCCGCGATGAGCGCACCGCTCGGCATCGCGCGCGGCGTCGGCGCGCTCGCCGCGGTGGCGGCGTACCAGATCGGCGCGCATTACGCGGCCGCGACGCCCGGCGCGCACGGCTTCGGCCTCGCGATGGCGCTCGTGCCACCGCTGCTGCTCGCGCTCGGCGCGGCGCTGCGCTCGCCGCGGCGTGCATGGCTCGTGCCGGCGTGGCTGCTGGCCGCCGTCGCGCTGTGGGCCGCGCGCATCCCGCTCGCGCGCCATTTCGAATGGGGCCTGTATCTGGAACACGCGAGCTTCAACCTCGCGATGGCGCTGCTGTTCGGCCGCACGCTCGCGGCCGGCCAGGTGCCGCTCTGCACGCGTTTCGCAACGATGATCCACGGCTCGATCACGCCGGCCGTCGCGCGCTACACGCGGCGCATCACGCTCGCGTGGACGCTGTTCTTCGTCGCGATCGCCGCCGTGTCGACGCTGATGTTCGCGACCGCGCCGATCGTCGCGTGGTCGACGTTCGCAAACTACCTGTCGCTGCCGCTCGTCGCCGTGATGTTCGCCGCCGAGCATGCGTGCCGGCGCTTCGCGCTGCCGCACGATGCAAGCCCGCGGATGGTCGATGCGGTGCGCGCGTACCGCGCGTCGACGCAGCCGTCACGATGAATTCACGGCTGGCGCGGCGCCGCATCGCGGCCGCGCCGGCAACCGCTTCCCGCTTTAGCCGATTTATGCCGACTCACCCGCTGGTATTCCATTCCTCGCCGGACCAGACGATCGCCTGGCGCGACGGCACGCCCGTCACCGTGCGTGCGTTCGTCGCCGACGTCGCGCGCGTGGCCGCCGCGCTGCCCGCCGGCGGCCACGTGTTCAACGTGTGTCGCGACCGCTACCGCTTCGCGGTCAGCCTGTGCGCGGCACTCGTCGCCGGCAGGATCAGCCTGCTGCCGTCGACGCATACCCCGGAGATGGTGCGCCAGCTCGCGTCGTTCGCACCGGACGCGTTCTGCCTGCACGACGCGCCGGACTGCACGATCGACCTGCCGCGCTTCGCGTATCCGGACGCCGCCGCGGGCGACCTCCCCGACGACGCACCGTGCGTGGTGCCGCAGATCGACGCGGCGCGGATCATGGCGTACGTGTTCACGTCGGGCTCGACCGGCGCGCCGGTGCCGCACCGCAAGACCTGGGGCTTCCTGGTCGGCTGCGTGCGTGCGGCGGCCGACCGCCTCGGCCTGCTCGACGGCCGCGCGGCGACGCTGATCGGCACCGTGCCCGCGCAGCACATGTACGGCTTCGAATCGACGGTGCTGCTCGCGCTGATCGGCGGCCTCGCGTTCAGCAACCGCCAGCCGTTCTACCCGGTCGACATTCGCGACGAACTCGACGCGATCCCGCAGCCGCGCGTGCTCGTCACGTCGCCGATCCACCTGCGCGCACTGCTGTCGGCCGGCCACGCGCTGCCGCCGGCCGCGCTCGTGCTGTCGGCCACCGCGCCGCTGTCGGAAAAACTCGCGTGCGAAGCCGAGGCCGCGCTCAACGCGCCGCTCGTCGAGATCTACGGCAGCACCGAGACCGGCCAGATCGCGACGCGCCGCACGTCGCAGGGCGCGACGTGGCAGCTGTTCCCGGACATCCGGCTCGATGCACGCGATGCACATGACGCGCCGGACCGCGACGCCGCGGGCGACGACGGCGGCCCGACCGTGTGGGCGTCGGGCGGACACGTCGAGACGCCCGTGCCGATGGGCGACGCGCTCGAGCTGCTCGGCGACGGCCGGTTCCTGCTGCACGGCCGCAAGGCGGACCTCGTCAACATCGCCGGCAAGCGCACGTCGCTCGCCTATCTGAATCATCAGCTGAACGCGATCGCCGGCGTCGTCGACGGCGTGTTCTTCATGCCGGACGAAGCCGCACCGGCCGACGCCGATGCGGCCCGCGAACCGGTCACGCGCCTCGTCGCGCTCGTGGTCGCACCGACGCTCGCCGCGGCCGATCTGCAGCGCGCGCTGCGCGAACGGATCGATCCCGCGTTCATGCCGCGTCCGCTCGTGTTCGTCGACGCACTGCCGCGCAACGAAACGGGCAAGCTGCCGCGTGACGTGCTCGCCGCGCTCGTCGCACGGCACACGCGCGTCGCCGCGGCCGACTTGCCCGATCGCGGCGAAACGGATGCGCCGCTCGCGTTCACGATTCCCGCCGATCACCCGGCGCTGCCCGGTCATTTCCCCGGTCATCCGATCGTGCCGGGTGTCGTGCTGCTCGATCACGCGATCGCCGCACTTGGCGCGTCGCTGAATCGCCCGCTCGATACCTGGCGCCTGGCTTCCGCGAAATTCCTGAGCCCGGTCGCGCCCGGCGAACCGCTCGATCTCGCGTTCGATGCGGCGGCCGGCGGTTCGATTCGCTTCACGCTGCGCGCCGGCGCACGCGAGGTCGCGACCGGCGTGCTGTCCGCGCCGCCGGCCGCACCGGACGGCGCGCAGCCATGAAGCGCACCGCGTGGGCCGAGCGCCAGGAACGCAGCAACGCGGCGTTGCTGCGTGCGATGACCTGGATCTCGCTGCGTTTCGGCCGGCGGCCGTCGCGCGTCGTGCTGCACGCCATCGCGATCTACTTCGTGCTGTTCTCGCCGGTCGCCTGCGCGGCGTCGCGCGACTACCTGCGCCGCGTGCTCGGCCGTCCCGCGCGCTGGCGCGACGTGTACCGGCACGTGTTCACGTTCGCGGCGACGATCCACGACCGCATCTACCTGATGAACGGCCGCTTCGACCTGTTCGACATCCAGCTGCACGGCGAAACGCGCGTCGACGACGCGCTCGCCGGCAGACGCGGCGCATTCCTGATGGGCGCGCACCTCGGCAGCTTCGAAGTCGTGCGTGCGATCGGCCGCACGCGTCCGGACCTGCGCGTCGTCGTCACGATGTTCGAAGAGAACGCGCGCAAGATCAACGCGACGCTCGCCGCCGTGAATCCGGCCGCGAAGCCGGAAGTGATTCCGCTCGGGCAGGTCGACTCGATGCTGAAGGTGCGCGAGCGTCTCGACGCGAACTGCATGGTCGGGATGCTCGCCGACCGCACGCTGCTCGACGACGCGGCCGCGTCGCTGCGGCGGCTGCCGCTGCTCGGCATGCCGGCCGCGTTCCCGCTCGGGCCGCTGTACATGGCCGCGATGCTGCGGCGCCCGGTGCTGTTCATGACGGGCCTCTATCGCGACGGCAACCGCTACGATGTGCACTTCGAGACGCTCGCCGATTTCTCCGGCGTGAGTCGCGACACGCGCGCGGCGGCCGTCGACGCGGCGCTCGCGCGCTACGTCGCGCTGCTCGAGCGGTACTGTCGCGCGGCACCGTACAACTGGTTCAACTATTTCGATTTCTGGCAGACCAGCGAGGCTGCCGCGCGCCGCGACGATGCGCGTGCGTGCACCGACCTGTCCGCCACGAGGGATTCCGACGCATGACCGCCGTTCGCCGCTTTTTGCCGATGTTCTTGCCGATGCTCCCGCTGTCGTCCCCGCTCGCGCTGCGCCGCGCCGCGCGCATGTTCGCCGTCACGACCGCCGTCGCGCTCGCCCTGCCCGCGCAGGCGGCCGACACCGGTTCGGCGTGGACCCTCGACCGGCTGATGTCGACGCTCGCGCAGCACAAGTCCGGACGCGCGACGTTCACCGAAACGAAGACGCTGTCGATCGCCACGCAACCGGTCGAATCGTCGGGCGAGCTGGTGTTCGTCGCGCCCGACCATCTCGAGAAGCACACGCTGAACCCGAAGCCCGAACATCTCGTCGTCGACGGCGACATGCTCACGGTCGAGCGCAACAACCGCAAATACACGCTCGCGCTCGCCCGATATCCGGAGCTCGGCGCGTTCATCGACAGCATTCGCGCGACGCTCGCCGGCAACCGCTACGCGCTCGAGCAGGTCTACAAGGTCGCGCTCGCCGGTCGCGGCGACGACTGGACGCTGACGCTCACGCCGCTCGACTCGCGAATGCTGAAGGTCGTCAGCACGATCACGCTCGAAGGCTCGCGCGACGTGTTGCGCAGTGTCGCGATCCGGCAGGCCGACGGCGACCATTCGATGATGCGCCTGCAACCCGTCCCGGCGAACTGATGGACGAACGCACCCGGCCGCCCGCATCCGTCACGCAGCGCCTGCCCGCATTGCGGCAGCGCGCCGTGCTCGTGTGGCTGCTCGCGCTCGTCGCATGCGGGATCGCGATCGCCCGCGCGAATTTCACGGCCGACCTGTCCGCGTTCCTGCCGCGCGCGCCGAGCGCCGGGCAGCGCGTGCTCGTCGATCAACTGCGCGACGGCATCGTGTCGCGGCTGATCCTCGTCGCGATCGACGGCGGCGATGCGGCCACGCGTGCCGCGCTGTCGCGGCGCGTCGCCGGCACGCTGCGCGCCGACCGGCAATTCTCGGCGATCAACAACGGCGAGGCCGTGAACGACGCGCGCGACCAACAATTTGTGTTCGACCATCGCTACCTGCTGAGCCCGGCCGTCACGCCGCAGCGCTTCAGCGCGGACGGCCTGCACCAGGCGCTCGGCGACAGCCTCGACCTGCTGAGCTCGTCGGCGGGCCTCGTCGCGAAGGCGATGCTGCCGCGCGACCCGACCGGCGAAGTGGCCACGCTCGTCGATCGGCTCGACAGCGGCGCGCAGCCCGCGATGCGCGACGGCGTGTGGGCGTCGCGCGACGGCACACGCGCGGTGCTCGTCGTGCAGACGGCCGCTGCCGGCGCCGATACCGACGCGCAGGCCCGCGCGATCGACGCGGTGCGCCGCGCGTTCTCCGCCGCGGCTCAGACGCTGCCGAACCCGGCCGCGTACACGCTCGCGATGACGGGCCCCGGCGTGTTCTCGGTCGACACGCGCGACACGATCCGGCACGACGTCGAGCGGCTGTCGACGGCAAGCGTCGTGCTGATCATCGCACTGCTGCTGTCGCTGTACCGCTCGCCGCGCACGCTCGCGCTGGGGCTGCTGCCGGTGCTGACCGGCGTTGCGGCCGGGATCGCGGCGGTCAGCATCGCGTTCGGCACGGTGCACGGGCTGACGCTCGGCTTCGGTACGACGCTGATCGGAGAAGCCGTCGACTATTCGATCTACCTGTTCGTGCAATCGGCGCAGGCCAGCTCGCGCGGCGCCACGCGGCCCGCCGACGCGACGCGCGCGTGGCTCGCCGCGTACTGGCCGACGATCCGGCTCGGCGTGCTGACGTCCGTGTGCGGTTTCGCGTCGATGCTGTTCTCCGGCTTTCCGGGCCTCGTGCAGCTCGGGTTGTATTCGATCGTCGGGCTGACGGCCGCCGCGCTCGTCACGCGCTTCGTGCTGCCGCACCTGCGCGGCGAGGACGTCGCGATTCGCGACGTGTCGCGCGTCGGCGCGGTGCTCGCGCGGGCGGCCGCTGCGGCGCCGCGGCTGCGCTGGCCGCTCGCCGTGCTCGTACTCGCCGCGTGCGCGACGCTCGTGCTGCATCGCGACGGTCTGTGGAGCCGCGAGCTCGCCGCGCTCAGCCCCGTTCCCGCCCGCGCGCAGGCACTCGACGCGCGCCTTCGCGCCGATGTCGGCGCACCGGACGTGCGCTACCTCGTCGTGATTTCGGCGCCGACCGAACAGGCTGCGCTCGAGCGCGCCGAGCAGGTCGCCGCGCAATTGCAGCCGCTCGTCGATCGCGGTGCGCTCGCGGGCTTCGAAAGTCCCGCGCGCTACCTGCCGAGCGACGCCGCGCAGCGCGCGCGCCAGGCGAGCCTGCCGGATGCCGGCGTGCTTGCCGAGCGCATGCGCGCTGCCGTCGCGAACCAGCCGATTTCAGTCAGGCCCGAGCTGTTCGCACCGTTCATCGCCGATGTCGAGGCCGCGCGCCACGCGCCGCTGCTCACGCGCGCGGACCTGCGCGGCACGTCGATGGCGCTCGCCGTCGACGCGCTGCTGACCGAGCGCGCGGGCCGCTGGAGCGCGATGCTGCCGCTGCGCGCGCCGGACGCCGCCCGCGGCGCATCGGCGGCGGCGCCTGCGCTCGACGCCGCGCCGATCCGCGCGGCCGTCGCGCGCGCCGGCGTGCCCGACGCGCTGTTCGTCGACATGAAGGCCGAGGCCGACCGCCTGTACGTGAACTACGTGCACGAGGACATCCGGCTGTCGCTCGCAGGTTTCGCGGCGATCGCCGTGCTGCTGCTGATCGCGCTGCGCTCGCCGCGCCGCGTCGTGCGCGCGCTCGCGCCGCTCATCGCGGCCGTGCTCGTGGTGACGGCCGGCTTCGCGCTCGCCGGCGTGCAGCTGACGATCCTGCACCTCGTCGGGATGCTGCTGATCGTCGCGGTCGGCTCGAACTACGCGCTGTTCTTCTGCAAGCGCGACGCCGCGCAACCGGTCACGCCGTACACCCTCGTGTCGCTGCTGATCGCGAACCTCGCGACAGTCGCCGGCTTCGGCCTGCTCGCGTTGTCGCGCGTGCCGCTGCTCGAAACCTTCGGGCTGACGGTCGGCCCCGGCGCGATGCTCGCGCTCGCGTTCGCGGCGATCCTCGCGCCGCGCGCCGCGGCCGCGAGCCGCCCGCATCGTGATCCGACGGGAGGTCGCGCATGAACGCGCCATCGTCCGCCCCGCCACGGCAGCCCGGCGATCCGCGCCGCTGGAAGCCAACGCCGCTGATCGCGGGCACGGCCGCGCTGCACGCGCTCGCGCTCGCGGCCGTCGTCGCGCGGCCGGCCGCCTGGCCGTGGGCCGCCGGCGGCGTGGTCGCGTCACATCTCGCGCTGACGGCCGCCGGCCTGTGGCCGCGCAGCGCGCTGCTCGGACCGAACTGGACGCGCCTGCCGACAGGTGCCGGCCGCCGGATCGCGCTGACGATCGACGATGGCCCGGACCCCGACGTCACGCCGCGCGTGCTCGACCTGCTCGATCGTTACGATGCGCGCGCCACGTTCTTCTGCATCGGCGATCTCGCGCGCCGCCACCCTCAGTGGATCGAAGCGATCGTCGCGCGCGGTCACGCGGTCGAGAATCACAGTCAGCGGCACCGGCATACGTTCTCGCTGTCGGGCCCCGCCGCGCTGCGGCGCGAAATCACGGCCGCGCAGCAGACGCTGACCGAGATCGCCGGCACGCGCCCGCGCTTCTTCCGCGCGCCGGCCGGCCTGCGCAATCCGTTTCTCGAGCCGGTGCTCTGCGAGCTCGGCCTGCAACTCGCGAGCTGGACGCGCCGCGGCTTCGACACGCGCGCACACGATGCGGACACGGTCACGCGCCGCCTGCTGAACGGCCTGGCGCCGCGCGACATCCTGCTGGTGCACGACGGCCACGCGGCGCGCGATGCGCGCGGCGAACCGGTCGTGCTCGACGTGCTCCCGGCGCTGCTGCGCGCGGCCGCCGATGCGCAGTTGCAGTGGACCACACTGCGCGCCGCGCTCGCGCCGGAGCCACCCGCACCGCCCGGCCGGTCGGGCATGCCGGTCACCCCGTTTGATAAAATCTGACCATGCCCGACGCGCCCGCCAGCCCCGCTGCGGCGCCCGTTCCGGCCACCGGATGCGACCCTCGTGAAACCTCTCCTGCTCTCGCACTTCACCGCCACCAGCTGCATCGGCCGCGGCCTCGACGCGACCCTCGGCGCGCTGCGCCACGCGCGTGGCGGGCTCACGCCGTGCGACTTCGAGCGCGCCGAGCTCGACACCTGGATCGGCTCGGTGGACGGGGTCGATGCACAGTCCGTGCGCGCGGATCTCGCCGACTTCGACTGCCGCAACAACCGCCTCGCGCAACTCGCCCTCGTCCAGGACGGTTTCGACGCGCGCGTCGCGACGGCCGTGTCGCGCTACGGCGCTGCGCGCATCGGCGTGTTCGTCGGCACGAGCACGTCCGGCATCCTCGAGACCGAACGCGCATACGAGCAGCGCGATCCGGCGAGCGGCGCGCTGCCTGCCGGGTTTCGCTATGCGCACACGCACAATCCGTATTCGCCGGCCGCGTTCGTGCGCGCGTATTTCGCGCTGCGCGGGCCCGCGATGGCGATCTCGTCCGCGTGCTCGTCCGGCGCGAAGGTATTCGGCTCCGCGCGCCGGATGATCGAAGCGGGGCTGATCGATGCGGCCGTGGTCGGCGGCGTCGATTCGCTGTGCCTGACGACGCTGTACGGCTTCAATTCGCTCGAACTGCTGTCGCGCCGGCCGTGCCGTCCGTTCGACGTCGCGCGCGACGGCATCTCGATCGGCGAAGCCGCGGCGTTCGCGCTGCTCGAACGCGTGCCGGATGCGCCCGCCGTGCTCGACGACGACGCGATCCTGCTGCTCGGCATCGGCGAGTCGAGCGATGCGCACCACATGTCGTCGCCGCATCCGGAAGGGCTCGGCGCGCGCATCGCGATCGAACAGGCGCTGGCTTCGGCCGGCCTCGATGCAAGCGACATCGACTACGTGAACCTGCACGGCACCGCGACGCCCAGCAACGATGCCGCCGAAAGCCGCGCCGTGGGCGCGCTGCTCGCGCGCACGCCGTGCAGTTCGACGAAGGGCGCGTCCGGCCACACGCTCGGCGCCGCCGGTGCGCTCGAAGCGGTCGTCGCCGCGCTCGCGCTGCGCGAGCAGTTCGTGCCGGCCGGCGTCAACACCACGCAGCCCGACCCCGCGCTTGCCGCCGACTACGTGCTCGCGAGCCGCGACGCGCGCGTGCGAGCGGTCCTGTCCAATTCGTTCGGCTTCGGCGGCACGAATTGCAGCCTGATCCTCGGCCGCGCCGAGCACGCCCGCCGGGAGCCGACATGACACTCACCGCCTTCATCGAAAGCGTCGGCCTCGTCGGGCCGGGACTGAACGACTGGCCGCATGCGGCCGACGTGCTCACGGGCCGCGCGGCCTATGCGAGCGCGCGCACCGTGCTGCCGCCGCCAGCCGGCCTGCCGCCGGCCGAGCGCCGCCGCACGGGCCCCGTCGTGCGCGTCGCGCTCGCGGTCGGGCTCGAAGCGGCGGCCGCGAGCGGGCGCGATGCCGCCACGCTCGCGACCGTGTTCAGCGCGTCCGGCGGCGACGGCCAGAACTGCCACGCGATCTGCGAAACCCTCGCCGGCGAGGATCGCCACCTGTCGCCCACGCGCTTTCACAACTCCGTGCACAACGCGCCGGCCGGCTACTGGAGCATCGCGACCCGCGCGATGGCGACGTCGAACGTGCTATGCGCGCACGACGGCAGCTTTGCCGCGGGCCTGCTCGAGAGCCTGTGCCAGGTGGCGGTCGATCGCGTGCCGAGCCTGCTGATCGCCTACGACACCGACTATCCGGAGCCGCTGCGCGCGGTGCGGCCGATCGTCGACGCATTCGGCGTCGCGCTCGTGCTCGTTCCCGACGCCAGCGAACGCACGCTCGCGCGCATCGACGTGCAGCTCACCGACGCGCCGGCGACGACGCTCGCGAACCGCGAACTCGACGCGCTGCGCACCGGTAATCCGGCCGCGCGCGCGCTGCCGCTGCTCGACGCGCTCGCCGCGCGGCGTGCGACGCGCGTCGTGCTCGACTATCTGGACGATGCGCGCGTGCAGGTCGATATCGCGCTGCCGGATGCCGCCGCGGAGCACACGCGATGAGCGCGCCCGTCTCGACGCCGATGCCGCCGCCGACAGCGACGCTCGATCGCGCATGGATCGCTGCGCACATTCCGCACGACGGCACGATGTGCGTGCTCGATCGAGTCGAAGCATGGGATGCCGCGCACATCCGCTGCAGCGCGACGAGCCACCGCGATCCGCACAATCCGCTGCGTTCGCGCGGCCGGCTCGCGTCGGTCTGCGGGATCGAATATGCGGCGCAGGCGATGGCCGTGCACGGCGCGCTGCTCGGTGCGCAACAGGCGCAGACGGAACAGGTGCGGCCGCGCGCCGGCTATCTCGCGAGCGTACGCAACGTGGAGGCGTTCGTCGATCGGCTCGACACGTTCTCGCTACCGCTGATCGTCGACGCCGAGCGTATCAGCGGCGACGATCGCTCCGTGCTGTACGGCTTCGCGCTGCGCTGCGGCGAGCGCGTGCTGCTCAGCGGCCGCGCCGCGGTGATGCTCGATGCATCGGCGGCCGGCGCACTCGTTCCGCCGCCTGCGGGCCGCGCGGATTCCCGATGAATGAGCCCCAAGGAAACCACGTCGTGAAAGCACGTCAGTTCATTTGCACCGCGTTCGTTCTCGCGCTGATCAGCCCGATCGCGCACGCGGACATGTCGGAAGTGAAGCAGGACATCAAGCGCGATTCGAAGGAAGCCGCGCACAAGACCGGCGAGGCCGCGCGCAGCTTCGGTCATGCGACCGCGAGCGCCGCGAAGACGGTCGGCCACGGCATCGCGCATGCGTCGCGCGAGGGCTGGGATGCCACCAAGCGCACGACGAAGCGGATCTTCCACAAGAACGATTCGGGCGGCGGCTCGGAGAAGAGCGGCGATTGAGCGTGAGCGGCCCGCGCACCGCAGACGGAATGCCGGGGATGCGGCACGACGCGTGAGCGCGCCGATGCCGCACCGCCACCGTCAGCGCGCGCGGCTGCGCGAGCGACGCGCCGGCCCCCGCGTGAAACACCTGCCGTACGCGACCAGCCAGCAATCGCGATGATCGAAGTTTCGCAGCAGCCGTGCGCGGCGCCGCTCGAGCCAGTGAAGCACGATCGCCATCGTCAGCGCGACAGCCAGCGCCGAGCCGCCGATCACGAGTCCCATCCAGGTTTCACCCATGCCTCCTCCGGAATGCGAGGCCGGTGCGGCGCGCCTGCCGCGACACGGTGGCCGGACCGCGGGCGCACACGGCCCGCCGCCTGTGCGGCGAACCTGCGTCCGTAACCCGTCACCGCGCCCGCGCGCCGCTCCGGCGCTGGATACAGCGGGGAGCACGGCCCGGACGCGCGCGAACGCCGCCCGGGCCGCCGCGCGTCAGTGCATGTGCTGGCCGCCGTTGATCGCGATGTTGGAGCCCGTCACGAAGCCGGCCTCCTCCGAGCACAGATACGCGACCAGCGCCGCGACTTCCTCGGGTTGACCGAGCCGTCCCGCCGGAATCTGCGGAAGGATCTTCGTATCGAGGATGTCCTGCGGGATTGCCGTCACCATCTTCGTCGCGAGATAGCCCGGCGACACCGTGTTCACCGTCACGCCCTTGCGTGCGATCTCGAGCGCGAGCGATTTCGTGAAGCCGTGCATGCCGGCCTTCGCGGCCGCGTAGTTGGTCTGGCCGACCGAACCCTTCGAGCCGTTGACCGATGCGATGTTGACGATGCGTCCCCAGCCACGCTCGACCATGCCGTCGCAGACCGGCTTCGACATGTTGAATACGGAATCAAGGTTGGTGCGGATCACCGCATCCCAGTTGACCTTGTCGAGCTTGCGCAGCGTCATGTCGCGCGTGATGCCGGCGTTGTTCACCAGGATGTCGACCGGACCGACTTCCCGGACGATCTTCTCGATGCACTGCTGGCACGAATCGTGATCGGCCACGTCCACCGGATATGCGTGGAATTCGCGGCCGGCCGCGTGCATCTCGGTCAGCCAGCGATCCGCGCCGGTGTTGCTCGGCGAATACGTGACGACGACCCGGTAGCCCGCATCGTTCAACCGGATGCTGATCGCTTCACCGAGGCCGCCCATCCCACCTGTCACAACTGCAATTCGCTTAGTCATCCTATGAGTTACCGACAAAGAAAGTAGTCAATAATGCGGGGCGACGGCATCGCACATGCTGCCGCCCCACCGCTGCGGTGCACTGACGCCCTCGAGGCGGACGCCAGCGCACCGGAACATCACGCTTGTTGTTGGTTGCTTGTTGCGCGCGAAGGTTGCTTCGCGCGTGTGCGACGCGGGCCCGCGCCGCACACGCGCAATATCGTCAGGCCCTGCTCAACCGCGTTCGACCGCGAGTGCGACACCCATCCCGCCGCCAATGCACAGCGACGCCAGCCCGCGCTTCGCGTCGCGCTTGACCATCTCGTGCAGCAGCGTCACCAGGATCCGGCAGCCCGACGCGCCGATCGGGTGGCCGATCGCGATCGCCCCGCCGTTCACGTTCACCTTCGACGTGTCCCAGCCCATCTGCTTGTGCACCGCCAGCGCCTGCGCCGCGAAGGCCTCGTTGATTTCCATCAGGTCCAGGTCGCCGCCTTCTGCGCCGACATCACCAGCACCGCCGCCGCGCCATCGTTCAGGCCCGACGCGTTCGCCGCCGTCACCGAGCCGTCCTTCGAGAACGCCGGCTTCAGGCCCGCCAGCGATTCCGCCGTCACGCCGTGACGCACGAACTCGTCCGTCGCGAACTGCAGCGGCTCGCCCTTGCGTTGCGGAATCGCCACCGGCACGATCTCGTCGTTGAAGCGCCCGGCCTTCTGCGCCGCTTCCGCCTTGTTCTGCGACAGCGCCGAGAACGCATCCTGCTCCTCGCGCGTGATTCCGTATTCCTTCGCGACGTTCTCCGCCGTGATGCCCATGTGGTACTGGTTGTACACGTCCCACAGGCCGTCGACGATCATCGTGTCGACCAGCTTCGCGTCACCCATCCGGAACCCGTCGCGCGAGCCCGGCAGCACGTGCGGCGACGCGCTCATGTTTTCCTGGCCGCCCGCGATCACGATGTCGGCATCGCCCGCCATGATCGCGTTCGCCGCCAGCATCACGGCCTTCAGGCCCGAACCGCACACCTTGTTGATCGTCATGCCCGGCACCGCGCTCGGCAGGCCGGCCTTGATCAGCGACTGGCGCGCCGGGTTCTGCCCCGAGCCCGCCGTCAGCACCTGGCCCATGATCACTTCGCTCACCTGCTCGGGCTTCATGCCCGCGCGCTCCAGCACCGCGCGAATCACCGTCGCGCCCAGCTCCGGTGCCGCGACCTTCGCGAGCGAGCCGCCGAATTTGCCGACCGCGGTCCGCGCGGCCGATACGATCACTACGTCCGTCATGTTCAGTTCCTGCATTGAAATCAGTGGGTCGATCCGTATCGCGTGCCGGTGCCGGTGCCGGTGCGACTTGGCGCAGCCGACGGCGGCGCATGAGCGCCGCGCGGCCCGGGATGCGGCTGTACGCTCGCGCTCCTGCGCGCCGCACATCCGCATGTTCCGGCCGTACCCGGCACGCTGCGGCGAGCCGGACGTTCGCCGATCGCCACGCGGCACACGCGGCGGCCGGCGCCCGCCGGCGCCGTTCAATCGTGTCGCGCCTGCGCGCGACACGCGGTCATGCAGCCGATTCGCGCGAAGCGGTTTCCTTGCGTGCGGCGGCTGCCGTCTGCTTGGCACCGCGCGCCGTCGTTTCGCTGACCGCCTCGAAACCGCTTTGCGCAGCCTCGATCGCCTGCCCTGCCGCAGCGCGCACGGAGTCGGCCGCGGCGCTCGCCGCGGACAGCGCCGAGTTAAACGCAGCGACCACGGGAGCCGAACCGGCCGGCGCATGCTTCGTCAGCTCGCCGAACACGTCCTTCACGCGCTTGTCGGTCTGCTCGTACTGAGCCTGCGCGACCTTCGCCCATTCGGTCTGCGTCGACACCGCGATGTCGAACAGATGGCGACCGTACGCGACGGCCTTGCCGGCGGCTTCCTGCGGCGCAGTGACCTGCTGCGCGAAACCCGCGGCCGGGTTGCTCACGTTGAACGCGTTCTTCAGCTTGTCCTCGTACTCCTCGAGCGCCGTCTTGGCCGCTTGCAGGTTGAGTTCGACGACGGCCTCGAAACCGCTGATCGCCGGACGGGCAATCGCAAACCAGGCAGCGATTCCGGACTGATAATCGGCGGTGAGTTTTTCGGGGGCAAATACGGACATCGGCACGCTCCTGTTAGCAATGCGAGAGACGACAAAAAAAATGGAAGTCAGTTCGACGGCCTGCTTCCTTATTGACATCCCGCAGACCCTATTGAATGCGAGAAGTTGAGGATAGCCATTCTAAATGGATTAATTGTCAATTAAATGGCATTAATTCTAGGGGAAAACCCTTATTGATCGGATTGACCGCTACTCCACGAAGGCCACACGCACTGGGGGTCTTGCCGTAACGCCCTGTCCAGACATGGCTTTTACCTTTTTACAGCATGACCCGCCGCACCCCCCCGCAACATTTACCTCGTCATTATTCCCGTCATTAGAAAAGAGGTACGCATTGAAAAACGGAGCGGCCGCCGATGTAATCGTTTTTCCAGATTTATTTTGAAATCGTTACCGGGTTTATTAATGAACGATTCAATGATCGTATAAATTTCCGGATACGACGCCAACACTCTCACCCGACCAGCTCGCGATGCAGCGCGCGAAACTCCTGTGCGAGCTTGTGCGCCGGCTCGAGATGGATCACCGGCTTCGACTGCTGATGCGACTCGCGGATCTTCACCGACGCCGACAGCCGCGACGCCAGCACCGGCAGCCCTTCGTCGACGAGTTCGTCGACCAGCCGCTGCGGGAGGCTCGCGCGCGGCTGGAACTGGTTGATGACGATCCCTTCGACCTCGAGCGCCGCGTTGTGGTCCTGCTGGATTTCCTTCACGTTCTCGAGCAGCGTGTACAGTGCGCGACGCGAGAAGTCGTCGCAGTCGAACGGAATCAGGCAGCGCTCGACCGCGATCAGCGCCGAGCGCGTGTAGAAGTTCAGCGCGGGCGGCGTGTCGATGTAGACGGCGTCGTAGGCATCGAGCTCGTTCAGCGCATCGCGCAGCTTGTAGATCTTGTAGCGCGACTCGAGCTTGCCGTGCAGCGCGTCGAGGTCCGGATGCGCGGGCATCACGTCGAGCCCGTCGAACGGCGTCGGATGGATGAACGACTCGACGTCGACCGGCCGGAAGTTGAACGTCAGCGCGGTCTCGAAGAATTCGGCGGCGCCCGGATGCGCGTCGGTCGCGCGTTCCCCGAGCAGGTAGCGCGTGGAATTCGCCTGCGCGTCGAGGTCGATGACGAGCGTGCGCAGCCCTTCGCTCGCGCTGATTGCCGCCAGGTTGCAGACGATCGTCGACTTGCCCACGCCGCCCTTCTGGTTGAATACGACCCGCCGCATTGTGTCTCCTCACTCGAAAACGTCGAAACAAGAAGCTTAGCCGGTCAATAATGGCTGTCGCGTGACGCAGGTCGAATTGTGCGCAATTGGGCGCGATGTGTATCAACGGCGCATCACCGGCCCCGATACATACCGGTTGCCCGGCACGCTCCACCGCCACGGCAAATCCTTGCCGACGCGAATGCCGATGCGCGGCCCACCCGCCAGATCGGTGGGCGGCGCGACACCATCGTCGACGATCGCGAACCCTTCGTGCGCGCCGATCAGGTCGACACCATCCTGCGCGCCGGCGATCCCCATCGCCTGGGTCAGCCGCGCCGGCCCCCGGCACAGGTCGCGATCAAGCGTCTGCGGCGGCCGCGCCGCACGCATTTGTTCGAGCCCTAGCAGCGGCTCGAGCGCACGAATCAGCACGCCCGTTCCCGTGCCATCCGGGCCGCACACGCAGTTGCAGCACCAGTGCATGCCATAGGTGAAATAGACGTACAGGTGCCCCGGCGGCCCGAACATCGTCGCATTGCGCTGCGTTTTGCCGCGATAGGTATGCGCAGCCGGGTCGATCGCGCCGGCATAGGCTTCCACTTCGACGATCCGTCCGGCCCGGCCGTCCGCGGCCGCGAGGACCTTGTTCAGCAGTTGCGGGGCGACGTCGGTGGCCACGCGGTTGAAGAACGCGCGCGGCAGCACGGTGCCCGGCCACCGAGGCGCGTTTTCATGGTGACGCATCCCGCCCCTCCAGTTGAAGACCGGACCCGGCCTTCGCCTGCAAACGAAGCTGACGGTATGCGTCGACCAGATCGTCGAGACCGAACGCGAGGTTTCTCCCGCTGGGATTGGGCAGCACCCAGACCCTCGCCCCCTGCATACGGGCCGGTTGCAGCCCCCACTCGACTTCTCGCTGCCCGGAAAGCACCGCGTACGCCGCCTTGCCGAGAAATGCGACGAAGCGCGGCCCGTAACGCCCCACCTTTTGGTCGAACGCCGCAGACGCAGCGAGGAATTCCGCGCGCGAAAGCTGATTGGCACTCGCGGTCGGCCGCTTCACCACCGCCGTCAGGCCGCAACCAAACCGGAGTATCGCGTGATCGTCCTGCGGCGAAATTTCCGCCGGCGTGAAGCCCGCGAGATGGATCACGCGCCAGAAGCGGTTGTTTCTCCCCGCGAAGTGATGCCCGGTCGCGGCCGCGGTCAGGCCAGGGTTGATCCCGCAGAACAGCACGTCGAGATTCGGAGCGATGAGGTCGGGAAGTTCGTCAGCCACGTTTTACCTGGCGCACAAGGAACATTGACGTAAACGGAAAAGGGCCCGAAGACCCGGGCCAAGCAGTTGGCTTGACTCGGACATTCAGGCCCATCGTGATGCTGGATGCCGACTTGCCGATCAGAACGGGATATCGTCGTCCATCTCGTCGAAGCCGCCACCTGCCGGCGCGCTCGGACGGCTCTGGCCGCCGCTTGTGCCACCGCGCGGTGCGCCGCCGGCACGACCGCCGCCACCGCCGCGCTCCATCTGTTCGCCGCCACGACCGCCGCCGCCACCAGCGTAGCCGCCGCCATAACCGCCTTCGTCACCGCCGCCACCGCCGCCGCCCGCACCACCGCGGCCGCCGAGCATCTGCATCTGGTCGGCGACGATTTCGGTCGAGTAGCGATCCTGGCCGTCCTGGCCCTGCCACTTGCGCGTGCGGATGCGGCCTTCGATATAGACCGACGACCCCTTCTTCAGGTATTCGCTGACGATTTCGGCGAGACGGCCGAAGAACGCGACGCGGTGCCACTCGGTCATTTCCTTGAAATCGCCGCTTGCCTTGTCCTTGTAGCGATCGGTCGTCGCGAGACGGATGTTCGCAACCGCGTCGCCGCTCGGCAGGTAACGGACTTCAGGATCGGCGCCGAGATTGCCGACGAGGATGACCTTGTTGACGGATGCCATGTGTTTCTCCAGTAAATTCGATGCCGGGCCGCCCGCGAATGTCGTCGGAGCGGCCCGCCGGACAGGCCGGCGAGCGCCGCCGGTGCCTGCCCGAAAAGAGGTTCAGGCCTTGCGCGGCGGCGCTTTCATGCTGGCCGCGATTATAAGCCACGCGGCAACGAGCCCCGAGCACGCATAGAAGACGGTGTTCGCGCCGCCGTGCTTCAGCAGCCAACCGCCCACGATGCCGCCGAGCGCGAGCCCGATCGATTGCGTGGTGTTGTAGACGCCCGTGGCCGCGCCCTTGCGCGAACCGGGCGCGAGCTTCGACACGAGCGACGGCTGCGACGCCTCCAGGATGTTGAAACCCAGGAAGTACACGAACAGGATCGCCGCCACAATGAGGATGGTATGCGGTGCGCTGCCGAGCAACAATTGGCCGATCAGGATAGCCAGAATGCCGCCGAGCAGCACCGGCTTCATCTTGCCCCGTTTTTCCGCGACGATGATCGCCGGGACCATCATCACGAACGCGAGCCCCATCACCGGCAGGTAGACCTTCCAGTGCGCGGCGACCGGCAGCCCGCCGTCGACCAGCAGGCGCGGCACGACGAGGAACAGCGCCGTCTGCGTCGCGTGCAGCACGAGCACGCCGAAGTTCAAACGCAGCAGCTCGCCGTTGTGCAGCACCTCGGCGAACGGCGCAGGCACGTGCACGGGCTTCGCCGCGTCGGGCACGATCCACACGACGACGCCGATCGCGAGGATCGACAACACGCCGACGATCGCGAACAGCCCGCTCATCCCGACCCAGTGGAACACGATCGGCGCGCCGACGATCGCGACCGCGAACGACACGCCGATCGAGCCGCCGACCATCGCCATCGCCTTCGTGCGGTTCTGCTCGGAGGTCAGGTCGGCGATGAACGCGAGCACCGCGGACGACACGGCACCCATCCCCTGGATCACGCGGCCGACGATGATCCACGTGATGTCGTGCGCGAACGCGGCGACGAAGCTGCCGAGCGCGAAGATCAGCAGGCCGGTGGCGATCACGGGCTTGCGCCCGAACTTGTCCGATGCCCATCCGTAGAAGATATACAGCAGCGACTGCGTGACGCCGTAGGCCCCGAGCGCGATGCCGACCAGCAGCACGTTGTCGCCGCCCGGGATGGTTTTCGCGTAGACCGAGAACACCGGCATGATCATGAACAGGCCGAGCATGCGCAGCGCGAAGATCGCCGCGAGCGACGTGGTCGCGCGCAATTCGGGCGCACTCATGCGGGAAGACGTGGCGGACGGATTGGACATCGGGAATGAATTTCGAATGATCGGAATGTCCGCCCGGCGGCGGGCGGCGGAAGATCAGGGCCACCGGCCCGGCACGCCTGGCAGGCGCTTTCCGGGGCCGCTTTCCGGGACGTCCCGAGGCAGCCCGCGGGCAGCCCGAAGCCGTGCGGCGCGGCCGCTTTCCCCGGCGTGGGCACCGCCTTGCTGCCAGCTGCTGCAAAGGCTGGGGCCCCCAACGACGGCCTCGAAAAGCCGTTATAGTAGCAGGTTTGGTTCCCTCCATTTTCGCCAGGTTCATGGAACAGATCCGTATCCGTGGGGCACGCACCCACAACCTGAAAAACGTCAATCTCGACCTGCCGCGCCACAAGCTGATCGTGATTACCGGGTTGTCCGGGTCGGGCAAGTCGTCGCTCGCGTTCGACACCCTTTACGCCGAGGGCCAGCGCCGCTATGTCGAAAGCCTGTCCGCGTACGCCCGCCAGTTCCTGCAGTTGATGGAGAAACCCGACGTCGACCTGATCGAGGGCCTGTCGCCCGCGATCTCGATCGAGCAGAAGGCGACGTCCCACAACCCGCGTTCGACCGTCGGCACAGTCACCGAAATCCACGACTACCTGCGACTTTTGTTCGCACGTGTCGGCACGCCCTACTGCCCCGACCACGACATCCCGCTCGAGGCGCAGAGCGTGTCGCAGATGGTCGACGCGGCGCTCGCGCTGCCCGAGGAAACCAAGCTGATGATCCTCGCGCCCGTCGTCGCGAACCGCAAGGGCGAGCACGCCGAGCTGTTCGAGGACATGCAGGCGCAGGGCTTCGTGCGCTTTCGCGTGCGCTCGGGCGGCGGCACCGCGAACGAAGGCGTCGCGAAGATCTACGAGGTCGAGTCGCTGCCGAAGCTCAAGAAGAACGACAAGCACACGATCGACGTCGTCGTCGACCGCCTGAAGGTGCGCCCGGACATGAAGCAGCGCCTCGCGGAATCGTTCGAGACCGCGCTGCGCCTCGCCGACGGCCGCGCGATCGCGCTCGAGATGGAGTCCGATCACGAGCACCTGTTCAGCTCGAAGTTCGCGTGCCCGATCTGCTCGTACTCGCTGCAGGAGCTCGAGCCGCGCCTGTTCTCGTTCAACAACCCGATGGGCGCGTGCCCGGAATGCGACGGCCTCGGCCAGATCACGTTCTTCGACCCGAAGCGGGTCGTCGCGCACCCGTCGCTGTCGCTCGCCGCGGGCGCCGTGAAGGGCTGGGACCGCCGCAACCAGTTCTACTTCCAGATGCTGCAGAGCCTCGCGGCGTTCTACGATTTCGACATCGACGCCGCGTTCGAGGATCTGCCGGAAAAGATCCGCAAGGTGCTGCTGTTCGGTTCGGGCAAGCAGACGATCCCGTTCTCGTACATCAACGAGCGCGGTCGCACGACGATCCGCGAGCACGTGTTCGAAGGGATCATCCCGAACCTCGAACGCCGTTACCGCGAGACCGATTCGGTCGCGGTGCGCGAGGAACTGTCGAAATACCAGAACAACCAGCCGTGCCCGTCGTGCGACGGCACGCGGCTGCGCCGCGAGGCGCGCCACGTGCGGGTCGGCACCGGCGACTACGCACGCGGCATCTATGAAATCAGCGGCTGGCCGCTGCGCGACGCGCTCGGCTATTTCGACGGGCTGACGCTCGACGGCGCGAAGCGCGAGATCGCCGACAAGGTGATCAAGGAAATCGTCGCGCGCCTGACCTTCCTGAACAACGTCGGCCTCGACTACCTGTCGCTCGAGCGCAGCGCCGAAACGCTGTCCGGCGGCGAGGCGCAGCGGATCCGGCTCGCGTCGCAGATCGGCTCGGGCCTGACCGGCGTGATGTACGTGCTCGACGAGCCGTCGATCGGCCTGCACCAGCGCGACAACGACCGCCTGATCGGCACGCTCAAGCACCTGCGCGACCTCGGCAACTCGGTGATCGTCGTCGAGCACGACGAGGACATGATCCGCACGGCCGACTACGTCGTCGACATGGGCCCCGGCGCGGGCGAGCACGGTGGCGTGATCGTGGCCGAAGGCACGCCGAAGCAGGTGCAGTCGAATCCGCAGTCGCTGACCGGCCAGTACCTGGTCGGCAAGCGCACGATCGAGTATCCGGACGAGCGGCTCGCGCCCGATCCCGAGCGGATGCTGCGCATCGTCGACGCGCACGGCAACAACCTGAAGCACGTCGATCTCGAGCTGCCGGTCGGCCTCTTGACCTGCATCACCGGCGTGTCGGGTTCCGGCAAGTCGACGCTGATCAACGACACGCTGTATCACGCAGTCGCACGCCACCTGTACGGCTCGTCGGCCGAACCGGCGCCGCACGAAGCGATCGAAGGCCTCGAGCACTTCGACAAGGTGATCAACGTCGACCAGTCGCCGATCGGCCGCACGCCGCGCTCGAACCCGGCTACCTACACGGGCCTGTTCACGCCGATCCGCGAGCTGTTCTCGGGCGTGCCGGCCGCGAAGGAGCGCGGCTACGATCCGGGCCGCTTCTCGTTCAACGTGAAGGGCGGCCGCTGCGAGTCGTGCCAGGGCGATGGCGTGCTGAAGGTCGAGATGCACTTCCTGCCTGACGTCTACGTGCCGTGCGACGTGTGCCACGGCAAGCGCTACAACCGCGAAACGCTCGAAGTGCAGTACAAGGGCAAGAACATCAGCGAAGTGCTCGACATGACCGTCGAGCACGCGTACGAATTCTTCAGCGCGGTGCCGGTGATCGCGCGCAAGCTGAAGACGCTGCTCGACGTCGGCCTCGGCTACATCCGCCTCGGCCAGTCGGCCACGACGCTGTCGGGCGGCGAGGCGCAGCGCGTGAAGCTGTCGCTGGAGCTGTCGAAGCGCGACACGGGCCGCACGCTGTACATCCTCGACGAGCCGACCACCGGCCTGCACTTCCACGACATCGCGCTGTTGCTGGAAGTGATCCACCGGCTGCGCGACCAGGGCAACACGGTCGTGATCATCGAGCACAACCTCGACGTGATCAAGACGGCCGACTGGGTGATCGACCTCGGCCCCGAGGGCGGTGCCGGCGGCGGGCAGATCATCGCGCAGGGCACGCCGGAGCAGGTCGCGAAGACCAAGGCGAGCTTCACCGGCAAGTACCTCGCTCCGCTGCTCAAGCGTCCGACCCGCAAGGCGGCGGCCGGCTGACAGCTTTCGTTCCCGCGCGCGGCTGCCGGCCGCGCGCCCCCGCCGCTCGCGGCGGCGCCGGTTTCCTCGTTTTCCCTTCTGCCGTTTTCCCCTCTACGTTTACACCACGAGCCAAACAGCCCCGTGGCGGACCATAATGGCAGCTATACTTTACGGTCGTAAGGTTCGCCATCCGCACCAACCCGGTGCGACGCCGGGCGACCGCCGTCCTGCCGCCCACCGCGCGGCACGACACACGAACGACAGGAATCCACGATGGAGAAGCAACAAGAGTCGCGCGACGCGCAGAACCGCGAGCCGCACCTGCGCAGCGTGCGGCTGACGAGCGACTTCAGCCTGCCGAAGCTGTCGGCGATCGAGATCGGCAGCTATCTGTTCGCCCTCATCGCGATGGTGCTCGTCATCGAACTCAAGCTGCTGGGCGGGCTGCTGGCCGGCATGCTGGTCTATCAGCTGATCCACACGATCGCCCCGGTGATCGAACGCCACACGACGAGCATGCGCGCGCGCTGGGTCGCCGTCGTGCTGCTGTCGATTGCGATCGTCGGCGGGCTCACGGGCCTGACGATCGGCATCATCGAACACTTCGAGCACACGGTGCCGAACCTGCAGAGCCTGCTCGACCAGCTGATGCAGATCGTCGAGCAGACCCGCGCGCGCACGCCTTCCTGGATCGCGAACCTGCTGCCCGTCGACGTCGAACAGATGAAATCCAAGGCGGCGCTGCTGATGCACTCGCACATGGATCAGCTCCAGCAAGGCGGCAAGAGCGTCGCGCGCGGCTTCGGCCATGTGCTGTTCGGGATGATCATCGGCGCGATGATCGCGATCGGCGTCGAGCACGGCAAGGTGCGCCGGCCGCTGTCGACCGCGCTCGTCACGCGCGTGTCGCGCTTCGCCGAGTCGTTCCGCCGGATCGTGTTCGCGCAGATCAAGATCTCGGCGATCAACGCGGCCTTCACCGGCATCTACCTGCTCGTCGCGCTGCCGCTCTTCCACCAGCGGCTGCCGCTGTCGAAGACCCTCGTGCTCGTCACGTTCATCGTCGGGCTGCTGCCGGTGATCGGCAACCTGATCTCGAACACGCTGATCGTCGCGGTGTCGCTGTCGGTCAGCATGGGCACGGCGATCGCATCGCTTGCGTTCCTCGTCGTGATCCACAAGCTCGAATACTTCCTGAACGCGAAGATCATCGGCGGCCAGATCGAGTCGCGCGCGTGGGAGCTGCTGCTCGCGATGCTGATCATGGAAGCCGCGTTCGGGCTGCCGGGCGTGATCGCCGCGCCGATCTTCTATGCATACCTGAAGCGCGAGTTGTACATGCTGCGGCTGATCTGACGGCCGCGCCCCCGCCCTGCCCGTCACACGCATCACGCGATAAAAAAACGCCGCGCCCCGTGAAGGGCGCGGCGTTCTTGTTTGCAGCAATCGACGGCCGGCACAGGCCGGCCGACGCAACCCGCGGATCAGCGGAACACGACGGTCTTCGTCCCGTTCAGCACGATCCGGTGCTCGACGTGCCACTTCACCGCGCGCGCGAGCGTCACGCACTCGACGTCGCGGCCGATCGCCGTGAGCTGGTCGGGCGTCATGCTGTGGTCGACGCGCTCGACTTCCTGCTCGATGATCGGGCCTTCGTCGAGGTCGGTCGTCACATAGTGCGCGGTCGCGCCGATCAGTTTCACGCCGCGGTCGAACGCCTGGTAGTACGGCTTCGCGCCCTTGAAGCTCGGCAGGAACGAATGGTGGATGTTGATCGCGCGGCCGGCGAGCTGCTCGCACATGTTCGGCGACAGGATCTGCATGTAGCGCGCGAGCACGACGAGATCGGCCTGGTGTTCGTCGATCACGCCCAGCACGCGCGCTTCCTGCGCGGCCTTCGCCGCATCGGACGACCCGCCGACGAGCGGAAAGTGATGGAACGGGATGTTGTAGCTCGCGGCGAGCTGATAGAACTCCTTGTGGTTCGACACGATCGCCGGGATCTCGATCGGCAGCTGGCCGGTGCGATAGCGGAACAGCAGGTCGTTCAGGCAATGGCCGATCTTCGACACCATGATCACGACGCGCGGCTTCACCGCCGCGTCGTGCATTTCCCAGCGCATCGCGAACTGCTCGGCGAGCGGCGCGAATTCCTTGCGAAGCGTATCGAGCGCCGACGCGGCATCCGCGCCGTCGGCATCCTGCTCGAAGTGCACGCGCATGAAAAACTCGCTGGTGCGGCTGTCGCCGAACTGCGCCGAGTCGAGGATGTTGTTGCTGCGCTCGAACAGGAAGCCCGAGACCGCGTGAACGATGCCGTGCCGGTCGGGGCACGACAGTTTCAAGATAAAGCTGTGATCGGTCGACATGACCGCTACTCCCTTCGTTTCGGTATTCGTCAAATAGGCCGTTCAGCGCTTTACGCGGCCGGCGCGAACAGCGCGTCGATGCCCGCGGCTTCCGCCGCCGCGAGCCAGCGGTGGCGCAGCAGCGTGTCGAGCATCGCGAGGCTCGCATCCATCGTCGCGCGGCCTTCGCGCAGCCAGCCGATCACCTCGGGCACGCCGGCCAGCAGGTGCTCGGCCACTTCGCCGTCCTGGTTGTGCGGCACGAAGTCGCGCGGCAGCGGCAGGTCGTACACGAAGATCAGTTCGGACTGCGTGCCTTCCGGCAGCGAGCACAGCACCTGCACCGCCCGGCCCGCGATCGCGCGCGCCGCCAGGTCGGCCGGCATGCCGGCCTCTTCCCAGCACTCCTTCGTGAGCGTCTCGTGAACGCCCAAGCCCCAGCCGATGCCGCCTGCGACGACGTTGTCGAGCATGCCGGGGTCGGTGGCCTTGGTCGCGCTGCGGCGGCCGAGCCACATCTGCGGCACGGCGGGCGAACCCGGCGCAGCCGCATATTCTACGATGCCGTTCAGGTGCACCGCATAAGTCTGCGTGCCGAAGAAGCGCGACGCGGCGCGCTCGATATTCGCGAGCGGCGGATCGTCGAAGCGGTTGCGGATCGCATAAATCTCGTCGCGCCAGCCGGGAATCGCACCTTCGGCCGCCAGCGCGCCGATCGCGCTCGCGAGCGCCATGCTGCGCGCGTCGACCGTGTCGTAGCGCGCCGACAGCACGACACGCTCGTCCGTCAGCTCGAACACGTCGGGCCAGCGGGCGAGCTTCGCGACGTCCTGGCGACGCACCCAGCCGACCTGCTCGCCGGCGATCTCGAAACGCAAGTGCGCGGCCGGATCGAAGCGGCGCGCGGCCGCAATGCACGGAAACGTCATCGGGTTCAGTCCTTCAGCGCCACGCGGATGCCGATCGCGATGAAGGTCGCACCGGCAATCCGGTCGAGCCACACGCCGGCCTTCGGGCGGCGCTTCAGCCATGCGCCGATCGCGCCCGCGCCGATGCCGAACAGCGAGAAGATCGCGGCCGTCTGCAGCATGAACAGCGCGCCGAGTTCGAACATCTGCAGCGTCACGCCCTGCACGCCGTGCGGATCGACGAACTGCGGCAGGAACACGACGAAGAACAGCGTGACCTTCGGGTTCATCAGGTTGCCGATCACGCTCTGCCGGAAGATCGCGCCAAGCGGCTGCGGCTCACGCGCATGCGCATTCGCAAGACCCTGGCTGCGCAGCGCCTTGATGCCGATCCACACGAGGTACGCGGCGCCCGCGAGCTTCAGCGCCTGGAACGCGACCGGCGACGAACGCAGCACGGCCGCGACGCCGAGCGCCGCAAGCGTCGTATGGAACAGGATCCCGGCCGTGAAGCCGAGCGCGGCGACGAAGCCGGCCGCGCGGCCCTGCGAGATGCCGCGCGCGAGCACCTGCAGGTTGTCGGGACCCGGCGCGAACGTGATCGCGATCGACGTGGCGAGAAACAGCATGAAGTTGGGCATCGTGACCTCGCGGCGAGAGCCGGCGTTCAGTGGTTCAGTGGCCGGCGAATTCGGTGACGGTATAGACGGGCAGCCCCGCGTTGCGCAGCAGCGCCGAGCCGCCGAGATCGGGCAGGTCGATGATCGCCGCGCCTTCGACGACGACCGCGCCGAGCCGCTGCAGCAGGTTGCGCCCCGCCATCATCGTGCCGCCGGTTGCGATCAGGTCGTCCATGATGATCACGCGGTCGCCGGGGCGGCACGCGTCTTCGTGGATCTCGACCGTCGCGCTGCCGTATTCGAGGTCGTACGATTCCGAGCGCGTCTTGTACGGCAGCTTGCCGACCTTGCGGATCGGCACGAAGCCGACGCTCAGCTCGTACGCGACGATCGGCGCGATGATGAAGCCGCGCGCGTCGAGCCCCGCGACGTAGTCGAGCTTCGCATCGACATAGCGTTCGACGAACAGGTCGACCAGGATGCGCAGCGCCTTCGGGCTCTGCAGCAGCGTCGTGATGTCGCGGAACATCACGCCCGGCTGCGGCCAGTCGGGCACGGTGCGGATCTGGCTGTGAATGAAGGCGACCGGATCGAGCGGTGCGCCCGACGACGAATGCGGCATGAAACTCTCCGAAAAAAACGGTGCGCGAAGATCGGGCACCGTTTCGAATAAATACGGGTCAGGTTATCGAATCGCGACTCAGGCGACCGCGGCCGGCGGCTCGCGCCGATGGCGCGACAGCCGCTCCTCCGCAAGCGCGAGCGCTTCGGGCAGCCCGCGCAGCACGACGATGTCGCTCGCGCGCAGCTTGGTCTGCGGATCGGGTTCGACGCCGCGGATCCCGTGCCGGCGGATCGCCGTGACTTCCAGCCCGAGCGCATACAGCCCGAGCTCCTCCAGCGAGCGCCCGACCGCGTCCGCGCGCGCGTCGACCGGCACCGATTGTAGCCGCACCTGCTCGTGATCGTCGTCGTCCGCATCGTCCGCGCCGCGGAAATAGCCGCGCAGCAGGCTGTAGCGCTCGTCGCGCATCTCCTCGACGCGCCGCACGACCTTGCGCATCGGCACGCCGACCAGCACCAGCGTGTGCGACGCGAGCATCAGGCTGCCCTCGACGATTTCCGGGATCACCTCGGTCGCGCCGGCCGCGAGCAACTTCTCGAGATCGGCGTCGTCGACCGTGCGCACGATCGCCGGCAGCGTCGGCTCCAGCTCGTGCACGTGGTGCAGCACGCGCAGCGCCGACGGCGTGTTCGCATACGTGATCGCGACAGCCGCCGCGCGATGGATACCGGCCGCGAGCAGCGACTCGCGCCGCGCCGCATCGCCGAACACGACCGATTCGCCGGCCGTCGCGGCCGCGCTCACGCGATCGGGGTCGAGGTCGAGCGCGACGTACGAAATGCCTTCCTGCTCGAGCATGCGCGCCAGGTTCTGCCCCGCGCGGCCGTAGCCGCAGATGATCACGTGGCCGCGCTGCTTGAGGCTTTGCGTCGCGATCCGCGTCATCTGCAGCGACTGCTGCATCCATTCCGTCGACGACAGCCTCATCACGATCCGGTCGGCGTTCTGGATCAGGAACGGCGCGGCGAGCATCGACAGCAGCATCGACGCGAGGATCGCCTGCAGCAGCGTCGAATCGACGAGATGCCGGTCGAGGATCAGGTTCAGCAGCACGAAGCCGAACTCGCCGGCCTGCGCGAGCCCGATGCCGGTGCGCATCGCGACGCCCGGCGTTGCGCCGAACAGGCGCGCGAGCCCGGCGATCATCGTCCCCTTGAACAGGATCTGCCCGACGAAGAAGCCGAGCACGAGCAACGGGTGCTCCCAGATCACGCGCGGATCGAGCAGCATCCCCGTCGTCACGAAGAACAGCCCGAGCAGCACGTCGCGAAACGGCTTGATGTCCTCTTCCACCTGGTGACGGAACGGCGTCTCGGAGATCAGCATCCCTGCGATGAACGCGCCGAGCGCGAGCGACAGGCCGAAGCGGTCGGTGATGAACGCGGCGCCGAGCGTGACGAGCAGCAGGTTCAGCACGAACAGCTCCTGCGAGCGGCGCCGCGCGACGACGTTGAGCCAGCGCGTCATGAAGCGCTGGCCGACGATCAGCAGCAGCGCGAGCGCGATCACGATCTTGACCGCCGCGAAGCCGAGCGTGATCGCGAGATCCTTCGACGACTCGGCACCGAACGCGGCGATCACGATCAGGAGCGGCACCACCGCAAGATCCTGGAACAGCAGCACGCCGAAGATGTTGCGGCCGTGCGCGGTCTCGATCTCGAGCCGCTCGGCGAGCATCTTCGATACGATCGCCGTCGACGACATCGCAAGCGCGCCGCCGAGCGCGACGCTGCCCTGCCACGTGATGTGCATCCAGCGCTCGAACAGCGCGCCGAGCACGACCGCGAGCACGAGTGTCGCGACCACCTGCAGCAGCCCGAGCCCGAACACGAGCCGCTGCATCGCCCTCAGCTTCGCGAGCGAGAACTCGAGGCCGATCGAGAACATCAGGAACACCACGCCGAATTCCGCAAGATGCTCGGCCCGCTCGAGGTCCGCGGCGATGCCGAACGCGTGCGGGCCGACCAGGATGCCGACGGTCAGGTAGCCGAGCATCGGCGGCAGGTTCAACGAGCGAAATACGACGACGCCCACCACCGAGGCCAGCAGCAGCAGCAGGGTCATTTCGAGCGGGGAAATCACGGGCGAAGCGTCCTCGTTCGTCGGGGCCACGGCAATGCGGGCGCGGGTGGTGGCGATGGACAGGCGTCCTCGGACGAGTCCGAGAGCCCGGCGCGGCGAACAAACGCCTTTGCTATACTCCGCGCATGATAGCGAAAATCAATGATGATCGGGCGCTCGCGCTCGCCCGCGACGTGCTCGACATCGAGGCGGACGCCGTGCGCGCGCTGCGCGACCAGCTCGACGGCGACTTCGTCCAGGCCGTCGCGCTGCTGCTCGGCTGCCGCGGCCGCGTCGTGGTATCGGGCATCGGCAAATCGGGGCACATCGCCCGCAAGATCGCGGCCACGCTCGCGAGCACCGGCACGCCGGCCTTCTTCGTCCACCCGGCCGAGGCCAGCCACGGCGACCTCGGCATGGTTACGTCGGACGACGTCTTCATCGGCATCTCCTATTCAGGCGAGTCGGAAGAACTCGTCGCGATCCTGCCGCTCGTCAAGCGGATCGGCGCAAAGCTGATCGCGATCACGGGCCGTGCCGAATCGAGCCTCGGCACGCTCGCCGACGTGAACCTGAACGCCGCGGTGTCGAAGGAAGCGTGCCCCCTGAACCTCGCGCCCACCGCGAGCACGACCGCCGCGCTCGCGCTCGGCGACGCGCTTGCGATCGCCGTGCTCGACGCTCGCGGCTTCGGTTCGGAAGATTTCGCGCGCTCGCACCCGGGCGGTGCACTCGGCCGACGCCTGCTCACCTACGTGCGCGACGTGATGCGCTCGGGCGACGACGTCCCGTCCGTCGGGCTCGACGCAACGCTGTCTGACGCGCTGTTTCAGATCACCGCGAAGCGCCTCGGCATGACCGCCGTGGTCGACGCCGACGGCAAGGTCGTCGGCATCTTCACGGACGGCGACCTGCGCCGCGTGCTCGCACGCGACGGCGACTTCCGCACCTTGTCGATCACCGAAGTGATGACGCGCGACCCACGCACGATCGCACCGGATCACCTGGCGGTCGAGGCCGTGGAACTGATGGAGCGCCACCGGATCAACCAGATGCTGGTCGTCGATGCCGACGGCGCGCTGATCGGCGCGCTGAACATGCACGACCTGTTTTCGAAGAAGGTGATCTGATGAGTGCAGCGCTGACTGCGGCCGAACGCGCAAGCCGCGTGAAGCTGATGATTTTCGACGTCGACGGCGTACTGACCGGCGGCGGCCTGCTGTTTACCGCGGCCGGCGACGCGATGAAGTCGTTCAATTCGCTCGACGGCCATGGCGTGAAGCTGCTCGGCGAAGCCGGCATCGCGACCGCGATCATCACCGGCCGCCGCTCGGAGATCGTCGCGGCGCGCGCGAAGGAAATGAAGATCGCGCACCTGTTCCAGGGCGTCGAGAACAAGCTCACGGTGTTCGCCGACCTGATCGCGTCGCTCGGCATCGGCGCCGACGCCTGCGGCTACATGGGTGACGACTGGCCCGACCTGCCGGTGATGCTGCGCTGCGGCTTCGCGACTGCGCCGGCCAACGCGCACCCCGAAGTGATCGCCCGCGCGCACTGGGTGGCCGAGGCCCGCGGCGGCCAGGGCGCCGTGCGCGAAGTCTGCGACGCGATCCTGCGCGCGCAGCGCCGCTACGATGCGCTGCTCGCGGCTGCCTGCGGAGCCTGACGGATGAACACGCATTTCCGCTGGACCCAGTTGCTGCCGCTCATCGCGGTCGCCGCGCTCGCGGGCATCACGTGGTGGCTGCTGCAGGCGACGCTGCCGCCGCCCGGCGAAGGCACCGTGCAGCCGAAACGCCATACGCCCGACTATTTCGCGGACAACTTCTCGGTCACCGAGCTCGACCAGTCGGGCACGACCCAGTACCGGCTGACGGCCGCGAAACTGGTCCACTACGAAGACACGGAAAACAGCGACCTGACCGATCCGGCCATGCGCGCATTCCAGCCCGGCAAACCGGTCGTCACGACCACCGCGAAGCGCGGCACCGTCAACGGCGACGTGTCGATCGTCGATTTGTACGACGACGCGCGCATCCTGCGCGTGGCCGGCGGCGGCGATCCGCAGATGCAGGCCGATTCCCAGCATTTCCGGATCTTCGTCAATGACGATGTGATCCAGACCGAAAAGCCGGTTAAACTTCAGCGCGGCCTGTCGCTCGTCAACGCGACCGACGGCATGAAGTACAACAACGTCACCCGGGTCATCGAGCTTTACGGCAACGTGCGCGGCACGATCGCCGCGGCGGACACGTCCGGCGGCTCGAAAGGTCAATCCAGGTGACGCATCCCTCACGTGACTGCATGAACGAACCGTTCCCTCGACAGAATTCCGGCGGCGCTGCGCGCGCCGTCCGCGCCGCGCTCGCCGCGACGCTCGTGGCGCTCCCGCTCGTCGGGCTGGCGCCGCTCGCCCATGCCGAGAAGGCCGACCAGAACAAGCCGATCAACGTCGAGGCGGACAACCTGACCTATGACGACCTGAAGCAGGTGACGGTCGCGACCGGCAACGTCGTGATCACGAAGGGCACGATCATCATCAAGGGCGATCGCGTCGAAGTGCGCCAGGATCCGGAAGGCTACCAGTACGCGACGTCGTTCGGCAGCGGCAAGAAGCACGCGACGTTCCGCCAGAAGCGCGAAGGTCTCGACGAATACATCGACGGCGACGCCGAGCGCATCGACTACGACGGCAAGCAGGACCTGACGACGCTGACCACCGCCGCGACCGTGCGCCGCCTGCAGGGCACGTCGACCGTCGCCGACACCGTGCACGGCAGCGTGATCACGTACGACGGCCAGCGCGACTTCTACACCGCGAAGGGCGGCAAGGACGTCGCGGCGCCGGGCAACCCGAACGGCCGCGTGCGCGCGATGCTCTCGCCGAAGAACGGCGGCCCCGGGCAGTTGAACGGCGCGCCGGCGAAGCTGTCGCCGTCGACCACGATCCAGGGAGCGCCGGGCCAATGAACGCGCTACCGAACCGCCAGCCGGCCGGCACGACGAGCTCGCTCGTCGTCCGCAACCTGAAGAAACGCTATGGCTCGCGCACGGTCGTCAAGGACGTGTCGCTCGACGTGAAGAGCGGCGAAGTCGTCGGCCTGCTCGGCCCGAACGGCGCCGGCAAGACGACGTCGTTCTACATGATCGTCGGCCTCGTGCCGCTCGACGCGGGCGAGATCTCGCTGAACGGCAGCTCGATCAGCCTGCTGCCGATCCACAAGCGTGCATCGCTCGGCCTGTCGTACCTGCCGCAGGAAGCGTCAGTGTTCCGCAAGCTGACCGTCGAGGAAAACATCCGCGCGGTGCTCGAACTGCAGCACGGCGAAGACGGCAAGCGGCTGTCGAAGGACGCGATCGCGTCGCGCACCGAGGCGTTGCTCGACGAGCTGCAGATCGGCCATCTGCGCGAGAACCCGGCGCTGTCGCTGTCGGGCGGCGAACGCCGTCGCGTCGAGATCGCGCGTGCGCTCGCGACCAACCCGAACTTCATCCTGCTCGATGAACCGTTCGCCGGCGTCGACCCGATCGCAGTGCTCGAGATCCAGAAGATCGTCAAGTTCCTGAAGCAGCGCAACATCGGCGTGTTGATAACCGATCACAACGTCCGCGAAACGCTCGGCATCTGCGACCACGCATACATCATCAGCGACGGCTCGGTGCTTGCCGCCGGCGCGCCGAGCGACATCATCGAAAACGAAAGCGTGCGCCGCGTGTACCTCGGCGAACACTTCCGCATGTAACGTCCCCCTGTGGCTGGCTGCACCCCGCCCGGCATCGCCGCGCGGGGTCGCGCCCGCGTGCTCCGCCGCACGGCGGCTCCTGTCCGCGGCCAAGCGCCGCGCCGCGCGTAATCGCGGATGGCTCAATACGCCTGGGTCGTGGCAAACTGCCGGTATGACTCCCTCCTCGCCATGAAAGCCAGCCTTCAACTCCGCCTGTCGCAGCACCTGGCGCTGACACCGCAACTGCAGCAGTCGATCCGGCTCCTGCAGCTGTCGACGCTCGAACTGCAGCAGGAAGTCGCGATGGCCGTCGCGCAGAATCCGCTGCTCGAGAACGATGACGAATGGATCGCGAGCCCGCTGCGTGTCGCGGCGGACGGATCGCTGATCGCGCAAACGCCTCCCGGCCAAAACACCGAACCGGGCGCCGTCAACGGCGGCAGCCAGTCGAGCGATCGCGCCGAGCGCGACGAGCCGGCCGGCGCCGACGAATACGACGGCTACGCGTCGGGTGACGCCGGCGACGGCCCGCAGTGGAATCTCGACGAGTTCGGCCGCTCGAGCGGTGCCTCGGATGACGACGACCTCCCGCCGCTGCAGGTACAGGAAGCCGCGACGTCGCTGCGCGACCACCTGTCCGCGCAATTGCGCGTCACGCAGGCCAGCCCGCGCGATCGCGCGCTCGTGATGTTCCTGATCGAATCGCTCGACGACGACGGCTACCTGACCGCCTCGCTCGACGAAGTGCTCGCCGACCTGCCGCCGGAACTGGAAATCGACTGCGACGAACTGAATGCGGCGCTCGCGCTGCTGCACAGTTTCGACCCGGCCGGGGTCGGGGCCCGTTCGGCCTCCGAATGCCTGAAGCTGCAGTTGCTGCGCCTCGATCCGTCCCCCACCCGCACGCTCGCGCTCGAGATCGTGTCGCAGCACCTCGAGCTGCTCGCCGCGCGCGACTTCACGCGGCTGCGCAAGCAGCTGAAGGCGACGGACGACGCACTGCGCGACGCGCACGCGCTGATCCGCTCGCTGGAGCCGTTCCCCGGCGCCGCCTACGGCAAGGCCGAGGCCGACTACGTCGTGCCCGACATCATCGTGAAGAAGGCCGGCCAGGGCTGGCTCGCGGAACTCAATCCGGAAGTGATGCCGCGTCTGCGGATCAACAATCTGTACGCGAACATTCTGCGCAACAGCCGCGGCGATCCGTCGGCCGGATCGCTGAAACAACAGCTCCAGGAAGCGCGCTGGCTGATCAAGAACATCCAGCAGCGATTCGACACAATCCTGCGTGTCGCGCAGGCTATTGTCGAACGTCAGAAGAATTTCTTTGCGCACGGTGAAATTGCCATGCGCCCCTTGGTTTTGCGGGAAATAGCTGATACGCTGGGCCTACACGAGTCGACTGTCAGCCGTGTGACAACAGGCAAGTACATGCTGACCCCGTTCGGGACGCTTGAATTTAAGTACTTCTTCGGATCACACGTTTCGACCGACACCGGAGGCGCCGCATCGTCGACCGCCATCCGAGCCCTGATCAAGCAACTGATAGGAGCTGAAGACCCAAAATCGCCACTTTCGGACAGCCGCATTGCCGAGCTGCTGGCAGAACAGGGATTCGTGGTTGCGCGCCGCACGGTTGCCAAGTATCGCGAAGCCCTCAAAATCCCGGCAGTGAATCTGCGCAAGTCTCTTTAAGCCTGCTGCCTGCCCGGCGGCAGGCGTGTTCCGGCCACCGCGCATACGGGGAACAGGCCGGGCGACCTGTCCGCGAATTTGCCGCCATGTGCGGCAGGGGCAAGTCGACCGGAGCGCCGCCTCGATGCGGCCGCGTGGTCACTCGCTTGGAGAAGCACTATGAACCTGAAGATCAGTGGACATCATCTCGAAGTCACGCCTGCAATTCGCGAATACGTGATCACCAAGCTGGACCGGGTGCTACGGCATAGCGATCAGGTGATCGATGGCACTGTGATCCTCTCGGTCGACAATCACAAGGAAAAGGACAAGCAGCAGCGCGCGGAAATCAACCTGCACCTGAAGGGCAAGGACATCTTCGTCGAAAGCGCAAACGGTAACCTGTACGCTGCGATCGATCTGCTGATCGACAAGCTGGATCGTCAGGTCGTCAAGCACATGGAGCGTCTGCAGACCCATGCGCATGACCCGATCAAGCTGCAGCCGTCGATCGACCAGATCGAACTGCCGCCGCAATAACGTTCACCGCAACATACACGCCGCCCGGTTCGCCGGGCGTTTTTTTTGTGTCCGAGCGGCAGTGGTGCGACCGGTCCGTCCATGCTGCGCCACGCACGCGGCTGTGCTCTATAATGTTCCGGTTATCGCCGGGGGGCGTTGGGTGCGGTAGCTGCCTTGCAGGTTGCCGATGCCGAACGCCTTGATATCGCCGAACATGGAAAATCAGTCTGCCGCCGCAAGGAGACCCCAGGCCGCCCAATCGCCTGCCAACATGAATCGCCTAGCCAAAATCCTGCCCATCGAGAACGTCGTCATCGACCTCTCCGTTACCAGCAAGAAACGCGTCTTCGAACAAGCCGGGCTGATCTTCGAGAATCAGAACGGCATCGCCCGCAGCACCGTCACGGACAACCTGTTCGCGCGCGAGCGCCTCGGCTCGACCGGGCTCGGCGAAGGCGTCGCGATTCCGCACGGGCGCATCAAGGGGCTCAAGCACCCGCTCGCCGCGTTCGTGCGGCTCGCCGACGCGATCCCGTTCGAAGCCCCCGACGGCCAGCCGGTCGGTCTCCTGATTTTCCTGCTCGTCCCCGAGCAAGCCACCCAGCAGCACCTCGAGATCCTGTCGGAAATCGCGCAACTGCTGTCCGATCGCGACGCGCGCGAGCGTCTGCACAACGAAACAGATCTCGCCGAGTTGCATCGCCTGCTCACTCAGTGGCAACCTTGAGTTGATCCGGACGGAATATTTTCCCGAACGAGGCGGCACGCGCCGCCGTCCAGGGCCGCCCGGCGCCGGTCCGGCATGGCGACGCCCGTCGCCGCGCGCATGCACCGGCTCATTGGAGTGACGAGAGTCATGGATACGTCCAGCATCAACGCCCAGAGCATCTTCGACGACAACGCGGCCACGCTGAAACTGAGCTGGCTGACGGGGCATGAAGGCTGGGAGCGCGGTTTTTCGGCCGACACCGTCGGCAACGCGACGTCGAGCGCCGACCTCGTCGGCCACCTGAACCTGATCCACCCGAACCGGATCCAGGTGCTCGGCGAAGCCGAAATCGACTACTACCAGCGGCAGACCGACGAAGACCGTTCGCGCCACATGGCCGAGCTGATCGCGCTCGAACCGCCGTTCCTCGTCGTCGCCGGCGGCGCCGCCGCGCCACCCGAACTCGTGCTGCGCTGCACGCGCTCGTCCACGCCGCTGTTCACGACGCCGATGTCGGCCGCCGCGGTGATCGACAGCCTGCGGCTCTACATGTCACGCATCCTCGCGCCGCGCGCGACGCTGCACGGCGTGTTCCTCGACATCCTCGGGATGGGCGTGCTGCTCACCGGCGACTCCGGGCTCGGCAAGAGCGAGCTCGGCCTCGAACTCATCAGCCGCGGCCACGGCCTCGTCGCCGACGACGCCGTCGACTTCGTCCGACTTGGCCCCGATTTCGTCGAAGGCCGCTGCCCGCCGCTGCTGCAGAACCTGCTCGAAGTGCGCGGCCTCGGCCTGCTCGACATCAAGACGATCTTCGGTGAAACCGCCGTGCGCCGGAAAATGAAGCTGAAGCTGATCGTCCAGCTCGTGCGCCGCCCGGACGGCGAATTCCAGCGGCTGCCGCTGGAAAGCCAGACGGTCGACGTGCTCGGCCTGCCGATCAGCAAGGTCACGATCCAGGTGGCGGCCGGCCGCAACCTCGCGGTGCTGGTCGAGGCGGCCGTGCGGAACACGATCCTGCAGTTGCGCGGCATCGATACGTTGCGCGATTTCATGGATCGGCAACGACTCGCGATGCAAGATCCCGACAGTCAGTTCCCCGGCAAGCTCGTGTAACTTCTCCGCGCCGGCCTCGCAGCGCCGACGCGTCGAGCCGGTGCTATGATGAAACGTCAGGATTCTCTGCTTCCCATGCGCATCGTCCTCATCACCGGCATCTCCGGCTCAGGCAAGTCTGTCGCGCTGAACGCGCTAGAAGACGCAGGCTATTACTGCGTCGACAACCTGCCGCCGCACGTGCTCCCCGAACTCGCCCGCTACCTTGCCGATGGCGGTCAGCACCGGCTCGCGGTCGCGATCGATGCGCGTTCGAGCGCGTCGCTGGACGAATTGCCCGGCCTGATCCGCGCGCTGTCGCTCGAGCACGATGTCCGCGTGCTGTTCCTCAATGCGAGCACGCAGGCGCTGATCCAGCGCTTCTCCGAAACACGCCGGCGCCACCCGCTGTCCGGCTCGCCGTCGCACGACGCGAACGTCGGGCTGCTGTCGTCGCTCGAGGAAGCGATCGAGCGCGAGCGCGACCTGGTCGCGCCGCTCGCCGAATTCGGTCACCAGATCGATACCAGTACGCTGCGCGCGAACGTGCTGCGCACGTGGGTCAAGCGATTCATCGAGCAGAAGAGCAACGACCTGATGGTGATGTTCGAGTCATTCGGCTTCAAGCGCGGCGTGCCGCTCGATGCCGACCTGATGTTCGACGTGCGCGCACTGCCGAATCCGTACTACGACCATGAGCTGCGCCCGCTCACTGGGCTGGACCAGCCGGTCATCGCCTTTCTCGACGCACTGCCGATCGTCCACCAGATGATCGACGACATCCATGCGTTCCTGATGAAATGGCTGCCGCACTTTCGCGAAGACAACCGCAGCTACCTGACCGTCGCCATTGGCTGCACGGGCGGTCAGCATCGCTCGGTGTTCATCGCGGAAACGCTCGCCGCGCGCCTCGCGCACGATGCGAACGTGATCGTGCGGCATCGTGACGCGCCCGTGGATGTCGACGCGTCGTCGCGGCTCGTCACCGAGGTCGCCCGACCTTAGCGACACCGCCTTCTCGCCGGCGCACCATGTCCACCCTATCGACCACCCTGATCGACCTGCCGCTGTTTCCGTTGCACACGGTGCTGTTCCCCGGTGGCTGGCTGCCGCTCAAGGTGTTCGAGGCACGCTATCTCGACATGTGCCGCGCCTGCCTGCGCGACGACGCGCCATTCGGCGTATGCCTGTTGAAGAGCGGCCCCGAAGTCGCGCAGGACGGGGCCGTGTCCGTGCCCGAGACCATCGGCTGCATGGCGCGCATCACCGAGTGCGACACCGGCGAATTCGGGATGCTGTACCTGCAGGCAATCGGCACGCAGCGTTTCGAGCTGCTGTCGCATCGCGTCGAAGGCAACGGGCTGCTGGTCGGCATCGCGGAGCCGCTGCCCGACGACATCCCGCTCGAAGGCGAGCAGGCGCTCGCGCAATTCGGCTCGTGCGCCGAGGTGCTCGAGCGAATCATCGAAGCGCTGAAGAAATCCGAACCCGGCAAGCTGCCGTTCGGCGAACCGTTCCGCCTCGACGACCCGAGCTGGGTGTCGAACCGCCTCGCGGAACTGCTGCCGCTCGACCTGCGCGCGCGACAGAAGCTGATGGAGTTTCCGGATGTCGGTGCGCGGATCGATGCCGTGCACCATGTGCTCGACCGGCACGGATGGCTGTAGGCGCCGACCGACCTGTCGCGTCGCACCGGCATCGCCGCGCGCATCATCCTGACGGACGAAACACTCGCGGCGGCCCGGCGCTTCCGTAAGCGCGGCCCGCGCGGTGCCTTCCCCCTTTCGTTACAGCAGCGGTCCGCTCAGCGCATCGAGCAGCTTGCGCACTGGCGCCGGCACGCCGTACGCATCGAGCCCGGCGAGCGGCACCCACGCCGTCTCGGCATCCTGCGCGTGCGCAGCCGGCAGCCCGCCGTTCGTCATGTCGCTCAGCCGCGGTTCGATCTCGAGCCGGAAATGCGTGAACGTGTGCGTAAACGGCGCGAGCGGCACCGGGCCGCCGCCGCCGAAGCCGCGTGCGAGTTCCGCGAGTGCGGCGTCGCCGTCCGCCTGCGGCAGGCACCACAGGCCGCCCCAGATGCCGGCCGGCGGACGCCGCTCGAGCAGCACGGCGTCGCCGTCGCGCAGCACGAGCATCCAGGTCTTGCGCGTCGGCACGGCCTTCTTCGGCCGCGCGGCCGGCAGTTCGCGCTGCCGGCCCGTCGACTGCGCAACGCAGTCGCCCGCGAACGGACAGCGCGCGCAATCCGGCTTGCCGCGCACGCACAGCGTCGCGCCGAGATCCATCAGCCCCTGCGTATAGGCGCTCACGTCGGCCGCGTTCGCGGCATCCGGCAGCAGCGATTCGGCCAGCGCCCACATGTCGTTCTCGACCCGCTTCTCGCCCGGAAAACCTTCGACGCCAAACACCCGCGCCAGCACGCGCTTCACGTTGCCGTCGAGGATCGTCGCACGCGCACCGTACGCGAACGACGCGATCGCCGCGGCCGTCGAGCGGCCAATGCCCGGCAGTTCGGCGAGCGCGTCGGGCGTCGACGGGAATGCACCGCCATGCTCGGCGACGACGACCTGCGCACAGCGGTGCAGGTTGCGTGCGCGCGAGTAGTAGCCGAGGCCGGCCCACAGCGCCATCACGTCGTCTGCCGGCGCGGCCGCGAGCGCGGCGACGTCGGGAAAGCGCTCGAGAAAGCGCATGTAATACGGGACGACCGTCGAGACCTGCGTCTGCTGCAGCATGATTTCCGACAGCCAGATCCGGTACGGATCGCGGGTGTTCTGCCACGGCAGGTCGTGGCGGCCGTGCACGCGCTGCCATGCGATCAGGCGCGTGGCGAACGTACGGTGCAGCGGCGTGACGGGGAACGGAGCGGGAGCAATGCGGGGCGGCTTCAAGTGTTCGAATCTTTGGAAAAGGGTTTTAACGCGGGGCTCAACGCTGGCAGGTCGGGCAGAAATAGGTCGAGCGCTGACCCTGCACGATCTGGCGGATCGGCGTACCGCATACGCGGCAAGGCAGCCCCGCACGGTCGTAGACGAAGCAGTCGAGCTGGAAATAGCCGCTTTCGCCGTTGCTGCCGACAAAATCGCGCAGCGTGCTGCCGCCGCGCTCGATCGCGTCGGCGAGCGTCGCGCGCACCGCGTCGGCCAGTCGCTCGTAGCGTGGCAGCGAGACCTTGCCGGCGGCGGTCGTCGGCCGGATGCCGGCGCGAAACAGGCTCTCCGACGCATAGATGTTGCCGACGCCGACGACCATGTCGCCCGCGAGCAGCGCCTGCTTGACCGACACCGTTCGGCCGCGCGTGCGCGCGTGCAGCAGCGCGCCGGTGAACGCCGGCGAGAACGGCTCGACGCCGAGGCTCGCGAGCAACGGATGCGCATGCACGTCGCCCGCTTCGCGCGGGTGCCACAACACGGCGCCGAAGCGGCGCGGATCGCGGAACCGCAGCACGAATTCGTCGAAGATCCAGTCGATGTGGTCGTGTTTCGCGGCGACCGGCACGCCGGCCGCGGGCAGCACGCGCAGCGTGCCCGTCATCCCGAGATGAACGATGAACCAGCCCGCGTCGACCTCGAACAGCAGGTACTTGCCGCGACGCTCGACGGCGAGCACTTCGCGCGCGCGCAATTGCTCCGCGAGCCCGGCCGGCACGGGCCAGCGCAGCATCGCGGTACGGACGTCGACACGCTCGACGCGGCGGCCCGCGACAAAGGGCTCGATGCCCCGGCGCGTGACTTCGACTTCTGGCAACTCTGGCATGTTTTGCGGGTCTGAGACGGGATTCACGATCGTGCGTGTATTGTAGCGAGCGCGTTACAATCGGTTGAAACATCGAACGGATTTCCATGACCCTGCCCTCGAAGCTGCTTCTGAAGCGCCCCGCCGCCGAGCGCGGCGCGCGCGCCTTCCCGGTCCGCCGTGCGCTCGGCGCCGCGCTGTTCGCCGCCTGGACCCTCACCGCCTTCCCGGCTCACGCGCAGGCTCCGGCATCGGATGACGCGGAGCCGCAGGGCGCGTTCGAGCACGTGATGCCGGACGAGAAAAAGGATCTCCCGGGCGTCCCGCTGACGAGTCAGATCGTCTACCAGGTGCTGGCCGCCGAAGTCGCGCTCCAGCGCAACCAGCCGGCGCCGGCCTACCAGACCTACCTCGCCCTCGCCCGCGACACGCGCGATCCGCGTATGGCGCAGCGTGCGACCGAGATCGCACTCGGCGCACAAAGCCCGGCCGACGCGCTGTCCGCGGCCAATCTGTGGCGCCAGTACGCGCCCGATTCGAACCGCGCGTCACAAGTCGACGCCGCACTGCTCGTGCTCGCCGGCAAGCCGGCCGACGCGCAGCCGATGCTCGCGCGCGAGCTGGCCCGCGCGACCGGCGAAACGCGCGGCCCCGCGATCCTCGCGCTGCAGGCGCTGCTCGTGCGCGGCTCCGACCGCGTCGGCGGCCTCGCGGTGCTGAAGGACATGCTGAAGAACGACATGAACCGCCCGGAGGCGCAGCTCGCGATCGCGCGGCAGCAACTCGCGGTTGACGACAAGGAAGGCGCCGCGCAGTCGCTGAAGCACGCGCTGCAGATCCGCCCCGACTACCTGCCGGCAGCGCTGATGCTGTCGCAGATGGGGCCCGCTGAGCGGGCGGCCGGCATCGCGTCGTTCGAGAAATATGTTCAGCAGAATCCGAAGTCGCGCGATGCGCGGCTCGCGCTGTCGCAGCTCTATCTCGCCGACGACCGCCTCGACGACGCGCAGAAGCAGTTCGAGACGATGCGCAAGCTCGACTCGAAGGACCCGACGCCGCTGATGGCGCTCGCGCTGATCAAGATCCAGCAGAAGAAGCTCGACGACGCGAGCGCGTACCTGAAACAGTACGTGCAGCTCGGCGACAAGCAGCCGAACCTCGACGTCGGCCAGGGCTACATCTATCTCGCGCAGATCGCGATCGAGCAGGGCAACGACGCGCAGGCGTCGCAATGGCTCGACAAGGTCGACCAGACGAGCCAGCACTACCTGCCCGCGCAGATCACGCGCGCGCAGCTGCTGCAGAAACAGGGCAAGACCGACGAGGCGCGCAAGGTGCTCGACGACCTGCCGATCAGCGATCCGCGCGATGCGGCCGTGGTCGCACGCACCGATGCGTCGATCCTGTTCACTGCGAAGCGCTATCCGGAAGCCGAGGCGCGACTCGCGCAGGCGGTCCAGGACTTCCCGGACGATCCCGACCTGCGCTACGACTATGCGATGGCGGCCGAGAAAACCGGCCACTACGCGGCGATGGAGAAGGAGCTGCGCGAGTTGATCCGCACGCAGCCCGACAACCCGCAGGCGTACAACGCGCTCGGCTATTCGCTGGCCGATCGAAACCAGCGCCTGCCCGAAGCCAGCAAGCTGATCGACAAGGCAACGTCGCTCGCACCGAACGACGCATACATCATGGACAGCCTCGGCTGGGTGAAGTATCGGATGGGCGACACGACCGGCGCGGCAAAGGTGCTGCGGCGCGCATACGAGCTGCAGCCGAACGCCGAGATCGGCGCGCACCTCGGCGAAGTGCTGTGGAAGAGCGGCGCGCAGGACGACGCGCGTACCGCGTGGCGTGCCGCGCAGAAGCTCGAGCCCGACAACGACACGCTCGTGCAGACGCTGAAGCGCCTCCAGATCAACGGCCTCTGATGCGGATGTTCCCGATGCTTTCCTTGTCTTCCCGCGCGCTGCGCACGCTGGCCGCAGCCGGCGCGGCGCTCGCGCTCGCCGGCTGCGCGAGCACGCCACCGTCGGCGAATGCGCCGGCCGGCGCCGTGCTGCAAACGACCGCGACGCATGCGTACCACGGCCGCTTCGCGGTGCAATACAACGACCGCCTCGGCCGACAGCAGAACGTGTACGGCAACTTTGACTGGCAGGAGCACGGCGACGACGTGTCGCTGGAACTGCGCAGCCCGCTCGGCCAGACGCTCGCGGTCGTGAAATCGACGCCGCAGGCCGCGTCGCTCGAACTGCCGAACCGCCAGCCGCAGTACGCGACCGATGTCGGCGAACTGATGCAGAACACGCTCGGCTTCTCGCTGCCGCTGGCTGGCCTGCGTTACTGGCTGCTGCCGACACCGGCGCCCGCGACGCCCGCCCAGACGGTGCGCGACCCGGCCGACACGACGCACGTCAAGCAGATCCGCCAGGACGGCTGGACGATCGACTATCTTGCCTACGCGGACGCACCGGCCACCGGCGTCAAACGCGTCAACCTCGTGCGCGCAACACCGCCGCTCGACATCAAGCTCGTGCTCGACCAGTAAGCACGTGAACCTAGCCCCGACATACGCATGACCGATTCGACCCGCTCGCTGCGCAACTGCCTTGCGCCCGCGAAACTCAACCTGTTCCTGCACATCACCGGCCGTCGCCCGAACGGCTATCACGATCTGCAGAGCGTGTTCCAGTTGCTGAACTGGGGCGACACGCTGCACTTCACGCTGCGCGACGACGGTCGCGTCGCACGCGTCACCGACGTGCCGGGCGTGCCCGAGCAAAGCGATCTCGTCGTGCGCGCGGCCAACCTGCTGAAGGCGCACACGGGCACCGCGGCCGGCGTCGACATCGAGATCGACAAGTGTCTGCCGATGGGCGCGGGCCTTGGTGGCGGCAGCTCCGACGCGGCGACGACGCTGCTTGCGCTGAATCGACTGTGGCAGCTCGACCTGCCGCGCGCGGAACTGCAGTCGCTCGCGGTAAAACTCGGCGCCGACGTCCCATTTTTCGTTTTTGGAAAAAATGCGTTCGCCGAGGGTATCGGAGAAGAATTAGCTGAGGTAGAATTGCCGACTCGCTGGTTCTTGGTTGTGACGCCGCGAGTTCATGTCCCCACCGCTGAAATTTTTTCAGATGAGTTGTTGACAAGAGATACGAAGCCAGTCACAATTACGGACTTTCTTGCACAGCAAAACAGCAATGCGGGATGGCCAGACAGCTTCGGCCGGAACGACATGCAGAAAGTTGTGACAAGTAAGTACGCGGAAGTTGCGCAGGTGGTCAAATGGTTGTATAATATGACCCCCGCGAGGATGACCGGCTCCGGAGCAAGCGTGTTTGCAGCGTTTCATAGCAGGCACGAGGCAGAAGCGGCAAAAGCCAAGCTGCCCACCAGTTGGAGCGGTGCAGTTGCCGAGAGCTTGAACGAGCATCCGCTCTTCGCTTTCGCGTCATGAAGTTTTGCTTTGCCGGATGGCCTACAAGTCCGGTGAAGTTATCAGTTGAGTGTAGGGGAGTCGCCAAGTTGGTCAAGGCACCGGATTTTGATTCCGGCATGCGAGGGTTCGAGTCCTTCCTCCCCTGCCAAAAATTTTCCCGCATTTCCCGCCTAAGCCTGAAGCAGGTGCACGATGAGCAGCCACAGCCATGATGGCTTGATGGTCTTTACTGGCAACGCGAATCCCGCGCTCGCCCAGGAAGTCGTCAATATCCTTGGAATCCCCCTCGGCAAAGCAATGGTCAGCCGTTTCTCCGACGGCGAGATCCAGGTCGAGATCCAGGAAAACGTGCGCGGCAAGGACGTCTTCGTCCTGCAATCCACGTGCGCGCCGGCGAACGACAATCTGATGGAACTGATGATCATGGTCGACGCGCTCAAGCGTGCGTCCGCCGGCCGGATCACTGCCGCCATCCCCTACTTCGGCTATGCCCGCCAAGACCGTCGCCCGCGTTCGGCGCGCGTCGCGATCTCGGCGAAGATCGTCGCGAACATGCTGGAAATCGCCGGCGTCGAGCGGATCATCACGATGGATCTGCACGCCGACCAGATTCAGGGCTTCTTCGACATCCCGGTCGACAACATCTACGCAACGCCGATCCTGCTGGGCGACCTGCGCAAGCAGAACTACTCGGATCTGCTGGTCGTGTCGCCGGACGTCGGCGGTGTGGTGCGTGCCCGGGCACTCGCGAAGCAGCTCAACTGCGATCTCGCGATCATCGACAAGCGTCGTCCGAAGGCGAACGTCGCCGAAGTGATGAACATCATCGGTGAAGTCGAAGGCCGCACCTGCGTGATCATGGACGACATGGTCGATACGGCCGGCACGCTCTGCAAGGCCGCGCAAGTGCTGAAGGATCGCGGTGCGAAGCAGGTGTTCGCGTACGCGACGCACCCGGTTCTGTCGGGTGGCGCCGCCGAGCGTATCGCCGCATCGGCACTCGACGAGCTGGTCGTCACCGATACGATTCCGCTGTCGGCCGAATCGCTGGCCTGCTCGAAGATCCGCTCGCTGACGAGCGCGAGCCTGCTGGCCGAAACGTTCTCGCGGATTCGCCGCGGCGACTCGGTGATGTCGCTGTTCGCGGAATCCTGATCGCGGAACGACACGACAAAGCATGCGCAGAAAGCGAAGCGGCAACGCTTCGCTTTTTGCACAATCGGGCGGGATAGACGAAACCCCGCCCGTTTTCATCGGGGGCCGCCATTTCACCGGCCCCGTTTTACTGCCTGGTCGCGGGCAGCTAATGGAGAATCACATGAAAGTCGTCGCTTTCGAGCGCCAACAGCAAGGTACGGGTGCGAGCCGCCGCCTGCGCAACGCCGGTAAGACCACGGGTATCGTCTACGGTGGCGAAGCAGCCCCGCAAAAGATCGAACTCGATCACAACGCGCTGTGGCACGCACTGAAGAAGGAAGCCTTCCACTCGTCGATCCTCGACCTCGAAGTGGCTGGCCAGTCGCAACAGGTTCTGCTGCGCGACGTGCAATACCACCCGTTCAAGCAACTCGTGCTGCACGTGGACTTCCAGCGCGTCGACGCGAAGAAGAAGCTGCACACGAAGGTGCCGCTGCACTTCCTGAACGCTGAAATCAGCCCGGCAGTGAAGCTGTCGAGCGCAATCGTCTCGCACATCGCGACGGAAATCGAAGTCGAGTGCCTGCCGTCGGCTCTGCCGGAATTCCTCGAAGTCGACCTGTCGAAGATCGAAGCAGGTCAGTCGCTGCACGCGAAGGACATCGCACTGCCGAACGGCGTGACGCTGGTCGCGCACGTCGACGCGGAAAACCCGGTTGTCGCATCGGCGACGGTCCCGGCTGGTGCCGTGTCGGACGCAGCAGGCGAAGGCGAAACGCCGGCTGCCTAAGCTGCCCACGCGCCCGTTCGACCCGTTTCACGAAACGGTCGACACAACCCGCCGCGGCTTGCCCGGCGGGTTTTTCTTTTTCTGCGCCCAGGCGGGCGCTGCCGCCTACGAAACGTCATGATCAAACTGATCGTCGGCCTCGGCAATCCCGGGGCGGAATACACTGCGACGCGCCACAACGCCGGCTTCTGGCTGATCGACCAGCTCGCCCGCGACGCCGGCACGACGCTGCGCGACGAGCGCCGCTTCCACGGCTTCTACGCGAAAGCGCGTCTGCACGGCGAGGAAGTCCACCTGCTCGAGCCGCAAACCTACATGAACCGCTCTGGCCAGTCGGTCGTCGCGCTCGCGAGTTTCTTCAAGATCCTGCCCGACCAGATCCTCGTCGCGCACGACGAGCTCGATCTGCCGCCCGGCACCGTCAAGCTGAAGCTCGGCGGCGGCAGCGGCGGCCACAACGGCCTGAAGGACATCTCCGCACACCTGTCGTCGCAACAGTACTGGCGCCTGCGCATCGGCATCGGCCATCCGCGCGACCTGATCCCGGAAGGCGCACGCGCCGGGGCGAAACCCGACGTCGCGAACTTCGTGCTGAAGCCGCCGCGCCGCGAAGAGCAGGACGTGATCGACGCATCGATCGAGCGCGCGCTCGCCGTGATGCCGATGGTCGTCAAGGGCGAACTCGATCGCGCAACGATGCAGCTGCATCGCAACTGACCCGCACCGGCAGGGTGCGACGTGCCGTCCGGCAGCGCCGGGCGGCATCTCCGTCTCGCGCAATTGCGCACCGCGGTGCCCACATGCGGTAATCTGGTCGTTTTTGCCTGTCAGGAGCCAAGCGGTGAGCCGTTACTGGAGCGACGTCGTTCAGCAACTCGTGCCTTACGTGCCGGGCGAACAGCCCGCGCTCGCACACCCCGTCAAGCTGAACACCAACGAGAATCCCTATCCGCCTTCGCCGCGCGTCGTCGCGGCGATCGCACGCGAACTGGGCGACACCGGCGACACGCTGCGCCGCTACCCCGACCCGCTCGCGCGCGCACTGCGCGAGACGGTCGCGGCTCATCACCGCATCAAGCCCGAGCAGGTCTTCGTCGGCAACGGCTCCGACGAGGTCCTTGCGCACGCATTCCAGGCACTGCTCAAGCATGACCGGCCGCTGCGCTTTCCGGACATCTCGTACAGCTTCTACCCCACCTATGCACGCCTGTACGGCGTCGAGACCACGATCGTGCCGCTTGCGGACGACTTCTCGATCCGCGTCGAAGACTATCTCGACGATGCGGGCGGCGTGCTGTTCCCGAATCCGAATGCGCCGACCGGGCGCGCGCTGCCGCTCGCGGACGTCGAACGGATCGCGGCCGCGAACCCGTCGTCGGTCGTGCTGATCGACGAAGCGTATGTCGATTTCGGCGCGCAATCCGCGATCACGCTGATCGATCGCCATCCGAACCTGCTCGTCGTGCACACGACGTCGAAGGCTCGCTCGCTCGCGGGCATGCGCGTCGGCTTCGCGTTCGGCGATGCGGCGCTGATCGACGCGCTGAATCGCGTGAAGGACAGCTTCAATTCCTATCCGCTCGACCGGCTCGCGCAGGTCGCCGCGCAGGCGGCATACGAAGACACCGACTATTTCGACGCGACCTGCCGGCGCGTGATCGACAGCCGTGCGCGGCTCACGCACGCGCTCGAGGCGCTCGGCTTCGACGTCGTGCCGTCGGCCGCGAATTTCGTGTTCGCGCGCCATCCCGCGCACGATGCGGGCACGATCGCGGCAAAGCTGAAGGATCGGGAAATTTTCGTGCGGCACTTCCGCGCGCCGCGCATCGACCAGCACCTACGCATCACCGTCGGCACCGATGCCGAATGTGATGCGCTCGTCGCGGCGTTGCGCGACCTGATCGGCTGAACCGCAAGCGGGAAGCGAAACCGGCGCCGAACGGCGCCGGCCGAGGAAATCGTGACGCGTGGTGACGCACGCGCGTCACCGCAAGGTCACTGCGCGTCGTCGCCCTTCGCGGCGGTCAACGCGTGATACTTCTCCATCAACTGCACGTGCGATTCTTCATGCTGCGGATCGCGCGGAATGCACTCGACCGGACATACCTGCTGGCACTGCGGCTCGTCGAAATGGCCGACGCACTCGGTGCACTTGTTCGGGTCGATCACGTAGATATCCGGGCCCATCGAAATCGCGCCGTTCGGGCACTCGGGCTCGCACACGTCGCAATTGATGCACTCGTCGGTAATCATCAAAGACATACTGATCTCACTTCTTCAGGCCGGCGGCCGGCTTCGCAACGAAACCGGCCGGCGCCGCGTCACGCGGCCGGGCCTCCCATCGCAGCGACTTTCTCGGTCAGCCACTTCTCGACGGACGGGAACACGAACTTGCTGACATCGCCGCCCAACTGTGCGATTTCGCGCACGATCGTCCCCGAGATGAACTGGTACTGATCGGACGGCGTCATGAACATCGTCTCGACGTCGGGCAGCAGATAGCGGTTCATCCCCGCCATCTGGAACTCATATTCGAAATCGGACACGGCACGCAGGCCGCGCACGATCACGCGTGCATTGTTGGTGCGGACAAAGTCCTTCAACAGGCCCTTGAACCCCATCACCTTCACGTTCGGATAATGGCCGAGCACCTCGTTCGCAATCTTCAGACGTTCTTCCAGCGAGAAGAACGGCTTCTTCGCGCGGCTGTCGGCCACACCGACCACCAGCGTATCAAAAATGCTCGACGCACGCCGCACGAGGTCTTCGTGCCCGCGCGTCAGCGGATCGAACGTACCGGGATACACGGCGACTACCATGTCGCTCCTCCTGTCATTACGCAAACGGGGTAGCAGCCGTGCAACGCGCACGCCACTGCCGAGATGGGCATGCGTCGCCTTTGCAGCGCGCCGCCTCGTATGGAACGCGCATTATTCATCATTTTCGCGCCGCAGCAAATGATAGTGAACCGCACCGGCCTTGCCGTGCTTCACCACCTGCCAGCCGGCGAGCGCTTCGTGCGCGTCGGGGTCGAGCTCCGCCCCCGTCTCGACGTACAGCGCGCCATCGGGCGCGACGAGCCGCGCGGCCAGCGCGATCGCGCGATCGAGCACGGCCGGCTCACCGAACGGCGGATCGAGGAACACGACGTCGAACGCGCCCGGGGTCAGCCCGGCCGCCAGCCGCAGCGCATCGGCTTCCGCGACCTCGACCGAGCGCGCGCCGAGCTTGTCCTTGATCGCACGCAGTTGTTGCGCCGCGCGCGGGTGGCGCTCGACCATCACGACACTCGCCGCGCCGCGCGACGCGGCCTCGAACCCGAGCGCGCCGGTGCCCGCGAACAGGTCGAGGCAGCGCCGGCCTTCGAGATCCTGGCCGAGCCAGTTGAACAGCGTCTCGCGCACGCGATCGGGCGTCGGCCGCAGGCCGTCGAGATCGAGCACGGCGAGCGGCGTGCGTTTCCAGTCACCGCCGATGATGCGGATCGTGTGCGGCTTGCCGCGGGCGGAGGGGGCCGCGGGGCGGCCGGAAGAGGAACGGGACATACGGAATATCGACAACGGAGGGACCGGGTGCGCACGAGGGCGCACCGCCAAACAGGCGCACGTTACCACAGCGGCGGCACCGGCTGACGCGAGTGCCTCGCCGCACTGATAAAATGCACGGTTTCGGCCGCCGTGCGCACGCCCGACGGCCCCTGCGGCGCTCCGCCCTCTTCCCGACGTCAGACCATGTTCAGCTTCTTCAAACGATTCAAGAAAACGCAGGAGCCCGACTCCGCGGAATCGCAATCGGCCGACGTGCCGCAACCGGACGAGCCGTCCGACGCGCCCGCCCCAGATGCCCGCCAGGCGGTCGAAGCACCGCGAGCACCCACCCCATCCGCCGCGCCGGCCGTCGTGGTGACGGTCACGCCGACCAACGACGGCAGCAACGAAGTCGTCGAGGCGGTCGAGATCGTGCCGCCGCCGACGCAGGATGCCTCCGCGAAGAAGTCGTGGCTCGCGCGCCTGAAGTCGGGGCTCGCGAAGACGGGTTCGAGCATCACCGGCGTATTCGTCAACACGAAGATCGACGAGGATCTGTACGAGGAACTCGAAACCGCGCTGCTGATGTCGGACGCCGGCGTCGACGCGACCGAATACCTGCTCGGCGCGCTGCGCGAGAAGGTGCGCGCGGGCCGGCTGACCGATCCGCAGCAGGTGAAGGGCGCGCTGCACGATCTGCTCGTCGAGCTGCTGCAGCCGCTCGAAAAATCGCTGATGCTCGGCCGCGCGCAGCCGCTCGTGATGATGATCACGGGCGTGAACGGCGCAGGCAAGACCACCAGCATCGGCAAGCTCGCGAAGCATTTGCAGAGCTTCGACCAGTCGGTGCTCCTGGCCGCGGGCGACACGTTCCGCGCGGCCGCGCGCGAACAGCTTGCGGTCTGGGGCGAGCGCAACAACGTGACGGTCGTCCAGCAGGAAAGCGGCGACCCGGCCGCGGTGATCTTCGATGCGGTCAGTGCCGCGCGCGCGCGCAAGATCGACGTGATGATGGCCGACACGGCCGGCCGCCTGCCGACGCAACTGCACCTGATGGAAGAGCTGAAGAAGGTGAAGCGCGTGATCTCGAAGGCGCACGACGGCGCACCGCACGAGGTGCTGCTCGTGATCGACGCGAACACGGGCCAGAACGCGCTCACGCAAGTGAAGGCCTTCGACGATGCGCTCGGCCTCACAGGCCTGATCGTCACGAAGCTCGATGGCACTGCCAAGGGCGGGATTCTCGCCGCAATCGCGCGGCAGCGTCCGGTGCCCGTCTACTTCATCGGCGTCGGCGAGAAGGTCGAGGACCTGCAGCCGTTCAGCGCCGTGGAATTCGCGGACGCGCTGCTCGGCTGAACACCGCCGGGCCGCATCGCACAGGGCGCCTTCGGGCGCCCTTTTTCATGCGCGGCCGCAAGCCGCCAGCCGGCGGCCGCGGCGGCGCTCGGCATCACTCGACATCACTCGGCGTCGGGCTGCACGCCGGGCTCCGCGGCCTTGAACGCATCGAGCGTCGACGCATGATCGGCGATCCGCTGGATCGTCGGGAAGCGCGTCGTGTCGACCGAGAAGCGGTTCGCGTTGAACACCTGCGGCACGATGCAGATGTCGGCGAGCGTCGGCGTGTCGCCGAAGCACAGCTTGCCGGTGCGCGGATCGTTCGCGAGGCGCGTCTCGAGCGACGCGAAACCCGCCTCGATCCAGTGCCGGTACCACTCGTTCTTCGCATCCTCGGGCACCTTCAGCGTGTGCTTCAGGTACTTCAGCACGCGCAAGTTGTTCAGCGGATGGATCTCGCACGCGACCTGCAGCGCAATCGCCCGCACATACGCGCGGTCGACCGGCTGCTTCGGCAGCAACGCGGGTTCGGGATGCGTTTCCTCGAGATATTCGATGATCGCGAGCGATTGCTGCAACGTGGCATCGCCGTCGATCAGCGTCGGCACGACCGCATCGGGGTTCACCGCGCGGTACGCGTCCTTCAGTTGCTCGCCGCCGTCGCGCAGCATATGCACGGGGACCGTGTCGTACGGCAGCTGCTTCAGGTTCAGGGCGATCCGCACGCGGTACGACGCGGAACTGCGGAAATAGCTGTAGAGCTTCATGGGATGTCTCTCTTGATCGTATTCGGCCGGCGGGCCGACGCCCCACGCCCCGATGACCGCTCCTCACGACTCCGCCGCCTCGCCGTTCCCTTGCGCCCGCTTCATCAAGGAAATCGGCCGCGGCCCGCACGGCGCACGCGCGCTGTCCGCCGAAGACACGTTCGAGCTCTATCGCGCGATGCTCGATGCGCGCGTGTCGGACGTCGAACTCGGCGCGATCCTGATCGCCTATCGCCTGAAGGGTGAAAGCGCCGACGAACTGGCGGCGATGCTCGCCGCCGCGCAGGCATCGTTCGAACCCGTGCACGTGCAGGATGCCGCGTTCCGCCCGGTGTCGATCCCGAGCTACAACGGCGCGCGCAAGCAGCCGAATCTCGTGCCGCTGCTCGCGCTGCTGCTCGCGCGCGAAGGGGTGCCAGTGCTCGTGCACGGCGTCGAGCGCGATCCGGGCCGCGTGACGAGCGCGGAGATCTTCACGGCGCTGTCGATCGCGCCGTCGACCTCACACGATGCGATCGAGGACACGCTCGCCGAGCGCCGCGTCGCGTTTGCGCCGATCGATGCGCTGGCGCCGCGCATCGCGCACCTGCTGTCGCTGCGCGGCCTGCTCGGCGTGCGCAACTCCACGCACACGCTCGTGAAGATCCTGCAGCCGTTCGCGCCGGCCGGGCTGCGGCTCGTCAACTACACGCATCCGCCGTACCGCGACAGCCTCGCACAACTGTTCCGCGATCATCCGAATGCCGCGCTCGGCGGCGCGCTGCTCGCGCGCGGCACCGAAGGCGAAGCGGTGGCCGACACGCGGCGCCAGGTGCAGGTCGACTGGCTGCACGACGGCGTGTGCGACACGCTGATCGATGCCGAGCGCTCGTCGAGCGACGCGCCGCCCGTCGCGCTGCCCGAATCGCGCGACGCGGCGACGACGGCCGCGTGGACGGACGCCGTGCTGCGCGGCGAAATGCCGGTGCCCGACACGCTTGCACGGCAAGTCGCGACGATCGTGCAGATCGCCCGGATTGCACCGTGACCAATATCCCGGGTCGGCCCCCTTTCGGGCCGACTTCGGGCCGACTTCGGGCCGACTTCGGGCCGACTTCGGGCCGACTTCGGGCCGACCTTTGAACCGACCATTTGACACGCACACGCATCCTGGCATAGAGTTGTCGCCATGCGTTCCTTTCCGAACACCCTCCGAATTACCTCCGGCCGCCTAGCGCGGTCGCTATCGCTACGACTAGCCTAAGGCTGTCTTAGCGCCGTGTGCTGTCCGCACGGTCCCTCCCTGCAGTTCCTCGCAGCACCCTTCTCGCAGTTTTTACAACCCGAAGTCGTCAGCATTCGTCCGTCTATCCGTCGGTCGATTCGCGAAGATCATCCGCATCCGCGGCGCGTTTCCAGCGCCACGGTGCGAGGCAGCGCCAACCGTCGCCCATGCCGCCCGTCTTCGCTCGCGACTTGAGACCCGAGGTCCCGAAGATGAAGCGCAACCCGCAAGACAAGTACCGTCCGTTCGAACCCGTCCGCCTCAATGGCCGCCGCTGGCCGACCCGCACCATCGAGCGTGCGCCGGTCTGGATGAGTACCGACCTGCGCGACGGCAACCAGTCGCTGATCGAGCCGATGAGCATCGAACAGAAACTGGAATTCTTCGACATGCTGGTCGCGATCGGTTTCAAGGAGATCGAAGTCGGTTTTCCGTCGGCGTCGCAAACCGACTTCGATTTCGTCCGCAAGCTGATCGACGAGAAGCGCATTCCCGACGACGTGACGATCGAAGTGCTCGTGCAGTCGCGCGAAGACCTGATCGCGCGCACCTTCGACGCGCTCGAAGGCGTGCCGCGCGCGATCGTGCACCTGTACAACGCGATCTGCCCGTCGTTCCGGCGCATCGTGTTCGGGATGTCGAAGGACGACGTGAAGGCGCTCGCGGTCGAGGGCACGCGCATGATCAAGGAACACGCGGCGGCCCGCCCGGACACGCACTGGACCTACCAGTACTCGCCGGAAACCTTCAGCATGACCGAGCTGACGTTCGCGCGCGAAGTGTGCGACGCGGTCGCGCAAGCCTGGCGGCCGACCCGCGATCACAAGATGATCGTCAACCTCCCGGCGACCGTCGAAGCCGCGGGCCCGAACGTGTTCGCCGACCAGATCGAGTGGATGGACCGCAATCTCGCGTATCGCGACAGCATCGTGCTGTCCGTGCATCCGCACAACGATCGTGGCACCGCTGTGGCAGCCGCCGAACTCGCGCTGCTCGCAGGCGCCGACCGCATCGAAGGCTGCCTGTTCGGCAACGGCGAGCGCACCGGCAACGTCGATCTCGTCACGCTGGCGCTGAACCTCTACACGCAGGGCATCGACCCGGGCCTCGACTTCTCCGACATCGACGCGGTGCGCCGCGTGGTCGAGCGCTGCAACCAGATTCCGGTGCATCCGCGCCATCCGTACGCGGGCGACCTCGTATTCACCGCGTTCTCCGGCTCGCACCAGGATGCGATCCGCAAGGGCTTCGCGCAACAGCGTCCCGACGCGGTGTGGGAAGTGCCGTACCTGCCGATCGACCCGGCCGACCTCGGCCGCAGCTATGACGCGGTGATCCGCGTGAACAGCCAGTCCGGCAAGGGCGGCGCGACGTTCCTGCTCGAACGCGGGATGGGTTTCACGCCGACGCGCCGCGTGCAGATCGAATTCAGCCACGCGGTGCAGACGCTCGCCGACGCATCCGGCGAGGAAGTGACCGGCGACGCGATCTGCGCGCTGTTCGCCCGCGAATTCTTCGAGACCGACGGCCCGGCCGCGCGCCACGGCGACAGCGCGCACTGGCAGAACCGCGATATCGCGGGTGTGCCGCCAGCCGGCGCAACGCCCGAAGACGTCGTGCAACGCGTGGCCACGGCCTTCGCGACGGCGGCCGGCACGACGATCGACGTCGCCTCGTGCGAACACGCGCGCACGGCGGACGGCCGGATCGCGGTATCGGTCGGCTGCCGGGTCGGCGATGCGCCGCCGCGGCACGGTGTCGGCGTGCATGCCGATGCGGCGAGCGCCGCGCTCGATGCGGTCGTGAGCGCGGTCAACCGCTCGGCCTGGCATTGCGCCGACCGCCGTGCGGCGGCCTGACCGGCAGGTTTCGCTTCAGGGTTTGAACGTCAGCGAGCGGTGCGTGACCGCCCGTGCGCCGCGCGATCCGCGCCGCACGGGCCAATGAAAAGCGGCCCAGAAGGCCGCTTCGGTCGGGACATGAAAACGAGCGCCACGCGCGCTCATGTCTCGGTCGCGCACCGCGTCGCCTGCCACGCCAGCAGGCGCCAATGGCCCTGCTCGTGGGTATGGACGGCGGTATAGGCGATCGGAAACACCAGCCCGCCGTTGTTGGTCTCCATCTCGATCAGCGCGCGCCCGGTGACGACGCAGGTTGCGTCGCCGACGGGCAGCAGGTCCTGCGACTGGATTTCGATCTGACGATAGCGGCGGCGGCCGGCAACGATCGCGTCAATGAACTGCTGCTTGGTTTCGCGTTTGCCGTTGGTGTGCACGAAGAACACCTTGTCCGACAATTGCGCATCGAGCGCCTCGCCGTCCCCGTCGACCATCGCCCGGAACCGATCGCGCTCGAGTGCGCGAATCGCATCGACCACCTTCGCCATCGCCTGACTCCTCGGCAACGCGCCCGCCGTGCGCGGGCGTGCGGATCAGAAGTTGTATTGCACGTAGAACTGGTGGAAATTTATACCAGGATTCGGCTCTTTGATACCCGCGTTAGACACATGTTCAAAACGGTAGCCGACCTGATACTGTTGCCGTTGGCCGAACTGCACGCCGACACCCGCAGTCGGCGCGAACTGGAATGCGGTCGACAGCGAGAAATTGTCCGAGATCGTCGGGTGCGTCAGAAGCCGGACGCCGCCGCCGGCCTCAATGAACGGGCGAACCTGCCCCGCGCTCTTGATGAAGCGGAACATTGGCGTCACCCCGAATTCGCCGATACTGCTATGGACGTTGCCGCCCGTGTGCCAGTAGCCGACGTGCCCCTCCACCACGAACGCGAAGTGCCAGCCGCCGATTTCCCACCAGTTCCAGCCCGGATCCCACACCACGCCGAGATCACCCTTGTCGATCCCGTGGCGGTCGGAAAACCCGCCGCCCGCCTGGATCCCCCACCGGTCCGCGAACGCGGCCCCCGATCCGCCCAGCAGCGACGCCGCGAGCAACGCATGCAGCGCAAGCCGGCTACGGGTCCGGCGATTCTTCTTATTGTTCATCTGACACTCCAACTTTGTGGGTTGAATGGAGCCCAGCCGCAACGGCTGGGCCCGAGCGAACTGAATGGTATGGTAAAGGACTTTTCGGATCGGCATCACGAAGCGAAATTGTTTGCTTCCAAAACTACAAAAATCGAAATCGTCTACTGATTACCATCAGAAACAACGGCTTACGGAACTTCCTCCGACCAACCCGGTCGCAAATTAGACTATCGACTCGAGTAGTTCGATAGAAAACCGGGAACTTGGATGCCCACGTGCCCTCTAAGGAATTAGCACTCGGATTGTGGGAGTGCTAAGATGACCCCCGGAATCTCATCCGAGACCAAGGGTTTGTCCCTGATTCCAAAGGAGTTTTTTTAGTGAGCCACGCCCTGACCCTTCCGAACACCCTGAGCCCGACGCCGGCCAAGGCCGAATCGGCAGGCTCGCTGGCGCTCGCAACTCAATCGATGTTGCCGGGCCAGCTTGGCAACATCGATGCGTACATCCAGGCCGTCAACCGGATCCCGCTGTTGAGCGCCGAAGAGGAACGCCAGTACGCGACCGAATTCCGCGAAGACAACAACCTCGACTCGGCACGCCGCCTCGTGCTGTCGCACCTGCGGCTCGTCGTGTCGATCGCGCGCAACTATCTCGGCTACGGCCTGCCGCACGGCGACCTGATCCAGGAAGGCAACATCGGCCTGATGAAGGCGGTGAAGCGTTTCGACCCGGCGCAGAACGTGCGCCTGGTGTCGTACGCGATCCACTGGATCAAGGCCGAGATCCACGAGTACATCCTGCGCAACTGGCGGATGGTGAAGGTCGCGACGACGAAGGCGCAGCGCAAGCTGTTCTTCAACCTGCGCAGCCACAAGAAGAGCATGCAGGCGATGACGCCCGAGGAAATCGACGGCCTCGCGCAGGAGCTCAACGTCAAGCGCGAAGACGTGACCGAAATGGAAACGCGCCTGTCGGGCGGCGACATCGCGCTCGAAGGGCAAGTGGAAGACGGCGAGGAGTCGTACGCACCGATCGCCTACCTGGCCGACTCGCACAACGAGCCGACCGCCGTGCTCGCCGCGCGTCAGCGCGACATGCTGCAGACGGACGGCATCGCGCAGGCGCTCGAGGCGCTCGACGCGCGCAGCCGCCGGATCATCGAGGCGCGCTGGCTGAACGTCGACGACGACGGCTCGGGCGGCTCGACGCTGCACGATCTCGCGGCCGAATTCGGCGTGTCGGCGGAACGCATCCGCCAGATCGAAGCGAGCGCCATGAAGAAGATGCGCACTGCGCTGGCCGAATACGCATAAATCCCGGCAATTCAGAGCGCTTCATCCAAAACCGCTGCCTACTGGCAGCGGTTTTTTTTCGCCCATCCTTTCTCCCGTTTTTTTCGTATTAATCGACCTTATTGATCGGATATCGGGCGGTTTCGGGCCCCTTCCGCATAACCTTGATCTACCTCAAGTTTCAACCCTCGGTTCGCGACGGTCTGCCGCAGCGCAGCACTCGGCATCGGAATGCCGGCATTTTAAAATTGGCATGTCGGCTTAAAAGGATTAAAACAGCTTAAGTGCCGTCATAAATCCGACGTAAAGTCGCCCCAAAACCATGTAAATCGATTCAGGATAATCGCCTTGATCTCGATCAATAAAGAGCCTGCGCCGCCTCCCCCGCAGGCCGCCGGCACGCCCGGCTGGCGCGCGCGCATCGGCACGTGGGCACGCGGGCCAACCCTCGCCCGCGACATCACGCTGGTACTGATCGTCAAGCTGGTTCTCTTGATGTCGCTCAAATACGCATTCTTCAATCATCCGCAGGCTGAGCACATGTCGCTGCCGCCTGCCGCCGTCGCCGAGAAGCTGCTCTCGGTGCCGGTGCCTGCATCTACCGAGGGAGACCACCATGATAAGTAGCGAAGTCGTCGATCTGTCGCGTCTGCAGTTCGGCATCACGGCGCTCTACCACTTCCTGTTCGTGCCGCTGACGCTCGGCCTGTCCTGGCTGCTCGTCATCATGGAAGCCGTCTACGTGATGACCGGCAAGCAGGTCTACAAGGACATGACCCAGTTCTGGGGCAAGCTGTTCGGGATCAACTTCGCGATGGGCGTGACGACCGGCATCACGCTCGAATTCCAGTTCGGTACGAACTGGTCGTACTACTCGCACTACGTCGGCGACATCTTCGGCGTGCCGCTCGCGGTCGAAGGCCTGATGGCGTTCTTCCTCGAATCGACGTTCGTCGGCCTGTTCTTCTTCGGCTGGAACCGCCTGTCGAAGGTCAAGCACCTGATGGTCACGTTCCTCGTCGCGCTCGGCTCGAACCTGTCCGCGCTGTGGATCCTCGTCGCGAACGGCTGGATGAACAACCCGGTCGGCGCCGAGTTCAATTACCAGACGATGCGCATGGAGATGACGAGCCTGTTCGACGTGCTGTTCAACCCGGTCGCGCAGGTGAAGTTCGTGCACACCGTGTCGGCCGGCTACGTGTCGGCGGCGATGTTCGTGCTCGGCGTGTCGTCGTGGTACCTGCTGAAGAAGCGCGACGTCGACTTCGCGCTGCGCTCGTTCGCGGTCGCAGCCGGATTCGGCCTCGCGGCGACGCTCTGCGTGATCGTGCTCGGCGACGAATCGGGCTATACGACGGGCGAAGTGCAGAAGATGAAGCTCGCCGCGATCGAGTCGGAATGGGAAACGCAACCGGCGCCCGCATCGTTCACGCTGATCGGCATCCCGAACCAGGAAGCGCAGCGCACCGACTACGCGATCAGGATCCCGTACGCGCTCGGCCTGATCGCGACGCGCTCGATCGACGAACCGGTGATCGGCCTGCGCGAGCTCGCGAAGCACAGCGAGGAGCACATCCAGAGCGGGATGGTCGCGTACGGCGCGCTGCAGAAGATCAAGCAGGGCGACACGAGCGAGGCAACCCGCGCGTTGTTCGACCAGCACAAGCAGTATCTCGGCTACGGGCTGATGCTCAAGCAGTTCACGCCGAACGTGGTCGATGCGACGCCCGAGCAGATCAAGGCCGCCGCGAAGAAGACGATCCCGCCTGTTGCGCCCGTGTTCTTCTCGTTCCGGATCATGGTGGCCCTCGGCTTCCTGTTCGTCGCGACGTTCGTCGCCGCGTTCTGGTTCTGCGCGCGCCGCGAGCTGCTGCATGACAACCGCCGCTGGTTCCTCCGCTACGCGGTGTGGGCGATCCCGCTGCCGTGGATCGCGATCGAATTCGGCTGGATCGTCGCCGAGCTCGGCCGCCAGCCGTGGACGATCGCGGGCGTGCTGCCGACGCACCTGTCCGCGTCGAGCCTGCAGCCGAGCGACCTGTACCTGAGTCTCGCCGGCTTCATCCTGTTCTACACCGCGCTGTTCGTCATCGAGATCAAGCTGATGTTCAAGTACGCGCGCCTCGGCCCGTCGTCGCTGCATACCGGCCGCTATCACCACGAACTCGCCGCAGCCGGCGAGCGTGCCGCGGTTTGAGCACGCCCCCGCAACGGAACAAGGAATCGCTATGGACTATGCAACTCTCAAGCTGATCTGGTGGCTGCTGGTCGGCGTGCTGCTGATCGGCTTCGCCGTCACCGACGGCTTCGACATGGGCGCGACCGCGCTGCTGCCGTTCCTCGGCAAGACCGACGACGAGCGCCGCATCATCGTCAACACGGTCGGCGCGACGTGGGAAGGCAACCAGGTGTGGCTGATCACGGCCGGCGGCGCGATGTTCGCCGCGTGGCCGCTCGTGTACGCCGCGTCGTTCTCCGGCTTCTACTTCGCGATGCTGCTCGTGCTGTTCGCGCTGTTCTTCCGGCCGGTCGGCTTCGACTATCGCAGCAAGCGGCCCGACCCGCGCTGGCGCGCGGGCTGGGACTGGGGCCTGTTCGTCGGCGGCTTCGTGCCGGCGCTGGTGTTCGGCGTCGCGTTCGGCAATCTGCTGCAGGGCGTGCCGTTCAAGTTCGACAGCGACCTGCGGGTGACCTACTACGGCGGCTTCTGGGCACTGCTGAACCCGTTCGCGCTGCTCTGCGGGCTCGTCAGCCTCACGATGCTCGTCGCGCACGGCGCCGCGTTCATCAAGATGAAGACCGACGGCGCGATCGCGCGCCGCGCGTCGATCGCGCTGCGCGTGTCGGCGCTCCTCGCGGTCGTGCTGTTCGTGCTGGCCGGCGTGCTGGTCGCGTCGACGATCGGCGGCTTTCACATCACGCACGCCGCACCGAACGACACGGTCGCGAACCCACTGCTGAAGGACGTCGCCGCCGGCTCGGGCCTGTGGCTCGCGAACTACGGCGAATATCCGTGGATGATCGCGGCACCGGTGGTCGGGATCGCCGGCGGCCTGCTCGCGCTGCTGCTCGCCGGCTCGAAGCAGGAAAAGACGGCGTTCTTCTGCACCGGCCTGATGATCGCCGGCGTGATCCTGACCGCGGGCTTCTCGATGTTCCCGTTCATCATGCCGTCGTCGCTCGACCCGCGCAGCAGCCTCACCGTGTGGGATTCGACGTCGAGCCATATGACGCTGCAGGTGATGCTGTTCGCGGTGATCGTGTTCTTGCCGATCATCCTGCTCTACACGAGCTGGGTCTATCGCGTGATGCGCGGCAAGGTCACGCATCAATCGCTCGAAGAGAACAAGCACTCGATGTATTGAACCCGGCCGGGGCGCACATGCGCCCTCGCCCACCGTTTCGCAAGGAGTCGGACCATGTGGTATTTCAGCTGGATTCTCGGTATCGGCGTCGCGCTGTCGTTCGGCATCGTCAACGCGATGTGGCTCGAAGCACGGCAGAAGTCGCCTGAAACGCCGGTGCGCGCACGCCGCGACTGACGCGTGACACGGCGGATCGCGCCGCCGCCCCAAGGAAAAACGGCTTGCGACGCATCGCAAGCCGTTTTCGTTTTACTGCCCTGCGGCCCGGACCCGCTACGCGAACCGGCCCCGCCTCATCGCGTCATGCCGGATCAGGCCGGTTGCGCGGCCGCACCGCCGCCCGTCGGCGGCAGGCGTGCGCCGAGCTGTTCCGCATAGCGTGGCGCCGCGTTGCCGCAGACGATGTGTAACGTGTCCGGCGACACCCATGCGACGTCGAGCGCACCGAGTCGATCGCGATCGACCGCCGATGCGTCGCGCACGACGACACGCAGGCGCGTGGTCGCGATCGCGTCGAGCGATGCGACGTTGGTCGCACCGCCGAACACCGCGAGCCAGCGCAGCGGATCGGGATCGAGCGGGCCGGCCGCCGCGCCCGTGACTGGCTGCGCAGCCGCGGTCGTTGCCGTCGCCGCGGCACCCGTCGCGCCGCTGCCGATCGCCGAACGCATCTCGTCGGCAATGATGTCGGCCTCGGGCCCGATGATCACCTGCACGCTGTTGCCGCCGCGCTTGAGCACGCCGCGCGCGCCGATCGACTTCAGTTCAGGCTCCGACACCTTCTCCGGATCGACGACGGTCAGGCGCAGGCGCGTCGTGCATGCGTCGACGACCGTCAGGTTGCCCGCACCGCCGAGCGCGGCGATGTAGCGCTGCGCACGCGGCGCGGCCGCCGCGGCACCGCCAGCCGGTGCGACGAAACCGCCCGATGCGTACGACTCGGTCGCCGCATCGGCCGAGGCCGGCTCGCGGCCCGGCGTCGCCATGTTGAACTTGCGGATGAAGAAGCGGAACAGCCCGTAATACGCGGCGCCGTACGCGATGCCGAGCGGAATCGCGATCCAGCCCTTCGTCGACAGCCCGTAGTTCAGCACGTAGTCGATCGCGCCGGCCGAGAACGTGAAGCCGAGCTTCACGCCGAGGATCTGGCAGATCGCGAGCGACAGCCCCGTGAGCACCGCATGAATCACGTACAGCACCGGCGCGAGGAACATGAAGCTGAATTCGATCGGCTCGGTCACACCGGTCAGGAACGACGTGAGCGCCATCGAGAACAGCAGGCCGCCGACCATCGCGCGGCGCTCCTTCGGCGCTTCGTGCAGCATCGCGAGACACGCGGCCGGCAGGCCGAACATCATGATCGGGAAGAAGCCGGCCATGAAGGTGCCCGCGGTCGGATCGCCCGCGAAGAAGCGGTGCAGGTCGCCGTGCACGATCTCGCCGCCGGCCGGCGGCGTGAAGTTGCCGAACACGAACCACGCGAGCGAGTTGATGATGTGGTGCAGGCCCGTGACGAGCAGCAGGCGGTTCAGGAAGCCGAACACGAACGCACCGATCGCGCCCGCCGTCGTCAGCCACTGGCCGGCCGCGTCGATCGCATGCTGGATCGGCTGCCATACGTATCCGAATACGATGCCGAGTATCACGCACACGAGCCCCGTGATGATCGGCACGAACCGCTTGCCGCCGAAGAACGCGAGGTAGTCCGGCAGCTTGATGTCCTTGTAGCGGTTGTACAGCAGGCCCGCGACCACGCCCGCGATGATCCCGGACAGCACGCCCATGTTCAGCTTGGGATCGATGTCCTTCATGATCGCGGTTTCGATCAGGTAGCCGATCGCGCCCGCGAGTGCCGCCACGCCGTTGTTGTCCTTCGCGAAGCCGACCGCCACGCCGATCGCGAACAGGAGCGGCAAGTTGTCGAAGATCGCGCCGCCGGCGTCGGCGATCATCTTGATGTTGAACACGTCCGGCTGTCCGAGCCGCAGCAGGATGCCGGCGACCGGCAACACCGCGATCGGCAGCATCAGCGCCCGGCCCAGCCCCTGTATCTTCAGAAACGGATTCCCGTCCATTCAGTCCTCCAATCCATGTCTCGTCATTAATCGTCGTTGACCTAATTGCTTTCGTAGTGAAACGGGTCGCGCGCCCGCCGCCGACGTTCAGTCGAGCGGCCAGACCTCGCGGCTTGCTGCCCTTACCGCCTGTGCCGAGTCGAGTGCGAGCAGGTCCTGCGCACGCTGGCGACACAGCTGGTAATCGAGACGGCGCACGCGCGCCTTGATGCCCGGCACCGATACGGGGTCGACCGACAGCTCGGTCACACCGAGGCCCACCAGGATCGGCACCGCGAGCGGATCGCCGCCCAGCGCGCCGCACACGCCGACCCACTTGCCGTGCTTCGCGGCACCGCGCACCGCGATATCGATCAGGCGCAGCACGGCCGGATGCAGGCCATCGGACTGCGCGGCCAGATCGGCCTGGCAGCGGTCCATCGCGAGCGTGTATTGCGTCAGGTCGTTGGTGCCGATCGACAGGAAATCCGCGTGCTGCGCGAGCTGGTCGGCGAGCAGCGCCGCCGACGGCACCTCGATCATCACGCCGACCTCGATCGGCTCGGTGCGGCCCTGTGCACGCGCGAATTCGTCGATGCGCTTGCGCAGCCGCACGATCTCGCCCGCATCCGTCACCATCGGCAGCAGGATGCGCACCGCGCCGAACGGCTTCACCGCGAGCAGGCCCTGCAACTGATCGTCGAGCAGATCGGGGCGCACCTGCGCGAGGCGGATGCCGCGCAGGCCGAGCGCCGGGTTCGGTTCGGGCGGCAGCGTCAGGTAGTCGACTTCCTTGTCGGCGCCGACGTCGAGCGTGCGGATGATCGCGGTGCGGCCCTGCAGCGCATCGACGATCGACTGGTAGCTCTGCTGGTGTTCGACGACGCTCGGCGCGGCCTGGCGATGGATGAACATCAGCTCGGTGCGCAACAGGCCGACCGCGTCCGCGCCGTTGTCGACCGCGGTGTTCGCGTCGTCGAGCGTCGCGATGTTCGCGGCAACCTCGATCGCGCGGCCGTCGACGGTCGCGGCGCCGGTGCCGGCCATCTGCCGGTTCGCTTCGCGCACGCCGTCCAGGCGCTGGCGTTCGTGGCGCGCGCGCTCGACGTCGAGCGCGGTCGGCGCGTGTTCAAGACGGCCCGCGCTCGCATCGACGACGACTTGCGTGCCGTCCGGAATCGCGTAGAGCGCGTCGCCGACCGCGACAAGCGCCGGAATGCCAAGCTGGCGCGCGATGATCGCCGCATGCGACGTCGCGCCGCCGCGCGCCATCACGAGCGCGGTCACGCGCTGGCGATCGAGCGACGACAGGTCCGACGGCGTGAATTCCTCGGCCGCGAGCACGGCCTCGTCGGGCAGTGCGCGCGTCGCGCCGCTCGTATGACCGAGCGCGCGCAACACGCGCTTCTCGATGTCACGCAGGTCGGCCGCGCGCTCGGCGAGCAGCGCGTCGTCGAGCTTCGACAGCGTGTCGATCTGCGCGCGGATCGTCGCGCGCCACGCGAAGCCCGCGCTCTTGCCGAGGCTGATCTGGTCGCGCGCCGCGTCGACCAGCGTCGGGTCTTCGAGCAGCACACGATGCACCGCGAAAATCCCCGCCTCGCCGACCGCGCCGCGCGCCGATGCGTTGCGCACCGTTTCGTCGAGTTCGGCGTCGACCGCCTTCAGCGCCTGATCGAGCTGTCGGCTTTCCGACGCGGGCGTGCCGGTCGCCTGCTCGGGCGGCACGATGTCCGCATCGTCGAGACGCACGAGCGTGCCGACCGCGATGCCGGGTGCCGCGCACACACCCGCGAGCGTGTTCGGATCGAGCGACGCGCCGGTATGGTGCACGACCATCTGCGGCGCGGGCGACTTGAGCCTAGCCGGCGTTTCCTCGACTTCGCCGTGCGCTTCACGCAGCAGTTCGTGCTCGACCGCTTCGACGGCTTGCTGCGCGTGCGCGCCGCGGCCGACCAGTTCGATCGTCGCACCTTCGCCGGCGCCGAGGCCGAGCAGGCCGACCACGCTTGCGATCGGCGCCTTGCGGCCGTCGAAATGCACGTCGACATGTGCGTCGAGCCCGCGCGCGGCTTCGCGCGCCCGCGCGGCCGGCCGTGCATGCAGGCCGCCCGGCTGCGTCAGCACGATCTCGCGGCGCACTTCGTTCATCGCCGCGGCGCCGGCCTGCGCCGCCTGCGCGGCGGCTTCGCCCTTGCCGCGCAGCGTCAGGAGCGGCGTCTCGCCGGCCGTCGCGAAACCGCTCGCGCGCTCGACGACGTCGAACGCATCGGAGTTCGCGATCGCGATCACCGAGACCAGCGAATGCGCACTGCGTGCGACCGCGTCCTGGTCGAATTCGATCAGCAAGTCGCCCGCTTCGACACGCGCGCCGGCCTCGACGCGCGCGGTGAAGCCCTGCCCGTTCAGCTCCACGGTGTCGATGCCGATGTGCAGCAGCACTTCCGCGCCTTGCGGCGTCGTGATGGTCACCGCATGGCCGGTACGCGCGAGATGCGACACGATGCCGGCGCACGGCGCGACGAGCTTGCCCGCGAGTGGGTCGATGCCGATGCCGTCGCCGAACATCCCGCCGGAGAACACCGGATCGGGCACATCGGCCAGTGCGACGATCGGCCCGGTCAAGGGGCTCAGCAGAACGATCGGATCATGGGTGGAACTCTTCAACTGGGACTCCTCGGCGCGTCTCATCGGCTGTCTCGGCTATCAGTGCGTTTCGGTGACTTTGTTCAGGTGGCGCGGCGTGTCGGGATTGCGGCCGCGCGCGACGGCGAGATCCGCCGCCATCACGTAGAACGAAAGAATGGCGGCGATCGGGTCGAGCGCCGAATGGGCGGACTGCGCAAGCGGCAGCGTCGCGCCGGGCGTGCCGGCGGGGGCCGCGAGCAGCACCGCGGCGCCGCGTGCGCGCATGTCCTGCGCGAGCTGCAGCAGCCCGGCCTGCTCGGGCCCCGGCGGTGCGAACACGAGCAGCGGATAGTCGCGGTCGATCAGCTCCATCGGGCCGTGACGGACTTCGGCGCTCGAGAACGCCTCGGCCTGGATGCCGGAGGTTTCCTTCAGCTTCAGCGCGGCTTCCTGCGCGATCGCGAGGCCCAGGCCACGGCCGATCACGATCATCCGCTCGACGCCCGCGAGCGCGGCGACGGCCGACGACCAGTCGAGCCGGCCGGCTTGCGCGAGCACGTCGGGCAGGCCGCGCAATGCGGTCATCAGCGCGGCGTCGCGCTGCCAGTACGCGACGATCTGCGCGGACAGCGACAGCATCGCGATATAGCTCTTGGTCGCGGCGACCGACAGTTCGGGGCCGGCCAGCAGCGGCAGCTGGTGCTCGCACGCGTCGGCGAGCGGCGACGGCAGCACGTTGACGGCGGCGACGGTGCGCGCGCCGGCTTCGCGCAGCGCGGCCATCGTATTGACGAGATCGGGGCTCTTGCCCGACTGGGAGAAGGCGATCGCAAGTTGGTCCTGCACCAACAGCTTCGCCTGCTGCAGCGTCGCGACCGACATCGGCAGCGACGCGACCGGCACGCCGAGGCGGCTCATCGTCAGGCTCGCGAAATAACTCGCGGCGTGATCCGAGCTGCCGCGCGCGACCGTCAGCGAGACGGCCGGCGGATGATCGAGCAGTTGGCCGGCGAGCGCTTCGACGCGCGTCGTATCGGCGAGCTGCGCGGCGACGACCTGGGCGGACTCGCGCGCTTCCTTAAGCATATTCGACAATCGATTCTCCTTCGACGTAGGTCGCGGTGAGGTTCAGGTCGCGATCGAACACCACGAGGTCGGCCCATGCGCCGCGCTCGAGGCGGCCGCGATCAGCAACGCCGAGATAGTCGGCCGCATAGCGCGACATCCGGTTCGACACGTCGGCGATCGGCAGGCCGAGCGACACGAGGTTGCGCAGCGCCTGGTCCATCGTCAGCGTGCTGCCGGCGAGCGTGCCGTCGGCGAGCCGCACGCCGCCGAGGCACTTCGTCACGTGCTGGCTGCCGAGACGGTATTCGCCGTCGGGCATGCCGGTGGCGGACGTGCTGTCGGTCACGACGTACAGGCGCGGAATCGCGCGCAGCGCCGCACGAATCGCGCCCGGGTGCACGTGCAGCAGGTCGGGAATGATTTCCGCGTATTCGGCATGCGCGAGCGCGGCGCCCACCAGGCCCGGGTTGCGGTGATGCAGCGGCGACATCGCATTGAACAGGTGCGTGAAGCCGCACGCGCCGTGCTTGAGCGCGGCCACCGCGTCGTCGTAGGTCGCGAGCGAGTGACCGAGCTGCACACGCACGCCGCGCGCGGCCATCTCGCCGATGATCTCGATGTGGCCGGCGATTTCCGGTGCGAGCGTGACGACCCGGATCGGCGCGATCGACAGGTACTTCAGCACTTCGTCGAGCACGGCCGACACGGCCGCGTCCGGCTGCGCGCCGAGCTTGCCGGGGTTGATGTACGGCCCTTCGAGGTGCACGCCGAGCACGCGCGCGCCGCCCGGCGAGCGGGTGCGCGCGACGGTGCCGAGGTTCGCGACGACCTGCATCAGTTCGTCGCGCGGCGCGGTCATCGTCGTCGCGAGCAGGCTCGTCGTGCCGAATTGCGCGTGCGTGCGCGCGATCGTCTCGATCACGTCGCCGCCTTCCATCACGTCGGCGCCGCCGCCGCCGTGCACATGCAGGTCGATGAAGCCGGGCAGGATGTACGGCGCGTCGTTCTTCGCGGGATCGGCGGGCGTGCCGTCGAGCGTGGTGATGCGGCCGTTCTCGCTGTCGAGCGAACCGTGAATCCAGCCGTCGGGGGTAAGGATGTTTCCAGTCAGCATGACGTTTCTCTAGATGATCTGGTGACGCGGACATCCGCGTCGCGATTTGCAAATCCGTTGTGCTTCGTTGCGTTCCGTTGCGCGTGGCGCGCGGGCAGTCTCGCGCGTCAGCGTTTCAGTTCGGCGACGAAGTCGTAATAGTCGTCGCGGCAATACGTTTCGGTCACTTCGATCGCACGCTGGTCGACGCCGTAGCCGATGCGCGTGATCACGAGCAGCGCCGAGCCCGGCTTCACCGCCATCCACTTCGCGATCTCGTGCGTCGCGTTTGCCGCGCGAAAGTGCTGCAGCGCGCGCACGACGGTCATCTCGCGCGCGTCGAGGTATTCGTACAGCGACGTGCCGAGCGCCTGCGGATCCGGCACCACCGCGGCCGGCAGCGTCGAATGCTCGACGGCCATCACGATGCCGTCCGCGCGGCGCAGACGCTCGAGCCGCGCGACCGTCGCGCCCGGCGCGAGACCGAGCCGCGTGATCTCGTCGCGGCTCGCGGCGCGCAGCGTGCGCGACAGCCACACCGAATCGGGCGTGAAGCCGCGCTGCTGCATCTTCGCGGTGAAGCCGACGAGACGCGACAGCGGATCGGCGACACGCGGCGTGATGAAGCTGCCCGCACCGCGCGCCCGCTTGATCAGCCCCTGCTCGACCAGCAGCGCGAGCGCACGGCGGGCCGTGATCCGCGACACGCCGACCGACCCCGACAGCAGCCGCTCCGACGGCAGCGCCTCTCCGGCCCGCCACGCGCCGGCGTGAATCGCGCTCGCCAGGTTGCGGGCGAGCTGCAGATACAGCGGTGTGTCGTCGAGGGGATCGGGCGCCAGTTCGGACCAGCCGGTTTCCATGTGCCTCCGGGTGTCGGGCGACGATCTCGGATCGTCGAAAGTGAACGCATTATATAACCACAATAATACCAGTCAACGAACTGGTATTAGCGTCGCGAAAATCGCCGGAAGCCTTGCCACACAAGCGTTTTAGTAGCGGGAAAGCCTTTGTTTACAATGCGATGCAGGATAGGGATTTACCCGAAGTGGTATGCAAGGGGACCGTTCCGGTGCCGGATTCGGCGGGCTTCGTGTGGCGAAAACGATACCTGAATAGAACCAATTTGATCGACTGGTATGCATCCGGCGGCAGCGCGCGAGCGGCGTGCCGGCGCGCTGCGTCAATGGAACTCGCGGCTCGACGTGCGCAGGCCGCCGAGCAGCGGCGTCAGATCCTCGAAATACTGCGCGACGAGGTGCCTCACGCCGCTGACGACCTGCCATACGCCCGACGCCGCGAGCAGCCGCGAATCGAGCGTTTCGCGGCGCTGCCGCGCGAGCAGCTCGGGCCGCACGATCACGTTCACGCAGCCCGTTTCGTCCTCGAGCGTCATGAACATCACGCCCTTCGCGGTGCCCGGCATCTGCCGCGCGATCACGAGCCCGCACGCTCGCGCGAGCCGGCCGTCGGGACGGTCGCGCAACTCGGCCGAGGACGACAGCCGCTGCGCGCGCAACGCGGGCCGCAGCAGCGCGACCGGGTGGCGGTTCAGCGTGAGGCCGGTGGTGTGATAGTCGGCGAGGATGTCGTCGGCTTCCGACGGCGCGCCGAGCACGGGTCGCTCCGTTTCGTCGATCGACGCGGCGGCGAGCAGGTCGCGCTCGGGCGCCGCTGCGACGGCCTGCCACAGCGCATCGCGCCGATGACCGGCGAGCGTCGCGAGCGCATTCGCGGCGGCGAGCGCTTCGAGATCGCGCCGTTCGAGCTGTGCGCGGCGCGCGAGCGCGTCGACGCTCTCGAACGGGCCGGCCGCGCGCGCGGCCTCGATGCGCCGCGCCGCGGCCTCGCCGAGCCCGCGCACGAGCGACAGGCCGAGCCGCACCGCCGGCTGGCCGTATGGCGGCGGCTGACCGGGCAGCGCTTCGAGCGACGCTTCCCAGCCACTACGCGTGACGTCGGCCGGAAAGACCTTCACGCCATGACGCTTCGCGTCCTGCACGAGCTGCGACGGCGGATAGAAACCCATCGGCTGGCTGTTCAGCAGCGACGCGACGAAAATCGCCGGTTCGTGGCATTTGAGCCAGCTGCTCGCATAGGCGAGTTTCGCGAAGCTGGCCGCGTGGCTCTCGGGGAAACCGTATTCGCCGAAGCCCTTGATCTGCTCGAAGATCTGTTCGGCGAATTCGCGCGTGTAGTTGCGTTCGAGCATCCCGTCGACGATCTTGTCGTGATACTTCTCGAGGTTGCCCTTGCGCTTCCACGCGGCCATCGCGCGGCGCAGCTCGTCGGCCTCCCCTGGCGTGAAGCCCGCCGCGACGATCGCGATCTGCATCACCTGTTCCTGGAAGATCGGCACGCCGAGCGTGCGTTCGAGCACTTCCTTGAGCGCGTCGCTCGGATACGTGACCTCGCCGTCCTCTTCGCCGGCCACGATCCTGCGCCGCTTCAGGTACGGATGCACGGCGCCGCCCTGGATCGGCCCGGGCCGCACGATCGACACCTGAACGACGAGGTCGTAGTAGTTGCGCGGCCGCAAGCGCGGCAGCATCGACATCTGCGCACGCGATTCGATCTGGAACACGCCGACCGTATCGGCGCCGCAGATCATGTCGTAGGTTGCTTCGTCATCCTGCGGAATGTGCTTCAGCGTGAACGGCTCGCCGTCCTCCTGCGGCCCGCGCCACGCTGTGCGCATGTCGAACGCGCGATGCAGCGCCGACAGCATGCCGAGCGCAAGCACGTCGACCTTCATCAACTCGAGCGCCTCGAGATCGTCCTTGTCCCACTGGATCACGCGCCGCCCGTCCATCGCCGCGTTCTCGACCGGCACGAGCCGCGTGAGCTTGCCGCGGCTGATCACGAAGCCGCCCGAGTGCTGCGACAGGTGACGCGGAAAGTTCAGCAAGCGCCCGGCCAGTTCGGCCCATGCGCGAATGATCGGTGTCGCCGGGTCGAGGCCGGTCGATGCGAATTGCTGCAGCAGGTTGCGGCTGCCGTCGAACCAGCGATGCCCCTTCGCAACGCGGTCGACCAGCATCGGATCGACACCGAGCGCCTTGCCGGTTTCTCGCAGCACGCCGCGCGGGCGGTACGTCGAGACGGCCGCCGCGAGTGCGGCGCGATCCTTGCCGTATTTTTCGTAGATATGCTGAATGACCTCTTCCCGGCGCTGATGCTCGAAGTCGACGTCGATGTCGGGCGGCTCGCCGCGCTTCTCGCTGATGAAGCGCTCGAACAGCATCGTGCTCTGATCGGGATTGACCTCGGTGATGCCGAGGCAATAGCAGACGACCGAGTTCGCGGCCGAGCCGCGGCCCTGACACAGGATGTTCCGGCTGCGTGCGTATTTGACGATGTCGTAGACGGTCAGGAAGAACGGCTCATAGCTCAGCTTCGCAATCAGGTCGAGTTCATGCTTGATCAGCCCCGCGACCTTTTCCGGAATACCCTGCGGATAACGCGCGGCCGCGCCTGCCCGGGTTTCCTGTTCCAGGTAGCTCGTCGGCGTGTGCCCCGCTGGCACGATTTCGTCCGGATACTCGTAGCGAAGCGTGTCGAGTTCGAAATCGCACGCGTCGAGAATCGCGCACGTCTGCGCGATCTCCTCCGCCGAAAACAGCTGCGCGATCCGGTTGCGCGCGCGCAGATGCTGTTCTGCATTCGGCGCGAGCGCATACCCGCACTCCGAAACCGGCATCCCGACGCGGATCGCCGTCATCACGTCCTGCAGCGGCTTGCAGGAACGCCGGTGCATCGTCACGTCGCCGAGCGCGACGATACGCACGCCGCGCCGCTCGCCGGCCGCGCGAATCTCGTCGCGCTGCGCGCCGTCGAGCGCGCGCTGCAATTGCACGAGCCCGAGCCGCGCGCGCTCGCCGAAGGTTGCACGAAACCATGCGACCTGCGCGTCGAGCACGTCCGCACGCACCGGATACGCGGGCACGAGAATCGCGAAGCAGTCGGGCATGCCGCGCAGGTGCGCGAACTCCGCAGGCGGCGCCGACAGCATCCGCGACGTCAACGTGTAAGTGCCCTTCGGCGCGGCCATCCGCCGCCACGAAATCAGCTCGGAAAGATTGCCGTAACCCTCCCGGTTCTGCACAAGCAGCACGAGCCCGAACGCGCCGGGGCCCGGATCGTGGCCCGGTGCGGCTTCATCCGGTGTAACTTCGAAATACGACCCGATGACGAGCGGCAGCCCTTGCGCCTTTGCCGCGACATGCATGCGCGGCGCGCCGGCCAGCGAGCATTCGTCGGTGATCGCGATCCCGCGATAGCCGAGCTTGGCCGCCCGCTCGACCAGTTCGTCCGCATGCGACGCGCCATGCAGGAACGAAAAGTTCGACCGGCAGAACAACTCCGCGTAATCGGGCAACCAACCGAGTTCCGCAACCATTGCCGTTCACCCGAACAAGCCGTGCAGGAACCAGTGCGGCTCGGCCTGGCTTCCCGAACGCTCCAGGAATACCCAGTAGCACGCACCGGCCTCGTCCTGGGCGACGTGGTAATCGCGTGCGGCCAGTTGCCCGTCGAACCACCCGGCTTCGATCCGCTCGGCCGACGACATCATCCTGAGCGGCGTATGGAACACCGGCCGGTTCTCGCGCATCAAGAGCGGCTGCGGCTCGGCCAGCAGCCACGCGGGACGCGGCGGCGCGGCCGGCAACCCGCAGGCCGGCTTGCCCGCCTGCGCATCGAGCGGCAGCCAGCGGTTCGCGGCTTCGGGCCGGTAATCGGCAACGGGTGCCGCGCGCAACACGTTCTCCGCGCCGAGCCGCGCAACCAGCAGTTCGAACAGCCGCGCGCGCGTCTCTTTCGTGCCGCCCGGCTCGGGAAAGAGATCGTCGGCCGGCGGCGCGACCGATTCGACGCGCGTGGCCTTCAGCCGCACCGCGATCACCGCGGCCGGCAACTCGACGCGCGCGAGCCGCTCGCCGAGCAGTCGCATGAAGTGCGCGTCGTCGCGCACGGGCGCGGCGAACGCGAGTTCGAGCGGCGTCGGCGGCACGGCCTGGCGGCCGCGCTCGTGCTCGAGATCGAACGTCATCGCGGCCAGCGACAGCTGCCGCGCGGCCAGCCACCCGCACAGCTGCACGACGAGCCGTCGCGCGGCGAACAGCACGGCTTCCGCGTATTCGACGCGCTCCGGCAATTCGAGCCGCACGTCGAACACGGGCGGCACCGCCATCCACGCGAGCGGCTCGACCGCATCGCCGTACGCGCGATCGAGCGCGGCGAGCAGCGCCGGACCGCAGCGGCGCTGCAGCCCCGCGCGCGGCAGGCCGCGCAGATCGGCGAGCGTGCGGCAGCCGAGGCCGTCGAACCAACCCGCATACGGGCGTGCGTCGGGCAGCAGCACGCACGGCAGACGATCGAGCGCACGGACGAGCGAAGCCGGCCCGGCCACGCGGCGCCGGATGCGCGCACGCGCCGACGTGCGCGCGAGCAACCACGCGCCGCGCCCGGTCGGCGCGGCGGACAGGCGCGCTGCATAGCCGAGCGCCGCGAGCGTCGCGCGCACCTGGCGGCACAGTGACGGCAGGCCGCCGAACAGGCGCAGGCTCGGACCGACGTCGACGATCAGCGTCGCTTCGTCGTCGAGCGCGACGCACGGCGAGAAGCGCAGCAACGCGAGCGCGACCGCGCGCAGCGCATCGGCCTCGCGGGCGGGATCGCGTTCGACGAGCCGCGTGTCGGGTGCGAGCGTCAGCACGCCGCCGCGCTTCATGCCCGCGCGCACGCCCTGCCGGCGCGCGGGCGCGTCGGCGATCAGCACGACACCCTGCTCGAGCACCGCGCAACCCGCGTCACCGGCCTCGCCGTCAGACGGAGGCGCGACGCACACGTCGAGCGGCAGGCGCGGCAGATGGATGCCGAGCAAGACGCGCATAGCGGCTCTCCACGATGGGCGACGGCAAATCGAGCACGAGCGGCTCGCTGTGCGCGGGCCCGCGACGCTTGACGATGTCGAGCGACACGCCGCCCGGCACCGGATGCAGCGCGACGCGCAGCACGGCCGGCGACGGCTGCCGCGCTGCCGACAGCGGGCGCAGCATCACGAACAGCGTGTCGCCGGTGCGCGCGGCCGCGAGATGCAGGCGCCGCAGCGCATCGGGCCGTGCGTCCTGCCAGAGCAGCAGCGCACCGCAGCAGCCCGTCCGGAGCACCTGCTCGGCGGCCCACAATGCATCGGTGCGGCTGCCGGCACGCAGCCACAGCAGCGCGTCGGACGGCACGCCGAGACCGGCCAGCGCGGTCGCATGCGGCGACTGCGGCGGCGCGACGAGCGCGAGCGGACGCCGCACGCTGACGGTGCGCGCGAGCGCGGGCGCGAGCAGCCGCATCTCGCCGCAACCCGGCTGAGCGGCCAGCAGTTCGACGAGCCCGCCGACCGGCCAGCCGCCGCCCGGCAGTTCGGCGGACAGCGGCGCGAAACCCGTGTCGATCGTGCGCGGACCGCCGCGCGCAAGCTGCGAGCCGCGCCAAAGGGACGGATGAAGGGATTCGGGAGAAATGGAGGATGCGAGCATGACGCCACCCACAACTGTATGGATGTACAGTATATGGCAATGCGCTCGCGTCGCACAGTGCTGGTACGAAGCCGGTATTTTCGTCAGGGGAAAACGAGGAGGAAGCCGGCGCGCCCGGCCGCCGCACCGCCGCGAAACGCGTGCGCTGCCCGGCCGGCTGCGGTCCGCGCCGGTATCGGCGCAACGCGTCAGCCGCACTTGCCGCTTTACGTTATGCTGTCCGCCGACCCAGTCCCCCCTCGGAGGGCACATGAAACGGGGAATCCGTGCGATCGCGTGCGCGGCCGTCGCGCTGGTGCTGCCGGGCGCGGCATTCGCGCTGACCGACGGCTATGCGCAGTATGACGACTGCATGCTCAACGCACTGCGCGAGAGCCGTAACGGCGCGGCGGCCCAACTGATTCAGCGCTCTTGCGACGCGCTGTACCGCAACAACGCGATGCTGCTGCCGCGCGAGCGGCGCTTTCACGAGTGCGTCGTGCAGTCGCTGCCGGGCGTGCGCGACAACTACGCGATCCAGCAGATCATGGCGATCTGCTCGCGGCGCGGCGAGATGTGAGGCGGCGCTGAACACCAGGCACCGCGCAGTTGCCTGCGGGCCGCGCCAATGAAAAAGGGCCCGCGCGATGCAGGCCCTTTCGTTTCAGCGGTCCGACCGGTGTGCGGCGTTCAGAACGACGCGACCATCGAGCCCTTGAACTGCTTCTTGATGAATTCCCTCACTTCCGTCGACTGGTACGCCTTGAGCAGCTTCTTCACCCACGGCTGATCCTTGTCCTTCGCGCGCACGGCGATCAGGTTCGCATACGGGCTCGTCAGCGATTCGAGCGCGATCGCGTCCTTGGTCGGCTGCAGGTTCGCGGCGAGCGCGTAGTTCGTGTTGATCACGGCTGCGTCGACGTCCGACAGCACGCGCGGCAGTTGCGCGGCGTCAAGCTCGGAGATCTTCAGCTTCTTCGGGTTCTCGGCGATGTCGAGCACCGTCGCGTTGTTGCCGCCCGTGCCGGCACCGGCCTTCAGCTTGATCACGCCTTGCGTCTGCAGCAGCAGCAGCGCGCGGTTCTCGTTCGACGGATCGTTCGGCACCGCGAGCTTCGCGCCTTGCGGCAGGTCCTTCAGCGCCTTGAACTTCTTCGAGTACACGCCCATCGGCGAGATGTAGGTCAGACCCGCGCTGACGATCTTGTAGCCGCGCTGCTTCACCTGGCTGTCGAGGTAGGGTTGATGCTGGAAGCTGTTCGCGTCGAGGTCGCCCGAATCAAGCGCGGCGTTCGGCTGCACGTAGTCGTTGAACTCGATGACCTTCACGTTCAGGCCTTCCTTCTCCTTCGCGACCTTCTGCACGACCTGCCACACTTCCGAATCCGGACCGGCGACCGTGCCGACCTTGATCACCTTGTCTTCAGCGTGCGCGCCCGCCGACAGCGTCAGCGCGGCACCGGTGGCCAGCACGGAAAATACCTTCAGGAGACTGCGACGCTTCATCTGTTTCTCGCTTTCTTGCTAACTGAAAATGGGGCGCGATACGGGTATGCCCGAACTCGCAGGAAGGGGCAAATGGTGTCACAGGATCGGCCGGAAGTGAAATACATCCCGCTCATATGGGTATGCACCGCGGCGGTGCTCGCGGAGCATGGGCGACTCGATGGCCGGCACGACACGCAACGGCAGCTGTGCTACAAAGACCGGCTGGCCGGCGTGCGACGCGCCGGCGACATTCCGGGGCCATCCATGTACGTCATCGACATCCACTACAACGCATCGCTCGAGCGCATCGACGATGCACTCGAACGCCACCGCGCGTATCTGCAGCCGCTGTTCGAGCGCGGCATCTTCATCGCGGCGGGGCCCAAGGTGCCGCGCGAAGGCGGCGTGATCCTCGCGGCCCGCATCGACCGCGGCGAACTGGACGCGATCCTCGAGACCGATCCGTTCGTGACCGAAGGGCTCGCGACGTATCGGGTGACCGAATTCAAGATCACGCGTGCCGCGCAGGGTTTCAACGTGCCGGCGCTGCCGTAACGCGCTCACGCACGAATGCGCGTGCGCAAGCACGCCGCCGCGCGAGGCGGCGAATGCCAATCGAGGAAAAGCAGGAAACATGCGTGACGGCGCGTCGCGGCCGTCACGCGTTTCGCCGGGCGAGCGCCCGGGCGATCATGCGGCGCGTGCCGCTCAGTCGACCAGCAGCTTCAGGTCATGGACCCACGGGCCGGGGCCCTGGCCGTCGCGCACGAACAGGCGCAGCTTGCCGTCGCGATCGAATACGTAGCTCGCGGCGGTGTGATCCATCGTGTAGCTGCCGGGCGCCTTGCCTTGCACCTTCGCGTAGTACACGCGGAAATCCTTCGTGACTTTCTTGAGCTGCGCTTCGTCGGCCGGCCGCAGGCCGATGAACGACGGATCGAATGCGGGCACGTACTGGCCGAGCAGCGCGGGCGTATCGCGCTCCGGATCGACGGTGACGAACAGCACCTGCACGCGCTTCGCGGCATCGGGGCCGAGCTGCTTGAGCGCCTCGGACAGTTCGGCCATCGTCGTCGGACACACGTCCGGACAGTGCGTATAGCCGAAGAACATCACGACAGCCTTGCCCTTGAAGTCGGCGAGCGTGCGCACCTTGCCGGTCGTATCGGGCAGCGAGAAATCGGTGCCGAACTGCGTGTTGCCGGTGATGTCGAGATTCTGGAATTTCGGCGCGTTGTCGCAGCCCGCGAGCAGCGCGGCTGCCGCGAATGCGCACGCGAGCATCCAGCCTTGGCGCGCGCGGCGCCCGAACCATGAATGGAGCATTGCGTTCAAACCGTGCGGTTACACGCCGAGCAGCGGGCGTGCATAGTGATCGACGAGCAGCGCGGCGAACAGCAGCGACAGGTAGACGATCGAGTAGCGGAAAGCCTTGCGGGCGAGGTCGTCCGAATATTCGCGGTAGATCTTCCACGCATACGCGAGGAACACCGCGCCGAGCAGCACCGCGCTCGTCAGGTAGACGGCGCCGCTCATCCCGGAGATGAACGGCATCAGCGTGACCGCGAACAGGATCACCGTGTACAGCAGGATGTGCAGCCGTGTGAATTTCTCGCCGTGCGTGACGGGCAGCATCGGCAGGCCCGCGTTTTCGTAGTCCTTGCGGCGATAGAGCGCAAGCACCCAGAAATGCGGCGGCGTCCACACGAAGATGATCAGCACGAGGATCCACGCGTCGCCAGGCACCGCGCCGGTGACCGCGGCCCAGCCGAGCGCCGGCGGCATCGCGCCCGACGCGCCGCCGATCACGATGTTCTGCGGCGTCATCGGCTTGAGCAGCAGCGTGTAGATCACCGCATAGCCGACGAACGTCGCGATCGTGAGCCACATCGTCAGCGGGTTCGTGAACGTATAGAGCGTCCACGCGCCGACGCTGCCGAGCACGGCCGAGAACAGCAGGATCTGCGGGGGCGTGATCTCGCCGCGCGCGGACGGACGCCATGCGGTACGGCGCATCATCGCGTCGATCTTCTGCTCGACGAGGCAGTTGATCGCGAACGCGGCGCCGGCCAGCAGCCAGATGCCGACCGTGCCGCCGATCAGCACATGCCACGGCACCATGCCCGGCGTCGCGAGAAACATGCCGATCACCGCGCAAAACACCGCGAGCTGCGTGACACGCGGCTTCGTCAGCGCCATGTACTGCGAAAACCGGCTACCGGGCGATTGGGAAAGGGTGCTTTGCATGGGGACGGTCACGCCGGGGCGGCGTCGCGCGCGGGCTGCACGACACGGCCGGGGCGGCTTGAAAGGATGCGAAAGTTTAACATGACGACGAGCAGCAGCAGGATCGCGGCGCCGCCGTTGTGCGCGACGGCGACCGGCAGCGGCCACTGCAGCACGATGTTGGTCAGGCCCGTCAGGAACTGCAGCAGGACCACCAGCAACACGCCGTTCGCGGGCCGCCGCAGCGACGCGAAGCGACGCATCTTCAGCGCGAACGCGGCCAGGTACGCGACGACGACGAACGCGAACGTGCGGTGGGTCCAGTGGATCGCGACCAGCGCATCCTGCGTGATCGCCTCGCCGTCCTTCGTCATCCCGAGCGCGCGCCACAGATGGAAGCCCTGGCTGAAGTTCATCGGCGGAATCCACTGACCGTTGCAGGTCGGGAAATCGGTACACGCGAGCACCGCGTAGTTGGTGCTCACCCAGCCGCCGAGCGCGATCTGCACGACCAGCAGCACCAGCGCGGCAAGCGCGGCCGCTCGGTAGCGGCCGGCCTCCGGGTCATGCGACGGCAGCGGCGTCTGCCGCGCCGCGAGCCAGCCGAGTGTGCCGAGCAGCATGAGGCCGAGCAACAGGTGGGTCGTGACGATCACCGGCTGCAGCTTCATCGTGACCGTCCACGCGCCGAACACGCCCTGCACGACGATCAGCAGCAAGAGGCTCGTCGGCCACCACGGCGACACGTGCAGCGGGCGGCGGCGCAGCCGCGCGGACCAGGCGATCACGACCTGCGCGATGATCAGCACGCCGATCGCCATCGCGAAATAGCGGTGGATCATCTCGATCCATGCCTTCGTCATGCTGACGGGGCCGGTTGGCATCGCCTGGTGCGCGGCCGTGATCGCGGCGTGCGCGATGAACGGCGACGACGTGCCGTAGCAGCCGGGCCAGTCCGGGCAGCCGAGGCCCGAATCGGTCAGCCGCGTGAAACCGCCGAACATCACCAGATCGAGCGTCAGGAACGTGGTGATCCACACCAGCTTGCGGAACTTGTTGTCGTCGGCCTTCACCCACACGTACGACAGCGGCAGCAGCGCGATGCACGAGCCGATCAGGCCGAGTTGCAGTAGATACGACATCGAATGTGTGCCTCGTCGTCTCGCCTTAACCGATGCTCGACCACTTCAGCAGCTTCGTCACATCCGACTTGATCTTGCTGGGGTTCGGGTTCTTCGGGAAACGCATCATCAGGTTGCCGTTCGGATCGACCATGTAGAGGTGGTCGCTGTCCTTCGTGCCGGCGTCGGCCGGCAGCCATGCGGCCACCGCGGCCGGGTCGGCGACCAGCCGGCGCGTGTCCGGGTAGGCTTCCAGCACCTTCTGCGGCATCGCGCCCGCATCGCTGCGCAGCCACACCATCGTGATCCGGTGCCGCTCGCCCGCCTGCGTGACGCGGATCTGGCGCATGAAATAGAGCTTTTGCGCGCAAGCGTCGTCGCACGCGCTGCGGTCGGTCATCACGAACAGCCACACGCCGCGCAGCGACGACAGCGGCACCATCTTGCCGGTTTCGTCGGTGACCTGCAGGTCGGCCGGAATCGGCCGCTGCGGCTCGATCAGCGTGCCGTAGTTGGTCGAGCCGCCCTTCGGCTTGATCACGTAATAGGTGAAGTACGACGCGATGATCGGCGCCGCGCACACGAGCCCGAGCAGCACGAGCATCCAGCGGCCGCGCTTGCGGGCCGCCGGCGAAACCGGCGTCGCGGCCGGACCCTGACGGGAAGATTGCATGGACAAATCAGACCTCTCGAAACGAACCCGCGGCGCTTGTGCCGCGTCCGGGCATCGCGCTCACGCGCTGGCCGACTTCTTCGCTGCACGCCGCGCGGCGTACAGGCCGAAACCGAGCGCGGCCGCCGCCATGCCCCACCACTGAAACATGTAACCGTAATTGCGCTCGACGCCGGTCGTCGCCGCCGGCCAGTCGCGCACGAGCTTGTCGCCGTCGTCGCTCGTCTGCTGGATCACGAACGGCTGCAGCGGCAGCCCCGTTTCCTTTGCATACGTGGCGACGTCCAGGTTCTGCCGGATCTTCTGGTGCGCGGCCGAGCCGCCTTCGCCGAGCTCGAACGCGCGCGATGCGTCCGCGCGCGCGATGCCTTCGATCTCGATGTCGCCGTCGGGCGTCGGGAACGGCTCGATCGCCGTGCGATCGGCGATGTTGCGCGGCAGCCAGCCGCGGTTCACCAGCACGACGCCGCCGCCCGAGAGTTTAAACGGCATCACGACATAAAAACCCGGCTGGTCGTTATACGGCCGATTGTCGAGGAACACCGCCTGCTCCGGCATGAAGCGGCCCCTGGCCCGCACGCGGTGGAACTCGATCGACGCAAGCGGAATCGGCTGCGCACCGACGTCGACGGGCGCCGCGTGCTCGTAGCGCACGATGTTCGCCTGCAGCGCTTCCTTCTGGTGCGCGCGATCGCGCTGCCAGAACCCGAGGCGGATCGTGACCGCGACGACGACGAGAATCAGCAGCGCAGGCAGCCAGCGGATCTTCATCGGGCCACCCGCCAGGCGCATTCGCGAAAGCGAAGTGCGATAATTATCCTCGTCCTTTCGAATTGCCGTCGTCCGGTCCGTGTCATGCACATCCTCGTTCCCATCGCCTTCGTCCTGATCATCGCCAGCATGGGCTCGGCGCTCTACTTCATGATGCACGACCGCGGCCATACGAAACGCATGGTCTGGTCGCTTGCCACCCGCGTCGGGCTGTCGGTCTCGCTGTTCCTGTTCATCCTGCTCGCGAACTGGATGGGCTGGATCCATTCGACCGGCCTGCCGATCGGGCGTTGATGCATTCGCCCCGGCAGCGGCTGTGACATATCGCCGCACATCGGCGCCGCCAAGCAAAAGCGCCGCCTGACTGAGTCGCGGCGGCGCCGGGCTGGCGTTGAGCACAAGCAGCCAGCCGCTGCCCCGTCCCCGCCAACGAAAACGGCCCGCGCATCGCTGCGCGGGCCGTTGTTCCATTTACAGCCAGTAGACGACGACGTACAGGCCGAGCCAGACGACGTCGACGAAGTGCCAGTACCACGCGGCGCCTTCGAATGCGAAGTGGTGATCCGGCGTGAAGTGGCCGCGAATCATCCGCACCAGCACCACGGCGAGCATCGTGCCGCCGAGGAACACGTGGAAGCCGTGGAAGCCCGTCAGCAGGAAGAACGTCGAACCGTACACGCCCGAGTTCAGCGTCAGGTTCAGTTCGTTGTACGCGTGGTAGTACTCGAAGCCCTGCATGAACAGGAAGCAGATACCGAGCACGAGCGTCGCGGCCAGCCAGGCGATCGCCTTGTTGCGGTGAGCGTCACGCAGCGCGTGGTGCGACACCGTCAGCGTCGCGCCCGATGCCAGCAGGAACGCCGTGTTCAGCGTCGGGACCGGCCACGGGCCCATCGTCTTGAAGTGACCGGCGAGCGCGGCGGGGCCCTCGTTCGGCCACACGGCGGAGAAGTCCGGCCAGATCAGCTTGTAGTCGAGGCTGCCGAGCTGGTGCAGCGCGATTTCACGCGCATAGAACAGCGCGCCGAAGAATGCGCCGAAGAACATCACTTCGGAGAAGATGAACCAGCTCATGCTCCAGCGGTACGACTTGTCGACGTTCTTGCCGTAATGACCGCCTTCAGACTCGGCGATCGCGTCGCCGAACCAGTGATACAGCGTGAAGAGCAACCACAGCAGGCCGAGCAGCGCCGTAAACGGCGCCCAGTCGTGACCGTTGATCCACAGCGCCACCGACCCGAGCATGACCAGCAGGCCGATGGCCGCGCTGATCGGATGCTGCGACGGATGCGGCACGAAATAGTACGGGGTCTGGTTTTGACCGCTCATGCTTGATTCTCCACTTCAGTCCAATTTGTGTACCGGAAACCGCTCCGGCTTTATTTCTTGCGCGGCGCGACCGCCGCCGCTCTTTCCCGCACGCAGCGCCCGGGCGCTACGCACTGCATTCTTTCGTGGCCGCGGGCCTCAGCCCACGACCGCACGCACGATCAGGATCAGCACGCCGATGAACACGCCGGCCGCGATCAACGCGACGAGCAGCACGTGCAGCGGATTCAGCTGCGTCGCATCGGCCTCCAGGTCGCGCCGCTTGCGCACCCCGAAGAACGACCACAACACCGCTCGCAACGCCTGGCCGAACGTCCCGCTCCGCTTGTTCTCCGTCATCGCCCCGTCTCCGTCGTCATGCGTCCGGCTTCGCCGCGCCCTGCGCCGCCGTCTTGCGCGGCGCCGGCGCCGGCTCGGCCGGCGTATTCAGTTCGAAGAACGTGTACGACAACGTGATCGTCTTCACATCCTTCGGCAGCTTCGGATCGATCACGAACACCACCGGCATCTTGCGCGACTCGTTCGCGGCCAGCGTCTGCTGCGTGAAGCAAAAACACTCGATCTTCTTGAAGAACTCCGTCGCCTGCTTCGGCGCGTAGCTCGGAATCGCCTGCGCCACCACCGGCCGGCCCTGCCCGTTGGTCACGTCGTACACGATCGTCGTCAGTTCGCCCGGATGCACGTCGAGGCTGTTGTGCTCCGGCTTGAAACCGAGCGGGCCGCGCGCATTCGCATCAAACTCGACCGACACCGTGCGGCTGTAGTCGACCTGCGAGTTCTTCGCCTCGCGTTCGCTGACATCGCGCTGCACCAGGTTGTTGATGCCGGTGACCTGGCAAATCGCGCGATACATCGGAATCAGCGCGAAGCCGAAGCCGAACATGAGTCCGGCCACGACGAAGAGCTTCACCAGCATCGAACGATTGAACGCGCGATCGACGGCGCCCTCTTCCGGCTTCGACATACGACAACTTCCTCGCTACTGCGTCAGTTACTGCATCAGTGGGTAGACAGCCACCACTGCTTGATCACGACACCCACAAAAAAAACGGCGGCGATGACGAGCAGGATGAGGCCGAGCCGCTTGTTGCCCGCGCGAATCTGCTCGGGCGTTCGTCTTTCTTGTGGATTCCGGTTCATCTGAAACTTCGCTGAAACTTCGATTCGGCGCCCGCCGCGCCTGCCTGTGCGGCAGGCAGCGGCGGAACGCTGGATGAAACTTATTCGACGTGCGGCGGTTGCTCGAACGTGTGGAAGGGAGCCGGGCTCGGCACCGTCCACTCGAGGCCCGTCGCGCCATCCCACGGCTTGTCCGACGCCTTTTCCAGCTCGCCGCCGCCACGGTAGGCCGGCAGCGCGACCGCGAACAGGAAGTACACCTGCGCGAGGCCGAAGCCGAATGCGCCGATCGTCGCGACCTGGTTGAAGTCCGTGAACTGCGCCGGGTAGTCCGCATAGCGACGCGGCATGCCTGCGAGACCGACGAAGTGCATCGGGAAGAACGTCAGGTTGAAGAAGATCATCGACGCCCAGAAGTGGATCTTGCCGCGCGTCTCGTTGTACATCCAGCCCGTCCACTTCGGTGCCCAGTAGTACCAGCCCGCGAACAGCGCGAACAGGGACCCGGCCACCAGCACGTAGTGGAAGTGCGCCACCACGAAGTAGGTGCCGTGGTACTGGATGTCGAGCGGTGCCATTGCCAGCATCAGGCCCGTCAGGCCGCCGAACGTGAACACGAACAGGAAGCCGATCGCGAACAGCATCGGGGTTTCGAACGTCATCGAGCCGCGCCACATCGTCGCGAGCCAGTTGAACACCTTCACGCCCGTCGGCACCGCGATCAGCATCGTCGCGTACATGAAGAACAGCTGACCGGTGACCGGCATGCCCGTAGCGAACATGTGGTGCGCCCAGACCATGAACGACAGGATCGCGATCGAAGCCGTCGCGTACACCATCGAGCTGTAGCCGAACAGCGTCTTGCGCGAGAACGCCGGGATCACCTGCGACACGATCCCGAACGCCGGCAGAATCATGATGTACACCTCGGGGTGGCCGAAGAACCAGAAGATGTGCTGGTACATCACCGGGTCGCCGCCGCCTGCCGCGTTGAAGAACGACGTGCCGAAGTGGCGATCGAACAGCACCATCGTGATCGCGCCTGCCAGAACCGGCATCACGGCGATCAGCAGGTACGCGGTGATCAGCCAGGTCCACGCGAACATCGGCATCTTCATCAGCGTCATGCCCGGTGCGCGCATGTTCAGGATCGTCACGACGATGTTGATCCCGCCCATGATCGACGATGCGCCCATGATGTGGACCGCGAAGATCGCGAAGTCCATGCCCGGGCCCATCTGCGTCGACAGCGGTGCGTACAGCGTCCAGCCGGCGGCCGTCGCGCCGCCCGGCGCGAAGAACGAACCGACGAGCAGCACGGCCGCGACCGGCAGCAGCCAGAAGCTGAAGTTGTTCATCCGCGCGAATGCCATATCGGACGCGCCGATCTGCAGCGGAATCATCCAGTTCGCGAAGCCGACGAATGCCGGCATGATCGCGCCGAACACCATGATCAGGCCGTGCATCGTCGTGAGTTCGTTGAAGAACTCCGGACGCATGATCTGCAGGCCCGGCTCGAACAGCTCGGCACGGATGCCGAGTGCCATCACGCCGCCCGACAGGAACATGATGAACGAGAACAGCAGGTACAGCGTACCGATGTCCTTGTGGTTGGTGGCGAACAGCCAGCGCCGCCAGCCATGCGGTGTTTCGTGCGCGTGGTCGTCGTGCGCGTGGTCCGCGACTACGTCGTGCCCGATGCTAGACATGAGAATCTCCTAATGCGAATACGTCGACTAACTCAGCGACACGTCAAGCCGCCGGCCCGATCTCGACCCGCCGGGCTTCCTTCGCGTCAGCCCCGCCCGTGATCGTTTCCGGCTTTTTGAGAATAATGTGGTCTTCCGCCACGCCTGCTGCCTTCAGTGCGTCGCGCACGGCTTGTGCACGATGCTTGGCGAGTTCTGCGTTCGCGTCGGCCGAGCCCGTCTTGTCGGTGAAACCCGACAGCGCGAGCTTCGCGTCCGGATGTGCCTTCGCATAGTCGGCTGCCGCTGCGATCGCCGCTTTCGCGTCCGCCGGCAGCACGCTCTTGCCCGTTTCGAAATAGATCGTCGACAGCGCTGCCGCTGCCGACGCTGCCGCCGGCTGCTCGGCTGCGCCCGACGCGGCTTGCGCCGGTGCCGAGGCCGCTTCAGCCGGCGCCGCTGCGCCTGCCGCGTCTTCCGGCATCTTGCCGTTGCGTGCGTCAGCCACTTGCTTCGGCTGCAGCAGATCGTTCTTGTGGTTGCCCCACGAGTTGCGCTCGTACGTGATGACCGATGCGATGTCGAGGTCCGACAGCGACGCCCACGACGGCATGGCACCCTTGCCGTGCAGCACGCGCTCGACGTGGCCGGCGATCGGGCCGTTCACGATCTGGCTGCCGTCCATCGCCGGGAATGCGCCGAGGCCCTTGCCGTTCACCTGGTGGCAGGCCGCGCAATTCGCCTTGTAGACTTCCTCGCCGTGCGCGACGAGTTCGGCCATCGTGTAAACCTTGTTCGGATCGACCGATGCGCTGGCCAGCTTGGCCTTCTGCGCGGTCACCCACTTCGCGTAGTCGTCCTCCGACAGCACGACGACCACGACCGGCATGAACGCGTGTTCCTTGCCGCACAGTTCAGTACAGAAGCCGCGGAACGTACCGACCTTGTCGGCCTTGAACCACGTATCGCGCACGAAGCCGGGGATCGCATCCTGCTTCACGCCGAACGCGGGCACGTACCACGAGTGAACGACGTCGTTCGCGGTCGTGATGATGCGGATCTTCTTGTTGACCGGCACGACGAGCGGGTTGTCGACTTCCTGCAGGTACGTCTCGGTGATCGGCTTCTTGCCCATCACTTCGTCACGCGGGGTGCTGAGCGTCGACAGGAAGCTGATGCCCTCGCCCGGGCCCTTCACGTAGTCGTAGCCCCACTTCCACTGGTAGCCGGTGACCTTGATCGTGAGATCGGCGTTGGTCGTGTCCTTCATTGCGACGACGGCCTTCGTGGCCGGCAGCGCCATCAGCACGACGATGATGAACGGCACGATCGTCCAAATGATTTCGACGGTCGTGCTTTCATGGAAATTGGCGGCCTTGTGGCCTTTGGATTTACGGTGCGCGAAGATCGAATAGAACATCACGCCGAACACGCCGACGAAGATCACCGTACACAGGATCAGCATCATCGTGTGGAGATCGTAGAGCTCCTCGGCGATCTTCGTGACCGGCGGCTGAAAGTTGATCTCGTTGACGCGGGGGCCGCCCGGGCTATCACCGACCGCCAGAGCAGCGCCGGCAAAGAGCAATCCGCTGCATGCCAGCACGCCCGTGAGGGCTCGCTTGATTGTTTTCATAGCATCCTTACCCAAAATTTCCATTCAAACCCTCCCCCGTCGCAAGCCGCCGGCCTGTTCCGGCCGGTGCCCGCGCCTCGTCAGCCGCAGCGCCTGAGCGACACGCGCAGTTCGTCGGCGAACTGCGCACGCTTGTACTGCGCGAGATGCTGCCCGATTACGACGGTCTGCCCGCGCGATACCAGTCGAATCGGATCGCGTGGCGTCGCACCCGGCTCGACCCGCACCCAACGCGGGTTGAATTCGATCTGCGTGAACCGCTCCGCATCCATTCGCTCGATCACGAGCCGGTGCGGAAACAGCCTGATGCGCTCGTAATCGACCGCATGGCGCGCATAGATCGCGAACGCGACACCTACCGCCAGCAATTCGATTCCGGTGAAGGGCATGACGAGCCAAGCCCCCCGCCACATCAGCAATGCCGCGATCACCAGCGAGAAGCTCGCGAGCGACGCGTAAAACAGCATGAACTGGCGCGGCGACACCGAACAGTTGCGCTTCATGAGCCAGTCTGCGAGAACCGGTTCGCTGTTCGTCGCCTCCGCCGAAACCCTCGCTGCTTCCATCGCCGCCTCACGCGAATGGCATGCGATGCATGCCTGCATCGGACTCGTCGCCCCGTATTGTGGGGACCCCGGGACGACAAGCTGACGCATTATAGGCGGGTTCAATGGCATCCACAAGCAAGCGGCTATCGGCCCGCAAGCCAAGCGCCACAAGCTTCCCCGCCGTTTTCGGCGTCAATTCGACCCTGCTTCGCGCCGCTAATTTCAGACATAACAAAACCCCTCTTTACCGCTTTACCGATTCTTCGGACGCCCCTTTCCGATATCTTCGATACGCACGATCCCATGCCCCTCGGCGGTCGTGCGCGGCACGGCCTTCCACGCGTGGCCGTAAATCACCTCGAACGTCAGCGCAATCGTGCCGTCCGCGCGCCGGCGCGCTTCCAGCGCGTCGTCAAGCGCCGCGCGAAAGCGCCGCGTCGCGCGCTGCGGCGCCGCGCGGTCGAACGGATAGGCGCCCCAGCGGCGCACGTCGGCCAGCAGGGAATCGGGGGTCTTGTACGTGACGGTGAGCACTTCCTGGTCCATCACCGGAATCTCGAAGCCGCTCTCGACCAGCATGTCGCCGAGGTCGTGCATGTCGACGAAATCGATCACGCGCGCCGCGGACGGCGCAATGCCGAGCGCCGCTTCGGCGTCCGCGCAGGCCGCGCGCAGCTCGCGCAGCGTGTCGGGGCCCAGCGTGCTGAACATCAGCAGGCCGTTCACGCGCAGCACGCGCTGCCATTCGGGGAAGACCGCATCGGGACGCGAGTGCCAGTGCAGCGCGAGATTCGACCAGATCAGGTCGAAGGCGCCGGCCGCGAACGGCAGCACCGAGAAGTCGGCCTGCGCGACACGCGGGCCGCGCTGGCCCAGCGCCCGGCCGAGCGACGCGGGCAGCCAGCGGCGCCAGTTCGTCTGCTCGACCTCGCGCTGCCCCGCCCGCGCGAGCATCGCGCCGGACAGGTCGACGCCGAACACCGGAGCTTCGGGAAAGCGCGCGCGCAGCGCCGGCAGGTCGTCGCCCGCGCCGCAGCCCGCATCGAGCACGGCCGCGGGGCTCACCTTGATGTACTCGAGGCGCTCGTTCATCCGCTGCGCGATCTCGCGCGGCAGGAACGCGACCGCGTCGAACGCGGCGGCACGGCGATCGAAGATCCGCCGCAAACGCCGGGCGTCATTGGCCGGACGGCCGGTTTGAGTCGAAGCTGGGGACATGTCGGGCACACTGGCGAAGAGCCCGAAGTATACTCGCTCGCCTCGCAGCCTTCAGCGAGACGGAGCCGCCAGGAGTGTTCGCGATGGATCGCCGTTTCGCCCCGCGCCCGATGCGCGTCGTTTTGTCGCAGGTTCGCGCGCTGGCCGTGCGCGTCGTCGCGCTCGCGTTGCCGAATCGGTGCGCACTGTGCGGCAATTTGTCACACACGGTGATTTGCAGCGCCTGCGATGCCGCGTACTGGAATGAAGCACGGCTGCGCTGCGATGTCTGCGCGGTGCCGCTGGGCGTCGGGCGGCCGCATTCGCGCGGAGCACGCCGCCGGCATGGTGGCGCAGGCACCGCGTCCGCTTACCGGTGCGATGCATGCCGCGCAACGCCGCCGCCGTTCGACGCGACGCTCGCGCTCGCCGATTACCGCGCGCCGCTCGACGCGCTCGCGCGCGGCCTGAAGTTTCATGCGCGACTCGCGCTCGGCGCGGAATTCGCGGCCCGGCTCGCGCAGCGGATCGACGACACGGACGCGCTGCGCGAGCCGGGCTGCTTTGACGTGATCGCGCCGGTGCCGCTGTCGCACGGGCGGCTCGTCGCGCGCGGCTACAACCAGGCGTGGGCGATCGCGCGTCCGCTCGCGCGCCGGCTCGGCGTGCGCGCCGATGCGGCACTGCTCACGCGCGTGGCCGAAACCGCACCGCAGTCGCGGCTCGACCGGCGCGCGCGGCGCGACAACGTGATCGCGGCATTCGCGGTGGCGAGTGGCGTCGCCGGCCGCCACGTGGCGCTCGTCGACGACGTGATGACGTCCGGTGCGACGCTCGCGGCCGCCGCGCAGGCATTGAAGGCGGCGGGCGCCGCACGCGTGACGAATCTGGTTGCGCTGCGCACCGCCAGGGATTAATTAGATAGAGAGGCCGGCCGCCCGCATGCGGCGGCCGTCACGAACCGGCCGGCCGGGAACGAGTGCACGTTGCTCCACCCGGCCAGCCCAGCCAGACCCAATCATGTTCAACGTCGTCCTCGTCGCTCCCGAAATTCCGCCGAACACCGGCAACGTGATCCGCCTGTGCGCCAATACCGGTGCGCGCCTGCACCTGATCGAGCCGCTCGGTTTTCCGCTCGACGACGCGAAGATGCGCCGCGCGGGCCTCGACTATCACGAGTACGCGCAAATGCGCGTGCACCGCGACTGGGACGCGTTCGTCGCGGCCGAAGCGCCCGATCCCGCGCGAATGTTCGCGTTCACCACTCGCGGCTCGGGCCGTTTCCACGACCACGCGTTCGTGCCGGGCGACTGGTTCGTGTTCGGCTCGGAAACGCGCGGCCTGCCGGCCGAACTGCTCGAGCGCTTCCCGAACGAACAGCGCGTGCGCCTGCCGATGCGGCCGGGCAACCGCAGCCTGAACCTGTCGAACACGGTGGCCGTGGTCGTGTTCGAGGCGTGGCGCCAGGCCGGCTTCGAAGGCGGTGCCTGACGCGCACGCCCGGTTCGCGCCGCGCGGCCGGGGCACTAGACGCGCTAGACGCGCGCGAGCCGCGCGCGATACAGGTCGTATATATCGGATGAAAAGCACGCGAACACCACGCGTGCGAGGTTCGGCGCCTGCGGCAGCATTTCGGCAACCGTGCCAACCGCGATGTCGACGGCCTCGCCGGCCGGATAGCGGTACACGCCGCAACTGATCGCCGGAAATGCGATCGATGTCGCCGCAACCTCTTCGGCCAGCTCGATCGCGCGCCGATAGCATGCCGCCAGCAGGTCGGCCTCGCCGCGCCCGCCGCCGTACCACACCGGGCCGACCGCATGGATTACGTACCGCGCCGGCAGCCCGTGGCCGCGCGTGAGCTTCGCGTCGCCGGTCTCGCAGCCGCCGAGCGTGCGGCACTCGGCCAGCAGGCCCGGGCCGGCCGCGCGATGGATCGCGCCGTCGACACCGCCGCCGCCGAGCAGCGAACCGTTCGCGGCGTTAACGATCGCGTCGACGTCGAGCGTCGTGATGTCGACGAGTTGCGCGTCGAACGTGGTGGAACCGATCTGCAGCATGGCACCCTCCCGAAACGCCGGAGACTGTTCAAGCGTAGTGCGCTTTGGCGCCGCCCGCTTTGCGCGAGCGCGCCTGGCCGCAAAAATCGGCGTGATTCGCCGGTGTCATTCGAGGTTATTCGGCGCGTGCGTCGCGCCGCAACAGGCCGCTGACCGCATCGCGCGGTGCGACGCTGTCGAACAGCACGCCGCATACGGCTTCGGTGATCGGCATTTCGATCGATTGCGCGCGCGCGAGCGCGAGCACGGCCTGCGCGCAGCGCACGCCTTCGGCCACATGGCCGAGCGCACCGAGGATGTCGTTCAGCGAGCGGCCGGCCGCCAGTTGCAGACCGACCGTGCGGTTGCGCGACAGGTCGCCCGTCGCGGTGAGAATCAGGTCGCCGAGGCCCGTGAGGCCCGTGAAGGTTTCGGCGCGGCCGCCGAGCGCGACGCCGAGACGCGACATTTCGGCAAGGCCGCGCGTGACCAGCGCGGCGCGCGCGTTCAGCCCGAGTCCGAGGCCGTCGGCGATGCCGGTCGCGATCGCCAGCACGTTCTTCACCGCGCCGCCAACCTCGACGCCGACCACGTCGTCGCCCGTATAGATCCGCATCGCGCCGTGATGGAACGCGGCGAGCGTGCGCTCGCGGCATTCGGCGGACGTGCTCGCGACCGTCAGCGCGACGGGCAGGCCGAGCCCGACCTCGCGGGCGAAGCTCGGCCCCGACAGCACGCCGTTGCTGTGCTGCCCCGGCAACTCGGCCGCGATGACCTGGTGCGGCAGCAGATGCGTGTCGGCCTCGAAGCCCTTGCAGACCCACACGACATGCGCGGGCACGCAGCCCGCGTCGCGCATCGCGCCGAACAGCGTGCGCAGGCCGGCCACGGGCGCGGCGATCACGCACAGCGCGTCGTCCGCGGCGCCGTGCGCGAGCGCGGCGCCGAGATCGGCGTCGTAGCGCAGCGCATCGGGCAGCGCGATGCCGTCCAGATAGCGGGAATTTTCGTGCCGGGCCTGCAGCCCGGCGATCAGCGCGGCGTCGCGCGCCCAGAGAAGCGTATCGTGCCGCGCGGCCAGATGGCCCGCGAGCGCGGTGCCCCAGGCACCGGCGCCGAGAACGGCTACTTTCATACCCAGCACCGGTCCGGAGTGAAACGTCAGTTCAGCGTCGTGCCGTTCGGCGCGCCTGCTGCACCGGCCTGCTGCTGCTGAAGCTGCGCGAGACGTTGCTCGTACAGCGCCTGGAAGTTGATTTCCGCCAGGTGGATCGGCGGGAAGCCCGCGCGCGTGATCGCGTCGGCGATGTTCGAGCGCAGGTACGGGAACAGGATCGTCGGGCAAGCGATGCCGACGAGCGGGTCGAGCTGTTCGTCGGGAATGTTGCGAATGTCGAAAATGCCGGCCTGCTTCGCTTCGATCAGGAACGCGACCTTGTCCTTCACCTTCGCGGTGACGGTACCCGACACGACGACTTCGAACACGCTTTCCGCCAGGCGCTCGGCCTTCACGTCGACTTCGACTTCAACCGACGGCATGTCCTGCTCGAGGAAGATCGCCGGCGAATTCGGCTGCTCGAGCGACATATCCTTCAGGTAGACGCGCTGGATGTTGAAGAACGGTTGGTTTTCGACGTCGGACATGGTGTTTCCCTAATAGTGGTGACGGGGCGGCCCGGCTTCACGCCGGCCGCCGCGGTTGAATCCTGCGCGCCCAAGCCGCGGCGCGGCCGGCGGCCATTCTGCCCTAATCAGGCCGCTTGCAGAAGCGGCAAGAGCCCGCCTTCACGGTCGAGCTTCGACAGATCGTCGTAACCGCCGACATGCGTGTCGCCGATATAGATCTGCGGCACCGTGCGACGGCCCGTGCGCGACATCATTTCCTCGCGGCGCGTCGGATCGCGATCGATCAGCACCTTTTCGATCTGCTCGACGCCGCGCAGCTTCAGCAGGCGCTCGGCCTGGATGCAATACGGACACACCTGCGTGCTGTACATCAAAACCTTGCTCACTTCGCCACTCCTTGTTTGACGACCGGCATCCCGGCCTGCTGCCAGGCGGCGACGCCGCCCTCCAGCACGTGTACCTCGGCATAGCCCGCGGCCTCGACCTCGCGCGCCGCCTTCTGCGACTGCTGGCCGTTCTGGCAGACGAGCAGCACGGGGGTGCTCTTGTTTTTCGCGACCTGCGCAATTTTCGCGCCGATCTCGCCGGCGGCGACCTGGCGTGCCGACGGCAGGTGGCCGGCAGCGAAGTCGGACGCGGCACGCACGTCGATCACGACCGCGTTGCGGCGATTGATGAGCTGCGTCGCCTCTGCGGCCGACAGGCCGCCACGGCCGCGGCGCAGGGCCGGCCATGCGAGCAGGCCGCCGGAAACCAGCAGGATCGCGATAAGGGCCAGATTCGTGTAATTGGTAAAGAACGTCACGGAATGTCGCCGGAAAAAGAGAAATCGGAAAAGGACAATCTTGCCATTATAAAATAACCGTCTTGCGCGATGGCGGACCCGGACCGGGTACCGCGCGACGCGCCCCGCTTCCTTCACTACCGACCGCAAGATCCATGTACAAACTCGTTCTCATCCGCCACGGCGAATCGACGTGGAACAAGGAAAACCGCTTCACCGGCTGGGTCGACGTCGACCTGACCGAACAGGGTCGCAACGAAGCCTACCAGGCCGGCGAATTGCTCAAGGAGGCCGGCTACACGTTCGACATCGCGTATACGTCGGTGCTCAAGCGCGCGATCCGCACGCTGTGGCACGTGCAGGACAAGATGGACCTGATGTACCTGCCGGTCGTCCACTCGTGGCGCCTGAACGAGCGCCACTACGGCGCACTGTCGGGCCTGAACAAGGCGGAAACGGCCGCGAAGTTCGGCGACGACCAGGTGCTCGTGTGGCGCCGCAGCTACGACACGCCGCCGCCCGCGCTCGAACCGACCGACGAACGCGCGCCGTTCAACGATCCGCGCTACGCGAAGGTGCCGCACGAGCAACTGCCGCTCACCGAGTGCCTGAAGGACACGGTCGCGCGCGTGCTGCCGCTGTGGAACGAATCGATCGCGCCGGCCGTCCGTGCGGGCAAGCAGGTGCTGATCGCCGCGCACGGCAACTCGCTGCGCGCGCTGATCAAGTACCTCGACGGCATCTCGGACAGCGACATCGTCGGCCTGAACATCCCGAACGGCGTGCCGCTCGTGTATGAACTCGACGAGAACCTGAAGCCGATCACGCACTACTACCTGGGCGACCAGGACGCGATCGCGAAGGCGCAGGCCGCCGTCGCGAAGCAGGGCAAGGCGGGCTGACACCCCGCCACGCCGGGCAGGCCGCGCCGTGTGCGGCCTGCCCGGCCCGCCATGGCGCGCGGCGCGAACCTTCGCGGCCCCGGTGCTGTCGAACCCGCTTTCGAATCCGCAGCGCGTCCGGCGGCACCCCGCCTGGGCCCGGGACCTCGGGACCTCGGCACCGTTTCGCACCGTTCCACTGAGTAATCGGACGAACAGTTATACTTGTCCGCTACATCCCCGCTACCGCCACGCGCTTCCCGACCGCACCAGACTCTCTATGCGAATGAAATTGAAGAACATCGGCCTGATTGCCGCGGGCCTCGCCACGGGCGTATTCGCCACGCTGCAGATTTCGGCGTCGGCCGAGCAGACCGCCACGGCGCCGCTTCCCCTCGACCAGCTCCGCCTGTTCGCGGAAGTGTTCGGCCAGATCAAGCGCGAGTATGTCGAGCCGGTCGACGACAAGAAGCTGCTGACGGCGGCGATCAAGGGCATGGTGTCGAGCCTCGACCCGCATTCGTCGTTCCTGGACAAGACCGATTATGACGAGCTGCAGGAGCAGACCAAGGGTCGCTTCGCGGGCCTCGGCATCGAGATTTCGCAGGAAGACGGCCTCGTCAAGGTGATCTCGCCGATCGAAGATACCCCCGCGTTCCGCGCCGGCATCCGTCCGGGCGACCTGATCACGCGCATCAACGACAAGCCGGTGCGCGGCATGACGCTCGACAAGGCCGTCAAGCAGATGCGCGGCGAGCCGGGCACCAAGGTCACGCTGACGATCTTCCGCAAGAGCGACGACCGCACGTTCCCGGTCACGGTTACGCGCGCGATCATCAAGGTCCAGAGCGTGAAGATGAAGATGCTCGACCCGGGCTACGCGTACATCCGGATCACGAGCTTCCAGGAGCGCACGACACCCGATCTCGCCGCGAAGCTGCAGGACATCGCACGTCAGCAGCCGAACCTGAAGGGCCTGATCGTCGACCTGCGCAACAACGGTGGCGGCCTGCTGCAGAGCGCGGTCGGCGTTGCCGGCGCGTTCCTGCCGCCCGACTCCGTCGTCGTGTCGACCAACGGCCAGATCCCGGATTCGAAGCAGGTCTACCGCGACACCTACGACAACTACCGTCTGCCGTCCTTCGACGGCGATCCGCTGAAGAACCTGCCGCCGGTCTTCAAGACCGTGCCGATGATCGTGCTGACGAACGCATACTCGGCGTCCGCGTCGGAAATCGTCGCCGGCGCCCTGCAGGATTCGAAGCGCGCGCTGATCATGGGCAAGACGACGTTCGGCAAGGGCTCGGTGCAGACGGTTCGTCCGATGACGGCCGACACCGCGCTGCGCCTGACGACCGCCTACTACTACACGCCGAGCGGCCGTTCGATCCAGAACAAGGGCATCACGCCAGACGTGCCGGTCGACCAGTACGCGGACGGCGATCCGGACGACGTGCTCGTGACGCGAGAGGTCGACTACACGAATCACCTCGCGAACACGCAGGATCCGAACGAGAAGAAGGAACAGGAAGAGCGCGAGCAGCGCCGCATGGACCAGCTGCGCGTTCTCGAAGAGCAGAACGACAAGAAGACGCCGGAGCAACGCCAGAAGGACCGCGATCGCAAGCCGATCGAGTTCGGCAGCGCCGACGACTTCATGATGCAGCAGGCGCTCAACAAGCTCGAAGGCAAGCCGGTGCAGCAATCGAAGTCGCTGCTCGCCGAGAGCACGGCGAAGAGCCCTGCCGGCAAGGCCGCGTCCGCCGTGAAGGCGTCGGGCGCGAAGGCGGCCGCACCGAAGCCCGCGTCGGCACCGCAATAAGCGCCGGCCGGCATCCGACGGGCCATCGCGGGAAGACCGCGATGGCCCGTTTTTCATGCGCGCCTAAAATAACGCTACGTCCGCCGCCTCGCCCACGACTTCCCCATGAACGACGATCAACTCCTTCGCTACTCCCGCCACATCCTCGTCGATGAAATCGGCATCGAGGCGCAGCAGCGCTTCCTCGACGCGCACGCGATCGTCGTCGGCGCCGGCGGTCTCGGCTCGCCGGCCGCGATGTATCTCGCGGCGTCCGGCGTCGGCACGATCACGCTGGTCGATGCCGATACGGTCGACCTCACGAACCTGCAGCGGCAGATCCTGCATGTGACGGCCTCGGTCGGCCGCAACAAGGTCGAATCGGGGCGCGATACGCTCGCGCAACTGAACCCGGAAGTGACCGTGCATGCGATCGCGGCGCGCGTCGACGATGCGTGGCTCGACGAGCACGTGCCGCAGGCGAGCGTCGTGCTCGACTGCACCGACAACTTCGCGACGCGCCACGCGATCAACCGCGCGTGCGTCGCGCACGGCGTGCCGCTCGTGTCGGGTGCCGCGCTGCGCTTCGACGGCCAGATCAGCACGTTCGACTTCCGCGACCCGGCCGCGCCCTGCTACGCATGCGTGTTCCCGGAAGACCAGCCGTTCGAGGAAGTCGCGTGCGCGACGATGGGCGTATTCGCGCCGACGGTCGGCATCATCGGCGCGATGCAGGCCGCCGAAGCGCTGCGCGTGATCGGTGCGATCGGCACGACGCTCAACGGCCGGCTGATGATGCTCGACTCGCTGCGGATGGAATGGACGACGATGAAGATCGCGCGCCAGGCCGACTGCCCGGTGTGCCAGGGCCGGCACTGACGCGCGCTGGATGCATGCGCCGAACGGCGCATGCATGACGTTTCGCTATGTTTTTCTACGTTTTCGGCGCTCGCGACGATTCCGCGGCGCAACCCGCGCCGCCTAGGCGGCCGCGTCCGCGCGCGGTTCGGCGACCGACAGGCGCTTGAGCGCCGCCTGCACTTCCTCCGGCTCGAACGCGGCCAGCACGTCGGCCGTCGGCTTCTCGAGCGCCTTCAGGTGCGCACGCAGGATCTCCTGCTTCACGACCAGCAACTGGCTCGGGTGCATCGAGAACTCGGTGAGCCCCATCCCGAGCAACAGCCGCGTGAGCGCCGGATCGCCCGCCATCTCCCCGCACACCGATACCGACACGCCCGCACGCTTCGCTTCGCGCAGCGTATAGGCGATCAGATGCAGCACCGCCGGATGCAGCGGGTCGTACAGGTGCGCGACCGCGTTGTCGGCGCGGTCGATCGCGAGCGTGTACTGGATCAGGTCGTTCGTGCCGATCGACAGGAAGTCGAAGCGCTTCAGGAACAGCGGCAGCGCGATCGCCGCGGCCGGGATCTCGATCATCGCACCGATGCGTACGTTCGGATCGTACGCGAGCCCCGCATCGTCGAGCTGGCGCTTCGCCTCGCGAATCAGGTCGAGCGTCTGGTCGATCTCCTGCGCGTGCGCGAGCATCGGGATCAGGATCTTCACCTGCCCGAACGCGGATGCGCGCAGGATCGCGCGCAGCTGCGTCAGGAACATCTGCGGTTCGGACAGGCTCCAGCGGATCGCGCGCAGGCCGAGCGCCGGGTTCGGCGCCGTTTCATAGCCTTCGTCGAGCGCCTCGAGCGGCTTGTCCGCGCCGACGTCGATCGTGCGAATCGTCACCGGCATGCCCTTCATCCACTCGACCGCGCGCTTGTACGCGGCGAACTGCTCCTCCTCTTCCGGCATCTCCTTCTGATGCATGAACAGGAACTCGGAGCGGAACAGCCCGACGCCGACCGCGCCGGCCTCGACCGCCGCTTTCGCGTCGTCGGGCAGCTCGATGTTCGCGTACAGCTCGATCTTGGTGCCGCACAGGGTTTGCGTCGGCGAAAATTTCAGGCGCTGCAGCTTGCGCTGTTCGAGCAGCTTCTCGGACTGGCGGTACGAATATTCCTCGAGCACGATCGGCGCCGGATCGACGATCACGATCCCCTGGTCGCCGTCGACGATGATCAGGTCGTTCTGGCGGATCAGCGCGCTCGCATGCTGGACGCCGACCGCGGCCGGAATGCCGAGGCTGCGCGCGACGATCGCCGTGTGCGACGTGCGGCCGCCGAGATCGGTGACGAACGCCTGGAACGACTGCGACTTGAACTGCATCATGTCGGCCGGCGCGATGTCGTGCGCGACGACGATCATCTCGTTCGTGCCGTTCGCGGCCGCGCGATCGAGCGCCTGCGAGGCGGACGGCGCACCGGCAAGCGCCTTCAGCACGCGCTCGACCACCTGTTCGATGTCGGCCTTGCGCTCGCGCAGGTATTCGTCCTCGATGTCGTCGAAGTGGCGCGTGAGCAGCTCGAGCTGCTCGGTCAGCGCCCATTCGACGTTGTAGCGGCGCGTGCGGATCAGGTCGATGGTTTCCTGCACGAGCATCTCGTCGTTCAGGATCATCGCGTGGACGTCGATGAATGCACCGACCTCGCTCGGGGTATCGGCGGTCAGGTCGGCGCGCAGCGCCTCGAGTTCGCGACCCACGACCTCGCGCGCCGTGCTGAAACGCTCGACCTCGGCATCGATCTGGTTTGCCTCGACCAGGTAATGGGCGACGTCGAGCGCCGCCGGCGCGATCAGATACGCTCGCCCGATCGCGATACCACGTGAGACGGGAATACCATGCAGCGTGAAGGACACGCGCACCTCCTCTGTACATGTAAAGCCGCGGCACACTGCTGCGATGCGCTTATGACCCCGGTTAGTGATTATAAATTCCGCACCTCCGTGCTGACTGCGTGCAGCGCAGCATTGCACGTTCTGCATCAATGCTGCAGGCGAAAAAAATGCCGCGGAATCCGCGGCATTCTGACTGGAAACGGCAATGATCCTGTGCGCAGTGCGCGGATCACTGACCTTCGCCGAACTTGTCAGCGATCAGCTTGAGCAACGCGTCCATCGCTTCGCGCTCGTCGGGACCTTCGGTCTCGATCGTCACCGTGCTGCCAATGCCCGCCGCGAGCATCATCACACCCATGATGCTTTTCGCGTTGATCTTGCGCCCGTTGCGCGTCATCCACACTTCCGACTGGAAGTTGCCCGCCAGCTGCGTAAGCTTGGCCGATGCGCGTGCATGGAGCCCCAATTTGTTGACGATAGTGGTTTCTTGTAGAAGCATGATTCTCGGTCGGGTCGGTCGCGGCTGTCGACGACGGGCGTCGGCGGGTCGGTCTAAAACGGAAAACGGGACGGTCAGTGCGATTCGGTGCGCGGTTGCGGCTCGGGCGGAATCGGCGCGCATTGGCCGCAGCCGACTTCGGTAGGCGGCGGCGGCGTACCGGCCGCCACTTCGTGGACGCCCTTCGCGCCGCCGGACAGCGCCTTGTCGACGAGTTTGTCGAGCGGCACGGTACGGTAGCAGACGGCCCGCACCAGCATCGGCAGGTTCACGCCCGCCAGCACGCGCACGTTGTCGAGCTTCGCGAGCTGGCCCGCGATGTTCGCGGGCGTCGCGCCGTACATGTCGGTCAGCACGACGACGCCGTTCTCTTCCCTGAGCCGTGCGAGCTCCGCATGCGCGAACGCCATCACCTGGGTCGGATCGCTGTCCGCCATCACGTCGATACAGCCGATGCGCGCGGGCACGCCGCCATAGATGTGCGCGATGCAGTCCCGCAGCGCGGTGGCGAGCGGGGCGTGCGCGATGATCAGGATCCCGGCCATGTCAGATCGCTCCCGGCCGCCCTTGGCGGGCCGACACCCCGCGGCGGGGCAATGAGCGTAGCGAGTGTGGGAAACGTTCCATGTTCAGCCTTGCAACAGTTTCGGCCCGACCGCCGGGCCTTCGGCGCGCTGGTCGCGGCACCGGGCAAGCGGGCATTGTAGCAGGCCGGTCGAACCGCTCCGGCGACGGGGGACCTGCGCGGCCGCCGCCGGGATTGCGCGCGAAGCGGGCTACGCGGCCGCCCGCTCCAGCGCGTCGATGAACATTGCGGCGACGTCGAAACCCGTCTGCTCCATGATTTCGCGGAAGCATGTCGGGCTCGTCACGTTCACCTCGGTCAGCCAGTCGCCGATCGCGTCGAGCCCGACCAGCAGCAGCCCGCGCGCGGCGAGCACCGGCCCGAGCGTCTCGGCGATCTCGCGATCGCGCGGCGTCAGCGGCTGCGCGACGCCGAGCCCGCCCGCCGCGAGATTGCCGCGCACTTCGCTGCCCTGCGGAATCCGCGCGAGCGAATACGGCACCGGCTCGCCCGCGATCAGCAGAATGCGCTTGTCGCCCGCCTTGATCTCGGGAATGAACTTCTGGATCATCAGCGAGCGCGTGCCGTCATGGCCCAGCATCTCGATGATCGCGCCGAGGTTCATTCCGTCGGCCTTTACGCGGAACACGCCCATCCCGCCCATGCCGTCGAGCGGCTTCACGATCACGTCGCCATGCTCGGCATGGAACGCCCGCAAGCGCGCGGCGTCGCGCGTGACAAGCGTCGGTGCGACGAACTGCGGAAACTCGCCGATCGCCAGCTTCTCCGAGTGATCGCGGATCGACTGCGGCTTATTGAACACGCGTGCGCCCGCACGCTCGGCAAGCTCGAGCATCCAGGTGGCCGTCACGTACTCCATGTCGAACGGCGGATCCTTGCGCATCAGCACCGCGCCGAACGACGTCAGCCGACGGGATTCGGGCGCGGCCGTCTCGTACCACGGATGACGATGCAGGTCGGCCGTGTCGCCGACGATCGTCACGCGCTGCACGTCCGCCTCGACGCCCGAGCCCGTCCACGCGAGCTGGTGCGGCTGGCACGCGTACACCGCATGCCCGCGCCGCGCGGCCTCCGCCATCATCGCGTAGGTCGAATCCTTGTAGATCTTGAAGCGCTCGAGCGGATCGGCGATAAAGAGAATGTCCATGCGGGTCCTGTACGTAGCGAAGCCGTTACACCTGGATGGCTTCGGGATCGGTCTTTTCCAGTTCGATCGACGACGCGATCAGCGACAGGCGCGCGACGACGCCGTACATGTAGAAACGGTTCGGCGGCGCGGCACCCGGCTTGGCGCCGGCATCCGGCAGCGCGGTGTGCTCGAAGCCGAGCGGCACGTAATGCATGCCGGGCGCGTTCAGGTTCTGGTCGCGCTCGCGGCCGGCGTGCGTGCGGTAGAAGCCACCAACCACGTAGCGGTCGATCATGTACACAACGGGTTCCGCGACTTCGTCGCCGACGCGCTCGAACGTATAGACGCCTTCCTGCACGATCACGTCGCGCACCGCGAGCCCGGCCTTCGACTCGGCCATCTGCGCGCGCTCGGCCTTCGACATGCGGCCGATCTCGGCCGCGTCGTGCACGGTCATCACGCCGCGCCCGGCGGTGCCCGCATCGGCCTTCACGACGACGTACGGCTTTTCGCTGATCCCGTATTCGCGATACTTGCGCGCGATCTTCTTCAGCACGCCGTCGATCGCGTCGGCGAGCGCCTGCTCGCCTTCATGCGCCTGCCAGTCGACGCCTTCGACGTGCGCGAAATACGGATTCACCATCCACGGATCGACGCCGACCATCTTCGCGAACTTCTTCGCGACGTCGTCGTAGCACGAGAAGTGCGTCGACTTGCGGCGCACGGCCCAGCCCGCATGCAGCGGCGGCAGCAGGTATTGCTCGTGCAGGTTTTCCAGCACGGCGGGAATCCCGGCCGACAGGTCGTTGTTCAGCAGGATCGAGCACGGATCGAAATTCTTCAGGCCAAGGCGGCGCTGCGAACGCTCGAGCGGCTCGAGCACGATCTTCTGGCCGTCGGCCAGCGTGATCGGCGTCATGTCGGTGATGCTCGGATCGAGCGAGCCGAAGCGCACGTTCAGGCCGGCCTGGCGCATGATCGTCGCGAGCCGCGCGACGTTTTCCAGGTAGAACGCGTTGCGGGTCGGCAGCTCGGGAATCACGAGCAGGTTCTTCGCGTCCGGGCAGATCTTCTCGATCGCGGCCATCGCGGCCTGGACGGCGAGCGGCAGCACTTCGGATGGCAGATTATTGAATGCGCCGGGGAACAGGTTCGCGTCGACGGGCGCCAGCTTGAAGCCGGCGTTGCGCAGGTCCACCGAACAATAGAACGGCGGGGTGTGTTCCTGCCATTCGAGCCTGAACCAGCGTTCGATCGCAGGCGTCGCGTCGAGGATCTTCTGCTCGAGCTCGAGCAGCGGACCGTTCAACGCGGTAACGAGGTGGGGAACCATGAATCACTCGCGAGCGGGAGAATGAAGATTGTAGAGCAATTGCCCTGCCCATTTGGGGATTGTTCCCGGCTTCGCAAGGGTTTGGAGGAAGTTTTCGGCTATTGACCCGATAGGTGGAAGGGTTATGCGCTACGGCAGCAGCAGGCAGGAGAAAAAAAGCCCGCCGGGTGGGCGGGCCGAAGTCGCTGCGCTCATTCGTCGCGGGCGCCGTCTGCGCGGCGCCCGCCGTCATCCGTCAGACTTATTCGACGTGCTCGCCGTGCAGCACCACGTCGAGGCCTTCGCGCTCTTCCTCTTCGGTCACGCGCAGGCCGATCGTCAGGTCGATCAGCTTCAGCAGCACGAAGCTCAGCACGCCGCTGTACACCAGCGTGATCAGCACGCCCTTCGCCTGCAGCAGCAGGCTGCCGTCGGCGCCGCCGATGTCCTTGACCGCGAACACGCCGGTCAGCAGTGCGCCGAGAATCCCGCCCACGCCGTGCACGCCGAACGCGTCGAGCGAATCGTCGTAGCCGAGCTTCGACTTGAGCCACGTCGCCGACCAGAAGCACACGACGCCGGCTGCGATGCCGATCACGAGTGCGCCCGTCACGCCGACGAAGCCGGCCGCCGGCGTGATCGCGACGAGACCCGCGACCGCACCCGACACGATGCCGAGCACCGACGGCTTGCCGTGCGAGACCCACTCGGCAAACATCCAGCCGAGCGCCGCGCAGGCGGTTGCGACTTGCGTCGTCAGCATCGCGAAGCCGGCACGGCCGTCGGCCGCGACCGCGGAACCCGCGTTGAAGCCGAACCAGCCAACCCACAGCATCGAGCCGCCGATCATCGTCAGCACGAGGTTGTGCGGCGCCATCGATTCACGGCCGAAACCGACGCGCTTGCCGAGCATCAGGCACGACACGAGGCCCGCGATACCGGCGTTGATGTGCACCACCGTGCCGCCCGCGAAGTCGAGCACGCCGTCCGACGACAGCCAGCCGGTCGGCTCCCACACCATGTGCGCGATCGGCACATAGACGATCAGCGACCAGAGCGTCATGAACACGAGCATCGCCGAGAACTTCATCCGGTCGGCAAATGCGCCGCAGATCAGTGCCGGCGTGATGATCGCGAACGTCATCTGGTAGACGAAGTAGACCGACTCCGGAATCGTCGTCGCCAGGTGGCTGACGGTCAGCGTGGTCGCCTTGTCGCCCTTCACGTAGGTCATCCCGTGCAGGAACGCGCGCGACAGGCCGCCGATGAAGCCGTTGCCCGGCGTGAACGCGAGGCTGTAGCCGACCACCGTCCACAGCACCGTGATCACTGCGGTGATCGCGAAGCTCTGCATCACGGTCGCGAGCACGTTCTTCTTGCGGACCATGCCCGCGTAGAACAGCGCGAGGCCGGGGATCGTCATGAACAGCACGAGCGCGGTGGACGTCAGCATCCACGCGGTGTCGCCGGCACTGATCTTCGACGAATCGACGGAGAACGGCTCGGTCGGCGCGGCGGGTGCGGCCGGCGCGGACGCGGCGGCGGCAGCCGATGCGTCGGCGGCACCCGACGCGGGTGCGGCGGCAGCTGCAGGTGCCGATGCATCCGTGGCGGCAGGTGCCGAAGCGGCCGGAGCGGCGGCTGCCGCTGCATCGGACGCCGTGGCGGCGGGCGCGGACGCAGCCGCGGCGGAAGCCGCGTCGTCGGCGAGCGCGGGGCCGACACCGGCCGCGATCAGCGAGCCGGCCATCAGCAGGGACATCAGAAGTTTGCGCATCTCGGGTTTCCTCTTGTCGCTTGTCTTTGTCTGTTACAGCGCGTCTGCGCCGGTCTCCCCGGTCCGGATCCGGATCACCTGCTCGATCGGCGTGACGAAGATCTTCCCGTCGCCGATCTTGCCGGTGCGGGCGGCCCGCTCGATCGCCTCGACCGCCTGGTCGACGAGATCGTCGGACACGGCTGCCTCGATCTTCATCTTCGGCAGGAAATCGACCACGTATTCGGCGCCCCGGTACAGCTCGGTGTGCCCCTTCTGGCGCCCGAACCCTTTCACCTCCGTCACCGTGATGCCGGAGACGCCGAGCGCGGAGAGCGCTTCGCGCGTCTCATCGAGCTTGAACGGCTTGATGATTGCGGTAATCAGTTTCATGAAGTCCTCTCGCTGGGTTGTCCCGTCGAATTGGTTGGAATGGTGTGACGGCCTCTTCTCAGCAACTCGCATGCCATGTTCGTGCGAGCGCCGTCTCGAACGGCTCGGAAGCGGGGTCGCGTCCCCTGCTGAAAGGTGCGGAAGCCCGGCCGAATGGCCAACGTGGGCGAGGTTTGCTGGCGCGCCGAAAGGATCGTTGCTAGAGTGCACGCACGTCCCGGCTCGCCGGGCCATTCACCCATGCGGGCGCCATGCCCGGAATTCGCGCCGCGGGCGCACCATTTCCGGTCATGCGTGCATCATGGGCACGTATGCAACTGAAGATGCACATTTTTTGTGCAAGGAAGGGAAATCTCATGAAGCAACCCAGCGATGTTTTCAACGACCTGCAGTCGCGCGTCAGCGACCTGCTGAAAAACTCGCCGGCCAAGGATGTCGAGCGCAACGTGAAAGCCATGCTGTCGCAAGGCTTCTCGAAACTCGATCTCGTCACGCGCGAGGAGTTCGACACGCAGGCACAGGTGCTCGCCCGCACCCGCGTGCGTCTCGAGGAACTCGAGAAGCGCGTCGCGGAACTCGAGCAGAAGCTCGCAGCGCCCCAGGCCTGACGCCTCACCCGACCAACGGGTCCGGGCGCGGGCCGCCTCGTGCGGCCCGCGCCCGCCGCCCGGAAGTCCGCTCGTCAACCCGTCGTTCCTCGCAGTCCCCCGCTCTTCGCTGTTCCCTCGCTCTTCGCAGTCCCCCGCTATTTGCAGTTCGTCGTTCCTCGTTCTTTCCCGCGCCACGCCGGCAAGCGCGCACCGATTCCTCCGATTCCCGCGACATGCGGCCCCGAACGGCCGTTGTCCGTCCGATTCATTTACAGGAGCCTCGCCATGTCGCTCGCCGTGGTGCGTAGTCGCGCGCCGGCGGCCGGCCGCGCGCCGGACGTCACCGTCGAAGTCCACCTTGCCAACGGGTTGCCGTCGTTCTCGATCGTCGGCCTGCCCGATCTCGAAGTCCGCGAAAGCCGCGAGCGCGTGCGCGCCGCGCTACAGAACTGCGGATTCGAATTCCCCGTCAGGCGCATCACCGTCAATCTCGCGCCGGCCGACCTGCCGAAGGAGTCGGGCCGCTTCGACCTGCCGATCGCGCTCGGCATCCTCGCCGCGAACGGGCAGATCCCGGCCGACGCGCTGGCCGGCCGCGAATTCGCGGGCGAGCTGTCGCTGACCGGCGCGCTGCGGCCGATGCGCGGCGCGTTCGCGATGGCGTGCGGTGCGGCGCGCGACCGGCGCGCGAGTGAAACCGGGTCGCGCGTCGATTCCGGCGCGCAGCCCGTCGCGATGTCCGGGCCGGCGGCCGCGTCGCGCCCGCCCGAGTTGTACCTGCCGCTCGACAGCGCTGCAGAGGCCGCGCTCGTGCCGGGCGTCGTCGTGTTCGGCGCGCCCGACCTGCCCGCACTGTGTGCGCACCTCGCCGGTGCGCCGGACGCGCGGCTCGCGCCGGTCGCCGCGCCCTGCCTCGATGGCGTACCGGCGCCGGCCGCCCCCGATCTCGCGGACGTCGTCGGCCAGCGCGGCGCCCGGCGTGCGCTCGAAGTGGCCGCCGCGGGCGGGCACCACATGCTGATGATCGGGCCGCCCGGCGCCGGCAAGTCGATGCTGGCCGCGCGGCTGCCGGGCCTCCTGCCGTCGCTGACCGACGACGAGGCGCTGACGTCGGCCGCGCTTCTTTCCGCGAGCCGCATCGGCTTCTCGCCCGCGCAGTGGCGGCGGCGGCCGTTCCGCGCGCCGCACCACTCGTCGAGCGCCGCCGCGCTGGTCGGCGGCCGCAACCCGCCGCAACCGGGGGAGATCACGCTCGCGCACCTCGGCGTGCTGTTTCTCGACGAGCTGCCCGAATTCGACCGGCACGTGCTGGAAATGCTGCGCGAGCCGCTGGAAGTCGGCCGCATCACGATCTCGCGCGCGGCCCAGCAGGCCGACTTTCCTGCCGCGTGCCAGTTGATCGCCGCGATGAACCCATGTCCGTGCGGCTGGCACGGCGATCCGTCCGGGCGCTGCCGCTGCTCGCCGGACGTCGCGACGCGTTACCTGCGCAAGCTGTCCGGGCCGCTGCTCGACCGGATCGACATCCAGGTCGATCTGCCCGCGCTGTCGCCGGCCGAACTCGCGTCGCGCGCGACGGCGCCCGGCGAGCCGAGCGCGGCGGTCGCCGCACGGGTCGCGCAGGCGCGTGCGCTGCAGCTCGACCGGCAGGGCAAAACGAATCACATGCTGAGCGGCCGCGAGACCGACGACCTGTGCCGCCCGACCAACGACGGCGAGCGGCTGCTGCGCGAGGCCGGCGAGCGCTTCGGCTGGTCGGCGCGTGCGTATTTCCGCGTGCTGAAGGTCGCGCGGACGATCGCCGACCTGGCCGGCGACCCGTTGCCGACGGCCGCGCAGATCGCCGAGGCGATCCGCTACCGGCGCGCGCTCACGGCGCTGTGAGCGCCTCTTGAGGACAAAACGGCGCTGTCAAGACTTGACTTATGCACAATTTCGCGAATCCGGCCCCGGATCGCCGCTCGCGACCACCCTTTCATCGCAAAACTCGTATCTCGTTGTTTTTATTTATCTTTCTCATTGGGCTGGCGATCTATCAAATGCGCCGGAAGGCCGTCCGGCGCGGCTTTGCGGGGGATTCAGTCAACTTTTCAACAAAGTTATCCACATGCGCTGTGGATAGTCGAAAAATCCCCGCAAAATCCGGCGATTAGCGTCGAAAGTTGCGAATGAACTTTCAGTTGTCACAGCGTGTCCGAGCGCCCTCGCCGGCCGGCGTCAATCGAGTTTGAACGAGCCGAAAAACTGGTCGAGCTGTTCCTGCGCGAGCGGCCCGTCGGCGATCACGACGGCCTGATATGCATGCCGGCCGCGCGCCACGAGCCGCGCGACGATCGTCTTGTGCGCGTGGTCGCCGCCGCTGGCCGCGCCCGCGACACGCAGTTCGAGCCCGTTCACCGCGCCGCCGGCCGCGAGCGGCACCGGCACCGAGGCCGTCTGCGGCGCGCCTTCGAGATTGCGCGACAGCCCGGTACGCAGGAACTCGAGCGCGGCGCGGCGCGTGTCGTCGCGGTCGTCGGGCAGTGTCAGCGTGCCGACCGCGAACACCGCGCCGTCGACGTGTGCGGCCTGCATCCGCATCGGCATCGATGCGCCGCCAACCGCCACCGGCTGGTCCTCGACGGTCGGCTTCGCCGGCAGGTCGATCGTGTAGCCGGCGTCGTTGTGCAGCGTACGCCAGTCATATGACGGCGAGCAGGCGGCCAGCGCGGCGCTCACGCACGCGAGCGCGGCGAAGTGTCGCAGTGGGCGAAAAAGGGGGCGCAACGAATCGATGACTTCCTTCGGCATGGCAGTGATGGGGACAGGCAAAGCGCCCATTATCCGCCGAAGCTGACACCCGGGATGTGTGGCGGCCATCGGTGCGTGCCGCGCATTCGCGCTAAAATAAGCGCCGAATTTCGACGTCCTTTGCATCGATCCGCGTCATCGACCGACTCCGAGAGCACCGCAGATGAACACCACGCCTCCCGCCCAGCGCCGCACCGGCCCCGCCCGCTATATCGCGGCGGCCGTCATCGTCGCGGCCATCGCCGTTGCCGGCTTCTTCGCGTTCAACGGCAAGTCCACCGTGCCGGACGCAACGTTCACGCTGCTGTCGGGCCAGAAGGTGTCGACGGCCGGCGACCTGAAGGGCAAGGTCTACCTCGTCAATTTCTGGGCGACGAGCTGCGCGACCTGCATGCAGGAAATGCCGCAGATGGTCGATACCTACAATCGCTTCAAGGGTCAGGGGCTGGAATTCGTCGCGGTCGCGATGAACTACGATCCGCCGATGTACGTCGCGAACTATGCGCAGACGCGCCAGCTGCCGTTCAAGGTCGCGCTCGACGACGGCAGCGTCGCGAAGCAGTTCGGCAACGTGCAGCTCACGCCGACGACCTTCGTCGTCGACAAGGACGGCAAGATCCTGAAGCGCTACGTCGGCGCACCGCAGTTCGCGGAACTCGACGCACTGCTCAAGAAGGCGCTCGACAGCAACGCGGCCTGAGCGCCGCCGACCGCGCCGCACGACAGGACTCGCAGGGCCGCACGCCGCGCCCTGCTCCGCACGACGGACCGCACGACCGGCCAGCCCGGTTCTGCGGTCCGTCTCGTTTTCAGCGCTCGGTTTCGCCTTTCGCCGACAGCCCGTAGCGCTTCATCTTCTCGTACAGCGTCGCCTTGCCGACATGCAGCCGGTCGGCCGTCGCCGCGACCGCGCCGCCCGTCTGGTTCAGCGCCTGGGCGATCACCGCGCGCTCGAACTGCTCGATGCGCTCCTTCAGCGTCTGGTCGCTCTCGGCATCGTCGCCGTTCGCGCCGGCCTCCTGCGGCATGTCGGCAACACCGAGCACGAAGCGGTCGGCCGCGTTGCGCAGCTCGCGCACGTTGCCGGGCCAGTCGCGCTGCATCAGGCTCGCGCGCTGCCGGTCGGTCAGCACGGGGGCCGGCCGTTCGTAGCGCACGGCCGCGTCGAGCATGAAGTGTTCGAACAGCGGCACGATGTCCTCGCGGCGCTCGGCGAGCGGCGGCAGCGCGATCGTCACGACGTTGAGCCGGTACAGCAGGTCGCGCCGGAACGTGCCGGCCGCGACGAGCTCGCTCATGTCGCCCTTCGCGGCCGCGACGACGCGGCAGCTCACGCGGATCGGCTGGTTCGAGCCGAGCCGCTCGAGCACGCCGTCCTGCAGCACCCGCAGCAGCTTCACCTGCAGCGCGAGCGGCATGCTTTCGATTTCGTCGAGGAACAGCGTGCCGCCGGACGCATATTCGAGCTTGCCGACGCGGCGCTTCGCGGCGCCGGTGAACGCGCCGGACTCATAGCCGAACATCTCCGACTCGAACATCGGCTCGGGCAGCGCACCGCAGTTCACCGCGATGAACGGCTTGTCGCGACGCGGCGACAGCTCGTGCAGGCTGCGCGCGATCAGCTCCTTGCCGGCACCCGTGTCGCCGTTGATCAGCACCGACGCGTCGGTCGGCGCGACGTTCGCGATCAGTTTGCGCACCTGCTCGATCGCCGGACTGCGGCCGATGATGCGCGGCGCGACGATGCTCTGCCCGGCCAGCTCGCGCCGCAGCGCGTGATTCTCGAGCACGAGTTCACGCCGCTCGAGCGCGCGGCGCACCGTCTCGATCAGCCGTTCGGCCGCGAACGGCTTCTCGATGAAGTCGTACGCGCCGTCGCGCATCGCCTGCACGGCCATCGAGATGTCGCCGTGGCCGGTGACGAGGATCACCGGCACGTCGGGCACACGCTCGCGGCACTGCGCGAGCAGGTCGAGCCCGCTCGCGCCGGGCAGCCGGATGTCGCTGACGATCACGCCGGCGGTTTCCGCGACGATCGCCTTGTCGGCCGCCTCGGCCGATTCGAACCCGACGACGTCGAACCCCGCGAGCTGGAGGCTCTGCACGCTCGCCCGGCGAACGAGCGCATCGTCTTCGATATAGATCACTTGCAGCCGGTTGGCCATCGTAGTCACTTGCTCCTGACGGGCCGCGCGGCGGCGTGCGCGCGCGGCTCTCGTTGATGCCTGTCGTGCGGCGAACTAGCGCGAGCCCGCCGGCTCGGACACGGAGTCCGGATGATGCGTGCGCGCGCGCCGCAGCGTCAAGACGAACAGCGCGCCGCCGGACAGCGCATTGCGCGCGGTCAGCGCGCCGCCCGCGTCGCTCGCGATCGACGACGAGATCGCAAGGCCGAGCCCGAGCCCACGCCCCATTTCCTTCGTCGTGAAGAACGGTTCGAACAAACGCGGCAGCAGGTCGGGCGCGATGCCGGGCCCGTTGTCGCGCACCTCGACCGCGAGGGTCGCGACCGACACCGCGATCGTCACGTCGATCGCCGGTGCCGCAACGCCCGCGACCGCATCGAGCGCGTTGCCGAGCAGGTTGATCAGCACCTGTTCGAGGCGCAGATCCTCGCAGCGGGCGACGAGCTCCGGATAATCGCGCGCGAGGTCGAGCGGCGCGTCCTGCGCGGGCGACACGGTCGAATCCTGCAGCGTCAGCGTGAGCGCGACGCCGCGCAGCCGGTCGCCGAGCAGCGACAGCACGCTGCGCAGCGCGCGCACGACGAGCGCCTGTTCGTTGCGCGGCTTCGCGCGGCCGACGAACAGCTTCAGCTGGTTGGTGATCTTGCCCATCCGCTCGGTCAGCGCGGCGATCGCCTCCAGGTTCTCGCGCGCGGCTGCCTGCTCGCCGCGATCGAGCAGCACGCGCGTGTTGTCCGAGAAGCTGCGCAACGCCGCGAGCGGCTGGTTCAGTTCATGCGTGATGCCGGCCGCCATCTGGCCGAGCGCGGCGAGCTTGCTCGCCTGGATCAGTTCGTCGTGCGCGGCGCGCAATTCCTGTTCCGCGCGAATCCGCTCGCCGACTTCCTTCTGCAACTGTTCGTTCGCTTCCGACAGGTCGGCCGTGCGTTCCTCGACGCGCCGGTTCAGCTCCGCGTACGCCTGCTGCAGCAGCGCGCGACCGCGGATCATCTCGCGCACGCGTGCGCGGCGCATGCGCCAGTAGAACGCGAGCAGCGCGACCGACACGAAGCCGAACCCCGTGACGATCGTCGCGTTGCGCGCGTCGGTGTCGATGGGGGCGATCGGCGCGAGCGTGACGAGGAGCCAGTCGGGCTCGCCGATCCGCCGCTTGCTGGCGAGAAAGCGCGGCGCGCGACGGCCGGGGCCCAGGCGGACGATCTCCGCGTCCGCGCCGAGCACCTGCTCGACGCGCAACGGCAGCGGCGTGACGGGCTGCTGCGCGTACTGGCGCGTCTCGTAGATCGACGCGGCGACGGGCCCCGTCAACGGATGCAGCGTGTGGTATTTCCATGCGGGCACGGACGACAGGAACACGACGCCGTGATCGTCCGCGACGACGAGCGGTTCGGACGCGTCGGCGCCCTGGAACCATTCGAGATTGAGCTTCACGACGACGACGCCCGCGATCTTGCCGTCGCGCCACACCGGCTGCGAGATGTAGTAGCCGGGATCGCGCGAGATCGTGCCGATCCCGAAGAAGCGGCCGACCCGGCCGTTCATCGCGTCGATGAAATACGGGCGGAAGCGGTATTCGATCCCGACGAAGCTGTCGGGCGCGCGCCAGTTGCTGGCGGCGACGCACAGGCCGTCCGCGCCGACCACGTAGGTGACGGTCGCGTGCGCGTGTTCGTTGAGGTCTTCGAGATAGCGGTTCGCACGCCCGGTGAAATCGGCGCGCTTCGGCTCGGCGAGCAGGTCCTGCACGTACGGATGGCTGCCGAGCAGATAAGGCAGCGATTCGTAGCGGTCGAGCGTGCTCTTGAGCGCGTTGGTGGTGCGATCGACGCGCACCGCGGCGTTGCGCTGCAGCTCGGCGACGCCGCGCCGCCACGTGACGGTCCACGTCAGCGCGCATGCCGCCGCAAGCGCGGCGGCAAGCATGACGAGGATGAGCAGGCGGCGCTTCACGGACGTGACTTCCTGACGATGCGGATCGCCTATTGTGTCATAGGGCTCCACATCGTCACCCTGGCCGCGTCGGCCATCGCGCGGCGCGCCGCCTGCGGGCGGTGCCGCCGCCTGCTCGTTCATGGCGTCAGACGCCGGCCGTCTCGGTCGCCTTGACCTCGCCGCCGCCCGTCAGCGCCTGGCGCAGCTTGTTGCGGTCGAGCTCCTTCTCCCAGGCCGACACGACCACGGTCGCGACACCGTTACCGACGATGTTGGTCAGCGCACGGCATTCGCTCATGAAGCGGTCGATGCCGAGGATCAGCACCATGCCCGACAGCGGGATCGTCGGCACGACCGCGAGCGTCGCGGCGAGCGTGATGAAGCCCGCGCCCGTGACGCCGCTCGCGCCCTTCGACGTCAGCATCGCGACGGCCAGCAGCGTGAGCTGCTGCATCCACGTCAGTTCGATGTTGGTCGCCTGCGCGATGAACAGCACGGCCATCGTCATGTAGATGTTGGTGCCGTCGAGGTTGAACGAGTATCCGGTCGGCACGACGAGGCCGACGACCGAACGCGAGCAGCCGGCCTTCTCGAGCTTCTCCATCAGCTGCGGCAGCGCGGCTTCCGACGAGCTCGTGCCGAGCACGATCAGCAGTTCTTCCTTGATGTACGACACGAAGCGGATGATCGAGAAGCCCGTGGCGCGCGCGATCGTGCCGAGCACGACCAGCACGAACACGACCGACGTCAGGTAGAACGTGCCGATCAGCTTGAGCAGCGGCACCAGCGAGCCGACGCCGTACTTGCCGATCGTGAACGCCATCGCGCCGAACGCGCCGATCGGTGCCAGCTTCGTGACGATGTGCACGATGCCGAACAGCACGCGCGTGAGGCCGTCGATGAAGTCGGTGACGACCTTGCCGCGCTCGCCGAGGTGCGCGAGCACGCTGCCGAACAGCAGCGCGATCAGCAGGATCTGCAGGATTTCACCCTGCGCGAACGCATCGACCATCGTGTTCGGGATGATGTGCATCAGGAAGTCGACCGTCGACTGCCCGTGCGCCTTCGCCGCGTACGATGCGACGGCCTTGCCGTCGAGCGTCGCCGGATCGATGTTGAAGCCGACACCCGGACGCAGGATGTGCGTGGCCGCGAGGCCGAGCAGCAGCGCGAAGGTCGACACGATCTCGAAGTACAGCAGCGCCTTGCCGCCGACGCGGCCGACCTTCTTCATGTCCTCCATGCCGGCGATGCCGGTGACGACCGTACAGAAGATGATCGGGCCGATCACCATCTTGATCAGCTTGATGAAGCCGTCGCCGAGCGGCTTCATGTCGGTGGCGAGCGCCGGATAGAAGTGGCCGAGGATCACGCCGACGATGATGGCGAAGATCACTTGCACATAGAGCACTTTGTAGAAGGGTTTCTTCTTCACGATGGTTCCTGCTGAAGTAGATGAGCCGATGGAAACGGCGTCACGCGCGCGGACGAATGTCACAGGGGAAGATTCACTCGCCCGCGCGGCTGCCGTGCCGCAACAAGCGATGCCTCAGGACGTCCGGAGGGGATGGAAGGCAGTGGTCATCGATTGTCTCCTTGATTTAATAGTCGGGCCGGGGGATGGCCGTGCCTTTTATATCGCAAGGTCGATGCCAGGTTTCCGGAACCCCTCAAGCCGTTGTTTTCATTGTATTTCTCATCATGCGGCAGGCAAGAAAATCCGGGATTCCGGATTTCCGGAAAATATCCGTCCGGCGATCCGGACGGATGCGTTCATTCATCGGATGAATCAGTGCTGCACGGCGCGACTGGCCAGCACGCCCGTCTGCGCGTAGAACTCCTGCTGCGCGAACGCGTCGCGCTCGCGCCGCGCGCGCTCGCCGCGGTCCGCTAGCGAGCCGACGACGATCCCGACGAACGCGAGCGGCACCGACACGAGCGCCGGGTTGTCGAGGAACACCGGCGCGTGCGCGTGGTGCAGCACGTCGACCCACACCGACTTCGACAGCACCGTGAGCACCACCGCCGACATGAGGCCGAGACCGCCGCCGAGCACCGCGCCGCGCGTCGTCATCCCGCCCCAGAAGATCGACATCGCGAGCACCGGGAAATTGGCGCTCGCGGCCACCGCCGCGACGAGCCCGACCATGAACGCGACGTTCACGTGCTCGAACAGGATCGACAGCGCAATCGCGATTCCCGACAACCCGATCGTCGCCGCGCGCGAGATGCGCATTTCCAGCCGCTCGTCGGGCTTGCCGCGCGCCCACATCTGCGCATACAGGTCGTGCGAGATCGTGGTCGCGCCGGCGAGCGTCAGCCCGGCGACGACCGCGAGGATCGTCGCGAACGTGACGGCCGCGATGAAGCCGTAGAACCAGTTGCCGCCGACCGCCTGCGCGAGCTTCACCGCGACCATGTTCGAGCCGCCGAGCAGGTCGTGCGTCAGGTTGAAGGTGCCGTTCGCGCCGAGCCGGAAGAATTCCGGATGCTGCGCGAGCAGCACGATCGCCGAGAAGCCGATCACGAAGGTCAGCAAATAGAAGTAGCCGATGAAGCCGGTCGCGTACAGCACCGACTTGCGCGCCTCCTTCGCGTTCGGCACCGTGAAGAAACGCATCAGGATGTGCGGGAAGCCGGCCGTGCCGAACATCAGCGCGATGCCGAGCGACAGCGCGTTGGCCGGATCGCGGATCAGCTTGCCGGGCCCCATGATCGACAGCGCGCCCGGATGCACGGCCACCGCGCGCCGGAACATTGCGTCGACGCTGAAGCCGAATTCGCCGAGCGCGAGCAACGCGAGCAGCGTCGCGCCGCACAGCAGCAGCACGGCCTTGATCACCTGCACCCAGGTCGTCGCGGTCATCCCGCCGAAGAACACGTAGACGACCATCAGCACGCCGACGATCAGCTCGGCCGTGCCGTACGACAGCCCGAACAGCAGCTGGATCAGCTTGCCCGCGCCGACCATCTGCACGACCAGGTACAGCACGACGATGGTCAGCGCGTTCGCCGACGTCAGCAGCCGGATCGGCCGCTGCGCGAAGCGGTACGCCACCACATCGACGAACGTGAACTTGCCGAGGTTGCGCAGCGGCTCGGCGATCAGGAACATCACGAACGGCCAGCCGACCAGGAAGCCGATCGAGTAGATCAGCCCGTCGAAGCCGAACATGAACACCATCCCCGACAGCCCGAGGAACGATGCGGCCGACATGTAGTCGCCCGCGATCGCGAGCCCGTTCTGCAGCCCGGTGATGCCGCCGCCGGCCGTGTAGAAGTCGCGCGTCGAGCGCGTGCGGCGCGCGGCCCAGCGCGTGAGCGCAAGCGTCGCGAACACGAACGCGAAGAACATCGCGATCGCCACCGGGTTCAGCTCGACCTTGTCGGGCATCGGGCCGGCCACGGCGCTCGCGCGCGCGGTGGAAGAAACGAGAACGGCCAGCGCGCCGAGCGCGCTCGAAGTGCGTCGCATGTCGGCCTCCGTCACGAACGTTGCAGGATCGCGTCGACGCGGCGGTCGAACGCACGGTTCGCGCGCAGCACGTAGCACGCGGTCAGGCCGATCGCGACCAGGATGATCGCGACGCCCGCGACGATCCCGACCGTGGTCGTCGCGCCGCGGTACAGCGGCGCGGCCAGTACGTGCGGCGCGAGCGCGACGAGCAGGATGAAGCTGTAGTAGGTGGCGATCATCAGCGCCGTCAGCGTGAAGCTGAAGCGGCGCCGCGCACGCACGAGCTGCTGGTAGTCACGGCGCGCCGTGACCGATTCGATGACGGAAAGCTCCATGGTGTCTCCTGTCGACCAGAGTTAGCGCTTTAGCGCTTACTCTGGTCCCATGCTTCGCGGTCGACCGGAGTTGGCGCTTTAGCGCTTACTCCAGTCCCCGCAGGGCGATCAACTCGTCATTGCGAGAGGGTTTTGTGGAATGGTCGGCGCGCGTCGACTCCCCGCCCGCGCCGCGGCGGCAAAAGCGATCTACACGATTCGGTCCGCACGCAGCCGCGCCAGTTCCTGCGCCGACAACCCGAGCCAGCCGCCGAGCACGTCGTCCGTATCGGCGCCGAGCACCGGCGGCGCACCGCGCACCGGCAAGCGTGCGCCGTCGAAGCGGTACGGTGGCGCGAGCACGTCGACGCCGCCCGCGACCGGGTGCGGCTGCCGCGTGACGAGCCCCGCGCTCGTCGCACGTTCCGACTTCAGCGCTTCGTGCAGCCCGAGCACTTCGCCGCACGGAATGCCCGCATCGGCGAGCGCCGCGAGCAGCGTCGCGCGCGGCCGGCGGCCGAGTTCGCGGCGGATCTCCGGCAGCAGCTCCGCGCGATTCTCGGAGCGGCCGAGGTTGGTCTTGTAGCGTGCGTCCGCGGCGAGGTCGGGCCGCTCGATCGCGTCGCAAAAGCGTGCGAACTGCGCGTTGTTGCCGACCGTGATCACGAGCGGGCCGTCGGCCGCATCGAACACGCCGTACGGCACGATCGACGGATGCGCGTTGCCGTAGCGCGGCGGATCCTCGCCCATCAGCAGCGCGTCGAGCCCGTAGTACGCGGTGATCATCAGCCCGCAGTCGAACAGCGCCATCTCGATGCGGCGACCGCGCCCCGTCGCATGGCGCTCGTACAACGCGGCGAGGATCGCCTGCGCCGAATACATGCCGGTGAACAGGTCGACCGCCGCGACGCCGAACTTCAGCGGCGGCTGGCCGGCTTCGCCGTTCAGCGCCATCAACCCGGCCTCGCCCTGCACGACGAGGTCGTAGCCGGGCCGCGCGGCCTCCGGGCCCGACCGGTCGTAGCCGGAGATCGCGCAATGCACGAGCCGCGGATTCAGCTCGGCCAGCGCGTCGTAGCCGAGCCCGAGCTTTTCCGCGCCGCCGGACTTGAAGTTGTGGATCAGCACGTCGGCCTGCGCGGCCAGCTCGCGCGCGATGCGCTGCCCGGCTTCCGTCTGCAGGTCGACGCAGATCGACCGCTTGCTGCGGTTCACGCTGTTGAAGTAGGTCGTCTCGGTCTCGCCGATCCGCAGCCCCCAGTCGCGCGTGTCGTCGCCGCGCGCCGGATGCTCGACCTTGATCACGTCCGCGCCGAAATCGGCGAGCACCATCGCGCTCCACGGACCCGCGAGCACGCGCGAGAAATCGAGCACCTTCACGCCGGCCAGCGGCAGCGCGCGCGCTTCGTTCATCATCCTTGTCTCCTCCATTCGCGTGGTCCGCCTTTACTGTTTCGACAGCGCGATATAGCGCGCGAGATGGTGATCCTCGTCGCCGAGCTGGTGGTCGATCATCACGAGCCGCTTCGCGTAGTGCGACAGCGGCAGCTCCCACGTCATCCCGATCCCGCCGTGCAGCTGGATGCTTTCCTCGGCGACGAGCGTGCCGATCCGGCCGATCGTGTACTTCGCCGCCGCGAGCGCGCGCTCGCGCACCGCGCGCGGCGCGTCGAGCTGCGCGGCCGCGTTGATCACCGCCGAGCGCGCCTGCTCGACTTCGAGCAGCACATCTGCCATCCGGTGCTGCAGCGCCTGGAAGCTGCCGATCGGCACGCCGAACTGCTTGCGCGTGCGCAGATACTCGAGCGTCGCTTCCTTCGCGACATCCATCGCCCCGAGCGCCTCCGCCGACAGCGCGAGCAGCCCGTAGCCAAGCACGCGTTCGAGCAGCGCCGCACCGGCTTCGCCGTCGTGCGCGCCGAGCGCGGCATCGGCCGGCAGCACGACGCGCTCGAAGCGCACTTCGGCCGCGCGGCCGCCGTCGATCTTCCTGTAGTCGCGCAGCGACACGCCCGGCGCGTCGGCCGGCACGACGAACAGGCCGATGCCGGCTGCGTCGTCGTCATCACCGGACACACGCGCGCTGACGACGAAGAACGCCGCCTGCGCGGCCTGGTCGACCACCCCCTTCGCGCCCGTCAGCACCCAGCCGTCGCCGGAGCGCTCGGCACGCGTGCGCACGGTCGTCAGTTCGTAGTGCGAGCCAGGTTCGTCGTGCGCGAATGCGGCGCTCGCGCTGCCGTCGATCAGTGCGGACAGCCGCTCGCGATGCGCGTCGCCACCGGCGAGCGACAGCGCGCGTCCGGCGAGCAGCGTGCCGAGGAACGGCTCGACGACGAGCCCGCGCCCGAGGCATTCGAACACCACGGCGATGTCGAAGCCCGCGCCGCCGAAGCCGCCGTCGGCTTCGGCAAACAGCGCGCCGACTGCACCGAGCGCCGCGAAGCGCTGCCACATCGCGCGATCGAATCCTTCGGCCGACTGCGCGATGCGCTCGCGCACCGGGAACGCGTACCGTTCGGCGATGAAGCGGTTCAACGTGTCCGCCAGCATCCGGCGGTCTTCTGTGTGCTGGAAATCCATCGTCGCGTCCCTCGTTACAGCCCGAGCATCATCTTCGCGATGATGTTCTTCTGGATCTCGTTCGAGCCGCCGAAGATCGACAGCTTGCGGTTGTTGAAGTACTGCTGCGCGGCGCTCGCGGCTTCGTCCGGGCCGACCGGCTCGCTGTCGTGGTCGGCGTCGAGCGCATCGTCGATGAACGGCTGCGCATACGGCCCCATCGCGCGGCGCATCAGCGCGGCGATCTCCTGGCGGATCTGCGTGCCGCGGATCTTCAGCATCGAGCTTTCCGCGCCCGGCACGCCGCCGCCCGCGACCGCGGCCAGCACGCGCAGGTTGGTCGTGCGCATGTTCTCGAGCTCGATCTCGACGCGCGCGACGCGTGCCGCGAAGAACGGATCGTCCGCGAGCGGCCGGCCGTTCTTCTTGACCTTCGCGGCGACCGCGCGCAGCCGCTCGAGCGCGGCCGTCGAGAAGCCGATCCCGGCGATGTTGGTGCGCTCGTACGTGAGCAGGTATTTCGCGCAGGTCCAGCCGCGGTTCTCTTCGCCGACCAGGTTCTCAACGGGCACGCGCACGTCGGTGAAGAACACTTCGTTGACCTCATGCTCGCCGTCGAGCGTGATGATCGGGCGCACTTCGACACCTGGCGTGTTCATGTCGATCAGCAGGAAGCTGATGCCCTCCTGCTTGCGTACGTCGGTCGCGGTGCGCACGAGGCAGAAGATCATGTTCGCGTAGTGGCCGAGCGTGGTCCACGTCTTCTGGCCATTCACGACATAGTGCTCGCCCTGCGCGTCCACGCGCCGCACCGCGCTCGTCTTCACCGAAGCGAGGTCGGAACCGGCGCCCGGTTCCGAATAACCCTGGCACCACCAGTCGCTGCCGTCGAGGATGCGCGGCAGCCAGCGGCGCTTCTGCGCTTCGCTGCCGTACTTGATCAGCACGGGGCCGAGCATGTTCACGCCGAACGGCACGATGCGCGGCGCGCCCGCGAGCGCGCATTCGTTGTCGAACAGGAACTTCTGCGCGACGCTCCAGCCGGGGCCGCCGTATTCGCGCGGCCAGTGGCTCGCGAGCCAGCCGCGCGCATTCAGGATCGCGTGCCATTCGCGCATGTCGTCGCGCGTCAGATGCAGGCCGCCCTTCACCTTGCGCGCGATGCGCTCGGGCAGTTCGGCTTGCAGGAAGCGCTGCACTTCCGTGCGGAAGGCTTCCTCTTCGGGAGTGAAATCGAGGTCCATCTTCGGTCCGTGGCGAATGCGGTTGACGTTCAGTCGATGTGGTTCAGGCTCGCGAAATCCGCGCCGCGCGCGACGAGGTCGACGATCAGCGGCGAAGGCTTCCAGAACAGTGGATCCTCCTTCGCGAACGCGCGGATGTCGGCCAGCACGTTCGCGAGGCCGACCGTGTCCGCGTAGTGCATCGGGCCGCCGCGATAGCGTGGGAAGCCGTAGCCGTACAGGAACACCGCGTCGACATCGAGCGGGCGCAGCGCGATCTTCTCGTGCACGACGTTCGCGCCTTCGTTGATCATCGCGGCGAGGTAGCGGCGCAGGATCTCGTCGTCGGTGAACGTGCGCGGTGTGATGCCCTTCTTCGCGCGCTCGTCGGCGACGATCGCCTCGACTTCCGGGTCCGGCGTGCCGGCGCGCGCGCCGTCCGGATACAGGTAGTAGCCACGCGCCGTCTTCTGCCCGAACCAGCCGCGCTCGCACAGCCGGTCGGAAATCTCCACGTAGCGCGCATGCGGGTCGCGCGTCGCCGCGCGGCGCTTGCGGGTCGCCCAGCCGATGTCGCCGCCCGCGAGGTCGACGACCTGGAACGGCCCCATCGGGAAGCCGAATTCGCGCACCACGCGATCGATCTGGTACGGCGACGCGCCGTCTTCCATCAGGTAGTCGGCCGCAGTGCGGTAGACCGCGAGGATCCGGTTGCCGATGAAGCCGTCGCACACGCCCGCGCGCACCGGCGTCTTCTTCAGCTGCTTCGCGAGCGCGAACACAGTCGCGACGACCTCCGCACTCACGCGCGCCGGCACGACGATCTCGAGCAGCTTCATCACGTTGGCCGGCGAGAAGAAATGCAGGCCGATCACGTCGGCCGGCCGGTCGATGCTGGCAGCCAGCTCGTCGATGTCGAGATACGACGTGTTGGTCGCGAGCACCGCGCCCGGCTTGCACGCGCGCGCGAGTTCGGCGAACACGGCTTTCTTCACGGCCATGTCCTCGAACACGGCCTCGATCACGACGTCGGCCTGCGCGAGCGCGTCGTACGACGTGCTGCCCTTGAAGCGCGCAAGGCGCGCCGCGTGCGCGGCCGGCGTCATCCGCCCCTTCGCGACGAGACCGTCGTACACCTTCTCGACGTGCGCACGGCCGCGCGCGAGCGACGCTTCGTCGCGTTCGATCATCGTCACCGGCAGCCCGGCATCGAGCGCCGCGACCGCGATGCCCGCACCCATCGTGCCGCCGCCGACCACGCCGATCCGTTCGACCGGACGCGCGCTCGCGCGGCGCGCCTCGGGGGCCTTCGCGGCCTCGCGTTCCGCGAAGAACGCGTGCACGAGGCCCGCGCGCTGCGGGCTGTCGATACATTGCAGGAACAGGCTGCGCTCGAGCTTCATCCCCGCGTCGAACGACTGCGTGAGCGCGGCCTCGACCGCGTCGACGATCTTCGCGGGCGAGAACAGGCCACGCGATTTCTTCGGCAGCTCCGCACGCGCCGCATCGATCGCGGCCTGCGCGGCCGCGCGGTCGGCCAGCCCCTTCGCATCGCGCGTGCGGCGCACCGGTGCGCCGAGCGACACGAGTTCCTGCGCGTACGCGAGGCCTTCGGCGAGCGTGTCGTCGCTGTGCGCAACGCGGTCGACGAGGCCGAGCGCGAGCGCTTCGTCGGCGCTTGCATGACGGCCCGTCAGCATCAGGTCGAGCGCGGCCTTCGCACCGATCAGGCGCGGCGCGCGCTGCGTGCCGCCCGCACCGGGCAGCAGGCCGAGCGTGACTTCGGGCAGCCCGAGCTTCGCGCCGGGCACAGCGAGCCGGTAATGCGCGGCGAGCGCGACTTCGAGGCCGCCGCCGAGCGTCGCGCCGTGCAGCGCGACCACGACCGGTTTCGCGCCCGATTCGATGCGCTCGCACACGTCGGGCAGCGACGGCGGCACGATCGGCTTGCCGAATTCGCGGATGTCGGCGCCCGCGATGAAGTTGCGGCCCGCGCCGACGATCAGCACCGCGCGGATCGCGTCGTCGGCTTGCGCGGCGTCGATCGCGTCGGCCAGGCCGCGCCGCACGTCGGCGGACAGCGCGTTGACGGGCGGATGGTCGATCGTGACCACGAGCACCTTGTCGCGCCGTTCGCGCGTGACAGTGCCGGCCGGGTGATCGGGGGAAGCAGGTGAGTTCATCGTGTCTCCTTGACGCGGCGGCGGGCGCGCCGGCACCGGGTGCGTGCGTCGCGGCAGCGCGGGCGGCGCCGGGGCGTCCGCCCCGGTCCCGCACGGAGCGGGACAAGATCCGGCGGTACGCCGGGCATGACTCGATTCTCGATTGATCGAGATTCATTGACAATTCCCGCACGCCTTTACAAGCTGTCAAGTCTGACTTGACATTGAACGCTTTCGAACCGCTTCGCGCTGTTAAGCGGGACGGATCAGGAGACACCAGGCATGGACCTGAACGCGCTGACGCTGCTCGTCGAGATCCTCGACGCGGGCAATCTGAGCAAGGCCGCGCAGCGGCTCAAGATGAGCCGCGCGAACGTCAGCTACCGGCTGAACCAGCTCGAACGCTCGATCGGCCAGCAGCTCGTGCGCCGCACGACGCGCCGCATCGAGCCGACCGAGATCGGGCTGAAGCTGTACGAGCACGGCCGGCGCATCCGCAACGAGCTGCTCGCCGCGCAGGAATCGGTGACGACGCTCGGCCAGGACCTGCAGGGCCGCGTGCGGCTGTCGGTGCCGAGCGGCTACGGGCAGATGGTGATGTCCGACTGGCTGCTCGCGTTCAAGCGGCTGCATCCGGGCATCGTGCTCGACGTGGTGTTCGAGAATCGCGTGGAAGACCTGATGCGCGACGAGATCGACATCGCGGTGCGCGTGATGCCGGAGCCGCCGCAGAACCTCGTCGCACGCGACATGGGCGCGGTGCGCTACGTCGCGTGCGCGTCGGCTGCGTTCGCGGCCGCGCACGGGATGCCGGCGAGCCTCGGCGCGCTGGCCGCCGCGCCGGTCGTCACCGCGACGGTGATGGGGCGGCAGCTCAGAATCGCCGCGTATCTCGGCGACGAGCGCCACGAGGTGCTGCTCGAGCCCACGCTGATTTCGGAGAACTTCCTGTTCCTGCGCCAGGCGATCCTCGGCGGGATCGGCGTCGGCATCGTGCCCGACTACGTGATGCAGGACGACATCCGGTGCGGCACGGTCGTCACGTCCCTCGACGCGTACCGGCTCAGCATCTTCGGCACGCACATGTACATGCTCTACATGCCGAACCGGCACCACACGCGCGCGACTTCGACGTTCATAGAGTTCATCCTCGAACAGGCCGGAAAGACCGGCCGGGGCGGGCTCGGCGGGCTGCGTCAGGGTTTCTTGTCTGATGACAATCCGCCGGCCGCGCGGCGACAATAGCGCGCCGCGTGCCGCGCAAGCGCCGCCGCCCCCTTCGATTTCACAGCTGCCGAGGGTTCAATGTTCGACCGGATTCGTCCGCATTCGCGTCCCTGGACGCCTGTCGCCGTGCTCGCGCTCGTCGCACTCGTCACCTTCAGCGCCGGCTGCACGTCCCCGTCCGCGCCCTCGGGCGCCGTCGTCCCGGTCGCCGCCGCATCGGGCGCCGCGGTGCCGCTGCCCGGCGTTCACGCGCCCGAACAGTCGTCCGGCTGGACCGACAAGCCGGGCTGGACCTCGCAGCATTTCATGATCGCGGCCGCGAACCCGCTCGCGACGCAGGCCGGCTACGACATGCTGAAGGCCGGCGGCACCGCGATCGACGCGGCGATCGCGACGCAGATGGTGCTCGCGCTCGTCGAGCCGCAATCGTCGGGACTCGGCGGCGGTGCGTTCATGCTGTACTTCGACGGCCGTGCAACGCAGGCGTACGACGGCCGCGAGACCGCGCCGGCCGCCGCGACCGATCGCCTGTTCTACGGCCCGACCGGCCAGCCGATGAGCTTCTACGAAGGCGTCGTCGGCGGGCGCTCGGTCGGCACGCCGGGCGTGCTGCGCATGCTCGACGCCGCGCACCGCGCGCACGGCAAGCTGCCGTGGCGGCGGTTGTTCCAGCCGGCGATCCGGCTCGCCGAGCACGGCTTTACGATCAGCCCGCGGCTCGCGACGCTGATCGCGAACGACAAGTACCTGAAGAACGACCCGGCTGCGCGCGCGTACTTCTACAACGCGGACGGCACGCCGAAGGCGGCCGGCACCGTGCTGAAGAATCCCGCGCTCGCGACCGTACTGCGCCAGGTCGCCGAGCGCGGCGCGAACGCGTTCTACACCGGCGCGATCGCGCGCGACATCGTCGCGAAGGTGCGCAAGCACCCGACCAATCCGGGCCTGCTGTCGCTGCAGGATCTCGCGCACTACAAGGCGAAGGTGCGTGCGCCGCTGTGTGCCGACTACCGGCGCTCGGTGGTGTGCGGAATGCCGCCGCCGTCGTCGGGCGGCCTCGCGATCGCGCAGATGCTCGGGATCCTCGAAGCGATGCCGGACTGGCAGCAGATCGGCGCGCAGAAGCCGGTGCGCAACGAGGTCGGCTACGAGCCGACGCCGTTCGCCGCGCACCTGTTCAGCGAAGCCGGGCGCCTCGCGTATGCGGACCGCGCGCGCTACGTCGCCGATCCCGATTTCGCGCCGCTGCCGGGCGGCAGCTGGGCGAGCCTCACCGACAAGACCTATCTCGCGCAGCGCGCGCACCTGATCGGCGACAGCAGCATGGGCGTCGCGCAGGCCGGCACGCCGCAGGGCGCGACGCTCGCGCTGGCCGACGACCGCAGCCCCGAATTGCCGTCGACGTCCGACATCGCGATCGTCGATCGCTACGGGCAGGCGCTGTCGATGACGACCAGCGTCGAGGACGCGTTCGGTTCGCGGCTGATGGTGCGCGGCTTCATGCTGAACAACCAGCTCACCGATTTCTCGTTCGTGTCGAGCGAGAACGGCCACCCCGTCGCGAACCGCGTGCAGCCGGGCAAGCGGCCGCGCTCGGCGATGTCGCCGGAGCTCGTGTTCGACCAGAAGACGAAGCAGGTGACGATGATCGTCGGCTCGGCAGGCGGCCCCGCGATCATCAACCACGTCGCGAAGGCGCTGGTCGGCGTGCTCGACTGGGGGATGACGATGCAGCAGGCGATCGCGCTGCCGAACTTCGGGTCGATGAACGGGCCGACGCAACTCGAGCGCGGCCGCGTGTCGGAAGCACTCGTCGACGGGCTGAAGGGACGCGGGCACGACGTGCGGGTCGTCGAGATGAACTCGGGACTGCAGGGGATCCAGCGGCTGAACGTGCAGGGGCAGACGGTGTGGTTCGGCGGGGCGGATCCGCGGCGGGAAGGAATCGCGATGGGCGATTGAGCCTGGCCGGCAGCGGCGGCGCGCATGCGCCGCCTGCTTCGCCTCACCCGCGCCCCTTCCACGGCACGATTCGCCGCTCGACCCCGCGCATCGCGAGATCGAACAGCCACGCGATCGCGCCGATGATCAGGATGCCCATCACGACGATTTCAGCTTTGCTTTTCGCGTTGGAATGGATCGCGCATCCGGTCGGGTGACGATTGCCGCGCGCCAGCGTGCGCAGCAGCCGCGCCAACGAAAATCTATGGTCAGCCCGATTTTTGCAAGCGAGGCAGTGTTGACCTGAAGTGGACTTGCTCGAATCTATCCGGGGTCGCGGATGGGAAAGATCCCGCCCCATGATGGGAGCCGCGCCGGGCAAACCTCAAAAAGCCCACAGCATTGACGTGCTGTTTTTTGTGTCAGGTTACTTGCCCGGCCGTTGAGTCGTTTATGCCTTCACGTATCTCGCGTCGCAAAACCAGAGGTGACTACTGAAACTGAAGC
>NZ_LKPJ01000001.1 GCF_001443045.1 Burkholderia ambifaria | reverse complement strand
CAGGCTGTTGAAAAGCGCCTCGCTTTGATGACCGGGGCGCTGTTTAAAAGGATTTCGTATGCGCTTGGCTGCCGAGTTGCCAACGAATCGCCGACGCTGGACCGTTCGCGAGCGGTCCAGCCGACGCGTTGCCGTGCGACGGCCGCGCTTGGGCAGCTCATTGCACCGCTCCTTGCGGCACCACCGTCAGCATTCGCGCCATTCGAGTCAGATTGCTCGCCAGCATCGTCAGCTTGAAATGCTGGTCGACCCGTTTGAGGCCGCGATACGCGGTCTGTCGAATCCTGCCGACGGTCTTGCCCCAGCCGAAGTGCTCTTCGATGCGTTTGCGAATCACTTGGCTAATGCCATAACCGGCGTGCCGCGAGGTACGGCCGTCGATCGCACTGCCGCCTTGATGCGTGTCGTTGCGCGCGACGTGTGGCGTCACTTTGCGCGCTCGGCAGTCCCGCACAAAGTCGCGCATGTCGTAACCCTTGTCGGCGCCGAGCGTCTTGGCGTGACGACCCGGCACGCAATCGAGCAGGCGCAACGCACTCGCGCGTTCGCCGAAACCATCAGCGTGGCTGACCACTGCGCCAACCACCAAGCCCGAGCGGTTCTCCATCAGGATGTGCCCCTGATAACAAAGGATGGCTCCGCTTTGCCGCCCCTTTCGGAACAGGCGCGCATCCGGATCGGTGCTCGATTCATGCGTGTCGTTACTGCGGCGCTTGCCCTTCCAGTCGGTGTCGACATTGCGGCCACCGCCGGCTGGCGGATCGTCCGAGCCGTCCTTGGGACGGAAGCTCTTGTGACTGGCCCACGCCTGGATCAGTGTGCCATCGACCGAGAAGTGCTCTCTGGACAGCAACCCTTGCTTGTCCGCCAAGCTCATGACTTCGGTAAAGAACGCCTCGATTACTTCGTGCTCAAGCAGCCGGTCGCGGTTCTTCGAGAATACCGAGTGGTCCCAGACGGCGTCTTCGATGGCCAAGCCGACGAACCAGCGAAACAGCAGGTTGTAGCGCATCTGCTCCATCAGCATGCGCTCGCTGCGGACCGAGTAGAACACTTGCAGCAACAACGCACGCAGCAGTTTCTCCGGTGCAATCGAGGCGCGACCACTGTCCGCGTAGATCGTGCCGAACAACCCGTTGAGCCGCTTCAGTGCCTGATTGACCAGCAGCCGCAGCGGCCGCAACGGGTGATCGGCCGGCACGAAGTCTTCCAGCTTCACCGTCGTGAACAGCGGTTCTTGCATCTCGTCCATTCCACGCATCGGCTGATCCGCTCAAGGTCATGAACACGATATCTCTAACGCACCGCTCGCTAAGCCCGTTTACACCGTTCCCAAAATCAACAGCCTGCTANGCCAAGCCGACGAACCAGCGAAACAGCAGGTTGTAGCGCATCTGCTCCATCAGCATGCGCTCGCTGCGGACCGAGTAGAACACGTGCAGCAACAACGCACGCAGCAGTTTCTCCGGTGCAATCGAGGCGCGACCACTGTCCGCGTAGATCGTGCCGAACAACCCGTTGAGCCGCTTCAGTGCCTGATTGACCAGCAGCCGCAGCGGCCGCAACGGGTGATCGGCCGGCACGAAGTCTTCCAGCTTCACCGTCGTGAACAGCGGTTCTTGCATCTCGTCCATTCCACGCATCGGCTGATCCGCTCAAGGTCATGAACACGATATCTCTAACGCACCGCTCGCTAAGCCCGTTTACACCGTTCCCAAAATCAACAGCCTGCTAAGGCCAAGAACTGATCTGAAGTTTGCATGTGAGCCGCCGGGGCGTCGATGGTTGCTCCGGCGGCGCGGCGCGTTGTGCGCAAGCGAGGGAATCCATGTCGATGATTTTGCCTACGCAGGCTTATGAATTGAAGCTGGCACCGCATCCGGCGCCGTTCTCGATCCTGAAGTTCACGGGGCTCGACCGCGTGAGCCGGCTCTATCGATACGAGATCGAATTCACGAGCCCGGCGGCGGGAATTCCGATGGACCAGGTGCTGGGACGGCCGGCGAAGTTCATTGCGGATCCAGTCGATCCGGACATGGATTACCTGCGGAAGATGTTCGGGGAGAACGCGGCGCAGTTCAGTGCGAAGCCTGCGGCGTATACGGTTCACGGGGTCATTACGCAGTTCGACGAGCTCGAGACGTCGGCGGACGAGGCGCGCTACCGGGTCGTGCTCGAACCGATGCTGGCGGATCTCGATCGCGGCGTGACCAGTCGGCTGTTTCAGAAACAGTCGGTCGAGGAGATCGTGACCGACACGCTGCGCCACTACGGCTACCGCGCGGGTGTCGACTTCCGGTTCCAGCTGCGCGGGCAATACAAGCGCCGTGAGTACGTGACGCAGTATCACGAGACGACGTTTGCCTTCATTCAGCGCATTTGTGCGGAAGAGGGCATCTGGTTTCGCTGGGAGCAGAAGAAGGATCGCGCGGTGGTCGTGTTCGGCGACGATCTGGATGCGTATGCGCGCAAGCAGCGCACGGTGCCGTATCGGCGGGACTCGGGGCTCGAGAGTGTCGGTGCCGATGCGATCAAGACGCTCGGGCGCGAGACGAAGCGCGTGCCGGAGGCGGTGCGGTTGCATGACTACAACCATCGGCAGGCTGAGATGTCGTTGCTTGTAGAGGAAAACACGGCACGCGACGACAAGACGACGAACGCGGTCGATTATCGCTGGGGCGAGCATTACGAGACGCCGGAAGAGGGTAAGCAGGTTGCCCGGCTGCGGCATGAAGCGTATCTGGCCGGGCAGGTCACGTTCAAGGGGACGGGCAATCCGTTCTGGCTCGAAGCCGGCGAGGTGATGCGGGTCGAGCCTAATCCGGCCGATGCGAGGCACGGGGTTTTCATCACGTCGGTCGAGTCGCACGGCGGGCGGAGCGAGGCGTACTGGGTAGCGTTCGAGGGGATTCCGTCGGATCGCGTGTGGCGCACGTCGATGACTTCGGTTTCGCGGCCGGTGGTCGACGGGATTCTGCCGGCGAGGATTACGTCGCCGGGCAACTACAAGTATGCGTATCTGACCGAGCAAGGCTGGTACGTGATCAAGCTGCCGTTCGATCTCGATGAATGGAGCCCGGGTGGGACCAGCCGGCCGGTGCGGTTTGCGAAGCCATATAGCGGCGACAACTACGGGCATCACTTTCCGTTGATCGACGGGGCGGAGGTGGCGATCGTCCATACGGACGGCGATCCGAACCGGCCGGTGATCATCGGAGCAATGCATGACAGCGTGCATCCGGATCTGGTGAACAATCTGAACCATACGCGTAACCTGATTCGGACGGCTGCGCGGAATGAGTTGCGGATGGAGGATAAGGAGGGTGTCGAGCATGTTCACCTGACGACGCCGTTTCAGACCAGTGAGCTGAATCTGGGGCATATGGTCGACGGTGATCGCAAGGCGCGTGGACAGGGCGCAGAATTGCGCACGGACGAGCATGTTGCGATTCGAGGTGCAAAGGGTGTGCTGGTGACGGCTGAAGCTCAGGCTGGAGGCGTTGGCGAGCAGCTTGGGATGCAGGGTGCGCAAGGCTTGCTCGATCTGGCGCTGCAGCAAATGCGCGGATTGGGCGAGACAGCCAGCGCGGCGCAGGCAGTAGCGGCAGATTATGAGCGTCAGCGTGCGTTGTTTGAGGGAACGCTGAAGGAGTTGAAGAAATCCGGTGTGCTCGTGAGTGCGCCGGACGGTATGGGGTTGGTCTCGGGAACCGATCTTCAACTGAGCGCGAAGGATCATCTGATTGCAACGGCGGGTGGGAACGCGGACATCGGTGTGATGAGGCGGTTTACGGTCGCGGCTGGCGAACTTGTGTCGATCTTCGCGCAGAAACTGGGAGTGAAGCTTTTTGCGGCGTGCGGGAAGGTGGAGATACCGGCACAGAGCGACGAGATGCATCTGCTGTCGGACAAGGACATGCGGATGACGAGTGCCAACGGCAGGGTGACGATCGAAGCGAAGAGCGAGCTCATTCTCAAATGCGGTGGTTCGTACGTCCGAATCTCGTCGACCGGCATCGAAGATGGGACTCAAGGAAACCGAACGATCAAGTCGGCGGCGTTCAGTCGTCAAGGGCCGAGTTCGCTTGCCGAGTCGATGAATACGTGGAAGCACGCGAAGTTCGCCGATACCTACGTTATGAGGAATCCTTCCACCGGTGAGCCGCTTGCCAATGTCCAGGCTGAGATCAAACGGGACGATGGCGGTGTGCTTAAGGTGTTGACGGATGAGTCCGGCCAGATGCCGCATCAGAAGAGCCTCTTCACCGAACTTGTTCGTATTCGCCTGCTGGGCTGAGTCCACCAATTTTTGTTTTACCAAAGAAAGATCATGACGGAAGCCACTTCGGTTTTGTATCGCAGTGTCGTTGACGAAAACGGCGACCAGTACAGCATAGCGACGCTGACGCCGATGGAAGATCAGCGCGAGAAGATCGTACTGGCGAAGCCTTATGTGATTCCGATCCTCTTCCTGCCGGGCATCATGGGTACGAATCTGCGAAAGAAGAAGGGCAAGGCCAGCGTGTGGCAGCCGCCGAACAAGGACTTGCGCGGAGCCGGAGATCTGATCGCGCAGTTGTTCAGCTATCTGTTCAAGAGTACCCGTGAACGGGCGGGCGACCTGGTGACGGATACGGTTGAGATCGATCCCAGCGGACCCATCGACGCTGGTGAGAGCGGCTTGCCGAAGAACGTGCTGGTCGCGCGGGGGTGGGGGGCGTTGATGCGCTCAAGCTACCATCCGTTCATGGGCAAGCTTCAGCATTTTCTGAATGATCTGTCTCGATACGACTTCCAGCGCTGCGAAGCCGATCTCCGGAAATGGGCCGCGGAGGCGGGGCAGGACGCTCCTACGGCATGGGGTGCGAAAGAAGGTGACGCGCTGACGCGCGAAGAGATCTTGCATGCGGCGAACTACCAGTTCGACGTTTGGGCGGGCGGCTACAACTGGCTACAGAGCAACCGGGACTCTGGAGCGGCGATCAAGGAACTGATAGAGCAAACGATATTGCCGTTCTACAACGAAGGTAAAGGGGTTTTCGTGCACGACACGCCTGACGGTCAAGGCGGATCGTATTGCTCCAACGAACGTCCGGCACCGAATCGGCCGATGGCGGAAAAGGTGATCGTCGTGACCCATTCGATGGGCGGGCTGGTTAGCCGTGCGCTCACGGAACTACATCAATGCGACAAGGTGCTTGGCGTGTCGCACGGCGTGCAGCCTGCAACGGGTGCGCCGGCTACCTACAAACGCATGCGTTCGGGGTTCGAGGGCGGGGAGCAAGTTTTTCTAGGACGCAACGCGGCGGATGTGGTGGCGATACTTTCGCAATCGCCAGGAGGGCTCGAGTTGCTGCCGACAGCGGATTACAACGATGGCAAAGCGTGGCTCAAGGTGCGCGACAAGGGGAGTGGTAAAGAACTGCTTGCATTGCCAGAGAACGGGGATCCGTATAGCGAGATTTATTGCTCGCCGGCGTGGTATGGGTTGGTGCCGGATGGGAATTTGGGGTTGATGGAGCCGGAGGGGAAGAAGGCGGAGGCGGAATCAGGGGGGGATTCTGAGCCTGAGCGTGAGTCTCCACGTAGAAAGCTGAACAAGGTTATAGAAGGAGTCCGACAGTTTCATGCAGGGATTCAGAGCCGGTACAAGGTTCCAACTTACGCCCACTACGGCGCGCAGGGTAAGCGTGAGACAGGGAAGGATCCGGGAGGTTTGTTGGGGACAGGGCTGCTGGCTAGTATGAGCCGCTTCAGTTGGGGTGAGGTGTCATGGGAAGGCCCTGGCCTTGAAAGTTTCGATGTTATCGGGGGAGCTATTACCAGCGACGACGGCAACGGTACGCTCGTGACTATATCCGGCATCAAGTTGACCATCGGTGAACCAGATTGCCCTGGGGACGGTACGGTGCCGGTGTATTCCGGCGAAGCGCCCGGTAAGACCGGTATCGCGATGAGCTTTGCACATGGGCATGGCAACCCTGGGCGATGCAACGCGCATTTCGGATATGACCATCAAGGCAGTTATGGCGACGAGCACGGACGCTCGCTGTACGCCACTATGTACGCAATTATCAAGATTGCTCAACAGGCCCGCTGGCACAAAAAGGAGTCGGCATGAAACAAGGCTGGAGAACCCGAGCCATCGGACGACATCTGGTGGATTTGCCCGCAGAGGCGGAAACTGCCGAGACGTACAAATACAATGGGGTGACGATTGAACCGTTACTTGAGGTCACGACGCAGGCGAACTTTGAGGATTTGATTTCTCGGCGGGAGAATGAGCTTCATTATACGAAGCACATTTCGCGTGGCGACATGTTTGTCGAACGGGTGCCACATGCCAATGGTTCGGTCACGCTGATATCGTGGAGCAACCCAAACTCGAACTATGAGTATTACAAGTTCGACACATACTTCCGGGCTGGCTCAAAAAGCCTACGGTACTCCGGAGAGGTATCGCCGGATCTCAGGGACGCGACATTGGCGAGCTGTCAAAAACTGTCCCTTGAGTGGCGAGAAATTCCGCCTGGTGAAATTCCAGATGGCATCGGATATGTAGCCGGAGATACTGTTCTGATGGCGAAGCGTTTTAACCTCGAAAGTTGGGAAATGGTCATCAAATTTCCCAACAAGCCCGATGTCTGGTTTCGGCTGACAGCGTACACGCAACGCAAAGTGGAACCTGGTCTGCGTGCCCGAGCGGGTGGCATTCTGCCAGCTCTGCTGGGAACAGTGGTGGGCGTGGGCCAGTTGCGCAACCGCGCACGGCCAGTTGGCCCGATTGAAGCTGACGAAATCCTGATCGCCGGCACACAAGACGGCAAACGCACCTACGGTTTCAAATGGGAGGCGCCGGGCAAGGCTTATTCACTAGCGGAACCCAACCTGAACGTATCGTTGCGCGTTGGAGATAGTGCGTACCGGACGAACAAGGAATCGTTCGCAAACGATGGCGAGGCGCTGGAACTGTGGGATGCCGTGGTGGACTCCATCCGGCTGCGTCCGGGGGCGGTATGAAGATGTCGTCTCGCAGAACGGTCTTGTTGACGCTCGTTGTCGCGCCGGTTGTCTCGCTGACGCCGCGAATCCCGTTTTGTGCGCCGCACGCCATGACGGTAGGTGAAGCCATGCGGTACCTGTGCGAGGAGGTGTTTCCCTCGCCGTGCCAGAAGCGAGATGAGTCGCATTGCTTCTCCGACTGCGGGCACAAAAAGGAATCTATATGAAGCGAGGCTGGAGAACGCATGCTATCGGGCGGCATCTCGTTGAAGTTCCTGTTGAGGAAAATATCGTCGAGAAATATAAATACAACAAAGTTATGTTGGAACTGCTTCCCGAAATCACGGAACAGGCGAGCTTCGATGATTCGATCTATCGGAAAGAGAATGAGCTTCGTTCTACAAAGAACATTTCGCGCGGCCAGATGTTTATCGAACGGGTGCCGCGTGCCAATGATTCTGTCATGCTGATATCCTGGATCAACCCAAACTCGGACTATGAGTATTACAAGTTTGATACCTACTTCCGGGCTGGCTCAAAAAACCTGCAGTACTCAGGAAAAGTATCACTTGACCGCAAGACTACGGCATTAGCCTTGCATCAGGAACTGTCTCTCGAATGGCAAGAAATATCATCTGGCAGGCTAGCGGAGGGTATCGGCTTTGTGGTTGAAGACGCCATATTGGTCGACAAGGACTTCAACCTTGAAAGCTGGGAGATGGTTATCCGGCTCCCCAGCAAACCTGACGTATGGTTCAGACTGACCGCCTATACGCAACGCAAAGTGGAACCTGGTCTGCGCGCCCGAGCGGGTGGCATTCTGCCAGCTCTGCTGGGAACAGTGGTGGGCGTGGGCCAGTTGCGCAACCGCGCACGGCCAGTTGGCCCGATTGAAGCTGACGAAATCCTGATCGCCGGCACACAAGACCGCAAACACACCTACGGTTTCAAATGGGAGGCGCCGGGCAAAGCGTATTCGTTAGCCGAACCGAATCTGAACGCATCGTTACGGGTTGGCGAAAGCGCGTATCGGACGAACAAGGATTCGTTCGCTAACGACGGCGAGGCATTGGAGTTGTGGGATGGAGGTGTCGTCGGAGTTCGTCCCGAAGCCGGTTGTGTCGATGGCATGCGCGGACCCCGCGCCGCGTCTCGGCTGGACGACGGTCCTGCCTGCGTCGGATACACGTCTGATCGATATCGCGCTCGGCGTCTACGAAGCGTTTCCGGCACCTCAACCCAACCCGCATCTCGTGCGTCGCACGATCTGATCTCGGAGTCTCAATGTTGAATCGAATGAGCGCGGCAACTGTTGCCGCTGCCCTGCTTCTGTCCGGCTGCGGTGTGTGGCAGTCGGTATCGGATGCCTCGTCGAACGCTTATCGCGCGGTGTTCTTCAAGCAGGTGAAGGTGCTGAACGTGGATCTGACGGCCCGCGCGGCATTGAATCCCGACGAGGCGGGGCGACCGACGTCGGTGGCAGTCCGCGTGTATCAGTTGAAGGATCGGACGGCGTTCGATCAAGCGTCTTATGGCGATTTGCTGAAGAATGATCGAGCCGTGCTTGCGCCGGCCTGGCAGGCGGATACTTCGACGGTCGTCAATCCGGGAGCGTCGGCAAGCTTGTCGCAGCCGATGCAGCGAGACACGAACTATGTCGCGATCGTCGCGTTTTATCGGAATCCCGGGGAAAGCGGTGGCTGGAAGCGCGTGGTTGAGAAAAAGAAGCTCGATGCAGACAAGCCACTGACACTGGAACTGTCAACGAACGCGTTGCGAATGGCCGGCGCGGTTCCGGGAGTCAGGGACGCGCAATGATCGAATTGCCCCGTGCATCTGGTCATCGGGAAAGGCGAAGACACGGCCCCTGCTTCTGAGCCGATGGCGAAGCAATGCGGACGCGGGCGTTGCGGACGCGTGCCGAGCCCGCATCATGTGGCAGGTGGGGTTCGCGATGGATGCCGTCTGACGACGACGGCATCCATCGCGGTCACTTACCGATCGTCTTCCCGCACCGAAGAAGGATGCCGACACAGCGCCCGCACCTCCATCTCCATATACGGAAACAACGGCAGCTGACTCAACAGGTCATGCAACTGCTGCACGCTCTCGACATCGAAGATACTGACGTTCGCATACTGCCCCGCGATCCGCCACAGATGTCGCCAGACGCCTTCGTTCATCAGCCGCTGGCACATCGCCTTTTCTTCGGCCTTCAGCGTGGCCGCCTTGACCGGATCCATGTCCGCCGGCAGACGGACGGTCATCTCCACATGAAACAGCATTCTGCACTCCTTGCGTTGTCGATTCGTCGAACGGGACGGCCGCTCAGGCCCGCGCACGCGCCCGCTCGACTTCGCTCGCCGGCACGTCCTGCTTGTCCTCGAGCAGCGAGAAATCGAAGTCGATCAGCGCGAACTGCCCGTCGACGCCATACGGCTTGCCTTCCGCGCCCTCGGCCTGCTTGACCTTCGGGATCAGCCCTTCGCGGGTCGCGAATGCGAAGTCGTCCCAGATGTGCGGATCGCCTTCGATGTTGATCTGCGTCGTCAGCTTACGATATCCGTCCGCCGAAACGAAGAAGTGGATGTGCGCCGGACGATGGCCGTGGCGGCCGAGCTGGTCGAGCAACTGCTCGGTCTTGCTGCCCGGCGGCACGCTGTAGCCGACCGGCAGCACGCTGCGAAAGCTGTAGCGGCCCTCGGCATCGGTGCGGATCGAGCGGCGCAGGTTGAACGCGGGTTGCGACTGATCGAAGTACGAGTAGCAGCCGAGATGGTTCGCGTGCCACACTTCGACGAGCGCATTCGCGATCGGCGTGCCGTCCTGGCCGAGCACCTGGCCGCGCATGATCAGCGTCTGGCCCGGATCGGTGCCGTCGTCGAGACGCGCATGGCCGACCGATTCCGGTGCGCCCGCGACATACAGCGGCCCTTCGATCGTGCGCGGCGTGCCGCCCTGGAAGCCGGCCTTCTCCTCGGCCTCGTCCATCCGCACGTCGAGGAAGCGCTCGAGGCCGAGGCCTGCGGCGATCAGCCCGAATTCGCGGCCGGCTTCGTTCAGGTAGTTGAGCGCGGTCCAGAACTCGCTCGGCTGCACGTCGAAATCCTCGATCGTGTAGCAGAGGTCCTTCACGATCCGGTTGACGATCGCGCGCACGCGCGGGTTGCCGGGCTTTTCCGCGGCGTCGTCGAAGGTCTTCAGCAGGGCGTCGATGGCTTGCTTGTTCATCTGTGTCTCCGGTTTCGGTTGTCGTGTCGTGTGGGTCAGCGGGCGTCGCGTCGCATCCGTTCGATGCGGGCCCAGTCGAAGGTGATGCCGAGGCCGGGCGCAGCCGGCAGGTGCAGCTTGAAATCCTGGTAACGCAGCGGCTCGACGAGAATCTCCTCGGTGAGCAGCAGCGGGCCGAACAGCTCGGTGCCCCATTTCAGCGAGCCGAACGTGCTGAACAGCTGCGCGGACGCCATCGTGCCGGCCGCGCCTTCGAGCATCGTGCCGCCGTACAGGTCGATGCCGGCAGCCGATGCGATCGATGCGACGCTCGCCGCGCCGAGCAGGCCGCCCGATTGCGCGATCTTCACCGCGAACACGTCGGCCGCGCGGTCCTGCGCGAGGGCGAACGCATCGACGGGGCCGTGCAGCGCTTCGTCGGCCATGATCGGAATCCGCGCGAGCTGCGTGAGGCGTTTCAGCCCCGCGCGATTGGTCGCCGCGATCGGTTGTTCGACGAGGCTTACGCCGGCGTCCGCGAGTCGTGCGCCGGCCCGGATCGCATCGGTTTCGGTCCATGCCTGGTTCACGTCGACGCGCACGTCGCCGCGTTCGCCGAGCGCGCGCTTGATCGCGATCACGTGCGCGACGTCGTCGTCGACGGCGTTCGATCCGATCTTCAGCTTGAAGGCGCGATGGCGACGCGCTTCCAGCATCGCCTCGGCTTCCGCGATGTCGCGCTGCGTGTCGCCGCTCGCGAGCGTCCATGCAACGTCGACCGCGTCGGTCGTTCGGCCGCCGAACAGCTCGGACAGCGGCACGCCGAGGCGGCGCGCCTGCGCGTCGAACAGCGCGGTTTCGATCGCGCACTTCGCGAACCGGTTGCCCTGGAACAGCTTGCGGGCACGTGCCATCGCGGCGCCCGGACGCGTCGCATCCATGCCCTGCAGCAGCGGCGCGAAGTAGGTGTCGATGTTGACCTTGATGCTCTCGGGGCTCTCCTCGCCATACGCGAGACCGCCGATCGTGGTCGCTTCGCCGACCCCTTCAATACCGTCCGTGCATCGAACACGGACCAGCACGAGGGTCTGGCAATTCATCGTGGCGACCGACAGTTTGTGGGGCCTGATCGTCGGCACGTCGACGAGCAGCGTCTCGATGCGTTCGATGGTGGCGGCAGTTGCTATCATGCGATTCCTCCTGTTGGTGCACATGGTAGGAATTCCCGCCCGGCGTCGTCCAACACTCTTTCCGACTACTTCCATACCTTTGAGGCATGAAATGGAATTGCGCCAGCTCCGGTACTTCATCGCCGTCGCGGAAGAAATGAACATCACGCGAGCGGCGGAGCGGCTGCACATGACGCAGCCGCCGCTGAGCCGCCAGCTCCAGGCGGTCGAGGACGAGGTCGGGTTGGCGCTGTTCGAGCGCGGCGCGCGGCCGCTGAAGCTGACCGACGCGGGCCGCGTGTTCTATGCCCAGGCGAAGCGCGTCGTCGACCAGGCCGACGAACTCGGCCCGCTGACGCGGCGGCTCGCGCAACTGTCGAAGCGGATCGTGATCGGCTTCGTGCCGTCGACGCTCTATGGCGCGCTGCCGGACGTGATCCGCGCGTTTCGCGAGGCGCAGCCGGACGTCGAGCTGTCGCTGATCGAAATGTTTACGCTCGAACAGCTCGGTGCGCTCAAGGGCGGGCGGATCGACGTCGGATTCGGCCGCCTGCGTTTCGACGACGACCAGCTCGTGCGCGAGGCGCTGATCGAGGAAAAGCTGATCGCGGCGCTGCCGGTCGGGCATCCGCTCGCGGATCCGGACCGGCCGCTGACGCTCGCGGACATCGCGAACGAGACGCTGATCGTCTATCCGAGCACGCCGCGGCCGAGCTTCGCGGACCAGCAGCTGTCCGCACTGCGCGACGGCGCGCTCGTGCCGGCGGCCGTGCACGAGGTGCGGGAATTGCAGACGGCGCTCGGGCTCGTTGCCGCGCAGGTGGGCGTGTCGCTGGTGCCGGAAAGCGTGGAGGGCGTGCGCGTGAAGGGCGTCGTCTACCGGCGGCTGCCGGAACCCACGGCGACATCGCCGATCATCATGAGTCGCCGGCTGCACGGCGAAAGCGCCGCGACGACCGCGTTCTGTGCGATCGCGCGGGAGATGATCGTGCCGGCGGTGTAAGGGCGGGACCGTTTGCGTATCGATTGCAACTAACGGTCAGTTTTGGCGCATCAAGCCGAATGTGGTGAGGGCGTCGCGATGCGAGGTCATTCGCCGCTGATGCGAACCGGCAGGCCGATCGACCAGGTCGGCCAAGTCGGCTACACCGACCAACCGACCAACCCCCCAGGCCGGCAATCAGCAAGGCAGCCCGCCGGCCCCCGCCTACCGCTTGCCGTCGAGCGTCTCCGACGGTGATTCGCCGAACTTTTCCCGATACGCGATCGCGAAGCGCCCGAGGTGCGTGAACCCGCAATCGAGTGCGATATCGGCGATCCGTCGCTCGGACACCGACCCGCGCAGCAATTCCCGCGCATGATCGAGCCGCGTCGCGCGCAGGTATTGCATCGGGCTCATCCCGCGGAACTGCAGGAAGGCGTCGCGCAGCGTCCGCTCCGGCACGTTGGCGGCCTGGACGATATCGGCGAGCTGCAGCGGCTGCGCGTAGTGTGCGTTGACGAACTCCTGCGCGCGCCGCACGAAGCCGGGCGCCGGATCGTGGCGTGTGCTCAGTACCGACGGCGGGTGGCCTTCGATCAGCAGGTCGATCAGCAGGTGCTCGAGCTGCGACGCGACGCGCGGGTTGGCGTTCGCGCGTTCGAGCAGCTCGGGCGAGCGGGCGACGAGCATCAACTGCTGGCGCCACGCGGCGAGCGCGGCGTCGCTGATGTGCAGCACAGGGTCGAGCGTCGCGCGCGGGTCGCCGGTCAGCGAGCCGACGGTGGCCGCGTCGATGCGCAGCACGAACTGCTCGCAGTCGGCGGACAGCACCGCGTCGAAGCGCTCGCCGGGCGCGCACAGCACGCCCGTCTGCCCGTCGACGCCGAGCCGGCGTCCCATCGCGTGGACTTCTGCCTGCCCGGACAGGCAGAACATCAGCAGGTAATACCCGTCGACGGCGTCGACCTGCACGCGCATCGCGTCGCCGAATGCAATGGTGCCGATGCCGAGCCCGCCGAGCCGCACGAAATCCATGTGCGATGCGCCTTGCACGCGGCCGCTCGGCAGCAGCGCGTGCGGCTGCATCACGCGCGAGATTCGCTCGCGCGTCTCGTCGAGATCGCGGGATTCGAACAGCCGGTGCGCGCGCAGCGCATGCGGCTCGAACGACGTTGGGGACATGGGCATCGGCCTTGGTGTGGACGCGCGCTTCGATCCGACGAATGGGTCGCGATCGTGCGCGGGGTCGCGTGTGTCGCCATGCTAGCGCAGAAATCCGCCGAAAGTGGATATTGCGCCGCCGCAATCGCACTTTCCGGATAGACGCCGAATATTAGCTTTTCAAAAATCATCTCCATGCAATCAACGAAATGGAACCACAAGGAGTCCGACATGGAGCAGACAGAATCGCCCGTCGTATTCGCCACGCGTGACGACGCGTCCGATGTGCGTTTTCCGCACGAAGACGGCTCGCGCGTACCGTACAAGGTGTTCAGTTCGCGCGCGGTCTACGATCGCGAGCAGGAACGCATTTTCCGCGGGCCGACATGGAACTTCGTCGCGCTGGAAGCGGAAATCCCGAACGTCGGCGACTTCAAGAGCACGTTCGTCGGCGACACGCCGGTGGTCGTCACGCGCACCGAGGACGGCACGCTGTCCGCGTGGGTGAACCGCTGCGCGCACCGCGGCGCACAGGTCTGCCGCAAGTCGCGCGGCAACGCGAGTTCGCACACGTGCGTGTACCACCAGTGGAGCTTCGACAACGAGGGCAACCTGCTCGGCGTGCCGTTCCGGCGCGGCCAGAAGGGGATGACCGGGATGCCGGCCGACTTCGACCCGAAGCAGCACGGGCTGCGCAAGCTGCGCGTCGACAGTTATCGCGGGCTCGTGTTCGCCACCTTCAGCGATGAAGTGATGCCGCTGCCGGATTATCTCGGCGAGCAGATGCGGCCGTGGATCGACCGGATCTTCCACAAGCCGATCGAGTATCTCGGCTGCACGCGCCAGTATTCGAAGTCGAACTGGAAGCTGTACATGGAGAACGTGAAGGATCCGTATCACGCGAGCATGCTGCACCTGTTCCATACGACCTTCAACATCTTCCGCGTCGGGATGAAGGCGCGCTCGATTCCGGATGCGAACCACGGGCTGCACAGCATCATCACGGTGACGAAGACGGGTGACGACACGTCGGCTGCGTACAAGCAGCAGAACATCCGCTCGTTCGACGAGGGCTTCCATCTGGAAGACGAGTCGATCCTCGATCTCGTGTCGGAATACGACGAGGACTGCACGAACCATATCCAGCCGATCTTCCCGCAGCTCGTGATCCAGCAGATCCACAACACGCTGGTCGCGCGGCAGATCCTGCCGAAGGGCCCGGACAACTTCGAGCTGATCTTCCACTTCTTCGGCTACGCGGACGACACGCCCGAACTGCGCGCGCTGCGCATCAAGCAGGCGAACCTGGTCGGGCCGGCCGGCTACATCTCGATGGAAGACACCGAGGCGACCGAACTCGTGCAGCGCGGCACGGTGCGCGACGCCGATGCGACGTCGGTGATCGAGATGTCGCGCGGCAATCCGGACCAGCAGGACACGGTGATCACCGAAAGCCTGATCCGCAAGTTCTGGGTCGGCTACCAGAAGCTGATGGGCTATTGAAGCGGGAGCGCGGAATGATGGAAAACCTGACGGAAGACATGAAGACGTGGTTCGAGATTTACATGCTCCAGAACCGCTACATCGGCCACCTCGACAACGACCGGCTCGAACACTGGCCGGAGATGTTCACCGAGGACTGCACGTACGAGATCGTGCCGAAAGAGAACGCGGATCTCGGGCTGCCGGTCGGAATCGTCCACTGCACGAACCAGCGGATGCTGCGCGACCGCGTGGTATCGCTGCGGCACGCGAACATCTTCGAAGAGCACACGTACCGGCACATGACGTCGGGTCTCACGATCGTCGCGCAGCGCGACGGCGAGATCGACACCGAGAGCAACTACGTGGTCGTGCAGACGCGCAGCAACGGCGAATCGAACGTGTACCAGGCCGGAAAGTACTACGACACGGTCGTGCGCACGCCGGAGGGGCTGCGCTACAAGACCAAGCGCGTGATCTACGACACGTCGCGCGTGCAGACGCTGCTCGCGACGCCGATCTGATACGGAAGCAAGGAACCGACATGACCGAAGCAACGCTGGCCGAGTGGCATCCGCTCGGCGCATTCGACGAATTCTCCGAAGACGAACCGGTGGCGCGCGTCGCCGGCCAGAAGCCGATCGCGGTGTTCCGGATCGGCGACGAACTGTTCGCGATGCACGACCTCTGTTCGCATGGCCACGCACGCCTGTCCGAAGGCTACGTGGAAGACGGCTGCGTCGAGTGCCCGCTGCATCAGGGGTTGATCGACATTCGCACGGGTGCGCCGAAGTGCGCGCCGATTACCGAGCCGGTGCGGACTTATCCGATCCGGATCGTCGACGGGCAGGTGGAAGTCAATGTCGACTGACCCGTTCGTGATCGTCGGCGCCGGCCACGCAGCGCGGCGCACGGCCGAGGCGTTGCGCGAGGGTAACGCCGATGCGCGCATCGTGATGATCGGCGCGGAGCGCGAGCTGCCGTACGACCGGCCCGCGCTGTCGAAGGACGCGCTGCTGAGCGACGGCGGTGAGCAGCGCGCGTTCGTGCGCGATGCCGCATGGTACGACGCGCAGCGCATCGAGCTGCGGCTCGGCACGCGGGTCGATGCGATCGAACGCGATGCGCAGCGTGTGCGGCTCGACGACGGCGCGACATTGCCGTACGCACGGCTCGTGCTCGCGACGGGGTCGCGGGTGCGTGCATTCGGCGGTCCGGTCGACGAAGGCGTGGTTCCGCACTACGTGCGCACCGTGGCCGATGCGCGAGCGTTGCGGGCGCGGCTCGCGCCGGGGCGTCGCGTGGCGGTGCTCGGCGGCGGCTTCATCGGTCTGGAAGTGGCGGCTGCGGCGCGCCAGGTCGGCTGCGACGTGACGGTGATCGACCCGGCGGCGCGTTTGCTGCAGCGTGCGCTGCCGGACGTCGTCGGCGCCCATGCGCGGCAACTGCATGACGCGCGCGGCGTGAGCTTTCAGATGACGACGCTGCCGCGCGCGATTCGCCGTGCTCCGGGCGGTGGCGCGATCGTCGAGACCGATCGCGGCGACGTGCCGGCCGATATCGTCGTGGTCGGGATCGGCGTCGTACCCAACGTCGAACTCGCGCAGGCAGCCGGCCTCGAGGTCGACAACGGGATCCGTGTCGATGCGGGTTGCCGCACGGCCGATCGCGCGATCTTCGCGGCGGGCGAGGTGACGATGCACTTCAATCCGCTGCTCGGGCGTCACGTGCGGATCGAGTCGTGGCAGGTCGCGGAAAACCAGCCGGCCGTCGCGGCCGCGAACCTGCTCGGCGCGGACGAAACCTATGCCGAACTGCCGTGGCTGTGGTCCGATCAGTACGACTGCAACCTGCAGATGCTCGGGCTGTTCGGCAGCGAGCGGGCGACCGTCGTGCGCGGCGATCCGGCGGGCGGGCCGTTCACGGTGTTCGGGCTGGACGACGACGGGAAGATCGTGGCGGTGGCCGCGGTGAACCTCGGGCGCGACATCGGTGCGTCGCGGCGGCTGATCGCGGCGGGGGCTGTACCCGATCCGGTGAAACTCGCCGATCCGGCGGTGAACCTGAAGACGTTCCTCTGACGCAGCGCGCGAACGCGGCCCGCGTGGCCGTGTTCGCGCCGGCGCCTGGCGGCGAATGGCCGGAAGTGGAAGCAACCCCGTGCCGCGCGACATTCCCGGCTCGCGCAATGCGTGCGGGTTTGTCGCGGGCAGGCGTTCGGTGCATATTAGCGGCATTGCCGTTTCACCGGTCGCCCATGACGCCAGACAAAGCCCTCGAACTGAAGCGCAGCAAGCGCCGCGCGCTATGGCTGCTGCTGGCCGCCGTCGCGGTGTTCGTCACGACGATCCTGCTGCCGCGCGGCCCGTGGGTCGATGGTTTCAAGGCGGTGGCCGAGGCCGCGATGGTCGGCGCGCTTGCCGACTGGTTCGCGGTCGTCGCGCTGTTCCGACGCGTGCCGATTCCGTTCGTGTCGCGCCATACCGAGATCATCCCGAAGAGCAAGGACAAGATCGCCGACAACCTCGCGGTGTTCGTGCGCGAGAAATTCCTCGGCCCCGACGCGCTCGCCGCGCAGATTCGCCAGCACGACCCTGCGCAGAAGCTCGGTGCATGGCTCGGCGAACCGGCGAACACCGACGCGCTCGGCGGCTACGTGACGAAGCTGATGAGCTTCGCGCTCGACATGACCGACGATGCGCGGATCCAGTCGTTCGTCCACGATGCGTTCCGCGCGGTGATCGACCGGATCGACCTGTCGCAATCGGCCGGCGCGATCCTCGACACGCTGACGAAGGACGGCCGGCACCAGACGCTGCTCGACGATGCGATCGAGCAGGTGGTCGACGTGCTCGACAAGGAGGAGAACCGCGAGGTGATCGCCGGCTTCATCGTCGAATGGCTGAAGACGCAATATCCGAAGGTCGAGAAGATCATGCCGACGCAGTGGTTCGGCGAGAACGGTGCGCGCATGCTGGCGAGCGCGGTGAGCCGCGTGCTCGAGGGCGTGGCGGCCGATCCCGAACACGAGCTGCGGCAGCGCTTCGACCGCACGGTCGTGCGGCTGACCGAACGATTGAAGCATGATCCGGCATTCATCGCGAAAGGCGACGAGATCAAGCGCTACATCCGCGACGGCGACGCGTTCAACGACTATGTGCGCGATCTGTGGGGCCAGTTGCGTGCGTGGCTGAAGGCCGATCTCGCGCGCCCGGATTCGGCGCTGCACCGGCAGGCCGCGACGCTCGGCGGCTGGCTTGGCGCGCGGCTCTCGGAAAGCCCGGCACTGCGCGCGTCGCTGAACGAGCATATCGAGAGGGCCGTGCACGAGATGGCGCCGGATTTCGCGGATTTCCTGATGCGTCACATTCGCGACACGGTGCGCAACTGGGATGCGCGCGACATGTCGCGGCAGATCGAGCTGAACATCGGCAAGGACCTGCAGTACATCCGCATCAACGGCACGCTGGTCGGCGGGCTGATCGGGCTCGGGCTGTATCTGGTGTCGCTGGTGCCGCGCTGGGCGGGCGGATGGCTGCATTGACGCGGCCGCGGCCCTCGCGCGGATGGCGGGTGCGCCGCCGCGCGCCGCCGAATTACGCGTGCGCCTTCGCGCCGTGCAGTTGCAGGCCGAGCGCCTTGATCACTTTCAGGATCGTGCCGAAGCTCGGATTGCCGTCGTGCGACAACGCCTTGTACAGCCCTTCGCGCGACAGGCCCGCGTCGCGCGCGACCTGCGACATGCCGCGCGCGCGGGCGATCACCCCGAGCGCATGTGCGATGAAGGTCGGGTCGTCGCCGGCTTCCTGCAGACAGGCCTCGAAGTAGTCGGCCATGTCGTCGTCGGTTTTCAGGTGTTCGGCCGAATCCCATGGCCGGGTCTTGATCTTGTCCATCGGTCACTCCAGGTCGAGCCGCTCGAGCATCGCGTGCGCGGCGCGGATGTCCGCCTGTTGCGTCGACTTGTCGCCGCCGCAGAGCAGGATCACCCATATCGTTGCGCGCCTGACGTAATAGACGCGATAGCCGGGCCCGTGGTCGATACGCATTTCGACGACGGGGGAGCCGGCGGATTTCCAGTCGCCCGGATTGCCCATCGACAGGCGGTCGATGCGCGCCTGGATGCGCCGCCGGGCGACGCGATCCGGCAGGCCGGCAAACCACGCGTCGAAGACGTCGGTGGTCCGGATACTGTACGTAGGCGCACTGTAGGGCACGGATTGCAGTATGTCAACCATGGTTCACAGATTCGATGAGTGGCATTCGGTAGCCGCCACAGTAGGGCCGCGCGCGCCGTTTGACGTTGAATTGGCCGTCAGGCCGATCCTGTCGCGAGGCCGGGCCCGGCCATTCGGTCGAACTCGGGATCGCGCGAATCCGTCTACAATCAAAAACATCCTTGCCGTCCGCGCGCGCTTGCCGCGCGTGGGCGGATCCGTTTGTCCTCCTGCATCGGGGGGCACCGCCACGCATCGCGTGGCGGGCAGTGCCGTGGTCAGTGTCCAGTAGGTAAAGCGTCCGCGTGCCGTAGGCCGGCGCGCGTTCTGAACGTCGCGCGCTCGTAAGCCGGGCAGGCGGCATCAACCGAGAGTCCCCATGAAAGCATCGGATCTGTTCGTGAAGGCGCTGGAAGCCGAAGGCGTCGAGTATGTGTTCGGCATTCCCGGCGAGGAAAACCTCGATCTGCTCGAATCGCTGCGGCGATCGAAGATCAAGCTCGTGCTGACCCGGCATGAGCAGGCGGCCGGGTTCATGGCCGCCACCTACGGCCGCCTGACGGGCCGAACCGGCGTGTGTCTCGCGACGCTCGGGCCGGGCGCGACCAACTTCGTGACGGCCGCCGCGTATGCGCAGCTCGGCGGCATGCCGATGCTGATGATCACCGGGCAGAAGCCGATCAAGTCCAGCAAGCAGGGCCACTTCCAGATCGTCGACGTCGTCGACATGATGCAGCCGCTCACGAAGTTCACGCGGCAGATCGTGTCGATCGGCAACATCCCGTCGGCGGTGCGCGAGGCGTTTCGCCGCGCGGAAGAAGAGCGCCCGGGCGCCGCGCACCTCGAGTTGCCGGAGGACATCGCGCACGAGGAGGGCGACGGCAAGCCGATCCCGCGCAGCTACAGCCGGCGGCCGGTGGCCGAGGAGAAGGCGGTCGCGCATGCGATCGACGCGATCCAGGCCGCGCGTCATCCGCTGCTGATGATCGGTGCGGGCGGCAACCGCAAGACGACCTGCAAGATGCTGCTCGAATTCGTCGACAAGACGGGCATCCCGTTCTTCACGACGCAGATGGGCAAGGGCGTGATCGACGAGACGCATCCGCTGTGGCTCGGCAACGCGACGCTGTCCGACGGCGACTTCGTGCACCGTGCGATCGAGCATGCCGACTGCATCATTAACGTCGGGCACGACGTGATCGAGAAGCCGCCGTTCTTCATGCGCGCGGACGACAAGACCGTGATCCACGTGAACTTCCTCGGCGCGCAGGTCGATCCCGTCTATTTCCCGCAGATCGAGGTGGTCGGCGACATCGCGAACGCGGTGTGGCAGATGAAGGAAGCGGTGACGCCGCAGCCGCACTGGGATTTCGAGCGCTTCGCGATGATCAAGGAGCATTTCGACGCGCATCTGCAGAAGGGCCAGCACGACCCGCGCTTCCCGATGTATCCGGTGCGGATCGTGAACGACCTGTACAACGCGCTGCCGGTCGACGGGATCGTCTGTCTCGACAACGGGATGTACAAGATCTGGTTCGCGCGCTACTGGCGTGCCCACGAACCGAACTCGCTGCTGCTCGACAACGCGCTCGCGTCGATGGGCGCGGGCCTGCCGTCGGCGATCGCGACGAAGATCGTGCATCCGCAGCGCAAGGTGATCGCCGTGTGCGGCGACGGCGGCTTCATGATGAATTCTCAGGAACTCGAAACGGCGGTGCGGCTGAAGCTCGACATCGTCGTGATGATCCTGCGCGACGATGCGTTCGGGATGATCCGCTGGAAGCAGGAGAACATGAATTTCCCCGATTTCGCGATGACGCTGAAGAATCCCGATTTCGTGTCGTATGCGCAGAGCTACGGTGCGCACGGGCATCGCGTCGAATCGGCCGACGATCTCGAGCCGCTGCTGCGCGACTGCTTCGCGACGCCGGGCGTGCACGTGATCGACGTGCCGATCGACTATTCGGACAACGAGCGCGTGCTCAACCGCGAAATCAAGCGCCTGTCGGCGCAACTCTGAATCCGCAGTTCCCCGGAAGGAGCGTTCCATGTTGAAGGATACCTATCCGTACTACCTGGCCAACGAAGCCGTCTACGCGAACACCGATCTCGACGTGACCGACAAGTTCAGCGGCAAGGTCGCCACGCGCGTCGCGCTCGCCGACGCGAAGGCGATCGATGCGGCCATCGGCGCGGCGGTCGACGCGGCGAAGCCGATGCGCGAGTTGCCGGCCTACAAGCGGCAGGCGGTGCTCGACCACTGCGTCGCGCGCTTTCGCGAGCGTTTCGACGAGCTGGCCGAGGCGCTGTGCATCGAGGCCGGCAAACCGATCAACGATTCGAAGGGCGAAGTGACGCGGCTGATCGATACGTTCCGCGTCGCGTCCGAGGAGTCGGTGCGCATCGACGGCGAAGTGATCAACCTCGAGATCTCGGCGCGCGCGCAAGGCTATACCGGCTATACGCGGCGCGTGCCGATCGGCCCGTGCTCGTTCATCTCGCCGTTCAACTTCCCGCTGAACCTCGCCGCGCACAAGGTCGCGCCCGCGCTGGCCGCGGGCTGTCCGTTCGTGCTGAAGCCCGCAAGCCGCACGCCGATCGGCGCGCTGATCATCGGCGAGGTGCTCGCGGAAACCGACCTGCCGAAGGGCGCGTTCTCGGTGCTGCCCGCGCATCGCGACGGCGCCGATCTGTTCACGACCGACGAGCGCTTCAAGCTGCTGTCGTTCACGGGCTCGCCAGCCGTGGGCTGGGCGCTGAAGGAGAAGGCCGGCAAGAAGAAGGTCGTGCTGGAGCTCGGCGGCAACGCGGCGGCGATCGTCGACGCGGATCAGCGCGACCAGCTCGACTACGTGGTCGATCGTCTCGCGTTCGGCGCGTATTACCAGTCCGGCCAGAGCTGTATCGGCGTGCAGCGGATCCTCGTGCATGCGGATCTGTACGACGCGCTGCGCGACAAGCTGATCGCGAAGACGCGGTCGCTGAAGATGGGTGATCCGAAGGATCCGTCGACATTCGTCGGCCCGATGATCTCCGAATCCGAATCGCGTCGGTTGTCCGGCTGGATGGATGCGGCCGTCGCGGCGGGCGCGAAGATCGTTGCGGGCGGCAAGGTCGACGGCGCGATGTTCGAGGCGACGCTGCTGGAAAACGTCGGCCGCGAGCAGGACCTGTACCGCAAGGAGGCATTCGGCCCGGTCGCGATCCTCGAGAAGTTCGACCGCTTCGACGACGCGCTCGCGCGCGTGAACGACAGCGACTTCGGGCTGCAGGCCGGCGTGTTCACCGATTCGCTCGCGCATGCGCAGCGTGCGTGGGGCGAGCTGGAGGTGGGCGGCGTCGTGATCAACGACGTGCCGTCGTTCCGCGTCGACAACATGCCGTACGGCGGCGTGAAGGATTCGGGGCTCGGCCGCGAAGGGATCCGCTACGCGATCGAGGACATGACCGAGCCGCGGCTGATGGTCGTGCGGCGCCGCTAGCGCGATCTCAGGCGGCATGACGGCACGCGGGCGGGCGATCGCGCCGGCCCGCGTGCCGTTTTCGTTTCGGCGCACGCCGACGGGCACGGCGACTTCCCGCCGTGCGCGATCGAGGCGAAACCGTGCGCCGCGCCTGCCGAACGCGCTCGACTGCAAGCGTCGCATCGTGATGTAATCGCGCGAAATGGCCAACCGGGGTACGACACCGGTTGGCGTGCGCATTCATTCTTCACGAGGTCGATTCATGTCCCCCGTCTCGGCATTCAAGCTGGTTCTGTTGTCATTCCTCGCAATCGTCGCGCTCGAATGCATCGCCAAGCGGTTGCGGTTGCCGCCCGCGGCCGCGCTGCTGATCGGCGGCATCGGCATCGCGTTCATTCCCGGCCTGCCGCCGATCAACCTCGATCCGGAACTCGTGCTGCTCGTGTTCCTGCCGCCGCTGCTGATGGACGGCGCGTATTTCTCCGTGTGGGAGGAGTTCAAGCACAACGTCGGCGGCATCCTGATGCTCGCGATCGGCGCGGTGGTGTTTACGACGTTCGCGGTCGGCTTCGCCGTGCACTGGGTCGTGCCGTCGCTGCCGTGGGCCGCATGCTTCGCGCTCGGCGCGATCGTGTCGCCGCCCGACGCGGTGGCCGCGAAGGCGGTGCTCGAACGCGTCGCGCTGCCGCGTCGGCTGATGGTGCTGCTCGAAGGGGAAAGCCTGCTGAACGACGCGGCCGGCCTGGTGCTGTTCCGCTTCGCGGTCGCCGCCGCGCTGACGGGCGCGTTCAGCCTCGAGCACGCGGTCGTGCGCTTCGCGGAACTCGGGCTCGGCGGCGTCGTGGTCGGTTTCCTGGTCGGCAAGCTCGTCGTGTGGTTCCTGAAACTGCTCGACGACGACTATCTGGTGATTACCGTCGCGGTGATCGCAGGCTGGATCGCGTACATCGCGGGCGAGATGGTCGAGGTGTCGGGCGTGATCTCGACGGTGACGGCCGGCATGATCGTCGGCTGGCATCAGCACGAGGTGTTTTCGGCGGCCGTGCGCACGCGTGGCACCGCGTTCTGGCAGGTCATCGTGTTCCTGCTCGAGGCGATGGTGTTCGTGCTGATCGGGCTGTCGCTGCGCGGCGCGATACACCGGCTCGGCGGCTTCGAGCAGGTGCTCGCCACGATGGTGCCGCCGGTACTCGCGGTGCTGGCGGCGGTGATCGTGTCGCGTTTCGTGTGGGTCTATGCGGTCGAGGTGCTGAAGGTGCCGGTGCGCGGGATCGTCGGGCGCGGTATTCCGCCCGACTGGAAGGCCGCGACGATCATGAGCTGGGCCGGGATGCGCGGGGTCGTGACGCTGGCGATCGCGCTGTCGTTGCCGGAGGCGATGCCGGGCCGCGACGTGATCCTGGTCGCGTCGTTCGCGGTGATCCTCGTCACCGTGCTGCTGCAGGGCACGACCATCGGGCCGCTGATCCGGCTGCTGCGCCTGCCGCAGCAGGAGGAGCGCGCCGCGCATCACCTGACCGAGCCGATGGCGTGGGCGCATATCGAGGCGGCGCAGCTCGCGGCGATCCAGCCGCTGGTGCGCGACGAGCGCGGCAACGTGATTCACCCGCGCCTGCTGGAGCAATACACGTATCGCGCGGAGCTGACCGAGCGGGCGAAGAACGCGCCTGCGTATCCGGCGGAGGTCCGCACCGCGCACTACGACGTCGTGCTGGCCGCGATCAAGGCAGGACGTGTGGAATTGTTGCGCCTGCATCGTTCGGGTCGCATCCACGACGAGATGCTGCATATGCTCGAGCGCGATCTCGACCTGCAGGAAGTGTCCGCGCAGCACGCACGCGGATAACCGGCCGCGCGGGCCGGCCTGCGCGCACGGCCGTCGCTGCCGTGCTTGCCGGTTCCGGCCGGCTGCATCCCGTGCATTCGCGTCGCGGCCAATTCGGTCGCGGCGCGCTATTTCCCCCCTCCGTCCCTCCGATTCCACCGCGTCGGAATCCGGCCCCGATACGTTCGACGCGCGAGACTTGCAGCGCATGCAAACCTCGCGGCGCCGACTTCGCAAACGTTCTCGTCTTTCGCTTCCGGAAATGATCAGATTTATCTGAATCCCGCTCTTTCACCCTATTTGGCAAAACTAAACCGGAAGGAGATAGATGCTGTGTTCTAATTTAATTTAGAATCAGCCAGTTATCTTTATTGAGAGAAAGCACGCGGAGGTAATGCGACCGTCGTCGGGGAAAATCGACGCTCGGATCCCCGTGAGGCAATGCTGATAGGCCAGATCGGCAACAATAGGCGGATTTCTCAACCGCTAAATTAAGATAGCGTCCAAGTCGGATAAACAACTCCCATGAAAGAATCAATTGGAGATTTGGCGTTTGAAACGGTATTTATGAAAGAATCGAGCGGTGAAAATGCGCCGGATTGTCTCGAGTCGGGGCTATCGGTTCTGCTCGTTGACGATCAGCCGTTCGTCGGCGAGGTGATCCGCCGCGCGCTGCGCGGCGAGCACGCTATCGACCTGCATGTGTGCACCGACGCACACCGTGCGATGGCGGTCGCGCGCGACGTGAAGCCGACGGTCATCCTGCAGGATCTCGTGATGCCGGACATCGACGGCCTCGACCTCGTCCGCGCGTGGCGCGCCCACGCCGATACCGCACGCGTGCCGATCATCGTGCTGTCGGCGAAGGAGGAGCCGATCGTCAAGCGCGAGGCGTTCATCGCCGGCGCGAACGACTATCTCGTGAAGCTCCCGGACGCGATGGAACTGACCGCGCGCATCCGCTATCACTCGAATTCGTACCTGATGTCGCGGCAGCGCGACGAAGCGCTGGATTTCCTGTCGCACGACATGCGCTCGCCGCAGACGTCGATTCTCGCGCTGCTCGAGGTCTACCGGAGCGAGCACGGCGACATGCCGCCGATCATGGAGCGCATTGCCGGCCACGCCCGGCGCGCGCTCGCGCTCGCCGACGGCTTCATCCACCTGACTCGCGCACGCTCGGAGCGCCGCGCGCACGAGGTCCTGAGTCTCAACGAGATCGTGCTCGACGCCGTCGATCAGCTGTGGGAGAAGGCGGCTGGATTCGGCAGCCGGGTCGTGGCCCACGTGCCCGACGCCGAGTGCGTGACGATGGGCGACCGCTTGATGCTCACGCGCGCGGTCGTGAACCTGATCGACAACGCGCTGAAATACGGTCCGCCCGGCACGGACGTGCACTGCACGCTGAGCGATGACGGCGGTGCGTGGCTGATCGGCGTCGAGGATGCCGGCAATGGCATCGCGCCCGAGCAGCGCACGGCCGCGACCGAGTCGTTCGTGCGGCTCGAATCCGCGCACGGCGCGGCACGCAGCGGCTTCGGCCTCGGGCTTGCGTTCGTCCGTGCGACGGCCGCGCGGCATCGCGGCCAGATCCTGATGCGCAATACGGCGCGCGGCTTCATGGTTGCGCTTGTGCTGCCGGCACAGGCGGAGCGATGATTTCGCGGCGCGGCCCGCCGGTGCCGTGCCGCCCGCAGACTCCGATGCACTCGTGGCGCGCCGTGCGGCGCGCAGGCGGGCGCGGTTTTTTTTCAACGCTGACTTTAGAAAGCCCATAACGAACATGGCCACCGTGACGCCCCGCGCGACCAATGAAAGCCTGCATCCGACGATCGGCGCTGGCCGGCTGACGCTCGGCAACCGCATCCTGCTCAGCTTCGGTGTGTTGTTCGTGCTGATGCTGGTGACCGCCGGCGTGTCCTACCAGCGTTTGCGTGCGATCAACGCCGAAGCGGTCAGCATCGAACGCGACTCGCTGCCCGGCGTCTATCTCGCGGCGTCGCTGCGCGGGGCGATCAACGAATCGTTCACGCAGCTGCAGCAGGCGACCTTCGTCGATACCGATCCCGAGCTCGTGCAGCGCGATTTCGCGAAGATCGCCGAGGCGCTCAAGGAAGTCGAGTCGTTGTCGCTCGACTACCAGAACACGACGTTCCGCGATGACGATCGCCAGCGCTTCGCGACGTTCCGCGGCTCCTTCGACCGCTACCTGCCGCTGCTGAACGAGGCGGTGCAGAAGAGCCGCGTGTCGCGCGAAGAGGCCATCGCCGCTTATGCGAAGGTGCAGCCGTCGTGGGCCGAGGTCGTGCGCAACGCGAATATCCTGGTGCAGGAGAACCGCAAGTTCGCCGACCAGTCCGCGAAGCTGATCCGCGAATCCGTGCAGGACACCGAGGTCGTCCTCGCAACTGCGCTGGCGATCGTGCTGCTGTCCGCGCTCGGGCTGGGCTACGGGCTGTACCGTTCCGTTACCGTGCCGATGGCGCGGCTCGTGGAAGTGCACGACGTGATGCGCACCGGCAACCTGACGCGCCGCCTCGACCTGCGTCGCCGCGACGAATTCGGCACGCTCGAAACGGGCTTCAACCGGATGGCCGACGAACTGACCGAGCTCGTCTCGCGCGCGCAGCAGTCGTCGCTGCAGGTGACGACGTCGGTGGCCGAAATCGCGGCGACGTCGCGCGAGCAGCAGGCGACCGCCAACGAAACCGCGGCGACGACGACCGAGATCGGTGCGACGTCGCGCGAGATCTTCGCGACGTCGCGCGACCTGCTGCGCACGATGAACGAGGTGGCCGGCGTGGCCGAGCAGTCGGCGACGCTCGCGGGCGTGAGCCAGGGCGGGCTCACGCGGATGGGCGAGACGATGCGCAGCGTGATGGACGCGGCCGGCTCGGTGAACGCGAAGCTCGCGATCCTCAACGAGAAGGCGCTGAACATCAACCAGGTCGTCGCGACGATCACCAAGGTGGCCGACCAGACCAACCTGCTGTCGCTGAATGCGGCGATCGAGGCCGAGAAGGCCGGCGAGTACGGCCGCGGCTTCGCGGTCGTCGCGACCGAGATCCGCCGCCTCGCCGACCAGACGGCGGTCGCGACCTACGACATCGAGCAGACGGTGAAGGAGATCCAGTCGGCCGTGTCGGCGGGCGTGATGGGGATGGACAAGTTCTCCGAGGAAGTGCGCCGCGGGATGCTCGACGTGCAGCAGGTCGGCGGCCAGCTGTCGCAGATCATCGCCGAGGTGCAGACGCTCGCGCCGCGCTTCCAGATGGTCAACGAAGGGATGCAGACGCAGGCGAACGGTGCCGAGCAGATCACGCAGGCGCTGTCGCAGCTGTCGGAAGCCGCGCAGCAGACGGCCGAATCGCTGCGCCAGTCGTCGCAGGCGATCGACGACCTGACGCTCGTCGCGAACCAGTTGCGCACCAGCGTGTCGCGCTTCAAGGTCGACGCGTGACGCGCGCCGAATCGCACGGCTGCGCGCATGCGCTGTTCCTGATGTTCGAGCTCGACGGCGAGCGCTATGCGCTCGACGCGGCCGACATCGACGAGGTGTTGCCGCTCGCGACCGCCAAGGCCGTGCCCGGTGCGCCCGAATGGATCGCCGGGCTGCTGATGCGCGGCGGTCAGCCGGTGCCCGTGATCGACGTGCCGATGCTGGCGCTCGGGCGGCGCGCGCATGCGCTGCGTTCGACGCGGCTCGTGATGGTTCGCTACCGCATCGAGCAGCTCGACCGCGAGCGTGTGATCGGCCTGATCGTCGAGCGCGCGACGCAGACGCTGCGGATCGATCGCACGGCGTTCCATGCCAGCGGCGTGTCGACCGCGCGCACGCGCTGGCTCGGGCGCGTCGCGAACACGCCCGACGGGATCGTGCAGCAGGTCTCGGTATCGGACCTGATCGACGACGTTGCGCGCCTGTATCTGTTCGACGGCCAGCCGGGCCACGGAGGGGAGTCCGCATGAAAGCGTCCGATTCGCGATTTCGCGGCTGGCTGCTGCGCGAGACCGGCATCGACCCCGATTCGCTCGGCAACGATTTCCTGAGCCGCGCGCTGACGGAGCGCGTGCATGCGCTGCACGGCGACGGCGAGCGGCTGCCGTCGGCGGCGCGGCCGCCCGTCACGCCGGAAGCGCTCGACGCATACTGGCAGCAGCTCAACGCGTCGGCCGACGAACGGCGCGCGCTGATCGAACTGTTCGTCGTGCCGGAGACGTGGTTCTTCCGCGATCGCGAGGCCTTCGCGACGCTCGCGCGGCTCGCGGCCGAGCGGCTGGCCGCGACGCCCGGGCGCGTGATCCGCGTGCTGAGCGCACCGTGCTCGACCGGCGAGGAGCCGTATTCGGCGGCGATGGCGCTGCTCGACGCCGGGCTCGATCCGGCCAGCTTCACGATCGATGCGATCGACCTGAGCGTACGCGCGATCGAGCACGCGCGGCTCGGCTGCTACGGGCGCAACGCATTTCGCGGCACGGCGACCGAGTTCCGCACCCGCTACTTCACGCCGGCCGCCGACGGCTGGCTGCTCGACGAGCGCGTGCGCGAATGCGTGCAGTTTCGCCAGGCGAACCTGGTCGAACCGGGCGCCGCTACGGGCATCCGCTACGATTTCGTGTTCTGCCGCAACGTGCTGATCTATTTCGGCCGCGACGCGCAGGATCGCGTGATCGGCACGCTCGAAAGCTGGCTCGCCGACGACGGGATGCTGTTCGTCGGTCCGGCCGAAACGGGTGTCGCGATGCGGCACGGGATGCGCTCGGCGCGCGTGCCGCTGGCGTTTGCGTTTCATCGCATGCATGGCGGTGCGGCGGTGGACGCGGCGATGAACGGTTACGCGGCGCGGCATGCGGCGCCGATGCCCGCGGCCGCGCCGTACCGGCGCGCGGAGCGCTTCACGGTGGCACCGCCGGCCGCGGCGCGCCCGCTGGTGGCCGTCGCGCCGTCGACATGGGGCGGTACCGCGTCTTCGCCGGCGCCGCTCGCGCCGGACGAGCGCCCGACGGCGTTCGAGCCGACGGCCGACATGCGCGCAGACTCGCTGGCCAATGCGACCCAAGCAGCCCAAGCAGCCCAAGCAGCCCAAGCAGCCCACGCGACCCACGCGACCCACGCGACCCACGCGACCCACGCGACGCCGGCACCGCTCGCCGCCGCCGACGCGCCGACGCTCGAGGAAGCGCAGGCGCTGGCCAACGCCGGTGCATTCGACGAGGCCGAGCGCGTGCTCGCGCAGTTCTCCGCGCACGCCGGGCCGCACGCGGACGCGTTCTACCTGAACGGACTGATCGCGGATGCGCGCGGGCGGGTCGCGGAAGCGGGCGATTTCTACCGCAAGGCGCTGTATCTGCGGCCGACGCACCACGAGGCGCTGACGCATCTCGCAACCTTGCTCGACGTCGGCGGCGATGGTGCCGGCGCGCAATGGCTGCTCGAGCGTGCGCGGCGCTCGGCCGGATAATGAGAGTACGGGTTGGGAGCCGACATCGGGATGACCGAGGAACGAATGAACCGCGACGCCGTTGTCGCTGACGACACGACGATCGGCGTCGACGATTGCTGGAACCGGATCGGCACGCGCGGCGACCGCTCGTGCGAGCGGCTGGCCGACTGCCTGCGCTGCCTGAATTGCCCGATCTATGCGTATCACGCGGCAAAACTGCTCGAACGCCCGCTCGGCGTCGCCGAGATGGCCGACGCCACGCAGCGGATCAGCGCGTTCGACGCGACCCGCGCGCACGGCGGCGACGATACGCGTCAGGCGGCGCTGGCGTTTCGCGTCGCCGACGAATGGCTCGCGCTGCCGATCGGCGTGCTGCGTGAGATCGCCGGCACGCGTCCGATCCATTCGCTACCGCATCGCCGCCATTCGGCCGTGCGCGGCGTGGTCAACATTCGCGGCACGCTGCGCATCGCGATCTCGATCGGCGCGCTGCTCGGACTCGAAGCGGGCAACGGCGGCCATGCCGGCGCGGACGGCCGGTTCACGCGGCTGCTGGTTGCCGCGCACCAGGGCGATCCGGTGGTGTTCCCGGTCGACGAAGTCGAGGGCGTGCTGCGCTTCGGCGCATCCGAATGGGTACCCGTGCCGGCGACGGTCGGGCGTGCAAGCGCCGGCCTGTCGCGCGGCGTGCTGTCGTGGCGCGGCAAGTCGGTGGGGCTGCTCGACGACGATCGGCTGTTCGACGCCGTCACACGGAGCATGCGATGAGCGGCGATGACGATCTGAGCCACCTGTCGCTGCTCGAGCTGTATCGCGAGGAGACGCGCACGCAGACCCAGTCGCTGTCCGAATGCCTGCTCGCGCTCGAATCGGGCGAACCCGACTCCGTCGCGCTCGAGGCATGCATGCGCGCCGCGCATTCGCTGAAGGGCGCCGCACGCATCGTTGGCGTGCCGCTCGGCGTCGACATCGCGGGGCGGATGGAAGAATGCTTCGTCGCGGCGCAGGCCGGCACGATCGCGCTGACGGCCACGCATGTCGACGTGCTGCTTGCCGGCGTCGACCTGCTGGTGCGCGTCGCCGATCCGCAGGCGCCGCCCGTGTCGTCGGCGGAGATCGACGCGTTTGCGCTGGCGCTGACGGGGGCCGACGGCACGCCCGCGATGCCGGCACCGGCCTTCGCGCCGCCGCCGGCGCTGCCGTCCGTCGCGCCGTTTCGCGAACACGACGGTGCCGCGAACGAGCCCGTAGGGGCCAGTGCCGCAGTGCCGCCGCTCGCCGTGTCGGCGGCCGTGCCCGATCCGGTCCCGGCTGGCCGCGCGGCTGGCGCGGGTGCGATGCGCCGCGTGCGGGCCGATACGCTGAACCGGCTGCTGAGCCTGTCCGGCGAGTCGCTCGTCGAATCGCGCTGGCTCAAGCCGTTCGCGGAATCGATGCTGCGCGTGAAGCGCGCGCAGCGCGACGCGGCCCGCTCGCTCGATCTGTTATACGAACGGTTCGCCGACGATCTCGATGCGGGCGTGCTCGCGTCGATGAACGAAGTGCGGCACATGCTCAACGACCTGCAGCGTTCGCTCGCCGAGCGCATGGACGAGTTCGACCGTTTCGAGCGTCGCAGCACGCATATCGCGGAGCAGCTGTACGACGAGGCACTGCAGTGCCGGATGCGGCCGTTCGGCGACGCGACGCGTGCGTATCCGCGCATCGTCCGCGATCTCGCGCGCTCGCTCGGCAAGCAGGTGCGCTTCTCGATCGTCGGCGAAGGCACGCAGGTCGACCGCGACATCCTCGACCTGCTCGACGCGCCGCTCGGCCATCTGCTGCGCAACGCGATCGATCACGGCGTCGAATCGCCCGACGCGCGCCGCGCGCGCGGCAAGCCGGACGAGGCGAGCGTGACGCTGGAGGCGCGTCACAGCGCCGGCTCGCTGCTCGTCAGCGTGATCGACGACGGGCCGGGCGTCGACATGGACGCGCTGCGCGCGGCGGTCGTGCGTCAGCGCCTGACCGACGACGAGACGGCCGCGCGGCTGTCCGATCCCGAGCTGCTCGAATTCCTGCTGCTGCCGGGCTTCTCGATGCGCGACGCCGTGACCGACGTGTCGGGGCGCGGCGTCGGCCTCGACGCGGTGCAGGAGATGGTGCGCGGCGTGCGCGGCGCGGTGCGCATCTTCAACGAGCCCGGTGCGGGCATGCGCTTCGTGCTGCAACTGCCGCTCACGCTGTCGGTGATCCGCAGCCTGCTGGTCGAGGTCGGCGGCGAGCCGTACGCGTTCCCGCTCGCGCACGTGCGCCGCACGCTCGAACTCTCGCATGACGACATCGACGTGCTCGAAGGCCAGCCGCATTTTCCGTTCGACGGCCGGCGTGCGGGCCTCGTCGCCGCGCATCAGCTGCTCGATGCCGGCGAGCCCGACGCCGCGCGCACGAGCACGGCGGTCGTGGTCGTCGGCGGCGAGCCCGAGCTGTACGGCGTCGCCGTCGACCGCTTCCTCGGCGAGCGGATGCTCGTCGTGCAGCCGCTCGACAGCCGCCTGAACAAGATCCAGAACATCGCGGCCGGTGCGTTGCTCGAGAACGGCGACCCGGTGCTGATCGTCGATGTAGAGGACCTGATCCGCTCCGTCGACAAGCTCGTGCGCGGCGGCCAGCTCGCGAAGCTCACGCGCGATCCGCAGCTCGCGCGTGCCGACCGGCGCCGCCGCGTGCTCGTCGTCGACGATTCGCTGACGGTGCGCGAGCTCGAACGCAAGCTGCTGGAAAAGCGCGGCTACGACGTGACCGTCGCTGTCGACGGGATGGACGGCTGGAACGCGGTGCGCAGCGACGCGTTCGACCTGGTCGTCACCGACGTCGACATGCCGCGCATGGACGGGATCGAACTCGTCACGCTGATCAAGAACGATCCGATGCTCAGGCGCTTGCCGGTGATGATCGTGTCGTACAAGGATCGCGACGAGGATCGCCGGCGCGGGCTCGATGCCGGCGCCGACTACTACCTCGCGAAGAGCAGTTTCCACGACGAAGCGCTGCTCGATGCGGTGCATGACCTGATCGGGGATGCGCGCGGATGAACATCGGCATCGTCAACGATCTGCCGCTTGCCGTCGAGGCGCTGCGCCGCGTGATCGCGCTGCGTACCGATCACCGCGTGCTGTGGGTGGCGACCGACGGCGACGAGGCCGTGGATTTCTGCGTCGCGCATCCGCCCGACCTCGTGCTGATGGATCTCGTGATGCCGAAGCTCGACGGCGTGGCCGCGACGCGGCAGATCATGGCGCGTGCCCCGTGCGCGATCCTGATCGTGACCGCGAGCGTCAGCGCGAACACGTCGTCGGTCTACGAGGCGATGGGCGCCGGCGCGCTCGACGCGGTCGACACGCCGTCGCTCGCGCTCGGCCTGCCGTCGGATGCGGCACCGCAGCCGCTGCTCGCGAAGATCGACCAGATCGGCCGGCTGCTCGAAAGCCGGACCGCGACGCTCGTGCCGTCCGCGCCGGCGCTCGCGCGCGGCCAGCCGACGCTGATCGCGATCGGCGCGTCCGCGGGCGGGCCGACCGCGCTCACCGCGCTGCTGCGCGCGCTGCCGGCCGATTTTCCGGCCGCGCTCGTGATCGTGCAGCACGTGGACCAGGCGTTCGCGCTCGGCATGGCGGATTGGCTCGACGGCTATACGCGGCTGCCCGTGCGCGTCGCGCGGCAGGGCAGCGTGCCGCAGGCGGGCGAGGTGCTGCTCGCGGCGACCAACGATCACCTGTGCCTGTCGCCGCGCGGCGTGCTCGGCTATACGCGGCATCCGGCCGAGACGCCGTACCGGCCGTCGATCGACGTGTTCTTCAACAGCGTCGCCGACGGCTGGGAGGGCGATGCGCTTGGCGTGCTGCTGACCGGGATGGGGCGCGACGGCGCGCTCGGGCTGAAGGCGATGCGCGCGAAGGGTTGCTACACGATCGCGCAGGACGAGGCGACGAGCGCCGTCTACGGGATGCCGAAGGCGGCCGCGGCGATCGGCGCGGCGTCCGCGATCCTGCCGCTCGAGCGGATCGCGCCCCAGCTGATCTCGCGCGTGAAGCGCATGCCGCTCGACTGACGGTGCGCGGCGGGCCGGCCGGCCCGCCGGCCCGCATTGCGTGCGACGCGCGGCGTCGCGTACAATTGCCGCCTGCGGAGATGGCATGCCTCCCTGCGGCCGAGCCCGGCGCGTTGCGCGGTTTGGCCCTCAACCGCCGGTTTGCCCGGCTGATGATGCCTGCGTGTTCCTGGGTTGTCAGGAGGTCGCAGGCCGTCCATGCGGTATTCTGCCGCCCAGGTTTTGATGTCCTGTCGAAACTGGAAATCATGTTTTTCTCGACTTCTGCCGATTTTTTCGCGACCGTGCGCTACGTGTGCCGCTGGCTCGCACTCTCGGCCTTGCTCGGCGCGCTGGCCGGCACGGCTTCCGCGCTGTTCCTGATCGCGCTCGACTGGGCGACCGGCACGCGCGTCGCGCATCCGTGGCTGCTGTGGGGGCTGCCGGCCGCCGGCTTCGCGACCGGCTGGGTCTACCACCGGTTCGGCCAGTCGGTCGCGCGCGGCAACAACCTGCTGATCGACGAGATTCACGACCCGAAGGCGCTCGTGCCGAAGCGCATGGCGCCGCTCGTGCTCGTCGCGACCGTCGTCACGCACCTGTTCGGCGGGTCGGCTGGCCGCGAGGGGACGGCCGTGCAGATGGGCGGCGCGCTCGCCGATCGCGTCACGCACCTGTTCCGGCTCGATCGCGAGCATCGGCGCGTGTTGCTGATGGGCGGCATCGCAGCCGGGTTCTCGTCGGTGTTCGGCACGCCGCTCGCGGGCGCCGTGTTCGGGCTCGAAGTGCTCGCGATCGGCCGCGTACGCTACGACGCGCTGCTGACCTGCGTCGCGTCGGCGATCGTCGCGGATGTCGTGTGCCGTGCGTGGGGCGTGCATCACACCGTTTATGCGATTCCGTTCGTGCCGGCCGTCTCGGCGACGGGGCTGGCCGCGACGGTCGCCGCGGGCATCGCGTTCGGCGTCGTCGGCCGGCTGTTCGCGTTCGCGACGCACGCGCTGACCGCGTGGTTCCGCCGCGTCGTCCGCTACGCGCCGCTGCAGCCGGTGCTCGGCGGTGCGATGGTGGCCGTGGCGGCCACCGTGCTGAACGTGCCGCAGTATCTCGGTCTCGGGATTCCGACGATCGAGGCCGCATTTCACGGGCCGCTGCCGGTTTACGATTTCGCGGGCAAGTTCGCGTTTACGGTCGTCACGCTCGCGTCGGGATTCAAGGGCGGCGAAGTGACGCCGCTGTTCTACATCGGCGCGACGCTCGGCAATGCGCTCGGCCAGGTGCTTGCGCTGCCGGTGCCGGTGCTCGCGGGGCTCGGCTTCGTCGCGGTGTTCGCGGGTGCGGCCAATACGCCGATCGCGTCGACGATCATGGCGATCGAACTGTTCGGCGCGGATGTCGGCGTGTATGCGATCGTGGCTTGCGTGGTCGCGTATCTGTTTTCCGGACACGCGGGGATTTACCGGTCGCAGCGGGTGGCGGTGGGGAAGGGCGTACAGGTGGAGCCGGAGTGACGTCGGCGTACGGGGCGGCCGGCCCGGGCGGGTCGACCGAAACCGATGCCCGGTGATCCCGCCGATCACCGGGAACAGGGTGTCCGTTACTGCTTCGGCAGCCGCGCGACGTTTCGCGCGAGCAGTTCCTCGATGTCGATGCCCTTCTCGGCGAGCAACGTCGTGACGACGCCCGTCAATTCCCCGAGCGTTTCCTTGACCGATTCCCGGATCGTATCCACGACGACCTGGGTGCTGCGCTCGATCTCGATATTGACCTTGTCGTTGACGCCCTTCGCATCGAAGGTGGTGGCGCGGCGCGTTTCGGGGATCAGCCAGACTTCGAACCAGCCTTCGTCGCGATTGACGTCCGACACGGTGAGGCTGCAGCCGTTGATCGCGATATAGCCCTTCGCGAACACATAGCGCTTGAAATCGGCCGGCACGCCGATGCGGATCATCCGGTTGTGTTCGGACGATGCGATGTGCAGGATGGTCCCCATGAAGTCGACGTGACCGGACAGCGGATGTCCGCCGATCTCAGCGCCGTCCTTCGCAGCCCGTTCCACGTTGACGCGGGCGCCGGTCGTCAGGTCGGCCAGCGTGGTGATTCTCAGGCTCGGCAACATCACGTCGAAGTCGATCAGCACCGGGGAGTGGATGGTTGTCACCGTCAGGCAGACGCCGTCGACCGACACGCTCGCGCCGATCTCGATGTCGGCGGTAAATCCGTCGGGGAATTCGATGCTGAACGTTCTCAGCTCGCCGTGATCCTTGATCGCCGCGATGACGCCAACACCCTGAACAATGCCTGTAAACATGATCTGCCTTTCGTCGCAAATTGCCTGGCCCGTATGATAAGTGATCCCGGCGGGCGGCGTTGCGGGTGGGGCTTCGGGGCGCAAACGACGGCCGTGGCACCGTGTTCGAACGTCGCCGGTGTTCCCCGCGGCTCCGCCATTTCGTGACAGGAAAGGCCGTGCATCGGCACGGCCTCGATCCGAGCCCGAACACCGGCCAGGCCTGGCCCGGCGCGTGCAACCGTCTCGCCGGGCCACGTCGCGTCAGGTCCGCATCACACCGCAGCCGGCTCTCCCAGCGGCCCGGCATCACCGTCCGCCATGCGCCGCGGCGAATCGATCAAGCCCTTCGCCAGCTCCAGCGCCTGCCGCTCGAACAGCCGGCGATACATCCCGCCGTCGATGCGGATCAGCGCGTCGTGGCTGCCTTCCTCGATCACCTTGCCGCGATCGAGCACGAGCAGGCGGTCGAGCGCGCGCACCGTCGACAGCCGGTGCGCGACGACGAGCGTCGTGCGGCCGACCATCAGCCGCTCCATCGCCTGCTGGATCAGCACCTCGCTTTCGCTGTCGAGGCTCGACGTTGCTTCGTCGAGAATCAGGATCGGCGCGTCCGCGAGGAACGCGCGCGCGATCGCGACGCGCTGGCGTTCGCCGCCCGACAGCTTGATCCCGCGCTCGCCGACGAGCGTGTCATAGCCGTCCGGCAGCGCGACGATGAAGTCGTGCGCGCTGGCCAGACGCGCGGCGCGCTCGATCTCCGCGCGGCTCGCATCGGGACGGGCATACGCGATGTTCTCCGCAAGCGTGCGGTGGAACAGCACGGGCTCCTGCTGGACGATCGCGATCTGGCTGCGCAGCGAATCCTGCCGCACCTGCGCGATGTCCTGGCCGTCGATCGTGATGCGGCCGCCCGACACGTCGTACAGGCGCTGGATCAGCTTGATGAACGTCGTCTTGCCCGAACCGGAATGGCCGACGAGGCCCACGCGTTCGCCGGGCGCGATGCGCATCGAGAAGTCGTCGTACAGCGGTACCGGATGATTGCCGTAGCGGAACGTCACGTGCTCGAAGCGGATCTCGCCTTGCCCGATCCGGATCGCCTGCGCGCCGGGACGATCGTCGATGCCGAGCGGCTGGCGCTCGAGCGCGACGAGCTCTTCCATGTCATTGACCGAACGCTGCAGGTTGCGGATGTGCATGCCGACGTCGCGCAGGTAGCCCTGCAGCATGAAGAACATCGTCAGCGAGAACGCGATGTCGCCGACGCTCGCTTCGTCGTTCGCCCACAGCCGCAGCGCGACGCCGATCATCGCCGCCTGCATCGCAACGAGCATCGCACCCTGCAGCCCGCCGTTGAACGTGCCGCGCACCCACGTGCGGCGCGTGCGCTGACGCCACTTGCCGATCACGCGCGCGAGCCGCGCTTCCTCGCGCGTTTCCGCGCCGAATGCCTTGACGACCGCATTGCAGCTCACTGCGTCCGCGAGTGCGCCGCCCATGCGCGTGTCCCACATGTTGCCGAGCCGCGCGGCCGGCGCGACGATGCCGAGCGACACGGCGACCGTCACCGAGATGTACAGCAGCGAACCCGCGCCGACCACGAGCCCCATCACCGGCCAGTGCGTGCCGAGCAGCACGGTTGCGCCGACGAGCATGGTGATCGACGGCAGCAGCGCGATCAGCACCGTGTCGTTCAGCAGGTCGAGCGCCCAGATGCCGCGCGTGATCTTGCGCACGGTCGACCCCGCGAAGCTGTTCGCATGCCAGTCGGTCGAGAAGCGCTGCACGCGATGGAACGATGCGGCGGCGATCTCGCTCATCATCTTCAGCGTGAGCGTGATGATGTTCAGGTAGACGCCTTGCCGCAGCAACGTCGCGCCGATGCCGAGCGCGGCCAGCGTGCCGAATGCGGTGACGGCCGAATGCCACGCGGCGGCGCGGTTCGTCAGGCCGGCCGACAGCGCATCGACGAGGCGCCCGGCGAACAGCGGCGTGAGCACGTCGGCCAGCGCGCCGAGCAGCGCCAGTGCCGCGATCGCCGCGATGCGCACCGGCTGCTTGCGCCAGTAGCGGAACGTGAAGCCGAAGACGGCCTGGAATGCCTGGCCGCCCAGATGGGTGGTTTTTCTGGTCATGTATCGTTGCCCGGCGCATCGCGCGACGGGACTTTCCGGTTCGGAGAACGTCGAAAACGCAACAGCCGGGCCGCACGGACGACGCGGGCGAAACGAAACGGGCTGTCGGGAAGATGCGCGGGCCGGCGGGTCAGTGAAGCACTCGGGAGCCGGCGCGGACGACGGGCTGGATCAGCCGCGTCGTGGGACCACGTTCGGGAAGGTTGCTGGCATTCGGAACATCTGCACCTCCTCGAAGTGAACGGTTGAAAGGACGCCGAAAAGACGTGAAGGGATTTTATCAGCAGTGCCGGACGCGCCGCAATGTATGACGAATGCGGCGTTGCAGCGTCGATACGGTTAGTATTCCGGGATTCGGCCCTTTTTCGTGTGCGTTCCGCGATGTGGCGGCGCACGGGTTAACGGGCCCCATCGATTACACTTTGCGGTTGCGTGCCGGCCGCTGCGGCCCCGCAGATTCACCACGATACATTTCTGAGGAAACGATGAGCGACGTTCAGCAAGGCATCCTGGCTCCGATCGACACGGCGGCCCGATACCTCACTTTCACGATTTCGAACAACGGCAATGTCGCGGCGGCGCTGACGGCGTTGCGCGAGCTCGTCGACGGGCGCGACACGGTCGCCGGCTTCGGACATGCGCTGGCCGCGCACCTCGGGCACCCGGTGCCGGGCCTCACCGAATACCCGGCGTTCGCGGTGAACGACCGCACGCTGCCGATTACGCCGGCCGACGTATGGGTCTGGCTGCGCGGCGACGATCGCGGCGAACTCGTGCTGCGCGCGCGGGCGATCGAGCGGGCGCTCGCGCCGGCATTCGCGCTGCAGGACGCGGTCGACGGGTTCCGCTATTCGAACGATCGCGACCTGTCGGGTTACGAGGACGGCACCGAGAACCCGAGCGGCGACGATGCGCTGGCCGCGGCGATCGTCACGGGCCAGGGTGCGGGACTCGACGGGTCGAGCTTCGTCGCGGTTCAGCAATGGCTGCACGACTTCGACCAGATGGAGCGCATTGCGTCGGGGGACATGGATAACATCATCGGCCGCCGCCGCTCGGACAACGAGGAACTCGACGATGCGCCGGAGTTCGCGCACGTGAAGCGCACCGCGCAGGAGAGCTTCGAGCCGGAGGCGTTCATGCTGCGCCGTTCGTCGCCGTGGTCCGATGCGCGCCGCGCGGGGCTCTACTTCGTCGCGTTCGGTTGTTCGTTCCGCGCGTTCGACGTGCAGATGCGCCGGATGAGCGGCGCGGACGACGGCATCGTCGACGGCCTGTTCCGCTTCACGCGGCCGCTGACGGGCGCGTATTTCTGGTGCCCGCCGGTGAAGGACGGCAAGCTGGATCTTTCCGCGCTCGGACTCTAGGGTCTGTTCACGCTAATAACGGGCTTGCGAACGTGCCTTTCCGCCCGCAAGGCAAGGAGAGAGGAGGCACAATAGCCGTAGCTATTGCAACGACGAACCCTCTGCGGCATAGGCAAACGGGCGGGCCGCGCATCGTGCGCGGTCCGCCCGTTTTGCTTGTTGCGCGTCGATCGTGTGCGGAGCAGTGCGGTGAGACGCTCGCCGGGCGTCACATACCCGGCACGTAGCGCGTCAGTTCAGCGTCGTTTCGATGCGCGTGCCGCGCTTGACGAACAGCGTCACCGGCGTTTTCTCGCAGATTTCCGCGAGACGCTGGCGCTGCGCGTCGTCGAGCGGGCCGCCGAGCGTCACGACGCGGCGCACGTACTGCTGACCTTCGCGATCGGCATGCAGTTCGGCGTGCACGTCGATGCGCACGGCCGGCCACGTCTTGCGCTGCATATACATGCGCAGTGTCGCGGCCGTGCACTGTGCGAGGCCGGCCAGCACGAACTCGAACGGCGCCGGCCCGAGGCCCTGGCCGCCTTCGCGCGGCGCTTCGTCGCCGGTCAGCGCATGCGTGCCGGCCTGCAGCTGGACGACGTAGTCGGGCGCGTCGGCGGCGAGGGTGGCGGCGGCGTGGATGAGCGGCATGGCAAGTCTCCGGTAAGCGGGAAAGAGGGGCCGCGATGATGCGCGGCGTGCGAGCCGTCAGCATACCGTCCTGGCTGAAACCGCGGGCGCAGTGAGCGTCGACGAGCGTCGATGGGATCAGCCGGCGACGCCGGCAGTCCTGCGTACGAGCGTGGCGACGCGTTCGCGCACCCACTGGTGCGCGCGGTCGGTCTCGCGCGATTCGTGCCAGTACGCGAGTAGCGGAAACGGCTTGAGCCGCAGCGGCAGCGGCTGCACGGCGATCGGCAGCAACGCCGCCATGCGCAGCGCATACGTGCGCGGCAGCGTCAGCAGCAGGTCGCCCGCCGCCGCGATCTGGCAGGCGGCGAAGTAATGCTGGCACACGAGCTGGATGTGCCGGAAGCGTCCGTCGTTGCCGAGCAGCACGTCGAGCGATTGCGGTTCGCCGAGCGACGACACCGCGATATGCCGCGCGGCGAAATAGTCGCTGCGTCGCAGCGGGTCGCTCATCAGCGGATGATCGTGTCGCATCGCGACGACGAGCGAATCGTCGAGCAGGTGTTCGGTCGAGATGCGCGGGCCGGTTTGCACGCGCCGATCGACGGCGAGATCGAGATTGCCCGACGCGAGTTCGCGTTCGATGTCGTGCACCGCGACGCGGCGGCTCACGAATCGCAGGCCGGGCGCTTCGTCGGCGAACGCGGCGACGATCTGCGGCAGCGCGATCGATTCGAGCACGTCGCGAATGCCGACCGCGATGCTCAGGTCGAGCGTCGCCGGGTCGAATGCAGCCGGGTCGCGCGCGGTGCGCTGCAGTCCGGCGAGATGAAGCTGCACGTCCGCGATGATCGCGCGCGTGCGTTCGGTCGGCACGACGCGGTTGCCCTGGCGGACGAACAGCGGATCGTCGAAATGCGCGCGCAGCCGGTTGAGCGCATGCGTGACGGCCGGCTGCGTCAGGTGCAGCGCGCGGGCGGCTGCACCGATGCCGCCGTGCACGTAGACGGCGTCGAGCACGCGGAACAGGTTCAGGTCGAGACGATGATCGGCGGGCACGGACGAAGTCGGCGTGGTGGACGGTGGAGCGATTCTAATGGATGCGCGGACAACGGAACGCCAGGGCGCGCGTGCGTTCGTTTGCATCGGCGTTGCCGCGAACATCGCCCATATCGGGAATGCCGCGCACGTCGCGCGTCCGCACGTCGCACGCGTATTTTGGCGCGGGATGCGATCGGTGGGCGAAAGCCTGTAGAAATCCGCCATCATGCTGTCACTGTCGGCCATTTCGCGCCAAGGACAGCGCCCGACAGCACCCGTTCGGCTAAGATGCCGTCGCTTCATATTTCGAGATAGCCGTCCTGTCGCACCTGTTCAAACCCAATATAAGCCTGACAGTTCGACGGTATTAGAAGAAGTCGAAACAGTCCGGGGGCTTGGCCAGTGGAAGCAGCAGATCAGAGATGGGTCGTTGTCTATTTGAGTTCGGGGTTTTCCTTGGCCCAGGCCGCGCGTCTCGGCGAGGCCTTCAACCTGGCGAATCGCCTGCACGCGTTCAGTGCGGGTTACCAACTGAAGTACGTATCCGAAAGCGGGGGATTGCTGCAGTCGTCGTCCGGCGTGAAGATCGCCGCCGATGCGCTCGGCGACGAGCACGGCCATCGCGCGCTCGCGTTCTTTCATCTTCACGGTGAGCGCGCGTCGGTCAACTGGAGCGATGCATTGCGGCGGCGCCTGACCGACATTCGCCGGCATGCGCGATGGATTGTCGATGCGATGGACCTGTCGACGCTCGCGGCGTCGCAGCGGCAGGCGGATGCCGGTCACCCGCGAACGGATCGCGCCCGCCGTGCGGCGGCAACGATCGAACTGCAGGGCGGGGAGGCCGACGTGTTCGCGGCCGTGCTCGACATGTTTCGTGCCGATCTCGGCGACAGCGCCGCGCAGGAGATCGCCGGCAACCTGATGCAGCCGGTCGAGCAACGCTACGCGCAGTCGATGTGGGCGTTTCGCGAACTGAGCGCGAGCCCGTCGATCCGGATGTCGGCGCAGCAACTGCGCGCGCAGAGCGCGAACCGCATCTCGATCGCGGAAGTCGCGCGGACGGCCGCGATGAGCGAGCGCAATTTCCTGCGGCGCTTCAAGAAGGAAATCGGCGTGACACCGACCGAGTTCGTGCAGCACGTGCGGCTCGAGCGCGCCTGCCACATGCTGATCCACACGACACTGCCGGCCGACAAGGTCGCGCGGCGCACGGGCTTCGGCAGCGGCGAGCGTCTGGCGAAGCTGTTTCGCCAGCGTCTCCAGGTGTCGCCGACCGAATTTCGCATCGCCGAGCGAGAGCGGATCCTGACGAACGGCGCCGGGGCGCCCGACCCGCAGCCGGCGCCGCAGCAGCCTGCGAAAGCCGATGGCGACCAGGCGAGCCTGGGCATGTGCACCGATACACGGGAGAAAGTAGGGCGGATGACCGTAAAATCATCGTGTCGCGATCACGATCCCCGGTTTCCATGCCCTTGCTTCCCACTACCGCCACCGCCCCCTTCTGCCCGTCGGAAGTAAAGGGCAGCATCACGATCGACGCCGGCGCGTCGCGCTGGATGAAGCTCAAGCGCTTCTTCGGCCCGGGTCTGCTGGTCGCGATCGGCTATATGGATCCCGGCAACTGGGCCACCGACATCCAGGCCGGCTCGCAATTCGGCTATTCACTGCTGTGGGTCGTCGCGTTCTCGAGCCTCGCCGCGATCTTCCTGCAGATGCTCGCCGCGCGGCTCGGCCTCGTCGCGGGCAAGGATCTCGCGCAGGCCAGCTACGACCGTTACGGCCCCTTTGGCCGCGTCGTGCAGTGGGTGACCGCCGAGGTGTCGATCATCGCGTGCGACATCGCCGAAGTGCTCGGCTGCGCGCTCGCGTTCAAGCTGCTGCTCGGCGTGCCGCTCGCGTGGGGGATCGTGCTGACCGCGCTCGACACGGTGATCGTCCTTGGGCTGCAGGGCAAGGGCGTCCGGCAGATCGAGGCGATCGTGCTCGGGCTGATCGCGACGATGGCGTTCTGCTTCGTCGCGCAGGTCGCGATCACGCCCCCCGACTGGCATGCGGTCGCGAAGGGGCTCGTGCCGGGCAACCCCGGCCACGACAGCAAGGACGCGATCGTGCTCGCGCTCGGCATCGTCGGCGCGACGATCATGCCGCACAACCTGTATCTGCATTCGTCGGTCGTACAGACGCGCCATGTCGTCGGCGGCGCGCGCGGCCTGGTTCGCGACACGCTCGCGCTGGTGCGGATCGATACCTGCGTATCGCTGTTCGTCGCCATGCTCGTCAACGCGGCGATCCTGGTCGTCGCGGGCGCGGCGTTCCATGCGACCGGCCAGCACAACGTCACCGACATCGAACAGGCGTACCGGCTGATCACGCCGATCGCGGGCGGCGCTGCCGCGCTGCTGTTCGGCATCGCGCTGCTCGCGTCCGGGCAGAGCTCGACGCTGACCGGCACGATCGCCGGCCAGGTGATCATGGACGGCTTCCTGCATACGAAGATCCCGTGCTACCAGCGCCGGCTGATCACGCGCGGGCTCGCGCTCGTGCCCGCGCTGATCGGCGTGCTGTGGCTCGGCGAAAATTCCGTCGGGCAACTGCTCGTCTGGAGCCAGGTGCTGCTGAGCCTGCAACTGCCGTTCGCGATGTGGCCGCTGATCAAGTCGGTCAGCGATCGCAACACGATGGGCGAGCATGCGATCGGCCGCAAGATGCAGGTCGCCGCATGGGCGCTGTTCGGCGTCATCACCGGCACGAACCTGCTGCTGATTACGGGTGTCGCGGGCTGATACAGCCTGTCACAGGCTGATACAGGCACGTCGCACGCTTGCGTTAAACTGCGACCTTTTGCTAGCCGTTCGACGTCCGTTATGTGGAGTGAAATCAGCAACATCGGCGACGCCGCATTGACCCTGCCGGTCGCGCTAACCTGCGCGGCCTGGCTCGCGATGTCCAACTGGCGGCTCGCGGTGCGCTGGATCGTGCTGCTCGCGGCCGGCATGAGCCTCGTCGGGGCGACCAAGATCCTCTATGCGGGCTGCGGTGTCGAGATTCCGCAGTTCGATTTCCGCGTGATCAGCGGCCATACGATGCTGTCGACGTCCGTGTGGACCGTCGCGTTGTCGATGCTGTGGCAGGCGTTTCGTCCGGGCAATGCGCCGGGCGTGGCGGCCGGCCTCGCCGTCGGCGCGGCGACGGCCGTCGCGCGCGTGTTCGACCATTCGCATACGATTCCCGAAGTCGTGGTCGGCTGGCTGCTCGGCGCGCTCGTCGCGCTGGTGTTCCTGCGCACCTACGCCAAGGTGCACAAGCGTTCGTTCTCGCCGCGCATCGCGGCCGTCTGCCTGCTTCTCGTGTCCGGCATCGCGTACGGGCATCGCGCGCCGTTCCAGCAGATGATCGACACGCATTCCCCGCAAGTCTGCGCGTTCATGCGCGCGTCCGGCGACGGGTTCTGACGGCGGTTTGTTCCGGGGCATCGGTGCCCCGGTGTCGAATGCGGTCGTCGCGCGACGGCTGCTCCCGTGTCTCGCTCCATTCGTTCCCTATCATTGGCAAAAGCCGGCATCCGGCGTTCGTCGAACCGGTATCCGCGGTAATCGGCCGCGCCGCGCCGTTCCATTCCGCCGGCCGCGGATGCGAAGGTCATCAGGTGTGTCTATGACCGGGCATTACGAATATTCATTTCATCGATTGGCGGCAATCGCGTACGCTGGCGTTCGTTCGATCGGGGCCGGCAGCGGCAGCCTGCCCGATTTGTCCGACGCGGCACGGCCGGCTCGCTATACTCGCGCAAACTGCGCGGCCGTCGGCCGGCGCGCGGCAACCGCCGTCACGGCACCGGTCCGCCACGACGATTCACGATAGGAGCAGGTTCCATGACAGTCGTTTCCTCGCGCCTCGCAGGCAAGTGCGCGTACATCACGGGCGCCGCCGGCGGCCTCGGCCGCGCGATCGCGCGCCGGATGGTCGAGCAGGGCGCGCGCGTGTTCCTGACCGACATCGCCGACGCGGCCGTGCTCGATGCGTTCGCGCATGAGCTCAACGCGGGGCACGCGGCGCCGGTCGCGTTCGCGGCCACGCAGGACGTGCGCGACGAGGCGCGCTGGCAGGCGCTGCTCGTGCAGGCGGTCGACGCGATGGGCGGGCTGTCGGTGCTCGTCAACAACGCAGGTGTCGGGTCAATCGGCTCGCCCGCGCAGATCGAGCTCGACGAATGGCGGCGCGTGATGGCGATCAACGTCGAGAGCATCGTGCTCGGCTGCAAGCATGCGCTGTCGTATCTGGCCGAGAGCAGTCCCGCTTCGATCATCAACATCTCGTCGGTAGCCGCGTTCAAGGTCGAGCCGGATTTCACCGCGTACAACGCGTCGAAGGCCGCGGTCGCGTCGCTGACGAAGTCGGTCGCGATCGATTGCGCGCGCCGCGAGCTCGACGTGCGCTGCAACTCGATTCATCCGGCGTTCATTCGCACGGGGATCGTCGAGCCGCTGTTCCAGTCGCTCGGCGAACGCGATGCGACGCGCAAGCTCGCGCGCGGCATTCCGCTGCGCCGGCTTGGCGAGCCGGACGACGTCGCGCATGCGGCCGTCTATCTGGCGTCCGACGAGAGCCGTTTCGTGACCGCCGCCGAACTCGTGATCGACGGCGGCATGTGCGCGGTCTGACGCGCATCGACGACAACAACCGGAGGAGAACACCGTGTCGACACTCGTGAACCGCCAACTGCTGCTGAAGACGCGCCCGGAAGGGCGGGTTGGCCGCGAACATTTTTCGCTCGTCGAAACACCCGTGCCGGCGCTTGCCGACGGCGAAGTGCTCGTGCGTGTGCTGTATCTGTCGATGGACCCGACCAACCGCGTGTGGATGAGCGACGTGCCGCAATACCTGCCGCCCGTCGCGATCGGCGAAGTGATGCGCGCGCTCGGCATCGGGCGCGTGGTCGCGTCGCGCCATGCGGGTTTTGCGCAAGGCGATCTCGTGCAGGGGCTCGTCGGCTGGCAGGACTATGCGGTTCTCGCGGCCGACCAGGCTGCGCAGCTCGTGAAGCTGCCCGCGCAGTCGGGCCTGCCGCTGCCGACGCTGCTCGGCGCGTGCGGGATGAGCGGCCTGACCGCGTATTACGGGCTGACCGACATCGCACCGGTGCAGCCGGGCGAGACGCTCGTCGTGTCGGCGGCGGCCGGGTCGGTGGGCTCGATCGCCGGCCAGATCGGCAAGATCCACGGCGCACGCGTGGTCGGTATCGCGGGCGGCGCGGACAAGTGCCGCTACCTGACCGAGACGCTCGGCTTCGACGTGGCCGTCGACTACAAGGCCGACGATTTTCGCGAGCAGCTGAAGGCGGCGACGCCGGACGGCGTGCACGTGAACTTCGAGAACGTCGGCGGCGAAGTGATGCGTGCGGTGCTGTCGCGGATGGTGATCGGCGGGCGTGTCGCGCTGTGCGGCGTGATCTCGAACTACAACAGCGGCCGCGCGGCGGACGACGTCGGCGTGCTGATCTCGAAGCGAATCACGATGCGCGGTTTCCTGATCCTCGACTACCGCAAGAGCCGCGAAGCGGTGCAGACGCTTGCCGGATGGCTGCGCGACGGCCGCCTCAAGGCCGAGGAAACCGTGGCCGACGGGCTCGAAAACGCGCCCGACGTGCTGAACCGCCTGTTCGACGGCGATCATCGCGGCAAGCTCGTGCTGCGCGTCGATCCCGACGCGTGAGCCGCAGCGCTCGCACGCGCTGAGTTCGAACAGACGGACATCGATTTAGGACTTGTCCCATATATTGTTTCGGTCGCTCTCCTTAAAGTAACCGCAAGCAAACGGCGGCGTGACATGCGCGTCACGCCGCCGTTTTTATTTGTGCGGCGAGAAGGGGGGAACATGCGAACGAAGGCAACGCAGGCGGCATCGGCGGTGGTGCGCGATCGAACGATGCGGCGCGTGTGCGACAGGCTGCGGATCGCCGCAGCGGGTGTCGGCATCGCGTGCGCGATGCCGTGTGCCGGTGCGGCCGGGCATGCGAACGCGGACGGCATCGTGCGATTCACCGGTGCGCTCGTCGATCTGTACGACGTGACATTCGATGCGCCGCCGATCGAAGCGGCAAACAGCGCGATGGCCGCGACGCTCCGGTTCGATGCGCACGGCCGGCGCTTGGCCGGCGCGCAGGTGGCGCTGGTCGGGCCGGACGGCCGGCCGCCTGCGCAGTCCGCGGGGGCGGACGTTCGTGCAACATGGCGCGATGCGCGCGACGATCGAAGCGTGCCGCTGGTATCGGGCCGCGCGCATCGTGTCGGTCCGTATGGCGGCGTGATGACGGTGGCAGGGCCGGAAATGACGACGGGCGCCGTGGCGCCCGTCGTGATCAGGATCCGTCATCCGTGACGCGCAGCGTCATTCCCCCTGTTCGGAGCGTGCGTAGATGTCCCAGCTCGCCATGAACAGCGCGGCGACGAGCGGCCCGATCACGAAGCCGTTGATCCCGAACAGTGCCATTCCGCCGAGCGTCGAGATCAGCACGACCCAGTCGGGCATCTTCGTGTCCTTGCCGACGAGGATCGGGCGCAGCAGGTTGTCGACGAGGCCGATCACGCCGACGCAGAACGCGACGAGGATCACGCATTTCCAGATCTCGCCGATCGCGAGGAAGTAGAGCGCGGCGGGCACCCATACGAGGCTCGCGCCGATCGCCGGCAGCAGCGACAGGAACGCCATCAGCGCGCCCCACAGCACGACGCCCTCGATCCCGAGGATCCAGAAGATCAGGCCGCCGAGCGCGCCCTGCACGAGCGCGACCGCGATGTTGCCTTTCACGGTTGCGCGCACGACCGTCGTGAACTTCGCGAGCAGCAGGTTCTTGTGCTCTTCGTCGAGCGGCAGCGCGCGGCGCACGCGGCGGCCGATCTCGCCGCCGTCGCGCAGCAGGAAGAACACCATGTACAGCATCACGCCGAAGCTGACGACGAACTGGAACGTGTTCTGGCCGATGCTGAGCGCCTGGGTGGCCGCGAACTGGCTGATCTGCGCGGCGCCGTCGGTCAGCTTCTTCTGGATGCCGGGGATGTTGGTCAGCCCGTATTTCTGCAGCAGGTTCTGGATCGACGTCGGCAGCGCGTGAATGATGTCATGGAAGTACTGCGAATAATTCGGCTGCGCGCTCTTCAGTTCCTGGTACACGTATGCGATTTCCTGCACGAGCGTCGCCGTGACGAACACGAGCGGCAGGATCACGATCAGGATGATCAGCGACATCGTCACGAGCGCGGCGAGGTTGCGCCGCTTGCCGAAGCGCGCGGCAAGCCAGCGTTGCACCGGCTGGAACAGGATCGCGAGAATGGTGCCCCAGAAGACGGCGCCGGAGAACGGCGCGAGTATCCAGCATAGTCCGACGGTGACCGCGAACAGCAGGAAATAGAAGAATTTTTGGTGATCGTGTCCGCTATCCATGGATGGTTCGCGCAGATTGATGCCTGGTTTGATTGAATCTCGTTGCCTCGGGCGCGATCGGCGCGCGAACGTCAAGGGTTTGCGGCGAAGCGCGCAGCAGGGCGGCCCGATCGGCAGTATGCCCGCAAAGGTGTCGCCATCATAGCCGCTGCGCGCGGCGCACGCGAAAACGCCGCGGCCGGGGCCGCGGCGTTGCGGGGGAGGCCGACGTGACGGTGCCGCGCCGGATCGTCAGATGTGCAGCCTGGTGACCTTGGTGCCGTTCACCGACAGGTCGCCCATCAGGCCCGCGTTGGTCAGCACCAGTACCTCGACCGGTGCGGTGGCCGTGTTGGAGTCGACCGCGCCGTTCGCACCGACCTTCACGACCGCGACGGAGGCGTCGGCACCGGCCGACCAGCCTTCGGACTTGCGGAACGAGTCGAGCGCATCCTGCGTCATGAACAGGAACACGATCGCCTTCGATTGCGCACCGGCCTGCAGGCCGACCGACAGCGACGACGTGTTGTAGTAGCCGACGGTGCTGCCGCCGACGCGCAGTGCGCCGTTGCCGGACTGGCCGCCGACGATGAAGCCGGCCTGCAGCACGTTCGGGAACACCAGCACGCCGCGCGACTTCGCGACGAGTTCACGCGAGCCCGGCACCGTCGAATAGAGGCGCGACAGCGTCGCGTTCACGCTCGCGTCGATCGACTCGCGTTTGGACGCGCTGGTTGATGCGTTCTCGGGTTTGTCAGGCGTGGTAGTGCAACCGGCAAGTGCGAGACTGCCGAGCATGACGGCGGCGGCGGCTTTCAGGGCGAGGGACTTCTGCATGGCGATTCTCCTTCGTTGTCGGGTTGAGGACGGACGGTGCCGGCAGCGGGGCGGCCGGCACCGTTCAACGGCGGGAAAGGAGCAGGCCGGCGACGAACGCGAGGCCCGCGACGACGCCCGCGGTCTGCCACGGGTTGTCGTGCACGGCTTGCGACACGCGTTCGGCCGAATCGCGCAGCCGGGCGGCCGCGGTGCCCGACGCGTAGTCGAGCGTGCTGCGTGCTTCGTCGAGCCGCGCTTGCACGCGCTTGCGCAGCGCGGCGATATCGCCGTCGCCATCGTTCTTCAGCAGGTCTTCCAGTTCATCGACCAGCCCGCGCAGATCGTCGGACACGTCCGCATGCAGGTCGCGGACGGCCGAGCGCGTCGTGCGTCCCACGCGCCGGCCGGTGCGACGGATGTCGGACAGGCCGCGGTCCAGCTTGTGTTCGATCGAGTCGGTGAGCGCCATGGTGTTTATCCTCCTTCGATTTGATTTGCAGGCCAATTTGAAGATAAGACGAATCCCAGCAACCAGTGTGATTCACATCAGCCAATTGAGTTTCGAGACAAATTTTCAATTCGTCGGCAAGCTTTCCGGGAAGCCCCGCGCGACGGGGCAGGGCGGCGGTTGAAAAAATTTCGCGCTTCGAGCGAAGCAACATGAACGGGCCGTTGCACGACGAGAAAGCCCGGTAAATATGGCGTCGCCCGGTGCGTCAGGTAAATAGTGCCGTTGCACGCGTTGTGCTGATGCAATTGCACTAATTGCCATTTTTTTGTCGAGCAGGGTTTGTGCCCGCGACGGCTCAGGTGGCGTCTTCCTCCAGCGCAAGGTCGATGACGACGGGATCGTGGTCCGACGAACGGTACGCATCGGGCGCGTAATAGGCAGCCTGTTGTGCCGGGGTTTTGTAATCGGGCACGGATTGCAGTGCAATCGGTTCATCGGCGTTGATGTGCCACGCATGTACGGCCCTCACGCGGGCAGCGAGCGGCGACGTGGCGAGTGCGTGATCGAGGTTGCCCGCTTCGCCGCGAAATACATAGCTGTAGCCGGCATGGCCGACGAAGCGGGCGACGAGGTTCGCGTAGCCGCGCGATTCGAGCGCGCGCAGCGGATCCTCCTTCGCGTAGCTGTTCAGGTCGCCGATCAGCAGCACGCCGTCGGCCGCGGCGCCGGTCGGCGACGTGGCGAGCCACGCCGCGACGCGCTCGGCCGCCCGCGTGCGCGTCGCATTCCAGCAGCCCTGACCGTCCGACTGGTCGAGATCCGGGCCGGCGGCGTGCGGGCAGTTCTTTGACTTGAGGTGGTTGACCGCGACCGTGAACGCGCGGGTGCCGCCCTTGCGGCGGAATGTCTGCGCGAGCGGCGGGCGATTCCGGCCGCTGAGCGCGACGGTCGCGGCCCGCCCGACGGGTTCGATCGTCCGGCTGTCATACAGCAGCGCGACCGCGATCGCATCGCGGCCAAGCCGGGCTGTGCCGGGGTCGACCGCGCGCCAGCTGTCGCCGAGCCGCGTCGCGAGCCGTTGCACGGCGCTCGCGGAGCCGTGGCCGTTGTTCGCGATTTCCATCAGGCCGATCACGTCGGCGCGCAGCGCACGCAGCGCGGCCACGATCTTTGCCTCCTGCCGCGCGAAGGCGGCGGGCGACTTCGCGCCGCGATTGGCCGGATCGTCGAAGCCGCCGCCCGTGCCGTCGCCGTTGAAGTAGTTGAATACGTTGAACGACGCGACCCGCACGTCGGCTTGCGGATGCCGTGCCGGCGCATCGGTACGCGGATTCGACGCGGCGTCGAAGACCGGCGCCGCGGACGGTACGGGCTGCAGTCGCCACGTGCCGTAGCGCTTCTCGAGCACGCCTTCGATGCCGCGCACCGTGTAGCCGGCGCGCAGCGTATTGGCGGCGCTCAACGCAGGCGGCGGATAGCGGATAGTTGCGGGGTTCACGCGGCGCGAACCGTCGTCGAGCACGATGCGATTGCGGGCGTTGGCTGCCGCCTGCGCAGCGGCTTCGGCCGGCGCCACCACGTGAGTCGGCATGTACAGGCGGCCGTGGCTGAGTACGATGCTGCCGTAGCGGCCGAGCTCGTAGGTATCGCTGACCGTCAGCGTTTGCGGGAAGCGCACCCGCATGCCCTCATGTGCGGCGAATACGGACTCGTTGTCGACCGGCAGCGCGAGCGTTGCCGGCGTGACGGTCTGCCCGCGCGCACACACCGTCACGTGGCCCGACAGCGCGAGTTGCGTCCGGCCGTATTTCTGCTCGATCCTGCCGGTGATGTGCACGCGCTCGCCAGGCAGGACACGCGCATTCGGCGCATGGATGAACAGGCCTTCCGGGACGCCCGGCCGGTGCCGTCGCTGCGCGTCCGCCTGCTGGACGAAGAAGCCGCCGAAGCCGTCGGTGCCGGCGAATGCCGCGGTGACGACCGCTTCGATCGACGTGGTGCCCCCGGCCAGTGGCGACCGGCCGCCGGGATGCCGGATGTCGGCGATTGCCGTGGTGGCGCCGCCGCAGCCCGCACTGACCGGCTGCGCGGCGGCGGGCGCAGCGGAAAGGACGAGCGACGCGGCAAGCGCGAGCGGCGGTAGCAGGCGTGACATGGAGCGGTTCACTGGAAGAAAATTCGAAGGTTCGGGAAAGCATCTTGACGGCAAAATCGCGTGCTGCGATCGAATTGGCCATCAGGCCAGTGCCGAACGGCCAACGATGACGGCAGGGCCATCCGGGACTGTTACGCTTTGCACCTGACGTGTCATTCCGGCCTGCGCTCGGAACGCTTGAGCGCACGCCCCCCACAGGAGAGTTCCATGGCCTACATGCTGTTGATTGTCGAACCGACCGGCCAGCGCGCCGAACGCACGCTCGAAGACGGGCAGGCGCTTTACGCGCGGATGGTCGATTTCGCCGAGACGCTGAAAGCGCGCGGCGTGCTGCGCGGCGTCGAGTCGCTGGAGCGCTCGGAACGCGCGACGCGCGTGCAGGTGCGCAACGGGGAGACGCGCCTCGTCGACGGCCCGTTCGCCGAGGCGAAGGAAATGGTCGGCGGCTTCTTCATCGTCGACGTCGCCACCCGAGACGAAGCGATCGAGATCGCGCGCCAGTGTCCGGCCGCGCAATGGTGCACGGTCGAAGTGCGTGCGGTTGGCCCGTGCTTCCTGTGACGGCTGAATCTCGGTGTTTACCCTGATTCGTCGCGTGGAAGGTCGATCCGTCCGCCTGCCGCCCGTCGTCAGGGTAAGGCGCCGATGAACGGACGCCCCTTTCCACCGACGACAGGGAGTGAACGATGCGATTCATGATCATGATCCGGGCGAACGCCGTCAGCGAATCCGACGCATTGCCGGACAACCGGCTGGTCGAGGCGATGACGGTCTATCACGAGGAACTGGCCAGGGCCGGCGTGCTGCTCGATGCGAACGGCCTGCGGCCGAGCGCGCGCGGCTGGCGCGTGCGGTACACCGGCGGCAAGGGCACGGTGGTCGACGGCCCGTTCGCGGAGACGAAGGAACTGATTGCCGGCTATACGCTGATCCAGGTGCGTTCACGCGACGAGGCGCTCGAATGGACGCGCCGGTTCCCCGCGCCGTTCGGCGCGGAGATGGACTGCGAGATCGAGGTGCGCCCGTTGTTCGAACTCGACGACCTCACGCCCAGCGACGCCGTCGAGCGGTTCCGCGAACTCCATGTCGGCCGCACCGGCGCCTGAATGTCCACCTGAACCCAACCTCACCGGGAGCACCCGACATGCACAAGATGGTCTTCATCAACCTGCCCGTGGTCGACCTGCCGCGCTCGAAGGCGTTCTACCAGGCGCTCGGCTTCGAGGTCGTGCCTGCCTATACCAACGATCAGGCCGCCTGCCTGAAGATCAGCGACACGATCTTCGCGATGCTGCTCGTGCGGCCGTTCTTCCAGACCTTCACCGACAAGACGATTGTCGATCCGGCGACGCACGTGCAGGTGTTGTCGTGCCTGTCGTGCGAAAGCCCCGCCGAAGTCGACGAAGTCGTCGCGAAGGCACGTGCGGCCGGTGGCACCACGCCGCGTCCGCCGATGGAATACCCGGGCATGTACGGCCACAGCTTCGCCGATCCGGACGGCCACGCATGGGAGCTGATGTACGTGGCGCAGGACGCGGGGCAGGGGCCGGCGTCGTGACGCGCGAGGCGACCCATCGTGCGATCGAGGCCGTCTGGCGAATCGAGGCGCCGAAGATCATTGCGCGCGCCGCGCGCGTGGTGCGCGATGTCGGCGTGGCCGAGGAACTCGCGCAGGACACGCTCGTTGCGGCGCTCGAGCACTGGCCCGTCGACGGCGTGCCCGACAACCCGGCCGCTTGGCTGATGACGGCCGTGAAGCGGCGTGCGCTCGACCGGGTGCGGCAGGAGTCGCTGCATGCCGCGAAGCGCGACCAGCTCGGGCACGAAATGGACGCGCTCGAAGCGCATGTCGTGCCCGACATCGCGGACACGCTCGCCGATGCGCGCGACGACGATATCGGCGACGACCTGCTGCGGCTGATCTTCACGTCGTGCCATCCGGTGCTGTCGACCGATGCGCGCGTCGCGTTGACGTTGCGGCTGCTCGGCGGGCTGACCACGAGCGAGATCGCGCGCGCGTTCCTGTCGCCCGAGCCGACGATCGCGCAGCGCATCGTGCGCGCGAAACGCACGCTTGCGGCGGCGCGCGTGCCGTTCGAGGTGCCGTCCGCCGACGCGCGGCCCGCGCGGCTCGCGTCGGTGCTCGAAGTGATCTACCTGGTGTTCAACGAAGGCCATGCGGCGACCGCTGGCGACGACTGGACACGCCCGGCGTTGTGCGACGAGGCGCTGCGTCTCGGTCGCGTGCTGGCCGGGCTCGTGCCGGACGAAAGCGAAGTGCTCGGGCTCGTCGCGCTGATGGAACTGCAGGCGTCGCGCATGCATGCGCGGACCGATGCGCAGGGGCGACCCGTGCTGCTGCTCGACCAGGACCGCAGCCGCTGGGATCCGCTGCTGATCCGGCGCGGCCTCGCGGCCCTCGATCGGGCGACGAAGCTCGGCGGCGTGCGCGGCCCGTATGCGCTGCAGGCCGCGCTGGCGGCGTGCCATGCACGCGCGCGGCAGGCGTCGGAAACGGACTGGGCGCAGATCGTCGCGCTGTACGACGCGCTCGCCGAAGTCGCGCCGTCACCGGTCGTCGAGCTGAACCGCGCGGTGGCGGTGGGGATGGCGTTCGGGCCCGCCGCGGCGCTGGAAATCGTCGACATGCTGCGCGACGATCCGGCGCTTGCGCGCTATCACTGGCTGCCGAGCGTGCGTGGCGACCTGCTCGTGAAACTCGGCCGCGCCGACGAGGCGAAGGCCGAGTTCCGCCGCGCGGCGGAATTGACCCGCAACGAGCGCGAAAGGGAATTGCTGCTGAAGCGTGCGACGGATGCGTGACGCATGACGGGCGACGACGGTGTGCGCACGCCGGGCGTCGCGTCGCACGCTGAGCCCCAAGCCCCAAGCCCCAGCCGAAACGTTCAACCGTCATCCCCTCCACCCAGCCATCCAGCGAATCCGCGCCCACGAACCGTCCCCAAATCTGTTCCCCGGCTATCGCGCGGATTAAAAAAGCCTATTGGGGGATGCGAGCGTCAGCGCCTAGATTAAAAGGCACGACGCGCGCGCCCGGCGCACGCATCGTTCCCCACATACATCATCGGCCCGGCTTCGCACGCGGCCGCGCCGACTCGAACGGAGGCGCAAATGGCTCAACTCAAGGGCAGCAAGACCGAAGAGAATCTGAAGTTCGCATTCGCGGGCGAATCGCAAGCGAACCGGCGCTATCTGTATTTCGCTTCGAAGGCCGATGTCGAAGGTCAGAACGACGTCGCCGCGCTGTTCCGCTCGACTGCCGAAGGCGAAACGGGCCATGCGCACGGTCACCTCGAATACCTCGAAGCAGTCGGCGATCCGGCGACGGGTTTGCCGTTTGGCTCGTCGCGGCTGAACCTCGAATCGGCGATCGCCGGCGAGACGCACGAATACACCGACATGTATCCGGGCATGGCGAAGACGGCGCGCGACGAAGGCTTCGACGAAATCGCGAACTGGTTCGAGACGCTCGCGAAGGCCGAACGCAGCCACGCTAACCGCTATACGAAGGCGCTGGACGCACTCGTCGACTGACGCGGGCCCGTCAAGGCCGCACGGCCCGGCCGGGCATTGCCCGCGGCCGGCCGTGCGTTGATCGCCGCCCGCACTGCGCGGGCGGCGCGTCCGCGCGCATGCGCGCCACGCTGGAGCGCCCCATGCCCCACAAGGAAGGCAGTCTCGAAGCCCCGACCCGGCATCCGCTCGACTGGCAGTCCGAAGCGTTTTACGACCAGACCGCGATCGACGCGGAAATGACGCGCGTGTTCGACATCTGCGCCGGGTGCCGCCGCTGCGTGTCGCTGTGCGGCGCGTTTCCGACGCTGTTCGATCTCGTCGACGACACGCCGATGGGTGACATCGAGGAAGTGCCGAAGGACGCATTCGGCAAGGTCGTCGACCAGTGCTACCTGTGCGACCTTTGCTACATGACGAAATGTCCGTACGTGCCGCCGCACGCATGGAACGTCGATTTCCCTCACCTGATGCTGCGCGCGAAGGCCGCGCGTTACCAGCGCGGCGAAGCGCCGCTGCGCGACAAGGTGTTGTCGAACACCGATGCGCTTGGCCATTTCGCGGGGATTCCGATCGTCACGCAGACGGTGAACGCGGTGAACCGCACGCCGCCTGCGCGCCACGCGCTCGAGGCGGCGCTCGGCGTCGATCGCAACGCATGGCTGCCGGAGTTCGCGCCGCGCAAGTTCCGGCGTGCCGCGAAGCGCTCGGACGGCCCGCCGGTACGCGACGGCGAACGCACGCCAGGGAAGGTCGCGATCTACGCGACGTGCTACGTGAACTTCAACGAGCCGGGCATCGGCCACGACCTGCTCGCGATCCTCGCGCACAACGAGATCCCGTACGAGCTCGTCACGCGCGAAGCCTGCTGCGGGATGCCGCTGCTCGAGCAGGGCAATCTCGCGGGCGTCGCCGCGAAGAAGGCTGTGAACATACCGGTGCTGGAGCGCTATGCGCGCGAAGGCTATGCGCTGATCGGTGCGATCCCGAGCTGCGTGCTGATGTACAAGAGCGAACTGCCGCTGATGTTCCCCGGCGACGAAGCCGTGCGCGCGGTGGCCGACGCATTCTGGGATCCGTTCGAATACGTGATCACGCGGCATCGCGACGGTTTGCTGAAGACCGATTTCAAGCAGGGCCTCGGCACCGTGTCGTATCACGTGCCGTGCCACGCGCGCGTGCAGAACATCGGCCGCAAGACGGCCGACACGTTGTCGCTCGTACCCGATACGCGCGTGAACGTCGTCGAGCGCTGTTCGGGGCACGCGGGCACGTTCGGCGTGAAGAAGGCCTTCCATGCGGACGCGATGCGGATCGGCGCACCCGTGTTCAAGGCGATGGCCGAGCCGAAGCCGGATTTCGTGTCGTCGGACTGCGCGCTCGCCGGCCATCACATCGTGCAGGGCATCGACGAGAAGGGGCTGCCTGCCGCGCCGCTCGCGCATCCGCTGACGCTGCTGCGCCGCGCGTACGGGATCTGACGCGGCTGCCCGGCAAAGACATCGACGACATTCGAGGACATCCCATGACGCTCACCCGCGACTCGCTGCTGACGCTCGAAGCGTACGCGAAGATCCGCAAGACCGAACACGCACGGCTCGTCGCGTACAAGCGCCGGCGCGCGGTGGCGCTCGGCAACCATCTGCGCTTGCTGTTCGAGGACGAGACCACGATTCGCTACCAGATCCAGGAGATGCTGCACATCGAGAAGATCTTCGACGAGGCGGGCATCGACGGCGAACTGGAAGCCTATCTGCCGCTCGTGCCCGACGGCACCAACCTGAAGGCGACGCTACAGATCGAATACGAGCACGAGGCCGAACGGCGGGCGGCACTCGCGCGACTGATCGGCGTCGAGGATCGTATGTACCTGCAGGTCGACGGGCATCCCGATGTGTATGCGATCGCCGACGAGGATCTCGATCGCGACAACGCGGAGAAGACCTCGGCCGTGCATTTCGTGCGCTTCGAATTGAACGGGGCGGTGCGTGCGGCGCTTAAGGATGGCGCGACGCTGTCGATCGGCTGCGACCACCCGGCCTATACGGTGGCGCCGCAACGCGTGGATGCGGACGTGGCCGCGTCGCTGGCCGGCGATCTGCGCTGACGCACGGTCGCGCGTGGGTCGCGCGTGGCCGTGTGCATCGCCCGTTTGGCACGTCGTTCCGACCCGAATCGCCCTCTTGCGGCCTGCTTGATCGTGCGATCGGCCACCCATCTCCCGAGGATGTAACAAACCTGTCTGCGCTTGCATGTCGGGAAACAATGTGCATTGCACGCCGGATCGCTTTCATCACTCGCAGAGAAACAATAAAAAGATTGTGCACGGAGATAATTAGGCTCAGCGGAATTTGAACGATTTACCGATCCGTGAATATCTTGTTACGAAATTTTCCATGATTTACCGATTTTGGACGGCAATTCACGCGATTGTTGCCGGCAAGGGTCGGAACGCGTCGGCGCGCCTGCGGACGGGCCTTGGCCGCACCCCGCGGAGCCCCGCCGGACGGGGCTTCCCAGCGATGCGCATAACGATCGCTTAAAAAAATTCAAGCGTAAATGGATTGCGCATCCATGGCAGGTTGTTTCAGTGCGTAACATTAAGTCATTGTCATATTGAGACAAACCCTGAGGATGGTATGCTTCGTGCACAAAAATTCCCACATTGGAGTGAGACCGTGATTTGTGCGCCATTGCCGGGAATGGCGGCACCGTGAAAGTGCGGTGCCGCGCCGGCATGCACAACAATCGGATAACCATAATGTGCAACCGGGGCGCCCCGTGACGCGATGCGTGACGGTGGCGCCGACAATCGCAGCCCCGGCCTGGCTGCGTGGAGAGATCTACTATGTTCTTCGATGAGCTTAACGATGAAGAGTGGTTTCGTCTTTCAACGCTGATCGCCGATGAACCCATCCGGCTGAACCGTCGAGGTCGTCCGCGTGCCGAACCGCGCGTTGTCGCCAACGCGGTTCTCTGGATCCTGACGACCGGTGAAGCGTGGTCCAAACTGCCCGGGCGCTATCCGTCCGGGCCGACGTGCCGCCGCCGCTACGAGGAGTGGCTCGCGAACGGCACGCTGCTGCAGATGATCGACGTGCTGACTCAGTTCAGCGGGCGCACGTTCGCGTACGTGCCGCCGCCGCCCGTGCCGGTCGCGCCGGCGTGCCGTGCGGAACCCGTGCCCGACAACGACCGTCTGCGCGGCGTGTTCTGGCAGAACCCCGAGTCGTGGCAACTGCCGGTCGCGCAGGCAAACGTTTGGGAGGGCGAGGGCGCGACGCTGGCTGCGATGTCGAGCGACGACGCGGACGAACCGTCCGGCGTGTCGTTCGCGGTACCCGGCGCGCAGCCCGCCGGGTTGCGCCATGGGCGTCCGTCCGCCGCGAGCTTTGCCTCGGCCGAACCGCAAGTCGACGAGTATCGCGGCTACACGGTCTACGGCAGCGCGCAGCCGGTGCAGAACCTGATGTACCGCGCGTGGGCCGAGATCACGCAGGACGACCGGCGCGTCGAGCGCTCGGGCCTGATCGGCCCGCGCTTCACCGACGCGGAAGAGGCGGAGCAGTACGCGCTCGACTGGGCGCGCCAGTGGATCGATCGTCATGGTGCGAGCGACGAGCCGGCGCGTGCGCCGCAAAGCGAAGTGCTGGCCGGCCTGTCCGCGCTGGCGCGTGCCGAGTCGGACATCAAGCGTTTCATCGCCGAGCGTCGCGCGGGTGCGCTGTCCGAGGGCCGCAACGACCCGGTGCAGTCGGATCGCCGCGAGTATGCGTACCGCGTAGGTTGATCGTCAGCCATACGAAAACGCGCGGGTTGTCGTGTGTCACGGCACCCGCGCGTTATTTTTTGTTTCTCGCATGCCCGTGATGCCGGGCGCACCGTCGAGACGGCGCGCCCGGCATGCACTGCGTCACTGGCGTCCGTAGGTATCGTCGTAGCGGACGATGTCGTCCTCGCCGAGATACGCGCCCGACTGCACTTCGATCAGCTCGAGCGGCATCTTGCCCGGGTTCTCGAGGCGGTGCGACACACCGAGCGGGATGTACGTCGATTCGTTCTCGGACAGCAGGAACGTTTCGTCGCCGCGCGTGATGCGCGCGGTGCCGCGCACGACGATCCAGTGCTCGGCGCGGTGGTGGTGCATCTGCAGCGACAGTCGCGCGCCCGGCTTCACGACGATGCGCTTTACCTGGAAGCGCTCGCCCATGTCGACCGAGTCGTAGTGGCCCCACGGGCGGTGGACCTTGCGGTGATCGGTCGCTTCCGCGCCGCGTTCGGCCTTGATGCGTCCGACGATCTTCTTCACGTCCTGCACGCGGGACTTGTCGGCGACGAGCACGGCATCCGGCGTTTCGACCACGACGAGATTCTGCGTGCCGACGCACGCGATGAGCCGGCTTTCCGAATGCGCGAAGGTCGATTCGGCGTTTTCGAACAGCACGCGGCCGCGGCCGACGTTCTCGGCATCGTCCTTCGGCAGGATCTGCCAGATCGCGTCCCACGAGCCGACGTCCGACCAGCCCGCGTCGAGCGGCACGACGACGCTTTCGCACAGCTGCGGCAGGTTCGCGAGCGGCTCCATCACCGCGTAGTCGATCGAGTTCGACGGCGACGCGGCAAACGCGTCGCGATCGACGCGGAAGAAGTCGCCGTCTTCCTTGCCGCGTGCGACGGCCTGTTCGCAGGCTGCGTAGATTTCGGGTTCGAGCTGGCGGATCGCGTTCAGCCACACTGACGCGCGCACGATGAAGATCCCGCTGTTCCACCAGTATTCGCCCGACGCGACGTACTGCTGCGCGAGCTCGAGATGCGGCTTCTCGACGAAGCGGTCGAGGCGGCGCACGTCGAGGCTGCCGGTGGCGGCGTCGCCGAGCGGCGCGCCAACGCGGATGTAGCCGTAGCCCGTTTCGGCCCGGCCCGGCACGATGCCCATCGTCGCGATCTTGCCCTGGGCCGCGCAGTGCACGCCGGCCGCGACGGCCGCATGAAAGCGCGGCTGGTCGGCCACTGCGTGGTCGGCCGGCATCACGGTCATCACGGCATCGCCGCCGCGCGCGACGATCCGCAGCGCGGCGAGCGTCAGCGCGGGCGCGGTGTCGCGGCCGAGCGGCTCGAGCATGATCGATGCACGCTTGCCGGTCAGGCGCAGTTGTTCGGCGGTCGTGAAGCGGTGATCCTCGCCGCACACGATCAGCACGTCGTCGTTCAGCGGATGGCCGGTCGCGAGGCCGTCGAGTCGCAACGCGGTGGATTGCAGCAGCGAATGATCGCCGAGCAGGCCGATCAGCTGCTTTGGATAGTGTTCGCGCGACATCGGCCACAGACGTGTGCCCGAACCGCCGGCAAGGATCACCGGCTGCACCGCGACGCGCGTACCGGCGTCGGTTGCGGCGGAAGAAGAAGGGCGCGTATCGGCTGCCACGGCCGGAGCATTCATGATGACACTCTCCTCGATTGAAGTCAGTGCCTGTTTGTAGCATGAAGTAAATCGACAATAAAACCGGGCTCTTTGCGAGATATTCGTCGAGCATTCCGTCACGCGCGTATCCGGGAAATTTTTACGCGCTAGCATCGGATGCAAATAAAAAAATAAAAAATAATTCCGCCAATCAGGCTGATGTCCCGTCCTGCAAGGGGTTGGCGGGAGTCGTAAAGTTTTCGAAAAAATCCCGATTCGCGCTCGATTCGGGAAAACGTGCCGATTTAATTCAAGAATGTCGCGGCAAGAATTTCCGATTATTTTTCGAAATACTTGTGCGCTTGAGGAGAGATTTTCTTACCGCTTCAATAGCGTCATGCAACGTTTGAATCGAATGTGCGGCACGGGCTGCGCAAGGAGCTGTTCGGCAAACGCCTGTTCAAAGAGGAAGCAGACATGTTGAGCGTGCTGGCGAGAGTCATCGATATCGCGATGGTCGTGTTGGGGGCGTTGATCGCCGCCACGCTGCACGGCGGCAGCATCTGGCTCAACGACCTGCAGCGCACGACGGTGTTGTTCGACTGCCTGCTGGTCGTCGTGCTCTTTCCGGCGGTCGGCATCTATCAGTCGTGGCGCGGCAAGCGTCTCGTCGGGCTGGTAGGGCGCGTTGCGTTCGCGTGGCTGGTGGTCGAGCTCGCGGGCATCCTGATGAGCTTCAGCTTTCACCAGTCGGGCGACCTGTCGCGGCTGTGGCTGGGTTGCTGGGCGCTCGCGACGATGGCGCTGCTCGCCGGCTCGAAGGCCTGCGTTCACGTCGTGCTGCGACAGCTGCGGCGCGGCGGCTACAACCTGAAGGCGGTCGCGATCGTCGGCGGTACGCCGGCCGCGCGGCGGCTGATCGCGCAGATGCGGGCGCGTCCGGAAGCAGGCTTCAACCCCGTATGCGTCTACGACGAAAGCGAAGTGCCGGGCGAAGTCGCGCTCGACGACGTGCGCATCGAGCGGCAGTTCGAATCGCTGGTGTGGCTGGTGCGCAGCCGCGCGATCAGCGAGCTGTGGCTCACGCTGCCGATCACGGAGGAGCGCCGGATTCACCAGATCGTGACGGTGTTCCGCCACGACTTCGTGAATATCCGTTTCATTCCGGACGTGCGCACGCTGTCGTTCTTCAACCAGGAAGTGGTCGAGGTGCTCGGCGTGCCGGCGATCAACCTCGCGGCATCGCCGATCACCGACGTGCGGATCCTGCCGAAGTTCGTGTTCGACCGGCTGTTCGCGCTGGCGGCGCTGACGGCTCTCGCGCCCGTGATGGTGCTGATCGCCTGCCTGATCAAGTTCACGTCGCGCGGGCCGGTGTTCTTCCGCCAGAAGCGCAAGGGGATCGACGGGCACGAGTTCGAGATCTACAAGTTTCGCTCGATGAAGGTGCATCAGGAAGTCGCGGGGCAGGTCACGCAGGCGACGAAGAACGATATGCGCGTGACGCCGGTCGGCCGCTTCCTGCGCCGCACGAGCCTCGACGAACTGCCGCAGTTCATCAACGTGCTGAAGGGCGAGATGTCGGTCGTCGGCCCGCGGCCCCATGCGCTCGCGCACGACGACATCTACAAGGATCTGGTGAAGGGCTACATGTTCCGCTACCGGATCAAGCCGGGCATCACCGGGTGGGCGCAGATCAACGGCTTTCGCGGCGAAACCGATCAGATCGAGAAGATGATGGGACGCGTGAAGCTCGATCTGTACTACATGCAGAACTGGTCGTTCTGGCTCGACATCAAGATCGTCGTGCTGACACTCTGGAAAGGCTTCACCGGCAGTAACGCTTACTAGGCGCTCCCGAACCTGTCGCTGCGCGCCAGGCTCCCCGAGGGGGGACTTCCTGCGGGGCGGAGAACTTGGGGTGGCCCGGCGTTCTCTCGAGACGCGGCCCCGCGCAGAGACTTCCGTTTTACGAATTTCGAATCATTGGTCACGAGGTCCGACACATCATGAATCTGACTATCATCGGCAGCGGTTACGTAGGACTTGTCACCGGCGCGTGTCTCGCCGACATCGGGCACGACGTGTTCTGCCTCGACGTCGATCAGGCGAAGATCGACGTCCTGAACAACGGCGGCGTGCCGATCCACGAGCCGGGCCTCAAGGAAGTCATCGCGCGCAACCGCGCGGCCGGCCGCCTGCGCTTCTCGACCGATATCGAGGCTGCGGTCGCGCATGGCGACGTGCAGTTCATCGCGGTCGGCACGCCGCCCGACGAGGACGGCTCGGCCGACCTGCAGTACGTGCTCGCGGCGGCGCGCAACATCGGCCGCACCATGAAGGGCTTCAAGGTGATCGTCGACAAGTCGACGGTGCCGGTCGGCACGGCCGAGCGCGTGCGCGCGGCGGTGGCCGAGGAACTCGCGAAGCGCGGCGACGACGACCAGATGTTCTCGGTCGTGTCGAATCCGGAATTCCTGAAGGAAGGCGCGGCGGTCGACGATTTCACGCGGCCGGACCGCATCGTGATCGGCTGCGACGACGACGTGCCGGGCGAGCGCGCGCGCGAGCTGATGAAGAAGCTCTATGCGCCGTTCAACCGCAACCACGAACGCACGCTGTATATGGACGTGCGCTCGGCCGAATTCACGAAATACGCGGCGAACGCGATGCTCGCGACGCGCATTTCGTTCATGAACGAACTCGCGAACCTGGCCGACCGCTTCGGCGCGGACATCGAAGCGGTGCGCCGCGGGATCGGTTCCGATCCGCGCATCGGCTATCACTTCCTGTACGCGGGTTGCGGCTACGGCGGCTCGTGCTTCCCGAAGGACGTCGAGGCGCTGATCCGCACGGCCGACGAGCATGGCCAGTCGCTGCAGATCCTGAAGGCCGTGTCGTCGGTCAACGCGACGCAAAAGCGCGTGCTTGCCGACAAGATCGTCGCGCGCTTCGGCGAGGACCTGACCGGCCGCACGTTCGCGATCTGGGGCCTGGCATTCAAGCCGAACACCGACGACATGCGCGAAGCGCCCAGCCGCGAGCTGATCGCCGAGCTGCTGTCGCGCGGCGCGCGCATCGCCGCGTACGATCCGGTCGCGCAGCAGGAAGCGCGCCGCGTGCTCGCACTCGATCTCGCCGATCACCCGAGCTGGCTCGAACGCCTCACCTTCGTCGACGACGAGGCGCAGGCCGCGCGCGATGCCGATGCGCTCGTGATCGTCACCGAATGGAAGGCGTTCAAGAGCCCGGATTTCGTCGCGCTCGGTCGGCAGTGGAAGTCGCCGGTGATCTTCGACGGCCGCAACCTGTACGAGCCGGAGATGATGAGCGAGCAGGGCATCGAATATCACCCGATCGGCCGCCCCGGCTCGCGGCAGGCCGTCGCCGCCCGCGTGCCGGGCGCCGCCCGCGCGAACGCGTAAGCCGCGCGTCACCGCTCCCCGTTACCCGATTCGAGACGCCATGTTCCGGAACATCCTGATTGTCTGTCACGCGAACGTCTGCCGCAGCCCGGCGGCGGAAATGCTGTTCAAGTCGCACGCCGCGTCGCGCGGCGGCCCGCGCGTGACGTTCCACTCGGCCGGCGTGCGTGCGAACGACGGCGACGGCATCGATCCGGTGATGCGGCAACTGCTGGCCGAGCGCGGCGTCGACGCAACGACGCACCGCTCGCGGCGGCTGTCGCGCCGGATCGTGCGCGACGCCGACCTGATTCTCGTCAGCGAGCGCGAACAGATCAAGGCCGTCGAATCGGTCGATCCGTTCGCGCGCGGCAAGGTCCACCTGCTGGGCAAGTGGGAGGACGCCGAGATCGCGGATCCGCATGGCGGCCCCGAGGCCGACTATCGCGAGAGCTACTCATTGATCGAACGTCTGGTTCAAGGATGGCTGCAAAAACTATGCTGAAACGTCCCATGCGCCCGCTGGCGCTTGCCGTCGCAATGACGACATTCCTGTCGGCCTGCGCGACCGCGCCCGGCAACTATCTCGACTCGTCGAACCTGAAGGACGAAGGCCGGCAAGGCCAGGCCGAAACCTATCCGGTTCATTACATCGACGCGAAGCTGGTGATGGATCAGCTGCAGAAGCAGCAGGTCGAGCACCCGCTGCCGCCGGGTCGCTACACCGATCCGTCTCAGTACGTGTACCGAGTCGGCCCGCAGGACATCCTCGGCGTCACGGTGTGGGATCACCCCGAGCTGACGACGCCGCAGGGCCAGTCGTTCTCGAGCGGCGGCAACACGACGCAGTCGGTCGCGGGTGCGTTGCAGCAGCCGTATACGACCGCGCTGCCGGGCCAGGCCGATCCGTACGGCCAGACCGTGGCCGCCGACGGCACGATCTTCTTCCCGTTCGTCGGCCGCATCAAGGTGGCGGGCAAGACGGTCGCGCAGATCCGCGAGCAGATGGCCACCACGCTGGCGCGCTACGTGAAGAATCCGCAGCTCGACGTGCGCGTGTTGTCGTTCCGCAGCCAGAAGGTGCAGGTGACGGGCGAGGTGAAGCAGCCGGGCCCGCTCGCGGTGAGCGACGTGCCGCTGACGCTCGTCGACGCGATCTCGCGCTCGGGCGGCTCGACCAACGAGGCCGATCTGCAGCGCGTGCGCCTGACGCGCGACGGCAAGCTCTACACGCTCGACGCGAACGGCGTGCTCGATCGCGGCGAAGTGAAGCAGAACGTGATGCTGCAGCCGGGCGACATCATCAACGTGCCGGACCGCAGCGACAGCCGCGTGTTCATCATGGGCGAGGTCAAGACGCCGGTCACCGTGCCGATGCTCAAGGGCAAGCTGACCCTCGCCGATGCGCTGACGTCCGGCGGCGGCATCCTCGACACCGATGCGAACCCGCGCAAGATCTACGTGATGCGCGGGATGCATGACAACCCGACGAAGCCGGAAGTGTTCCGTCTCGACATGACGCAGCCGGACGCGCTGATGCTGTCGAGCCGCTTCCCGCTCCAGCCGCTCGACGTCGTCTACGTCAGCACGGCCAGCTCGGTGCAGTTCAACCGTGTGCTGCAGCAGGTGTTGCCGACGATCCAGACGATCTTCTTCATGCGGCAAATCACGCGCTGATAGCCCGCCGGGGCGGCGCCTGCCCCCCGGCACCACTCAAGCGGGAACGAATGGTGAACACGCAAGCGAAACACTCCTACGCGGATCTGACCGCGAAAACCGAGGAAGAAGACGTCGTCCTCGGCCAGCTGCTCCAGGTGCTCATGGACGACATCTGGCTGCTGATCGGCATCGCGGTGACCGTCATCGCGCTCGCCGGCCTCTACTGCTATGTCGCGAAGCCGGTGTATCAGGCCGACGTGCACGTGCGGGTCGAGGGCAACGACAACACGTCGCAGGCGCTCACCCAGACGCAGACGGGCGCGATGATCAACAGCGGTCCGCAGCAGGCGCCGACCGATGCGGAAATCGAGATCATCAAGAGCCGCGGCGTCGTCGCGCCGGTCGTCGAGCAGTTCAAGCTGAACTTCTCGGTCGCGCCGAAGACGATGCCGCTGATCGGCAGCCTGGCCGCGCGCGTCGCGACGCCGGGCGAGCCGTCGCGCGCCTGGTTCGGCCTGAGGTCGTACGCATGGGGGGGTGAAGTCGCCAACGTCGATACGATCAACGTCGTGCCCGCGCTCGAGGGCAAGAAGATGACGCTGACGGCCGGCCCGGACGGCACCTACACGCTGGTCGACCAGAACGGCCGCCGCCTGCTGTCGGGCCGTGTCGGCGAATCGGAGCAGGGCGGCGGCGTCACGCTGCTCGTGCAGAAGCTCGTCGCGCGTCCGGGCACGCAGTTCACCGTGGTCCGCTACAACGATCTCGACGCGATCACCGGCTTCCAGTCGGGCATCCAGGTGAGCGAGCAGGGCAAGCAGACGGGCGTCGTGCAGATTTCGCTCCAAGGCAAGGATCCGGACCAGACCGCCGCGATCGCGAACGCGCTCGCGCAGTCGTACCTGAACCAGCACGTGATCGCGAAGCAGGCCGAAGCGACCAAGATGCTCGACTTCCTGAAGGGCGAGGAACCGCGCCTGAAGGCCGACCTCGAGCGTGCGGAAGCCGCGCTGACGCAGTACCAGCGCACGTCCGGCTCGATCAACGCGAGCGACGAGGCGAAGGTCTACCTCGAGGGCAGCGTGCAGTACGAGCAGCAGATCGCCGCACAGCGCCTGCAGCTCGCGTCGCTCGCGCAGCGCTTCACCGACTCGCACCCGATGGTGATCGCCGCGAAGCAGCAGCTCGCGGAACTGCAGGGCGAGAAGGACAAGTTCAGCAATCGCTTCCGCAGCCTGCCGGCGACCGAAGTGAAGGCCGTCCAGCTCCAGCGCGACGCGAAGGTCGCCGAGGACATCTACGTGCTGCTGCTGAACCGCGTGCAGGAACTCTCGGTGCAGAAGGCCGGCACGGGCGGCAACATCCACCTCATCGATTCGGCGCTGCGCCCGGGCGATCCGGTCAAGCCGAAGAAGGTGCTGATCCTGTCGGCCGCCGTGTTCCTGGGCCTGATCCTCGGCACCGGCGTCGTGTTCCTGCGCCGCAACCTGTTCCAGGGCATCGAAGATCCGGACCGCATCGAGCGCACGTTCAACCTGCCGCTGTACGGGCTGGTGCCGCAAAGCGCCGAGCAGGTGAAGCTCGATGCGATGGCCGAGAAGGGCGGCGGCCGCGCGCGGCCGATCCTTGCGAGCCTGCGGCCGAAGGACCTGAGCGTCGAAAGCATGCGCAGCCTGCGCACCGCGATGCAGTTCGCGATGATGGACGCGAAGAACCGCGTGGTCGTGCTGACCGGCCCGACCCCGGGCATCGGCAAGAGCTTCCTGACCGTCAACCTCGCGGTGCTGCTCGCGCATTCGGGCAAGCGCGTGCTGCTGATCGACGCCGACATGCGCCGCGGGATGCTCGACCGCTACTTCGGTCTCACCGCGCAGCCCGGCCTGTCCGAGCTGCTGAGCGACCAGTCTTCGCTTGAAGGCGCGATCCGCGAGACGCCGGTGCAGGGCCTGTCGTTCATCTCGGGCGGCACGCGTCCGCCGAACCCGTCGGAACTGCTGATGTCGACGCGTCTGCCGCAATACCTCGAAGGGCTCGGCAAGCGCTACGACGTCGTGCTGATCGACTCGCCGCCGGTGCTGGCGGTGACCGACGCGACCATCATCGGCCGCATGGCCGGCGCGACCTTCCTGGTGCTGCGCTCGGGCATGCATACCGAGGGCGAGATCGCCGACGCGATCAAGCGCCTGCGCACCGCGGGCGTCGATCTGGAGGGCGGGATCTTCAACGGCGTGCCGCCGAAGGCGCGCGGCTACGGCCGCGGCTATGCGGCCGTCCACGAATACCTGAGCGCTTGATCGCATTGCACGAAACCGGGCCGGCGTGCGCAGCACCGGCCCGGCCGACTGGAGAACCCTCAATGAAAATTTCCGTGCTCGTTCCGACTTACCGGCGTCCCGCCGACCTCGCGCGCTGCCTGCTGGCGCTGCAGCGCCAGCAGCGGCTGCCCGACGAGGTGATCGTCGTCGCGCGCCCGGAGGACGATGCCACGCACGAGCGCCTCGCCGATCCGTCGGTGGGCGGCGCGCTGCCGCTGCGGATCGTGCCGGTCGACGTGCCGGGGCAGGTCGCGGCGCTGAACAAGGGGCTCGACTCGGCGAGCGGTGACATCGTCGCGATCACCGACGACGATGCGGCACCGCGCGCCGACTGGCTCGCGCGCGTCGAAGCCGCGTTCCTGGACGATCCGCGCGTCGGTGCGGTCGGCGGCCGCGACTGGGTGCACGAGAAGGGCCGCGTGCTTGACGAGTCGCGCGAACTCGTCGGCCAGCTCACGCTGTCCGGCAAGATCATCGGCAACCATCACCTGGGCGTCGGCGGCGCACGCGAAGTCGACATGCTGAAAGGCGCGAACATGAGCTACCGCCGCGCCGCGATCGAGCGGCTGCGCTTCGACACGCGGCTGCGCGGCGCCGGTGCGCAGGTGCACAACGACATGGCGTTCAGCATGCACGTGCAGCGCGAAGGCTGGAAGCTCGTCTACGACCCGGCGATCGCGGTCGATCATTTTCCGGCCGAGCGTTTCGACGACGATCGGCGCGATGCCGCATCGCTGAATGCGATCAGCAACGGCGCGTACAACCTGCACTTGATCCTGCGCGAGCATCTGCCGCTGGTGCGGCGCGAGATCGCGTGGTGGTGGTGGACGCTGGTCGGCACGCGTGTCTATCCGGGCCTCGCGCACGTGCTGCTGTCGCTGCATGGCGCGCAGCGCGACCGCGTGCGCGAGCACTGGCGCGCGGTGCGCCGCGGTGCCCGCGATGCGCGCCGCGCGAACCTTGCCCCCCACCGTGCGGCGATGCCGCCGGTGACGTCTTGAACGGGCCGCGCGCATCGCGCACGGCTATCCCCGGAGGGCTTGCATGACTACGACGAAAGTTCACGTCCACCTGTTTTACGGCGCCGATCCGCGTACCTACCGGAAAGGCGAGAACATCGGCTGCCTGTACGGCTATCACCACGCCGAATCCGACGAATTCCGGCTGACCTATTCGCAGGACCGGCGCGAGAACCGCGTCGCGAGCCTCGCGCGCCGTGCGCTGAAGGCGGCGCTCGGCTTCGACGTCGTGCACGCCTGGCGCAATCGCGCCGCGTTGCTGGGCACCGACGTGATCTGGACGCATACCGAGCAGGAGCACCTCGCCGCCGCGCTGATCCTGAAACTCGCCGGCGCGCAGGGTAAGCGTCCGCTGCTGCTCGCGCAGAGCGTGTGGCTGTTCGACAAGTGGAACACGTTCGGCGGCGCGCGCCGCTGGCTGTATCGCAAGCTGCTCGCACGCGCCGACGCGCTGACGACGCTCGCCCGCGACAACGCCGAGCTGTGCCGCCGCTTTCTCGGGCGCGACGCGGAGTTCGTGTACTACGGGCTGAACACGCAGGACTTTCCGCCGGCCGAGCCGCAGCAGTGGCAGCCGAACCGGCCGCTGCGGATCGCCGCGATCGGCAACGACCGCGACCGCGACTGGCGCACGTTCCTTGCCGCGTTCGGCGGCGACGAGCGCTACGACGTGCGGCTCGCGACGCGGCGCCGCGTGCCGCGCGAGTGGCATGCGCCGAACGTGAAGATCGGCTCGGCATCGGGCCTCGCGAAGCAGCACGAGCTGTACGCGTGGGCCGACGTGATCGTCGTGCCGCTGCGGCCGAACTTCCACGCGTCGGGTATCACGGTGATGCTCGAGGCGGCAGCCGTCGGCAAGCCGATGATCGTGTCCGACGTCGGCGGGCTCAGCGACTACTTCCCGCACGATACGGCTGCCTATGTGCCGGCATTCGACGCGCAGGCGATGCGCCAGGCCGCCGATCGGTTCGTGGCCGATCCGGTCGCCGCGCTGGATTGCGCGCGGGCCGCCGCCGCGTGCCTGCGCGAGCGCGACCTGACCACGCAGGCGTTCGCCGAGCAGCACGTGCGGATCACGCGAGACATGCTGCGCGGGCGTCGCACGCCGGCGGCCGCCGGTCTCGCGATGCCGCTCGCGGATTCGCGTCCGTCGTCGCGGTGAGAGAGGATCGATGAGTACGATTGCCGCCGAACGCGCACCGTCGCGCAACCGCAGCTGGCTACCCGAGCCGAAGCACTGGGTCGGGCAGGCCGGGCTGTGGACGTTTACCGCCGCGCTGATCGCCATTCACCAGGGCAAGGTGCTGACGCTCGCGTTTCCGGTGCTGGCCATCGCGGTCGGCATCTGGCTGTATTTCAAGAGCCCGGCGCGCTACGTCGGCTTCATGTGGTGGGTGTGGTTCCTGAGCCCCGAGGTGCGGCGTCTGGCCGACTGGTCGAAGGGCGCGTTCACGCCGACGAGCCTGATCCAGGTCGCGCCGCTCGCCGTGACGATGATCGCCGGGTTCGGGCTGCTCAGGCATTACCGCGTGCTCGCCCAGCGGCGCGGGATTCCCGTGCTGCTGATGCTGTTCGGGCTGGCATACGCGTATCTGGTCGGGATCATGTCGAGCGGCGTGATGGCCGCGACCTACGATCTCGCGAACTGGGTGTACCCGGTGCTGATCGGCTTTCACATCATGGTGAACGCGCGCGACTATCCCGAGTACCGCGACGTGCTGTTGTCCACGTTCATGTGGGGCATGCTCGTGATGGGCGTGTACGGCGTCGTGCAGTATTTCGTGATGCCGCAGTGGGACGTGCTGTGGATGATCGGCTCGGACATGGGTTCGCAGGGCGAGCCGGTGCCGTACGGCGTGCGGGTATTCAGCACGATGAACTCGTCGGGGCCGTTCGCGTTCGCGATCATGGGCGCGCTGGTGTTCGTGTTCGCGGCACCGCAGAAGGTCCGCTGGTTCGCGGGCGCCGCGGGCTTCGTGTCGTTCGCGCTGTGTCTCGTGCGCTCGACCTGGGGTGGCTGGGTGATCGCGCTCGCGATCCAGCTCGTGCAGTCGAGCAACCGCGTGCGGATGCGGATCCTGATCAGTGGCGTCGTGCTGGTCGGGTTGTGCGTGCCGCTACTGACCGTCGGGCCGGTGGCCGACCGGCTGGGCCAGCGTCTCCAGTCGATCACGAACCTGAAGGACGACCGCAGCTACGACGACCGCAACAAGTTCTACGCGACCTTCGCGCAAACGGCGTTCACCGACGTCGCCGGCGAAGGGATGGGCGCGACCGGCGCGTCCACCAAGTTGTCGAGCGACAGCGGCGAGCTCGGCAAGTACGGCAGCTTCGACAGCGGCGTGATGAACGTGCCGTTCGTGCTCGGCTGGCCCGGCACGCTGCTGTACCTGTCGGGCGTCGTCATGCTGCTCGCCCGCACGCTGCGCGCGGCGTTCAAGCTGCGCAAGGACAAGTTCGTCGGCGCATGCCTGAGCCTGTGCCTGTCGGTGTTCGCGATGCTCGTGTTCACGAACTCGCTGATCGGCACGGGCGGCCTGCTGCTGTTCACGGCCATTTTTTCAATACTATCCGCGGCGCACTGGCAGAAGGCGCAGCGCCTGCTGGCCGCCGCGCGTTCACGGGGAGGCGACCATTGAGAATCGCGATCGTCACGCACGTCGTGCGACATAACGACGGGCAGGGCCGCGTCAATTACGAAATCGCGCGCGCGGCGCTGGCCGAAAACTACGAGGTCACACTGGTCGCGTCGCACGTCGCGCCTGAACTGCTGGCCGACCCGCGCGTGCGCTGGGTGCCGGTGAAGGTCGGACGCTTCTGGCCGTCGAATCTCGTCAAGCAGCAGGTGTTCGCGCTGAAGAGCGCATGGTGGCTGCGCGCGCATCGCAGCGAATACGACGTGCTGCACGTCAACGGCTTCATCTCGTGGATCCGCGCCGACGTGAATACCGCGCACTTCGTGCACGGCGGCTGGTTCAAGAGCCCGTACTACCCGTTCGGTCTGACGAAGGGGCTGTGGTCGGCCTACCAGTACGTCTATACGCGCGTGAATACCGCGCTGGAACGCTGGGCGTATCGGCGTTCGCGCGCGATCACGGCCGTGTCGCAGAAGGTGGCCGACGAGATCGCCGGGCTCGGCATCGACAGCCGCAAGATCAGCGTGATCTACAACGGCGTCGACGGCAGCGCGTTCGCGGGCGCACAGGCCGATCGCGCGGCGTTCAAGCTGCCGGACGACGCGTTCCTGTTGTTGTTCGTCGGCGACCTGCGCACGCCGCGCAAGAACCTCGGCACCGTGCTGAAGGCGCTGACGAAGCTGCCGGCAAACGTCCATCTCGCGGTGGCCGGCTATCTGCCCGGCAGCCCGTATCCGGACGAGGCGCGCGCGCTCGGCATCGCATCGCGCGTGCATTTCCTCGGGCTCGTGAAGAACATGCCGACGCTGATGCGCTCGGTCGATGCGTACGTGTTTCCGTCGCGCTACGAAGCGATGAGCCTGTCGCTGCTGGAAGCGATGGCGGCCGGGCTGCCGGTCGTCACCGCGCGCACCGCCGGCGGCGCGGAAATCATCACGCGCGACTGCGGGATCGTGCTGGAGGATCCGGACGATCCGGCCGCGCTCGCGCAGGCGATCGGCTCGCTCGCTGCGTCGCGCGACACCTGTCGCGCGATGGGCGACGCGGCCCGCGAACTGATGACCCGTTTCGGCTGGGCCCACATGGGTGCCCAGTACGTCGCGCTCTACCGGCGCATCGGCCAACCCACGCAGCCGTCCGCCTTCGAGCGGGTCGAGCATGCGGTCACGCAGGAGCAATCGTGATGTCCCAATCTTCCCGGCCGATCAAATCGTTGCAGATCGGCATGCACTGGTTCCCCGAACGCGCGGGCGGCCTCGACCGGATGTACTACTCGCTCGTCGGCGCGCTGCCCGGTGCGGGCGTCGAGGTGCGCGGGCTCGTCGCGGGCTCGCCGAAGGTCGCCGACGATACGGGCGGCGCGATCCAGGGCTTCGGGCCCGCGTCGCAGCCGCTCGCGCGCCGGATGCTTGCCGCGCGTCGCGCACTGCGCGACGAGATTCGCAGCGAGCGGCCGGACGTGATTTCGTCGCACTTCGCGCTGTACACGTTCCCGGGACTCGACGTGACGCGCGGGATTCCGCAGGTGTCGCACTTCCAGGGGCCGTGGGCCGACGAAAGCCAGGTCGAGGGCGCCGCGTCGCTCGGGCAGCGCGCGAAGCGCTATCTCGAACAGGCCGTCTATACGCGCTCGTCGCGGCTGATCGTGCTGTCGCAGGCGTTCGGCCAGATCCTGACGAACCGCTACGGGATCGATCCGTCGCGCGTGCGCGTGATTCCGGGCTGCGTCGACACCGCGCAGTTCGATACGCCGCTCACGCCGGCCGAGGCACGGCACAAGCTGCAACTGCCGCAGGACCGGCCGATCGTGCTGGCCGTGCGCCGGCTCGTGCGGCGCATGGGGCTGGAGGACCTGGTCGACGCGATCGGTCTCGTCAAGCACCGTCACCCGGACGTGCTGCTGCTGATCGCCGGCAAGGGCAAGATCGGTGAAGAGCTGCAGCAGCGCATCGACGCGGCCGGACTGCAGGACAACGTGAAACTGCTCGGCTTCGTGCCGGACAACCATCTCGCGGCGTTGTACCGCGCGGCAACGGTCAGCGTCGTGCCGACGGTCGCGCTTGAGGGTTTCGGGCTGATCACCGTCGAATCGCTTGCGTCCGGCACGCCGGTGCTGGTTACGCCGGTCGGCGGGCTGCCCGAGGCGGTCGCCGGGCTGTCCAACGATCTCGTGCTGCCGTCGACCGGCGCGGATGCGATCGCGGAAGGGCTCGGCGCGGCACTGTCCGGCGCGATCAAGCTGCCGGACGAAGCCGCGTGCAAGCGCTATGCACGTGATCACTTCGACAACGCGGTGATCGCGCGACGCGTCGCCGGCGTGTACGAAGAGGCGATCCGGGCGGCGGGGTAAGCGAACGCCGCGCACCGCCGCGACACTCGAGCCGGCGCGCGTGCGTGCGTCCGGTTCGCAGGCCGGCCGCCCGCGCCGGTCGCCCGCGCCGGTCGCCCGATTCGGGCGAGCCGGCTTTTTGTCGTTCTCAGCCGGACCCGTCGTGATTCGCTTGCCGTTTTCGGCATGCGTCATGCACGCCCGAGCGTCACGGCCCAGACGGCGAGCGCGACCACGCTGACCGCCGCGCCGAGCGCGCAAACGCCCGTCCATCCGGTGTGCGCATACATCATCGTCGACGCAATCGCGCCGAGCCCGCTGCCGACCGAATAGAACAGCATGTAGCAGCCGACGAGGCGCGCATGCGCGTCGGGCCGCGCACCGAGAATCATGTTCTGGTTCACGACGTGGACGGCCTGCCCGCCGACGTCGAGCAGCACGATACCGACGACCAGCAGCGCGATCGACGTACCGGCAAACGCGAGCGGCAGCCACGAGAACGCGAGCAATGCGAGCGCGGCGCCGGTCGTCGCTTCGCCGAGCCCGCGATCCGCGAGCCGGCCCGCGCGCGCGGCGGCGGCCGCGCCCAGTGCGCCGACGAGCCCGAATGTGCCGATCTGCGTATGCGACATCGCATGCGGCGGCGCGCTCAGCGGCAGCACGAGCGTGCTCCAGAAGATGCTGAACGCCGCGAACATCAGCAGCGCGATCACCCCGCGCACGCGCAGGACACGTTCGTTGCGCAGCAGCGTCACCATCGAACCGAGCAGCGCTGCGTAGCCGATGCGCTCATGCGGCGCATCCGCATCGGGCAACAGCCGCGCCAGCGCCACGAGCATCGCGATCGCGAGCGCACCCGACACCAGATAAACCGCACGCCAGCCGGCGATATCCGTGACGACACCCGCAAGCGAACGCGCCGCCAGCAGGCCGATCACGACGCCGCCTTGTGCGGCGCCGACCACGCGGCCGCGCTCGCCGGCGGCGGCAAGCGCGGCCGAGCACGCGATCAGCCCTTGCGTCATCGCGGTGCCGAGCAGCCCGACCGCGACCATCCCCACCAGCAACGCGATGCGCGTCGACGACGCGGCCACGCCGATGCACGCCACCGTCAGCAGCACGAGTTGCACGGTGATCAGGCGCTTGCGGTTCAGCAGATCGCCGAGCGGCACGACGAACAGCAGCGCGAGCGCGCAGCCGAGCTGCGTCGCGGTGATCACACCGCCGACCGCCGCCTGCGATACGCCGAAGTCGTGTGCGATCGAATCGAGCAGCGGTTGCGCGTAGTACACGTTCGCGACGCTTGCTGCGCAGCAGATGGCCAGCAGCGCGATGAGCGGCGTGGACACACGTGTGTCATTGGCAGGGCGAGCGGCACGCGATGCCGCATTCGACACGACGGTTCCTGAACGACAAGACGATTCCATTGGGTTCCTCACGCAACTAGTTGCAATTTGAAACCAGTGTGAGTGTAGGAAAAGTGGTTTTAAAATGCAACTTGTCAGAGGCGGGCGACGGGCCCGCGCATGGACGGCCGGTTTGTCCGGGAGGGCGGCCGGCGCGACAGTGGAGAGGAACATGGCCAGACAGAGAAGTCTCGCGGATTCGGCGTGCCCGGTGGCGCGTGCGACCGATATCGTCGGCGATCGCTGGGCGTTGCTGATCGTGCGCGACGCATTCGACGGCGTGCGCCGGTTCGGCGATTTCCGCGCGAGCCTCGGCGTCGCGAGCAACATCCTGTCGGACCGGCTCAGGATGCTGGTGGACGCCGGCGTGTTCGACGTCGTGCCCGCGTCCGACGGCAGCGCGTATCAGGAGTACGCGTTGACGAAGACGGGCGAAGGGCTGTTTCCTGTGATCGTGATGCTGAGGCAGTGGGGCGAGGCGAACCTGTTCGCACGCGGCGAGCCGCATTCGGTGCTGGTCGAGCGCAAGACGGGCCGCGCGATCCGCAAGCTCGCGCTGCGGCACGACGACGGCCGGCCGCTGAAGGCGGCGGAGACGGTCGTGCGGAAAGTGGGTGACGACGAGGGCGGGACACGGAGGTGAGTGCCGGATCGTCGCGCGATACAAGGGCTGCGTCGGCTCCGTTGCGCGGTTTCGCCTGCTCGGTCGCGTGCCCGGTAGCGGCCGACCGCGGTGGTCAATCGGCTGCGGGCATTGCCGGGCGCGCCCCGGACGCGCTGCGACGAGCATCGCGAGCAACGCAGCCGCGACCAGCAGCCCGACCGACACGCCTGTCTCGACATGCAGGCCCTCGACGATCTGCCATGCGGCACCTCCACCCGCGAGCGCACCGAACGCGGCCACGCCCATCGCGCCGCCAGCCTGTCGTGCGGTGTTCAGCACGGCCGACGCGATACCCGCGCGCTCGTGCTCGACCGACGCAAGCACGGCCGTCGTCATGGCCGGCACCGCGAATCCCATGCCCGACGGAATCAGCAGGAACGGCACGAGCAGCAGCGGCAGCGGCGTCGATGCATCGACGAAATGCAGCGATCCGTAGCCGAGCGCGGCGACCAGTGCGCCCGCGAGCATCGGCGTGCGCGGGCCGTACCGCGCGACCGCGCGTCCGCTTGCGAGGTTGGACAGCAGGAACCCGCCTGTCAGCGGCAGGAACGCGAGCCCCGCCTGTAACGCGGATTCGCCGCGCACGCGCTGCAGGTAGAGCGCGAGCACGAAGACGGTGCCGTAGTACGTGAGGTTCACGCAGATCCCGAACAGGATAGCCGCGCTGAACGTGCGGCGGCGGAACAGCGACAGCGGCAGCATCGGCGTCGCAGTGCGCGATTCGACCGCGACGAGTGCGAGCGCGGCCAGCGCCGCGAGCGCGCAGCCGCCGGCGACGACCGGGTGCGCGAAGCCGAGCGGCCGCCATTCGATCACGGCGGCGGTCAGCGCGGTCAGCATCGCGATCGCGATGAACTGTCCGCGCAGGTCGAGCGAGCGGATCGAATGCGTTGGCGCGGCCGGCTCAGCTTGCTCGCGGCGCGCGGGCACCCACGCGAACGTGACCGCCAGCCCCGCCGCACACAGCGGCAGGTTCACGAGAAAGATGCCGCGCCAGCCCCACGCGGCGATCAGCAGGCCGCCCACGACCGGGCCGGCCGCGATCGAGACCGAGCCCGCCGCTGTCCACCAGCCGACGGCTCGTGCGCGCAGGCGTGGATCGTGCCGGCACGCGTCGTTGAGCAGCGCAAGCGAATTCGGCAGCATTGCCGCGGCACCGATGCCTTGCAGCGCGCGGGCCGCGATCAGCATCGCCGGCGCGACGGCGCCGCCGCATGCAAGTGACGCGAGCGCGAACAGCACGAGGCCGGCGACGTACATGCGGCGCGCGCCGAAGCGATCGCCCAGTGCGCCGCCCGACAGCATCAGCACCGCGAACGCGAGCGTATACGCATCGACGACCCACTGCAGGCCGGCGACGGCCAGATGAAGATCGCCGGCCAGGTGCGCGAGCGCGATGTTCACGATCGTCACGTCGAGCTGCGTGACGACGAAGCCGATACTGACGGTCGCGACGATGCGCGCGAGCGCGGGCGGAAAGGCGGGGGAGGAAGTGCTCGTGTCCATGTCCGCATCGTAGGGCGCGACGGACGGGCGATGTTTCAGTCAGGCGTGAAGCGTCGATACCGCCGCGATGCAGGAACGGATCGGGCGAGCGGCGGACTCATCGAATCATTGCGCTGCTTTCCGACGGCCTGGCCGGGTGCGCAGGAAGCGCTCAGTGCCGTTCGCCGCGCCAGCGCCCCGGCGCGACGCCGAAGCGCTTCGTGAACGCATGCGTGAAGGTGCTCTGGTCGGCGAAGCCGACCATGCCGGCGATGTCGACGAGCGGATGGCGGCCGTCGGCGAGCAGCACGACGGCGGCATCGAGCCGCAGCCGCTGCAGATAGCGATGCGGGGTTTCGCCGAACGCATCGACGAACAGTTGATGAAACCGGCGCATCCCGTAGCCGCAGTGCGTGGCGAGATCGGCGATGCGCAGCGGCTCCGCGAGCCGCGCGCGCAGCCAGCGGTCGATGCGTGCGAAATCGAGGCCCGCCGCGGGCGCGGTGAGGGCGAGGCCGGTGTCGCCGAGCAGCGCGTCGCACAGACGCGCGGCGGCCTGCCACTGGAAGCGGTGCGCTTGCCGCGCGTCGCCGGCCGGCCCGTCGAGTTGCGCGGCCGCCGCCGCGACCTGCGCGACGAACGACGTCAGCGACGGATCGATCGATACGGCACGTGCGCTGTCGAACAGCCGCTGCGGCACCGCGAGCGACGCGGCAGGCAGGTCGAGCACGAGCTGGCGATTGTCGCCGAGGCCCGCGTAATCATGGCGCGCGCCGGCCGGAATCAGCCAGGCCGCGTGCCGGTCGATGCGCTGGCCGACGCCGTCCACCGCCATCACCATCGCGCCGTCGACGCCGAGCACGACCTGGTGAAAGTCGTGCACGTCGGACGCTTCGCACGTGTCGTAACGGCGCAGTGCGATGGCGGGAGACGGGATGCGTTCCATCGGAGGGCGTCGGCCGGCTGCGTCGTCAGACGGCGAGCAGTTCGACTTCGAACACGAGCGTCGCATTCGGCGGGATCACGCCGCCTGCACCGCGCGGGCCGTAGCCGAGTTGCGGCGGGATCGTCAGGCGACGCACGCCGCCGACCTTCATGCCCTGCACGCCTTCGTCCCAGCCCTTGATGACCATGCCGCCGCCGAGCACGAACGCGAACGGGTCGTTGCGGTCCTTGCTCGAGTCGAACTTTTGACCGTCGGTCAGCCAGCCCGTGTAGTGGACGCTGACGGTCTGGCCGGCTTGCGCTTCCGCGCCGGTGCCTTCGGTCAGGTCTTCGATTTTGAGGCCCGATGCGGTCGTGGTGACAGACATGACTTCTCCTGAAAAGGGGTTGGGTAAAACCGGTATTGTAGGCGAGCGCGCCAGGGGCCGCCGCACGCGGCGAAGGCCCGGCTGTACGTCGATCCGGCGTCGATCGCGACGGCGCTCACGCATCTCGCCCGAAACCCGAATGGAACGCGCGTTTGAATTTTTCGCGAGCGGGACCGACGAGGTGGCACCACGCGAACGGGGTGTGCGTATGAATTGGTGCTACCCGGGGTGATCGGCGTCGCGTGGAAGGCTGCCGCGCAATCCCGTGAAACGCCCGCCGCACGGTGCTTTCACGCCGGTTGCGGTGCACGCGTTCGGCGCCCGCCCGCCGGGCGCGCGCCGGTGTGCGCGTTCGAATCGCGACACGCGTGGACCTCGTTCCGGCATCGTTTTTTCCGCACTGCCGACCGTGCCCTGTTTGGAAGCGCGCGTCTACCGGGCGACTTGCGCGCGGCGCTGCCCCGAGCCTATCTTTACAGCTATCGATGTCAAGGTTTCGGCGTGGCGCGATGCGCTGCCCGGGCCCGCGCCGGCAAGACCGTAACGGCTGCCGGGCTGCCCGAAAACAAGGAGAACGACAAGCATGAAGTCAGCCGCTTCCGCCACCGCAGCCGAGGTGATGCCGGTGCGCCGCGACCTGCGCTTCGACCTGCCGGTCGAACGCGCGAAGGACTGGCACGGGCTCGGCCCGCACGTGACCCACTTCTTCAACGCGCTGTCGCTGCTGTTTCCGGCCGGCGAGCGCTTTTTCATGGATTCGGTGCGCAACTATCGCGACCGGATCGACGATCCCGTGCTGAAGCGCCAGGTGCTCGGCTTCATCGGCCAGGAGGCGATGCATACGCGCGAGCACGTCGAATACAACGAGCTGATGCAGGCGAACCGGCTGCCCGCGCATAAGCTCGACAAGCGCGTGTGGGCGGTGCTCGGTTTCATGAAGCGCAAGCTGCCGCATTCGGTGCAGCTCGCGCACACGGTGGCGGCGGAGCACTACACGGCGATGCTCGCGGACTGGATCCTGCGCGACCCGACGCGTCTCGATGGCTCGGTCGAAGGCTACCGGCAGATGTGGGTATGGCATGCGCTCGAGGAAACCGAGCACAAGGCCGTGTCCTACGACGTGTGGAACGCCGTGATGAAGCCGGGCCTGCGCCGCTATCCGATCCGTGTCGGCGTGTACCTGCTGACGACGCTGACGTTCTGGCCGAGCGTGTTCCTGATGCACGTGACGCTGCTGTGGCGCGATCGCGGCGCCGGGCATCACGTGCGCGGGATGCTGCGCATGCTCGCGTTCCTGTACGGGCCGCGGCGCGGACTGTTTCCGCGCATCGCCGGCGAATGGCTGAGCTTCCTGCGGCCGGGCTTCCATCCGTGGGACCACGACAACCGCCACCACCTCGCGCGCGTCGACGCGCTCGTCGCCGCGTACGGTGGACACGACGACGCGGCGGCCGGACGCGGCCGCGCCAACGCGCTCGCACCGCTCGCATCCGGGCGCTGACGCAGCCGCCGTGCCATGCGGCGGGTGTTGCGTTCGTGCATCAACCGCGCTTCGTCTGACGATTGACCGGCGTCAAGCCGGAAACGGTTGCGCGCGCGGGCGCCGGGACGGCCGCCAGGCCGCGCCCGCGCCGGCGCGGTTTCGCGCGTTCGCTTCCCGTACGGCCTTGTTTCGCGCCCGCCGCGCCACCGGGATAACACCCATCTAGCCGCGCGTCGGCGGCATCGATATACCGTTCATGAAAGGACTCGCCCGGCGCACGATTATTGCCGGGGGGATTTTATTCGGACGGAAATGCGGCCAATATGTCGGTTCAATCGAGGTCCGTCAGACGCGGCGGCGAGCCGGCGCACGATACCAACGCCAAGCGGGGAACAACGATGGTTGCAAGGTCACCCGACGCAAACGCGACGGCGGCACCCGAGATGCCGCTCGTATCCGTTACTGCACCCGAGGCCGGACGCAAGCTGTTCGTGATCATGCGTTCGCCGGATGAGCCGTTGCTGGCGCAATTGCGCGAGCTCGGCTGGGAAATCTCGGTCGCGAAGACGGCCGGCGCAGCGCAGAACATGACGTCCGGCGTGAACGTCGCCGCCGGGCTCGTCGATTTCTCGGGCTTCACGTCGCGCGACTACCCCGCGCTGAAGGCGTGCCTGAGCCAGCCGGCGATCGGCTGGATTTCCGTCGCGCAGGCCGGCATCACGATCGGCCCGGCCGTGCGCGAACTGATCCGCAGCTACTGTTTCGATTACGTAACGCTGCCGTTGCCGTACGAGTGGATTTCGCACGTGCTCGGCCATGCACGCGGGATGGCCGCGCTCGATCGCGTCGACGGCGCGGCATACGCGGCGTCGATCGGCGAGCACGGGATGATCGGCAACTGCGAAGCGATGCAGCAGCTGTTCAGCACGATTCGCAAGGTCGCGAAAACCGACGCCAGCGTGTTCGTTTCCGGCGAGTCGGGCACCGGCAAGGAGCTGACGGCGCTCGCGATCCACGAGCGCTCGGTGCGCGGCAAGGGCCCGTTCGTCGCGATCAACTGTGGCGCGATTCCGCATCACCTGCTGCAGTCGGAACTGTTCGGCTACGAGCGCGGCGCATTCACCGGGGCGAACCAGCGGCGCGCGGGGCGGATCGAATCCGCGAACGGCGGCACGCTGTTTCTCGACGAAATCGGCGACATGCCGGTCGAAAGCCAGGCGAGCCTGCTGCGCTTCCTGCAGGAAGGGAAGATCGAGCGGCTCGGCGGCCAGGAATCGATTCCGGTCGACGTGCGGATCATCTCGGCGACGCACGTGGATCTCGACGGCGCGGTCGAGGCCGGACGCTTCCGCGCGGACCTCTATCACCGGCTCTGCGTGCTGCGCATTCACGAGCCGCCGCTGCGCGCACGCGGCAAGGACATCGACATCCTCGCGCATTACGTGCTGCAGAAATACAAGGCCGACAGCGGCCGCAAGATCAGCGGCTTCACGTCGGCCGCGCTCGACGCGATGCGCCGCTACGAGTGGCCCGGCAACGTGCGCGAGTTGATCAACCGGGTGCGCCGCGCGATCGTGATGGCCGAGAGCCGGCTCTTGACGCCGCACGATCTCGGGCTCGAGACGCCGGGCGAAACGGAGCCCGTGACGCTCGAGCAGGCACGTTCGCTTGCCGAGCGCACCGCGATCGAGAACGCGCTGCTGCGCAACGATCACCGGATCAACAAGGCCGCCGCCGAACTCGGCATCTCGCGCGTGACGCTCTACCGGATGATGATCGAGCACGGGCTCAACGACCACGACAACAACGGCGACAACGGCGGAAAGGACGGCTCGCCGGCCGGCGACGAGGACCACCAGCGAGTCGGCTGAACGGCGGCAGGGACGCGTCCGCACCGGCCCGTGCGCGGGCGATCGGCGGCATGTAAAGGGCGTGAAACGTTTCCTGTCGGCGGCCGCGCAAGTAGACCCGGCAAACGCGGGCGGCGGCGTGCCGCCCGCACCGGGAAAATTTTCCGTATCGTCCGTGCGCCTTGTCCGGTAAGGCGTCGCCGCTGCGTAGCCGAGGCCGCCCGCGCGCGGCATGTTTCAGTTTCGCAACGTCCTGCATGTCCCGCCCGATCGTGCCGCGGGCTTGTCCGATGAAAGCCTTGTGCAGCCGGCCTCGTACGAAGCTGGCCCGCTCCTTGCGCAGGTTGAGGTGCGAGAGTCGACGACGTGGCGTCCGGCCGGTTCGGCAGCGAACCCTGCAAGGGCCGGCAAGGACGCAGTCCGCGGGGATGATCGGCGGGACGGGCGGCACAGCCCCGTTCCGGCCGGCACGGGCCGTCGTCGTCGGATCGTCGGGGCGCCGGCGATGTCCGGCTGCCGGTACAAGCAACGGCTCGAATACGGGGTAGAAAAATGATGAACGATCGCCACACGCCGCGGCCGGCAGGCCGCGATCGCAGTGATTCGACCCATCGCCGGTCGACCGCGCATCTTGCTGCCGGCCGGCATGCGTCGACAGGCCATCTCTCCGCGCCCGGTGCGAGGCGGATCCGGTTGATACCCGGTCATCCGCGCCGGGCCGGCGCTTTCCTGCTTGCCAACCCGATCCGCATGGGGATGTGCACTCGGGCACCGGTGCCCCGGCGCCCGGTCTTCGCTTATTGACGTCGAGCGCCTGCGGTCGCCAGCGCAGGCGATCCGTCTGCAATGCGCGTGATTTGCGGCATCCGGATGAGCGACACGGACGATGCAACCGGCACGACGGCGAACGTCAGGGAGGCGTCGCCGTCCGGCGAGCAGGGGAGGGGCGGTCGGACGCGCGCGACGGGCATCGCACCCGTACGCGCGCGACGCCGCTTCAGCTTCAGCCGCCGTAAATGTCGAAGTCGAAGTACTTCGACGCGAGCCGCTTGTAGGTGCCGTCCTTGACCATGTCGAGGATCGCGCGGTCGATCTTCGCCTTCAGGTCGGTGTCTTCCTTGCGCAGCCCGATGCCGGCGCCGACGCCGAGCACCTTCTCGTCGACGAGCTCCGGCCCGACGAACTGGTAGCCCGCGCCGCGCGGCGACTTCAGGAACCCGATCGCGGCCTGCACCTCGTCCTGCAGCGCGGCATCGAGACGGCCCGATGTGAGGTCCGCATACACGCCGTCCTGGTTCTGGTACGACACGACGTTCGCGCCTTGCTTCGCCCAGTACGCCTTCGCATACGCTTCCTGCGTCGTGCCCTGCTCGACGCCGATCGACTTGCCCTTCAGCGATTCGGCCGTCGGCAGCAGCGGCGACCCCTTCTTCACGACGAGGCGCGTCGGCTGGTTGTAGATCTTCGTCGTGAAGCCGATCTGTTCCGCGCGTTGCGACGTGATCGACATCGACGACAGCACCGCGTCGAACTTCTTCGCCTTCAGCGCGGGAATCATCCCGTCGAAATCGTTCTCGAGCCACACGCATTTGGCCTTCAACCGCGCGCAGATCTCGTTGCCGAGGTCGATGTCGAAGCCGACGAGCTTGCCGTCGGGCGCCTTCGATTCAAATGGTGCGTAGCTGGCGTCGGTGCCGAAGCGCAGCGTGGTCCAGTCCTTTGCGACGGCAGGGCCTGCCGATACCGCGAGCAGGGCGATCGAAACGGCGGCAATCAGTCTCTTCATGATGGTTCCTTGGCGTGGGTCTATCCGGTTCTGGGCGACACGGTTGCTGCAGGCGCACCGCGTTCCGATGCGCTGTCCGCACGGTCATTAACGCAGAAAATAAAATATGAGTCCAGAATGGACAAAAAATATCGATCCATCGGACGGGATGCCGACGTCGCGGGGGGCGACCCTTGCAAAAATACGGAAATGGACTAATCTTGTTAGTAAATTCGTTTTGAGACTAACGATCATGTCACAGCCCGCCTTCGATCCGCATTCCGCCCCGCGGCAGGCCTCGGTCGCGCAGATGTCGGCGGCCGGCCTGCGTGCGTTCTTCAACATCGCGCGCGACTGGGAGCTGACGATCGACGAACAGATCGTGCTGCTCGGGTCGCCCGGCCGCTCGACGTTCTTCAAGTGGAAGGCAGCGCCCGAATCGGCGCGCCTGCCGCGCGATACGCTCGAGCGGCTATCGCTGCTGCTCGGCATCTACAAGGCGCTGCAGATCCTGCTGCCGCAACCGGCCGCGGCCGACACCTGGGTCAAGCGGCCCAACGACGCGGTGCCGTTCGGCGGCAAGCGCGCGCTCGACCGGATGCTCGCCGGCAATGTCGGCGACCTGGTCGCCGTCCGGCAATATCTCGACGCGATGCGGGGTGGCTGGGCGTGACGATGCCGACCGAAACGCAACACTGGCCCACGACCGTCGTCGACTGGGCACCTGCCTATCGCGTGATTCCCACCCGTTTTCCGGCCATCAACCTGTTCGATCGCGTCGCGTCCGCCGAGGATTTCGACGCGCTGTATGCGCTCGAATCGCTGACCAACGATCGCATCCGCCACGAAGTCGGCACGCTCGAACTCGTGCCGCCGGCCGAGCGTCGCTACGGCCAGGGCTGGGGGCCGATCATGGCCGCATTCACGCACCTGAATCCGCAAGGCAGCCGCTTTTCCGACGGCAGCTACGGCGTGTTCTACTGCGGGCGGTCGCGCGATACGGCGATCGCCGAAACCCGCTATCACAGCGGGCTGTTCCTGGCCGCGACGAAGGAGCCGCCGATGCGCCAGCAGATGCGGCTCTACACGGTGGTCGTGCAGGGCGACGTCGCCGACGTGCGCACGTGGCCGCAACGCAGCCCGGCGCTGCTCGATCCGCTCGATTACAGCGCAGGGCAGGCGCTCGGCCGCGCGGTGCGCAATGCGGGCGGCGCGGGGATCGTCTATCCGTCGGTGCGCGACCCGAGCGGCGAGTGTCTCGCGGCATTCCGCACGACACTGCTGCGCGACTGTCATCACGCGGCGTATCTCGAATACAACTGGAACGGTTCCGCGATCGATGCGGTGTTCGAGCTGAACCAGGTCGGCTAGCGGGGGGCATGAGCGCCCCCACGCGCGTGCGTGGGGGCGCTATCAGCGTTGCAGCGCTCAGGGCAGCGGCAAATCGCCCGCATGACGTGCGCGTGCGTCGGCTTGAGTGAGCGACCACGTATCGCCGGTGCGTGGTTCGACGATCGTCAGCCGCCCCGACGGTGCGAACGCGCCGGTATCGATGAACCATTGCGCGCCGATGCGTTGCGGCGCGCGCACGGGCGTATGACCGGTGCAGGTCAGCGACAGGCCGGCCTGCCGGGCCGGGTCGACAAGCCCCTGGACGAGGTCGCGCCCCCAGATCAGCCGCTCGCGCACGTCGGGCGAATAGTTGCCGGTATCGAGTTCGGTATCCGGACCGAAAAATTCCGCATGCAGCACGTTGAAGCGCGCGGCACCGTCACTGATCACGCGCACGAGCGGCAGCGCGTCGACGCGCGCCGCATGCGCGTGCAGCCGTTCCGGCGGGAGATCGGCGCCCCAGTCGCCGCCGATTCCGCGCCACGCATCGGGCGACAGCTTGCCGCGCGACACGAGGCTCAGCACTTCTTCGTGATTGCCGCGCACGACATGACACCACGGGCGGTCGAGCAGCTCGAGCGCGGTTTCGGACGCGGGGCCGCGGTCGACGAGGTCGCCGACCGAGAACAGCCGGTCGCGAGCCGGGTCGAAGCCGATGTCGTGCAGCAGCGCGCGCAGCACATCCACGCAACCATGCAGATCGCCGACGACGAAGTCGCGGCCGGCCGTGTTCGCGGGATGGTGGCAGAGGGCAGGAGTCATGCCGATATCTTAGGCGCTCACGCCCATCGCAACGTCATGCAGGAATGGCGATAATCGGGGCGGTACCCGCCGGCACGGCGCAGCGGGGTGTTTGCGCGCCGGCCGAACCCTTTCCATCCGCTTTCGGAATCGCACGATGACGTTCTATCCGCAGGTATTACGCAACCGGCCGCGCATGGTCGCGGCCTTCGTCGCCGGCGTGTCGTGTGCGGTGCTGCTGCCGCTCCAGTTGAGGCTGACCGCGCGCGTGCTGATCGGCTGGGATTGCGCGGTCTGGCTGTATCTCGTGCTGATGTGGGTGCGCATGGTCACCGCGCATCATCACAAGGTGCGCGAAGTCGCGATCCGCGAGGACGAGAACGCGACGACCGTGCTGACCGTCGTGTGCCTCGCGACGGTCGCGAGCGTCGCCGCGATCGCGATCGAGCTCGCCACCGCGAAGAGCGTCGGCTTTCGCGCGGGGCTCGGCCATTACGCGGTCACCGGTGCGACGCTGTTCGGCGCCTGGTTCCTGATCCCGACGATCTTCACGCTGCACTACGCGCGGCTCTATTACGGCTCGCCGAGCGGCGATCGCGCGCTTCGCTTTCCTGACAGCAAGCTCGAGCCCGACTACTGGGATTTCCTGTATTTCGCGTTCACGCTCGCGGTCGCGTCGCAGACGGCCGACGTGTCGCTCGCGAATCGTTCCGCGCGCCGCTCGGTGCTCGCGCAGTCGATCCTGTCGTTCTACTTCAACATGGCCGTGCTCGGGCTGTCGATCAACGTCGCGGCGGGGCTGCTGGGCTGACACCGCTGACACAGAGCACGCGAGCGGTTCGTTCGTGCCGCCGCGCTCGAGCGCGCACCGTCACACGCCGCGCCGCACCGCGATCCACGCGCCCCAGAACAGGCTCGAGAAAAAGCGCAGCGGTGCATCGAAACCCGCGTCGTGCAGCAGCCGGAACACGACTTCCTCGGAAGCCGGCGGATCGGCGCCTTGCAGGATCTTCGCCAACTGCGCACGCACGGCGTCGGGCGTCGCGCCCTTCATGCGCCAGCGCTGCTGCCACGCGTCGAGCAGGCGAGGGTGGTCCGCATAGCGGCGATGGTTACCCGCGATCACGAGCGGTGCGCCGGGTTTCAGACGGCGCGCAATCGCATCCAGCAGCGCGGCCTTCGCGGTGTCGCCGGGGACGTGATGCAGCACGCCGATCAGCGTCGCACCGTCGAAGGCGGGCGCCTCGGGCAGCGCATCGACACCGGCCTCGATGAAGTGCGTGCGCGCGGCGAAACCCGCCGCTTCGACGTTGGCACGCGCGAGCGCGAGCATCGGCGCGGACGGATCGACCGCCGTGAACTGCCAGCCCGGTTCGAGCGCGGCGGGCACGCAGATTTCCTGCCCCGTGCCGCCGGCACCCACGACGAGGATCCGTGCATCGGCCACGCCGATCGACGACGCGAGCATGCACGCGGCGAGTTCGTGGCATGCGTCGTAGCCGGCGAGCGCGATGCGGGACTGTTCGGCGTATTCGTGCGCGCGTGCCGGATCGAACTTCGCGGCGCTGGCGGGGAGCGACATGGCGGATTCCTCGGGTTCGGGCGCGGACGGGTGTCCACGCATCGCACCGAGCGTAAGCGCGGGTCGGCGGCGCAACAAGGCGAGCGACCATTCCGGTATGCGGACTACCTGACTCGGCGCGCAACGCGCGCCAACGTTGGCGGGGTCGATTCGCATTTAAAAATGTGAGGATTCGATGCGTTGCAATCGTGAAACCGGCGCATACTTTTGTTCCCCCCTGCCTGGCCGTCGCATGCCGGGCCCCGATGCGCCGCGCCGATCGCGCGGCCATGCCGCTCGGCACGCACGAGGAGCGCATGATGTCAGATTGTCCGCACGATCCGTATGCGCAGCACTACATTCACTGCCTGCCGTCCGGCGCGCAGCCCTGCGGCGCGCTCGGTACGACGCCGCGCACGCATTTCCGCGTATGGGCGCCGGGCAGTACGCACGTTCAGCTCGAACTCGATACCGGTTACGGCCCGACGCTCGTCCCGATGACGGCGGCCGGTCCGAACTGGTTCGAAGCGTTCGTCGAATGCGGTGCGGGTGCGCGTTACCGTTACCGGCTCGACGATGTCGTGTCGATTCCCGATCCCGCATCGCGTTCGCAACCCGACGGGCTCAACGGCCCGAGCGAGGTCGTCGATCCGCGCGCGTTCACGTGGCGCAATACGTTCTGGCGCGGCCGTCCGTGGGAAGACATCGCGCTGTACGCGATTCGTCCTCACGCGGTGGGCGGCTTCGACGGCGTGCGCCGCCGGCTGCCGCAGCTTGCGCGTCTCGGCGTGACCGCGCTGGAGTTGCTTGCGTCGCCGCACGACAGCCTGCCGTTCGCGCCGCTCGCGGTGGAAGGTGGGCCCGACGCGCTGAAGGCGCTGATCGACGACGCGCACGGCTACGGTCTCGCGGTGCTGCTGGAGCTCGATTACGCACGCTTCGGCAGCGGCACCGACGCGCTGCGCCATTACGCGGTGCCGTTCTTTCATACGCGCGACGATCCGCTGCAGGCGCCGCCGCTCGCGCTCGACCATCCGGAAGTCTGCGATTTCTTCTGCGACAACGCGCTGTACTGGATCGACGAATACCGTTGCGACGGGCTGCGGCTGCGCGAGGCCGACCGGATCGGCACGTCGTGGCTGCGCGAGATCGCCGACCGCGTGCGCGCGGCCGTGCCGGCCGACCGGCTGATCCACCTCGTGCTCGGCAGCGAGCGTCATCCGGTGCATCTGGCCGATACGCATTTCGATGCGCAGTGGAACGGTTGCGGCGAACGCGCGCTGCACCGGTTGATGGACCGCGACGCGGCCGCTCACGAGGGGATATCGGCGCACCAGTCGATCCATACGCTGGCCCGCGCGTTGACCGCGGCCGGCGCGGCATTCCAGCCGGCCACGTCGGGTGACGGCCCGTGCGCCGAAGGGTTGTCGCTGACGTCGCTGGTGCTGTCCGATGGCGCATGCCGGGAGAGCGAGCATGGCGACCATGAGCATGCGCCCGGCCTCGCGGCGCTCGCGCTGTCGCTGCTGACGCCGCAGATCCCGCTGATCTTCGACGAAACCGCGCGCGATATCGATCGTGTGCATTTCGTGCAGTCGGCGCTCGCGGTGCGCGCGAAGCTGATTGCGCCTCGGCTGTCCGATTGCCGGCCGCAGGACGCGCATACGCTGAAGGCGGATGGTGACGGCGATGCCGATGCGCTGCTCGCATCATGGCGGCTCGCCGATGACGAGACGCTGACCATCGCACTGAACCTGTCGCCCGACGCGGTGCCGTTCGATGCGCCGAGAGGGCGGGTCGTGTTCGAGACGCCGGCACGCGCCCGCGACCGGGTTGACGAAGGGGAGTTGCCGCCGTATTCGCTCGTCGCGTGGCTGACGGGTGACGTCAACCAGTATGCGCTCACGCACGACGTACGCCGGATCGACGATGGCGCATGGCGCGCAAGGCGCCCCGATCTGAACGCGTGATGCCGGGAAGGCCGGGCGCCGACGCGCCTGGCCGCATTTACCAGAAGCTGCGAATGCCCGCGACGCCGTACGCGCCGTGGCGGCGCGCGTCGTCGAGATGCGCGCGCGTCATGCCGCCGAGCGCATAAACCGGCATCGCCGCCTGCGCGGCCAATGCCGCGAACTGCGTCCAGCCGAGCGTCGGCGCGCCGGGATGGCTGAGCGTCGGCAGCACGGGCGACAGCGTGACGAAATCCGCGCCTGCGCGCGCGGCCAGCACGAGATCGTCGGCTGCATGGCATGCAGCCGATACGCGACGCGCGGGCGGCAGCGGCCGTTGCGCGACGGCGCGCAGCGCGGCGCCGTCGAGGTGCCAGCCGGCACCGTCGAGCTGCATCACGCCGGCCGCGTCGATCGGGCCGTTGAGCATCAGTTGCGCGCCGGTGGCGTCGCAGCGCGCGAGCGCCTCGGCGGCCAGCTGCGCGAACGCGGCCGCGTCGAACGACTTCACGCGCAGCTGCACGAGCATCTCGCCGCGCGCGAGCACGGCCGACAGCCGGTCGAGGAAGGCTTGGCGATCGGCGGCCGACGCGGATGCCGGCTCCGGCGTGATCACGCAGCAGCGCGGCAGCGTCGCGCTCATCGCGGGCGGCGAGCGGCGACCGTCATTCGTCGGCCTCCTTCGCGATCTTCGGATACACGCGCACCAGCACGATGCGTGGCCCGTTCATCTTCTTCACGACGACGTCGAAGCGATCGAACGACACGCGCTGCCCTTCGGTCGGCAAATCGCTCAGCGCCTGGATCACGAGGCCGCCGACCGATTCCGCGCGCCCTTCGTCGATGTCGATGCCGAGCGCCTGCTCGAGCGACACGACGGGCAGGCTGCCCTTGCCCATCAGCGTGCCGTCGTCGAGGCGGGTCCAGTCTGCGTCGCCCTGGCGGAACTCGTCGTGGATCTGGCCGACCAGCGCGCCGAGCAGGTTGTCGAGCGTCAGGAAGCCGATCGGCTTCGCGCCCTTGTTGCCGACCAGCGCGAAGTGCGGCGCACCCTTGCGGAAGCGGCGGAACAGCTCCAGCGCCGGCGTGTCGGGCTTTACGTACTGCACCGGACGGACGTAATCGGACAGGTCCTCGAGCGCTGCACCCGCGTGACGCGCGAGCAGCAGGTCCTTCAGGTGGATCAGCCCGCTCACCTGTTCGCGCGCCGCATCCTCGAACAGCGGATAGCGGCTGAAGCGGTGGCGCGCGACGATTTCCATGTTGTCGGGCAGCGGCAGGTCGCGACGCAGGCCGATCATTTCATGCGCCGGCCGCATCAGGTCCGACACCGTCATCGATGAGAAATCGAGCGAATGCGCGAGCGTGTTCCACTCGTCGTTGGTGTACGCGCCGCGCGCCGGCTGGGCCGTGTTGCCGGCCGTGCTGCGGCGGCTGCGCAGGATCAGTTTCAGCTCGTCGGTCGAGTAGTGCGCATCGCCGCCGTGGTCGGCCGACAGCCCCGCGAGCTTCAGCACCGCGTTCGCACTGGTGTTGAGCACCCAGATCGCCGGGTACATCGCCCAGTAGAACGCATACAGCGGCAGCGCGACCCACAGGCCGACCTTCTCCGACTGGCGGATCGCCATCGATTTCGGCGCGAGTTCGCCGACCACGATGTGCAGGAACGAGATCAGCGAGAACGCGAACACGAGCGAGATCAGGTGCACGATGCGTTCGGACTGCACGCCGATCAGGTCGAGCAGCGGGCCGATCAGTTCCGCGAACGCCGGTTCGCCGACCCAGCCGAGGCCGAGCGACGCGAGCGTGATACCGAGCTGGCACGCGGACAGATACGCGTCGAGCCGGCCGTGCACGATGGCGAGGATGCGCCCGCGCAGGCCGTGCTTGCGGGCAAGTGTCTTGACGCGCGTCGCGCGCAGTTTGACGAGGCCGAATTCGGCTGCAACGAAAAACCCGTTCAGGGCCACCAGGAACAACGCGCCGATGAGCGCGAAGATCTGTAACAAAGAATCGCTCCAGTCATGACAGGCCCAACAGTATAGGGCCGGAAAGGGAAATGTAATGTGTCAGGCGCGGCCGATTGCTTACACCGGCGCCTCGCAGGGGACGGAGAGCGAGAGGGTGACGGCGGCGCCGTCGGCGAACGGGGCGTGCGTGAAGGTGCCGGCGTGCGCGAGCGCGACACGCTGGCACAGCGCGAGCGTCCAGGCGACACGCTTCGCGTCGTGCGGGCGCAGCATCTCGCGGCGTGCGAACGATTCGAACGCGTGCGGCAGCGCCGGATCGGCGAGCGCATCGGCGCTGACGGCGCACGTGACATGCGCGACGCACCGCACGCCGTCGTGCGTGCACGCGAACGTCACGAGGCTGCCGGCGGCGCTGGCTTCGACGGCCGTCGTCAGCATCGTCCAAAGCGCCTGCGCGACGCGTTCGCGATCGGCGGTCAGTGATGGCTCGCCGTCGGGCAGCGTCGCATCGATGCTCACCTGCCGCGCGTCGGCGAGCGCGAAGCGCACCAGGGCGAGCGTATCGTCGAGCAGCGGGCGCAGCGCGAACGGCTGCGCGCTGATCGCGAGCGTGCGCGTTTCCGCACGCGGCGCATCGAGTACGTCGTCGATCAGCGCGACCTGCTGGTCGATCCCGGTGCGGATGCCCGCGAGTGCGCGTTGCAGGTTCGGGTCGGCGCTGGCGAGCTGGCGCTCGAGCACGTACGCCCAGCTGTGCATTGCGTTCAGCGGGCTGCGCAGGTCGTGCGATGCGGTGGAAAGCGCCTGGTCGCGCAGGAACAGCGCGGCCTCGGCGGCATAGTGCGCTGCGCGTTCGCGCAGCAGGTCGGCGGCGGGATCGACGGAAAGGGACGTCACGGAGCTGGCCTGTCGGAAGCGGTTGGCATGAAAAACACGCGAACCCCCATTATAGGGATCGCGCGCGTCACGCCGGCAGCGCGTCCTCGTCCTTTTTCCGGGCGTCGCCGTTCGGCAGCAACTGGCAGGCGAGCAGGCCGGCCAGCATCAGTGCGCAGCCGACCAGCGCGCGCAGCGTCAGCGTCTCGCCGAGCGCGGCCCAGCCGGCGATTGCCGCGAACACGCCTTCCATGCTGAAGATCACGGCCGCGTGTGCGGGCGCCGCATCGCGCTGCGCGACGACCTGCAGCGTATAGCCGACACCGACCGACAGCAGCCCGCCGTACAGCAGCGTCGGCAGCGCGCTCTTCAGCGTCGCGACGCTGACCGGCTCGATCACGAGGCCTGCTGCGAGACACAGCGCGCCGCACGTGACGAACTGCAGGAATGCGAGCACGAGCGGATCGTGCCGCTTCGCGAAATGGCCGACGGCCATCACGTGCGCGGCGATGACGACCGCGCCCGCGAGCTGGAACCAGTCGCCGTAGAGCACCGAGAAATGTTCGTCGATGCTGAGGAAGTACAGGCCGATCGCCGCGAGCAGCGCACCGAACCACGTGCCGGCGCCGATCCGGTGGCGGACGAACACGCCCATCAGCGGCACGATCACGACGTACAGCGAGCTGATGAAGCCCGCGTTCGCGACCCGCGTGTATTGCAGGCCGAACTGCTGCAGCGAGATCGACACGGCGAGCAGCCCGCCGAGCGCAAGGCCCGGCGCCAGCAATGCCGGTTCGCGGCGAATCGCCGCCAACTGCGCGCGCGACGCCGCGTTGAACGTCAGCAGCGGAATCAGCACCAGTGCGCCGAGCAGGAAGCGCAGCCCCGTAAACAGGAACGGGCCGATCACGTCGAGGCTCAGCCGTTGCGCGACGAACGCCGAGCCCCAGATCGCGGCGGCGGCGAGCATCAGCAAGTTGGCGCGGAGGTGCTGGCGGGCTTCGGGCTTCATCGGAATTCTTCAGGAGATTGCGGACGGCGAAACCGCGTAGTTTACGCCGAGATTGCAATACTGTCGGAAAACCTGCGCAGCGCGGCGGCCGCGCGGGCGTCGCGCACGCGTGAATACAGCACGACCTGCGAGTGCGGCAGCGGCGGCAAGCCGAATTTCACGCCGACGTCGACCAGCGTGCGCGGCGCGACGCGCCGGGCCAGCGGGCAGACCGCAAGCCCGGCCGCGGCGGCCGCCGTGACCGCCGCGACGCCGCCGCCCGTAAAGCGCTCGCGCCACGGCCGCCCCGCATGCTCGAGCGCGCGCAATGCGGCGGCCCGCACGCCGCACGGCCCGGCCAGCACCGCGAGCGGTAGCGGTTCGCCGGCTCGTGGCGCCCAATCGGGCGAGGCGAGCCATGCGAGCGGCTCGGTAAACAACACCGTGCCGTCGTCGCGCGGCGGATCCTCGCCAGGTTCGTGCCGCACGATTGCCGCGTCGAGCCGGCGTTCGTCGTATTGCACGAGCAGGTTCGCCGACATCCCCAGATGCATTTCCAGCGACAGCCCGGGATCTTGCCGGTGCAGGCTCGTCAGCACGGCCGGGAGGTCGGGTACCGCGACGTGTTCGCTGACGCCGAGCGACAGGCGGTGCGTGCCGGCCGAAATCGCGCCGAGCGCGTGGTCGTGCGCGTCGAGCAGCGCGCGGGCGGCCGGCAGGAAGTTTTCGCCGTCCGCCGCCAGCTTGACGACGCGCGGCGTGCGCGCGAGCAGCGGCTTGCCGAGGTGCGCTTCGAGCCGCTTCAGCTTCAGGCTGACGGCCGACTGCGTGGTGCCGAGCGCATCGGCCGCGCGCGTGAAGCTCGCGAGATCGGCCACCAGCACGAACGCGCGCACCGCATCGAGGTCGAGGACTTTCATTTTCAACGTAAATGAATGAAATATAGATAGATGACTGTTCATTATAGTAATGCGCGCCTAACCTGACGTGGCGTTCCCGTTTTTCAACGTCATCGAAAGGAGCAGGACCATGCCATTCACCCGGATCGCAGTGCGCGAAGGCAAACCGGCCGCCTACCGCGCGGCGCTCGTCGACGGCGTGCATCGCGCGCTGATGCACACGTTCAACGTGCCCGAGGACGACATCTTCATGGTCGTGACCGAGCACTCGGCGGAGAACTTCGTCTTCGGCCGACACTACCTCGACATCGAACGCAGCGACGATCTCGTGATGATCCAGATCACCGCGAACAACACACGCACGCTCGAGCAGAAACAGGCGCTGTACCGGACCATCGCCGAGAACCTCGCGCGGCAGCCCGGCGTGCGCCAGCAGGACGTATTCATCAGCCTTGTCGAAGTGCTGAAGGAGGACTGGTCGTTCGGCAACGGCATCGCGCAATACGTCGTCTGATGCGTCGTTTGATGCGCGACAGCGCGGCAGGGCCGGATCGTCGCCCATGCGCTTTTGCGCCGTGTACTATGGAAGCTGCTTCACGGGCGGCGCCGGCGCGAAGGATGCGCCGGCGATTCTTCATGTGCGGGAGCCTCCATGTCGCGTGTGCTGGAAATCGTGTTGTCCCTGTCGCTGGAAGGTTGGCCGGTCAAGACGGGAAGCCGGGTTCGTGGCGAGCAGCGCGACTTCGGCGCCGAACTCGTCCGCGCGTGGCGGATCTGTTCGCAGGTGAGGATGCGGCGCGGCCACGAGCGCGTGACGATCGAGCCTTGCCAGGTCGAGGAGGCCGAGCCTAACCCCGGCGAGTGCTGGTGGACGTGGATCGAGTCGAACGCGCAGGGGCGGCGTGTCGTCGCATCGCGTACGAGGGCATTCGCGCCCGGCGTCGTGGAGCGGGAACTGTTCGACGCCGAGCATGCCGGCATCGACGTGGCCGTGCCGGCGGCCGCGACGCAAGCGGATGCGGAATCGGCAGAGGCGCCGGGAGAGGGCGTCACGCCCGGTCCCGTCGACGAAGCGGCGCTCGCCGCATCGTCCGAGCCGGCGCCGCTGCGGCTCGTGAGCGAGCGGCGGCGCGGGCGCTGGGCGGACGACAGCGGCGTGGTGGTCGAGATGACGCTCGACGATGTCACGCTGTACGGCGGGACCGAACCGCCGCGCCGCCATGTCGAGCTGCGCCTCGCGGCACCCGACTGGGAAACCGTCGCCGCGCGCTCGGCCGCGCTGCGCGCGCTGTTCGCCGCCGCACGCGAACTCAGCGGCGCATGGCCCGCGTTCGTGCAGCTGGGCAGTGTGATCGATTGCGCGTGCGCGGGCGAGCCTGCCGTCGCCGGGCCGGTCAAGGCGCAACTCGTCGACCTGACCGGCATCCGCACGCAGCGGGCCGCGCTGTTCGCGCTGTCGGGCGACATCGCCGCGCAATGGCTCGGCAACGAGAGCGGTGTGCTGGATCGCGACGATCCCGAATTCGTGCACCAGATGCGCGTCGCGCTGCGCCGGCTGCGCACGCTGATGCGCTTCTTTCCGCGCTTTGCCGATGATCGATGGAAAGATGCCTTCGGCGCCGACCTGCGCTGGCTCGCCGCGCTGCTCGGCACGGTGCGCGACTGGGACGTGTTCTCGACCGAAAGCCTGCCCGCGCTGATCGCGGCCGACGGTGGCAGCGCCGACTGGAACGGCACGCTCGACGCGGCACGCGCGCAGGCCATGGCGGCACGCATCGAACTGCGCCAGGCGCTGCATTCGGCGCGTTATGCGCGACTGACGCTCGGCTGGCTCGAATGGCTGAGCACGCTCGCGCTGCCGCCGGATGCCGGCGACGACGACACGCCGTCGCTGCGGCGTCACGCGACCAAGCGCGTGCGCCGGCTGTTCGGTCATCTGTATGCATTGCCGTCGCTCACGTCGCTGGATACCGCCGCGCGGCATCAGGTGCGGATCGACGCGAAGCGGTTGCGCTACGCGCTCGAATTCTTCGCGTCGCTGGCCTCGCGCCGCACGCGCAACGAAACGGTCAAGACGCTCGCGCGCGTGCAGAGCGTGCTCGGCGAGGCGAACGACACGATGGTCGCGCTGCATCGTCTCGAGCAACTGGCGGCGCCTGCGTACCAGCTCGGTTTCGTGCGCGGCTACGGTGCGGCCCTCGAGCAACGCGCGGCGAGCGACGCCGAGGCGCTGCTTGCGAGCCTGCGTCCGCCGAAGCTCGACGGCAAGCCGCGTTGAGCGGCGCGCGCTCACTATAATGGCCGTCCGTTTTCTTCAGACACACCGATGAGCGACGCGTCGCCTCCTTCCTCTTCAGCCGGATCGCTCGAATTGGGCGGCGAACTGTGGCTGCGCGCGGGCGAGCAGACGCTCGGCGGCGCCACCCGCATCGCGCTGCTCGCGGCGATCGGCGAAACCGGCTCGATCACGCGCGCGGCGAAGGCCGTCGGCCTCAGCTACAAGGCCGCGTGGGATGCAATCGATACGATGAACAACCTGGCCGGCGAGCCGCTCGTGACACGTTCGACGGGCGGCAAGGGCGGCGGCGGCACGACGCTGACGCCGCGTGCGACGTCGCTGATCGCTGCGTTCCGCACGATCGAGCGCGAGCATCGCCGCTTCATCGACGCCGCGAGTGCGGCGGTGTCCGGCTTTGACGTCGACTGGGCACTGATCGGCCGGATCGGGATGAAGACGAGTGCGCGCAACCAGTTGTTCGGCAAGGTCGAGTCGATCGTGCGCGGCACGGTGAACGACGAGGTGACGCTCGTGCTGCCCGGCGGGCAGGTGATCGTCGCGGTGCTCACGCACGAAAGCGCCGACGCGCTCGGCCTGCAGCCGGGCGCGGATGCGTGTGCGCTCGTGAAGGCGTCGTGGGTCGTGCTGGCGGTCGACGATGAAGCCGAAGACGAATCGACGCTGAAGGTGTCCGCGCGCAACCAGTTGCACGGGACGGTCGAAACCGTCGCGGCAGGCGCGGTGAACAGCGAGGTGACGCTGGCGCTCGACGGCGGCGGGACGCTCACGGCCGTCGTTACAAACGACAGTGTCGGCGCGCTGCAACTCGACGCTGGCCGGCGTGCGATCGCGCTGTTCAAGGCATCGAGCGTGATTCTCGCGGTGACGGGCTGATCGCGCGCGACGGCGGTGCGCGCCGCTTCTGCCGCCGACCGTGGATGGACGAGGCGAAGCCGGCGTCGCCCAACGTGCGCGAGGTGCCGGCTTCGATCCCGTTTCCAGCTTGTTCCAGCTTATGCCGCCGGTGCGGCTTCTCTCAGGCTCCAACGTGGCCGCCAGGGCCACAGCCGTTGCGCGTTCAGGCGACGCGCGTCGGCCACTCGGCGTGCGGCGCTGCGGCCTGCACGCGTCCTTCGTTCAATTGCACGACCTGATCGCCGAATGCGGCGACGTCGTCGGGATCGTGCGAGATGAGCACCATCGGGATATCGAGCCGCGCCTGCAGTTCGGCGAGCTCGTGGCGCATGCGCTGGCGCATTGCGCCGTCGAGCGCCGCGAACGGCTCGTCGAGCAGCAGGACGTGCGGCTGCGCGACCAGCGCGCGGGCAAGCGCGACGCGCTGCTTCTGTCCGCCCGACAACTGTGACGGGAATTGACCGGCGAGCGCGTCGAGCTCGAACGCCTGCAGCCAGTATGCGACTTCGGGCGGCACCGCTTTCGCACGCGGGTTGCGCAGGCCGGGCGTGAGCCCGAACGCGATATTCTGGCGCACGTTCAGGTGCGGGAACAGCGCGTAGTCCTGGAACAGGTATGCGACGCGGCGCGCACGGGTCGGCACGTCGATGCCGCGCGCGGAATCGAACAGCGGCTCGCCGTTCAGCGTGATCGTACCTTCGTCGGGCGACAGCAAGCCGGCGATCGCCTGCAGCGTCATGCTCTTGCCCGCACCGGATGGCCCGAACAGCACGACGCGCTGCGTGGTCGCCGTGAACGACACGTCGAGCGTAAAGCGGCGCTCGGCGTTCGCGTAGGTCTTGCGGATATCGACGGCGACGCTCATGCGGGCCTCCGTCGTGCTGCGCCGCACGTGCGGAAAACCGTACGTGCGGCGGGAAGGCGTTTCGCCGCGACCGGGGCGGCGCAACGATACGAATGCGAGCGGCGCGTCATGTCAGCTGGCTCCGCCCGGCGCGCGACGGCACGAGCCAGCCGGCCGCGAGCAGCACGAGCACGCAGGTGATCGACGTCACCAGCACGAGGAAGTTGGCCGTGTTGTCGTCGCCGGCCTGCACTGCCGCATAGATCGCGACCGACAGCGTCTGCGTGCGGCCGGGCAGGTTGCCGGCGATCATCAGCGTCGCGCCGAATTCGCCGAGCGCGCGCGCGAATGCCAGCAGCGCGCCGGCCAGGATGCCGCGCGCGGCGAGCGGTAGCGTCACACGGAAGAACACCGCGGCTTCGCCGAGCCCGAGCGTGCGTGCCGCGCGTTCGAGATGCGGATCGACGCTTTCGAACGCGGTGCGTGCCGATTTCAGGATCAGCGGGAACGCGACGACCATCGATGCAATGACCGCGCCCTGCCACGTGAAGACGAGCTCGATGCCGAGCTTGTCGAGCCACGTGCCGAACACGCCGCGCCGGCCGAGCAGCACGAGCAGGTAATAGCCGAGCACCGTCGGCGGCAGCACGAGCGGCAGCGTCAGCAGCGAATCGACCACATCGCGCATCGGCGAGCGCCAGCGCGCGAGCGCGAAGGCGGCGGCGACGCCGAGCACGATGTCGAGCGCGGTCGCCCAGCCGGCGACCTTCAGCGACAACAGCAGCGGTACCCAGGCGTCCTGCATCATGCTGTGCTCACTTGCCCGCGGGCTTGAAGCCGAACGTCGACAGCACGGCCTGGCCCTGCGGCGACGCGACGAAGTCGATGAACGACTGCGCCTGCGCGGCATGGCGGCTGTCCTTGACCACCGCGATCGGATAGGTGATGGCCGTCTGCGTCGGCACGGTCAGCGCGACCTTCACGCGGCCCGGCATGATCGCCGCGTCGGTGCCGAACACGAAGCCCGCGTCGACTTCGCCGCGCGCGACGTAGTCGAGGCTCTGGCGCACGTTGGCGGCCAGCACGCCCTTGGCGCTGACGGCGTCCCACACACCTGCCGCGCGCAGCGCGCCTTCGGTATAGCGGCCGACCGGCACCGATGCCGGGTCGCCGTACGCGATGCGCTTCACGCCGGGCGCCGTCAAGTCGTTCAGCGACGCCGGCGCGGCAGCATGACTGTCCGCCGGCACGATCAGCACGAGCGAATTCGCCGCAAAGTCGCGACGCGTGCCGGGCACGATGACCTTTTCGCTGACAGCACGATCCATCGCCTTCTGGTCGGCCGATGCGAACACGTCGGCCGGCGCGCCCTTGGCGATCTGCTGCATCAGCACATCCGACGCGCCGAAGTTGAACAGCACCTTGGTGTCCGGATGCTGCTTCTGGTAAGCGTCGCCGACGGCCTTGAACGCGTTCGTCAGGCTCGCGGCCGCCGACACGACCAGTTCGCCCGCGGCGGAAGCCGGCGCACTGAACGCGATGCCCGCGGCAAGCGTGGCGAGCGGCAACAGACGGAGCAGGGTGCGGCGAAGCGGGCGGACGGTCGAGCGCATGGTCTGGTCGTTTGAATGGTTGAAAACCGTAATCGTAATATAGGGCGGGTTATAACGCTCGACATACCGTTCATGCGATGGTGCGCATGAAACCTTCAGACTTGAAAGGCGGCGGGAATGACGCTCGTGCGGCCGGTCACGCGTGCAGCAATGGCAGCGACGATCCGGTGCGACGCAGCGACGACGGCTGCGACGCGGGCCGGTAGTTCGGGTTGGTTTTCCAGCGCGCGCGGACGAACGGCCGCTCGTGCCCCGACAGTTCCAGCGCGACCTTGGTGACCCACCGGTGCGACGGCACCGTGATGCCGTGCAGCGCGACGGTGACGAGCGCGAGGCTCGCGACGACCGCCGGCACCGACCAGCGGTGCGGCACCGCATGCCACGAGCCGGCGATGAACGCCAGCGCGGCGATCGCGCCGACGATGCAGCCGGTGATCGATTCGGACGGCGAATGCGCGTCGAGCGCGACGCGCGACACGCCGACCGCGATGCCGGCCGCCAGCCCGAGCGCGATGCCGGCGATCCGCACCGGCGTGCGTGTGCGGATCAGCGCGAGGAAGATCGCCACGGGGTAGACCGACGTCGACAGCATCGCGTGGCCGCTGAACCCGGTGAAGTCCCACGAGCGGATGCCGATGCCCCAGCCGAGAAATGCGATCTTGGTGAGCGTGACGACCCCGATCGCGGCCGCGAGCACGCCGAGCCACGCGGCCGCGCGCTGCAACGAGTAGCCGAGCGCCAGCCATACGGCGATCGTGATCGCGAGCGGCAAGGTCAGGCCGGCGCCACCGAACGCGGTGATCGTGATCCACAGGTGAGACGACAGGTCGAACATCGGGAAGGGAACGAACGGAGGCGGGACGAATGCTTGAATCAACGCGCGAGCCGGAAAGAACGACTACAACGGATACGAGCGGCCAAGCCCCAGTATAGCGCCGCGTGTGATCGAGGCCCGTTTTTGCGCCGTGGGGAACTATCCGCGTGCAGGAAAAATCCCAGAAACAATGTTATGGTGCATTGCACAAAGTCGAACGATGCATCCGGCATCGTGTCCTTATTTTTCCTGATTGCGAGCCCGATCGATGACCAAAAGTCTGACGAAGGTATGGCTGGGCGGCATGAAACGCATGCTGTCCCCGGCGACCAAACACGCGGCGCGCGATGCACAGCGCATCGCGCGCGATACGCTCGAGGCTGCGGCGTCGAGCGCCGCAACCGATCCGTCGCCGCCGCGCGAGTCGCGCGTGCGGCCGCGCGCAGCTGCATGGGCAGGCGGCGAGTGGACGCGCGGCGAGCATCCGATGGCGCCCGCGCTTGGCCGCCTCGTCCAGCAGCTTGCATACGGGCTTTATGTCCCGTCTGGCCGCCGGCGCGGCGCGATGCCGCTCGTCGTGATGCTGCACGGCTGCCAGCAATCGGCCGACGCGTTCGCGCAGGGCACCCGGATGAACCTGCTGGCCGACAAGCACGGCTTCGCGGTGCTGTATCCGGAGCAGTCGCAGCGCGCGCACGCGCACGGCTGCTGGCACTGGTATGAGGATACCGACCGCGCGGGCCGCGGCGAAGCGGATGCGGTCGCGTCGCTCGTCGACGCGCTCGCCGACGAGCACGGCTTCGACGCATCGCGCGTCTACGTCGCCGGGCTGTCGGCCGGCGCGGGTCTGGCCACGCTGCTTGCGTTGCACCATCCGGACCGTTTCGCGGCGGTTGCGCTGCACTCGGGCCCCGCGCTCGGCGAGGCGAATTCCGGCATCAGCGCGATGGACGTGATGCGGCGCGGGCTGCGGCAGAACCCGGCGGCGGCCGTCGATGCGCTGGTCGATGCCAGCGCATATCCGGGCATGCCCGCGCTGATCGTGCAGGGCGACGGCGATCATGTCGTCGCGCCGAAGAATGCGGACCAGCTGACGGTGCAGTTCATGCGCCTGAACGGGCTCGCGGACAGCCGCGGCGCACTGCGCGGCGGCGAGCGCGTGGAGACGCGCGAGGCAGGTGCGCGGATCACCGACGTCCGCCGCGACGGCGAGTCGGTGGTGCGGCTCTGTCACGTCAAAGGGCTCGATCATGCATGGGCGGGCGGCGACGAGGCGGTGCCGTTTCATGCGGCGGTCGGCCCCGATGCGAGCGCGATGATCTGGTCCTTTTTCGAACAGAATCGTCGCACTGTGGCGACCGAACGACGCACCGTCTGATCGATGCTAGCCAAGATCTAGGGTTTTCCCTATAATTCGGGAAAACCCTAGTCAAAGAACCTTAGATAGCGAGATCGAACATGTACCTGCTGAGCCACCTCTTCCTGATGCTGACCAAGAACGCCGAGAAGGCCGCGAAAGAGCGCGCCGATGCGTACCTGTCCGAAGCAACCGACATCTACGATCTCGAATTCCGTATGCGCAAGATCGACCGCGAAGCGGCGATGAACCGTTCGTTCTCGTTCGGCGCGCGTTAAGCAGCGCAGCGCGGGCCGGCTTGTCAGCCGGTCCGGCGAATCACGCAAAAGGGCGTGTGCGGCAAGCAGCCGCACACGCCCTTTTTGCATTCGGCGCCGCGCGGGCGCCGCGCGGCGCGTCAAACGACCGTCAGGCGCACCGGCACGTTGTTGCGGGTCGCGTTCGAGTACGGGCACACGTGGTGCGCCTTGTCGACCAGTGCCTGCGCATCGGCCTTGTCGAGCCCCGGCAGCGATACGCGCAGTTCGATGTCGAGCCCGAAGCCGCCTGCGTCGTTCGGGCCGATGCCCACTTCCGCGGTGACTTGCGTGTCGGCCGGCAGCGTTTGCTTGTTCTGGCCGGCGACGAATTTCATCGCACTCAGGAAACAGGCCGAGTAACCTGCGGCAAACAGCTGCTCCGGGTTCGTGCCTTCCGCGCCCGTGCCACCGAGCTCACGCGGCGCGGCCAGCTTCACTTCCAGCTTGTGGTCGGCGGATACCGCGCGGCCGTCGCGGCCGCCGGTGCTCGTGGCGCTGGTCTTGTACAGAATGTTCATCGTGCAGCTCCTGTCGGAAGAAAGGGAGGAAAGCGGTCCGGTCGGATGGAGTATCGCCGGCCACGAACAAAATATAGAACACAAATAATTTGTGTGCAAATGAAATTTTGAAGAAAAAGCCCGACACTACCGCGCCCGTTTGCGATCGAGCGGCGCTTCAGTCTTCGTTGGCGGTCGACAGTGCGCCGCGCAACTGGTGGAGATCCGCGCGCAGCCTGACCAGGAATTCGGGCGTTTGCTGCATCGCGCAAAAGAGATCGGCGGGCACCGAGCGAGCCTTGTCCTTCAGTGTGCGGCCTTCCGCCGTCACGCGCACGTTCACGACGCGCTCGTCGGTCGCGCTGCGCACGCGCTCGACGTAGCCGAGCGCCTCAAGCCGCTTCAGTAGTGGCGTGACGGTGGCCGGGTCGAGGTCGAGGCGGGCGGCGATGTCCTTCACCGCGATATCGTCGCGCTCCCACAGCACGAGCATCGCGAGATATTGGGGATAGGTCAGCGACAGCTTGTCGAGCAACGGCTTGTACGCCTTCGTCATCGCATGCGAAGTGGCGTAGAGCGCAAAGCACAGTTGCTCGTCGAGCGTCTGGGGCAGCGGGGGCAGGCGGTCCATGATTCAGGCGGCGCGGCGGACGCGCTAACGATTTGCACACAAATTATTTTGCGCGCAAAAGGTTCGATTGAACAGGGCCGGGCGGCGGGGAGCCGGGCGTGAGCGGGGGCCGCGAGACTGGCGCCGAGTCGGCCGGGAGGAGGATGGACGGCCGGCGGCGTGCGCCGGCCGAGCGGCGTCAGCGGCCGGACGTGGGCGTCGCGGCGCCCGGTTCCTGCACGCCGAAGCAGCCGCGATAAGTCGCGTAGAACGAGCAGTACATCATCGTGACGATGATAATCGTCACCGGCATCATGATCGTCAGCACATAGGCACCGGCGCCGAGCGCCTGCAGCAGCAGCGACAGGCCGAACGACGCGCCGAGCGCGACACCGAACCACAGCAGGCCGTACACGACGAATGCGCCGCGATTGCGCCAGCAGCTGACGATGCTGAAGAACAGCGCCTTGGCGGGCGGGATGTCGTGCCACGCGGTGAGCACCGGCGCGAACCAGAACAGCATCGCGACCGGCGCGTAGAGCAGCGTCGCCAGCAGCAGCGCGCCGAGCGTGCCCTGCGCGGCAAGCGCTTCGGGCGCCGGGCTTGCGTCGCTCGTCGCGCCCAGCATCATCTGGAGCAGCCCGCCGCCGTCCACGAGCGACGATGCGGCAAACACCAGCACCATCAGCGCGACATAGACCACGCCGAGGACGAGCAGCCGCTGCGTCGTCGCGGTGCCGTACGAGCGGAACCCGTCGATCAGGATCGTCGGCATCACCGGCTTGCCGGCGACCGTGTCGCGGCACGCGGCCATGAAGCCGACGGCGATGCCGGGGATGAACAGCAGCGGCAGCGCCGCGCCGATCACCGGCACCATCGACACCAGCGTGATCGCCAGTAGATACGTGAAAAACAGCGTGATGAACGCGAGCGGGTTCCGGCGGAACAGCCAGATGCCTTGACGGAACCAGACATAGCCCGCTTTCGCGGGCACTTCGATCAGTTGCATGCGGTATGGGTCTCGGGAAGCGCGGGCGTGTGGGCGATACGCTCACGCAGGATGCGTTCGAAATGACCGGGGTCGTGCGGTTTGAGCATTTCGGCCGCGCGCGGCAGGTAGAAGTCGTACAGGCGCGACACCCAGAAGCGGTATGCGCCCGCGCGCAGCATGTCGCTCCAGTGGCGGCGCTCCTCGGCCGTGAACGGCCGCACCGTCTGGTACGCACGCAGCAGCGCGTCCGCGCGTGCGACGTCGAGCACGCCCGTCGCGAGGTCGACGCACCAGTCGTTGACGGTCACCGCGACGTCGAACAGCCATTTGTCGCAGCCCGCGAAATAGAAATCGAAGAAGCCGCCGAGCCGTACGTCATGACCGGTGCCGGGCGCCGCGTGCGCGAACAGCACGTTGTCGCGGAACAGGTCGCAGTGGCACGGCCCGCTCGGAAGCGCCGCGTAGTCGTCGGACGCGAAGAACGCGGCCTGGTGCGCGAGTTCGCCCTCGAGCAGCGTGCGCTGCTCGTCGGTAATGAACGGAACGATCGCCGGCACGTTCTCCTGCCACCACGGCAGGCTGCGCAGGTTCGGCTGGTGGCGCGCGTAGTCACGGCCCGCGAGGTGCAGGCGCGCGAGCATCTGCCCGACCTCGATGCAGTGTGCGACCCCCGGCGCGAGTTCGGCCGCGCCGTCGAGCTTCGTGACGATCGCCGCCGGCTTGCCATGCAACTCGCCGAACAGCGCGCCGTCGTCGCGCGGGACCGGATCCGGCACCGGCACGCCGTGGCTCGCCAGATGGCGCATCAGGTCGAGGTAGAACGGCAGCTGTTCCGCCGTCAGTTTCTCGAAGATCGTCAGGACGTATTCGCCGCGCGTCGTCGTCAGGAAGAAGTTGCTGTTTTCGATACCGGACGGAATGCCGCGGAACGCCAGCACGTCGCCCAGTTCATAGTGGCGCATCCATTGCGCGAGATCGGAGTCGGAAACAGCAGTGAAAACGGCCATGCGAGATGCGTCTGGTCAGTTGTCGGCACGCGCGCGGCGTGCAGCGCGACAGGAGGTGAAGGGGAAGCCGGCGCGCCGCGTCGGGGCCGACGCGGCGCGGCAGGAAATCAGTAGCGCAGGTTGACCGACGGCAGGCGCGTGATCGGTACGCCCGCGTCGTGCGGCTTCGGCGACGTGTCGAGCGTCGAGCTCATCTGGTAGCGCGTGCCGAAGTTCGACTTCACGTCGATCTCGACCGGCTTGCCGCGATCGCGGTATTCGGTGACTTCGGTGCCGTTCTTGCTTTTTTCATGGAAGCTCGGCGTGCGGCGAATGTCGGCGAAGTCGACTTTCGACGTGACTTCGGCGCCGGGCCGGTTGATCTTGCGGAGATCGGGCAGGCCGGCGGCCTCGTTGGCCTCGGCCCGGGCCCGCGCGTCGGCGTCGGGCGTGCCGCCGGCGGCGTAAGCGGCGCCGGCAGCGGCAAACGTGCCAGCAAACACGGCGGCAGCGGCGACGAGAATGAGCGGCTTCATGATGAGTCTCCAGTGAACCTTCCGATTTTAGCAAATACTGCGCGCGGCCCGGCCCTCTCGTGCAAGCGGCATGCAAGCAGGCAGCCATGAGCGTGACCGGGTTCCGTGGTAATGTCGTTCGACCAGATGAGGTGATGAAAATGAAGAACGATTTGAGCCGCCGGCATCGGGTGCTGACGCCCGAGAGCCCGCCCGTCGAAGCATTCGACGATTCCGTTGCCGCCGTCGCGCGGCTGTCGGCCATCTACGACATCAATACGGGCTTCCTGCGCGACGCGTTCGCGCGTTATCGCCGCCACGAACCGATCACCGAGCACGTGCGCGCGTGCTATCCGTTCGTGCGGATTCGTACCGATGTCAACACGCACGTCGATTCGCGCCGCTCGTACGGCTTCGTCGCGGGCCCCGGCGTATTCGAGACGACGGTCACGCGTCCCGACCTGTTCGCGAACTACTACCGCGAGCAACTGCGCCTGCTGTCGAAGAACCACCATGTGAAGATCGAGATCGGCGTGTCGTCGCAGCCGATTCCGATTCACTTCGCGTTCCCCGAAGGTATCCACCTCGAAGGCGAACTCGACCGCGACCGCCTGCTCGCGATGCGCGACATCTTCGACACGCCCGATCTCTCGTACCTCGACGACCGGATCGTCAACGGCACGTTCGAGCCGGCACCGGGCGAGCCGCATCCGCTCGCGCTGTTCACGGCCGCGCGCGTCGACTTCTCGCTGCACCGGCTGCGCCACTACACGGCCACGTCGCCGACGCATTTCCAGAACTACGTGCTCTATACGAACTACCAGTTTTACATCGACGAGTTCGTGAAGCTGGGCCGCACGGTGATGACGGAGAGCGACGATCCCGAGGTGCGTGCGTACCGCAGCCAGTACAGCGCGTTTGTCGAGCCGGGAGATGTCGTGACCTACAACGCGAACCTCGGCAGCGAGCCGGCCGAGGGCGCCGCGCCGCCGCGCCTGCCGCAGATGCCCGCGTATCACCTGAAGCGCGCGGACGGTAGCGGGATCACGATGGTCAACATCGGCGTCGGTCCGTCGAACGCGAAGACGATCACCGACCACATCGCGGTGCTGCGTCCGCATGCGTGGGTGATGCTCGGTCACTGCGCGGGCCTGCGCAACACGCAGCGCCTCGGTGACTACGTGCTCGCGCACGGTTACGTGCGCGAGGATCACGTGCTGGATGCCGACCTGCCGCTGTGGGTGCCGATCCCGGCGCTTGCCGAAGTGCAGCTCGCGCTCGAGCGCGGGGTGGCCGAGGTCACCCGGCTCGAAGGCGCCGAACTGAAGCGCGTGATGCGCACGGGGACGGTCGCGAGCGTCGACAACCGCAACTGGGAGTTGCGCGATCACCGCGAGCCCGTGCAGCGGCTGTCGCAGAGTCGCGCGATCGCGCTCGACATGGAGAGCGCGACGATCGCCGCGAACGGGTTCCGCTTCCGCGTGCCGTACGGCACGCTGCTGTGCGTGTCGGACAAGCCGCTGCACGGTGAGCTGAAGCTGCCGGGCATGGCCGATACGTTCTATCGCGGGCAGGTCGACCAGCATCTGCAGATCGGCGTGAAGGCGATGGAGATCCTGCGCACGAACGGGCTCGACAAGCTGCATAGTCGCAAGCTGCGGAGCTTCGCGGAAGTGGCGTTCCAGTAACGCCACTGCGCAGCCGCACCGCCAACGAAAAAGGCCGCACGCGAACCTTCGTTCGCATGCGGCCTTGTTCCTTGCGCTTCAGTGCGCGGGCCGGAAGGCCCGCCGCTCGGATGCTCAGCATTCGCCTTTCTTTGCGTGTCCCGGCGGGCAGTGATAGCCGCGGCGCCCTTCGTGACCACGATAGCGCTGGTGGTCTTCCCACTCGCGGCGCTCCCAGTAGCGGCGGCCGTCCCAGTAGCGGTCGCCGTGCCAGCCGACCACCACCACGGGCGCAGGCGCGACGACGACCGGCGCGGGCGTGCCGATGTTGACGTCGACGTTGACGGCGTGGGCGAGGCCGGACAGCGAAAGACCGAGGCCGGTGAAGGCGAGGGCGATCAGCGAGCGTTTCATGTTGTTTTCCGTGATGTCGTTGTCAAAAAGCCGGCGCGACGCGATGGACGCGAGGGGGGATCGTTCCACCGGGGGGACGCCGCGCCGACGAGATGCAGTGTGCGGGCACTGCGCGGAAAAGGCGACGCGTATTTGTTACGGCGGATTCTCGTGCAGCGGGCCAGCCGGACCGATGGCAGGCCGCATGATTTGACAATGACGGGGCGCAGGCGCGGAACAGGGCAGCCGCGTTGCGCGGCACCGGCTCCCCGGATTTGACATTCGGCGGCGCGCGGCCGCGCAGCGCGATTAATGCGGCGTTACAAAATGACGCGCGGCAGATGGCGGAACCGCCACGCCTGCCGCGCGTGATGCGGGATGCCGGCCGCGAGGCCGGTCATCGACATCGATCGAATTACAGATAGAACATGCGGTCTTCTTCGGGTCGCGGCGGCTGGCCGTCGCCGTCCGGGCCTTCTTCCTCGCCGCTGTCCTCGTAGAACGCGAGCACGGCGTCGAGCACCTGGTCGGGATCGTCGATCACCTGCATCAGGTTCATGTCTTCCGGATTGATGAGGCCGTTCGGGATCAGCTGGTCGCGGAACCATTGCAGCAGCCCCTGCCAGAACGTGCTGCCGACGAGAATGATCGGCACGAGGCGCGATTTCTTCGTCTGGATCAGCGTGAGCACTTCGGACAGTTCGTCGAGCGTGCCGAAGCCGCCCGGCATCACGATCACCGCATCCGAATTCTTCACGAACGTGACCTTGCGCGTGAAGAAGTGGCGGAAGCGCAGCGAGATGTCCTGGTAGTGGTTGCCGGCCTGCTCGTGCGGCAGCTCGATGTTCAGGCCGACCGACGGCGCCTTGCCGGCGTGCGCGCCCTTGTTCGCGGCTTCCATGATGCCGGGGCCGCCGCCGGAGATCACCGCGAAGCCGGCGTCGGACAGCTTGCGCGCGATCTGCACCGCAAGCTTGTAGTGCGGCGTGTCGGGTTTGAGACGGGCAGAACCGTAGATGCTGACAGCCGGGCGGATCTCCGACAGGTACTCGGTCGCCTCGATAAACTCTGCCATAATCGTGAACATCTGCCACGATGCGCGCGCCTTCTTGGCCGTCGCGCGTTCTTGATCTGCGAGCGAACGCAGACTCGGAATCACTTTTCTCTTGTTCATAATGCCTGAAGAACGAAATCTGGAAGGTAAGACCCTGCTATTGGTTGACGGTTCGAGCTATCTGTATCGGGCTTACCATGCGATGCCTGATTTGCGTGGCCCTGGCGGGGAGCCGACCGGAGCGCTCTACGGAATCATCAACATGCTGCGCCGTATGCGCAAGGAAGTCAGTGCAGAGTATAGCGCTTGCGTGTTCGATGCAAAGGGCAAGACGTTCCGCGACGACCTTTATGCCGACTATAAGGCAAACCGTCCATCGATGCCGCCCGATCTCGCATTGCAGGTCGAGCCGATCCACGGCGCGGTGCGCGCGCTCGGCTGGCCGCTGCTGATGGTCGAGGGCGTCGAAGCCGACGACGTGATCGGCACGCTCGCGCGCGAAGCCGAGCGGCACGGAATGGACGTGATCGTGTCGACCGGCGACAAGGACCTCGCGCAGCTCGTCACCGATCGCGTCACGCTCGTCAACACGATGACCAACGAGACGCTCGATCGCGACGGCGTGATCTCGAAGTTCGGCGTGCCGCCCGAGCGGATCATCGACTACCTCGCGCTGATCGGCGACACCGTCGACAACGTGCCGGGCGTCGAGAAGTGCGGCCCGAAGACGGCGGTGAAGTGGCTGTCGCAATACGACAGCCTCGACGGCGTGATCGAACACGCGGGCGAGATCAAGGGCGTGGTCGGCGACAACCTGCGCCGCGCGCTCGATTTCCTGCCGCTCGGCCGCACGCTCGTGACCGTCGAGACGGCCTGCGATCTCGCGCCGCATCTCGAATCGATCGAGGCGTCGCTGAAGACGGACGGCGAGGCCCGCGACCTGCTGCGCGACATCTTCGCGCGCTACGGTTTCAAGACATGGCTGCGCGAAGTCGAGAGCGCGCCCGCCGAAGGCGGCGGCGCCGATGCGCCGGAAGGCGAGCCGGCGCAAGTGATCGCCGCGGACATCGTCCGCGAATACGACACGATCCAGACCTGGGCGCAATTCGACGCGTGGTTCGCGAAGATCGATGCGGCCGCACTGACCGCGTTCGACACCGAAACCACCTCGCTCGACCCGATGACCGCACGGCTCGTCGGCCTGTCGTTCTCGATCGAGCCGGGCAAGGCCGCCTATCTTCCGGTCGGGCACCGTGGCCCGGACCTGCCCGAGCAACTGCCGATCGACGACGTGCTCGCGCGCCTGAAGCCGTGGCTCGAATCGGCCGATCGCAAGAAGGTCGGCCAGCATCTGAAGTACGACGCGCAGGTGCTCGCGAACTACGACATCGCGCTGAACGGCATCGAGCACGACACGCTGCTCGAGTCGTACGTGCTGGAGTCGCACCGCACGCACGACATGGACAGCCTCGCGCTGCGTCATCTGGGCGTCAAGACGATCAAGTACGAAGACGTGGCAGGCAAGGGCGCGAAGCAGATCGGTTTCGACGAGGTCGCGCTCGAGCAGGCGGCCGCGTACGCGGCCGAAGATGCGGACATCACGCTGCAACTGCATCACGCGCTGTACCCGCAGATCGCGCGCGAAGCGGGCCTCGAGCGCGTGTATCGCGAGATCGAGATGCCGGTATCGCTCGTGCTGCGCAAGATGGAGCGCACCGGCGTGCTGATCGACGACGCGCGTCTGCAGGCGCAAAGCAACGAGATCGCGGTGCGGCTCATCGAGCTCGAAGGACAGGCGTACGAACTGGCCGGTGGCGAGTTCAACCTCGGCTCGCCGAAGCAGATCGGGCAGATCTTCTTTGAGAAGCTGCAGTTGCCGGTTGTGAAGAAAACGCCGAGCGGCGCACCGTCGACCGACGAAGAAGTGCTGCAGAAACTGGCCGAGGATTACCCGCTGCCGAAGCTGCTGCTCGAGCATCGCGGGCTGTCGAAGCTGAAGTCGACGTATACCGACAAGCTGCCGCGCATGGTGAATCCGGAAACGGGCCGCGTGCACACGAACTATGCACAGGCTGTCGCGGTCACCGGCCGGCTCGCATCGAACGATCCCAATCTTCAGAACATTCCGGTGCGCACGGCCGAAGGCCGGCGGATCCGCGAAGCGTTCATCGCGTCGCCCGGTCACCGGATCGTGTCGGCCGACTATTCGCAGATCGAACTGCGGATCATGGCGCACATCTCCGGCGACGCGTCGCTGCTGCGCGCGTTCTCGCAAGGCGAGGACATTCACCGCGCAACCGCAGCCGAAGTGTTCGGCGTGACGCCGCTGGAGGTCAACTCGGACCAGCGCCGGATCGCGAAGGTGATCAACTTCGGGCTCATCTATGGGATGAGCGCGTTCGGTCTCGCGTCGAACCTCGGCATCACGCGCGATGCGGCGAAGCTCTATATCGACCGCTACTTCGCGCGCTACCCGGGCGTCGCGCGGTACATGGAAGACACGCGTGCCGTGGCGAAGGAGAAGGGCTACGTTGAAACCGTTTTCGGCCGCCGCCTGTGGCTGCCGGAGATCAACGGCGGCAATGGCCCGCGCCGTCAGGCCGCCGAGCGCGCGGCCATCAATGCACCGATGCAGGGCACGGCGGCCGACCTGATCAAGCTGTCGATGATCGCAGTGGATGACTGGCTCACGCGCGACCGGCTCGCGTCGCGCATGATCATGCAGGTGCACGATGAACTGGTGCTCGAGGTGCCCGACGACGAACTGTCGCTCGTGCGCGAGAAACTGCCGGAAATGATGTGCGGTGTGGCGAAGCTGAAGGTGCCGCTGGTCGCCGAAGTGGGCGCCGGCGCGAACTGGGAAGAGGCACACTGACGCACCCCGTGCGATTCCTGTTTCCCGCGGCATATTGTTGCAGGGATGCTGAATATCGAGATGGTTTGCTTGTGGTCAACGCGCAAGCTCCCGGACAATGCAGGTGACACGTCATTGTCGTTGGGGCGGCGTGCCCGCGTTCCGGGATCGGACGCGTCGAGGTGCTTCGAACTGCACATCGATGATGTCCGAACCGGTTAATCCAACGGGCGGCGCGAATGCATGCGTCTGCATCGTCCGGCGGCAGCAGTTTCGAATCGCAAAGGGGGGAATCAGATGCATCGGATCATCATCGTAGGCGGAGGCGCGGGCGGCCTGGAACTGGCGACGCGGCTCGGCGACCGTTACGGCGCGCGCGGCAATCGTCCCGCGCGTGCGCTCGTCACGCTCGTCGACCGCAATCCGACTCACATCTGGAAGCCATTGCTGCACGAGGTCGCAGCCGGCAGCATGGACCCATTCACGCAGGAACTCGAATACGCGGCACAGGCGCGCTGGCATGGCTTCGAGTTTCAGCAGGGCGAACTGACCGCCCTCGACCGCGCGGCCAAGCGCATCACGCTGTCGCCCGTCAACGACAGCGACGGCGAGGAACTGCTGCCCGCGCGTGACCTGGAATACGACACGCTGGTGATCGCGATCGGCAGCACGACGCACTTCTTCGGTGTGCAGGGCGCGGCCGAAAACGCGATCGCGCTCGATACGGTCGGCGAGGCCGAGCGTTTCCGCAAGCGCCTGATCGCGGCGTGCATGCGCGCCGAGCACCAGGCACCGGCCGAGCCCGCGCCGGGCGCGGCGGCCGAGCCGCGCATCCAGGTCGTGATCGTCGGCGGTGGCGCGACGGGCGTCGAGTTGTCCGCCGAGCTGCGCAATACCGCGCAGGTGCTGTCCGTGTACGGGCTGCACAAGCTCGACCCGCGGCACGACGTCGGCATCGTGCTGATCGAATCGGGGCCGCGGATTCTGCCGGCGCTCCAGGAGCGCGTGTCGGCCGCAACGGCCGAACTGCTCGAAAAGCTCGGCGTGCGATTGATGCTTTCCGAACGCGTGACCGAGGTCGCGCCGGGATTCGTGCACACCGCGAGCGGCAAGGCGGTGCGCGCGGACCTCACGGTCTGGGCAGCCGGCATCAAGGCACCGGCCGTGCTGTCGCATCTCGACGGCCTGCAGGTCAACAAGCTCGGCCAGCTCGACGTGCGCCGCACGCTGCAGACCTTCACCGACGACAACGTCTTCGCGCTCGGCGACTGCGCGGCATGCGTGTGGCCCGGCAACGAACGCAACGTGCCGCCGCGCGCGCAGGCCGCGCATCAGCAGGCGAGCTTTCTGCTGACGGCGATCGGATGCCGGCTCGACGGGCGTGCGCTGCCCGAGTTCACGTATCGCGATTTCGGTTCGCTGGTGTCGCTCGGTCACTTCAGCGCGGTCGGCAACCTGATGGGCGGGCTGATTGGCGGCAGCATGCTGATCGAGGGGCTCTTCGCACGCTTCATGTACATGTCGCTGTACCGGCTGCATATCGCGGCGCTGCACGGCTATCCGCGCATGATGCTCGATACGTTTGCGCACTGGCTGCGCCGCACGACGCTGCCGCGCGTGAAGCTGCACTGAGCGCACGTTCATGCACCGGGCGGGCAGGGAATGCGCATCGAGCGCGTTTCCTGCCCGTTGTCTTTTCGGGCGCCGGATGACTGCGCAGGCGCGTGCCAGACGACCCGTGCACCGCGCGTTTTCTCGTTTCGATCCGAAAGCATTCGATCGCGCAACGACACTCGCTGCGTGCGTGCGGCACATGGATCGGAGCGCCGGTCGGCAGCCATCGACACCACGATCGATGTCACCGGATTACACCGTCGTAATCGAGTCTTACACATCTGACAGTTGACGCGACAACGGATTATTGGGCATCTTGTCCGGGTTTCCGATTGCGGCGGGGTGCCAACCGCCGCGACATCCGCGCCGTCCGCCGGCGCGATGCCCCGTCAGGTCGAATCCGTGGCCATGACGGCGGCGCTCAATCGAGGAGTGCATTCATGTTGAAACCCGAAGTCGACAGCCTGGTTCCCCACGTTCCGTTCTCGCGCCGCAAGTTCATGCAGGCCGCGCTGGGCGGCACCTTCGCGGCCGCCGTGCTGCCCGTGTCGGCGCAGACGGTCACGACCGACAGCGTCGGGCTGGACGTCGACACCATCGAGATCCGCTCGGGCGACGCGAGCATCCCCGCGTATCGCGCGCAGCCGGTCAACAAGACGAACCTGCCGGTCGTCATCGTGATCCACGAGATCTTCGGCGTGCATGCGCATATCGCCGACGTCTGCCGCCGTTTCGCGAAGCTCGGCTATCTGGCGATCGCGCCCGATCTGTTCGCACGGCAGGGCAACGCGTCGAAGTATCCGACGATGAAGGAGCTGTACGACAACATCATCAGCAAGGTGCCCGACCGCCAGGTTACCGAGGATCTCGATGCGACCGTCGCGTGGGCCGGCAAGAACGGCGGCGATCCGTCTCGTCTCGGCGTGACGGGGTTCTGCTGGGGTGGCCGCCAGGCGTGGCTGTATGCGGAGCACAATCCGCACGTGCGTGCGGCTGTTGCGTGGTACGGATTCGTCGAGGGCAAGACCGACGAGATGACGCCGTTCAATCCGGTCGATCATGCGTCGTTGCTGAAGGTGCCGGTGCTCGGCCTTTATGGCGAGAAGGACATGAACATCACGCAGGCGTCGCTTGCGGACATGCGCAAGGCAATCCAGACGAGCGATTCGAAGCTCGCGCGCGAGTCGGAGATCGTCGTGTATCCGGATGCCGGTCACGCGTTCTTCGCCGATTACCGGCCCAGTTACGTGAAGGGCGATGCCGAAGACGGCTGGAAGCGCGCGATCGAGTGGTTCCACAAGTACGGCGTGATGTAAACGACAAGCGGCGGCAGATGCCGCCGCTTGATCGTCGCGCCGTGCCGGTGCTTACGGCGTCGGGCCGGTCGCGATCGGCCGCGACGGATCGGCGCTCCATTCGCTCCACGATCCCGGATACAGCGACGCGCCATGCAGTCCCGCGATTTCGAGTGCGAGCGCGTTGTGGCATGCGGTCACGCCGGACCCGCACTGCAGGATCACGCTGTTCGGCTCGGTGCCGGCCAGCAGCGTGGTGAACGTCTCGCGCAGTTCATGGCCGGTCTTGAAGCGGCCGTCGGCGGCCAGGTTGTCCTTGAAGAACCGGTTGCGTGCGCCGGGAATGTGGCCGCCGACACGATCGATCGTTTCGTTTTCGCCGCGATAGCGGTCGGGCGCGCGCGCATCGATCACGACGCGCTTGGCTGACGTCACGTTCGCGAGCACCGCTGCCGCGTCGACCGTCGATTCGAGCGGAGTGGCTGCGCGGAAGTCGCCGGCGGCCGGGTGCGGCACGTCGGCGGTCACCGGCTGGCCGGCCGCTTCCCATGCCTGCAGCCCGCCGTCGAGCAGCGCGACGGAATCGTGCCCGAGCCAGCGCAGCAGCCACCACAGGCGCGCCGCATAGGCGCCGCCTTGTGCGTCATAGGCGACGACCTGCTGGCCCTGCTTGACGCCGCGGCTGGCGATCAGCGTGGCGAGTGCGTCGCGGGTCGGCAGCGGATGGCGGCCGTTGGTGCCGGTCTTGCGGCCGGACAGGTCGCGATCGAGATGAAGATACTGGGCGCCCGGGATGTGTCCGGCCGCATAGGNGGCTTCGCCTGCGGCCGGATCGACGAGATCGAAGCGGCAGTCGAACACGACGACGCTGCCTGGCGCCGCGGCCAGGCGCTCGGCGAGATTGGCTGCGGAGATGAGCGTGGTGTAGTGGGTGTGTGGCATGACGGCTCCCTGGAGTGCAAACGGCCTGATATTCCAAGTCTAAACAAAAAAAGACGGGCCGAAACCCGTCTTTTCATATGCCGAATGCCGTGCGGCGCTGGCGCGCCGCGCGCGCTCAGAGATCGCCGAGGTGGCGGCGCAGGAATTCGTGGAAGTGTTGCATGCCGTCTTCCATCGGGCTCTGGTACGGGCCGACCTGCGATTCGCCGCGCGCCATCAGTGCACGGCGGCCTGCGTCCATCCGCATCGCGATTTCGTCGTCCTCGACGGCCGTCTCCATATAGGCGGCGCGCTCGGCTTCAACGAACTCGCGTTCGAACAGCGCGATTTCCTCGGGGTAGTAGAACTCGACGATGTTGGTCGTGTTCTGCGGGCCGCGCGGAATCAGCCACGACACGACGAGCACGTGCGGATACCACTCGATCATCAGGCCCGGGTAGTAGACCATCCAGATTGCGCCGAACTCCGGCGGCACGCCGTTGCGGAACTTGAGCACCTGCTCGTGCCACTTCTGGTAGGTTGCGCTGCCCGGCTTCGCGAGGGCGTTGTGCACGCCGACCGTCTGCACGCTGTACCAGTCGCCGAACTCCCACTTGAGATCGTCGCACGACACGAAGCTGCCGAGGCCAGGGTGGAACGGGACGACGTGGTAATCCTCGAGGTAGACCTCGATGAACGTTTTCCAGTTGTAATCGCACTCGTGCACTTCGACGTGATCGAACTGGTACTCGGAGAAGTCGAAGTGATGTTTCGTGCCGAGGTTCGCGAGATCGCGCGCGACGTTGCGGCCTTCGGCCTCGAACAGCAGCCCCTGCCAGTTCTGCAGCGGGCTCTTGCCGAGGTTCAGGCACGGCTTGTCGGGGAAGTGCGGTGCGCCGAGCAACTGGCCTTCCAGATCGTACGTCCAGCGGTGCAGCGGACATACGATGTTCTGCGTGTGGCCGCGCCCGTTGAGCATGATCGCCTGCCGGTGACGGCACACGTTCGACAGCAGTTCGATCTGGTTCGCCGGGTTGCGGACCAGCACGCGGCCTTCCTTCTCGGACGGCAGCGCAAAATAGTCCCCCGCCTCCGGCACCATCAACTCGTGCCCGACGTAACGAGGTCCTTTCTTGAAGAGGGTTTCGATCTCGCGCTCTAGCAGCGCCTCATCGAAGTATGCAGTGACTGGAAGCTGGCTGTGAGCCGACTTCAACTGAAGCGCATCGCTCAGATTGGACATTCCCACTCCCGGTGATAGCGTGAAAGCAGTGAACAACCCAACCATCGAAAAATCGATTTAGGGAAACGGGGAATTATACCCGGTTCGCCTCGCAAGGCTAGGATTAAGTGCCTGATTTGTGTCAATTTTTTGTCGGGCGACGATCGGGTGGCGCACAATGTGTGTCGAAGAAGGGGCCCGAGTGCGTGCCCGGGTGCCCAAGTCGGCAGGTCGGAAAATTCTCTTTTGCCGTAGAATGTCCGACTTGTTTTGAAATTTGACACCCTCGTCCATGGCGAAAACCGCATCCCCAGGCGCCACCCCGCCCGACAACGGCATCGAACCGTTGCCGGACAATTACGAAACGGCGCTCGCGGAACTCGAGACGCTGGTTGCCCGGATGGAAGGCGGCACGTTGAGCCTCGAGGATTCGCTCGCTGCGTATCGCCGCGGTGCGACCCTCGTTGCGTTTTGCCAACAGCAGCTTGAGAAAGTGGAACAGCAGGTTCGCGTGCTCGACGGCGCGACGCTGAAGCCGCTTTCGTCCGGAACGGCCGCCACGGACGGCGAAGACGACGATCTATGACATTCGAACAATGGATGCGGTCCGTGCTCGACCGTGTCGAGGACGCACTCGGCCACTATTTGCCGGCTGACAACGTGGTGCCCACGCAACTCCACGAAGCGATGCGCTACGCGGTCCTCGGCGGCGGCAAACGCGTTCGCCCGCTGCTGTGCCATGCGGCAGGCGAACTGACCGGCGCGACCGAAGCGGCGCGCAACGCGGCGGCGGCGGCTCTGGAGATGATCCACGTCTACTCGCTCGTGCATGACGACATGCCGTGCATGGACGACGACGCGCTGCGACGCGGCAAGCCGACCGTGCACGTGCAGTACGACGAGCCGACGGCGCTGCTGGTCGGCGATGCACTGCAGTCGCAGGCCTTCGTCGCGCTGACCGACGCCGCGGCGCTGTCGCCGGTGCAGCAGGCCGCGCTCGTGCGCGAACTGGCGCTGGCGAGCGGCTCGATCGGCATGGCCGGCGGGCAGGCGATCGACCTGGCGAGCGTCGGCGTGAAGCTGACGCGCGCGCAGCTCGAGACGATGCACCGGATGAAGACGGGCGCGCTGCTGCGCGCGGCCGTGCGGATGGGCGCGCTGGCCGGCGACACGCCGTCGGCGGAAGCGCTGGCCGCGCTCGATGTTTACGCGGGGGCTGTGGGCCTGGCCTTCCAGGTCGTCGACGACATTCTCGACGTCACGACCGATTCGGCGACGCTCGGCAAGACGGCCGGCAAGGATGCGGCGAACGACAAGCCGACCTACGTATCGATCCTCGGCCTCGACGCGTCGCGCGAGCTCGCAGCCCAGCTGCGTGCCGAAGCGCACGATGCGCTGAAACCGTTCGGCGCACGCGCACAGCGTCTCGCCGAACTTGCCGACCTGGTGGTGAACCGGGTCAGCTGACGCGAAGCCCGCCGCTGCGCACACGCTACGCTACGGTGCGTGCAATAGAATGCGGGCGCGTTTGATTTCCTACAATGGAACGACGATGTACGACTTGCTGAAAACCATCGACGACCCGGCGGATTTGCGCCGCCTCGATCGTCGCCAACTCCAACCGCTCGCGGATGAACTGCGCGCGTTCGTGCTCGACAGCGTGTCGAAGACGGGCGGCCATCTGTCGTCCAACCTCGGGACGGTCGAGCTGACGATCGCGTTGCACTACGTGTTCAACACGCCGAACGACCGGATCGTCTGGGACGTGGGTCACCAGACCTACCCGCACAAGATCCTGACGGGTCGCCGCGACCAGATGCATACGCTGCGCCAGTACGATGGCATCTCGGGTTTCCCGCGCCGCAGCGAGTCGGAATACGACACGTTCGGCACCGCGCACTCGAGCACGTCGATTTCGGCTGCGCTCGGCATGGCGATCGGCAGCCAGCTGAACGGCGACGACCGCTTCTCGATCGCGGTGATCGGCGATGGCGCGATGACGGCCGGCATGGCGTTCGAGGCGATGAACAACGCGGGCGTGTCGGAGGATGCGAAGCTGCTCGTGATCCTCAACGACAACGACATGTCGATTTCGCCGCCGGTCGGCGCGCTGAACCGCCATCTCGCGCGCCTGATGTCGGGCCGCTTCTATGCGGCCGCGCGTGCGGGCGTCGAACGCGTGCTGAGCGTGGCGCCGCCGGTGCTCGAACTCGCGCGCAAGCTCGAGGAGCACGCGAAGGGCATGGTCGTGCCGGCCACGCTGTTCGAAGAGTTCGGCTTCAACTATATCGGCCCGATCGACGGTCACGATCTCGATTCGCTGATCCCGACGCTGCAGAACATCCGCGAACTGCGCGGCCCGCAATTCCTGCACGTGGTGACGAAGAAAGGCCAGGGCTACAAGCTCGCCGAAGCGGATCCCGTGCTCTATCACGGCCCCGGCAAGTTCAACCCGGCGGAAGGCATCAAGCCGTCGACCACGCCCGCGAAGAAGACGTACACGCAGGTGTTCGGCGAATGGCTCTGCGATGAAGCCGAGCGCGATTCGCGCGTCGTCGGCATCACGCCCGCGATGCGCGAAGGCTCGGGCATGGTCGAGTTCGAGAAGCGTTTCAAGGATCGCTACTACGACGTCGGCATCGCCGAGCAGCACGCGGTGACGTTCGCGGGCGGCCTTGCGACCGAAGGGCTGAAGCCCGTTGTCGCGATCTACTCGACGTTCCTGCAGCGTGCGTACGACCAGCTGATCCACGACGTCGCGCTGCAGAACCTGCCGGTCGTGTTCGCAATCGACCGCGCGGGCCTCGTCGGCGCCGACGGGGCGACGCATGCGGGCGCATACGATCTCGCGTTCATGCGCTGCATCCCGAACATGACGATCATGGCCGCGTCCGACGAGAACGAGTGCCGCCAGATGCTGCACACGGCGCTTCAGCAGCCGAACCCGACCGCGGTGCGCTATCCGCGCGGCGCGGGCACGGGTGTGGCGACGGTGAAGGAACTCACCGGGATCCCGCTCGGCAAGGGCGAAGTGCGTCGCCGTACGTCGCAGCCGGAAGGCAAGCGCGTCGCGATCCTCGCGTTCGGCACGATGGTCGCGCCGTCGCTCGCGGCGGGCGAGGAGCTCGACGCAACGGTCGCGAACATGCGCTTCGTGAAGCCGGTCGATGCGGCACTCGTGCGTGAACTTGCCGAGACGCACGACTACCTCGTCACGGTCGAGGAAGGCTGCGTGATGGGCGGTGCGGGTTCGGCCTGCGTCGAAGCCCTGATGGAGAGTGGGGTTATCCGACCCGTAATACAATTGGGCCTCCCTGACCAGTTCATCGATCACGGCGATCCCGCGAAGCTGCTGTCGCAATGCGGCCTCGACGGCGCGGGCATCGCGAAATCGATTCGCGAACGCTTCCTGAGCCCGGCGGCCGATGTCGCCAGCCAGGCGAAGCGCGTCGCGTAAGCTGGCGCCGCCCGCGGGCGGCGTCGGTGCGACTGGCGCAACCGGTCTACATTGATGCGGAAAACATGGGCCTGCGGGCCCATGTTGCTTTTCCGGCTGCCGCGTGACGCGGCGTGCGCGTCGTCGAACGCGCGGCTTACAAGGATTGAACAAGATGAACCAGATGAATCCCGCCTTCGTGATGCCCGACGTGCAGAGCACGGTGGATACCCGCCAGATTCCGATTCAGCGCGTGGGCGTGAAGGCGGTCCGGCATCCGTTGACGGTGTGTACCGAAAGCGGCGACGTGCAGCCGACCGTCGGTGTCTGGAACCTCGACGTGCGCCTGCCCGCCGATCAGAAGGGCACGCACATGTCGCGCTTCGTCGCGCTGCTCGAAGAGAACCGAGCGCCGCTGACGGTCGAGCGCTTCCGCACGATGCTCGCGTCGATGCTCGTGAAGCTGGAGGCGGAAGCCGGCCGCATCGAGGTCACGTTCCCGTACTTCGTGAACAAGACGGCGCCGGTGTCGGGTGTGCAGAGTCTGCTCGACTATGAAGTGACGCTCGCCGGCGAAAGCCGCAACGGCGAAGCGCGCCTGTTTCTGAAGGTGCTCGTGCCGGTGACGAGCCTGTGCCCGTGCTCGAAGAAGATCTCGCAGTACGGTGCGCACAACCAGCGCTCGCACGTGACGATCGACGCCGAGCTCGCGGCCGACCTGCCGGTCGAGGCGCTGATCCGCATCGCGGAAGAAGAGGCATCGTGCGAGCTGTGGGGTTTGCTGAAGCGTCCCGACGAGAAGTTCGTCACGGAGCGCGCGTACGAAAACCCGAAGTTCGTCGAGGATCTGGTGCGCGACGTCGCGCAGCGTCTCGATGCGGACGAGCGCGTGGTCGCCTACGTGCTCGAAGCCGAGAACTTCGAGTCGATCCACAATCACAGCGCGTATGCGCTGATCGAGCGCGACAAGCGACACGCCGCGTAACGCCGCGTTATTTTGCCGCTGCAACGAAAAATGGCCGCTCGATCGAGCGGCCATTTGTTTGTCGACGTGTGTCGGCGCGTGCGATGTCGCGTCGTACGAATCAGCGTGCGAGCGACGCGAGATCCCAGCGCGGCTTCACCGTGAACGCGTAGTCGGCATTCGCCTGCTCGGGCCAGCGGCCGAGCCGCAACGCGCCGGCGAGCGCGATCATCGCGCCGTTGTCGGTGCAAAGCGCGAGATCGGGATAGTGCACGTCGAAGCCGCGCTTGGCCGCGGCGGCCGACAATGCCGCGCGCAACTGCCGGTTCGCGCCAACGCCGCCCGCGACCACGAGGCGCTTGAGCTTCGTCTTCTTGAGCGCGGCCAGCGATTTCGCGACGAGCACATCGACGGCCGCGTCGACGAAGCCGCGCGCGAGGTCGGCTTTCGCGCGCTCGAGCGCCTCGCCCTCCAGCTTCGCCGCCTCGAACTTCTTCATCTGCGTGAGCACGGCCGTCTTCAGGCCGCTGAAGCTGAAGTCGAGATCGCCCGAATGCAGCATCGGGCGCGGCAGCACGACCGCGCCCGGCGTGCCCGTTTCCGCGAGCTTCGACACTTCCGGGCCGCCCGGATAGCCGAGGCCGATCAGCTTCGCCGTCTTGTCGAACGCTTCGCCGGCCGCGTCGTCGAGCGTTTCGCCGAGCGTCTCGTACACACCGACGTCGGTTACGCGCATCAGTTGCGTATGGCCGCCCGACACCAGCAGCGCGATGAACGGGAACGGCGGCGGCTCGTCGACGAGCAGCGGCGACAGCAGGTGGCCTTCGAGGTGATGGATGCCGACGGTCGGCTTGTTCCATGCCAGCGCGAGCGCATTCGCGATGCTCGCACCGACCAGCAGCGCGCCGGCGAGGCCGGGGCCTTGCGTGAACGCGATCGCGTCGATGTCGTCGCGGTGCGTGCCGCTTTGCGCCATCACTTCCTCGAGCAGCGGCAGCGCGCGACGGATGTGGTCTCGCGACGCGAGCTCGGGCACGACGCCGCCATATTCGCGATGCATCGCGATCTGCGAATGGAGCGCGTGCGCGAGCAGGCCGCGCTGCGTGTCGTAGAGCGCGAGGCCGGTTTCGTCGCAGGAGCTTTCGATGCCGAGAACGAGCATGGGTAAGGGCGGGGCGCGCCGTATCGAGCGCGCCGCAGGAAGGTCAACGTAACCAGAAATTATAGCAGGCGGGGGCTCGCTGCCGCTGCGGGCGGCCCGGGCCGAAGGCCGGGCAGGTACAATCCGCGCCATGGAAACTTATGACATCGCCGTGATCGGCGCGGGCGCCGCCGGGATGATGAGCGCCGCGGTCGCCGGGCAGCTCGGGCGCCGCGTGGTGCTGATCGACCACGCGCCGCGGCTGGCCGAGAAAATCCGCATCTCGGGCGGCGGCCGCTGCAACTTCACGAACCTCTACGCGGGCCCCGACAACTACCTGTCGTCGAATCCGCATTTCGCCCGCTCGGCGCTCGCGCGCTACACACCGCGCGACTTCCTCGGGCTGCTCAAGCGCCATCACGTTACCTGGCACGAAAAGCACAAGGGGCAGCTCTTTTGCGATCACGGCAGCGACGCGGTCATCGACGTGCTGAAGCGCGAATGCGACGCGGGCGGCATCGCGTGGCGCCGGCCGGTGGTCGTCGACGCGGTGCGTCACGCGCCTACCGACGGTTTCACGCTCGACACGCAGCAGGCGGGGCCGATCCGCGCGCGCGCGTTGATCGTCGCGACGGGCGGCCTGTCGATCCCGAAGATCGGCGCGACCGACTTCGGCTACCGACTCGCAAAGCAGTTCGGCCACAAACTCGTCGATACGCGCCCCGCGCTCGTGCCGCTCACGTTTGCACAGCAGGACTGGGCGCCGTTCGCGGCGCTGTCCGGCGTGTCGCTCGAAGTACGCGTGTCGACCGGCGACAAGAAGCGCGGCGGTGAATTCGTCGAAGACCTGCTGCTGACCCATCGCGGCCTGTCCGGCCCCGGCATCCTGCAGATCTCCAGCTACTGGCAGTCCGGCGACCCGATCCGTGTCGACTTGCTGCCGCAGCGCGACGCGGTGGCCGACCTGCTCGACGCGAAGCGCACGTCGAAGCGCCAGATCGGCTCGCTGCTCGCGGACTGGGTGCCGTCGCGCCTCGCGCACGCGTGGCTCGACACGCACCGCGTCGCGGCCGATGCGCGGCTTGCGGACCTGCCCGACAAGACGCTGCGCCAGATCGGCGATGCGCTGTCCGGCTGGACGCTGACGCCGAACGGCACCGAGGGCTACAAGAAGGCCGAGGTGACGAAGGGCGGTGTCGATACGCGCGAACTGTCGTCGGCGACGATGATGAGCGCGCGGGTGCCCGGGTTGTTCTTCATCGGCGAGGCGGTGGACGTGACCGGCTGGCTCGGCGGCTACAACTTCCAGTGGGCGTGGGCGTCCGGCACGGCGGCCGGGCAGGCGGCGGCGGAGTTTTCGCACGGCGCCTGACGCGCCCGCGCAGGGCCGCCGTTCACGGGGCCCGGCCCTTAGTCTTTGCTCGACGCTCTGCTATACTCGTAAATCTTCCTTGCAAACCTTTATTCGTGTCGGATCATGACGATCATTCGCGTTAAAGAAAACGAGCCGTTCGAAGTCGCCATGCGTCGCTTCAAGCGCACGATTGAGAAGAACGGTCTGCTGACCGAACTTCGTGCGCGGGAGTTTTACGAGAAGCCGACCGCCGAGCGCAAGCGCAAGAAGGCTGCTGCGGTGAAGCGTCACTACAAGCGGATCCGCAGCCAGACACTGCCGAAGAAGCTGTACTGAACGATTGAGCGCCGCGCGATTCACTGAGCGGCGCACCGGCGAACTCCGCACGATCGGTCTCGATCAGGGGCCGCGAGTCGCCGATGCCGGATTCGAGCAACCCGCTTGAGACATAGTCCCAAGCGGGTTTTTGTGTTGACGTCCGTTCGCGGGCGTCGAAGTCACGTTTCCATCCCGGGTGCAAGATGAGTTTGAAAGAGCAGATCAGCGAAGACATGAAGGCCGCGATGCGCGCGAAGGAAAGCGAGCGTCTGGCGACGATTCGCCTGCTGCTGGCCGCGATCAAGCAGCGCGAGGTCGACGATCGGGTGACCCTTGACGACGCGGGCATCACCGCCGTGATCGACAAGATGATCAAGCAGCGCAAGGACTCGATCAGCCAGTTCCAGGCTGCCGGCCGCGACGATCTCGTCGCGAAGGAGCAGGCTGAACTGACCGTGCTGGGCGCCTATATGCCCGCGCAGCTGTCGGACGCCGAAGTGGCCGCCGAAGTCCAGGCCGCGGTCGCGGCAACCGGCGCAGCCGGCCCGCAGGACATGGGCAAGGTGATGGGCGTGCTGAAGGGCAAGCTCGCCGGCCGCGCCGACATGACGGCCGTTTCCGCGCAGGTCAAGGCCGCACTGTCGAAGTAAAACCCGCTTCCCGGCGCGTCGCATGCGCGTGCGCCGGGGCGTCGTATTGTCTTTTTTTCGTTCGATCCCACGGTGATTCCGCATTCGTTCCTGCAGGATTTGCTGAACCGCGTCGATATCGTCGACGTGGTGGGCCGGTATGTGCAGCTCAAGAAGGGCGGCGCCAACTTCATGGGGTTGTGCCCGTTCCATAACGAGAAGAGCCCGTCGTTTACGGTCAGCCCGACCAAGCAGTTCTATCACTGCTTCGGCTGCGGCGCGCATGGCACGGCGATTGGCTTCCTCATGGAGCATGCGGGGCTCACGTTCCCGGAAGCCGTGCAGGAACTCGCGCAGTCGGTCGGGCTGACGGTGCCGCACGAGCCGTCGATGCGCGGCGGCGGCGGGGGCGGCGGCGATTATCCTGCGCCCGTGTCGAAATCGGTTGCGACCGCGCTGTCCGACGTGATGTCGGCCGCATGCGACTACTACCGCAAGCAATTGCGCGGCGCGACCGTCGCGATCCAGTACCTGAAAAACCGGGGCCTGACCGGCGAGATCGCCGCGCGCTTCGGGCTCGGCTATGCGCCGGACGGCTGGCAGAACCTCGAAACCGCGTTCCCGGACTACCGCGAAGAGTCGCTTGTCGAATCGGGGCTCGTAATTGTCAGCGAGAAGACCGACGCGCAAGGTGTCGCGCGACGCTACGACCGGTTCCGCGAGCGGATCATGTTCCCGATCCGCAATGTGAAGGGGCAGGTGATCGGATTCGGCGGCCGCGTGCTCGGCAGCGGCGAGCCGAAGTACCTGAACTCGCCCGAAACGCCGCTGTTCAACAAGGGCAGCGAACTGTACGGGCTGTTCGAGGCGCGCCTCGCGATCCGCGAGCGCAAGTACGTGCTGGTCGTCGAAGGCTATATGGACGTCGTCGCGCTCGCGCAGCTCGGGTTTCCGAACGCGGTCGCGACGCTCGGCACGGCATGCACGCCGATCCACGTGCAGAAGCTGCTGCGCCAGACCGATACGGTCATTTTCAGCTTCGACGGCGACTCGGCCGGCCGGCGTGCGGCGCGCCGCGCGCTCGAAGCGTGCCTGCCGCATGCGGCGGACAACCGGACGATCCGATTCCTTTTCCTGCCGGCCGAACATGATCCGGACAGTTACGTACGCGAATTTGGCGCGGACGCGTTCTCCGAGCAGGTCGAGCGCGCGATGCCGCTGTCGCAATTTCTGTTGAACGAAGCAATTGCCGGCAAGGCGCTCGATCAGCCGGAAGGTCGCGCGAAGGCGTTGTTCGACGCGAAGCCGCTGCTGCAGGCGCTGCCCGCGAACGCGTTGCGTGCGCAAATCATGCACATGTTTGCCGACCGTCTCGATATCCCGTTCGAGGAAGTCGCGGGGCTGTCGGACGTCGACGCGCGCATCGCCGCGCCGGCGCGCCAGGCGCCCGCACGCAGCGAGCGGCGGCGCGTGACGGACAGCGAAAAGCGGGCGTTGCGCACGCTCGTGATGCATCCGCGGATCGCGTCGCAGCTCGACGACGAACAGCTTGCGACCCTGTGCGCGCTGCCGCGCATCGGCGAGCTGTTCGCCGAAGTCGTCGAGCATGCGCGCGCGCTGGGCGATGGCGCGGAGTTCCGGTTGCTGTCGGACGTTCTGCGGACGTCCTCGAACGGAGCGACTTACGAGGAAATCTTCCGCGAAATTCTGGACTATGATGAAAACGTCCGTGACTTGCTGTTACAGAATCCGGAAGACGAGACGGTGCCCGAGCGGCAGCGTGAACAGGAACGGATCGCGGGGGAGGAACTGCAGGCGGCGGTGCTCAAGATGCGCTATGACGCTTGCTGCGACCGGCTCGATCGGCTGGCGCGGCAATCCACCTTCACACCCGAGGAGTTGGCCGAATTGACGGAATTGAACCAGCAGCGAACCGACATGAAACGTCGGCTCGGGCTGTAGGCGGCCGGGGTGCCCGGAGAGGGGTTCCCCAGCGTGCTATAATATAAGGTTTCCAGCGGTTTGTTTTCTAAGCAGAGGCGAGATTCGCAATGGCAAAGACGACAGGCGGAAAGAAAGCAACGGGCAAGGGCTCGACGGAGCCGACCACCAAGGTCACAGCGGCCAAGTATGCTTCTTCCACCAGGACAACGTCTTCAGCCGCGTCAGCCCCTGCAGGAAAAAAAACCGCGGCCGGCACTGCTCAGGCTGCGCCGGCGCCGGTAGCCAGAACACGGGCTGCCGCCAGACCCGACTCCGGGCCGGCCAAGCCGGCGGCGAAGCGGGCAAGTGCGAAAAGCGCAAGGGACACGACTGCCGCCGCGGACGAAACGGCAGTACGTACTACTCATGCACCCACGGTTCAACCGGCTGTCGTCCAGCAGCCGCGAGTCGATATAGCCGGTACGGCGAACTCCATGACCAAAAAGCTGAACGAAGTATCCGTCGATGACGACGCAAATCAGAGCGACGGGCAGCCCGCAGCCGCGGCTGCCCCGGGCAAATCCAAGGTGCGCGATCGTCGCGCCAAGGAAAAGGCGCTGCTGAAGGAAGCGTTCGCGACGAGCACGCCCGGCACGGCCGAGGAGATCGAAGAGCGCCGCGTGAAACTGCGCGCGCTGATCAAGCTCGGCAAGGAGCGCGGCTTCCTCACGTATGCCGAAATCAACGACCACCTGCCGGACAACTTCACCGAGACGGAAGCCCTCGAAGGCATCATCGGCACGTTCAACGACATGGGCGTGGCTGTATACGAGCAGGCACCGGACGCGGAAACGCTGCTCCTGAACGACAACGCGCCGGCCGCGTCGTCGGACGATGAAGTTGAAGAAGAAGCGGAAGTCGCGCTGTCGACCGTCGATTCGGAATTCGGCCGCACGACCGATCCGGTCCGGATGTACATGCGCGAAATGGGTACGGTCGAGCTGCTCACGCGCGAAGGCGAAATCGAGATCGCGAAGCGGATCGAGGACGGCCTGCGCCACATGGTGATGGCGATTTCCGCGTGCCCGACGACGATCGCCGACATCCTCGCGATGGCCGAGCGCGTCGCGAACGAAGAGATCCGCGTCGACGAACTGGTCGACGGCCTGCTCGATCCGAATGCTTCGGACTCCGCCGACACGGACGGTTTCTCCGCGAAGGAAGCGGAAGCGATCGAGAACGAGGACGAGGAAGCCGAAGAGGAAGAGGAAGAAGAGGAAGAGGAGGAGGATGACGGTGCCGCGCAGGCGTCGGCCAACGCCGCCCAGCTCGAAGCCCTCAAGCGTGCATCGCTCGACAAGTTCTCGCAGATCAGCGAGTGGTTCGACAAGATGCGCCGCGCGTTCGAGAAGGAAGGCTACAAGTCGAAGTCCTACCTGAAGGCGCAGGAAACGATCCAGACCGAGCTGATGACGATCCGCTTCACCGCGCGTACCGTCGAGCGTTTGTGCGACACGCTGCGTGCGCAAGTGGATGAAGTGCGTCAGGTCGAGCGTCAGATCCTGCACATCGTCGTCGACAAGTGCGGCATGCCGCGTTCGGAATTCATCGCGCGCTTCCCGGGCAGCGAGACGGATCTCGACTGGGCAGAGAAGATCACGGCCGAGGGCCATGGGTACAGCGCGGTCCTGTCGCGTAACGTTCCGGCGATCCGCGAACAGCAGCAGCGTCTGATCGACCTGCAGGCGCGCGTCGTGCTGCCGCTGAAGGACCTGAAGGAAACCAACCGCCAGATGGCGGCCGGCGAACTGAAGGCGCGTCAGGCGAAGCGTGAAATGACCGAGGCGAACCTGCGTCTCGTGATCTCGATCGCGAAGAAGTACACGAACCGCGGCCTGCAGTTCCTCGACCTGATCCAGGAAGGCAACATCGGCCTGATGAAGGCGGTGGACAAGTTCGAATACCGTCGCGGCTACAAGTTCTCGACCTACGCGACGTGGTGGATCCGTCAGGCCATCACGCGCTCGATCGCGGACCAGGCGCGCACGATCCGTATTCCGGTTCACATGATCGAGACGATCAACAAGATGAACCGCATCTCGCGGCAGATCCTGCAGGAAACCGGTCTCGAGCCGGATCCGGCAACGCTCGCCGAGAAGATGGAGATGCCGGAAGACAAGATCCGCAAGATCATGAAGATCGCGAAGGAGCCGATCTCGATGGAAACGCCGATCGGTGACGACGACGATTCCCATCTTGGCGACTTCATCGAGGACAACAACACGGTCGCGCCGGCGGACGCCGCGCTGCATGCAAGCATGCGCGACGTCGTGAAGGACGTGCTCGATTCGCTGACGCCGCGCGAGGCGAAGGTGCTGCGGATGCGTTTCGGTATCGAGATGAGCACCGATCACACGCTCGAGGAAGTCGGCAAGCAGTTCGACGTCACCCGCGAGCGGATCCGTCAGATCGAGGCCAAGGCGCTGCGCAAGCTGCGTCACCCGAGCCGTTCCGACAAGCTGAAGTCGTTCCTCGAAGGGAACTGATTTCCAGCGTCTCACTTGCGAACGCCGCCGGTATCCACGTGATGCCGGTGGCGTTTGTCCTCTCTGCCGTCTTTGTTGTTACAATGCCGGCCCGGCTTCGTTGCCGGAGCGGCGTGTAGCACGCCTTGCTTCTCATCTGGGCCCCTAGCTCATGCTTGGTTAGAGCAGCGAACTCATAATTCGTTGGTGCCGGGTTCGACTCCCGGGGGGCCCACCAGATTCTCTTCCGGGATCATCCGCGGAATGTGTGCCGTTAAGCATAACTTGTCCACCTGGACACGTTATGCCTTATTTCCCGATCGGCCACGTTTTGCTTTATCGGGAATCGGCTGTATGTTTAAAGGTTTGGTTCGCGGTGGCAATTGACCGCGATTCGACGCGAAAAAGCCGACCCGGTGGGTCGGCTTTTTCGTTTCTGATGTACACCGGCATGCCTAGCTCAGTCCGAGCGCCTCCTAACCGCTCTGACGTCTGTCTATGACGCCTCGGATGTCGGGCACGACCTGCCTGCTGGGGCATCCGGGCGAAACGACTGCGCAGACGACTGATCGACCGGCCCCCAGCTCTCGCTCGGCGATGGCTGTCTGCGCGTCGGCTCTCGGCGGGCGGTAACCCCGGCATCGTCTGTGCTCAAACAGGTGCGCGCCTGTCCATAACGGCGTCGCGATATACACGAGCGAGGAGAGTCCCGGTTCTGTCGACGGTGCGTCCCTGAGCGGCTTCCTCAAGACAATGAAGAACCTCGAGCGCATGATTACCGCAGGCATCGCGGTCTCGCCTCGCGAACTCGAGTTCCGTCTTCAGCCCGGTTCTAGCAAATTGAGCGCAAAGCCAATCGAACGTAAAGGCAGCGTCGGATGACCGGCTCGTTGCGCACGGCGGGACTGCGATCCTGTCGAAAACGCCGGAAATCTACGGCGCGGAGCACCTGCTGACGCGCCGCGTGGTGTCCCCGGCCGTCGGCGCGAAGTTGCTCGAACGGGTCCGCTGGTGGGAGGCCTACTGCACGCAGATGAACGCGAGCATGGACAACAATCCGTCCGCGGGCAACAAGGCGGGCGGGCTGACGACGATCCTCGAGAAATCGCTGGGCGCGGTTGCGACGGGCGGCACCGCGAACAGGTCAGGGTGAACGTCAACATCCGGGGGGGGGAGCCGCTTGTTGCGGCCGCCTACGAGCGACCGCAACAGCATCAATGATGCGCGCAGCGGTGCAATTCTGCGATGCTCACCGGCGTCAGTCCGCCACTTCCTTCAGAAGTGCCGCGGCGGCCAGTTTGCCGATGTTATTGGACGCGAGCGGGCTATCGCCCGTGATGAGTTTGCGGTCCTGGTGGCACCGGCCCGTCATGTCCTTGTTCAGCACCTTGACCCCGAGTTTCTCGAGGCTCTCGGCGACGAGCCAGGGAAGCGGGCCCGGCATGTAACCGATATCGAGATTGGGTCCCTTGTCGAGCGCATCCGGAAACACGCAAACTTCGTAGTCCTTGAACGGATAGTTCTCCGGCTTTTCGTCTACGGCCGAAGCCAGCAAGCATGAAGGGCCATGACATAACGTGATGATGTGCCTGTCGTTGTCGAGGGCCCACTTGAGCGCCCGCTTGACCTCCGTGCTGTGTGGAATGCCGGCCAGCACGCCGTGGCCACCGGGAATGAATACCGCGATGTAAGGCGAATCCGTTCCCAAGTCCTTTTCCAGCACATCGGACAATTTGAGCGGGACTTTAAGTTTCGGCAGGTATTTCCGGTACGTACTCTGCACCGCTTCGTCATCACCCGGCATCGCCCATAGTTCCAGCTTGGCTGGATTGCCCGAAAGCGTGGCGATGTCGATTTCGAAGCCAGCCTTGTCCATGTGATGCATCGGCAGCAGCATCTCGACCGGATGATTGCCGGTCGAGAACATCTTGCCGTTCGTCATCAGCACGTAGCGCTCGTCAGTCGCGATCATCAGCACTTTCCACTTACCACCCTTATAAGGGTTCGGGTAATGTGCGCCGTCGAAGTCGGTCTTCGAAGACGTGTACTGCGATAACGAGTACGGAGACGGAAAGTAAGCGTTGTTCTCAGCGGGATCGGGGGAGGGCATCTTGTCCGTTTGCTGCGGTTCGGTGGTCATGACTACTCCTTTCACTGGACTGGATACAGGAATCGGCTGGGACTCGATAATCGATCGTGCTCGACCGACGGATGCCTTTGAATCTGCTCAAATGAATCGCTTTGCACTTCGAAGCGCAGACGAAGATTCCTCTGGGCCGCACGAGCGCGGCCAGCAAATCTTACAATAGGGTCCGCGATTCAACGCCCCCCCGATCAGGTGGGTTGCGTTCGACGCGTGAGCGTCACGTGCGTGATGGCTCGTCTTGTCGCCAATGCACTCCAGCGCGCTGGCTTGTCCCCCCGAATGTGGGGGTGTTCGGTGAATGCCGGTACTGTATCTTGAATGTCATCACGGCCGACGTGAACCAGCGTCAAAGACGGCTGCTCCGTCGCATGTAGCCTTTCATCGCGCCACGCCGGCCGCTCACGGAGACATTCATGAACCCTTCGTATCCCCGCTCTCGGGATGAGCCGTTGCCGTCCGCCTACACCTATCCGCTTCTGATCAAGCAATTGCTTCACACGCCGCTGGCGACACGGCCGGAGCAGGAGATCGTCTACAGCGACCAGGTGCGACACAACTATTGGACTTTTCGCCATCGCCTGGGCCAACTCGCAAGTGGATTGTCGTCGATCGGAGTCGAGGCCGGAGATACGGTTGCCGTGATGGACTGGGACAGTCATCGCTATCTCGAGTGTTACTTTGCGATTCCGATGATGGGTGCGGTGCTGATGACCGCCAACGTTCGATTGTCTCCCGATCAGCTTCTGTACAGTCTCAATCATTCCGGCGCGCAGGTTGCGCTGGTGCATCGCGACTTCCTGCCGATGCTCGCCGGCATCCGTGACCGGCTGGAGACGGTGAAGCGCTTCGTGCTGATCGCCGATGGCGCGGAGATCGACGTTCCGCAGGGGTTTGCCGACGAGTACGAGCATTTGGTTGACGCCAGCCCGCCGGATTTTGTGTTTCCCGATTTCGACGAGCACACGCGGGCGACGACGTTCTACACGACGGGTACGACCGGCCTGCCGAAGGGCGTTGCGTTCACTCATCGACAACTGGTTTTGCACACGCTCGCCGGAATGGCCGCATTGTCGAGTGCGCGCGAGCATGGGCGCATACATCGGGACGACGTCTACATGCCGATCACCCCGATGTTTCACGTGCACGCGTGGGGCATGCCTTACATTGCGACCGCGCTTGGGCTGAAGCAGGTTTACCCGGGCCGCTATACCGCGGAGGGGCTGCTTGCGCTGATAGGGCGCGAATCCGTAACGTTCTCGCATTGTGTGCCAACTTTGCTGGGGATGATTCTCGATAGCCCGTCGTCGGCGGCCGTCGACCTGTCCTCGTGGAAAGTCATTGTCGGAGGGGCGCCGCTACCCGAGGGGCTCGCTCGTGCGGCGATCAAGCGTGGCATCGACGTCTATACCGGTTACGGGATGTCCGAGACTTGCCCGTTAATGACGATCGCGCAAGTCGATTCAGTGCAGCCAGGCATTGATGGAACGCCTGACGACAACGTTGCGCGCAGGACGCGAACGGGTTTGCCGCTACCGCTCGTCGATTTGCGCATCGTCGACGAGAATCTGCGCGATGTACCGCACGATGGTCGCTCGGCGGGCGAAGTCGTTGTACGGATGCCGTGGGCGACACAAGGTTACCTCGGCGACGTGCCGGCATCGGAAGCGCTGTGGGCTGGCGGCTATCTTCATACCAATGATATCGGCGTAATCGACAAGGACGGTCGGTTGCAAATCACGGATCGAATCAAGGACGTGATCAAGACGGGCGGAGAATGGGTGTCGTCGCTGGAACTCGAGGACATTCTGTCTCGGCATCCCGCCGTACGCGAATCCGCCGTCATTGGCATCAAGGATGCCAAATGGGGCGAGCGGCCGCTCGCGCTCGTCGTGCTGACCGACGAATACGTCGGACGAGTCGACTCCGCGGAATTGCAGGCGCACATCAAGCAGGTGGCCGATCGCGGATTGATCTCGAGATACGCCGTGCCAGACACGCTGCTCATCGTCGATGCAATCGAAAAGACGAGCGTCGGGAAAATCAACAAGCGCGTACTACGCGAGCGCTATCAGGCAGCCTGACCAACGCCGATACCGGCTGCGCGATGAGCGACCGGTATCGGAATCGAGTCATCCGAGCGTCGTTTTACCGAGGTCTTCGAAGAGCTTGACGTTGTCCCAATAGGCGGCAAGCCGTGTGATGCGGGCTTCGGCATCAAATTCGAACAGAAATGCATGTCTGACCGAAAACGATTTCCCGCGATTCACGATGCCGAGGAAATTCTGTGCCTGAGTGCCGCGAATCGTGACCTCTACGGTTGCGTGACGCCCGGAACTGTCGGCATGAATTGCCTCGACCTCATTGGTCAAATCGGGAAAAGCGCTAACGAGCGCTGTCCATATCGCCGAGCCCTGGACGGCCGCAGCGCCTGTCGCGGCGATCGGCACGTAGTCGACGGTGGCGCCCGACACAAACAGGGCAAGCATTCCTTCGATGTCGTGCTGTCGATAGCGATCGAAAAATGCTTCCGCAATGTCTCGGCAATTCATGGCAACTCCCGGGCGATAACCGCGGTTGACGGTTTTGGGCGACCGGCCGCCTATCGGTCGCGCAGGGGGGGCGGGCAAGTGGTTGGCGCCGACTGGCGGCACCGTCGAGCTAGCATGGAGCGAGTCGCCGGATTGAGGTAGCCCCCCAAATGGGGGGCTGAACATTGGATGTCGGATCGAGAACAATGCGAATCCCTCGCACTCGACCGGTACCGGCTGCGATTCCGGTACTGATCAGTCCGGAGATCACCTAGTGTTGATGGTGGATATCGCGTGGTTATGCTGTATTTGCCGCGCATCGAACCTGACGCGCGTCGGGCAGGTCGGCCGAGAACCTTTTATCCACGCGGGCGGACAGTACCGGGAGAACAGGAAATAAATGACGTCCACAGACAGCAGAAAGTCGGCCATGCCTGCGGACGCCGATGCGATCGAGGTACTGGTACGTACCAAGCTGATGCCTGCATCGGCGCGGGAGATCGTGCCGCGCATGGCCAGGATCGGCCGCCTTGCACGCGCGCTTGATCGCCGAATAACCCTCGTGTGCGCACCGGCCGGTTACGGGAAGACGACGCTGCTTTCGGAATGGCGAAAGGAACTCGTCGCGACGAATGCCAAGGTCGGGTGGGTGAGTCTTGACCGGGACGACGACAATGCGTCGATCTTTTCGTCATATGTCGTCGCGGCCGTCGTCGAAGCTACCGGCGGTATCGGCAGTCGTGCCCAGCGATTGCTGCGCGACCGCGCGCTCATTCCGCTGAAGGTCGTGTTCGACGAGCTGCTCAACGAACTCGCGGATGCGGGCGTTGAAATATTCTTGATGCTCGACGATTTTGACCGTCTCGCCTCGCCGATCATTCACGACGCGATGTTTGAGTTGTTGCGTTACGCGCCGCCGAACTTCCACGTCGTCCTGGCATGTCGATCCACACCGGCGTTGCCGTTCAGCTATTTCGAATCGCGTGACGAACTGGTGCGAGTCGATGCGGATGATCTCTGCTTCGACGAGGCGGAAACGCGATCGTTCTTCGACCGAGTCGCAGGCAAGCACCTCAGCACGGAGAGCATCGAGCGTCTGCGTGCCGCAACTGAAGGCTGGGTGTCGGGTCTGCAACTGGCCGCGCTCGCACTGCGCGACGACAGCGATGCGGCGCATGTGGCCGAACAGGTGAGCCATGCGAGGGCCGGGATCGCCACCTATCTCAACGAGAATGTCATGTCCCGCGTGCCGGAAGCCGTTCATCACTTCCTGTTGTGCACGGCCGTACTGGAGCAGATGACCCCCTCGTTGTGCAACAGGCTGACGGGTCGCGATGACGCGGCAGACTGCCTTGAATGGCTGAGTACCCATAACCTCTTCATCAAGTCGGTCGATGGAGGGCGTCAGAACTATCGCTATCACGCGCTCTTTTCGCAGTATTTACGCGAGGAACTGGCGCTGCGCAGGCCCGGCGAGATCACGATTCTCCATCGTCGCGCGAGCGAATGGTATGCCGGCGAACGACAATGGCCGGATGCCGTTCGGCATGCGCTTGCCGCCGGCGATTTCGACACGGCCGCCGGCTGGGTCGAGACCTGCGCGATGAGGCTCATCGCTTCCAGTGACGTGCGAACCGTGCTCGACTGGGTTTCGCGTCTTCCGCAGCGTGCCGTGGCGGAACGCTTGCGGCTGAGGATCGCCCATACATGGGCGCTCGCGTTGTCGATGAGTATCGTCGATGCGCGCCGCTCGTTGGAGTCGATCGAGGCAGACGTGAATGCGCGCCGCCTTGATATGGATGGTGTCATTGCCACCGAATTGCTCGCGGTTCGCTCGTTGATCGCGGGCTTGTCGGACAGGAGTGCCGAATCGTTGATTCTGGGTGAGCGTGTACTGGCCGCGGGCCCGAAGCCGGGATCGTGGATAGAACAGATCGGGCAAACCACGATGATCTTCGGGCTCGGTTATGCGGGGCGGATCGGCGACGTGCTCGCACTCAGAACGCGAGCGGAAACTTCCTTGTCCGGGGACGAGCCGCTCTATGCGAACGTCTACCGACAGAACATGTCCGGTCTCGCGGAATTCGTCTCCGGTCGCCTGCACGATGCATCGACGACATTCGAGGCTGCCCTGCGGTTTGCCGAGCAATCCGCCGGACGCCTGTCGGCGGCGACTGCGCTGTCGGCTGGCTATCTGTCGGCCATCTATTACGAATGGAACGACTGGGCGAAGGTCAGCGAGGTTCAGCGCGATCGCTTCGAGGTCGCGATGCAGGCATGCTCGCTCGGGCCTTTGCTGCGCTTCATGCAGACAGCAGCACTGATCGAGTTCCAGTCCGGCCGCGAGGCGCGTGCACACGAAATCATAGACGCCGCCGATCACATCGCATGCAGCCGGCAATGGCTGAGACTGCGTGTGGCATGCATGGCGACCAGCATCCGGATCTGTGTAAGTGTCGGAAAATTGTCGCAGGCCAATCGTGTCGGAAAGGCGCTCGCGGCACTCGTGCCGGCAGCACTGCCCGAGGTGGCGTCGAGTTACATTGAAACGTGGCAGATGGCGCAATCCGCGCGAGTCAGGCTGATGCTGGCGGACGGGAGCGCGGGCGACGCCGAACGGGCGATCGCGATCGTGCACGAGGCGCTTCTCTCGCATGGATTCGACTGGTTCGCCGCGCAGGCTGCCACGTTACGTGCGGTGGTACTTGAACAGGCCGGCCGGGAAGACGAAGCGCTCGATGTACTCGGTCAAGCGCTCGAATACGGTCAGGTCAACGGGCTGGTGCGCACGTTCATCGACGAAGGCGCAATCGTGGAGCGCATGGTTGGGCGTGCGCTAAAGCACGCCGGGCGCTTGCCGGCCGTCAATGCGTGGTACTTGCGAGAACTTGTGCGCGCATTCGACGCACAGCGGGCATCGAACGCGACGCAGGCCGCGCGGCCGAGTGCGACCGGCAACCTGAGCGCGCGAGAAGCCGAGATCCTTGATTATGTGGCGCAAGGACTGTCGAACAAGGAAATCGCACGTGCGCTCCGCGTTGCGCCTGAAACAATCAAATGGCATCTGAAAAATATCTTCGAAAAGCTCAATGTCACGTCGCGCATCCAGGCCGTACGCAGCGGGCTGGCGCGTGAGCCGTCGGGCACAAAGCGCGACGATGAATGACCCGTCGCGGCGATGCCGCCTTGCGTTATCCATGCGCGGCGAATGATGACACGATCTCGTCGATCGCCGCGCGGATGCGCGCGGTGTGGTGCAGGTCACGGTGCGTGACCAGCCAGACCTCGTACGGCGACTGCCTGACCCGCTCCGGCCAGAGGCGTGCGAGCCCGTCGCGCTCGCCCATGTGAACGGGAATCTCGCCGATGCCGAGGCCCGAGCGCAGCGCGGCGCGCATCATCAGGTTCGTGCTTGTGCGCGTCACGATGCGACCCCCGGTAATCGGTTCGCCGGCGAGCGTCGGCTTGCGGCTGGAGTCGATGTACGGTTGGTAGACGACGAGGTCGTGGCCCGTGAACGCATGGCCGCGCTCCGGCTCGCCGTGCCGGCGCAGATAGTCGTGCGACGCGAACAGGCCCATGTCCCAGCATGCGAGGCGGCGCGCGACGAGATCGGGGTTCTCGGGCCGAACCGTGCGGATTGCAATGTCGGCTTCGCGCTTCGCGAGATTCAGAATCTGTGTCGACGTATTTAGCGCGACGGAGACGTCGGGATGCTTCGCATGTAGTCGTGCGATCGACGGCATCACGAATTCGATCGCAAGTGCATCGGTCGTCGTGATCTTTACCTCGCCGGCAAGCCGTCGGTCGACACCGTGCGTCAGTCGCACCAGTTCGTGTGCGCTCTGCTCCATCGCCTCCGCGGCGCGTAGCGCCAGCTCGCCGACCGGTGTCGGCAGATAGCCTTTTGATGAACGGAGAAACAATGTCGCGCCGAGCATGTGCTCGAGCGTTGCAAGCCTCCGTCCGACGGTCGCCTGATCGACCCCGAGCGTCTCCGCCGCTCGACGCAGCGTGCGCTCGCGATGGATTGCGAGGAATACGCGCGCGTCGTCCCAGTTCATCGCTTGTCCAGACTGATGCATTTTTGCATTCCTCGACAGGTAATTCGCTGCGTGCCCTCAACGGGCATTGGCCATAAACTTTTCTCACTTACATCGGTTGCGACGCCGCGATTGGGGATGGCCCGCGAATCGGCCGAGCATCGAAGAACGTTGAGGATCATATCGTGATGGGTGACAAACAAAACCTTCCAGTTGAAATGACCGCGATTGAAATCGTACATCCTGGCGGCCCAGAAGTGCTTGTGCCTGCCAAGCGCCCGGTGCCGTCGCCAGGTCACGACGAAGTACTGATTCAGGTTCATGCTGCGGGCGTGAACGGTCCTGACGTTTTCCAGCGCAAGGGGCTGTACGATCCGCCGCCCGGCGCGTCCGACATTCCCGGCCTCGAGGTCGCAGGGGAAGTCGTCGCGATCGGGCGTGACGTCACGCGGTTCGCGATCGGAGATCGTGTCTGCGCGCTGATTCCGGGCGGCGGATACGCGGAATACGCGGTCGCGAACGAGAGCAATACACTTGCGATCCCGGACGGTCTCGACATGACGGAGGCGGCGGCGATGCCGGAAACCTTTATGACTGTCTGGTTGAATCTGTTTCAGCGTGGCCGTTTTGCAGCCGGCGACAGTGTGCTGATTCACGGTGGGGCATCGGGTATCGGCACGACGGCGACGATGCTGGCGAAGGCGTTCGGCGCGTCGAAGATCATCACGACGATTGGCTCGGATCCACAGCGCGACGCGAGCTTGCGCCTCGGCGCGGATCTTGCGATCGACTACCGGAACGAGGATTTCGTCGACGAAGTTCGGCGCTTCACGGATGGCAAGGGTGTCGACGTGATCGTCGACATCATCGCCGGCGACTACGTCGCACGCAATTACGCGGCGGCAGCGATGAACGGTCGCATTGTCCAGATCGGCGTGATCAATGGGCCGGCCAGGGAACTCGACCTGTTCCCGATGTTGACGAAACGTTTGACGCATATCGGCTCGACCCTGCGCTCGCGTACCTACGCGGAGAAGGCACAGATCATTCACGAGCTGGAAGAGGCCGTGTGGCCGTTGATCCGGCAGGGTGTCGTCAAGCCGCAGGTCTATCGGCTGTTCGATCTGCGCGATGCGCGCGCGGCACATGAATTGATGGATTCCGGCCGCCATATCGGCAAGATCGTGCTTCGTACGCACGGGCAGTGAACAACCGGGCGTTACCGCTCGTTTGTTGAATTCATTTAGCTTCGCACACGAACGATCGATGGAGTAACCCCCCGTGCGGGGGGTGATCGTTTGGTGGCGAATGTTCGAGAATTCTCGCTATCGAGTTGAGCGTGGCGGCGGGTGAAATGGGATGTTCCGTCCACTGCGCTCGCGTCGTCCATCCAGGTCGAAAACTCCAGACGGTTATGTCGGGCGTCACTTCTACAGTGTGCAGAAGCAGGCTTTCGGATTGCCCGTTCCGTGCGTAGACAGTGAAGGGCGGTGGACAAAAATGGATATGCTCGAAAACATGCGGACATTCGTGCGTGTCGTTCAGGCCGGCAGCTTTACCGCAGTGGCGAAACAGACGGACGTGGCGATTGCGCAGGTATCGCGAGCAGTAGCTGGCCTCGAAGAATATGCTCAGACTCGCTTGTTGAATCGAACGACTCGGAGAATTTCGCTGACCGACAGCGGGCGGCGCTATTTCGAACGCCTGTTATCCATTCTTGGCGATGTCGATCAGGCGAATGCCGAGGCCAGAAACGCGCTGATTCGACCGTACGGTCGATTGCGTGTACATACCATGCCCGGGTTGGGGCAGAGCCATGTTACCGAGGCGGTGGTTGCTTATCAGGCGGCTTTCCCCGAGGTCGCCGTCGACATCACGTACTCGCAGCGGATGCCGAATCTGGTGGAAGACGGCTACGACATTTCGGTGGTCACGGCATCGAGTCTTCCGGATTCGGGGTACATCGCACACACCTACGGACGCTGCTACAGCGTCCTGGTCGCGTCGAAAGCGTATCTCGATCGACATGGCACGCCATCGAAGCCGGCAGATCTTGCCGACCATACGTGTCTGCGTCTCGATACGCCAGCCGAGTCGAGCGACGAATGGTTGCTTCATGGCGCGAGCGGTGAAGTGGCATCACATTCTGTTCTCTCCGCGTTGTTTCAGGCGAATGCACCGGAGGCGCTGGCAATTGCATTGCGTGCTGGAATGGGCATCGGGTCGCTGGCCACCTATTCGGTTATTGACGATTTGCGAACCGGGAGGCTGGTAAGGGTGTTGCCGGACTACCGCCTAACGATGCTGGACATTTATGCGATGTACATATCCAGGCAGTTCATGGACGCGAAGATACGGACATTTCTCGACCATCTGCGCGTGACGCTTTCGCCGGCGCTGGAAGCCGACGAAAGTGCATTGAATTCGATTACTGCATAAGGCCGTACCACACGGCAATCGGCCGTTGCGGGAGGCATGCAAGCGCAATACCGGGTGCCCGATTCGGGCATCTGCCAATCCGTAGTTGTCCGTTTGTTTTTGTTGAGGAGAGGATGATGAAGTCACGTTTTATGATCGTTGTTGCCGGTATCGTCGCGTTGACGTCCGTCACGTGTTACGCGCAATCCAGTGCCCCCGACGCGCAAACGGCCAAGAGCGCGACCACGTCGCCGCGCTCGGCAAAGAAGGCCGAACGCGTGGAAAATCGCGCGTTTGCGAAGAAGGTCCGCCAGGCGATCGTCAAGGCGCCTGGCATCGGCAATGCGCAGGTCACTGTGTTTGCGAAGGCAAAGACTGGTGAAGTGACGCTGGCCGGGATGATAACGGACGAGGCACAGGATAAGGCTGCAGTGGAGGCGGCTCGCAAGGTGCCAGGCGTCACGTCGGTGACAAGCAAGCTCGAGTTGCGAATGGAGGGCGGACAGTGATGCGCGGGATTGGGCGCGGCTGAGCGATACCAGGCCCTCCGGACGTCAGCGTCCGGAGGAATTCGCAGAATGAATGACCGGGCATTCGACAAATGAGCGCGGAACGTTCGGCGAGCCGCTGAATCGGCGCGGCTCGATCGGCGAACGGATCGCGCGCTCGCGCATCGAGATCGACCAGGCCGGCCTGCTGGTGCTGACGGCTCGCCCGGCTCGGTGCTCGTTGCGCACGAGACCTAGAAGAGATGACGAATCCCGACCACGGTGCCGAACGTTGATCCCGAGACACCGTAAAGCGCGCCATTGGTGGACAGGCCAGTGTTCATCCTGCCATGGTTGTTGACGAACCCGAGTTGGCCATAAATCAGCGTCGCCTTCGACAGGCTGTAGGTCAAGCCCGTTGCGGCCAGAATGGAATGGTTGCCGGTATCGTTCCCGTCGCTCGTATACCAGACGCCCGCGTCCGCGTGGATCGTCGGCGTGAATCGGTAGCTCAGGCCTCCTCCGTAGACGCGGCTGTCGAACGAACCCGCGACCTTGTAATTGACGAATACCGCGTTTACGGTCAGGTCGTTGAATTCATAACGTGCACCGATCGTGCGGCCCGAGAACGCGACCGTGCTCGGCACGGGCGTCGTCGCGGCGGTGCCGCCGGCGTTGCCGCTATACATCGCCGCGCTGACGAGCATCGGGCCGTACGTGTAGTTCAGGCTGGCCGAATACTGACGGCCCGCCTGGAAATCGCCGGCGACACCGCCGAACGCGAGCATCGCGTTGCCCTGAAAGCCTGCGATCGTCGGGCTCGCATATGAAATGGCATTCGCGTTGAAGATGCCGGTGACGAGTACGTTGCCCACGTAGATCGGCACCTGACTGCCGAAAAACGAGACGGAGCGCGGGTCGGTCGAGATCAGCGAGAGCACGAACGGGGAAAACTGCAGGCCGGCCTTGATCGTACCCACACCGCTCTCGATGCCGATCCATGCATGGCGGCCGAAGAAGTTTCCGTTTGAATCGGTGAAACCGCCTTTCGAGATATCGATGCCGCTCTCCAGCGTGAAGATCGCCTTCATGCCGCCGCCGAGATCCTCGCTGCCTTTCAGGCCGAACAGCGACGGCGTCATCCCGCCGCTGATCAGCGAAAACTGACGGCCGGCGTTTTGCCCGCTCGCTGGATCGGCTGTCTTGCTCGTGTACAGGAAGCCGCTGTCGACGATGCCGTAGAGCGTCACATTGCTCTGCGCATGTACCTGCGGTACCGCGCCTCCCATGATGACTGCCGCCAGTGCGATCGAACGAATTCGGGAACGAAATGACATCGTTGATTATCTCCAGGGTAATTGTGATTTTTAATGATTGGTGTTCTTTTGAGATTAAAAAAATGAATCGGGAAAATTCCACTGCGGGATTTCCGTTTCATTGCGATCGCATGTTAGATCACGTTTTGGCTATATTGAAATACGGTAGTAGTACTAGATATGTGCGAGATTGATTGGGGTGAATGAAAATAATTCATTTGCCTCGAAATTTCTGCCCGCCTACGCTCTCAACCATTAAAAATCGACAACCCCGGCGATATGGGCGGACGTTTTCCGCGCATGCACTCGACGGGGGAGATTGGATCGGTGGACTTGAAAAGGAGACAAGGCATGGAGTCGAAGAACGTTCCGGAGATGGCTGAACTGTTGCGTGATGCACCGAAGAACTGGGGCAAGTGGGGGCCGGACGATGAAGTCGGTTCGCTCAACTACCTGACCGAGACGGAGGTGCTGCGCGGCGTCGCGGCCGTGCGCTCCGGCAAGACCTTCACGCTGCAGATCCAGATGGGAAATCCGAAGGGCGATCCTGTCTGGCCGGGTCGCTCCCAGGCATGCCGCATGAATGTGATGGACAAGGGGCACTACATGTGCGGCAAGGGGCCGCTGTTCCCCGGGCTCCTCGAGTATGCGGACGACATGATGATCATGTATCTGCAGGGTTCCACGCAGTACGACGCCCTCGGACACGTTTGGTACGGCGACCAGATCTGGAATGGCTACGATGCGAAATCGACCATCGGCGGCCTCGCGAAGGCCAGCGTATTGCCGATCGCGGAGCGCGGCGTCGTCGGGCGCGGCGTGCTGATCGACATTGCCCGGCATCGCGGCAAGGCCGTGCTCGATCCGGGCGAGACCTTCACGCATCGCGATCTGCTCGAGGCTGCCGAAGCGCAGCGCGTGACGATCGAAAAGCGTGACGTCCTCGTGATCCGCACCGGCTGGATCGGCTCGTTCTACGAGCGTGACAAGAGCGAGTTCTACAAGAATTTCATCGAGCCGGGCCTGACCTACAGCCCGGAACTCGTCGAGTGGTTCCAGCGGATGGAGATCCCGAATCTCGTCACGGATACGATCGCGAACGAAGTGACCATCGATCCGGAATCGGGTGTGGCGCTGCCGCTGCACAACGCGTTGATGCGCAACCTCGGTGTCACGCTGACCGAGATCGCGCAGCTCGATCCGCTTGCTGCCGACTGCGCGGACGACGGGCAATGGTCGTTCCTCTATACCGCGGCACCGCTCAAGGTCGTCAGCGGTAGCGGCGCGCCGGTCAACCCGGTGGTCATCAAGTAAGGCCGTTTCCAACTCCGGTCCGACCATGCCCGACGCTTGCACGCGCCGGGCGCACAGTGCAATTTCGGTGACGCGCGCACGTGATGCCGCGCGCCCAATCCTGGAGTTCCCATGACGCCCCATGACAAGAAGCCCTGGCTCGCGAACTATGCGGCCGGCCATCCGGCGATGATCTCGCCGGTATTTACCGATGTGCTCGGCATGTTCCGGGCAGCCGTCGCGCGCGCACCGGAGCGTGCCGCGATATTGTATTTCGACGGCGTGCTGACCTATGCCGAGCTCGATGCGCAATCGGACGCCCTTGCCAGCGCGTGGCGCGAGCGCGGCTGCGTAGCCGGCGATCGCGTTGCGCTTTATCTGCAGAACGTGCCGCAGTTCGTGATCGCGCTGGTCGCCGCGTGGAAGCTCGGGATGATCGCGGTGTCGATCAATCCGATGAACCGCTCACGCGAGCTGCGTGTATTGCTCGCCGATTCGGGCGCGCGAATGCTGATCTGCCACGAGTCGCTCTATGCGGACGTGGTACGCCCGTTCCTCGCGGAGGAGGCCCAGGCCGCCGCGCAGGGTGAGCCGGCGGTGCAGCCGGCCGTGATGACCACATGCGAACTCGAGTACCAGAGCCGAAACGATGCACGGCTCTTTGCCGGTACGCGACGGCAGCCGGCGGAAGGCGTGGAGGACCTGTCGACGACGATTGCCGCTTATCGCGGCCACCGGCCCCCACCTGTCACGCTCGCGCCGACGGATGTCGCGATGCTCGTATACACGTCAGGCACCACCGGCGTGCCGAAGGGGGCGATGAACACGCACGGCAACATTGCATTCAACGCGCAGGTGTACCGTGACTGGATCGAGCTGCGGGAAGGCGGTCCGATCCTGGGCGTCGCGCCGTTGTTTCACATTACGGGGCTGGTTGGACATATCGGCGCGGCATTGATCTGCGCGGCGCCGCTGATCCTTGCGTGCCGTTTCGAGCCGGGCGTCGTCCTCGATGCGATTCGCGAGCATCGCGCGGAATTCACGATCGGCTCGATCACGGCGTTCATCGCGCTGATGAACCATCCGCATGCGACCCGCGAGCATCTGGTGTCGATGCGACGCATCTACTCCGGCGGTGCCCCGATTCCGCCGAGCGTCATCGATGCGTTCCGCGAGCGCTTCGGCCACTACATTTACAACGGCTACGGCTTGACCGAGACGAGCTCGCCGACGCACTGCGTGCCGCTCGATCGTGACGCACCGGTCGATCCGTCAACCGGCACGCTCGCTGTCGGCGTGCCGGTATTCAACGTGGAGTCGTACATCGGCGATGAAGCCGGCTTGCCACTGTCGCCGGGTGAGATCGGCGAGATCATTTCACGTGGACCGATGGTCGTGCCGGGCTACTGGAACAAGCCGGACGAGAGTGCGAAGGCGATCGTCGACGGCTACTTCCGCACCGGCGACGTCGGCTTCATGGACGAGCAAGGCTGGTTCTATCTCGTCGATCGCAAGAAGGACATGATCAACGCGGGCGGCTACAAGGTTTGGCCGCGTGAGGTCGAGGACGTCCTGTATTCGCATCCGGCGGTACGCGAGGCAGCGGTCGTCGGCGTAGCGGACAGTTACCGGGGAGAAACGGTCAAGGCCGTCGTGAGCCTGAAACCGCATGCCGAAATCTCGCCCGACGCGCTGATCGCTTATTGCAAGCAACGGATGGCGGCGTACAAGTATCCGCGCATCGTCGAGATCATCGACGAATTGCCGAAGACCATGACGGGGAAGATCCTGAGGCGCGAGCTGCGCGGGTAAGCGAGCGGCGTCGGCCGACGCGGCAGGCGAGGCACCGCATTACGGGTGGTTCGCCGTGTCCGCGCGAACGGACTCGAATACTTCGCCCAGTTGCCGACGCAGCCAACTATTCGCGGGATCGGCATCGGAATTCGCGTGCCAGTAGAGATAGGTATCGATCGATGCATCGAATGGGCATTCGAGCATCCGGGTGCCGCACATCTCGTTGAGCAGCCGTGCGTACCGCTCCGGCATGGTCAGCAGCAGGTCGGTCTGGTCGACGACGCGGCATGCGGCGAAGTAGCGGACGCATCGCAGGCGGATGCGGCGTTCGGCGCCGAGCTTGACGAGTGCGGCATCTTCGACGCCGCCGCCGCGTTGCCGGCTCGTCACGAGCACGTGCTCTTCGGCGAGGTAGGCGTCGAGGTCGAGGCGTTGACCGACGCGCGGGTGATCGCGACGGCACAGAACGATGTACCGGTCGGTAGAGAGTTTTGTACTGCGAATGGATTGCGGGTGAGGAAGAAGAACGTCGATCACTGCATCGAGCGAGCCGGTGAGCAGGTCCGCTTCTATCGCGCGACGATCGTGTTGCACCGCGGCGATGTCGATCGACGGCGCGTGCTTGGCGACGTAATGCGCGATGGGCGGCAATACCACCGGTTCCTGTGCATTGAGAATGCCGATCGTGAAGCGTCTGACCGTCGATTCGACATCGAACCGGCTGGCTTCGTGCAGCGTGCATTCGAGCGTATGCAGGGCATTGCGCACGCGCGCAATGATTGCTCTCGTAAATGGGGTGGGCATCATTGCATTGCCGTGACGCTCGAACAGCGGGTCGCCGAGCAGTTCGCGCAACCGGTTCAGCGCATGACTGACTGCCGATTGACTGAGATTGAGCTGCTGCGCCGCGCGCGTGATGCTCTGCTGCGCGTAGATGCGCTCGAGCACCACGAGCAGATTCAGGTCGGTCCGGAAAATGTTCATGACATCGGGAATGAAGGGAGGGCGCGGTGGCAGCGTCGATTCGCCAGAAATACCGCGTGACGACGCGTTTTTGCCACCCCCCGGACGGGGGGCAGGGCGCATCGCGATGCCGGTTCCGAAAGCGCATGCGCGCGCCAGCCCCGAGCTCTGGGCGTCACCGGGAGCAGTCGGTGTTTCCCCGGAGAACACGTGAATGCGCTGCTGCCCCCCACCTGAGGGGGCTGCTATTCGCCAATGGCGGAAATAAGCTCGGTCGTCTCGGTGCTCACGCGGGGCATGTCGACCCGGTAAGGGAGCGGATGAAATTTTATGGATGCCGAATCTATTGGTGAGGTGACGGATTCGGAAGGTGATACCGATTTTCCAGATTGGTGACGGAGGAGACATATGACGTTGAATGAAAGCGCAGTTTCGCGCATCCGGGAGCACGTGAAGTTTCGTGAGCTGGTCGACGAACGCACACGCCTGGGCCGGGTGTCGATGATCATCGTGCTGGGTGCGTATTTCGGGCTGATCGCGCTGGTCGCGTTGCGGCCTGATCTGTTGCGCAGCGCCGCGTGGGCGGGAAGTGTCACGACGGTCGGCGTGATATTCGCGATTGCCGTGATCGTCGCGGGATGGGGGCTCACGTGGCTCTATGTCCGGGTCGCGAATGATCGGTTCGAAAGGCTGACCAACGAATTGCTTGGCGAGGTGGGGCAATGAAATCGATCGTACGCGTTTCGACCGCGGTACTCGCGCTTGCCGCCACGCCGGGCGGCCTTGCCTGGGCCGGCCCGGTCGTGGAGGCGGGGCAGCGGCAGCCGCTCAATCTTGCCGCCATCGCAATGTTCATGGTGTTCGTCTGCATGACGCTGGGCATCACGTACTGGGCGGCGCGCCGCACCAGGACGGTGAACGACTTCCTCACCGCCGGCGGCGGAATCAGCGGGCTTCAGAACGGCCTTGCGGTCGCCGGCGACTACATGTCCGCCGCGACGCTGCTCGGCGTCGTGAGCCTCGTCTACGCGAAAGGCTACGATGGCCTGCTCTATGTCGTCGGCTTCTTCGTGGGATGGCCGGTGATGCTGTTCCTCATGGCCGAGCGCCTGCGCAATCTCGGCAGGTTCACGTTCGTCGACATCATCGCCTACCGGCTCGATCCGGTCAGCACGCGCTGGATGGGCGTGGTCAGTTCGTTGACGGTCGTGTTCTTCTATCTCATCGTCCAGATGGTCGGCGCGGGAGAACTCGTTCAGCTGCTGTTCGGCATCGACTACAACTATGCGGTCGTCGGCGTCGGGTGCCTCATGATCGTCTACGTGACTTTCGGCGGGATGATCGCGACGACGTGGGTCCAGATCATCAAGGCCGTCCTGCTGATGTTCGGCGGCACGTTGCTGGCGCTATTGGCGCTCGGTCACTTCGGCTTCAGTTTTGAACGGCTTGCGCAGTCTGCGATCTCGGTGCACAAGGCAGGGAAATCGCTGATGGAACCGGGCCGTCTGTTCTCGGATCCCGTTTCGGCCATCTCGATGTCGCTGGCGACGGTGTTCGGGCTCTCCGGGCTGCCGCACGTCCTGATGCGCTTCTTTACCGTTCCGAATGCACGGGAAGCCAGAAAGAGCGTATTCGTTGCAAGCACGTGCATCGGCTTCATGTTCATTGCGATGTTCGTCATCGGCCTCGCGAGCGTCGTGATCGTCGGCACCGACCCGCAGTTCTTCGAGGGTGGACGCGTGGGCGGCGTGCTGCGCGGCGGGAACAATATGGTGGCGATGCATCTCGCCAACGCGACGGGCGGCAGCCTGTTCCTCGGCTTCCTCGCGGCGGTGACGTTCGCCACCATCCTGGCCGTGGTGTCGGGCCTGGTGCTAGCGGGAGCGTCGGCCGTATCGCACGACCTCTATGCGAGCGTGCTGTGCAAGGGGCGAGCCAGCGGGGCATCGGAGATTCGCGTCACGCGGTGGACGACGCTGGCGATCGGTGCCGTGGCCGTCGTGCTTGGCCTCCTGTTCAAGGGGCAGAATCTCGCCTTTCTCGTCGCACTGGCGTTCAACGTTGCCGCGTCGGCAAACTTCCCGCCGCTCGTGCTTTCGATGTACTGGAAGGGATTGACGAGTCGCGGCGCCGTCTGCGGTGGCATCGTCGGACTCGTCTCGTCGGTCTCGCTGGTCATTCTGTCGCCGGCGGTATGGAAGTCGGTGCTCGGGCATCCGGCTGCCGTGTTCCCGTACGATCATCCGGCGTTGTTTACGATGCCGCTGGCGTTCCTGGCGAGCTACGTGATGTCGACACTCGATCGCAGTTCGAAGGCCAGCGCGGAACGGCGTGCGTTCGACGCGCAGTTCGTACGCGCCCAGACCGGACTCGGTGCGGAACGGGCGGTCGAGCATTGACCTGAACGAGCAGCCCTCCTCGACGCGCGCTGGGTGAACCAGTCAGTGTGTGCGGCCTGGTGCCGACGCGTCGTCATTGGGCGCCGGCGCGGGTAGCGGCGAGTCGGGTGCCGCGAGCGCGCTGTGAACGAAATGCAGACTACCGAGCGCCGTTTGAAGGTAGGGTGTCGCCGGGCGAGACGCATCGGCGGTCTGCATCGTCCGTTGCAGTGTGGCGATGGCAATCTGTACCGCATGCGTGGCAGCGGCGCTGGCCTTCGGTGTCGGCGTCTCGAACAGACGCTGAATCGCGCGGCAGGCGAACGCGCAATCGTCGAGCCACGCCGGTGCGGCGTCCGGTGCGATCCGTGCCGCCTCGCTGGTCATTGCGCTGCGCAGGTCCACGACGGCCGAGCCGATCTCGAGGACGGACAGGAACCATTCGACGGACTCGCCGTTCGCCACCGGGTCGTCACGCGATATCGACCGAACCTGATACATGAGGTCGCGCGTGCGGCTTTCGAATCGCGCGCGCAGCGTCGCGGCGGAGTCGGTGCAGGCGAACACGACCTGCCTGCGCAGGTCGGTCAGCAGGTGCTTGCGCAACCCGAGCATCGTCGGCGGCAGGAACAGTTCGAACGCGACCGACGCCGTCAGCATGGACAGGACCAGCGCGATTGCGTCGTTCATGAAGGATGTCGGATCGTAGGCGACGACATTGTCGGGGCCTGTCAGAAAACAGAAATAGATGCAGTATCCGATGCCGTACCCGGCCAGCGACGGGCGCGTCGTCATCCAGCATCCCAATGCGAGCGGTGGAGCCAGTACCACGCAGAGCAGCGGGAAGCCGTCGATGACCGGGTAGATGACGAACATGACGATCAAGCCGAGGGCGGATGCGAGCGCCGTGCCGATCGCCATCTGGAACGCCGTGCGAGACGGGCGCGCAGAGGACGCGACCAGTGCGCAGATTGCGCCGCCGTTCAGCACGAGCAAGGCGCCCGACGGCCATGCGGTTGCGATCCAGAACGCGCTCAGCACGAGTGTCAGCAGCATCGAGCGGATGCCGGCGACGGCCGCGATGACCGGATTGGTTCGCGGTTCGTATGGCGCCACCCACTGCTCGCGATCGTGCGCGGCGGCGCTCAGCGACAGATAAGTGCTCGCATAGGCGATATAGCTGTCCAGGAACCGGTCGAGCAGGTCGACCGCCGTGTCGAAGTCGAGCGCGGTCGCGCCGCTGCCGAGCCGGTTTCGCGCCAGCTGCGCGCGGCCGGGCAGCGACGTGCGGCAGCGCTCCAGGGTGGCGGCCAGCGACGTGGCGAGTGCGTCGATATCGTCGGCGTGCGCCGCATCGTGGCGTTCGAGTCGAAGCGGTGCCGCGATACTTGCCATCAGTGCCTCGATCTCTGTCAGCACGACATCGGCTCGCGCGACACGCAGCCGGGCGATCAGCTGACTCAATGCGTGCAGGCGCGTCGACGCCGCCATGCGCTCCGCATTGAGACGAGTCAGGCGGCCGTTTCGCAAGCGTGTGTCGGGGCTTTCGAAAACCGCGGCGCTGCGTGCGGCTTCCGAGCTGACGGTCTCGTCGACGACGCGCACGTTTAACGCCTCAAGAAATGCTCGGTCGGTTTGGCCGGACAGAATCGACAGCACGTCGTCCGCAAACTCGATGAACCGCGTTCGGTTGACGCGGCTGATCTGTTCGCTGACATGCTGCGGAAAGACGAGCGCGCTGACCGCGCCCGAACTCAGGATGCCGATCGTCACCTCCGTCACACGCGTCATCGCCGAAAGAAAGGCCGCGTCCGGATGCTGCCATGACGGGATGCCGATGAGCGCGGCAGTGTAGCCGGCGAGCACGAAGCCATAGGTCCGGAAGTTGCGGTTTCGCGCGGCACCTGCCGTGCAAATGCCGATCCAGAGTGCGGTTGCGCCGAGGAAGAGTTCCGGAGCCTGCCCGAACAGACTGATCAACACCAGCATGGCGAGCAGGCCCACGATCGTGCCGCAGATCCGGTACAGGCTTTTTGCGAGCACCATGCCGCTTTGCGGCTGCATCAGCACGAAGACCGTTGTCATAGCCGTTCGCGGCATCGGGAGTTCGAGCTTCATCGCCACGCCGAGCGCCAGAAGTGCGGCGAGAATGGTCTTGAAGACGTACAGCCAGGTGACGCCGCTCGTGCTGGCCCAGTTTCGGGCGGTATCGGCGACGGCGGCACCTGATTTGGTATCCGAAATATATGACGTGAATTTGAAGAGCGGCGAAGACATGATGTGTGTAGCGCGTGATGCAGGCGTGCGGCGACAGGACGAACGTGATTGTATTTTCCGCAGGCGCGCCCGAGTATTGCGTGTGGTGTTAAACGCTTTTTCCGGATCAGGATCGATGTCATCGCGCGACGACCCTCGGTGGGCTGACGATCGCGCTCCCGCGCGTTTCGTTCTTGCGCGAGACCGGCGGTGAACAGGGCGTCCGCCGCCGGTGCGGAGCTCGCTCCGTGGTCAGGCGCGCGTCAGCATGTTCAACAGCGCCTGGGCGGCCGGTTCGGACGACGCCGGATTCTGGCCGGTGATCAACAAGCCGTCGACAACCACGTACGGTTGCCAGTCATCGGTCTTCGAATAGCGGCCGCCCTTCGACTTGAGCTCGTCCTCGACGAGAAACGGCACGACGTTCGTCAATCCGACGGCATCCTCTTCCGAATTCGAGAAGCCGGTGACGGCCTTGCCGGCGACGAGCGGCTCGCCGTCCGGCCCCTTGGCATGGCGCAGCACAGCCGGTGCATGGCAGACGGCCGCGACCGGCTTGCCCAGTGCGATGGCCTGCTCGATCAGCGAGATCGACCGTGCGTCTTCGGCGAGATCCCAGAGCGGGCCGTGGCCGCCCGGATAGAACACTGCGTCGAACGCGTCGACGGCAACCTCGGACAGCTTTTGCGTGGCCGCGAGCGCGGCCCGCGCGTCCGGATCCGCTTCGAAGCGGCGCGTGGCGTCGGTCTGGAGCGCGGGATCCGCGCTTTTCGGATCGAGCGGCGGCTGGCCGCCGGCCGGCGACGCGAGCGTGATGTCGGCGCCCGCGTCTTTCAGCGTGAAGTAGGGCGCAGCGAATTCCTCGAGCCAGAAGCCGGTTTTCTCGCCGGTCGAACCGAGGGTGTCGTGGGATGTCAGGACGAACAGAAGTTTCATGATGACTATGGATGAAGATGGATGATGGATGTGCGAATCCGCTTTACGCAGCGGTTTCGGCGACGCGCACGACTACCTTGCCGAAGTTCCTTCCCGCGAGCAGACCGATGAGCGCGTCCGGCGCGTTTTCCAGGCCGTCGGTGACGTCCTCGCGTGGCGTGATCTCGCCGGCCTTGACCCATCCGCCCATTTCGGCCAGGAACGCCTGATAGCCGGTCGCATAGTGATCGAGGATGATGAAGCCCTCCATGCGGATCCGTTTCTTCAGGAGCGTGTCGGTCAGGAGCGGCAGCCGGTCAGGGCCGGGCGCCGGTTCGCTATCGTTGTATTGCGAGATCAGGCCGCAGAGCGGCACGCGCGCGCCGACGTTGAGGAGCGGCAGCACGGCGTCGAAAATCGCACCGCCGACATTCTCGAAGTAGACGTCGATGCCGTCGGGGCAGGCTTGCGCGAGCTGCCGTGCAAGATCGGGCGCACGCCGATCGAGGCATACGTCGAAGCCGAGCGTCTCGGTGACGTACCGGCATTTCTCCGCGTCTCCTGCAATGCCGACGACGCGGCAGCCTTTCAGTTTTGCGATCTGGCCGACGACGGCACCTACCGCACCGCTCGCCGCCGCGACGACGACCGTTTCGCCCGGCTTCGGTTGCCCGATTCGCAGCAGGCCCGTGTAGGCGGTGAAGCCCGGCATGCCAAGCACGCCAAGCGCATGGGACGGGTGGTCGAGATCCGTGCCGAGCGGCATGAGATCCACGCCGTCGGAGAGCGCGTAGTCCTGCCAGCCGCTGTCGCCAAGCACCAGGTCGCCGACTGCAAAGGCGGGATGCTTCGAGGCGACGACGCGGCTGACGGTGCCGCCCACCATCGCATCGCCGAGCGCAACCGGCGGTGCGTAGGACGGCGCGTCGCTCATGCGCCACCGCATGTAGGGATCGAGCGACAGGTACAGCGTCTGCAGCAGGACTTCGCCTTCGGCGGGCGTCGGCACTGCCGTGGTTTCAAGTCGGAAGTTGTGCGCTGCCGGCGCGCCGACGGGGCGGCTGGCCAGGACGATCCGTCGATTGACGGATTGGGATTGCGGCATGGGTGACCTCTGTGTGACGGTTGCGCCGCCCGGATCGGGCCGGTTGGCGACGGGTTTTTCGTGTGACGGTCGCGATGCGCTTGCAACATGCCGGAGCACGTTGCAAGCGAAAGTAGACCAGTCGTCTAGTGTTTGTGCGCTTGCGGGGCTACGTCGCAGGGCTTGACCTGCGGGGGTGCGCCGGGTTGTGCCATGCATCGCATGAATGCGAGGGCCGATCACCCGGTCGAACCGTGATGCGGATCATACGATCGAGTAGACCAGTCGTCTAGTGAGCATGTGGCGCGATTTCGCGCTCCACGATCTGTCCCGTTTGCGGTTGACGAGGGACGCACGGCAACGGCGAACAGAGCATCCGCTCGCCGCAATGGCCGTGTCGTAAGGCGCGCGCCGAAATCGGGCGTTCCGGCAAATGACGGCGTGCGATCGCTTCCGAACCGCGTCGGCGATGCGGCCCGCCTCCCCATTCGGGGGGGCGCGTTGGCTGCGCGAAACGCCGTAAGGTAGTTGGCAAGGTCGCCGTCCGAGTCGGTCCGGTCGGCGCAATCATCGTGTACCGAGCGGGAGGGGGCATGACCAGAACGGTGCTGATAACCGGTGCGGGGTCCGGATTCGGGCGAGGTGTTGCGTTCGCGCTTGCCGAACGCGGGCATCGCGTGATCGCGGGTGGCCAGATCTGGCCGCAGGTCTGGGCGCTGCGGCAGGAGGCCAAGGCACGCGGGGTGGACATGCAGGTCATCAAGTTCGATGTGACGAACGAAATCGATCGTGCGCATGCATTGACCCACGACGTCGATGTCCTGCTGAACAACGCGGCCATCATGGAATCCGGCCCGCTTGTGGAGATTCCGATATCCGTGTTTCGCTCGGTGTTCGAAACGAATGTCTTTGCGGCGCTCGAAGTCGCGCAGGGGTTCGCGCGCAGGATGGTCGTGCGCGGGCATGGCCGGATCGTCTGGATGTCGTCGGTCGCGGGACTCGTCAAGGTGCCGTTCGACGGCGCCTACGCCGCGTCGAAGCATGCCGTCGAAGGCATCTGCTCCGCGATGGAGGAAGAGTTGAAGCCATACGGCGTCGAAGTCGTGACGATCAATCCTGGCGCCTATCGTACGGGCTTCAACGATACCGGCATGGAAAGCATGGATCAATGGTGGAACCACGGCGAACGCGTCGTGGCCCACTGGCCGACGCGCGAACTGAACCGGCAGCACGATCCCGCGGAAATGATCGACGCCATCGTCACGGTGATCGAGGCGGAGGCGCCGCCGTATCGGACCGTCAAGCCCGAAGCCGCCGAACAACTCGTGCGCGATGAACAGGCCGCCGCATGGCAGCGGATCGTAGGCGGCAAGCAGTGAGCGGCGCGAACGAGCCCGACACGCGGTCAGCCTGTCCGGCACGCACGCGACACGAGCTGCCGGCAGCCGCAAGGTGGCGTCTCTGCCTCTAGACGAAATGGAGCAGCGCGATCGTCAACGTCAGCGTCACCGCTGACAGGATGCTCGACGCGACCAGCGTCGCACCCGCGGTCGGATCGTCGATGTCGTAGCCGAGCCCGAACAGGATGCCGAACGAACCGCACGGTATGGCCGCAAGCAGCACGAGCTGACCGGCCATCGGCGGCGGCACGGAGAAGAGCCGGACGCAGAACCATGCGAGCAGCGGCTGCACGATGTGGCCGAGCAACAGCGCAACACATACCTCCGCGTTCAGTCGGATCGGCAGGGCGGCAAGGATGAGGCCGGTGGAAAACAATGCGAGACCGGCCGTCGTTCCGCCGATGATGCCCAGCGATTGGGCGATCAGCGTCGGCAGGTGCCATCCGAGAATGGAGAAGGCGATGCCGCCGAGCGGTGCCAGAACGACCGGCTTCAGGAAGGTATTGAGCAGCGCGCCGGCGAGTGGTGGCGCATTCGATCGACTTGGGTGTTCGGTGCTGCGGGCGCGCTCGAGCAGGATCAGGCACGCCGGGGACATCACGACTGACGCGATGGTGATGGCGAACGCGACCGTCAATGTACTCGACTCGCCGTACACGGCGACGAGAAGAGGCAGGCCGACGGCCGCAAAGTTCGGCATGCCAACCGTTACGGCGCGCACGGCGGCATGACTCGGGTCGACATGAAAGACATGTTTCGACAGGACGAGCGACGCGAAATACGGTACGAGCATGAAGATCACGATGACGGCGACGGGAACCAGATGGTTCATCAGTTCCGCGCGCGGCATCTTCGCGGTATAGACGAACAGCGCGAACGGCAGCGCATAGTCGACCAGCATCTTGTTGATCGACACGATCGGCATGTTTCCGGCATGGGTTTTCCCGGCGAAATAACCCATCGCGATCGAAAAGAAAAACGGCACCAGCGCGGATGATATTTGTGCGGTCATGGATGCTCCAGAGCGGGTCGCCAGGCACGGTGCCGGTATCCGGCGCGATCGCCCGCATGCTGACTGGGCGATCTCGACGCGGCGAAACAAGCCGGCCCGCGAGTCGTAGCGTTGCTGCCAACATGAACGTCTTGCGGGTTTTTTTGACCCCCCCGTAGTGGGGGTAGAGCGCTCGGCTCGACAGCGCTATCGTTGGCGCATCGTGGCAACCGGTCGACGCGACGCAGGCTGGCCGGTTCGTATCGAGCAGGTGCCGTTGCGTGGTTCGCTTTTGAAGCGAGTCGTCTTTCCACGCGAACCGGCAGCAGGGCAGCGCGCATGCGCGTGCATGCCTACCCGGAATGTCCGGCACGGGATCGATGCCGGCAGCGTGTCAATTGCACTGCGCGACTGTTCGCGTCGCGCGGAGAAACCCGTCATGATTTTTGAGATTGCCCAGATCGACATACAGGAAAACGGCGAGCCGGGGTTTGAACGTGCGGTCGCCGACGCGAGGTCGTTCATCGAACGCGCGCCCGGTTGCCATGGCTTGCATCTGTATCGCGGTATCGAGCAACCGTCGCGCTATCGTCTGATGGTGCAATGGGAAAGCGTCGAGCGGCACGACGCCTTTCGTCAGACAGCCGATTTTCAGCGTTGGCGCGAACTGGCCGGACCCTTCTTCGTGGGTCCGCCTTCAGTCGAGCACGTGCGCGAAGTCTGATCAGCGTGCGGCACGGTGTGCCGCCGCGTCCTTGCGGCGTGCACGATCCGCATCGCTGGCGCTATGGTTTTTTGCAAGATGCTGGTCAGGATCGCGTGACCGATTGAACACGAGCGGTCGACCGGGCACCGGGTTCGATCGCGCCGGCTTGCGAGTGGGACATGCCTGATGCGACTTCACGACTGGACGACGGGCCGCGCGTGGGTTCCGCCCGCGAGTTCGCGGGTGCCCAGGTGACGGTGCTGGAATGCGACGGAAGCGTGCTGGTGGTGCGTTGGGTCGAGCCCGGTGTCCGGCATTTCGGTGAGCAGCGCTGGCGGCGCGCCATCGCTTCCCGCCGCGGCATCTGCGTGCTGTCGCATTTGCCTATCTTCCCCGGAGACGCGGTGTTTCGTCCGGCGGAGCGGCCGAGACCGACCAATGCCGCCGCGATGATCCTCGCGAGCGATGTGCTGGGCATGCAGCCTGCCTGAACGCGTGCCGTCGCGCGCAGCGCCGGCACGACCGGATCACGATTGCGCGACGGTATTCCTGAGTACGCCGATCCCTTCGATCTCGACCTCGCACACGTCGCCTGCGCGCATCCAGAGCGGCGGATTGCGCGCCATGCCGATGCCCGACGGCGTGCCGGTCGCGATGACGTCGCCGGGCTCGAGCGTCATGACTTCGCTGATGGTGGCGATCAGCGTGGCGATGTCGAAGATCATGTCGTTCGTATTGGCTTCCTGCACGACGACACCGTTGAGCCGGGTCTGCAGCTTGAGGCCGGCCGCGCCCGCCGGTAGTTCGTCGACGGTCACCAGTTCGGGGCCCAGTGCGCCCGTTTCGTCGAAATTCTTTCCGACCGTCCATTGCGGCGTCTTGAACTGATAGTCCCGCAGGGTCGCGTCGTTGAAGACCGTATAGCCGGCCACATGGTTCAACGCATCGCTTCGCCCGATGCGTCGGCCGCCGCGGCCGATGATCACCGCCAGCTCGCCTTCGTAATCGAGCTGATCCGATTCTGTCGGCTTGCGTATCGCAGCACCGTGCGCGGTCAGGCTGCTGCGAAAGCGCGCGAACAGCGTCGGATACGACGGAACCTCGTATCCCGCTTCTTGCGAGTGTTCGGCATAGTTGAGCCCGACGCAGATGATCTTCGTCGGCCGCGTCACGGGCGGGAGCAGGGTGCAGTCGGCCAGGTCGAGCGGCCGGCCGGCCAACTGCAGGCGTTGGCTCGCTTGCGCCAGCGCGGAAGGACCGCCGGAGACGAGGGCGTCGAGATCGCCGGGATAGTCGGGATCGATACGCGTCAGTCCGAGATAACGGCCGTCGCCGGACCGGATGGCGAGGCCGGTGGTGCCGTCGCGTACGAAGCTGATGAATCGCATGATGGTTTTCCGATAATCAAGTCAAACAAGCCGGAAGGCGTGCGGCCGCGCCGCGCAGCCCTTCGATCGTGTGCGGGATGGTGGGTCCCGCGTGATGCGGGCGGCGGCCCGATGTCATTTGCCGGTCGAACCGGGCGCGCCGTCGTCAGTCACTTCGTTTGCGATGGCAGCCCGGATCCGCTTCAATTGCGCCGGATCGACCTGCCGCCGGACTTTCGCGACGTCGGATGCGCTCACCTTGCCGGCACGATTGCCCCAGCTGTCGCGTACGAACGTCGCGAGTTCGGCGATCTGCAGGTCCGATAGCCGCCAGCCGAATGCGGGCATGGCCAACGGCGCCGGATCGGATCGGGTCGACGGCATCCGCGAGCCGGTCAGAATCACGTGAATGACCGACGACGGATCGTCGGACGCGACCACCGCATTGCCGGCCAGCGCGGGAAACGCCTTCATCGCGCCGCTGCCGTCCGAGCGATGGCACGCATTGCAGTTGTTGAGGTACAGCAACGCGCCGCCTGTCGGTGTCACGCCCGAGCGCAACGCCGCGATCGCATCCGACTTGACGGGCAGGGCTGCCGACGTCTGCGGTGCGCGACCGGGGCCGAGGCTGCCGAGGTAATCGGCAACCGCGCCCAGGTCGGCGTCGCTGAAATACTGCGTGCTGTTCTCCACGACTTCGGACATGCCGCCGAACGTGGCGCTGCCGTGTGATCGTCCGGTTCGCAGAAGCTGAACGATGCTGTCACGTGTGAGCTTGCCCGCGCCGTTTCCGCTTCCGCTTCCGTATCCGGGGCGCAGCTCGGGAGCGTGCCAGCCCGCGAGCGTGTAACCGCTCAGGTACAGGTCCGTTCCGCGCGCGTCGAACGCTTTCTCCTGGCCCATCGGGCCGTGAGGCGTATGACATGCGCCGCAGTGCGCGAGCCCTTGAACGAGATAGGCGCCGCGATTCCACGCCGCGCTTTGCGCGGGATCGTCGCGATACGTGCCACTGGGGCGAAACAGAAGATTCCATCCCGTGAGCAGCACGCGCAGGTTGAACGGAAAGTGGAGCCGCGTCTGCGGATTCGGCTGGCCGATCGGGCGGACGCCATGCATGAAGTACGCATAGAGGGCACGGGTATCGGTGTCGCTGACCTTCGAGAAGGACGGGTACGGCATGGCGGGGTAGAGCAGGTGTCCGTCCTTCGCGACGCCTTTGCGCAGCGCGGCCGCGAAGTCGTCGTAGCTGTAGCTGCCGATCCCGTGCTTGATATCTGGCGTGATGTTCGTCGAATAGATCGTGCCGAACGGCGTTTCCATCGGCAGTCCGCCGGCGAACGGCTGGTCGCGGCGCGATGTATGGCATGCCACGCAATCACCAACGCGCGCCAGATAGGCGCCGCGCGCGATCTGGTCGGCATCCTGCGCGTTCGCGGCGGCCGGTTGCAACCACGCGGCCAGCGTGGCGCAGGCAAATAGCAGGCCGAATGAGATCGCGGCCGGTTTCGTGCGTTGCTCACCCATTGCAATTCCTATGCCGGTAGCAGTGGACCAGGATTCTTCAGGTATTGCTCGCGGATCGCGCGCGCCGCGAAATACGCTTGCGCGCCGACCATGCCGGTCGGGTTGTAGGCCCAGTTTTGCGGAAACGCGCATGCGCCCGTCACGAATACGTTGTGCACGTCCCACGATTGCAGGTACTTGTTGACGACGCTCGTGTCCGGGCGATCCCCGCAGACCGCGCCGCCGGTCGTATGCGTGGTCTGGTACGGCCGCATGTCGAAGTGATCGCCGATCTTTCCGGCATGGACCGACATTGATTTCGGCTTCATCACGCGCGCGACTTGCTCGGCCTTGCCGGTGACGAAACGCGTCATGCGCATCTCGTTGTCGTGCCAGTCGAATGTCATGCGCAGCAAAGGGAGGCCGTATGCGTCGCGATAGGTCGGATCAAGATCCAGGTAGTTCGTGCGGTATGACATGACCGAGCCTGCCGTACCGATGGAAAACGAATGCAGGTAGTTGTCCTTGAGCGCTTTCTTCCAGGCAGCCCCCCATTTGGGGGTGCCTTCCGGCAGCAGGGTCTGACCGATCGGGCGGCCGCCGGTGACCATCGCGCTGATATAGGCGCCGCCGACGAACCCCGCCGCGGAATGATCGAAGTGATCCGCATTGAAGTCGTCGAATGCCTGGCCCCCGGAGCCGGCGCCGATGAATGGATCGATGTGGACGTCTTTGTCGAAGAACAGCGAGACCGCGCTGTTCTTCTGGTAGGCGAAGTTTCTGCCGACGGTTCCCGTTCCCGTCACCGGATCGTACGGCGTTCCGATCCTGGACAGCAGCAGCAAGCGCACGTTGTGCATCTGGAATGCGCAAAGCACGACGATGCGCGCCGGTTGAAACACTTCCTGGCCCTGTGCATCGAGATAGGTCACGCCGATGGCGCGCTTGCCGGACGAATCGAGTGCCACACGCGTCACATGCGATCGGTCGCGCAACTCGAAATTGGGTTTGGCCAGTAACGCGGGCAAGATGCAGGCTTGCGGCGATGCCTTCGCATACATATAGCAGCCGAAGCCTTCGCAATAGCCGCAGAAGTTGCACGGGCCGAGCTGCAGCCCGTATGGATTCTGATAGGCGATCGACGCATTGGACGCGGGAATCGGAAATGGATGGAAACCGGCTTCGCTCGCCGCATGCCTGAACAGTGTCGCCGGATAATTGTCGGCGAGCGGCGGACACGGATAGTCACGCCGGCGCATGGCCTCGAAGGGATTGCCGCCGTCGACGATCTGGCCGTGCAGATTGCCTGCCTTGCCCGACGTGCCCATCACGGCCTCGATACGCTCGAAGTACGGTTCGAGTTCGTCCAGCGTATAAGGCCAGTCCTGGATCGTCATGTCGCCGGGAATGAACCCGGCGCCATATCGCTGCACGTAGTGCGAGCGGATCTTGAGGTCGGCAGCATTGGCGCGCCAGGTCGTGCCGTTCCAGTGCACGCCCGCGCCGCCCACCCCGGTACCCAGCAGGAACGCGCCGAGCTGCCGGTAGGGCAATGCGTCCTCGTTCGGCGCATGCCGGATCGTGACCGTCTCGCGCGCAAGATTCTGCATCAGCTTGCGCCGCTGAATGTAAGCGAGCTCGTCGGCGATGGCAGGGTACGCGAACTCGGGGCTCGTATCGCGGTTTTCGCCGCGCTCCAGGCCAACTACGGTCAGGCCGGCCTCGGCCAGCTCCATACCCATGATCGCACCTGTCCAACCCATCCCGACGAGGACGGCGTCCACTTCCGGCTTCGTAATATGCGGCATATGTATCTCAACCCTGCTGACCTTCGATGCTGACCGGGCCGTACGGGTAGCGCTTGCCGGTCCCGACCCAGTCGAGGAAGTCCGCCCTGGCTCCCGGAAAGCCGATCATCTTCCAGCTGCCCATCTCCTTGTTGCCTCCGTGGATCGGGTCCGACAGATAGCCTTCACGGGTGTTCTCCAGCAGAAACGCGAAGAAATCCGTCGCGGAGATATCGTCGAATGCCATCGCGCCTGACTCCAGGCGTGCGAGCACGTCGGTCTGTTCCGCGACGGCGAGTTCGGCAAAACGCTTGCCTGCGAAGTCGCGCATGCATCGTGCGTTCGTTGCCTGGATGCCGGCCCGGTACAACTCGCGCGGCGTCAGCCGCGACTGATAGCCGAACAGCGGTGAGGCGGCACGAAACGGACCTTGCATGTACCAGTGCGCCGCGTAGCCGTAACCGGTTTCCAGTTGCCTGTCGATGAAGACGGGTACGTTCAGGTCCAGCGCGCCGGGCCCTTCATCGTCGTGCGGGATCAGGCGGTCCACTGCCGCGAGCACGAAATGCCATTCTTCGAGCGTGAAGAACACCGGACGATAGTTGTCGAGCCGGACGCCGCTGTCGGCGTTTTGCGTTGCCGTCGGTGATGGCGATGCGTCGTCTCCGGGATGGCACGCCCCCATCGCGACGGCGGCAGGAACGATGGCGACGCGTTTGAGGAATACGCGCCGGCCGGACGCCGGCTTCGGCGGCTTGTCTCCGCGTGACTGGGCTTTGCTCATAGACGGGTTTTCAGGCCATTTCGAGGTGTCGTCACATGCGCGCGGGCGCTGCCGCTACAGTCCGCTGACGATGCGGCGAGCGCGCGCCGGTACGCATTTCAATAGGCCTGAGTGGTGCGAATGCTCGTGAATGAGAGCGCGTGTCAGGCCATGCGTCGAAGGGTGTCGGTAGCAACAGTACCCACAGCCCCGTGCGATGGCAGCCCCCTGTTTGGGGAGGGGGCGCAGGATGGACGACCCGGGCAGTTATGCGGCCAGCAATCGGCCGCGAGAAGCCGTATCGCCGCGTTGCTGCATGGTCGACCGGATGGTGAAATTGTCGGGTATGCGTGACCTGCGTCGCTGCAGCGCATGCGCAAGACGATGCGCGCCGGAAGCGCAAGGTAGATCCGGATGCCCCCCACTTGGGGAGGATCCTTGCAAATGTCCCGACGGTCCGAGGATCATTGCGTTAGCGAGGTTTGCTTCTCAATGCTGACGAATTCCTCTCGACGCAGCCGAAATTGCTTGCGTAGTCGCTGTCATCCGCAGTACAGGGGGAAGACGCGGCGCCAGCGGATTGCAATCGCGATACTCGACTTCGCCGCGAATGGCGAGCCGAGCGTGGCTTTGCCGAGGCGAGATGAAACCAACCAAGGAGCCTGCCATGTCGACCTTCTCGAGACGTTCGTTCGTCCAGTCAATCGGTGCCGCAACATTTGCGCCAGGCGTGTTGCTCGCGTCGGAGGATGGGGTGGCTGCGCCCGGAAAGTCCGCGCCACCGCAGGGCGGCGGCGCGAACTATGCCGATTACAAGCATATCCGGGTCGCCCAGGACAGCGGGGTCGCCACGGTGACGTTGAACTACCCGCCGCTCAACCTGCTCGACGAGGTGTTGTCGGAGGAGTTCGATTCGCTGACCCGACAACTTGAACAGGATGCGAACGTACGTGTCGTTGTGCTGCAGAGCGCCGTGCCGAAGTTCTTCATTGCGCACTCGGGCCTGCATCGTGTCGGCTCCGCGCCGAAAACGACTTCGAACACACGCACGTTCCGCCTGACACAGATGCTCGGCGAGCGCCTGCGCAACATGCCCAAGGCAGTGATCGCCAAGGTCGAAGGCATCGCTCGCGGCGGTGGCTGCGAGATCGCGCTGGCCGCGGACATGTGTTTCGCCGCGATCGGCGAAGCCGTGTTCGGCCAACCGGAGGTTGTTTGCGGGCTTGTTCCGGGTGGTGGCAACACGCAGCGCCTGCCGAGGCGGATGGGGCGCGCCCGCGCCCTCGAGGTGCTGCTGGCCGGAGAGGATTTCTCGGCGGAACTGGCCGACCATTACGGCTATATCAATCGCGCGCTGCCGGCCAAGGAACTGGGTCCGTTCGTGGACAAACTCGCACGCCGCATCGCGACCTTTCCGCCCACCACGATCGCCCACCTGAAAAGGTCCGTGGACATGGGGTCAGACGTCTCTTTCTCCGAAGGCTTGTTGGTGGAGGCGCACGAGGCCGATCTTTGCGTCGCCAATGAAGCGATACAGGCGCGCGTGAAAGCGATACTCGCGGCCGGTGCCGAGACCTACGAAGGTGAACTTCGCTTTCCCGACCTTTCCGCGAACCTGCCTCCTGCCGATTGAGTGGTTTTCTTGCCTCCGGAAGAGGGACTCGCAAGTACGGCCGCGTTATCGCGAGCGAGCTGGCCTGTGACTGAAGGGAAATCCCGAGGCGCGCATCGCCCTCGGGATTTCATGTTGACTATCGCTCCACGCTGCGCGTGCGCGCGAACGACCCGAACGGCCCGAACGGGTCGAAGGTCGAGTGGTCGGGCACGTTCACGCCGCACGGCGCGACCGACGACGATACCGCGCAGCTGTTCCGCGGGATCTACGAAGACGGCCTCGCGGAACTGGCGAAGCGGTTCGCGGCGGTCTGATGGCAGCGCTTCGCATCGTGTGTGACGGAGCCGGGTTGTCCGGCTCCCGCTGCGGATTCGCCGCGGGTTTCGGCCTGCCGCGAAGGCGTTGGCGTGTCCGCCCGGCTTATACCGTTGCGTCCGGCGCGCGGCCGCCGTCGGCATGCAGTTCGTCGATCAGTTGCCGCGCGCCGGGCGAGATCGGCGCGCCCTTGCGCGTGACGAGCTCGTAAGGCTCGCTGCGCGAACCGATCCGGAGCGGCAGGATGCGTGTCATGTCGTGCCGCGCGAAGAACTCGGCGACATCGATCGACACGAGCGCGACGAACGACGGATTGCCTTGCAGCAGCGCGAGCGTCGCGAACGCCGACGTCGTTTCGAGCAGATGCGGCGGAAAGCGGATGTCGGCTTCGAGGAATTCGCGTTCGAGCAGCAGACGCATCGGCATGTTCGCGCGATACACGACCCATCGGTACTCGGCGAGGTCGCGCAGCGCGAGCTTCTTCGCGGCCTTCAGCGGATGACGCACGTTCGCGACCACGGCAAGCGTCTCGTCCTGCAGCTTCACGCTGTCGTAGAGCTGTGGCGTGCGGCTGATGGTCGTGCGGCAGATCGCGAGGTCGAGCCGACCCGCGTCGATCTCGCTCAGCAGTGCTTCGCTGGTGTCCTCGACGATCTCGACGGACATTTCCGGATGGCGCGCAACGAGCGTCGAGATCGCGTCGGTCAGCCGCGGCACCGCGCCCATGATCACGCCAACGCTCACGCGACCGCCATGCCCGCGCAGGATGCCGACGATTTCCTCGCGCAGATGCGCGAGATCGGTGTGAATCAGCCGGGCGTAGCGGATCACGCAATCGCCGACCTCGGTTGGTTCGAGCCCACGATTGGTGCGATTGAACAGCGGCGTGCCGAAGGTCGTCTCGATCTCCTGCAGCGCCTTGCTCGCGCCCGGCTGCGTGAGTGCAACCTGTTGCGCGGCCTTCAGCAGCGAGCCCTGGTCGGCGAGCGCGATCAACAGGCGCAACTGTTTCAGGTGAAGACGCGAAATGATCGAATGAAGCGGTGGCGTCATGGGAATGACAAAAAGTTATACCGGTATCACATCCGGTCAATTGCCGCGACGGGCGCGTCTCTTTATGCTGGCGCGTCGAACCTTGTTTTACGCACATTTTCGGGAGTGTGACCCGATGTGTCGCCGGAGCGCGGCGGAGCGGGTCGCACGCACTATAACTTGAACTTATTGTCGTGTCGATTGCGGTCGCGCCGGAACGGCACGCACCGGATGCCTGGAGCGAAGCAGAATGGATCTGAACATCGAAGGCCGCTGGGCGCTGGTCTGCGCGGCCAGCAAGGGACTGGGCAAGGGTTGCGCGCAGGCGCTCGTCGCCGAGGGCGTGAACGTCGTGATCACCGCGCGCGGCAGCGAAGCACTGGAGGCGACCGCACGCGAATTGCGCGCACTCAATCCGGCCGTCACGGTGGCGGCGGCGGCCGGTGACATCACGACCGGCGCGGGCCGTGCGGCGGCGCTCGCGGCCGCGCCGCACATCGACATCCTCGTGAACAACGCGGGCGGCCCGCCGCCGGGCGATTTCCGCGAGTGGACGCGCGACGACTGGATCGCCGCGATCGACGCGAACATGCTGACGGCGATCGAGCTGATCAAGGCGACCGTCGACGGGATGACCGAGCGTGGTTTCGGGCGCATCGTCAACATCACGTCGAGCGCCGTGAAAGCGCCGATCGACGTGCTCGGCCTGTCGAACGGCGCGCGTACGGGCCTGACCGGCTTCGTCGCGGGTATCGCGCGGCAGAAGCGCATCGCGGCGCGCAACGTGACGATCAACAATTTGCTGCCGGGGCTGTTCGACACCGACCGTCTGAAGAAGGCGACCGAAGCATCGGCGCAAGCAGAAGGGACGGACTACGAAGCGACGCGTGAAGCGAAGCGCCGGAACGTGCCGGCCGGGCGTTTCGGCACGGCCGACGAGTTCGGCGCAGCGTGCGCATTCCTGTGCAGCGCGCATGCGGGCTATCTGACGGGGCAGAACGTGTTGCTCGACGGCGGCGCGTATCCGGGAACCTTCTGACGGCCTGAGTGGCTGCAGTCGGATGCCCGGGCCGCGCGACGCGCCCGGGCATGGCCTTGCTCGCGTTACTTGATCACGAGCGGATTGACCGGCGCACCGGTGCCGCCGACGATTTTCAGCGGCGCGGCCGTATACAGGAATTGCCACTGGCCGTCGCGCGCGCAATCTTCCGCGAGCGCGTCGAGCAGCACGACCTCGGTGAACACGACACCGAGGTTGCGCATCAACGCGTTGTGCAGCGGGATCATCACGCCCGATGCAGGATCGACCGTGACTTCGTTGCCCATCGTGTCGGTGACGAGGTTCGGGATCTCCATCTCGCGGAACCATTCGACGAGCTCGCGGCTGAACGTGAGGCCCGGCTCGATGTAGTCGCGATAGAACTCGGCCTCGTCGCGCTCGTAGAACGACCCGATCCAGCCGGTGCGGATCATCAGGATGTCGCGCGGCTCGATCGTCACGTTCTGCGCGCGCGCCGCATCGAGCAGATCGTGGTGATCGAACGTCTCGCCCTTGTCGAGCACGCGCTTGTCGCGATGGCGCGCGATGTCGATCAGCACCGCGCGGCCGACGATGCCGCGCTTGGCGATCGGCAGGATGCTCGCACGATCGAGGCCGCCGACCGTGCTCAGCGCGTCATAGCCGTTCCACAGCGTGTCGTCGTACCACACGTGGCCGAGCGCATCGCACTGCGTCGAGCCCTGCACGTGCATGAAGATCACGTCGTCCGCGTATTCGACGTTGCCGTCGAAGTGCGCCTTGCCCGCGAGAAAGTGGCCCTTGTCGAGCACGTTCATCCGCATCGACGGGCGCCGCCCAGGAAACAGCGGTTCGCCTTTTGCATGGCCGATATCCACCTGCAGCGTGAAGGTCCGGCCCTGGCGCACGGCGCCGATGCCGCGCATCACCTGCTCGGCCTGCAGATAGTTCAACGCGCCGACTTCATCGTCGGGCCCCCACTTGCCCCAGTTGGTCGGCAGGCCGTCGAGCAGGCGCTTGACGTCCGGGCCGTCGGCCGGTTTCTGCACACACATGTTCGTCTCCATCGTTATGGTCGACGCGAGCCCGGGACGGTTTGTCCTTCGGGCATTCGACGTCGGACGGGCGCGCCGGGTATGGCGCGACGCAGGGCCAGTATGAAGAGCGCGCCGCGCATCCGGTATTGAGAGCGACTCATAGCGTTATAAAAATCTGTCATGCGCGAAGTGTTGACGCGGACCGGGCGGTTTTGAAACCATCGTGGTCACTCGCGTCGACGCCGCATGGGCATCGACGCCAACGCATTCATACGCATGCCGGAATATTGCGTGTGCAGTCGATTGACCCACACAGGAAACGGAAATGAATATCGCAGGCAACTTGCTGATCGGTCAGCACGCACGACGCGGCACTCACGGCGTCACGTACGCGATCGACGCGGCGAGCGGTGAACGCATGGAGCCGGCTTTCGGCGGTGCGACCGTCGTCGATCTCGATGAAGCGTGCGCGCTGGCCTGGGCGGCCTTCGACGCATATCGAGAAACCTCGCCCGAAGCGCGCGCGCGGTTTCTCGAAGCGATCGCGGCGAACATCCTCGCGCTCGGCGATGCGCTTGTCGAGCGCTGCGTTGCCGAATCGGGCCTGCCGCGTGCGCGCGTCGAAGGTGAACGCGGGCGCACGGTCGGCCAGTTGCGCATGTTCGCCGGCGTGGTGCGCGCGGGTGACTACGTCGAGGCTCGCATCGATCCGGCGCAACCGGAGCGCCAGCCTGCGCCGCGCCCCGATCTGCGCCTGCGCCATATCGGCATCGGGCCCGTCGCGGTATTCGGCGCGAGCAACTTCCCGCTCGCGTTCTCGGTCGCGGGCGGCGATACGGCATCGGCGCTCGCGGCCGGCTGCCCGGTGATCGTGAAGGCGCACTCGGCGCACCCCGGCACGTCGGAACTCGTCGGGATGGCCGTGCAGCAGGCCGTGAAGGACTGCGGGATGCCCGAAGGCACGTTCTCGCTGCTGTTCGGCAGCGGCCGCGAAATCGGCCAGGGCCTCGTGCGCGACCGCCGCGTCAAGGCAGTCGGTTTCACCGGCTCGCGCCATGCGGGAACCGAGCTGATCGCGATCGCCAATGCGCGGCCCGAACCGATCCCCGTCTATGCGGAGATGAGCAGCCTCAATCCGGTACTGCTGTTCCCGCATGCGCTGGAACGGCGCGGCGATGCGATCGCGCACGCGTTCGTGCAGTCGCTGACGCTCGGCGCCGGGCAGTTCTGCACGAACCCGGGGCTGATCTTCGCAGTGGAAGGGCCGGCGCTCGATCGCTTCATCGCGGCGGCGGCCGAGCGGCTCGCGCAGGCACCTGCTGCGACGATGCTCACGCCGGGCATTCATCAGGCATTCGAGCGCGCGGTGACTGCGTTCGCGCAGCATCCGCAGGTGCGGACCGTCGCACGTGCCAATGCGCCGACCGGTGCGAACCAGGGGCAGGGCGCGCTGTTTTCGACGAGCGCCGACGCGTTTCGCGAATCGAAGGCACTGCACGAGGAGATTTTCGGCGCAGCGTCGTTGATCGTCCGGTGTCCCGACCTGAAGACGATGCTCGCGCTGGTCGAGTCGCTGGAAGGGCAACTGACGACGGCGATCCATATCGACGAAGCCGATTACGCGGACGTGCGCCTGTTCCTGCCGGCGCTGGAGCGGCGCGCGGGCCGCGTGCTGGTCAACGGTTTCGGTACAGGCGTCGAGGTTGCGCATGCGATGGTGCACGGCGGCCCGTTTCCGTCCACCGCGGACGGGCGCTCGACGTCGGTCGGCAGTCTCGCGATCCGCCGATTCCTGCGGCCGGTCAGCTATCAAGACATGCCGGATGCGCTGCTGCCCGAAGCATTGCGAACGAGCAATCCGTGGGCGATCAATCGCCTGCTCGACGGGACGATGACGCTCGCGAACTAAGGCTCGCGCAGTAAGCAAGCGGGGCGCCGTGAAGCAACGGTGCCCCGCGTTTTCGCGGACATGTTCCTCTTCCCCGACATCGACGCGCGACTACGGCGAAATGAGCGGGATCTTCGCGCACGGCCGCTCGACGTGGCCGATGCGCCGCTGTCGATCGATCGTTGAGCCGCTGAAAACCGCTGACGATGCAACAAGGCCCGCTTGCGCGGGCCTCGTCGTGCCGGTGAAGGGGAGGGTCGGTCGCGTGGGCGGTCAGCCGTGCGTGCGCGGCCGGTAGTCGATCATGCTGGAGAACACCGCGATCAGTACGGCCATCGCGACGAAGAACAGCAGCGCGAGGAAGTACGATCCCGACCACTGGACGATCAGGCCGATCAAGATCGGTACCACGACGCCGACCATGCTGCCGCAGAAGTTCATCGTGCCGCCGAGCACGCCGGCGCGCTCCGGGCCGCCGACGATTGCCGGCAGGCTCCAGTACATTCCGCAGAAGCGGATGAAGAACATCGCGATACTCAGCAGCAGCACGACTGCGTTGGCGTTCGCGATATAGGCCGCCGCGAGGATACACGCGGCCGCGATCAGTGACGAGCCGCCGAACATTGTGCGCATCACGAGGTTCGGCGATGCCCCAGACGCTTTCCAGCGATCGCCGATGGTGCCGCCGATCAGTTCGCCGACGAAGCCCGACATGAAGATGACGAAGGTCGCGCCGCCCGTCGTCGCGATGTTGAAGCCGTAGGTCTTGTGCAGGTAGCTTGGCATCCACGTCAGCAGCCCGTAGAACACCGCGAGGATGCAACTGTAGCCGGCGAACATCGCGAGCACCGAGCGATCCTTCACGAGTTCGCGCAGCGGCACGCGTTCGCCCGAAGCTTTCGCCGGCGAGTGCTCGCGCGTGATGTGTTCGAGCTCGGCCGCATTCACGCCCGGGTGCTCGGACGGATGATTGCGGATGTAGCGCCACACCAGCACGCCCACTAGCATCGTGCCGACACCCGCGATCACGAACGCGATGCGCCACGACCCGAACCACGCGATCAGCCCGGAGATCAGGATTGCGCCGAGCGCGCTGCCGAGCGGCGCGCCGCCGTCGACAAGCACTGCGCCGCGGCCGCGTTCATGCGGCGTCAGCCACGAGCCGATCAGCTTCGCGCCGGCCGGGAACACCGGCGATTCGGCGAAGCCGAGGCCCATGCGCGTGAGCATCAGCAGAATCCAGCTGTGCGACGCGGCGCCGAGCGCCTGGAACGCGCCCCACGCGAGCGTCGCGGTCGCGATGATGCCGCGCGTGTGATAGCGGTCGAGCATCACGCCGACCGGAATCTGCATCAGCGCATACGACCAGAAGAACGCGCTCAGCATCAGGCCTTCGAGTGCCGGCGACATGTTGAATTCCGGCGCGATCAGCGGCATCGCGACCGACAGTGACGCGCGATCGATGTAGTTGATCGCGACCAGCAGCAGCATGAGCAGGAAGATGCGCCAGCGGACGCTGGTCGGCCGTGCCGCCGCGTCGAGCGAGGCCGGCGATGCCGTCGGGACGGCGGGGGAATTCGAGGGGGGCATGCGTGTCTCCGTCGTTATGGTTGCGGGGCGATGGCATCGTCCCGTGCAGCGACTGTAGGGGTACGGCCGCGTCTTGCCTAATGACGCTTCGTGATCGCGTGATAACCAAACGGCGCGGCGTGCGCGGGGAATAAGCGGGCGTTATCGGGCGATCCGGTTTTTTCATTACCGGCGGCGATCGGCCGCTTGTAGTGTTTGGTGCGGAGACTTCACACGGAGAAAGCATCATGAACCCATTCCAATATTTCTTTCCCACCACGCTGAAATTCGGCAACGGCCTCGCGCGCCAGGCCGGCGAACTGCTGAAGCCGCTGTTCAGCGGCAAGCTGCTGGTCGTGACCGACGAAGGCCTGATCAAGAGCGGCGTGCTCGAAGGGTTTTTCGCATCGCTGCGCGACGCGGACGTTGCATACGAGATCTTTTCGGGCGTCGAGGCGAACCCGAGCACGGCTGTGCTCGACAGTGCGCTGACGTTCCTGAAGGAACACCGCTGCACCGCCGTGATCGGCGTCGGCGGCGGCAGCAGCATCGATACCGCGAAGGGCGTGGCCGCGATGGCCACCAACGGCGGCACGATTCTCGATTACGAGGGCTACAACAAGATTCCGGACGAACCGCTGCCGATCTTCGCGATTCCGACCACGTCGGGCACCGGCAGCGAATGCACGGCATCGACGGTGTTCACGAACAAGGAAACGCTGTTCAAGACCGTGATCGTCAGCCACAAGCTGTTCCCGAAGCTCGCGATCCTCGATGCGGAACTCACGCTGAAGCTGCCGGCCGCGATCACCGCGGCCACCGGCATGGATGCGCTCACGCATGCGATCGAGTCGTACGTGTCGAAGCAGGCGAACCCGGTGAGCCAGTCGCTCGCGCTGGGCGCGATCCGCCTGATCGGGCGCAGCCTGTGCAACGCGTTCTACGTCGGCTCCGATCTTGCGGCACGCGAGGACATGCTGCTCGGCTCGTTCCTGGCCGGCGTCGCGTTTTCGCAGTCGAAGCTCGGCAACGTGCATGCGATCTCGCACACGATGGGCGGCGTGTTCAACATCGCGCACGGCATCGCGAACGCGGCGCTGCTGCCGTACGTGATCGACTTCAACCGGCCCGCATGCCCGGAGCTGTACCGCGATATCGCCCAGGCACTCGGCGGCGACGTGACCCACGGCGATGCGGAAACGGCCGCGCGTGCGCTGGTCGAGCAGATCGTCGAACTCAATCGCGCGCTCGAGATTCCGTCGAACATCCGCGAACTCGGCGTCGACCTCGCACACCTGCCGCAGATGGTGACCGACTCGATGCGCAGCGGCAACGTGCTCGTCAACCCGCGCCTGACCACTGCGCGCGACGTCGAAGGCATCATCCGCGCCGCGTACGCCGGCGAACTTTGATCGCGCGCAAGTACCGATTACCCGATTCGATTCAACCAGGAGCAGTCATGTATTACGAAATGCGGACCTACACGGTCCAGATCGGCAAGATGAACGAATACCTGCGGCACTTCGAGAAGGAAGGCCTGCCGGTGATCTCCCGCTATGCGACGCTTGTCGGCTGGTGGTACACGGAAATCGGCGAACTGAACCAGGTCGTCCATATCTGGGCGTACGAAAGCCTGGACGATCGCATCAAGCGCCGCACCGCGCTGTACGAGGATCCGGACTGGCTCGAGAAATTCGTGCCGAAGGCATTCCCGATGCTCGAGAAGATGGAATCGAAGTTGCTGCGTCCGGCCGCGTTCTCGCCGATCAAGTAAGCGGGGAACCCTGTAGCGTTTCGACGAGCAGGCGCGCACCTGGCGACAGGTGCGCGAAGGTACGTGCGACGACGCCGTACGGCTCGTCGAGCGCCGGAATCGCGACGGGCAGGCAGGCAACGAGGCCAAACCGCTCGCCGAACTCGGCGACCTCACGCGGGATCACGGCCACCAGTTCCGGGTTCGCCTGCAGCAGCGTGAGCGTCGCGAACGTCGACGCCGTTTCGATCGGATAGCGCGGCACGTCGATACCCGCATCGGCCAGCGCGCGTTCGAGCGCGAGTCGCATCGGCGTGTTGACAGGATACGCGACCCATTCAGCCTCGGTGAGGTCGCGCAGCGTCAGTGCCGAGCGCCCGGCCAACGCGTGCGTGCGTGCCGTCACGACCGCCAGCGGCTCGGCGTTCAGCGGCACGTAGTCGTACGCCTCCGGGCGCCGGCTGCCGCCGTTGCGGCAGATCGCAAGATCGATGCGGCCATCGTCGATCAGCGTGAGCAGGCTCGCGCTGGTGCCTTCGACGATCTCGACCGACAGGTGCGGCTGGCGGCGGCGCAGGTCGGTCAGCGCACGCGTGAGCAACGGCACTGCACCCATGATCACACCGACCGCAAGATGGCCGCCGTGGCCTTGCGTGAGCGCGAGGACTTCGGTATGCAGATGTTCGAGGTCGCTGTAGATGAGGCGCGCGTAGCGCGTGACGCAGCGGCCGAGGTCGTTTGCGACGAGGCCTTTCGGTTGCCGCTCGAACAGCGGCATGCCGAGGATGTCCTCGATCTCGCGCAGCACCTTGGTGGCGCCGGGCTGCGAGATTGCCATCTCTTCCGACGCCTTGTGCAGCGAGCCGTGGTTTTCCAGCGCGATCAGCAGCTTAAGTTGCTTCAGGCGAAGGCGTGACGCGATATTGGCAAGTGAGGGGACTGCCAGCGGCTTCATGATAAAGCGACCAAATTGGATTCTCGAATTGTAGCGCTGCCTTACATCCCGGCGAAAGCAGATTGGGCTTACGTCGGAACCTCTCGCCGAGCATCTGCAGCAGCTCGCGAATCTGCTCGAGCGCATCGGTCAACTCCGAAGCCGGAACCGCTTCCGAGCAGCGGTAGCAGGAAGCGATCGTATAGGCGCAATGCGAGCCATTGATTGCAATATCGGTACGGAGCAAGCGTGGAAACAGAACTGTGGCGTTGATCGTTGACGCCGGGGACTCGCGGTGCTAGCGGCTGACGGCAGAGACCGCATACATTGACTTGCGTGCATCGAGTGATTCGGCTACGCGTTACCGGCAGGTGGGTGGTGGCACGAGCGGCCTGCTCGGCAAGCGCACTGACCTGCACTCGATGGTGGGGCTACACGCATGCGAGCGGCTCGGACGGGCGGGGCAATGGCCAGCCGACCCTAGACCACAAAACTGTCCCACCTGGAAGTGGAAAATGCCGGCATGACGTTGTCGTCAAGACCAGGAGGTCATGCCGTGACGATTAGATCCTAAAAATTAATACTATTTCAGGCCCGCTCTTAAGGACGGGTGATATTGAGCACGATACGATCAATGCGCATCACTCAGCTTTCCTTGTGAAGTTCACCGTATATTTGAGGGGGCCATATGAAGTCAAGACTTCTATCATTTTTTGCTGCCATCATTATCGGGGCTCCGTCCGTTGCGCTCGCATCGGAGGCATATTCTCCCGCAAAACCGAACTCATCGGCAGTTGCCAGAAAGCATGGTGATCCTGTCGTTTCCGCCGCGCGCAAGCAAGCGCGAGCGACCGATCGTGCTCTTGCAAAGCGTGTGCGGAAGAGTATTGCAAAGGACCACGCCCTGGATCAGGCGCGCATCGTGGTATTTGCCAAAGGCGGCGCCGTGACGTTGACCGGCGAGGTAGCCGATGAGCCGCAAATCGCGCTCGCGGAAAAACGTACGAGCGCTGTCCCTGGGGTGACATCGGTCAATAACCGGCTGACGCTTTCCGAAGGCGGTAGTTGAGTATTGCCCAATGACTGATCCCGGTGAGATTGCAGAATCTCACCGATTTGATGAGACACCCGGATCGATAACCGATCCAGAACGCATGGTCGGATGGATTGGCCGCAAGCCGAGTGTGCGGTGCATTGAGCATTCCGGTTTTTGATTAAGGATTGTTTCAGGCGAATTCAGGGGATTCCACATTGAATTTCGTATCCCGTCCATATCTACCTCGATCCTGAAAACGCGCGGTTTGAAGTTGTGAATGGAACCGGCACATGATGGATTGGATCAGCTGAGCAAGGAAAATTGTCGATGGGAAGGACAGTGTCGATACCGAGCACGACGACAAGTTCGCCATGGCCGGCTACGTCGCTCGTGATAAACGGACAGCGGACAGAACTTCGCGTCCCCCCCGATATGCCGCTTCTGTGGGTATTGCGCGAGGTCGTAGGGTTGTGCGGCACGAAATTTGGCTGCGGCATTGGGCAGTGCGGGGCCTGTACGGTGCATCTGGATGGCAATCCGGTGCGTTCGTGCCTTCTTCCAGTGTCGGCGGTCAACGGGCCCATCACGACGATTGAAGCGATCGGCAACACCGATGTTGGCAAGCAGGTGCAGTCCGCTTGGCTCAAGCTCGAGGTGGTGCAGTGCGGTTACTGCCAGTCCGGGCAAATCATGTCGGCGGCGGCTCTCCTGGCACGCAATCCACATCCCGACGATGCAGCCATCGATGCAGCAATGGCTGGAAATTTGTGTCGGTGCTGTACGTACCCGCGCATTCGCGCGGCAATCAAGGCCGCTACATGAAAACGTACGGACCCGTCGATGAGACGACGCTGGCGGATACCGCGCGTCGTCGCTTCCTGACCACCGGCGCGTTGCTGGTCGGATTTGCACTCGCAAAGCCCGCGCGCGCGTTTATGAAAGAGCCTGATCTTGCCGCGATCGGCGCTTTGGATGCGGCAGGCACGGGCTTCGACGGCTTCGTCCCGAGCGGCTTTATTCGCATAGGTGCGGACGGGCGTATCGTACTCGTGGTGCCGAGTGTCGAAATGGGGCAGGGTATTGCTACCGGCGAAGCGATGATGCTGGCCGAGGAGCTGGAGGTTGGGCTCGACCAGGTAGAGGTCGCGATGGCACCCCCCGATACTCAAGCCTATACGCAGTCGATCCTGAAGGCGCAGGCCACGGGCGGCTCGACGTCCGTCCGTGCCTATTTCACGCCGCTACGGAATGCCGGCGCCGCGGCGCGAATGATGCTCGTCAGTGCCGCCGCCGAGCGGTGGCATGTTCCTGTGACCGAATGTTCGGTGGCGCGGGCGATCATCACACACGATCGGACGGGGCGTACGCTGTCTTTCGGTGCCGTTGCGTCGGCTGCTCGTCGACAGCCGATGCCGGCACACGTCACGCTAAAGCCATCTTCGCATTTCCGGCTGATCGGCAAGCCGATCCAGCGTGTGGATACGCCAGCCAAGATCAACGGAACCGCGACGTTCGGCATCGACGTGAACGTCAAGGACATGCGCGTGGCGGCTCTCGCGATGTGTCCGACCATTGGCGGCAAGGTCCGTCGTGTCGACGACCGGGCCGCGCGCGCCATGCCTGGCGTGATCGACGTGCTGCGCATTGACGATGCCGTCGCCGTGGTGGGTGAAAATTACTGGTTCGCGCGTCGCGCGTTGAGTCAATTGCAGGTCGAATGGGACGCGGGCCCCAACGCCACGTTGACGTCCGATGAACTGGCCGGCCGGCTTCGCGACGCGCGAGGTACACCCATTCTCGGCAAGCAGACAGGTGACCCGGAGCGCAGGCTGAGCGACGTCGGCGATCGTCGAATCGACGCCGTTTATACGTTGCCCTACCTGGCGCACGCGGCGCTCGAGCCGATCAACACGACGGTCCATGTGCGGCCTGATGGATGCGACATCTGGGTCGGCACACAGGTGCCTCAGATCGCGCGCATCGTTGCTGCCCGGCTTACCGGCCTTTCGCCTGACCAAGTGATAGTGCGCAACCACCTGATCGGTGGAGGCTTTGGACGCCGGCTGGCGGTCGACACGATCGAACAAGCCGTGCGGTTCGCGTGCCAGGTGAACTACCCGCTGAAAATGATCTGGACGCGGGAGCAGGACATCCAGCACGATCGCTTTCGTCCCGCGTATCACGATACTGTCGCGGCGGCGCTTGGGGCCGACGGTTCGCCAGTGGCATGGATGCACCGTACGAGATGCTCGACCGTACGCACATACTACGATCGCAAACCCTGGCCGGAGGGGCAGCTCGATCACGACGCAGTGGCCGGCGCAGCAGACCTGCCCTATGAAATTCCCGCAATGCGTTCGGATTGGGTGCGGCAGGATGGACCGGTAGCGCTGAACTGGTGGCGGGGGGTAGGCGAGACCCATAACGTATTCGTCGTCGAATCTTTTATCGACGAGCTTGCGCACACAGCAAAACGCGATCCGGTCGAATACCGCCGGGCTCTCCTGCGTCAAAACCCTCGCTCGCTGGCCGTGCTCGATCGTGCCGCACAGGCTGCCGGTTGGGGGAAGTCGTTGCCGCCGCGTTGTGGCCGCGGTGTCTCGCTGCATGACAGCTTCGGCTCGCACGCCGCGCTCATTCTCGAAATTGAAGTGGATCAGCAGGGTGAAATCCGGTTGCGCCGCGCTACGGCGGCGATCGACTGCGGGATTGCCGTCAATCCTGACAGCGTCGTGGCGCAGATCCAGGGGGGCGTCTTGTTCGGGCTCTCAGCTGCACTTTATAACGCGATCACAATAGAGAAGGGCGTTGTGCAGCAGAGCAACTTCCACGATTATCGACAGATCCGCATCAACGAAGTGCCGCCGTTCGAGGTAATTGTCATGTCCAGCGAAGCGTCGCCGGGCGGGCTCGGCGAAGTCGGCACGGTCTCGGCGGCACCCGCACTTGCCAACGCCATTTTCGCAGCAACCGGAGTGCGCCTGCGTGATCTGCCGATCGACAGGCAGGCATTGGCTGTCAAGGGGCAAGGCCACCGTCCGCCTTTGATATCGACGTTTGGCGGGAGGGGCGCATGATGCTCCGTGCAAAAAAATGGATAGCCGCAATTGCGGTGGGTGGTGCGTTGCTGATTGGAGCGGTGTCGGTATTCTTCTGGCCGCACCGACTGGAAAAGGTGGTCGCGTCGAGCGGGGCTCTGCCGCAGGGCGATGCGTTGATTGCGCGCGGTCGTTACCTTGTCACCGCCGCAGACTGCGCTGCGTGTCATACAGTGCCGGGCGGTCGGCCGTTCGCGGGCGGTGTCGGTTTCAAGCTTCCATTCGGTACGATCTTTGCACCCAATATCACGCCTGATCGGGATAACGGTATTGGCGCGTGGAGCAACGACGAATTCGTGCGGGCATTGCGCGAAGGGGTGGGGCGGCATGGCGAAGACCTCTATCCAGCGTTCCCGTATACGTCATATGCGGAGCTGTCCAACGATGACGTGTTGGCGATCCGGGCGTTTCTCGCAACAGTCGAACCGATTCATGCATCGACACCCTCGAACGATCTTGCATTTCCGTTCGACCAACGTCGATTGATGCGTGGCTGGAAGCTGCTTTTTTTCGACGGCAAGACGTTCGCTCCCGATCCTGCACGCAGCGCTTCGTGGAATCGCGGCAACTATCTCGTCAATGGTCTCGCCCATTGCGGTGAATGCCACACGCCACGGAATTTTCTGTTCGCGTCGAAGACCACGGAGATGTTGTCGGGTGGTGTCGTCGATGGTTGGAAAGCCTGGAACATCACGCCGGACCCGGAAACCGGAATCGGTAGATGGAGCAATTCGGATCTCGTCGATTACCTGGCGAACGGGCATGCCGCGGGTCACGGCGCCGCGTCCGGCAGTATGCGAGAGGCGGTCGAATTGAGTCTTGGCCATCTGCCGCGGCGTGATATTGAGGATATCGTGACATATCTGCGCACCGTACCGTCTCGGCATGCCGATGCTGCCGCGGCCGTTTCGGTAACGTCATCATCGCTGTCGCAGTCAGCGCGTTGGACGCCAGGGCCGGGCGGTGATGGCATTGGCAAACGTGTATTCGAAGCAGCGTGCGCCAGCTGTCACGGATACGATGGAATCGGACAGCAATCCGAGCGCGCGAGCCTTGTTGGCGCCCACATGCTCAGCGACCCGGCAGGCGACAACCTCGTTCGTTTGCTGCTTGATGGATCACATAGCCGTGGTGACGTTCCTGCAACTGCAATGCCGGCATTCGGCGCTGCATACAGCGACGTCGAGATTGCCGCGGTTGCAAATTACGCAATTGCGCAATTTGGCGGAAAGTCAGGACAGGTTACGCCGGAGCGAGTGGCGGCTTCGCGACATTGAACCGCAACGTCTTCGGTTCCCGTCAATCGCGCGCGATTGCCAGCGGGCTTGCTCCTCGTCGATGTGATGTCGGGCGTCCGACTGACGCGGAGCTATCTGAAACGCATGATGGCGCGAGGCTGGGCGTGTGCAAGGCATTGCCAATGCGGTCACCTGGATCCCATGATGCGTGAGCCCAGTGAAATACCGAGCGTCGATAGCGACGCGTTGATCTTCTGCTGATCGAGTTCCCAACGCGACAGTGCGGCGTCGAACGCCGTGCCTTGCGCGAAAGCCTGCATCGCTTCGGCGAGTCCGACCGCGTTGTCGGCCGCCTTTGCTACGCCGGCGGCGGTATGCGGACGGACGAGGCAAGCCGCGTCGCCAAGCAGTACCGTGCGGCCGAACACCATTCGCTCGACGACAAGATCCTGAATCGCCTGTGCAAACGGCGCGTGCGTCGCGTCGACGAGTGCGGCGAGCGTCGGCGCGAGCAGGTTGCGGCCCGCGTCGACGAGTTCCGATCGATTGTCGTCGCGCATCGCACCGGGAGGCAGCGATCCGTCTCGCTGTGTGCCGTCCCGGGAAAGAAACAGTTCAGGCAGCTTGTCGTGCGAGTGACGCCGGTACCACACCCAGTTCACGCGTCGTTTGCCGGGCTCGACGGTGCCGTCGCGGCCAGGTACCAGGTAGGTCAGGAACAGATGTGCGTCACCCTGCTGAAACGTAAAGCGGTTATGCAGCACGCGAAGCACCCGATCGGGCAGGTCGTGCTCGTCGACGAGCCCGCGCCACGCGACATAACCCGCATAGGTGGGATGCGTATCGGGTAGCAGTTGCGCGCGCACGCCAGAGCGCCCGCCATCCGCGCCGACGAGCAGATCCCCGTGCTCTACTCGCCCGCTCGCGAAATGCGCGGTCACGCGAGCGCCATCGGAATCGAGCCGCTCGAACGCCTCGCCTGTGTGGACGACGTCCACTGGCAGTGCGCGCTTCAGCGCGGTGTAGATCACATTCCATGCAGTCTGGGTTTGCGGCATGTGCTGGTGCTGCACGATCCGGTCGCTCGCGTCGAGATAGATCCGGTCGATCGAATTCACGCCGGTATCGCGCGGCACCGGTACCCCGCCGAATGCGAACGCGCGGACGATCGGCGGTTGCAGGACGATGCCACCGCCGCGGCTGTCGAGCTCGCTTGGCGACTGTTCGAACACGCTGACGCGCCATCCCGCCGCGCGCAGTGCAGTCGCCGTGAAGAGGCCGCCCACCGATCCGCCGATTATGAGCGCTCGCGGCCTCGATACGTTATTCATGATGTGCTCCTGTTGGCCAGCGATCGCGCGCGTCGTGGCGTTCAATTTCCGGCATCCGCGATGCCGGAGCGCTGCGGATTCAACCTTCCCAGCTCTTCAGGAAATCGAGCAGCAGCGTGTTGACGCGTTCCGGCTGTTCTTCCTGCGGAAGGTGGCCGCATTGCGCGATGGGCTCGGCACGAAGATGTGTCGCCATGCTTTCCCAGACGGATTTCATGTCGAACATCTTGCCGACCGCGTAGAAATCCTCACCCCAGATCGCCATGGTTGGGCATGCGATCTTCACATCGGCGTCGGCGAGATCCTGTTTGACGTCTTCCGCGTTCGCGCGGTAGTCGGAGAGTGCGCCGCGTACGGCGCCGGGACGACGATAGGCCCGGACATACGTGTCGAACGCTTCGCCGGAAATGGCGTGCGGGTTGTAGCACCAGTCGGAGAAGAAGTGGCTTAGCCACTCGGCTTCCTTGCCCGCGATCAGTGCTTCGGGCAGGTCCGCTACCTGATGGAACAGGAAGAACCAGTACGCGCGTGCCGTCTGGGCCGTCATGTTCTGCGCGACGATGCGAGTCGGCACGTTGTCCATCACGACGAGGCGCTCGAGGCGCTCGGGGAAGTCCTTCGCGAAGCGTGTCGCGACGCGTGCGCCGCGATCGTGCCCGACCAGCGCGATGCGGCCGATGCCGAGCGTGTCGAGCAATGCGACGAGGTCGCGCGCCATGTTGCGTTTGTCATAGCCGGTGGCCGGCTTGTCGGTTTCGCCGTAGCCGCGCAGGTCGGGCACGATCACGCGGTAGCGCTGTGCCAGGACGGGAATCTGGAAGCGCCATGCGAAGCTGGTTTCCGGAAACCCGTGCAGCAGGACCACGACGGGCCCGCTGCCCGCGTCGATGAAATGTTGTCGAATTCCGTTCGCAGTGACGGTGTGGTGAACGATCGAAGGCGTGGTGGTGGACATGTGTCGGTTCCCATTGCGGTTCGGACGACGCGCCATCGGAGCGAAGTGCGCGCGAGTGCTGTTCGAGCATAGGCGAAGCACCATGGACAGTCGCATGAATTGTTCTGAATCATCTTTCGGGTAGATGCGTTCCGGCAGGCGCGGGCCGCTTCATAACGATTAAGTTGTTCCTGGGATGGTGGCGACCTCTAATGCCCGATGTGGGCAGTGCGGCGAGTGGCGTCGGTGACGGATGTAGCGAAGGGTGGCGGCCGACCTGACCGGAAGCCGTTCGGCTCGGCGAGGACGTTGACGAAGCAACTGGCGTCCGCGCGGACGTCAGACAAGGAGCGTGCGATGCGTTTTGCAGCCTATGAAATCGATGGACGTCGCGGCCTGGCGGTCGAACGGAACGGAAGCTGGCACGGATTGATGGCTTGCGATGCCGGCTATCCGGGTGATCTGGACGCGTTGCTCGCGAGGGGCGCATCCTTTGCCGAGGTGGCCGACGGGCTCGCGCGCGGCAGCGCGGTCGATCTCGACGCCGCTCGCCTGTTGCCGCCGTTCGGGCGACCGAACAAGATCGTCTGCGTTGGGTTGAACTATCTCGACCATTCGGCCGAAACCGGCTTCGAGAAGCAGACCTATCCGACCGTATTCGCGCGCTTTGCGTCGAGCCTGATCGGTCATGGCGAAGCGATCGTGATGCCGCCGCAGTCGTCGCAACTCGATTACGAAGGTGAGCTGGCTGCGGTGATCGGCACGGGCGGCCGGAATATCCCGCGCGAGCGTGCGCTCGATCACGTGGCGGGCTACGCGCTATTCAACGACGCGACGCTGCGCGACTACCAGTTCCGTACGCCGCAATGGACGATGGGCAAGAATTTCGATGGAACCGGCGCATTCGGACCGTGGTTCGTTACGGCCGACGCGTTGCCCCGAGGCTGCAAAGGGCGGTGCATCCAGACGCGCCTGAACGGCAAGGTCGTACAGGAGGCGTCGACTTCGGACATGATCTTCGACGTCGAGACGCTGATCGTACTGTTGAGCGAGGTGATGACGCTGCAGGCAGGCGACGTGATCGTCACGGGCACGCCGGCCGGCGTCGGCATGGCGCGCGAGCCTCAACTCTGGATGAAGCCGGGCGATGTCTGCGAAGTCGAGATCGAAGGGCTTGGCGTGCTGCGCAATCCGATCGCGAAGGCGGTCTGACCGGGCGGCCCCTGCGCTGCAGTCGACGTCGTGCAGGGCATGGCCAAGTCTCTATACGCTTGCGGCGCCCGCCATGGGCATCGGCCGCAAGCTGCTTCAGCGCTGCGGGCGTGCCATGTCGGGAATGGTTGTCGCGCGCCTGCTCTTGTCAGCCGGACAGGGTCGTGAGCGACGTGACGAAGTCGATGAATGCCGTCACGCGCTTCGAACCGCGCTGGTTCGGCAGGTAGAGCGCGGTGACGACAGAGCGCGCCGCGTCGGGCGTGACGTCGTAATGCTCGAACAGTTTCCGCAGGCGGCCCGCCTGGACGTCCTCATCGACGAGCCAGTCGGGTAGCAACGCAATGCCTGCGCCGTCAAGCACCGCGCCCCGCAGCACTTCGCTGTGGTTCGACTTCAGGCGTCCGGTGACGATGACTTTCATCGTGTCGCGCGCATCGGTGAACGTCCACACCTGTTGATCGCTGCCGAAATGAAAACGCAGGCACGCGTGATCGACCAGTTCGCCGGGCGTCGTCGGCGTGCCGTGTGCATCCAGATAGTCGTGACTTGCGACGACGTAGCGCCGGAACGTGGCGAGCGGCTTCGCGACGACGTCGGCCGACGGCGCCGCTTCGCCTAGCCGGATCGCGACGTCGATCCGGCCGTGCACGAGGTCGACACGCTCGTCGGTCAGTTGCAGATCGAGGTCGAGCTTTGGATAGCGAGCGAGAAAGGCCGATACGTGAGGCGCGATCCGACGCATGCCGTAGACAACCGGGACCGACACACGCAAGGGCCCGGACGGCTCGTCGCCGCGATCCGAAACGAGCGCGTCGGCATCGGCCAGATCCTCGAGCAGCCGCTTGGCGCGTGCGTAGTAGAGAGACCCTGCGTCCGATAGCGTCACTTGCCGGGTCGTGCGGTTCAGGAGGACCGCGCCGAGCGATGCTTCGAGCGCATCGACGGCACGGACCACGGACGAGGCCGCAAGACCGAGACGCCGCCCCGCGCTCGAGAAGCCGCCGGCTTCCGCCACTTCGACGAATGCACGCAGCGTGGAAAATCTGTCCATGGGGTCGCCTTTGTTCGAGTCGCAATATAGCTTTGCGTGCCGGTCGCATTCTGGCGTCGGGCCGCAGGCGCTATCTTGTCACATGGACATGCACAGGAGGTTGCGATGAATACGCTCGATGTGACGGTGATCTACGATCTCGTCTGCCCGTGGTGCTGGATTGCCGAGCGCAGGCTGGCCGAGGTCGTTGCCGAAGCGGATCAGGCCGATGCGATCAATGTCCGCTTCGTTCCTTTCGAACTGAATCCGACGATGCCGGTTGCCGGCATGGACCGCAAGGCCTACCGAAGCGCGAAATTCGGTAGCTGGGCACGTTCTCAGGCACTCGATGCGCAGGTCGCGGAAGCCGGTCGCGCCGCCGGCCTGACGTTCAACCATGCGAAGATCGCGCGCACGCCGAACACGCGGCTCGCGCATCGACTCGTGTGGTTCGCGCAGCAGCGGGGCAGTGCGGTTGCGCTTGTCGATGCGCTGTTCGCTGCGTATTTTCACGACGGGCGCGATATCGGAGACGCGGAGGTGCTTGTCGACGTTGCCGCCGGTACCGGCCTGGATGCCGAGGCGATTCGCGCGTTCCTCGCGTCGGACGCGGGCCTTGAGGCCGTGCTGGAACTTGAGGCGGATGCGGTTCGCAGCGGTGTCGCGTCGGTACCGGCGACCCGGATCGGTGCGATGTCTATCAGCGGAGCACAGCCGGCATCGGTATTTCGCGATGCGCTTGCCGCTGCGCAAGGATGATCGACCGGGTTGCGTGATCGGCAATGTCGTGAGAGATCCGGGCATTCAGAACGATTCATGTCCGGATCAGGACATTCGGGTTGCCCGCAAGCTACGCTCGTTGCCGTGCTGAAGCGTCGCTGCGCAAGGGCGAACCGCTTCGTCGACGGTAGCGCGTGCTGCTGCACCGAAGTGGTGACGCGTGCCGGATCCCATCTTCAAAGGAAACATGACATGCCAAACCAGAATTGGCGAACCATCGCGATACGTGCGTGCAGCGTCGTGCTTGTTGCATGGTCCATTGGCGTCACGCCGATCGGTGCATTTGCCGCCGGTCTTGGCGACGGCGCGCAAGCACCGGGCTTCTATCGCGAGAAGGTTGGCGCGTTCAAGGTGATTGCGCTGTCCGACGGGACGCACCCGTTTCCGATCGATACCGTGGTCCGCGGCATCTCCACGGATGAGATCAAGCGCGACCTCGATCGCGAGTTCCTCGATCCGCCGGTACAAGGGTCGATCAACGCATTTCTGGTCGATACCGGAGCGAAGCGAATCCTGATCGACGCGGGGGCAGGCGTGCTGTACGGCGACTGCTGCGGCAAGCTGGTCGACAACCTGATCGCGGCTGGCTATGCACCGGAGAAGATCGATGAAGTGTGGCTCACGCACCTGCACAAGGATCATGTCGGCGGAATCGTTTCGCACGGGAAGATGACGTTCCCGAATGCCATCGTCAGGGTGAATGAGACCGAGGCTCGCTACTGGCTCGAGCCGGACAACAAGTCGAGCGCGCCCGCGTTTCTCGGTTCGTTCTTCGATGCGGCTGCCGCGTCGGTCGCCCCGTACATCGCGGCGGGCCGCTTCAAGACGTTCGCCGCGGACGCGACGCTTGCTCCCGGCATTCGAGCTGTGCCGACACCCGGCCATACGCCCGGGCATACGTCCTATCTGATCGAGAGCAATGGCTCGACGCTGCTTGTATGGGGCGATATCGTGCACGTCGCCGCGCTCCAGTTGACGCATCCGGACGTGTCCGTCGAATACGACAGCGATCCGGCTATCGCGCAACAGACGCGTCGCGATATGCTGAAGCGCGTGGCGAGTCAGCGCTATCTGGTCGGCGCGGCGCACATCGCGTTTCCAGGGCTTGGCCACTTGCGCCAGGATGGTGCGCGGTATGACTGGGTACCGGTCAATTACGACGCGACGCCGGTGCATTGATGCGGTGTGCGCCCGGTCGTTCGCGAGAATGCGCGAATGCGCGAATGAAATAGCCGCGCGGCAAGCCGCATTCGTTGACCGCATCCGCTATCGACACGCCCAGGTTACCCTTTTCCATCCAGCGTTCTTTTGCGCGCGCGACCTTCGCCTGCGAAAGTACCCCCTTTCGCCACGGATCGCGCACGCATTTGCGAAAGAGTGTCAGGCCGCTCGCACTCCCTTCGGTATCCTTGATGAGCATGCCCGGCGCGCATCCGAGTGTGTCTTTCAACGGCGGTGCGGGCGGAGCGAGGCGTGATTGAGACACGACGCGAGTCCCTCGACAGCACATGAGTCGAAAAAAATTTCGACAAGCTCATACGCGGCAGGTGATGCTCCCAGGCTAATTTGGACGAATTTCCACACATCACGCGAGTGCGTTCATTCCGACCGGCCGTTCGCCGAATCACCTGTCAGGTGTGATCCCAGTCGTTCGAGAGGCGTTTTCTGTCGTGCGAAATGGATTCCTGCTTTGAGTGTCTGATGGGCATCGAGGGCATTTTCTTTCAAGACGCGCGTTTATGCGCTGTCTACACTCCGCCTGAATCTTGAGATTTCGTGTCCGGCAGGCACTTGGCCGGGCACTGGCTTTAATCCATGTGCACGACTGCGCTCACTTGGCAGTCGTCAAGGCGCACCTGGGGGCAGCCATGATCCAGATCGGTAGTTTGTCGGTGGACTTCGATCAACGGGATATTCGCCGCGATGGCCTGTCGCTGTGCGTCGGGGCACGGGCACTCGACATTCTCGAGGTGCTGCATCGCGCGAGCGGCTCCATCGTATCGAAGGACGACATCATGGATGCCGTCTGGCCCGGGTCGATTGTCGGGGAGAACCGGATCCAGGTGCATATCGCTACGTTGCGCAAGGCACTCGGCGTGCATCGGGACCTGATCAAGACGGTTTCGGGCCGCGGCTACGTGCTGATCGGTGACATGCATGCTGGCGGTCAGCTATCCGAGTCGGCGGATGCGTCGACTGCCGTCGGTGGGCAGCGTTCGCAGGTGCCGCCGCTGATCGGCCGTGAGACCGAAATCGGCGGGGTCGTCGACATGCTCGACCGGACGCCGGTGGTCACGCTTGTCGGTGCCGGCGGGATCGGCAAGACCACGCTTGCTCTCCGGATCGCCCACGATCTCATGCACCAGACCGGAGAACAGGCGCATGTAGTCGAACTCGCTCAGGCAACGACACGCGATGATGTGCTGGGCACGCTCGCCGACGCGCTGGCGCTGCAAACGGATGACATGCCGTCGATCGACGAGATCGCCCGCGCCGTCACCGGAACGCGGTGCCTGCTGGTGCTCGATAATGCCGGACACGTGATCGACCTGATATTTACCCACGCAAACGCGAGGTACAGGTTATCCGAATCGACTCGCGCGTATGCGCTGGAAAAGCTGCACAACGAGGGTGAGTTCGAGTATGTCGTCGCGCGTCACATGCGCTACGAGCAAGAACAGACGAATGCGAGGACGACCACTGCCGCAGTCGAATAGATGGCGAATCGAGTGTCGCCGGAGATCGATTCGAAAAGATGCCCGGTCGCTGCGAAACTCGCGATGCAGGTGTCGTGCGCGAGGGCCGTTTGCGCGCGAATTGCTCGACCCGTTGTGCGGACGTACTCGGCCGGATCGATTCCGAACTGCGCCGGCTGAATTTCTGCGGACGGGCGCCTGGCTCCCGTCGGGACGATGCCTGGAGGCCAGGATTTGGCATGTCGCGTTTCATCTTGCCGGCCGGCAATGAATGATGCGCGGTAGGGCCCAGGACCGGTCGGGCGCCTAACCGCTAACCTAAATAGTCGATACTCAGGCGACTTCGTGACGACCGTAATCGACGTAGCCGCTGCGATCGCCGCCATACCAGCCGATGGTTTGCGGCGTCGCCAACGGAGCATTGGCTGCGATACGCTCGACGAGATCGGGGTTGGCGATGTACGCGCGTGCGAATGCGACGAGATCCGCATCGCCGGCCGCGATCAGTTGGTCTGCGGCATCGGGAGAAATGCCGCCGTTGACGATCAGCGTGCCGCGGAACGCTTCGCGTGCTTGCCTGATGATCCGGGGCAGATCTGGCTCGCCGCTCCAGCCGTTGGTGTCGGCTGCGTGCAGATAGGCGACGCCGGCTTCGTCCAGCATGCGGCCGACGTAGCCGTAGGTCGTGTCGGGGTTGGCATCCCGGACGTTGTTGTATTTCGCGTAGGGCGAGATGCGCACGCCGACTCGACTCAAGGGCATCACGGTACCGACAGCGGCGACGACTTCCTCAAGGAAGCGCGCACGGTTGGCGACGGAGCCGCCATAGCGATCGTCGCGACGATTCAGCGTCGAAGAAAGAAACTGATGTGGCAGGTAGCCGTTGGCCGCATGAATTTCGACACCGTCGAACCCGGCCGCGACCGCATGGGCGGCCGCGCGACGGAATTCGTCGACGGCTTCGACGACTTCGGCGGTCGTCATTGCGCGAGACGGCGTTGCATGGATCTTGGTGTAGTACCCGTTCTGCAGCTGGGCCCAGACCTGAAGTTGCTCCAGGTCGTCGTTCACACCCGACGGCGACAGCGGCGCCTGGCCTCCAAGCAGCGTCATCGAGCTGACCCGCCCGCCGTGCCAGAGTTGCGCGAAGATGCGGCCGCCATTTGCGTGGACGGCGTCCGTGACTTTCCGCCAGCCTGCGGCCTGCGCGTCGGTGATGAGACCCGGCGTGAGTTCGAATGAGGCGGAGGCCGGGCTGACGTTGGTCGCTTCTGTCACGATCAATCCGGCTGACGCTCGTTGCGCGTAGTACTCGGCCATGAGATCGGTGGGCAGGCCATGTTGCGGCGCGCGGGAGCGGGTCATTGGCCCCATTACGATGCGGTTCGAGAGCGAGAGGCCACGAAGATCGTAGTCGTTGAGCAAGGCGGACATGATGGCGATCCTTTCAGGTTAGGTAGACGCGTGCGGCGATCCCCTGGACGTCATGCGACGGGGGGCGTAAGTTCCGCGAGACGGTGCAAGGGCGGTGCCGGCATGCTTCGCACGAAGTGATGCCGGCTCGGGGTCAGGCCTGCGCGTGACGCTCCGCGTGCGGCCGTCCGATTGCGAGGTAGTGGACGAGCGCGACGATCGGGAATACCGCTGCGACCGCGGCGACGAGCGGCCAGTGGCCACGTTCGTACAATGGGCTCGCGAGCGCCGAGCCGATCGCACCGCCAACGAAGATGCTCGTCATGTAGAGCGCATTGAGCCGGTTGCGGCTCGCTGCGTGAAGCGCGTAGATTTCGCGCTGACCGAGCACCATGCTCATCTGCACTGCGAAATCGAGCACGATGCCGGTGATGACGAGACCGTACAGACCCGCGCCGTGAATCAACCCCGTCGCATACGAGAGCGAGCCGGCGACAAGTGCGATCAGCGTCGCACGGACGGTATGGCCCGCGTCTGCGAGACGGCCGGCCACGGGGGCCGACGTCGCGCCGATCGCGCCGACGAGCGCGAACAGCCCGATAGCGGATTGCGAGAGTCCGAAGTGGCGCGTCAACTCGACGGGGACGGCGGTCCAGAACAGGCTGAACGACGCGAACATCAGGCCTTGATAGAGCGCGCGATGACGCAGCACCGGCATCGTGCGAACCAGATGCAGCAGCGAACCGATCAGTTCGAAATAGGTTGCTCGGTGCTCCGGCTGGCGGGACGGGATCGTCAGTGCGAGTACGGCCGTCACGAGCGCCATCAGCACGGCGGCGCCGGCAAATACGAATCGCCAGCCGAATGCGTCGGCAACTACGCTGGAGATCGGACGTGCCAGCAGGATACCCAGCAGCAATCCGCTCATGATCGTGCCGACCACGCGGCCACGAGAATGATCCGGTGCCAGATGGGCGGCGAGCGGGATCAGGATCTGGACGGCGACCGAACTGAAGCCGATCAGCAGCGAAATCGCCAGGAACAGGCCCGGCGTCTGCACGAACGCCGCTGCCGCAAGGCTCGCAATCGAGACGATTGCCGTCGCGATCATCAGTTTGCGGTTCTCGAGCAAGTCGCCGAGCGGCACGATGAAGAACAGGCCGAATGCGTAGCCGATTTGCGTGAGCGAGACGATGAGACTCGCCGTTTCGCTGGACATGTGCAGGCGCGGGGCGATCAGTTCCGTGATCGGTTGCGCGTAATACAGGTTAGCGACGATCGCGCCGCAACTGAATGCGAAGAGCAGGATCAGCCCTTGCGTGAGTTTCGCGGTGTGCCCGCTAGCCGGGAGCGTCGTTGAATCTGCTGACATGGTCGACTCCTTAAGTGATAGATGCCGAAGCGCCCGGACCTCGGTCGCATCGGCCGTTTCGATTGCTTTGCGGAGGACGTTGCTTCGCATGCCCACCGCGTTGCCGACAATCTTATTGATCGGTCGATGGCATCGGAATACCAGCACCGCGCAATCGAGCATTGCGCGTCATGCAAAAGGGGGGGCACTACAACGTCGTATGTGGTGCAACGTGAAGGAAACGCGGACGTTTGACTCGACGATTCGATGCCGCGAACGCGGTGCCTGATGCATTCCAGTCTGTCTGGTGGCGGCTGAAATTTCCTACGCGAGGTCTTAATTTCTGTTATTTGCGAACTCGCGTTGCCCGAGAAGCCGGCGACAACGCGGTTCAGAACGATTCAGCGATGATTCAGCATGAGGGTTGATGTGATCGACTACGCTTTCGTCAGGCAAAGAACCAAATTTTATTCATCCACCGGGAGTTGATCATGAAGAGAAGAACACCTATTTTGACGGCGATGCTGACCGTCCTGGCGCTGGGCGGGGTCCCGCTGCACGCGGCTGCACAGATTGCAGGCGCGCAACCGATAGGCGTAAGCGTCTCGGAAGCCGAACTGATCGTTCGCGGGTGGAGCGTGAAGAAGTCGTTTCTCGGCAAGCCTGTCGTCAACGACCACGGCCAGACGATCGGTGTCGTGCATGACATCATCATCGCGCCGGATGAGTCGGCGTCGTTCGTGATCGTCGCGGCACATCAATTCGCCGGGATTTCGCAGCACGACGTCGCCGTGCCGGTCAATCAGCTTGATTTTGTCGACGGGAAACTGACGCTCGCGGGCGGCACGCGCGAGGCAATCAAGGCCATGCCGGCATTCCAGTATGCGCACGTGCGGACCGTGCCTGTCGCGCGGTCGGCCTACTCGCACCACTAAGTGGCACATAAACGGTGCGGTCGGGTCGCAATTGAGCGACGGCTGGCCGTACCGCTTCGGCAGTTCAAACAGCGCTTGCCCCGCAGTGTGGGAATTTGTGAGTCATCGGGATTGGCTTCAAGAAACGCGGGCAGGATCGTGTGTCAGATCGTGCTCAGGTGGCCATCTCGGAATCGGCGATAGCGGTGTGGCGACGGTCGATGTGCGACCGTGTGGCCACGTCGGCAGTGCTTGCCGGCGCTGGACGAGTGTTGGGTGTGCTGTGAAACGCGTCGACCAAACGATCGGTGAGCTTGCGGATGCGCACCGGCAAATTCCGGCGGCTGTGATAGAGGAGAGACGCGTCGAGGTCGGCCACTTGCCAATTCGGCAGCACGCGTACCAATTCACCGGTGCGTTCATGCGGCTGGGCCAGACGCTCAGGTAGTACTGCGATTCCGGCGCCATGCCGTGTGGCTTGCATCAACGTGCCGATACAACTCGAACGTATCGCGCTCTGCACTCGGATCTCGGTGGTTATGCCCGTATTCCGATCTTGCAGCGACCATACCGATCCACCGGAGCTCAGGCGGCGGTAACGCGTGTCGATTCGCTCGAGCATCTGCGGGTCTTCGGGCGAACCGCAAGCGTCGAGATACCGTTGACTCGCGTAGAGCCCCATCGGAATCTGGCCGAGCGGACGCTTGATGCAGGTCAGGCTTGACGTCGGCCCGGTCACGATCGAAAGATCGGCCGCGCCGTTGATGATGGCGTCCGCATGATCGGCCCAGGCGACACGAATCCATACGTGCGGATAGTCGCGGCTGAAGTCCGCGAGTACCGGGGTTAGCCGATCGGATTCGAACAGATTTGATACCTCGATCGAGATTTCGCCCTGGATCTCGCTCGCGTTTGAATGGCAGCAAACGGAGAAACTATTGTATTGATGCAGGAGCGCATCCGCCTGTTCGAGTACATCATGGCCGGCACCCGTCAGGGTGACGCGTCGTGTCGTACGGTGGAACAGGAGGACGCCGAACGACGTCTCCAGATTCCTGATGACGCGGCTGACGGTCGCGACGCCCAGTCGATGCACTTCGGCTGCTTTCGTGAAACTGCCATGCTCGGCTACCGTCTTGAGTATTTCGAGTGTTTTCAGACGATCCATGATTGACCTCGAATCTGCTGACTGGATTTCGAATCCAATTTACTCGAGGAAAATCGATACATGCAATTAAATTGTCTTTGGTCAAACTGAAAATATGTAAACCCCGCTTGAATCTGCGGCATGGGCTGAATATCGTGTTTATTCAGGAGCGTCGGTCGCAGGGCGGACGATGTGAATATTCCAGAATGGTTATTTGCTCCCTCTGCCTGCATCGAGCGACGAGGCCGCTGCAGTCCAGCCGCCGCCCAGGGCCCGGACAAGGCTGACGGTCGCGATCGCATACGCCTGGCGGCTGTGAATCAGCTGACGCCGCGTATTGAGTGCATCGCGGTCGGCGTCGATCACCTCGAGATAACTCACGTAGCCGTGTGCATATCGGCTCAACGATAGCCGTGCCGCGGCATCGGTGGCACGGGTCGCGCTGTCGAAGCGCGCGATCCGCTCCTTCTGCGCAACGATGTCATTGAGCGCGTCCTGCACTTCGCGTAATGCGCCGAGGGCGACCTCGCGATAGTTCGCATCCGCGGCAACTACACCGGCTTGAGCCGCAGCGACCGCGGATTCGCGTTTGCCGCCGTCGAAAACGGTTTCGGCGACGCTGAGCCCGAGACTCCACAGCGAACTGTTGCGATCGAGGAACGAGCGCAGATCGCGGCTGGCGAATCCGCCTTGCGCAGTGAGCGTCAATGTCGGCAGCCATGCCGTACGCGCTATGCCAAGTTGCAGCGAAGCGATGTCGACCCGGCGTTCCGCGGCAAAGACGTCGGGGCGATGGTTGAGCAGTGTCGAGGGCAGGCCGGCTGGTATCTCCGGCACGCGAAGAGCGGCCGATGCGGGAGCGATGTTGATCGTCGTCGGAGACGAGCCGGTTAGCAGGGCGATCGCGTCGACGAGATTCTCGCGCAGTCGCACGCTGTCCGCGTGATCGGCTCGAGCCGTATCGAGATCGGCGGCCGCGCGTAATGCGTCGAGATCGCTCGCGGCTCCGGCCCGGACACGCGAGGCAATCACGTCGAGCGCAGTGCGTCGCAGATCGATCGCGCGTGCCAGGGCGGCAAGGTCCTCGTCGACGTAATGCAGTGTCAGATAGTCGCTCGCGACTTCCGTCGCGACGCGCAGCCGGATCGCGTCGCGCTCTGCGAATGCCTGCAGCACGCTTTGTTTCCCGATCGCCGTGTCGCCGCGCAGGCGTCCCCACAGGTCGATTTCGTAACTGGCATTCACCGGCATCGACCAGTTATGCATCGTGCGCTTCGGCAATGCGTTATCGACGGTACCCGACACGCGGGCGCGGCTGAACGACGGATCGACACCGACCGCGGGCAGCAGCGCAGCCTCGCGCACGCCAAGTAGCGCCTGCGCCTCGTCGATGCGTGCGACGGCGGCGCGCATTTCGTGGTTGTGCGCGAGTGCGGCATCCACCAGCGCTTCGAGCGCGGGGTCACCGAATAGCGACGGCCATCCGGTGAGCGGGGAGGGGCGAGCTGCAAGCGTGTTCGCATGACGAAAGACATCCTGTCCGACCGGTACCGGCGCGATCGGCTGGGGAGCGATGGTGCATGCGGTCAATCCGCAGAGCGCGATCAGGAGCGGGGCGCACTTCATGACGGCGTGCGTTGTAGCGTGACGACGACCGACAGCCCGGGCCGGATACGCGGCTCGGTGGCAGCCGTATTGTCCAACAGGATCTTGACCGGCACCCGCTGCGTGACTTTCGTGAAATTGCCGGTCGCATTATCGGGCGGCAGCAGCGCGAACTGGGAACCGGTGGCAGGCGACAGGCTGTCGACGTGCCCTTGGTAGACCACATCCGGCAGAGCATCGAAATGCAGTTGCACCTTGTCGCCGACGCGAACGTGTTTGAGTTGGGTTTCGCGAATGTTCGCCACGACCCACGGATGCGGTTCGACGATGGTGAGCAGCGCCTGGCCCGGTGCGACATGTTCGCCGGTCTCGACGGTCTTTTTGCCGACTCGGCCGTCCGACGGCGCGACGACCATCGTGTAATCGAGCTGCAGCAGTGCATCGCGCAGTTCGGCGTTGTTTTGCTGCGACACGGCATCGGCTGCCTTGCATGCGGCCAGTGCGCTGCGTTGCTGTGCCTGCGCCGCGACGACGCGCGCGCGTGCAGACTTGCGCGCAGCGTCGGCCGCATCGAATTCCTGTTTCGACAATCCCCTCGGCGTCTCCCGCGTCAGCTCGCTGGCGCGTGCGTAGTCGAGTTCAGCACGCTCGGCGTCGGCATGTGCGGAAACCAGCGCTGCACCGGCCTGTTCGAGTAGCGCCTGGGCCCGGCTCGTATCGGACTGGGCTTGCGCGACACGTGAGCGCTGCAGTGCAACGCGCACCTCGAAGTCCCGCGTGTCGAGCAGTACGAGCGGATCCCCCGCGCGCACGAACTGGTTGTCGTTCACCAGTACGCGCTCGACCGTGCCGGTCACGCGCGGAGAGATCACGTGCAGATGGCTGGTGACATACGCGTCATCCGTGCTGAGATCGCGCACGCGGAACTCGTAAATCAGTACGGTCACGAGCGTGATTGCGAACACGGCGATCAGCGCGATCGGCAACCAGCGCCTGGGCGCGGTCGGTGAGGGTTGATTCGGGGACGTCGGGGTCACGATCGTGGCACTCCATCGAACAGACGGGTTTTGGAACATCGCGTTATGCTTGCGCGACTTTCATGCGCGGGAGTCGGCCGATAATGAATACGATGCTCGTTACAGGCGGAGCGGCGCCAGCCGCGGACGTGCCGCCGTTCCGCGCCATCGCGGCGATTGTCGCGGTGTTGCTCGGCGCAATGATCGCGACGCTCACGTCGCGCATCACGTCGCTCGGATTGGCCGACGTGCGCGGGGCGCTCGGCGTCGGTTTCGACGACGGAACGTGGATCAACACCGTTTTTATCGCGTCGCAGATGTGCGTCGGTCCGCTCGCGATCGCGGCCGCTTTCGTGTTCGGAACGCGCCGTGTGCTGCTGGCAGGTGCCGTCGTGTTTCTTGCCGCCGAGAGCGTTCTGCCGCTTTGCCGGGGCTTTGGCTCGTTCATGATTTTCCAGTGCATTGCGGGACTCTCGTCCGGCGTGTTCGTTCCATTGACGGTCGGGTTCGTCGTGCGTACGCTGCCGCAGCGGCTCATTCCATTCGGTATCGCGGCGTACGCGATGAATCTCGAGATGTCGCTGAACCTGTCGGCAACGCTCGAAGGCTGGTACAGCGAACATTTGAGCTGGCGTTGGCTGTTCTGGCAGAACGCACTGTTGACGCTTCCGTTCATCATCTGCCTGCTGATGTCGTTGTCCGACGAACCGATCAAACGCTTCGCGTCCGGAACCGACTATCGCGGCATGCTGCTCGGCGCTGGCGGGTTCACGTGCCTGTGCGTTGCGCTCGATCAGGGTGAACGGTTGTTCTGGCTCCAATCGCCGCTGATCGTCGCGTTGTCGTGCGCGGGCATCCTGATGATCGCGGCCTTCCTGATCCACGAACTCGTGTCGAAGCAGGCGGGCCTCGATCTCGGCTACCTGTTTCGCCCGAATGTGGCGTTGTTGATCCTGCTCGTCGGCCTCGTGCGCTTCACCGTGCTCAACACAAGCTTCATCCCGTCGTTCTTTCTCGCAAACGTCTACGGGTTGCGGCCGTTGCAGATCGGCGACACACTGCGCTGGATTGCGATGCCGCAGTTGCTGTTCGCACCGTGCGTCGCGCTGTTGCTGCAGAGATTTGATCCGCGACGGCTGATCGTGATCGGATTCGTGATGATCGCGATTGCGTTCGCGTTGGGCTCGCGCTTGACGTCCGTCTGGGCCGAGTCCGATTTCATCCCGTCCCAGCTGATTCAGGCGCTCGGACAGACCATGGCACTGACGTCGGTCGTGTTCTTTTTCGGAAAGCACGTGACGGCCGAGTACGCGCTGACGTTCGGTGCGGTCGTGCAAACGACCCGACTGCTCAGCGGGCAACTCGGTACCACGTCGATCGCGGTAGTCCAGCGTGTCATGGAAGCAATTCATTCGAATCTCGTCGGTCTGCATGTTTCGATGTCCGACCCGGCCACGCTCGAGCGATTGCGGGCTGGCGCGGCGTCGCTGGTCGTGCATGGCGCGACGTTCGCGACCGGCGATGCCGGCACCTATGTGCTGCTCGACCGGGCAGTACGCGTGCAGGCGACCACGCTCGCGCTCGCGGACAATTTCGTGCTGGCCATGGCGTGCGCGATCGCGGGCGCGCTGATCGGGTTGGTGCTGCGCCCGCCGCGTCCGGCATGAGTGCCGATGCGGCAGCGTGGCGCGAATCGCACCGCCGATGTTAGTGGTTGGCGCTTGAAATGGAATCGGGGCGACCTGAATTTTCCTGAAATTTCCGGAAGCGGCGTCGGCGCGTGCGACAAGGGGCGATACCTACGTGCGTCGGATCGAGCGCCAGGCCGAATGGTCCGATGCTCGATCCGATTGCTTACGCCTTCAGAACGCGCCGCCCATCAGGCCCCGTGCCCGGAATGCGTCGATCGTGCCTTGCGACACCTGCGCGTTGGGCCGGTTGAAGCCGAAGAACGGTACGGCCAGATCCTTGTAGAACCGGGACCGGTTCTCTGCGACGTTCTTGCGAATGCCATCGAACACGTCCATCGGCGGGCCGCCGGGATTTTCTCCGTACCGTGCAGGATCGGGGAGTCAATGCACTGCCCGTTGTTGTCTCACGGCAAATTCTCTTAGGAACTCGAGAAAGGCCGCAGCGGCGGGCGATAGTGACTTGTCGCGCCGTGTGAAGAAGCGCGGCACGACCCTGTCCCGCGAACTGCGCGTCTCCGAGTGTGTAGACTGCGTTGAACGCGCTCACATTGGCGCAGTATGTCGCATCCCCGCCACCTGGGAATACGAAAAGCGTGCCGTCCCGCTATCAATCGAAGTATGCTCTAGCGCGACCTGCGCGCGAACTGCAAACCAGCGCCGCGCTCCGTCCGGCAGCCAGAACAAACACACACCGACTTGGCCCGACATTGGGGGCGGCCATCATGATCATGTTGCGTTCGTGGGGTGCGATTCTCTCGTTGCTGATGCTAGCCGCGTGCGCCAGCCTGCCGCCGCAGGTCGATCGCACGCCAACGCATGCATACACCGATACCGAAAACACACGCCTTGGGGCCGCATTTCGGCAACAGGCCGCCGCCCATCCAGGGGAGGACGCATTTCATCTATTGCGCGATCCTGTCGACGCACTCGATGCGCGCGTGTTGCTCGCCGATCGCGCGGACCGCTCGCTGGACCTGCAGTACTACATCTGGCACGACGACCTGACCGGACACGAACTCGCGGATGCGATCATCCGCGCGGCCGATCGCGGCGTACGCGTGCGCGTGCTGCTCGACGATCTCGGAACGAATGCGGACGACCGTAAACTGCTCGAGATCAGTTCGCATCCGAACATCGAGATCCGGCTCTTCAATCCGGTCGCCACGCGTCACTTCAAGAAGATCGGCACGGTGTTCGAGTTCTCGCGCGTCAACCGGCGCATGCACAACAAGGCGATGATCGCGGACAACCAGGCGGCGATCGTCGGCGGCCGCAATATCGGCGACGAGTATTTCGGCGCGTCGTCGATGCTCGAGTTCGGCGATCTCGACGTGGTCGTGCACGGCCCCGTCGTAAACGACATCTCGACCGAGTTCGACACGTTCTGGAATTCGCCGTACGCGTTTTCGGTCAATGCGCTGGTCGGGCACGACGCGGCGCCGGGCGGCCTCGATCGAGAGCGCGAACGGCTGCGCGATTACCTGCGCGCGATGGAGGACAACCCATACGTGCTCGAGGCGCGCCACCGGCTCGACCAGATCGTGCATGGTCAGGGCACCGAGCTGTCGTGGGGGCACGCGACGGTCCTGTACGACGATCCGGCGAAGATCGCGCGGGCCCCCAAGGACAGCGAAGGACACCTGATGCCGCAACTGCGCGCGCTCGCGCTGCGGCCCGAGCACGAACTGCTGATCGTGTCGCCGTATTTCGTGCCGGGCAAGGACATGGTCGAGCGGCTGCACGCGCTCACGGCGCGCGGCGTGAGCGTGACGATCCTGACCAACTCGCTCGCGTCGACCGACGTGGCGGCCGTGCATGCCGGCTACCGGCGCTATCGGCGCGACCTGGTGGAAGCCGGTGTGCGGCTTTACGAGCGGCGGCCGTCCGGCGACAAGAGCATCTCGAAGCAGGTCATCATCGGTTCTTCGCGTGCGTCGCTGCATGCGAAGACGTATGTGTTCGATCGCAAGAGCATCTTCATCGGATCGATGAATCTCGATCCGCGCTCGCTGAATCTCAACACCGAGATCGGCGTTTATTGCGAGAGTCCGGCCATTGCGTCCGAAGTCGCGACGGACCTGGAGCCGCGGCTCGATCGAATCGCGTGGCGAGTCGAATCGAGGACCGATGCGGCCGGGAAGGGGCGGCTCAAGTGGATTCAGACCGACGCGGACGGGAAGGTGACCGAGCTCGATCATGAGCCGGAAGTGTCGCCGGCACGGCGCATGGAAGTGTGGTTTCTCGGGCTGTTTCCGATCGAATCGCAGCTGTGATCCGGTTTGCCCGCGGCCGTCGCGGGTGAAGCGCTTGAGCGTCGTGCGGAAGACAGACGGGATCTGTCGCCGCGGTGCCGGATGCGGGCACGAGCAGGCGGTTTGGCGCGACCACGATGTCGACGAAGCCGGCCTTGCGTAGGCGCGCGACGACCGAGGCGATCTGCTGGTCATTCGTCGCGCAATGCGCCGGGCGTGATGACGTTCGACGCCATTCACGAACTTTTCCGCGCGAGCACGCGAAGCGTCAACCCGCGTTCGTCTGCCATCCGAGCCCGAGGCTCTTCTGCAGCGACACGTAGTCCTTGAATGTAGGCGCATCGGGCGCGGCGGGGGCACCTCGGTAGTCGGGGCCGACGGTACAGCCGGCGAGCAGGCACGCGGCTGCGCACAGCGTGAGCGCAGGGCGGGGGGGCAGGGAGAAGGGCTTCATCGCGTAAGACGGTTCAATGACCGGACGACATCGGTTGCGGGCCGTGCGGCGTCGTCGGCAGCAGCGCGAGCGGCACGCATGCGAGCAGCGCGAGGCCCAGCATGTAGAAGGTTTCGGAACCGGCCGACGATCCGGTCACGCGGCTGCGTGCGATGAGCCTGTTCGGGCAGTTGACGGTATTCCATCTCGTGCCGCGCTCCGCGCTGCAACTGCTCGGCTGGGACAGTTTCGACGGTGAAGGCGGCGCGCTGCGGATGGCGACCATTGCCGATCAGACGCGCGTGCTGCTCGAACACTGGCATGCACGGCGCGGCGCATTCGCCGATGATCCGCAAGCCGTCGGAAAGCGGCCCGCGGGCGCGGGCACGAGCGCGCCGGCGAAACGCGCGGGGAAAAGCGCCGCGACGACGCGCACGGCGAACGCTACACAGCGCGTGAAGAAGCCTGTGTCGCGCTGAGCGCGTATCAGTCCGTCGCCGGCCGGCGTTCCAGATTGCCCGGCGTTGGCGGCCGGGCGGCCGTATCGACGGCATCGGCGGCATCGTCGCTGGCGCTGGCGTCGCTGTCACCGCCTTGCCCGCGTTGCGAACCTTTGTCATACGCGACGACGCTGCGCTGTGGATTCGCGATCCGGATTCCGCGTTCGCGGAACATCACCGCGATCCGCCGGTTGAATTCGCGCTGCACGCCCCAGCGCGCCGAATCCTTGCACTGGATCTGTCCTGCCAGCGCGATCGTCGCGCCGTCTACTTGATCGATGCCCCAGTAGCTGAAATCCGACAGGATGCCGTCCTTGTAATTCGGGTCGTCGCGCAACGCGGCGCCGATCTCCTTGAGCGTCGCAATCGCGAGATCGATGTCCTGGCCGTAAGCGATGCTCACCTTGACGGCCGCGTTGCCGAGTCCGCGATTCGTATTGTTGACGGTCGTCACCGAGCTGAACGGGATCGTGTACAGCGACCCGTCGCCCGCGCGCAGCCGCACGGTGCGGATCGACAGGTATTCGACCGTGCCCGACACTCCGGCGAGCGTGACCCAGTCGCCCACCTGCATCGCGTTCTCCATCAACAGGAAGATCCCGGTGATGAAATCCTGCACGAGCTTCTGCGAGCCGAAGCCGAGCGCGACGCCGAAGATGCTGGCGCCGGCGAGCAGCGGACCGATGTTCACGCCGATTTCGCTGAGGCCCGTCAGCACGACGACGAGCGCGATCATGATGAACAGCAGCGAGCGCAGCATCGGCAGCAGCGTGCGCAACCGCGCCGCGCGCACGAGGTTGCCTTCGCGCGTCCATTGCTGCAGGCGGCGCTCGATCGCGATGTTCGCCGCCTCCCATACGATCAGCGCGACGACGGCCGCGATCGTGATCGTGATCAGCGCCGACGCGAGCCGATGACCGATCGTGCCGCTCTCGAATGCGTGGAAGATCGGCACGCCCCAGATCTGCAGCAGCAGCAAGACGGTCACGACGGCGATCACCGCCGACACGACCTGGCGCACCAGCGGGTAGTAGCGGTACGCGTGCAGGTGGACGAGCGTGGGATCGTCGTCGCGGCGCTGGAACAGCCGCGCGAGCGCGCCGAACACGACGATCGACACGATCCGCATGCCGATCATCACGGCGATCGAGCGGCCGCCGAGCGTGATCAGCACGCGGTAGCCGTTGTGGACGTCGAGCGCCCACACGAACCACAGCGCCATCACGACGAACACCGACGCGGGCGCCCACGCGTCGGCGAGCGCATTGCCGATCATCGCGAAGGCCGGCCGCTCTTCGCCGGCTGCGCGGATGCGCGCGGCGACCGGCTGGCGGCACCGCAGGATCAGCGCCGAGATCATCAGGTGGCCGACGAGCGCGACGGCCTTCAGCAGCGCGACATGACCGGCGTCGCTGAGGCCGAAGCTCGCGGCGATCTCGACCGCGGCCGTGCACACGCCGACGACGATCACGATCCGCGCGATCGAGCGCTGCGCGAACGCGGCCCATGCGTCGCTGATGTGCAGCAGCCGCAGCTGCCGCGCATCGGGCTGGAAGAACAGCCGGCTGACGATCGTCACGAGGCGGCAGATCACGTAGATGTCGATCAGCGACTCGAGTGCGGTTTCGGTCGGCGTGCCGGCGTCGTCGAGCACCGACATCGTCAGGCTCGCGACGCCGACGAACACCAGCAGCGGCACGACCCGCAGCGCGAGGCTGACCAGCGCGCGCGGCATCCGGCGCAGCAGCGTGGTGTGGCGCCGCGCATGGCCGCGGCCTTGCGACGACGTATCGGGCGTAGCGGTGCCGTCCGCCCCGGCGGCGGAGTCGGCCGGAGAGGATGCTCGCGCCGTGTCGTCGTCCGGTGGGGGCGGCTCGGACGTTGATGGCTCGGCTTCGGCCCGACCCGACGATTCGGCGCGCCACGCGCTCAGCGCAGCCAGCGCGCGCCGCAGCAGCCGCTTCGCGAACCATTCGACGACGAACGCGGGCACGAGCACGGCGACGATGATCCAGATCGCGTGCGCGAGGTCCGCACGTTCGTCGGCACGTACGAGCCGCTCGTGCCACCAGCTGCCGACCGAGCCGACATCGAGCAGCGAGCGCAGCGATTCGTTCAGCGCGCCGCCGACTTCGCCGGCCCAGCGCGATCCCTGCCGGACGAGCATCGACGCGAGGCCGTTCGTCGTCAGCGCGGCGGGGGCGGCGGCAGCCGAGGCCGCGCTGGCCGGCGCCGCGCCGCTTGCCGGGAGCGCGGGCGTGCTCAACACGCCGACGGCCGCGATTGCGCGCAACGTCGTTTCGACCTGTTCGCGCTCACGCGGGTTTTGCAGGACGGAGAGGGCCTGCTGTGCCTGTTGCGGTGTCAGCGCAGGCACGGCGCCGGAGGCGGCTGATGCGGCGGCCGGGGCGGGGGCGGCCGCGTGGGCGGCCGATACGAAGGCGGCGAGCAGCCAGCCGAGCAGGAAATGTCGCATGAGTAGGCATGCGGGCGCATATCGAAGCGTGGCCCGCCGGTCTGGACGATGGACGGAAGTTAACATGATTGCGATCGGAACCGAATAGTTCCGTCGATGAATATTCGATTCGGACATGCGACAAGCGGTGCGGGCGTTTGCGGCCTGTCAGGCGGTCTGTTTCGCGTGGCGCCGGTGTTCGGTGCCGGCTGTCTGCCCACTGCTGTTCGGGCAGGTCGTTCGGAGTGGCTCGTCGGACGATGACACGGCGGCCCGGCGACGGCTGGGCGGGAACGAATCGTGCTCGGCCGTGAATCGATCCGGTGCATGTCGCGGCCTGGGTTGCATGCACGGAATTCCGGATTCCTGATGATGAATCAACGCTGCTCGTCGTGAAAGATCGGCAGCACGTGTTCGGCGATTTCCTCGATGACTTCGCGCACGGGCCGGTCCGAGCCGGGATTCAGCGTGACATGGTGCGTGCCGGCCGCCCGCATGTCCCGCAGGATGCCGATCAGCGCGTTGCGTCCGGTCGCATAGCCGAGCGACAGCGCGGTGGCCGGCGCATCGCGATTCGCATCGAGATCGAGCCGCATCGATACGCCGAACCCGCGAAAGGCCGGTTGTGCGAGCCTGTCGACGGCCGCGCGCCACATCGAATAACGCGCACGCTGCGTGTCCGGATCGCGATGGTACGTCATCCAGCCGATCGCGTTCCGTGCGATCCAGTCGACGCTTTGTCCGCCGGAGCCGACCGCGAGCATCGGCACCGCGTCATCGCCGCGCGGCAGCAGCGTGAAGTCCGGCGCGTCAGGCGGCGTCTCGTCGGGCAGCACGCGGGACGGCACGCCGAGCGCGGCCGCGACGATCTCCCAATGCCGGCGATATCGGTCGCGCCGCGTTTGCGCATCGACACCGAACGCCGCATATTCGGGCGGCCGGTCGCCGGAGCCGAGGCCGAGGATGAAGCGCCCGCCGGACAGCGTCGCGACCGACAGCGCGCCTTTCGCGATATGCAGCGGGTGACGCAGCGGCAGCACGATCGCGCCGCTCGCGAGCGCGATCCGGCGCGTGCGCGCCGCGAGCGCGCCGAGCAGCACCCACGGGTCGAGATGCCCGACCGGGTCCGGATAGTCGGCGCTGTTCAGCGGCACGTCGCGAATCCATAGCGCGCGAAAGCCAAGCGAATCGGCCAGCGCCGCGAGCTCGAGCTGCTCGTTGAAATCCGCGACGGTGCGGCCGCTGCGCAGCAGCGGCAACGTCAGGCCGATCGACAGTCGCTCGGCCGAGAAGACGCGATGCGCGACGTCGGCGTGGTCGGAGGCGGGCAGGGTCATGTCCATTCCTTGAAGACGGGGCGAAGCGGGCGGGCGCCGTACCGTGTCCCGATGCTAACGTGTCTGCGCGATGCTTGCGGCGCACGGCAAGCAATGGACGGCAAAATCGGCGGGCCGGCATGATCGGCGTCCTCCGCCATCGGGCAAGGCACGAGACGGCGCTCGAGGTGCGCGGGCAGCACGCGCAGGCTCGACGAGCGCGTTCGAACTGCATGCTTGCACGGCCAGCGTCGGGCGATTGTAAGCGGATCGTCGGCGTCGAGCATGCGCCAACGTACCGCCGCCGCACGCGTCACATTCGTGCAACACCGGCGTCGCGGCCAGCCGCCGTCGATCGCGCGAGCCGTTTCCCGTCGTTTCACTTTCGAAACATTCACGCGGGTCCTTCGCCGCGCGATTCGGGTCAGGGCCGTTTCCCGGCCCGTGTGGCCTTGCCCTGCGAAGCATGGTGCGCTCCTTGCATGTCTGTATGCGCCGTGAGCGCGATCGCCGCCGCAGCAGGAATCAGGCAATCGCTTCAGTGGGTCGGACGCATCGAGGACGGGGACAAGAGAATGAGAACAGACCGAATCGCAACGTATCGTGTTGCAAATATGAATCGCCGACCTGCCTGTGAATTCGCTTCGCCGCTGATTGCGGTGACATGAGTGCGCGGCTTTCCGTTCCATCCGAACAAAGCGGGTTCGTTCTGAACGACGACGTGCAGGCGTGACGCACGAGGCCGGCCGGTGTCGGTCGGCCGTCGGGGATGAACTGCAGGTGCACGCAGATGGACAATCATGACTTCCGGATCGTCAGGCCGACGCGCGAAGCGCGCGCACGCCGCACGCGACGCATGCGTGCGCGTGCCGCACGCGGTGCAGCGCGGCGCTCGGACGAACCTTGGCCGGCCCGGACGGGCAGGCCGGCGGCGCGGCGATCCGCGCGATACCCGCAATTCGAAGGTGTAGTCCAGGGGAAAGGTCCGCCGGCCGCGCCGCGGCGGATCCGACGACATTGTGCTGTCAGTTGATCCACTACCCCGATGGATCAATTGTTGAAGCGCCCATCGCCATGTGGTCGATGGGCGTCTTTTTTTGCTGCGCCGATATCGCGTGCGGACCGCCGGCCCGATCGCCCGGCGTTCTGTATCATGTGCTGGCGCGCTGGCCGCCCGTGTGGCCGCACGACTGCCACCGCGCCCGATCACACGCCGCCAACATGAACGACACCGCCTTGCACGACTCCTCATCCGCCGGCATCGATCCGGCCGCGCTCGATGCGCTGCACACGTTCGTCGAGCGCCATCCGCGGCTGCTCGTGCTGACCGGTGCGGGCATCAGCACCGATTCCGGCATTCCCGGCTATCGCGACCGCAACGGCCAATGGATGCGCTCGCCGCCGATCCAGCTGCACGAATTCCTCGGCTCCGACGCGGCGCGCCGACGCTACTGGGCGCGCAGCATGATCGGCTGGCCCGTGGTCGGCCATGCGCAGCCGAACCGCTCGCACGTCGCGCTTGCGCGGCTCGGCGGCACCGGCCGGATCGAGCGCCTCGTCACGCAGAACGTCGACGGCCCGCATCAGCGCGCGGGCAGCGACGACGTGATCGAACTGCATGGCGGCATCAACGGCGTCACGTGCCTCGATTGCGGCGCGCATCACGCACGCGCGACGATCCAGGCCGTGCTCGAAACGGATAACCCCGAACTGCTGGGCGCGCAGGCGGAGCCGGCCGCCGACGGCGACGCGCATCTCGAATGGGCCGCGCTCGACACGTTCCGCATTCCGGCCTGCCCGGCCTGCGGCGGGCTGCTGAAGCCGGCCGTGGTGTTCTTCGGCGAGAACGTGCCGCGCGAACGCGTCGCGCTGGCGTCGCAGGCGCTCGATGCGGCCGATGCGCTGCTGGTCGTCGGCTCGTCGCTGATGGTGTATTCCGGCTACCGTTTCTGCGTGTGGGCCCAGGCGCGGCACAAGCCGGTCGCGGCGCTCAATCTCGGCCATACGCGCGCCGATCCGATGCTGACGCTGAAGGTCGAGGCGCCGTGCGCACCCGCGCTCGATGCGCTCACCGCACGGCTGGGTCTTCGCGGCAACACGACGGAGCTTGCATCTTGACCGGCACGACACCTTCGCCCGATCCGTCCGCGCGGCTGTCGGCGCCCGCGGCCGAGCGCAATCGCGGACCGATCCTCGACGTGCTGCGCCGCGTGCTGCCGGCCAGCGGTAGCGTGCTCGAGATCGCGAGCGGCACCGGGCAGCACGCGGTCCATTTCGCGCAGGCGCTGCCGGGCCTGCACTGGCAGCCGAGCGATCCCGACGCGCATGCACGCCGCTCGATTTCCGCGTGGGTCGCGCATGCCGGCCTCGCGAACCTGGCCGAGCCGCTGGCGTTCGACGTGCGCGACGCATCGTGGCCGGCCGCGGCACTCGATGCGATCGTCTGCATCAACATGATTCATATCTCGCCGTGGGCATGCACCGACGCGCTGTTCGACGGCGCGTCGCGCGTGCTGCGACCGGGCGGCGTGCTGTTCCTGTACGGCCCGTACCGCCGCGCAGGCCGGCACACGGCGCCGTCCAACGAAGCCTTCGACCAGCAATTGCGCAGCCGCGACCCGTCATGGGGCGTGCGCGATCTCGAAGCGGTCGTCGCGCTGGGCCTCGACCGCGGGCTCGACTGCATCGAAGTGGTCGAGATGCCTGCCAACAACCTGAGCGTCGTGTTCCGGCGCCTGCCGCACGCGGAGCAGTGATACGCCCGCGCGCATCGCGGCCGGGTTTCCACTATCCTTTCGCCTGTGCGCGCGGCCCGGTTCGGGTCGCGCCCTGTTTTTTCCGGAGAATTGACTAATGGGCAAACAAGCAATCGGTGTGATCGGGCTCGCGGTGATGGGCCGCAATCTCGCACTCAATATCGAGAGCCGCGGTTACGCGGTGTCGGTGTACAACCGCAGCCGCGAGAAAACCGACGAACTGATCGCCGAATTCCCCGGCCGCAATCTGGTGCCGACCTATACGCTCGAGGAGTTCGTCGCGTCGCTCGAAACGCCGCGCCGGATCCTGATGATGGTGAAGGCGGGCGAAGCGACCGATGCGACGATCGCATCGATCAAGCCGCTGCTCGAGAAGGGCGACGTGCTGATCGACGGCGGCAATACGCACTTCACCGACACGATCCGCCGCAACCAGGAACTCGCGCAATCGGGCCTGCACTTCATCGGCACCGGCGTGTCGGGCGGCGAAGAGGGCGCGTTGCGCGGCCCGTCGATCATGCCCGGCGGCCAGCGCGACGCGTACGACCTGGTCGAGCCGATCCTCAAGCAGATCGCCGCGAAGGCGCCGTCGGACGGCGAGCCGTGCGTCGCGTACATGGGCCCCGACGGTGCCGGCCACTACGTGAAGATGGTCCACAACGGGATCGAATACGGCGACATGCAGCTGATCGCCGAGAGCTATGCGGTGCTGAAGGACGTCGCGGGCTTGACCAACGACGAACTCGGCGCGGTATACACCGAGTGGAATCAGGGCGAGCTCGACAGCTACCTGATCGAGATCACGTCGAAGATCTTCGGCAAGAAGGACGACGAGACCGGCAAGCACCTCGTCGACGTGATCCTCGATCGCGCCGCGCAGAAGGGCACCGGCAAGTGGACGAGCCAGAACGCGCTGGATCTGGGCGTGCCGCTGCCGCTCATCACCGAGTCGGTGTTCGCACGCGTGCTGTCGTCGCTGAAGACCGAGCGCGTCGCGGCCAGCAAGATCCTGTCGGGCCCGGCCGCCGCGCCGTTCGACGGCGATCGTGCCGCGTTCATCGAAGCGGTGCGCCGCGCGCTGTACCTGAGCAAGGTGATTTCATACGCGCAGGGCTTCGCGCAATTGCGCACGGCATCCGAAGAGTATGGCTGGAACCTCGACCTCGGGACGATCGCGAAGATCTTCCGCGCGGGCTGCATCATCCGTGCGCGCTTCCTGCAGAAGATCACGGACGCGTACGCGAAAGATCCGGCGCTCGCGAACCTGCTGCTCGACCCGTACTTCAAGGACATCGCCGCGAACTACCAGGCATCGCTGCGCGACGTCGTGGTGGCCGCGGTGAAGGCAGGCGTGCCGGTGCCGGCGTTCGCGTCGGCGGTCGCATACTTCGACAGCTACCGTTCCGAGCGTCTGCCGGCGAACCTCGTGCAGGCGCAGCGAGACTTCTTCGGCGCGCACACGTTCGAGCGTACCGACAAGCCGGGCAGCTTCCACGCGAACTGGTCGTAACCGGCCGGCGAGGCGGCATTGTTGCGAAATTCTATTCTTTGAGTAGGGTTTTTCGTTTCCGGATTCCGGAATTGTTGGCTCCGCGGAAACAGTGTTTTCGTTCTTTCATGGTTTTCCCTAGGTGATCTCGGGACTAAACTTTGTTCCATCGCTGCAGACATGGTGTGTGCGGCGGAGCAAAAAAAATCCCGGAGGTAATCATGAAATCGCTGATCGCAACGTTCGCTGCAGCTGCCGTTCTCGCCGTTCCCGCCGTGTCGTTTGCCCAACAGAACGCGCCCGTCACCCGTGCGCAGGTGAAGGCCGAACTGGCCACCCTGCAACAGGCTGGCTACAAGCTGGGCAGCGACCGTACCGACTACCCGGCAGGCATCCAGGCAGCTGAAGCCCGTGTGAACCCGCAACAAAACCTCGCCGCTGCCGACACGAGCGGCTACGGCGCGCAACCGGTCGCCCAGCAAGAGTCGGGTGCCCCGGCAGTCGCCAAGACCGGCTGGCAAGTGAAGCGCGTGTCGGATGGCGCACCGATCTACAAGGGTCGTTAATCGTTCTCGATCACGGGCCGCATACGCGGCCTGATCCGACCCCGCGCAGTACACGCAGCCCGTCGTTCCGCATCACGGAACGACGGGCTGTTTTCATTGGCGGCTTTCGCCGCGTCAATGCAGCGGCCGCGGGCCGCGGCCGATGTCCCGGAACAGCGCGTCGGTCGGCTCCAGTGCCTGCAGCCATGCCTCGTCGTAGCCGCTCAGCGTGTCGAGCGCGTCGCGCAGCCGTTCGATCGCGAGCACCGGCAGCTCGACGCTGTGCCGGGTGGCGCCGCTCAGGTGCGCGACGCTGGCGAGCTGGACGAGGGCGTCCGCGGCTTCGGCGACGTCGGTCGCGAACAGCAGGTGCCGGTTGAGCAACTCGACGAGGCCGCTGGAACCGGCGAAATCCTCGGCGTTGAGCTGCACGGACAGAAAGGTCGCATTGTTCATTTTTTATCTCCTCGTTATCGCTGGATCGTGCGGTGCATCTTCGAGTATAGGAGGCGGCTGGCAGCAGGGCGGTCGTTGGCGCGATACGGCCGGCTGCAGCGGTACGGCCGGCCGGAAGTCGGCCGGACGCCCGCGCGGCGCGGCTTGCGGCCCGCCGGCACCCGTCAGCGGCACCGCAAGATTGTTGCGGGATCGGGCGCCTGTCGCGGTCCTGAGCGCGACAAATGGTATCTTTGACGACCGGGACGACGTGAAAAAGGTGCGAAAAAGGGGCCGGTGAGCCCGTTCGCATCGACGTTCCGCTGTGGAAACTGACGGCCGCGAGAGCGGTCGGATACTGGTTGGTCCGGCCGTCCGGCCGGACATCGTGCGTCGCGCGCCGGAGGGCGGTGGGCGGCGCGACGACGCAAATCCGGGAGGACCCTTGAGAAAAACGATTCCGATCCACGAGGCGCTCGCGCGCTGGTTGCCGCAGGCGGCGTTCGTCGTCGCGGCCGCCGCGCTGACGGGCTGTACGATGACGCCGTGGACCGACAGCTGGCAGCCGGTGCGCCCGTCGACGCCAAGGTCGGCCGCGACGCCCGGCGTGATCGCCGGCTATTACCGCGTGAATCCGGGCGACACGCTCGCCGGCATCGCCGCCGCCTACGGGCAGCGCGTGCAGGACGTGGCCAGCTGGAACCACATGTCGCCCAATGACGCCGTGTCGCCCGGCCAGGTGCTGCGCGTCGCGCCGCCGCCTGCCGCGACGTCGCTCGGGCAGCCGTCCGCCGCGGCCGCGCAACCCGGCTCGCTCGCATGGCCGGCCACGGGCATCGTCGCGACGCCGTTCTTGGCCGGCAAGACGCGCGGCATCGTGATCGCCGCGTCGGGCCCCGACCATTCGGTGCGGGCAGCGGCAAACGGGCGGGTGGTCTACGCCGGGGCCGGCGTCAAGGCGTACGGCCCGCTCGTGATCCTGAAGCACGACAACGGGCTCATCACGGCTTACGGGCACAACGGCAAGCTGCTCGTCAACGAAGGCGATGCGGTGCGTGCGGGCCAGCCGGTCGCCGAGATGGGCACCGACGCGAGCGGCCGCGCGACGTTCGAGTTCGAAGTCCGTCAGAACGGCAAGGTCGTCGATCCGCTGAACTTCCTGCCGCGCAACGGCGGCTGACGCACCGCCGCGTCACGGCGTGTGCGCCTGATGGCGCACACGTTCCCGCCTTCAACCTTCCTTGAGCGCCGCGGTGCCGGACTGCCTCGCATGATTGCCGAGCCAGCGAATGCCGAGCGCGAGCCCTGCCGCGCCGAGCGCGATCAGCGAACACTGGATCGCGACCGGCAGGTACCCGTGCGGCCGCGGATCGACGAATGGATAGGGATACCAGTTCTCCACCGCGCCGCGTACGAGCGTATAGCCGAGATAGACGACCGGAAAGCCCAGCCACGCGAACGCGCTGCGCCACGGGATCGGCGAGCGCGGCTCCACGTACAGCCAGTCGCACAGCACCACGAGCGGCACGATCCGGTGCAGGACCCAGTTGTTGAGGGCCGGCGTGATGTGGCGCAGCGCATCGAGCCGTGCGAGCAGCAGTTCGTAGACGATCGCGGTGATCAGTACGTAGAGCACGGCGGCGCCGCGCATCGATTCGTAGCGGGCCGAGCCGGGGCGCGTGATGCGCGACAGCCCCGCGACCAGCATCGCGGCCGCATAAAGGCTGCTCAATTGCGTGAAGTAGCTGAGATAGTTGCCGAGATGAAAGGTCGGCATGCCCCAGTAGTCGGCGACGCTGTGCAGCGTGGTGGATACCGCGAGCAACGCGGCGATCAGCCGGTAGGCCGCAACGAAGAACGCTTTGCTCATGATGCCCGCGCAACGTCGCACCAAAGCTTCATCGTGCCACAGCCGCCGGCGCACGCGATGCGGATTTTCCATATGACGGCGCCGTGGTGCAGGGCTGTGCGGATTCTTCGGATATTTGATCCGGTCGCGCAATGCCGGCCGCACGTGAAGCTACAATCGGGGCAGCCGCCGGGTACCGGCCAGCCGCGGCACGTGCCTGCCCCGCATACCACACGAGAAACACGAGACACCGCATGAAAAACATCCTCGCGAAACAGACGCGCTACAGCTCGCCTGCGATCTTCTTCCACTGGGCCGTCTTCCTGCTGGTGGCGCTGGCCTACCTGGCCATCGAGATTCGCGGACCGAAAGGCAGCGACAGTCGCGTGTTGTGGTCGAACGTCCACTACCTGGCAGGCACGTTCGTGCTGGTGCTCTCGGTGCTGCGCGTGTTGTGGCGGATGATCAGCCGTGTGCCGGAGCCCATTCCGCAGGCGACCATCCTGAAGTGGCTGTCGAAGCTCGCGCATTTCGCGCTGTATGTATTCATCATCGCCCAGCCGCTGCTCGGTATCATGATGATCAACATGGGCGGCAAGCCCGTGTCGCTCGACTGGATCGGCGTGTCGTTCACGTTGTTCGGCCCGGACACGGCGCTGCGACCGACGATCAAGGAAGCGCACGAACTGATCGGCAACGCGTTCTACTTCGTGATCGGCCTGCATGCGCTGGCCGCGCTTTACCACCACTTCGTCCGGCGCGACGACGTGCTGCGACGCATGGCGCCATGATCGCCGCGCGCTGAAGGCGCGCAGCTGCCGGGGGCGCATGGTTGCGTTGACAACCATGCGCCCCCGGTCCGTTTACCGCGATACGCGACTGGCCATCGCGGCGAACATTCTGTACCATCTCGGCTGTTTTTACATTCCGCTTACGCGTCGCCGCGCATGCTGCACCGACATCGTCACCTGACCGCCTGGCTCGGCGTGTTCGCGATCTGGCTCGCGATCGCGGCGCCGCTGGTGTCGCAGTGGCGCATCGCACACGCGGCAACGCCCGACGCGATTGTCTGCAGTACCGAGCATGGCGCGCATCGTGCGCCCGATGCCGGCCATGCGCACGATCTCGCACTGCATCTCGATGCGTGCGGCTATTGCGGCTTTTTCGCGCATAGTCCCGCGATCGGCGGCGCGGTCGCCGCATCGTTCACCCCCGTCCCGGTCCATGACGTTTCCGCCGCCGCGCCGCATGTCGTCGCGGCGCGCGCCGACCGCTATCCGCGCGCGTATCCACGCGCACCGCCCGAGCGCGCCTGACGCGCTGTCTTCCGTTTCATTCATCGCCGATATCCGTGCGGCCTATCGAGGCCGCGCGGAGGGCGTCACTCGGGCTTTCGATCATGACCATTCTCTCTTTGCGCACGCCGAGGGCGTCGCGCCATTCCCGTGTGCGGCGCGTGCCGCGCATGCTGAAACTTACCGTTCCCGCGCTGGCCGTCAGCGCGATGACCGCGGCGGCTGCCTCGGCCGAATCCGCGCGGGCGGCCGGTGCGCCGACGGACGACGCGGCCGCGCTGCTGCCGCCCGTCGAAGTCGTCGCATCGCCGCTGACGACGCCGCTCGTCGTCGTCACGGATCCGAAGACGCCGCGCCAGCCGCTGCCGGCGAGCGACGGCGCGGACTACCTGAAGACGATTCCCGGCTTCACGTCGATCCGCAGCGGCGGGACGAACGGCGACCCCGTGCTGCGCGGGATGTTCGGATCACGGTTGAACATTCTCGCGAACGGGATGCCGACGCTCGGCGCGTGCCCGAACCGGATGGACGCGCCGACCTCGTATATCGCGCCGGAAAGCTACGACAAGGTCACGGTCGTGAAGGGCCCGCAGACCGTGCTGTACGGCCCCGGCGCATCCGCCGGCACCGTGCTGTTCGAGCGCGTGACGCCACGTTTCGAGCGACCCGGCATGCGTTTCGACGGCAGCGTGGTCGGCGGGTCGTACGGCCGCAACGACCAGAACGTCGACGTGACGGCCGGCACGCCGGACGTCTATGGCCGTGTGATCGCGAACCACGCGCATGCACAGGACTACAAGGACGGCAACGGCAATACCGTGCCGTCGCAATGGGACAAGTGGAACGCCGACGCGGCGCTCGGCTGGACGCCCGACGATCACACGCGCGTCGAACTGACGGCGGGCGCCGGTGACGGTTATGCGCGCTACGCCGGGCGTGGGATGGACGGCGCGCATTTTCGCCGCGAGACGTTCGGCCTGTCGTTCGACAAGCGGCATCTCGGCGACGTGCTCGACCGGATCGAGGCGCGCGTGTACTACAACGAAGCCGATCACGTGATGGACAACTATACGTTGCGGCAGCCCGACCCGACCGGCCGCATGCCGATGCGGATGGCATCCGAGGTGCGGCGCCGCACGCTCGGCGCGCGGGTGGCCGCGACGTTCCGCTTCGGCGACGACTTCAAGCTCGTCACCGGTGTCGACACGCAGTCGAACCGGCTCGACGCGCGCTCGGCGATGGGGCGGCAGAACTACGGCGACCAGCCGTGGAACGCGCAGGCGACGATGTGGAATGCAGGCGCGTTCGGCGAGCTGACGTGGTACGCGAGCGATGCGTCGCGCGTGATCGGCGGCGCGCGGGTCGATTACGCAAGTGCCCGCGACAAGCGTGCGACGACGAGCGGGATGATGGCGAGCAAGCCGAATCCGACTTTCGACGACGATCGCGCGCGCGTGCTGCCGAGCGGCTTCGTGCGCTACGAGCGCGATCTCGCGTTGCTGCCGGTCACGTGGTACGCGGGGATCGGTCATGCGCAACGCTATCCGGACTACTGGGAGCTGTTCTCCGCGAAGCGCGGGCCGGCAGGGTCGATCAACGCGTTTTCGGCGGTGCAGCCGGAGAGGACCACGCAGCTCGACATTGGCGCGCAGTACAGGAGCGACCGGTTCGATGCATGGGTGTCGGCCTACGCAGGCTATGTGCAGGACTACATCCTGTTCGACTACGCGGCCGGGATGATGGGCCCGACCACGCAGGCGACCAACGTCAACGCGCAGGTCATGGGCGGCGAAGCCGGCGTGTCGTGGCGGCTGGTCGCGCCGCTGCGCGTCGAGACGTCGCTCGCCTATGCGTGGGGGCGCAACGCGACGAGCGGCGATCCGTTGCCGCAGATGCCGCCGCTCGAGGCGCGCTTCGGACTCGAATACACGCGCGGCGCATGGTCGGCCGGCGGCTTGTGGCGGGTCGTTGCGCCGCAGCATCGCTATGCACTGAACGAGGGCAACGTGGTCGGCAAGGACTTCGGCCCGAGCGCCGGGTTCGGCGTGCTGTCGCTGCATGCGCAGTACAACGTTGGCAAGAAAGTGCAGATCTCGGTCGGCGTCGACAACGTGCTGGACAAGGCCTATGCCGAGCACCTGAACCTCGCTGGCAACGCGGGCTTCGGTTATCCGGCGAACGCGCCGGTGATGGAGCCCGGCCGAACGGCATGGGTGCGCGTGAGCACGAAGCTGTAACGCGCGGCGCGTGTGCGATGCAGCATGCGCGCGCCCGAACGCGGCCCCCGCTCGAATGGGCGGGGCGCGTCAACCGATTAGAGAACCGTATCTAGTCAGGGCGCAAACGTTCGCGACTCGTGCTTCACTCCCGCATTCGACGCACACGGTGCTTGCGGCTGTCAGCGCCATACCGTGCGCGTCGATCCGATCTCATTCGCACCGGCAGCACAATAATCAGGAGAACATGCATGGCCAGATCGATGCGTTCCAGGGTGGTGGCAGGGGCAGTGGCATGCGCGATGAGCGTCGCGCCGTTCGCGGGGGCGACCGCGGTGATGACGCTCGCGACGACGCACGCGGCGATGGCGGCAACCGCGCCGGCGGACAACTACGCGGCGACGCGTTATCCGATCATCCTCGTGCACGGGCTCACCGGCACCGACAAGTACGCCGGCGTGCTCGAGTACTGGTACGGCATCCAGGAGGACCTTCAGCAGCACGGTGCGACGGTCTACGTCGCGAACCTGTCGGGGTTCCAGAGCGACGACGGCCCGAACGGACGCGGCGAACAGCTGCTCGCTTACGTGAAGACGGTGCTCGCCGCGACCGGTGCGACCAAGGTCAACCTGGTCGGTCACAGCCAGGGTGGCCTCACGTCGCGCTATGTCGCGGCCGTCGCGCCCGATCTCGTCGCATCGGTGACGACGATCGGCACGCCGCATCGCGGCTCGGAGTTCGCCGATTTCGTGCAGAGCGTGCTCGCCTACGACCCGACCGGCCTGTCGTCGTCCGTGATCGCTGCGTTCGTCCATGTGTTCGGCATCCTGACGAGCAGCAACAACAACACGAACCAGGACGCACTTGCCGCACTGAAGACGCTGACGACTTCCCAGGCCGCCACGTACAACCAGAACTATCCGAGTGCGGGCCTCGGCGCGCCGGGCAGTTGCCAGACGGGCGCGCCGACGGAGACCGTCGGCGGCAATACGCACCTGCTGTATTCGTGGGCCGGCACGGCGATCCAGCCGACTGTTTCCGCATTCGGCGTCACCGGTGCCGCGGACACCAGCACGCTTCCGCTGATCGACCCGGCGAACGCGCTCGACCTGTCGACGCTCGCGTTGCTAGGCACCGGCACGGTGATGATCAATCGCGGCTCGGGCCAGAACGACGGGCTCGTGTCGAAGTGCAGCGCACTGTACGGGAAGGTACTGAGCACGAACTACAAGTGGAACCATCTCGACGAGATCAACCAGTTGCTCGGCGTGCGTGGTGCGTATGCTGAAGACCCGGTCGCGGTGATCCGCACGCATGCGAACCGGCTGAAGCTCGCGGGCGTGTGATCGATGACGGCACGTGAAGGACGCGCGCCGCTCGCGCGGCGCGTCGCGATCTACGGTGCGGCAGGGCTGGCGGCGATCGCCGGCGTCGCGATCTGGAGCGGTGCGGCGTCGCATCGCGGTGCCGACGCGGCGCCCACGTCGACCGACGCTGCGGCGCTCGGCGGCGTGAGCGCCGCACCGCCGCCGGCCGCGTTGCCGGCGAGCGCGGGTTTACCGTCGTCGCTTGCCGGTTCCAGCGCACCGCGGCTGCCGCTCGATACCGGTAGCCATCTCGCGAAGTCGCGCGCGGTGCGCGATTTCTTCGACTACTGCCTGGCCGCGCAGAGCGACCTGAGCGCGACCGCGCTCGATGCGCTCGTCGTGCACGAGATCGCCGCGCAGCTCGACGGCACGGTGGCGCAGCCCGAGGCACTCGACGTCTGGCATCGATACCGTGCGTATCTCGACGCGCTCGCGAAGCTGCCGAACGCGGGCGCGGTCGACAAGTCCGACGTCGGCGCGCTGCAACTCGCGCTCGACCAGCGCGCGTCGATCGCGTACCGGACGCTCGGCGACTGGAGCCAGCCGTTCTTCGGCGCCGAGCAGTGGCGGCAGCGCTACGATCTTGCAAGGCTGAAGATTGCGCAGGACCGCGCGCTGACGGATGCGCAGAAGGCGGAGCGGCTCGCGGCGCTCGCGCAGCAGATGCCGGCCGACGAACGCGCGGCACGGGAGAAGGCCGACCGGCAGCAGGCCGCGATCGACGAGATCGCGCAGTTGCAGAAGAGCGGGGCGATGCCCGACGCGATGCGCGCGCAACTGGCCCAGACACTGGGCCCCGAAGCCGCCGCGCGCGTCGCGCAGATGCAGCAGGACGACGCGTCGTGGCAGAGCCGCTACGCCGACTATGCGGCGCAGCGCGCGCAGATCGACGCGGCGGGGCTGTCGCCGCAGGATCGCGATGCGCAGATCGCCGCGCTGCGGCAGCGCATGTTCACGAAGCCCGGCGAAGCGGTGCGCGCGGCGTCGCTCGATCGCGGCGCGGGTGCCGCGCAATGACGCAAGCGGTCATGCCGCGCGCGTGAAGTGCCGTGGCAGATGCCGTTCGATGGTGGCTGCGAGCGTGTTGAACGCGGGGCTGATGCCTTCGTGCGCGACGCACGCATAGCCGAGCAGCAGCCCGCGCTGCGCGGTGTCCGGGCTGCTGTAGTAGCTGGTCAGCGGGCGCACGATCACGCCTGCGTCGAATGCGCTTTGCGTGACCGCGTGATCGTCGCACGTGTCGGGCAGGCCGAGCACCAGATGCAGGCCGGCCTCGTCGCCCATCACGGGCAGCGCGTCGCCGAAGCGCGCATGGATCGCGTCGATCAGCAGTTGCCGGCGCTCGCAATACAGCGTGCGCATCCGCCTGACGTGCGAAGTCAGGTGCCCGTCCATGATGAATTCGGCGAGCACGGCCTGCTGCATCAGCTGACCCTCCCGATACAGCTCCGACAGCCCGGTGCGGAACGTGTCGACCAGATGCTCGGGCACGACCATGTAGCCCATCCGCAGGCCCGGGAACAGCATCTTGCCGAGGCTGCCGACATAGATCACGCGGCCGCTGTCGTCGAGCCCCTGCAGCGACGCGAGCGGGCGGCTGCCGTAGCGAAATTCGCTGTCGTAGTCGTCTTCGATGATCCAGCAGCGGTGTTGCCGCGCGTACTCGAGCAGCATCCGGCGTCTCGCGAGGCTCATCACCATCCCGAGCGGATACTGGTGCGACGGCGTGACGAGCACGAGCCGCGGCGGATGCCGCATGTCGCTCGCACGCGGATCGAGCCCTTCCTGGTCGACCGGCACCGGCATGAGCGTGAGGCCGGTCGCCTGCAGTACGCTGCGCACACCCCAGTAGCACGGTTCCTCGACCCACGCGCGATCGCCGATGTCGGACAGCAGGCGCACCGCGAGATCGATCGACTGATGGATGCCGGTCGTGATGATCACCTGGTCCGGCGAGCATTTGACCGAGCGCGCGACGCGCAGGTAATCGGCGAGCGCGCGGCGCAGCGGCCGGTAGCCGCCGCCCGGCGCATAGGTCAGCAACTCCGGATTCGCTTCCTTCCACAGCCGCGCCTGCAGGCGGCTCCAGGTGCGGCTCGGGAATTCCGACACGTCCGGCACGCCCGGCATGAACGCGCCCCACTGGCGCCGCGACACGCCCGCATGCTCGATCAGTTGCCGTCCGCGCATCGACAGGCCGCCCTGCGCGTCCGCCAGCAGTGCCGCACCGACATCGGACGGCGGCGGCGCGATGCCCGGCACGCGGATCGCGGCGGCGTCCGGCCGGGTGTCGGCCACATAGGTGCCGCTGCCCGTCGTCGTCAGCACGTAGCCCTCAGCCGTCAGCTGGTCGTACACGTGCAGCACGGTATTGCGCGCGATCGACAGGTCGGCCGCCAGCGTGCGCGAGCTCGGCAGCTTTGTACCTGGCCCCAATTCACCGGTGAGAATGGCTTGCTGCATCAGTTGCAGCAGTTGCCGGTACATCGGCTCGGACGAGCTGCGATCGAGACGGGCGGAGAGCCAGTCGGCGAGGATCACGGTATCCAAAGTGGTTCTACTTGGAATATTGAAATGGTTCCCTAGTATAGAACCGTGGGCGCCGTATAGTGGCTCGCATCTCAAAAACATTTGTCGCGCAGCAAGGGGACAGCCACGATGAAGTCCGATGATGTGATCGTCAGCTTTCGCGGCGTGCGGAAGACCTACGACGGCGAGACGCTGGTCGTCAAATCGCTCGACCTCGATATCCACCGAGGGGAATTCCTGACGCTGCTCGGGCCGTCCGGCTCGGGCAAGACCACCTGCCTGATGATGCTGGCGGGCTTCGAGTTTCCGACGGGCGGCGAGATCCGCCTCGACGGCGAGTTGCTGAATACCGTGCCGCCGCACAAGCGCAACATCGGCATGGTGTTCCAGAACTACGCGCTGTTTCCGCACCTGACGGTCGAGCAGAACGTCGCGTATCCGCTGACGGTGCGCAAGCTGTCGGCCGCCGAGCGCGCGGAGCGCGTCGCGCATGCGCTGAAGATGGTGCAGATGGAACGCTTCGCGAAGCGCTATCCGGCGCAGTTGTCGGGCGGCCAGCAGCAGCGTATCGCGCTCGCGCGTGCGCTTGTGTTCGAGCCGAAGCTCGTGCTGATGGACGAGCCGCTCGGCGCGCTCGACAAGCAGTTGCGCGAACACATGCAGTACGAACTGAAGGCGCTGCACGAGAAGCTCGGCGTGACCTTCGTCTACGTGACGCACGACCAGGGCGAGGCGCTGACGATGTCCGATCGCGTCGCCGTGTTCGACAAGGGCATCGTGCAGCAGCTCGATACCGTCGACCGCCTGTACGAATCGCCGTGCAACGAATTCGTCGCGAACTTCATCGGCGACAGCAACCGGCTGCGCGGCACCATTGCGCGCGTCGACGGCGAATTCTGCGAATTCCGGCTCGACGACGGCACGCAGCTCGTCGGGCGCCGCATCGGCGACGTGGCCGAAGGCGCGCCGGCCGTCGCGTGCATCCGCCCCGAACGCATGAGTCTGGCGAACGGTCACGCAAACGGCACCGCCAACCGCGTGACCGGCGAGGCGCGCAGCCTGATCTATTTCGGCGATCACGTGCGCATGCGCTGCGCGCTGCCGGGCCAGGACGAATGCTTCGTGAAGGTGCCGCTCGGCACGGGCGCGCTCGACGCGTTCTCGCCCGGCGCACCGGTGTCGCTCGCATTCGCGCCCGAGCACCTGCGCGTGTTCGCCTGACGCAGGTTTTCCTGTTTTTCCGCAGCACGTCGTCAACAACAAAGCCCACTTCCACCACGAGAGGAGAGGAACCATCATGAACGGAGCAAGCTTTACCGCGCGTCGCACCGCGCTCGCACTGGCACTTGCAGTCGTCGGCGCATCGGCCTCGGCGGCCGAACTCACGGTCGTCAACTTCGGCGGCGCGAACGGCGACGCGCAGAAGGCCGCATTCAACCAGCCGTTCGAGAAGGCGACCGGCAACAAGGTCACGGCCGTCGAGTACAACGGCGAGCAGGCGAAAGTGAAGGCGATGGTCGAGGCGAAGCACGTCAACTGGGACGTGGTCGAAGTCGAATCGGGCGACCTGAACCGCGGCTGCGACGAAGGGCTGTACGAGAAGCTCGACTGGTCGAAGATCGCGAAGAAGTCCGACCTGATTCCCGAAGCGCCGCAGGTGTGCGGCGTCGGCTTCTTCGTGTGGTCGACCGCGCTGTCCTACAACGCGGACAAGCTGAAGACCGCGCCGACCGGCTGGGCCGACTTCTGGAACGTGAAGAAATTCCCGGGCAAGCGCGGGATGCGCAAGGGCGCGCGCTACAACCTCGAGTTCGCGCTGATGGCCGACGGCGTCCCGACGAAGGACGTGTACAAGGTGCTCGGCACGAAGGCCGGCCAGGATCGCGCGTTCAAGAAGCTCGACGAACTGAAGCCGTACATCCAGTGGTGGGAAGCGGGCGCGCAGCCGCCGCAGTTCCTGGTCGCCGGCGACGTCGTGATGTCGACCGCGTACAACGGCCGCATCGATGCCGCGCAGAAGGAAGGCAAGAACCTGAAGGTGGTGTGGAACGGCAGCATCTACGACCTCGACTACTGGGCCATTCCGAAGGGCTCGCCGAACAAGGCGCTGGCCGAGCAGTACATCGCGTACACGCTGACGCCGAAGCCGCAACAAGGGTATGCACAGCACATCGCGTACGGCCCGGCGAACGTCGCGGCGATCAAGTCGCTCGACGCGAAGACGCTCGCGAACCTGCCGAACTCGCCGGCGAACGGCAAGAACGCGGTGCTGGAGGACATCGGCTTCTGGACCGACCACAGCGACGAGCTCGAGCAGCGCTTCGCCGCGTGGGCGACGAAGTAATAGTCCGTCAGATGTCCTGATGCAACCTGCCGTGCGGCGCGTCGAACGCGTCGCGCGGCATTCCGCCGGATCGAGCCCGGCCGGAGAGAACCGTTGAACACGATGACGATCGCTCCTTCCTCGCCGTCGACAGCCGCGCTCAAGCGCGAACTGAAGGCTGCCGAGGCCCGCAAGCGCACGATGGCGTTGCTGTTGATCGCGCCGCTCGCGATCTTCCTGTTGCTCATTTTCGTCGTGCCGATCGGCACGCTGCTCACGCGCGCGGTGCAGAACCCCGAGATCGCGACCGCGCTGCCGAACACGATCGCCGCGCTGTCGGGCTGGGACCGCAAGGCGCCCCCGGCCGACGCCGCGTATGTCGCGCTTGCGGCCGACATGACGAAGGTCGCCGACAGCGAGGCGATGGGCGCGCTCGCACGGCGCCTGAACACCGAGATTCCCGGCTACCGCTCGCTCGTCGCGAAGACGGCGCGTGCGATGCCGCTGAAGGGCGAGGACGGCGCCGCGGCGCTGACACCCGCGCAGACACGCGCGAAACTGCTCGACCTCGATTCGCGCTGGGGCGACGTTGCGTACTGGCAGGCGATCGCGAAGAACGGCAGCCACGTGTCGCCGTTCTACCTGCTCGCCGCGCTCGACCACAAGCAGGACGGCTTCGGCCAGATCGTGCCGGCCGATCCAGACCAGTCGATCTATCTCGCGATCTTCGGCCGTACGTTCGTGATCGGCGTCGCGGTCACGCTGTTCGCGCTGCTGCTCGGCTACCCGCTCGCGTACTGGATCTCGACGCTGTCGGAGCGTCGCGCGAACCTCGTGATGATCCTGGTGCTGATCCCGTTCTGGACGTCGGTGCTGGTGCGCGTGGCCGCGTGGATCGTGCTCCTGCAAAGCGAGGGGCTGATCAACACGGCGCTGATCGGCAGCGGGCTGATCTCGCATCCGCTGACGCTGCTGTTCAACCGCGTCGGCGTGTACATCTCGATGACGCACATCCTGCTGCCGTTCATGATCCTGCCGCTCTACAGCGTGATGAAGTCGATCCCGCCGACCTACCAGCGTGCGGCCGTATCGCTCGGCAGCCATCCGTTCGCCGCGTTCTGGCGCGTGTACGTGCCGCAGACCTATCCGGGCGTCGGCGCGGGCGCGCTGCTCGTGTTCATCCTCGCGATCGGCTACTACATCACGCCCGCGCTGCTCGGCGGGCCGAACGACCAGATGGTCAGCTACTACGTCGCGTACTTCACGAACGTGACGATCAACTGGGGCATGGCGTGCGCGCTCGGCGGGCTGCTGCTCGCGGCGACGCTCGTGCTGTATGCGGTGTACGGGCGCTTCACGCGCACCAACGTGAGCCTCGGCTGAGCGCCCGGGCAGGAATACGCAACGAAACGGGAAGGGGATGCCGACCATGAAACTCGCCAGGCCGCTGTTCGCGCCGCACATGTCGTTCGTCGAACGCGCGTGGTATGTCGCGCTGCGCGTGCTCGTCGTGCTGACACTGCTGTACCTGATCCTGCCGGTGCTCGCGATCGTGCCGCTGTCGTTTTCTTCGAGCACGTTCCTCGTCTATCCGATCCCGGGCTTCTCGACGCGCTGGTACGAGAACCTGATCGCGTCCGACGAGTGGCGGATGGCCGCGAAGAACAGCTTCATCGTCGCGCCGTCGGCGACGATCGTCGCGACCGTGCTCGGCACGCTCGCCGCGATCGGCCTCACGAAGGCGGACTTCCGCGGCAAGGGCCTCCTGATGGCCGTGCTGCTGTCGCCGATGATCGTGCCCGTCGTCGTGGTCGGGGTCGGCATGTACCTGTTCTTCGCGCCGCTCGGGCTCGCGAACACCTACACGGGGCTGATCGCCGCGCACGCGGCGCTCGGCGTGCCGTTCGTCGTGACGACGGTCGCCGCCACGCTGCAGGGCTTCAACCAGAATCTGGTGCGTGCGAGCCTGTCGCTCGGCGCGAATCCCGTCACGACGTTCTTCCGCGTGACGCTGCCGGTGATCGCGCCGGGCGTGATGTCGGGCGCGCTGTTCGCGTTCGCGACGTCGTTCGACGAAGTCGTCGTCACGCTGTTCCTCGCGGGCGCGGACCAGACGACGCTGCCGCGCCAGATGTTCACCGGGATCCGCGAGAACATCAGCCCGACGATCGCCGCGCTCGCGACGATCCTGATCATCTTCTCGACGAGCCTGCTGCTGGCGCTCGAATGGCTGCGCGGACGCAACGCGCGACGCGCGGTGTCGTGACGCGGCACGGGCGGGACAGCCGCGCGGTATCCGATGCGCAAGCCGGCGCGCGCGAGGCCGTTGCCGCGCGCACCGGCGTTCACATCACGCTCAGAAGCCGCCCGTCTGGATCAGCTTGTTGAGGTTCGCGATGTTCAGGCTGCCGAAGCCGGTCGTCAGATCCCAGCCGGTGCCTGCGGTATAGCCATACCCCTGATAGCCGTTGTTTCCCGACACGACGTCATGGCGCACGAGCGACGGGTTCGACGGAATGTCGGCGTAGAACTTGCCGGCCGGGAAGCCGAGGCCCGTGCCGTTCGCCGCGAGCAGACGTGCCCAGAAGCCCGTGAAGATCGGCGCGGCGAGGCTCGTGCCGCCGATCTGCTGCAACTGGCCGTAGTTGTAGATGTACGCGCCCGTGCTTTGCGCGGCATCGAACGACACGTCGGGCAACTGACGGTTGCTGCCCGACTGCCACGACGGCGCCGGCAGGATCGTGCTGACGCCGCCGCCCGTCGCCCACAGCTTGCCGTTGCCGTCGAGGCCTTCGTTCCATACCGTTTCGTTCGAGAACGCGCCCGCAGACGTGGTGTACAGCGTCGTGCCGCCGAGCGCGAGCACGTGCGGCGACGCGGCCGGCCATGACACCGTGTAGTTCGTGCCGTCCGGATAGCCGCGATTGTTGCACTCGTACACGCCTTCATCGCCCGACGACACCGAGAACGTCTGGCCTTGCGCGGCGGCCGTCGTGAAGATCTGCTCTTCGGCGTCGAGCGTGCCGTCCGCGTTCGCATCGGTCTCGCACCAGCCGAGCGACACGTTGATCACTTTCGCGGTGTTGTCCGACACCGCGCGGTTGAACGCTTGCGTGAGCCCCGTGTTGCCGGCGGCGTTCAGGTCCGCCATATAGAACACGAGCTTGCCGACCTGGCCGCCGGCCGAGCCGACGATCGACTGGCTGTCGAGATCCCATTCGCCCTGGCCGTCCTGGTCGTCGGTGTAGCTGCCGCCCGAGCCGTTGGTCTTGACGGTCTGCGTCGACACCGTGCCGTAACCGTTGCTCGACGTGAACTGCTTCAGGTCCTGTAGCGTCTGCGACACGCCGCCGATCGTGATGATGCCGACGGTCACGCCGGCCGCGGTCGGCACGCCGGTCGCGCTGTAGAGGCCCGGGAATTCCTTCGGATAGTGGCCGGTGGCCGTGCCGGCCGCGAGCGCCTGCGGCTTCGCGACGTTGCCGACGCGCAGCATCGGCCGCGCGCGCGCGACGTTCTGCAGCCCGAGCACCGAGCCGACGACGTCGCCGAGCGCGCGCGGCACCTGTGCCGTCGACGCATTCGCGAAACCCGAGCGGCCCGCGTACTGGAAATGCACGAGCGACGTGTTGAACGCGGTCTTCACCGTGCCGACCGTGCCGCGCGCGGACACCAGCAGCCGGTTCGGTGCGACTTCGATGTTCACGAAGCCGCTCTTGCGCAGATAGTCGACGACCGACTTCACCTGCGCGTCGGTCGGCGCATAGCCGGCGAGGAACTGTTCGTGCGTGAGGTACTGGCGGTAATGCGCATTGCCGGGCCGGTTCACGTCGTGCGCGAGCTGCTTGAGCTGCGCGGCGTTGCGCAGCTTCAGGCTGACGACGATATCCGTCGTCTCGCCGGCCGCGAGTTCGAGCGACGGCGCCGTGCTGCGCGCCATCAACTGCGGGCCGGTCAGAAAGGCTTTCGTGTGGGTATCGACCCAGTCCGTCGCCGCATGCGCCGCAGCGGCGGCGAACACGAGCGGTACCGCGCACGCAAGGCTGCGGGGCGATGGAAGAGGCAGGGCAAACCAGGTGTTCCTTTTCATCGGGAGTCCTTTTTAGGAGAGACGACGTTGCTGGCACCCCCGGCCCTTGTGGGGCCGCGAGCGGTGACGAGCGTAGGGCGTCGGTGCCGTTCAGGTAGCTGCCAGTTTCCATAGCTGTCAGTTCTGACATCGGCGTGCTCGCGCGCATGCGTTGCGTCGTTCGTGCATGCGGCAGCGGCCTCGGAGAAGGGAACCGGTTCGCGGCGCGCTCGCGCGACGGTCGACGACGTTTGCACGCACGACTCGTTCGTTGCGGTATCGGAATGCGCGAGATTGCAGAACGAAGCGCTGCGCGGGCACATTGCCCGCGATCGGACGTGTGCGTGTCGCGCGTTGCACTATGTGGTCAAGCGCCGCCGCGGCGTCAACACGCCGTCGCCCGGATGCGCGGATGCCCGAAAAGGGGGCCAGTCGAACGCGAGCGTTTCCCGAACTGTGGAACAGCGTGTTGCCGAGTCTTGCAGCGTGCTTTCGGTTCGCGGGTCGAGCCGGCGAATTAGAGGAAAGATTCGAATTCGGGCGGCGCGTGCGAAGCGGTGCGGCCGCGACGTCCGTGGCGGCCGCGTCGTCACCGTTCAGCCCGCTACGGTGAACGGGGCCTGCCGCAGGTTCGGGCGACGCGATCCGAGAAATTCCTCCTTGACGCTCGCCATTCCGCGGCTATCCTTCAATCCATAACCATCGGGTTATGGATTAAAACATGCAAAACGCTCACGACATGCTGTTCAGGACGCTTGCCGATCCGACGCGCCGCGCGCTCTTCGAGCGGCTGTGCGAGGAGGGCGAGTTGACGGTTGCCGCGCTAACGGCCCATGCAGGCGTGTCGCAGCCGGCGGTATCGAAGCATCTGGGCGTACTGAAGCAGGCCGGGCTCGTGAGCGATCGCCACGAAGGCCGGCAGACGCACTACAGCGCGCAGCCGCAGGCGCTGACTCCGTTGATCGACTGGACCAGCCAGATGGCCGGCTTCTGGCAGAACCGGTTCGACGCTCTCGAAGATCTGCTCAAAAGGATGGATCAGTAATGAACCAAGCCACCTCCGAAACGCGTACCGTCGTCGTCGAACGGGAACTGCCTCATCCGCCAGAGAAGATCTGGCGCGCGCTCACGCAACCGCACCTGATCGAGGCGTGGCTGATGAAGAGCGACTTCGAGCCCGTCGCGGGCCGCACATTCAGTTTCCGTGCGGACTGGGGTTCGGTCGACTGCGCGGTGCTGACGATCGAGCCGCAGCGCGTGCTGTCCTATACGTGGGCCGCTTATGGCCTGGAAAGCGTCGTCACCTGGACGCTCACGCCGACGCCGCGCGGCACGCTGTTGCGGATGGAGCAGGCCGGCTTCCGCGCGGATCAGGAACAGGCATACCGCGGTGCGCAGCACGGGTGGGCGCGGTTCTTCGAGTCGCTCGAACAGGTGCTGGCGCGGTCCGATGAAGACCAGGAGGGCCGGGCATGAGCGCATCCGGCCTGGAGCTGGCGCCGTCGGCCCGCATCGACGCGCTGATCGCGGGGATCGCCGACTGGCGCGGCAAGACGTTCGCCGAGCTGCGCGAGACGATCCTCGCCGTCGACGACGGCATCGTCGAGGAATGGAAATGGATGGGCAGCCCGGTGTGGGCATGTGACGGAATGATCGCGGTCGCGAACGCACACAAGGGCAAGGTGAAGTTGACGTTCATGCACGGCGCGAAGCTGCCCGATCCCGACCAACTGTTCAACGACGGTCTCGACGGCAACGCGCGGCGCGCGATCGATTTTTTCGAAGGCGACCGGATCGACAAGCGGGCGCTGAAGAGCCTCGTACGCGCGGCGATCGAATACAACCGCACGCATCTGAAGAAGAATGCGCGATCCGGTGCCGGCGCGAAGGCGCGCAGCAGCAAGGCGGTGTGACGCGCGAGCCGGAAGCCGGCGGATGACGTCCCACGCAAGCGGGGCGCCGCCGTGTGATCGGCACAACTACGCCCGCTAGGCAGGCAAAAAAAAGCCCGACACGAGGTCGGGCATCCAAATCGGCCGCAACCGCCGCGAGGCGGCTGCGGCACCTGCAAAAGCCGCGCGCTTACGCTGCGAGCAGCGAGCGCAGCACGAACGGCAGGATACCGCCGTGCTTGTAGTAGTCGACTTCGATCGGCGTATCGATGCGCAGCAGCACCGGCACGCGGGTCGTTTCGCCGTTCTTGCGGTTGATCACGAGCGTGACGTCCTGCTGCGGCTTGAAGTCGTCGCCGAGGCCTTCGATGTCGTAGGTCTCTTCGCCGGTGATGTCGAGCGACTGGATGCTGTCCGAGCCCTTGAACTGCAGCGGCAGCACGCCCATGCCGACCAGGTTCGAACGGTGGATCCGCTCGAAGCTGCGTGCGATCACGGCCTTCACGCCGAGCAGTTGCGTGCCCTTCGCGGCCCAGTCGCGCGACGAGCCCGTGCCGTACTCTTCGCCCGCGAACACGACGGTCGGCGTGTCGGCTGCGACGTACTGCATGGCCGCGTCGTAGATCGACTGCTGCTCGCCGCTCGGCTGGTGGATCGTCAGGCCGCCTTCGACGCGCGTGCCGTCTGCCTTCGCCGGGATCATCAGGTTCTTGATCCGGACGTTCGCGAACGTGCCGCGCATCATCACGTCGTGGTTGCCGCGGCGCGAGCCGTAGCTGTTGAAGTCGGCCTTCTGCACGCCGTTCTCCTTCAGCCACTTGCCAGCCGGCGAGTCTTCCTTGATCGAGCCTGCCGGGCTGATGTGGTCGGTCGTGACCGAGTCGCCGAAGATGCCGAGTGCGCGCGCGCCCTTGACGGTCGGGATTGCAGCGGCCGGCTCCATCGAGAAGTCGTTGCCGAAGAACGGCGGCTCCGCGATGTAGGTCGACTTCGGCCAGTCGTAGACCTGGCCCGTTTCGCCCTCGATCTTGCTCCAGAGGTCGCCCTTCTTGGTCAGCTTCGAGTAGTTGTCCTCGAACTTCTTCGGGTCCAGCGCGAACTTGAGCAGCGCGTGGATTTCCTCGCTCGTCGGCCAGATGTCGCCGAGGTAGATGTCGTAACCGTCCTTGCCCTTGCCGACCGGCTCGGTCATCAGGTCGCGCGTGATGTTGCCGGCGATCGCGTAGGCGACGACGAGCGGCGGCGACGCGAGGAAGTTCGCGCGGATGTTCGGGTGGATACGCGCTTCGAAGTTACGGTTGCCCGACAGCACGGCTGCAGCGACGATGTCGTTCTTCGTGATCGCTTCGTTCAGTTCCGGCGTCAGGTCGCCCGCGTTGCCGATACAGGTCGTGCAGCCGTAGGCGGCGACTTCGAAGCCGAGCTTCGCGAGGTAGGGCAGCAGGCCCGTCTTCGTCAGGTACTCGGTGACGATGCGCGATCCCGGCGCGAGCGACGTCTTGATGTGCGGCGCGACGGTCAGGCCGGCTTCGACGGCCTTCTTCGCGAGCAGGCCGGCGGCCAGCAGCACGCTCGGGTTCGACGTGTTCGTGCACGACGTGATCGCGGCGATCAGCACGTCGCCGTTCTTCACGTCGACGCCGTTGGTCGTCGTGTATTGCGTGCCCAGATCTTCCGCCTTCTTCGCGAAGCCGTTTTCCGCGACCGGCTTCGAGAACAGGTCGGTGAACGTCGACTTGACGTTGCCGATCTCGATGCGGTCCTGCGGGCGCTTCGGGCCGGCCAGCGACGGGGCGACCGTTGCCAGGTCGAGCGTCACCGTCTTCGTGTAGTCGATGTCGCCGGCCTTCGGAATGCCGAACAGCTTCTGTGCCTTGAAGTAGTTCTCGAATGCGGCAATTTCCGCCTTCGTGCGGCCCGTGCCTTCGAAGTAGTCGATCGTCTTTTCGTCGACCGGGAAGAAGCCCATCGTCGCGCCGTATTCCGGCGCCATGTTGCCGATCGTCGCGCGATCAGGCAGCGACAGCGACTTCGTGCCTTCGCCGAAGAATTCGACGAACTTGCCGACGACCTTTTCCTTGCGCAGCATTTCGGTGATCGTCAGCACCAGGTCGGTGGCCGTCACGCCTTCGCGCAGCTTGCCCTTCAGCTCGACGCCGACGACGTCCGGCGTCAGGAAGTACACCGGCTGGCCGAGCATGCCGGCTTCAGCCTCGATGCCGCCCACGCCCCAGCCGACCACGCCGATGCCGTTGATCATCGTCGTGTGGCTGTCCGTGCCGACGAGCGTATCCGGGTAGTACACGGTATCGCCGCCGTCCGCCTTCTTGTGGACGCCGCGCGCGAGATACTCGAGGTTCACCTGGTGGACGATGCCGACGCCCGGCGGCACGACCTTGAACGTGTCGAACGCCTGCATGCCCCACTTCATGAACTGGTAGCGTTCGTTGTTGCGCTGGAATTCCAGCTTCATGTTCAGGTCGAGCGCATCTTTCTGGCGGAAGTAGTCGATCTGGACCGAGTGGTCGACGACGAGATCGACCGGGACCAGCGGCTCGATCTTCTTCGGATTCTTGCCCGAACGCTCCGCGACACCGCGCATGGCCGCGATGTCGGCGAGCAGCGGCACGCCCGTGAAGTCCTGCAGCACGACGCGCGACACGACGAACGGAATCTCGTCGACGCGCTTGGCGGTCGGCTTCCAGTTCGCGAGCTGCTCGATGTGTTCTTCGGTGATCTTCTTGCCGTCGTAGTTGCGCAGGACGGACTCGAGCACGATACGGATCGACACCGGCAGGCGCTCGATCTTCGTCTTCAGTTCCTTGCCGAGCTGCGGCAGCGAGTAGAACTTGCCTTTGCCGGAACCGCTGTCGAATTCCTTGAGGGTCTTGTGGAGATTGTGGGCCATGGTGATTTTCCTGGGTTTAAGGCTAGGAAACAAAGAGTCCTGTATCTGACGGCTATATCACATACAGATCGACGTACTCATCGACCGGCATCGCTTCGAGCTTTGCCTGGTCCAGCGACACGTCGAGAATCGCTTGTTGCTGCTTGGCCGGAAAACGGCGGGCAAGGTTGGTCCGGAACTTGTCGACCAGGAGCGGGATGCCGTCCGCACGGCGTCGCTGATGGCCGATCGGGTATTCGACCGCCACTTCGGCAAGCTTCGACCCGTCCGCGAATTCGATCGTCAGCGCATTCGCGATCGATCGCCTGGCCGGGTCATGGTAATCCTTCGTGAACTGCGGATCCTCGACGCACACGGTTTTCGCGCGCAACGCGTCGATGCGCGGATCGGCGGCGACCGCGTCTTCGTAATCGGCCGCGGTCAGCCGGCCGAACAGCAGCGGCACGGCGACCATGTACTGGATGCAGTGGTCGCGGTCGGCCGGATTGGCGAGCGGGCCCTGCTTGTCGATGATGCGGATCGCGGCCGCGTGCGTGCGGATCGTGATCCGGCTGATGTCGTCGGTCGTGCGGCCCGCCGCGGCGAGCTGCGCGTGCAGCTGCAGCGCGGCCTCGGCGGCCGTCTGCGCATGGAATTCGGCGGGGAACGCGATCTTGAACAGCACGTTCTCCATCACGTACGTGCCGTACGGGCGCTGGAAGCGGAACGGCTGCCCGTTGAACAGCACGTCGTAGAAGCCCCAGGTTTTCGCGGTGAGCGCCGACGGATAGCCCATTTCACCCGTTTTCGCGATCAGCGCGAGGCGCACCGCGCGGGACGTCGCGTCGCCTGCCGCCCACGACTTGCGCGAACCGGTGTTCGGCGCGTGGCGGTAGGTGCGCAGTGCGTGGCCGTCGACGAATGCGTTGGACACCGCGTTGATCAGTTCGTCGCGCGTGAGCCCGAGCAGGCGGCCGACGACGGCCGTCGATGCGACCTTCACGAGCAGCACGTGGTCGAGCCCGACCGCATTGAACGAATTCTCGAGCGCGAGGCAGCCCTGGATCTCGTGGGCCTGGATCATCGCGACGAGCACGTCGCGCATCGTGAGCGGCTTCCGGCCGGCCGCGACGGCCGTGCGAGAGAGCCAGTCGGCCGTCGCCAGGATCCCGCCGAGGTTGTCGGACGGATGCCCCCATTCGGCGGCGAGCCAGGTGTCGTTGAAGTCCAGCCAGCGGATCATCGCGCCGATGTCGAAGGCAGCCTGGACGGGATCGAGCTGGAAGGACGTGCCGGGCACCTTCGCACCGTTCGGCACGATCGTGCCGGACACGACGGGGCCGAGCAGCTTGGTGCAGGCAGGGTAGGACAGCGCCTCGAGTCCGCATCCGAGCGTGTCGATCAGGCAATGACGCGCCGTCTCCAGCGCAAGCGCGCTGTCGATGCCGGCGTTCAGCACGTAGTCGACGATATCGACGAGTACCGAATCCGGGGCAGGGCGGACGTTGGAGACCGGGGCGGACATCGAGGGGCCGAGGGGAACGGGCTTTTAGTTCGTTGCCGGCTTCAGTTCGTTCGATTGCGTCGGCGCTGCCGTGCCTTGTGCCATTTCCGTCGTCACGCATTCGTCCGCGAGGCGCTCGCCGCCGTTGGCGTCGGAGAACAGCATCGCCTTGCTCGGGATCACGACCAGCTTGAAGCCTGCTGCCGGATCGTAGAACGTGTCGGCACCCGTCGTCGTGGCCTGACGCGGCAGCTTGTAGTTCTTCTTCGCCCAGTGAACCGTGACGACCTGGTCGCGCTTCATGTCGCCGGCGAGGTCGAACGACAGGCCTTCCTTACAGGACCACTTGACCGCGCCGTCCGGTACCGGATCGACCTTGGCCGCTGCGCGTGCCTGCGCCTTCTTGCTGCGCGGGATGATGCGCTTGGCCGGCGCCGGGCGCTTGGCCGTCTTCTTCGCGGTCGTCGTGGCCGTACCCTGGGCAAACGCGCTCGGAGCCGACACCAGCATCGTGGCGGACAACGCGCCGATGGCGGTAGCGATCAGGAGTTTCTTCATGGAGTCAGAACCTTTCGATAATCAGTTGACAAGGGCCGGCAATCGAGCCTGCCGGCCGGTTTGAAACTGCACGCGCCCCGAAAGCGCGCAGCGGCCGCTATTTTCACCTATTTGGCCACGTCCATATCAGGTTTTCAGGCTCCGTTACGTTTTTTGTCGTTTCGCAAACCTCTATCCGGTTCGCGCGTCGTCGAATGCATGAAACTCGTGTATCGGCCGGCGGCGCGCGCTTACGGCGCGCTGCCCGCGGTGTCCGGCCCGAACAGCGGCGCGGCCTCGGCTGGCACCGGCTGGCCGGTCGCCCGCGCGCGGCGCAGGACGGACCAGTAATAGCGGTAGCTCGCGCGGTCATGCAGTGTATCGCCGTGGCGCGTCGGGCCCCAGTCGGCGGCCTGCGCGGCCAGCAGGATCTCGGCGGCCAGTGCGACTTCATCGGTGCGCGGCGCGAATGCGTCGACGATCGGGCGGATCTGCGCGGGGTGGATGCTCCACATCCGCGTGAACGCGAACTCGTCGCGCGCACGGCGTGCGTCGCCGGCGACGACCGCCATGTCGCGCACCTCGGTCGTCACGTTGTGCGACGGCGTCTTGCCGTGCGCGTGGCAGGCCGCGGCGATTTCCAGCTTCGCGCGGCGCACGAGCGGGTGGTCGAACTGGCCGGGCGAGCGCATCGCCGCATCGGGAATCGCGCCGTGATGCGCGGACACGAAATCCATCAGCCCGAAGCTCAGCGTGCCGACCAGCGGCAGCGCGGCGAGGGCGGCCGCCTGTGCGAGCGCGCCGTGCGTCTCGACCAGCACGTCGACCGGGATCGGCTGCGCGAGGCCGAGCTCGCGGCGTGTGCCTTCGATGAACGCGACCATCTCGGCCGCGTCGGCGGCGCTCGCGATCTTCGGCAGCGTGACGTAGGCCGGTGCGCGCGCGGCGCGCAGCACGATGCGCACGTCGTCGCGCCAGTGGGGATGGGAAAAGTCGTGGATGCGGACGCCGACCCGCCCGAAGCGGTTTTCGGCGCTGCCGAGGAAGTCGGCGACGAGTTGCGCGTGCGCGGCTTCGTGGCCGACGGCCGCGCCGTCCTCGCAGTCGAGCGTGATGTCGAACACGGGGCCGAGTTCGGCCTGGAGCGCGAGCGACTTGCGCATCAGCTTTTCGCTGCCCGCGTAGTGATCGCAGCAGGGCAGGATCGCGGGCGGGGACGCCCCGTCGTACAGCACTTGTGCAGGAGTGAGCGCGGACATCTCTTCTACGTCAGGGAAGCGGGCAACGTGGAGAAAATCGGATTCGGGCGCGTTCTGGGCCGGCGCGCGACGGGCGCGGGGCGGCAAAACGTGCGCGGATCGGATCGGTCGGCCGGGCCGGCGGCATGCCGGCCCGGGCCGAAACCGGGCTGCGCGAGGGCCGCCCGGCAAGTGCGTGATGCTTAGTTCTTCAGCAGGTGGGCGACGCCGTCGCGCTCTTCGAGCAGCTCGGCCAGCGTGCCGTCCATCTTCTCGCGCGAGAACGCGTCGATTTCCAGGCCTTCGATGCGCTTGTACTCGCCGTTTTCGCACACGACCGGCACGCCGTAGATGATGTCTTCGGGGATGCCGTACGAGCCGTCCGACGGGATGCCCATCGTGACCCACTTGCCGTTCGTGCCGAGGACCCAGTCACGGACGTGGTCGATCGCCGCGTTGGCTGCCGACGCCGCCGACGACAGGCCGCGCGCTTCGATGATCGCCGCGCCGCGCTTGCCGACGGTCGGGATGAACGTGTCGCGGTTCCACACGTCGTCGTTGATCAGCTTCAGCAGCGACTCGCCTTCGACGGTCGCGAAGCGGAAGTCGGGGTACATCGTCGGCGAGTGGTTGCCCCACACGGCGAGCTTCTCGATCGATGCGACCGGCTTGCCCGACTTTGCCGCGAGTTGCGACAGCGCGCGGTTGTGGTCGAGGCGCAGCATGGCCGTGAAGTTCTTCTTCGGCAGGTCCGGTGCCGACTTCATCGCGATGTACGCGTTGGTGTTCGCCGGGTTGCCGACGACCAGCACCTTCACGTCGCGGCTTGCGACTTCGTTCAGCGCAGCGCCCTGGACCGTGAAGATCTCGGCGTTCGCCGACAGCAGGTCCTTGCGCTCCATGCCCTTCGAGCGCGGACGTGCGCCGACCAGCAGTGCGACGTCTGCATCCTTGAATGCGACCTTCGGATCGTCGGTGATCACGACGCCCGCGAGCAGCGGGAACGCGCAATCGTCGAGTTCCATCACGACGCCTTTGACGGCGGCTTGGGCTTGCGGGAGGTCGAGCAGTTGCAGGATGACCGGCTGGTCCTTGCCGAGCAGGTCGCCGTTCGCGATGCGGAACAGCAGGGAGTAAGCGATTTGACCTGCGGCGCCGGTGACGGCAACGCGCTTTGCGGGCTTAGCCATTGAAAATCTCCAGGACGGGTGAAGCGGTGGACGCTAGGCAAAACGCCATTCTATGCGCGTTACGCGTAGCGTTGCATTGAAGCAGGGCGGAGGACTCGCGAAAGGCAGACGCGGTGAACCTGGAGACGGCCGTGGCACGTAGCCGGGGACGCGTTTTGCACCCGCGAACCCTTGCTCGCCCCGGAGTGTAGGAGCCGGCGGGCCCAAAGTCAAACGGTATCATATGTCTTATATAAGACAGATGTTTTGCTGAATTTGAGTGGACGGAAAAGCGCGGTTTGTGATGAAATGCGCGCCATGACATCGAACCAGGCGAACAACGCGAATCCGACCGGCGCAGGCGGCCCAGGGCAGCCGGGCGCGGGCGATTCCGCGCCGGCGCCTGCCGCTTCGCCGTCGCCGACCTTCAGTCCTTTATACCAGCAGATCAAGTCATTGATCACGCAGAGTCTCGAATCCGGTGAATGGAAGCCGGGCGAGATCATCCCGAGCGAAGTGGAGCTCGCGGCCCGTTACAAGGTCAGCCAGGGCACCGTTCGCAAGGCGATCGACGAACTGGCCGCCGAAAACCTCGTGGTCCGGCGGCAGGGCAAGGGTACGTTTGTTGCGACGCACAACGAGGATCGCGCGCAGTTCCGCTTCCTGCGCCTGCTGGCCGACGACGGTGCCGAGCATCCGCACGTGAGCCGCCTGCTCGAATGCCGGCGCCTGCGCGCGCCGGCCGAGATCGCGCGGCAGCTCGACCTGAAGCCGGCCGATCCGGTCGTGCAGGTGCGCCGCCTGCTGGAGTTCGAGAACGAAGTGACGGTGCTCGACGAGATCTGGCTGCCGGGCGCGATGTTCCGCGGGCTCACGTTCGAGCGGCTCAGCGAGTACAAGGGGCCGCTCTACGCGATGTTCGAGACGGAGTTCGGCACGCGGATGATCCGCGCGACGGAAAAGATTCGCGCGGTGGCGGCAGAGCCGGCGGTGGCCGACCTGCTGCACGTGCCGGCGGGTTTTCCGTTGCTGTCGGTCGAGCGCGTGTCCTATACATACGGAGACCGGCCGGTGGAAGTGCGACGCGGCTGGTATGTCACAACCGGGTATTACTATCAGAATGACTTGAGCTGACGACGTATCGGCACAAGCAGCGTGCATGCGCGTTTCACGCGTTCGCATAGCACGTATCGGGCCGCCTTTATTCTCGTTCGCGTAACGATCCAGAGCAGACTTTCGCTGCAGCGCGATATAAAAAGGCGCTAAAATTGCGGATTAGTGTGACAACATAGTAGGGGTCTAGCATGACTGACGCAGTAAGAAAGCCGAGGCCGGAATACCGGAACATCGGAATCGGCGACATCACGTTGAAATATCGCATGCCGCTGGCGGCGATATTGTCGATTCTCCACCGAGTCAGCGGCGCGCTGCTGTTCCTGTTCCTGCCGTTCCTGCTGTTCCTCTTCGACCAGAGTCTCACCTCCGAGCTCAGCTTCGAAGTCTTCAAGGCTTTCCTCTCCAACATCGTCGTCAAGCTGATCGTCCTCGCGCTGTCCTGGGCGTTCCTCCACCATTTCTGCGCCGGCATTCGCCACCTGCTGATGGACGTCAACCACGACGCCGTCTCGAAGGAAGGCGGCAAGCGGACGGCCGTCGTCGTCTTTGTCGTCTCGATCGCGCTGACGATCGCCATGGCACTCAAACTGTTCGGAGCATTCTAAGAAAATGGCAGCCAACAACCGAATCGGCTCGAAGCGTCTCGTCGTCGGCGCTCACTACGGCCTGCGCGACTGGCTCGCGCAGCGCGTCACCGCCACGATCATGGCGGTCTACACGGTCATTCTGCTCGTCCTGTTCTTCGGCGCGCATGACTTCTCGTACGAAGGCTGGGCATCGATCTTCTCCGCGCAATGGATGAAGCTCGCAACCTTCGTGACGCTGCTTTCCCTCTTCTACCACGCATGGGTCGGCGTGCGCGACATCTGGATGGACTACGTGAAGCCCGTCGGTGTGCGCCTGCTGCTGCAATCGCTGACCATCGTCTGGCTGCTCGCATGTGCGGGCTACGCCGCGCAGATTCTCTGGAGAGTGTAAAGAATGGCTGCAATCAAAACTTCCCTGCCGCGCCGCAAGTTCGACGTGGTGATCGTCGGCGCGGGCGGCTCGGGCTTGCGCGCAGCGCTGCAACTGTCGCGTGCGGGCCTGTCGGTCGGCGTGCTGTCGAAGGTGTTCCCGACCCGTTCGCACACGGTGGCCGCACAGGGCGGCATCGGTGCATCGCTCGGCAACATGAGCGAAGACAACTGGCACTTCCACTTCTACGACACGATCAAGGGTTCCGACTGGCTCGGCGACCAGGACGCGATCGAGTTCATGTGCCGCGAAGCACCGAACGTCGTGTACGAACTGGAACACTTCGGCATGCCGTTCGACCGTAATGCGGACGGCACGATCTACCAGCGTCCGTTCGGCGGCCACACCGCGAACTACGGCGAGAAGCCGGTCCAGCGCGCTTGCGCGGCCGCCGACCGTACCGGTCACGCGCTGCTGCACACGCTGTACCAGCAGAACGTCGAAGCGAAGACGCAGTTCTTCGTCGAATGGATGGCGCTCGACCTGATCCGCGACGCGGAAGGCGACGTGCTCGGCGTGACGGCCCTCGAGATGGAGACGGGCGACGTCTACATCATGGAAGGCAAGACGACGCTGTTCGCGACGGGCGGTGCAGGCCGGATCTTCGCGGCATCGACCAACGCGTTCATCAACACCGGCGACGGCCTCGGCATGGCTGCGCGCTCGGGCATCGCGCTGCAGGACATGGAGTTCTGGCAGTTCCACCCGACCGGCGTGGCCGGCGCGGGCGTGCTGATCACCGAAGGCGTGCGCGGCGAAGGCGGTATCTTGCGCAACGCGAACGGCGAGCGCTTCATGGAACGCTACGCACCGACGCTGAAGGATCTGGCGCCGCGTGACTTCGTGTCGCGTTCGATGGACCAGGAAATCAAGGAAGGCCGCGGCGTGGGTCCGAACAAGGATCACGTGCTGCTCGACCTGTCGCACATCGGCGCCGAGACGATCATGAAGCGTCTGCCGTCGATCCGCGAAATCGCGCTGAAGTTCGCGAACGTCGACGCGATCAAGGAACCGATCCCGGTCGTCCCGACGATCCACTACCAGATGGGCGGCATCCCGACCAACATCCACGGTCAGGTCGTCGGCACGTCGCGCGGTCACAAGGATCCGGTCAACGGCTTCTACGCAGTGGGCGAATGCTCGTGCGTGTCCGTGCACGGCGCGAACCGCCTCGGCACGAACTCGCTGCTGGACCTCGTGGTGTTCGGCCGCGCAGCCGGCAACCACATCGTCGAGCACGTGAAGAACCAGAAGGAACACAAGCCGCTGCCGGCCGATGCAGGCGAATTCTCGCTGGCGCGCCTGGCGAAGCTCGAGAAGTCGAGCTCGGGCGAGTACACGCAGGACGTCGCGAACGACATCCGCTCGACGATGCAGAAGCACGCAGGCGTGTTCCGCACGTCGGCACTGCTGAAGGAAGGCGTCGACGAGATGGCCGGCCTGAAGGCCCGCGTGGAAAACATCCACCTGAAGGACAAGTCGAAGGTGTTCAACACCGCGCGCGTCGAAGCGCTCGAGCTGGAGAACCTGATCGAAGTGGCCCGCGCGACGATGGTGTCGGCGGAAGCGCGCAAGGAAAGCCGTGGCGCGCACGCCCACAGCGACTACGAACACCGCGACGACGACAACTGGCTGCGCCACACGCTGTGGTACAGCGAAGGCGATCGCCTCGACTACAAGCCGGTTCAAATGAAGCCGCTGACGGTCGACTCCGTGCCGCCGAAGCCGCGCACGTTCTAAGCCGAGTCAAAGGAATCCGAAATGGCAAAACGCATTTTTGAAGTCTACCGCTACGATCCGGACAAGGACGCGGCACCGCGCATGCAGACGTACGAGCTCGAGATCAAGCATGAACGCATGCTGCTCGACGCGCTGGTCAAGCTGAAGGCCGTGGACGAGACGCTGTCGTTCCGCCGTTCGTGCCGTGAAGGCGTGTGCGGTTCGGACGCGATGAACATCAACGGCAAGAACGGTCTCGCGTGCCTGACGAACCTGAACGATCTGCCGCAGAAGATCGTGCTGCGCCCGCTGCCGGGCCTGCCCGTCGTGCGCGACCTGATCGTCGACATGACGCACTTCTTCAACCAGTATCACTCGATCAAGCCGTACCTGATCAACGACGCGCCGCCGCCGGAGAAGGAACGCCTCCAGTCGCCGGAAGAGCGCGACGAGCTCGACGGCGTGTACGAGTGCATTCTGTGCGCGAGCTGCTCGACGTCGTGCCCGAGCTTCTGGTGGAACCCGGACAAGTTCGTCGGCCCGGCCGGCCTGCTGCAGGCTTACCGCTTCATCGCGGATAGCCGTGACACCGCCACCGGCGAGCGCCTCGACAACCTGGAAGACCCGTACCGTCTGTTCCGTTGCCATACGATCATGAACTGCGTCGACGTTTGCCCGAAGGGCCTGAACCCGACGAAGGCGATCGGCAAGATCAAGGAACTGATGGTTCGCCGCGCGGTTTAAAGTTCTGATGAGCGACGATTCGCATCAATCCGACCCGCACCGTCGCGCGCGCCTTCGCTGGCGCGCGCGGCGGGGTCTGCTGGAGAACGACATCGTATTCGAGCGTTTCTTCAGCAGATACGAGCATGACCTCACCGATGCAGACGTAGGCGCGTTGTCGCGCCTGCTCGATCTGAGCGACAACGACCTGATGGACTTGCTCCTCGCGCGCAAGGAACCAGAGGGCGACCTAGACAGCCCGGACATTCACCGGCTGTTGGAGATGCTGCGCAACGTGTAACGCGTTACGCCCGTTATCGAATCCCGTTTCTTTATTTCGATTGAGGATGTGCCATGACTCCGTCTGATGTTAAAGCCACGCTATCGTTCAGCGACAACTCGCCGAGCGTCGAAATGCCGATCTACAAGGGGACGATGGGCCCGGACGTGATCGACATCCGCAAGCTGTACGGCCAAACCGGCAAGTTCACTTACGACCCGGGCTTCATGTCGACGGCAGCTTGTAATTCGGCGATCACGTACATCGACGGCGACAAGGGCGAACTGCTGTACCGCGGCTACCCGATCGACAACCTCGCGCAGAACGCCGACTTCCTCGAGTCCTGCTACCTGCTGCTGAAGGGCGAGCTGCCGAATGCAGCGCAGAAGAAGGAATTCGTCGACACCGTCACGAAGCATACGATGGTGCACGAGCAGATGCACTTCTTCTTCCGCGGCTTCCGCCGCGACGCGCACCCGATGGCGGTGCTGGTGGCGGCCGTCGGCGCGCTGTCGGCGTTCTATCACGACTCGCTCGACATCAACGATCCGCGTCACCGCGAAGTGTCGGCGATCCGCATGATCGCGAAGCTGCCGACGCTCGTCGCGATGGCATACAAGTTCAGCATCGGCCAGCCGTTCGTTTATCCGAAGAACGAACTGTCGTACAGCGCGAACTTCATGCACATGATGTTCTCGAACCCGTGCGAAGAGTACAAGGTCAACGACGTGCTCGTCCGCGCACTCGACCGCATTCTGATCCTGCACGCCGACCACGAGCAGAACGCATCGACGTCGACGGTCCGCCTGGCCGGCTCGTCGGGCGCGAACCCGTTCGCGTGTATCGCTGCCGGTATCGCATGTCTGTGGGGCCCGGCGCACGGTGGTGCGAACGAAGCCGCGCTGAACATGCTCGAGCAGATCGGTTCGCCGGACAACATCCCCGAATTCATCAAGCAGGTGAAGGACAAGAATTCGGGCGTGAAGCTGATGGGCTTCGGTCACCGCGTGTACAAGAACTACGACCCGCGTGCGAAGCTGATGCGCGAAACGTGCTACGAAGTGCTGAACGAGCTGGGCCTGCACGACGACCCGCTGTTCAAGCTCGCGATGCAGCTCGAGAAGATCGCGCTGGAAGACGAATACTTCGTGTCGCGCAAGCTGTACCCGAACGTCGACTTCTACTCGGGTATCGTTCAGCGCGCGCTGGGCATCCCGACGTCGATGTTCACGTGTATCTTCGCGATGGCACGTACGGTCGGCTGGATCGCACAGTGGAACGAAATGATTGCGGATCCGGAGCAGAAGATCGGCCGTCCGCGTCAGCTGTTCATCGGCGACACGCCGCGCGAAGCGAAGCCGCTCAACGCACGTTAAGTCGTGCGCGGCGCGAGCGGCCGTCAGGCCGCTCGCGTCCGGCAATCGCAACGCCTCGACACCCCGGTGGGTCATCCCGCCGGGGTGTTTTCATTTGCGCGGCCCGGATTCGCCCGATCCGATGCGGCGTTCCAGCGACGGCGGCCGCGTATCGAGCGGCGGCGCGTCGGCATCGGGTGCGCGGCCGTGTTGCGCGAAGAACTGCCGGTATGCGCCGGGCGTCATCCCGCGCGCGGCGAGGAATTGGCGGTTGAAGTTCGCGGCGTTTGGAATGCCGCAGCGCGCGGCCACCGTCGCAATCGGCCAGTCGGTGCCGACCAGGTGGCGGCACGCATGCGCGAGCCGCAGCCGCTGCACGTAGCGGCCGACGCTTTCGCCGAGGTGCCGCACGAACAGCCGCTGCAGCGTGCGTTCGGACATGTGCGCGACGGCGGCGAGCGCGTCGATGCGCAGCGGCTCGTGGAAGTGCCGGTCGATCGCGTCGAGCACGCGATCGAAGCGCTCGGCCTCAGGCGCGACCGAGTCGGCCGATGGCGGCGTTGCGTCGGGCCGATCGTAGGCCTGCGCGGTCGCAAGCGGCTCGCCGCCGGCTTCCGCGAGATCGGCGAGCGTGTCGAGTGCGGCCGCGAGGCGCACGCGCGGCGATGAGTCGAGCAACTGCGGCAGTCGCGCGCGCATCGCGCGGGCCGTGTCCGCATCGAAGTGCAGGCCCGGCGCCGCGCGCCGCAGCAGCGAGCGCAACGATGCATACTCGGGGCAGCAGTCGGCCACGCGTCGCGCCCAGTCGCCATCGAACCAGACGACGAGCGCCACTTCGGGCGCCTCGCGATCGATGCGTGCGTTCGACGACCACGTATGCGGCAGGTTGGGCGGCACGAGCACCAGATCGTCGTCCGCGTAGCGGGCGACATGATCGCCGATGAAGCGCTGGCCGCGGCTGTTCAGCGTCAGCGTCAGTTCGTACTCGGGATGGCGATGCCATTCGAACGGAATGCGCGCGAGCTGGCGGTGGTACACGCGGATCGAACAGCCGGAGGCGAACGTCACGTGCTCGTACTGCGGTTTCATCGCGTGGCCTCCCGGTCCAGCGCGGCACCGCGCCGTGGCATGATCGTGATCGATCGTCACGACGGAGCGATGCCATGTTTTCACATGTTTGCGTAGGCGTCAGCGATACCGCGCGCGCGTACGACTTCTATGCGCCGCTGTTCGCGGAACTCGGACTGCGTCTGAAGTTCAGCGAACCGGACGGCTGGTCGGGCTGGATGCCTGCCGATACTGACCGACCGCTGTTTTTCTTCGGACGGCCGCTCGACGGCCGCGCGCCGGAACCGGGCAATGGCCATACGATCGCATTCGCCGCGCTGACGCGCGCGCAGGTCGACCGCTGCCATGCGCTTGCACGGCGGCAGGGCGGCACCTGTGAAGGGCCGCCGGGCCTGCGGCCTCACTATCATCCCGACTACTACGGCGCGTATTTTCGCGACCCGGACGGCAACAAGCTGTGCGTGGTCTGCCATCGTCCAGAGTAGCGAGTGGTTGTCAGGATTGTATCGATTCTTGACCGGATAGTGTCGATGGTAGCCGGGCGTCGGCCGTACGCTGAGTGCTCGTCACGACACGATTCAACGAGGAGACAGCGATGCACCTGACGATTGACGATCTGCCGGCCGCGATTTGCACGGCGAAAAGGGCGCTGCGCGCCGATCTGCCCGGTTACACGGCCACGTTTCGCGAGCTGGAGGGCGATATCGCGCGGCAGGTCGACGCGATCCGCCGCGCGCACGCGCACGGCCATGACGTGATTCCGGTGCTGCGGTTCGCGGATATTGCGAACGGCACCGTCGATCCGCAGGCGATGGCCTCGATCCGCACGCACGGTGCGGCGGTGATCCGCGGCGTGTTCGACGCGCAGCAGGCGCGCGACTGGAACGACGAGATCGGCGCCTACCTGGATGCGAACCGCTTCGCCGAGCGGCTGGATGCGCGCGCCGAGGACCGCTACTTCGGCAACCTTGTGTCGGGCAAGCCGCAGATCTACGGCGTCTACTGGTCGAAGCCGCAGGTGGCCGCACGCCAGTCGCCGGCACTCACGCAGGCACGCGTGTTCCTGAACCGTCTGTGGCGCCATGCGGACGGCGCGCGCAGGCATTTCGATCCGGACCAGGTGCCAGCCTACGCGGACCGGATCCGCCGCCGGCCGCCGGGCTCGACGTCGCTCGGGTTGTCGCCGCATGTGGACGGCGGTTCGGTCGAGCGCTGGCTCGGCGCGAATTTCCGGCAGGTCTATCGTCACGTGCTGGCCGGTCGCTGGCGCGATTACGACCCGTTCGACGCCGCGTTCCGCCCCGACGTCGAGGAAATTCCGTCGCCGGCTGTATGCTCGATGTTCCGCACGTTCCAGGGCTGGACCGCGCTGACGCCGCAAGGGCCCGGCGACGGCACGCTGCAGCTGATCCCGGTCGCGAACGCGATGGCGTACGTCGTGCTGCGCGCGCTGCAGGACGATGTCGCCGACGACGACCTGTGTGGCGCGCGCCCGGGCCGTGCGCTGTCGATCCTGCCCGAATGGCATGCGCTGCTGCTCGACGCGCTGGTGCCGATTCCGCACATGGAGCCGGGCGACGCGGTGTTCTGGCACGGCGACGTCGTGCACGCGGTCGAGGATGTGCATCGCGGCAGCGGCGACAGCAATGTGATGTACATTGCGGCCGCGCCCGGTTGCGCGAAGAACGGCGCATACCTGCAGCGCCAGCGGCTCGCGTTCCTGCGCGGCGACAGCCCGCCCGATTTCCCGGCCGATCATTTCGAGGTCGAATTCGACGGACGTGGAGGCGAGGGCGATCTCACGGCGCCTGGCCGGGCGCAAATGGGGTTCGAGCCCGTCGCTGCATGACGGTTGCCGCGGCCGTGTCGGCCGCTCCGGCACCCCGGGAGCGGCCGTTTGCAGCGCTTGTGCCGGCCGTTTGCCGAATCCGCTGCGTATCGCCTGCAATTCGACGCGATCGGCTGCGGGCGGGCCCGAAATCGACGCGAATTGCGCAATTTGGCTTCCGATAATGGTCCGGACACAACGCAGCTGGCCCGTGCACCGCGCGGGGCAGCGTGACCATGGAGGAGTCGATGCAATTCACGCAAGCGATCGTTCGCCGTCCCGCGCCGTCCTGCGGCGCGGGTCTCACCACCGCCACGCTCGGCGCGCCCGACTATGACAAGACGCTCACGCAGTTCCACGCATACTGCGACGCGCTGCGCGGGCTCGGCGTCGAGCTGACCGAACTGCCGCCGCTGGACGCGTTCCCCGATTCGCATTTCGTCGAGGACGTCGCCGTCGTCACGCCCGAATTCGCGGTGATCACGCGCCCCGGAGCGCCCGCGCGGCGCGGCGAGACGGTGCACATCGAAGCGGCGCTCGGCGCGCATCGCGACCTGCTGCCGATGCAGGACGGCCGTCTCGACGGCGGCGACGTGATGCTGGTCGGCAAGCGCTTCTATATCGGCCTGACGGGCCGCACCGACGCCGAGGGCATCGCCGCGTTCGAATCGCTGGTGTCGCGCTACGGCTATTCGGTCGTGGCAGTGCCGGTGGGTGCCGGCCTGCATCTCAAGTCGGTCGTCAACGCGCTCGGCGACGACACGCTGCTCGTGACCGAGGCGCTGGCCGCGCATCCGGCGTTCGCCGACTATCGCCGGATCGCGATTTCGGCCGCCGACGAATACGCGGGCAACACGCTGCGCGTGAACGGTACGCTGATCACGCCGGCCGGCTATCCGCGCGTGCACGACGCGATCGGCACGCTCGGGCTGCCGCTGCACGTGATCGACACGAGCGAGTTCCGCAAGATGGACGGCGGCCTGACCTGCCTGTCGCTGCGGTTCTAGCCGATTGGCGCGCGGCCGCTTCGGCCGGATAATGTGGCCCCCGCGCGGAAAGGGACGAAACGCTCCGCGCACCAGCCACGACCCGACCGGAGCGAACGCGGATGACCGACAAGAAGATGCAGTTCGACAAGATCGATCTCCGGATCCTCGACATCCTGCGCACCGACGGACGGATTTCATACCGGAAACTGTCGGAGCTTGTGAACCTCACGCCGCGCCCGTGCCAGGCGCGCGTGGAGCGGCTCGAGGCGCTCGGCGTGATCGAAGGCTACCGCGCGGTGATCAAGGCGCCGCGCGCGACCAAGCCGATCGTCGTGATCGCGCAGATCGTGCTGGCCGATCACGGGCGTTCGCAGGCGCCGTTCGAAGACGAGATGCGGACCAATCCGGCCGTGCTCGATTGCTGGCTCGTCAGCGGCACGTTCGATTTTCTCGTGCGGCTCGCGTGCGAGGATCTCGACGAATATCGGCGGATCGCGAACGTGTGGCTGGAAAGCCCGCGGTTCCGGATCGAGAAGATCGTGACGACGGCCGAGCTCCAGGCGATCAAGCGTAGCGTCGTCTGACGCCGCAGTGTGCGTCCGGGCCGCAGGCATCGAACGCGCGACCCGGCGGGCAGGACCGGTTTTCGATGCGAATAACCGGGCCGATCGATTGGTATTCCGAATCAATTCGAGCGGCCCGAATCCAATCAGGGTGAACACTATGGATGCTTTGCAAGCGGCAGGGGAGACACCCGCGCCGTCCGGGACGGCGCTCAAGCGCCGGCTGCAGAGCCGCCACATCGCGATGATCGCGATCGGCGGTTCGATCGGCACGGGGCTGTTCGTTGCATCGGGGGCGTCGGTCGCGCAGGCGGGGCCGGGTGGCGCGATCGCCGCGTATATCGCGATCGGGCTGATGGTCTATTTCGTCGTCACCGGGCTCGGCGAGATGGCTGCGCTGATGCCGGTGTCGGGTTCGTTCGCGATCTACGGCGAGAAATACGTCGACGCGGGCTTCGGCGTCGCGCTCGGCTGGACCTACTGGTACAGCTGGGCCGTGACGATCGCGATCGAACTGGTCGCCGGGCAGATCGTGATGCGCTACTGGTTCCCGACCGTGCCTGGCATCTGGTGGGGCGCGGGCTTCCTCGTGCTGATCTTCCTGCTGAATACGCTGTCGGTGCGCGGCTTTGGCGAATCGGAGTACTGGTTCTCGCTGATCAAGGTCGTCACCGTGGTCGCGTTCATCGCGGCCGGGCTGCTGATCGCGGCCGGCCTGATCGGGAACGGGCATCCGGTCGGCTTGCGCAACTTCAGGACCGGCGACGCGCCGTTCGTCGGCGGCGTGCACGCGATGATGAGCGTCGCGCTGATCGCGGGCTTCTCGTTTCTCGGCACCGAGCTGGTCGGGATCACGGCCGGCGAATCGGAAAACCCGCGCAAGACGATCCCGCGTGCGGTGAAGCAGATCTTCTGGCGGATCATGCTGTTCTACGTGCTCGCGATCTTCGTGATCGGCCTGCTGGTGCCGTACACCGATCCGAACCTGCTCAAGAGCGACGTGACCGACATCGGCGTGAGCCCGTTTACGCTCGTGTTCAGTCATGCCGGCTTTCGACTCGCGGCCGACGCGATGAACCTGGTGATCCTGACGGCCGTGCTGTCGGCCGGCAATTCCGGTACGTATGCGGCCACGCGGATGCTGCACAACCTCGCGGCGGAAGGCCGTGCGCCCGCGATGTTCGCGACGCTGTCGCCGGGCGGCGTGCCGCGCAATGCGCTGTACGCGACGATGGCGGTGGGGGGGCTGTGCTTTCTCACGTCGCTGACCAACAACCAGCGCATCTATCTGTGGCTGCTCAATACGGTCGGCATCACGGGCTTCATCGCGTGGCTCGGCATCGCGGTCTGTCATTACCGGTTCCGCAAGGGCTTCCTGAAGCAGGGCTACCGGCTCGAGCAACTGCCGTACCGCGCGAAGTGGTTCCCGTTCGGGCCGCTGTTCGCGATCGCGATCTGTATCGTGATTTCGCTCGGGCAGGACTACCAGGCGTTCTTCGCGACACGTATCGACTGGATGGAAGTGCTGTCGATCTATGTGTGGATCCCGCTGTTCGTCGCGATCTGGTGGGCGTATCGCCGCGCGCGCAAGAGCCGGCTCGTGCGGTACGAGGAGATGGATATCGGGCCGTGGCTGACGCGGTCGGTCGAGGCCGTCGACGCGACGGCCACGCGGCACGGGCAGCCGCGCTGAGCGTCGGGTGGTGAAAGCGCGGTGATGGGGCCGGCTCGCGCAACGCAGCCGGCTGTGCTGAAGCGGGCGCGAGTCGGGCGAGGTCACGCGGTCCGACCTCGCGGCGCGGCGCTCGACGGCCGTGTTTCGGCGCGAGGCGGATGGCCTGATCGTATGGCGCCAACTGCACGAGACGCCGGACGGCGCCTGAACCGCCGCTACTTGTCCAGCTCCGGATAGTGCCGGAAGATTCCCATGTCGTTGAACGGAATGCGGCGCTCGGACTCGAGATAACGCGCGACGCTCGGATGTTCTGCTACGCGATCGTGCAGGCCGACGAGCCCGGCGACCTTGTGCTCCGCGCGCTTCGTCGCCTTCGGAAACGCGTAGCGCAGGCCTTCGATCAGCTGGAAGATCGACAGGTCCGCGTAACTGAGCGCGCTGCCGGCGATATAACCGCTCTTGTGCGGATTCTGTGCGAGCACGCGATCGAAGTAGCCGAGAAATTTCGGCAGCCGGTGCGCGAGGAAATCGGCCGCGCGCTCGGCGGCCTCCGCCTTCTGGTCCTCGTAGTAGAGGCCGCTGCCGATCGGGTGGTGCGTGTCGTGGATCTCGGTGACGAAATCGGCGACGGTCAGCTGGAGCTGATGTACCCACAGCCGCCCGGCTTCGTCGTCGGGCGCGAGCCCCAGCCGCGCGCCGAGAAACAGCAGGATATTCGCGGTGTGCCCGACGACGACGTTGCCGGCCTTCAGGAACGGCGGCGCGAACGGCACGCACTCGGCTTTCGTGCTGTCCATCATCTGCATCATCGCCGACACGCCCATGCCGCGCCCCGATTCGCGCGCGACGTCGACATAGTCGGCCTCGGCCGCCTCGAGCGCGAGCCGCACGTATTCGCCGCGGCCCTGGATCTCGGGCCAGTAATAGAGTTCATATCGCATGCTGTTCTCCAGTCCGGTCGATGCGGCGAACGATACGCGCATCGCGATGGCGGGGAGGGCGGCCGTGCGCCGCCCGTTGCGAATAGACAGTCTAGGGGATCGTGCTGGAAGTGCGGTGCCTGCCGCGCATCATGCGCCGCGTTCGCCGCCTTCCGGGCCGTAGAAGAACACCCAGGTCGAGAAGTCGTCGGAGAAGCCGACGAAGCGGTGCGCCGCGAACGCGGGCACGAACAGCACGTCGCCGGCCGCGACGCCGCATTCGCGCCCGTCGACGACGAACCGCGACGTGCCCGCGGCGATCACGTAGACCTCGTCGCGGGTATGCGGCGTTTGGAGATCCTCGCCGCGCGGCCGGTACAACTCGATGTCGAGCGTGCCGTGGCGAAACAGCGTCGTGAACAGCGTGCCTTCGTCGTCGAGGTGGGCGAGCGATTCGTCGATGCCGAGCTTCATCGTCATGGGCTCCGGGTCCGGATCGTGGGGATGTTCAGACGTGCGTCGTCCCATCGTATGCCGGAATCCGGCCCGGTGTGAACCTCGCGATCGCGAGGGCGTCGCCGCGCCCGGTGCGTCCCGTTTGCCGGGTAATGCCGATACAGGTATTGGCACTACCTGCCAAACCACTGTTTTTAATGGGTTTTTTCGAGCGGGGCCTGCGCCATGGCGCATTCTGCGTGGCATAATCGACCGCATCCCGCAAGGCTTGTAGTCACAACGACCCCGCATACCCATGGCACAGACTCTCTACGACAAACTGTGGAACACCCACGTGGTCCACACCGAGGACGACGGCACGGCATTGCTCTACATCGACCGTCAACTGCTGCACGAAGTCACGAGCCCGCAGGCATTCGAAGGGCTGAACGTCGCGCACCGTCCGGTGTGGCGCATCAGCGCGAACCTGGCCGTGTCGGACCACAACGTGCCGACCACGGATCGCAGCCACGGCATTGCCGATCCGGTCTCGAAGCTGCAGGTCGACACGCTCGACGCGAACTGCGATGCGTTCGGCATCACGCAGTTCAAGATGAACGACGTGCGCCAGGGCATCGTGCACATCATCGGGCCGGAGCAGGGCGCGACGCTGCCGGGCATGACGATCGTCTGCGGCGATTCGCACACGTCGACGCACGGCGCGTTCGGCGCGCTCGCGCACGGCATCGGCACGTCGGAAGTCGAGCACGTGCTCGCGACGCAAACGCTGCTGCAGAAAAAGAGCAAGAACATGCTCGTGAAGGTCGAGGGCGCACTGCCGCGCGGCTGTACCGCGAAGGACATCGTGCTCGCGATCATCGGCAAGATCGGCACGGCCGGCGGCACGGGTTACGCGATCGAATTCGGCGGCTCGACGATCCGCGCGCTGACGATGGAAGGCCGGATGACCGTCTGCAACATGGCGATCGAAGCCGGCGCGCGCGCGGGCATGGTTGCCGTCGACGACACGACGATCGACTACCTGAAGGGCCGTCCGTTCGTGCCGACCGGCGCGGAATGGGATCAGGCCGTCGAGTACTGGCGCGAATTCAAGTCCGACGAAGGCGCGCAGTTCGACCGCGTCGTCGAGCTGAACGCGGCCGAGATCGTCCCGCAGGTCACGTGGGGTACGTCGCCGGAAATGGTCACGTCGATCGACGGTCGCGTGCCCGATCCCGAGCGCGAGAAGGATCCGGTCAAGCGCGATGCGATGGAGCGCGCGCTGGCCTACATGGCGCTCGAGCCGAACACGCCGATCGAGTCGATCAAGGTCGACAAGATCTTCATCGGTTCGTGCACGAATGCTCGCATCGAGGACATCCGCGCGGCTGCGTATGTCGTGAAGAAGCTGAACCGTCGCATCGCATCGAACGTGCGGCTCGCGATGGTCGTGCCGGGCTCGGGCCTCGTGAAGGCGCAGGCCGAGCGCGAAGGGCTCGACAAGGTGTTCACGGATGCCGGTTTCGAATGGCGCGAGCCGGGCTGCTCGATGTGCCTCGCGATGAACGCCGACCGGCTCGATCCGGGCGAGCGCTGCGCATCGACGTCGAACCGCAACTTCGAAGGCCGGCAGGGCGCGGGCGGTCGCACGCACCTCGTGAGCCCCGCGATGGCGGCGGCGGCGGCGATCGAAGGCCACTTCGTCGACATTCGCAAGCTGGGGTAACGCGTGACGGCAGCGAAGCTCATCGCGCGGCTGGTTGCCGCGCTGGCGCTCGCGGGGCTGGGCTTCGGCCTTGCGGGCTGCAATACCGTCCGAGGCTTCGGCGAGGACGTCAATGCCGCCGGCAACGCACTGCAGCGCGCCGCGGACTGACGCCCGCCGAGAATTTGTCGATGTGCGCCGGCTGAATGCCGGCCCTTCAACCGGATAGACGGATCATGGAAAAATTCACTGTGCATACCGGCGTCGTGGCGCCGCTCGATCGCGAGAACGTCGACACCGACGCGATCATCCCGAAGCAGTTCCTGAAGTCGATCAAGCGCACGGGCTTCGGTCCGAACGCGTTCGACGAATGGCGTTACCTCGACCACGGCGAGCCGGGCCAGGACAACTCGAAGCGCCCGCTGAACCCGGACTTCGTGCTGAACCAGCCGCGCTACCAGGGCGCATCGGTGCTGCTCGCACGCAAGAACTTCGGCTGCGGCAGCTCGCGCGAGCACGCGCCGTGGGCGCTGCAGCAGTACGGCTTCCGCGCGATCATCGCGCCGAGCTTTGCCGACATCTTCTTCAACAACTGCTACAAGAACGGGCTGCTGCCGATCGTGCTGACCGAGCAGCAGGTCGATCACCTGTTCAATGAAACGGTCGCGTTCAACGGCTTCGAGGTAACGATCGATCTCGACACGCAGGTCGTGCGCACGGGCGACGGCCGCGAGTATCCGTTCGAGATCACCGCGTTCCGCAAGTACTGCCTGCTGAACGGCTTCGACGACATCGGCCTGACGCTGCGTCACGCGGACAAGATCCGCCAGTTCGAAGCCGAGCGGCTCGCGAAGCAGCCGTGGCTCAACAACAAGCTGGTCGGCTGAGATTGCCTTTCGGGCGGGCGCGCCAGGGGCGCGCTCGCCGGCCTGCCTCCATAAAACCTACCCAGTCAGGAATAACGCATGAAGATTGCAGTGCTGCCCGGCGACGGCATCGGTCCGGAAATCGTCAACGAAGCGGTCAAGGTGCTGAACGCCCTCGACGAGAAGTTCGAACTCGAGCAGGCGCCGGTCGGCGGCGCGGGTTACGAGGCGAGCGGTCATCCGCTGCCGGACGCGACGCTGAAACTCGCGAAGGAAGCGGACGCGATCCTGTTCGGCGCGGTCGGCGACTGGAAATACGACTCGCTCGAGCGCGCGCTGCGCCCCGAGCAGGCGATCCTCGGGCTGCGCAAGCACCTGGAGCTGTTCGCGAACTTCCGCCCGGCGATCTGCTATCCGCAGCTCGTCGATGCGTCGCCGCTTAAAGCCGAACTCGTCGCGGGCCTCGACATCCTGATCGTGCGCGAACTGAACGGCGACATCTACTTCGGCCAGCCGCGCGGCGTGCGTGCCGCGCCGGACGGCCTGTTTGCCGGCGAACGCGAAGGTTTCGACACGATGCGCTATTCGGAACCGGAAGTGCGCCGTATCGCGCACGTCGCATTCCAGGCGGCCCGCAAGCGCGCGAAGAAGCTGCTGTCGGTAGACAAGGCGAACGTGCTCGAAACGTCGCAATTCTGGCGCGACATCATGATCGACGTGTCGAAGGAATACGCGGACGTCGAGCTGTCGCACATGTACGTCGACAACGCGGCGATGCAGCTTGCGAAGGCGCCGAAGCAGTTCGACGTGATCGTGACCGGCAACATGTTCGGCGACATCCTGTCGGATGAAGCATCGATGCTGACGGGCTCGATCGGCATGCTGCCGTCGGCGTCGCTCGACAAGAACAACAAGGGCCTGTACGAGCCGTCGCACGGTTCGGCGCCGGACATCGCGGGCAAGGGCATCGCGAACCCGCTCGCGACGATCCTGTCGGCCGCGATGATGCTGCGCTATTCGCTGAATCGCGCGGAGCAGGCCGATCGCATCGAGCGCGCGGTGAAAACGGTGCTCGAACAAGGCTACCGCACCGGCGACATCGCGACGCCGGGCTGCCAGCAGGTCGGCACGGTGGCGATGGGCGACGCGGTGATCGCCGCGCTGTAACGCGCAACGGCGATGAAGTACGGCAGTTAATGTAGAAAGGGCGCGAACGGGCCGCGAAATTGGCCGGTTCGCGCACGGTTGGCCGTTGTGCGGGCAACCGGCTTTGTGTAGACTCGAACGATGGCGCTGATTTCCCTGATCTCCCCGGTCCTGAAACTCCACGGCAACACTGCCCGTGTGGGTACGCGCGCCATCGTCATCACGAAAACCATTACCACGAAAACGGTCATTAAACGCTGATCGTCCGTCGTGCCCGCCTGTTTCCCCGCGCGGTCACGCCGGGGGCGGAAATGGCGGGGAAGCTCCATTCAAAGGGTTAGTCATGAACGTAGGTCTCGTAGGTTGGCGCGGCATGGTCGGCAGCGTGCTGATGCAGCGCATGCAGGAAGAAGGTGATTTCGACCTGATCGAACCGGTGTTTTTCAGCACCAGCAACACGGGCGGCAAGGCGCCGTCGTTCGCGAAAAACGAGACTACGCTCAAGGACGCGACCAACGTCGACGAGCTGAAGAAGTGCGACGTGATCATCACGTGCCAGGGCGGCGACTACACGAACGACGTGTTCCCGAAGCTGCGCGCGGCCGGCTGGAACGGCTACTGGATCGACGCGGCTTCGTCGCTGCGGATGAACGACGACGCGGTCATCATCCTCGATCCGGTCAACCTCGACGTGATCAAGGACGCGCTGGTCAAGGGCACGAAGAACTTCGTCGGCGGCAACTGCACGGTCAGCCTGATGCTGATGGCGCTCGGCGGCCTGTTCCGCGAGAACCTCGTCGACTGGATGACGGCGATGACCTACCAGGCCGCATCGGGCGCGGGCGCGCAGAACATGCGCGAATTGCTGTCGCAGATGGGCACGCTGCACGGTTCGGTGCAGGAACAGCTCGCCGATCCGGCGTCGGCGATTCTCGACATCGACCGCCGCGTGCTGGCGACGATGAACAGCGATGCGATGCCGACGAGCCACTTCGGCGTGCCGCTCGCCGGTTCGCTGATTCCGTGGATCGACAAGGATCTCGGCAACGGGATGTCAAAGGAAGAGTGGAAGGGCGGCGCGGAAACCAACAAGATCCTCGGCAAGCCGGCGATGGGCGAGCCGGGTTCGATCCCGGTCGACGGTCTGTGCGTGCGGATCGGGGCGATGCGCTGCCACTCGCAGGCGCTCACGATCAAGCTGAAGAAGGACGTCCCGCTCGACGAAATCAACGGTATCCTCGCGTCGGCGAACGACTGGGTTAAGGTCGTGCCGAACGAGCGTGAAGCGTCGATGCGCGATCTGTCGCCGGCGAAGATCACCGGCACGCTGACGGTCCCGGTCGGTCGCCTGCGCAAGCTCGCGATGGGCGGTGAATACCTGTCGGCGTTCACGGTCGGCGACCAGCTGCTGTGGGGCGCGGCCGAGCCGCTGCGCCGCATGCTGCGCATCCTGCTCGACAAGTAAGGATCGGACCGCGCCGCGCGCCGTCGGCGCGCGAGGCGAAACGCCTGCCAGTCCCTTTGGGGGCGGCAGGCGTTTTTTATTGGCCGGCGTTGGCCGCACGCGCGCGAAAGCCCCGAATCGTTTTGCGCGGCCGGGCTTTCCTGTAGCAATTCCATTGACACGAGGAAATGATGCGACGCGCAGTATCGGGGCCGAATTCATTCCGAGGAGCGATGCTGTCGTCCGGATTTTCGTCGGTTGATGCCCATTTCTTGATAGATCCGTTGTGCACGGTTCGTTGTGGGGCGGCGGTGCGGTAGTCGTGCGATTCGCACACCGGGCGGCCCGGCGCGGTTAGCGGTCGTGCCGATGCATGGAAGCGGACGGCGCGCATGTGTCGGCGACGAATTCGGCCGGAACCCGATCGTGTGAAGTAAACTATGCGGTTACGACGCGCAGAGCCGCCAAAAGCGTCGCGTTCCGCGCGACGCTTTTGCATTTCTGCGGCGACTTTATTGACGCTTCCCTATGCGATTCGAGCTGCGCCCGCGCGCGGCGATAGAGCCTACGATGTCCCGAATTTCCTTGTTTCCGCGTCAGTCCCGTCTGTCGCGCGCCGTGCGTGGCGCGCTGGCGATCCTGGCGCTCGGCGCAGCCGCGTCGGCCTGGGCGGCCGGCACCGGCGACCTGCCGGCGTCCGCTGCCGGCGGCCCCGCGCCGTTCAACGTGACGGTTCAGCCAGGCCAGTCGTTGAACGACCTCGCGAAAGCGGCCACGCAGTCGCATGACCCGGGCGTGCTCGCGCGCGCCGGCCGTGCGCTGTTCGACGCCAATCCGCAGGCGTTCATGAAGCATGACCCGAGCCGTCTGAAAGTTGGCGCGACGCTGACGGTGCCGGCGCTCGACGCGACGGGCGCGGCGCTCGTGCCGGCCGGGGTATCCGTGGCATCGGCAGCATCTGCGCCGGCCGCCGCGTTGGGCACGACTGCAGCCGCGCAGCATGGCGCGTCCGCGCCGCACCCGGGGTCAGTCGTGCAAACGGCGCCGGCTGCATCGGCTACGCATACGGCGCCGGTCAGCGGCGCGAGCGTCGCGGCGGCGGCTTCGGCTTCGATCGTCGCGTCCGCCGCGCATGGCGCGTCTACGGTCGAGCCCGTTCAGCCGGAAGCGACTGCGGCCGGCGCAAGCGGGCCGCACGTGTGGAGCGGCGCGATCCAGTCCGCACCGTCGTCCGCAAGCGAAGCCGCTGCCCAGTCCGCACAGGGCGGCTCTGTTCAAGGCATGCATGAATCATCCGCTGCGGCACCCGTCGCGGGCGCGTCGCAGCCGCGGCCGTCGAGTCTGCAGCAACTGCTTGCGCTGAAGAACCGCGTGCTGATGGAGCTGCAGAAACACGGGATCGGCAAGCCGGCCGAGACGAGCAACGTTACGCCCGTGCCCACGCCGGCTCCGACACCCGCTGCGCCGCGCCCCGCGGCGAATGACGCAGGCGCATCGGCTGCCGCGTCGTCTCCGGCTGCGAGCGAAGCGGCGTCCGGCGTGGCCGCCAGCGCGGTTCAGCCGGCATCGGCGCCCGTGCAGCCAGCCGTGCCGGTGACGACTGCCGCGCCCGCACGCGGTTCGGACCAGATCGACTGGCGTCCGGCTGCAGTGGCCGGCGCGGCCGTGGTCGTTCTCGCGGCCGGCTTCGCGTGGCGCAAGCGCCGGAAGGCACGAACTGCCGACGCGGTCACCCCGGAATCCGGCGGGACGGCTGCCGCCGACGCTGGCGCGTCGTCGTCGCCTGTCGAACCGTTGCCGCCGATCCTCCCCGAGACGCCGGTTGCCCGCGATGCGGCCGCCGATGTGAATCTGATCGGGACTGCCGCGGCAGCGGCGGAGGCGGTCGATACGCACGAAGCCGATGCCGCGTCGCCGCCGGAAGCGGTGAAGCCGCAAGCGGATCAAGCGGAAGCGCCGTTCGCACACGCCGCGCCGGTGCACGACACACCGCCGGCTTCGTATGACGTGAAGCCTGTCGCGGAAACGGCCGCGGACGAGCCGCGTCAGTCGCCCGCAGCGCCTTCGGCAAACGACACCCAGCATGCGGCGCTGATGCAGAACGCGATCAGCGCGCTCAACAGCCTCGACATGCCGCTGCCGCCGCGTAAGGCGAATGAATCGGCCGCATGGGAAGGGCAAGCCGAAAGCGATAAAATCGCAACTAACGGTCAATCCGCGCTGCGTCCGCCCGTTGGCGCGGGTGAAATGTCACGGGAACACTATGCCGACCAGGACGACGAGTTCGACTGGGATCCGGATGCGGCTACACCCGCATCGCACGCAGTCGGCGCGTCCGCGCCGTCGTCGCTGCCGCCGCTCGGCGGCGCGCAGTTCGGCGCGTTGAAGCTGGATTTCGATCTCGACCTGCCGTCCGCGCCGGGTGCCGTGTTGCCCGCGCTGACGCCGGAAGAACTCGCGCGCATTGCCCGCAACAAGCTGGATCTCGCGTCCGAGTACGTCGAACTGGGCGACGTGTCCGGCGCGCGTACGCTGCTGCAGGAAGTGATCGACGCGAACGACGCCGCGACGCGCGACGATGCGCGTGCGCTGCTCGCGAAACTGGCGGAAGAGGCGTGATGCGGATCGCGCTGGGGATTCAGTACGACGGCGCGGCGTTCTGCGGCTGGCAGGCGCAGCCGCACGGCAAGACCGCGCAGGATGCGCTCGAGCGCGCGCTTGGCGAATTCGCGTGCGTGCCGCTGCACACGACGGTCGCGGGGCGGACCGACACGGGTGTGCACGGGCTCGGGCAGGTCGTGCACTTCGACACGGAGCTCGACCGCGCGGATTTCTCGTGGGTGCGCGGCACCAACGCGTTCCTGCCGCCGACGGTTTCCGTGCAGTGGGCGAAGCCGATGCCTGACACGTTCCACGCGCGTTTCTCGGCGTTCGAGCGCACGTACTACTACGCGCTGTACGTGCATCCGGTGCGCTCGCCGATGCTGGCCGGCCGTGCGGGCTGGATCCACACCCCGCTCGACGACGACGCGATGCGCGCGGCCGCCGCGCACCTGATCGGCGAGCACGACTTCTCGTCGTTCCGGTCGTCGGAATGCCAGTCGAAGACGCCGGTCAAACACCTGTACCAGATCGACGTGCGGCGCGCGGGCAACTTCATTCATTTCCGCTTCCGCGCGAACGCGTTCCTGCACCACATGGTGCGCAACCTGATGGGCTGCCTCGTCGCGGTCGGGCGCGGCCGCCATCCGGCGGACTGGCTCGTCGACGTGCTGGCCGGACGCGACCGCAATCTCGCCGCGCCCACGTTCATGGCCGACGGGCTGTATCTGGCCCACGTCGGCTACCCGGCGGAATTCGCCGTCCCGCCCGCGCAGCTCGGCAGCGTGCCGTGGAGCAGCGTCTGGGCCGATCTGGACCCACAATCATGACGGATCACGCCGTGTCTCCTTCGACTTCCGCCGCGCCCGGCCTCCCGCCGCGCACGCGCATCAAGCTGTGCGGCCTGTCGCGCCCCGAGGAGGTGCTGCATGCCGCGGCACTCGGCGCCGACGCGATCGGCCTCGTGTTCTACCCGAAGAGCCCGCGCTCGGTGTCGATCGCGCAGGCGGCCGAACTCGCGCGCCTCGCGCCGCCGTTCGTGTCGGTGGTCGGGCTGTTCGTGAACGCAACCGAAGCCGAGATCGAGGCGGTCGTGCGCGACGTGCCGCTCACGGTGCTGCAATTCCACGGCGACGAGACGCCCGAGCAGTGCGATGCGCTCGGTCGCGCGGCCCGCCTGCCGTGGTTGCGCGCGGTGCGCGTCGGCCCCTCGACGCAGCCGTCCGATTTGGTAGAATCGGCTCTTCATTATTCGAAAGCGCGCGGCCTCCTGTTCGACACCCTGGTGCCGGACTACGGCGGTAGCGGCAAGGTCTTCGATTGGTCACTTATTCCCGCAGAGCTCGCGCATCGGGCCGTTTTGAGTGGTGGCTTGAACGCGCAAAACGTCGGTGATGCGATTCGCCAGTTGCGCCCGTTTGCTGTCGATGTCTCGAGTGGCATCGAAGTAGTGGGCGCGAAGGGCGTGAAGGATCATGCCCGAATGGCGGCGTTCGTACGCGCGGTGCGCGAAGCGGACGCCGGGTGATGCAAGCAGGTGCGGCCCCGACAGCGGGGCGCGCCGACCGATCGAGAGTGACACCATGTACAACCTTCCTGATGATCGCGGCCACTTCGGCCCGTATGGCGGCGTGTTCGTCGCCGAAACGCTGATTCACGCGCTGGACGAACTGCGCGCCGCGTATGAGAAATTCCGGAACGACCCCGAATTCGTCGCCGAATACGAGCGCGAACTGAAGTATTTCGTCGGCCGTCCGTCGCCGATCTATCACGCGCAGCGCTGGAGCGAGACGCTCGGCGGCGCGCAGATCTACCTGAAGCGCGAGGACCTGAACCACACCGGCGCGCACAAGATCAACAACGTGATCGGCCAGGCGCTGCTCGCGAAGCGCATGGGCAAGAAGCGCGTGATCGCCGAGACGGGCGCCGGCCAGCACGGCGTCGCGACGGCGACGATCTGCGCCCGCTTCGGGATGGAGTGCATCGTCTACATGGGCGCCGAGGACGTGCGCCGCCAGGCCGCGAACGTCTATCGGATGAAGCTGCTCGGCGCGACGGTCGTGCCGGTCGAATCGGGTTCGCGCACGCTGAAGGACGCGCTGAACGAAGCGATGCGCGACTGGGTCACGAACATCGAAAGCACGTTCTACATCATCGGCACGGTCGCGGGCCCGCACCCGTATCCGGCGATGGTGCGCGACTTCCAGCGCGTGATCGGCGACGAGTGCAAGGTGCAGATGCCGGAACTCGCCGGCCGGCAGCCGGACGCGGTGATTGCGTGCGTCGGCGGCGGCTCGAACGCGATGGGCATCTTCTATCCGTACATCGACGATACCTCCGTGCAGCTGATCGGCGTCGAAGCGGCCGGCGACGGCCTCGACACCGGCCGTCACGCGGCCTCGCTGATCGCCGGCAGCCCAGGCGTGCTGCACGGCAACCGCACCTATCTGCTGCAGGACGACAACGGCCAGATCATCGAGACGCATTCGGTGTCGGCGGGCCTCGACTATCCGGGCGTCGGCCCCGAGCACGCATGGCTGAAGGACAGCGGCCGCGCGCAGTACGTGCCGATCACCGACGACGAGGCGCTGAAGGCATTCCACGACTGCTGCCGGATCGAGGGGATCATCCCCGCGCTCGAGTCGAGCCACGCGATCGCGTATGGCGTGAAGCTTGCGCCGACGTTGCCGAAGGACAAGATCCTGCTCGTCAACCTGTCGGGCCGCGGCGACAAGGACATGCACACGGTCGCCGAGCGATCGGGCATCGCGCTCTGACCCCGACCGATGCGTGATCTGATCGAACAACCGGGCGGCGGCGCCGCGAGCGAAGCGGAAGCGGGGCAGCCCGCCGTCGCCGTGTCGCGCGCACTGCCGTCCGGGATCGAACTGCACAACCGCGATTTCATGACCGAAGCCGCGCGCCTGCCGGATGCGTCGATCGACCTGATCGTCGCCGATCCGCCGTACGGGCTCGGCAAGGACTACGGCAACGACTCGGACAAGCGTTCGGGCGACGATTTCCTCGCGTGGACGCGCGAGTGGCTCGAGCTCGCGATTCCGAAGCTCAAGCCGAGCGGGTCGATGTATATCTTCTGCACGTGGCAGTACGCGCCGGAAATCTTCAGTTTCCTGAAGACGAAGCTCACGATGGTCAACGAGATCATCTGGGACCGGCGCGTGCCGAGCATGGGCGGCACGACGCGCCGTTTCACGTCGGTGCACGACAACATCGGCTTTTTCGCGGTTTCCAAAGCGTATTACTTCGATCTCGATCCGGTCCGCATCCCGTACGACGCCGACACGAAGAAGGCCCGCTCGCGCAAGCTGTTCGAAGGCAGCAAGTGGCTGGAGATGGGCTACAACCCGAAGGACGTCTGGTCGGTCTCGCGCCTGCATCGGCAGCACGCGGAGCGCGTCGATCATCCGACCCAGAAGCCGCTGGAAATCATCGAGCGGATGGTGCTCGCAAGCTGCCCGCCGGGCGGCCGCGTGCTCGATCCGTTCATGGGCAGCGGCACGACCGCGGTGGCCTGCGCACGGCAGGGGCGCGACTTCGTCGGCTACGAGATCAACGAAAGTTATTGCGCGATCGCGCACGAGCGCGTGAACGTGCTCGCCGCGCAGGCGTGCGCGTGAATCGCGACGCAGCGCCGATCGCTGCTTTGCATGGGACCGGAGTTAGCGCTAAAGCGCTAACTCCGGTCGACAAAGGAAAATTGCCATGAATCGTATCCAGCAGACCTTCGCCGCACTCGCCGAACAAGGCCGCAAGGGCCTGATCCCGTTCATCACGGCCGGCGACCCCGATCCCGCGAAGACCGTCGAATTCATGCACGCGCTCGCCGAAGGCGGCGCCGACGTGATCGAGCTCGGCGTGCCGTTCTCGGACCCGATGGCCGACGGCCCCGTGATCCAGCGCTCGTCGGAGCGCGCGCTCGCCCGCGGCGTCACGCTGAAGAGCGTGCTCGCCGACGTGAAGCGTTTCCGCGAAACCGACCAGAAAACCCCTGTCGTGCTGATGGGCTATGCGAACCCGATCGAGCGGATGGGCGTCGACACGTTCGCGACCGAAGCGCAGGCGGCGGGTGTCGACGGTGTGCTCGTCGTCGACTATCCGCCCGAGGAAGCCGGCGTGTTCGCCGAGAAAATGCGTGCCGCGCAGATCGATCCGATCTTCCTGCTCGCGCCGACGTCGACCGACGAACGCATCGCCGACGTGGGCAAGATCGCGAGCGGCTACGTGTACTACGTGTCGCTCAAGGGCGTGACCGGCGCCGGAAATCTGGATGTTTCGAGCATTGCGGGTAAAATCCCGGCCATCAAGTCGCGCGTGCCGGTTCCGGTGGGCGTCGGCTTCGGCATCCGCGACGCCGAAACGGCGCGCGCGGTGGCCGAAGTGTCGGACGCCGTCGTGATCGGCAGCCGCCTGGTGCAGCTGCTCGAGAGCGCCGCGCCGGAAGGCGCCGCCGCCGCGCTGAAGACGTTCATCGCCGAGCTGCGCGCTGCCCTGGACGGCGCCGGCAAGGCGGCGCGATAAACACAACACAGGAAGCGGGAACGGGCCGATTGGCCCGCCCCGCCACGGAACAGGAAACCATACGATGAGCTGGCTCGACAAACTGTTGCCGCCGAAGATCAAGCAGACCGACCCGAAAAGCCGCAAGGGCATTCCGGAAGGCCTGTGGGTCAAGTGCCCGTCCTGCGAAGCCGTGCTGTATCGCAACGACGTGGACGCGAACCTGCACGTATGCCCGAAGTGCGATCACCACATGCGCATCGGCGCGCGTGAGCGTCTCGACGGGCTGCTCGATCCGGAAGGCCGCTATGAAATCGGCCAGGAAATCGTGCCGGTCGACTCGCTGAAGTTCAAGGACAGCCGCAAGTACCCCGATCGTCTGAAGGAAGCGATGGACGAGACGGGCGAGACCGACGCGATGGTCGTGATGGGCGGGGCGATCCACACGCTGCCCGTCGTCGCGGCCTGCTTCGAGTTCTCGTTCATGGGCGGCTCGATGGGTTCGGTCGTCGGCGAGCGCTTCGCGCGCGGCGCGCAGAATGCGCTGGAACAGCACGTGCCGTTCATCTGCTTTACCGCATCGGGCGGTGCACGGATGCAGGAAAGCCTGCTGTCGCTGATGCAGATGGCGAAGACCACCGCGATGCTGACCAAGCTGGCCGAAGCCAAGCTGCCGTTCATCTCGGTGCTGACCGACCCGACGATGGGTGGCGTGTCGGCAAGCTTCGCGTTCCTCGGCGACGTCGTGATTGCCGAGCCGAAGGCGCTGATCGGCTTCGCCGGCCCGCGCGTGATCGAGCAGACGGTGCGCGAGAAGCTACCGGAAGGCTTCCAGCGCGCGGAATTCCTGCTGAAGACGGGCGCGATCGACATGATCGTCGACCGCCGCAGGATGCGCGACGAGATCGCGCAGCTGCTCGCGCTGCTGCAGCGACAGCCGGCCGACGCGCTGGCCTGATTGGCGCGGCGTGGTGAACTGCGCGCGTCGCCCGGCTGAAGCGCCGGGCGGCGCGTTTCGTTTTTTTTGGCGTAGTGGCGGTACCGATTCAGATTTGATCCGATGAGCACTTTTCCCACTCTCGACGCGTGGCTTTCGCATCTCGAACGCGCGCACCCGGTCGGCATCGACATGGGCCTCACCCGCATCGGGCAGGTCAAGGCGGCGCTGCAGCTCGAATTCGCGTGCCCCGTGATCACGGTCGGCGGCACGAACGGCAAGGGCTCCACCTGCGCGTTCCTCGAGGCGATCCTCGTTCACGCGGGCTACAAGGTCGGTTGCCACACGTCGCCGCACCTGCTCGAATTCGGCGAGCGCGCGCGCGTGAACGGGCAGCAGGTCAGCGATGCCGAACTGCTGCCGCACTTCGAAGCCGTGGAAGCGGCGCGCACGTCGCTGCCCGAGCCGGTGTCGCTCACGTACTTCGAATTCACGACGCTCGCGATCCTGCACCTGTTCGCATCGCGTGGGCTCGACGCCGTGATCCTCGAAGTCGGCCTCGGCGGCCGGCTCGACGCGGTCAACATCATCGATACCGATTGCGCGATCGTCACGAGCATCGACATCGATCACACCGAATATCTCGGCGACACGCGCGAGAAGATCGCGTTCGAGAAGGCGGGGATCTTCCGCGCGGGCAAGCCGGCGATCTGCGGCGATCCCGCCGTGCCGAACACGCTGGTCGACCATGCCGACGCGATCGGCGCCGACCTGTGGCTGGTCGGTCGCGATTTCCGCTACGAAGCTCAGCCGGGCGCGGAGCGCCAGCAATGGAGTTACCTCGGCCGCGAAAAGCGCTATCCGGCGCTCGCGTATCCGGCGCTGCGCGGCGCGAATCAACTGATCAATGCGTCGGCCGCGCTGGCCGCGCTCGAGGCGCTGCGCCCGGTGCTCCCGGTGTCCGCGCAGGACATCCGGCTCGGGCTCGCGAACGTCGAGCTGCCGGGGCGCTTCCAGGTGCTGCCGGGCAAGCCGGCGATCGTGCTGGACGTCGCGCACAACCCGCATGCGGCTGCCGTGCTCGAGCAGAATCTCGGCAACATGGGCTTCTTCCCGTACACGTACGCGGTGTTCGGCGCGATGCACGACAAGGACATCGACGGCGTGCTGCGGCGCCTGTTGGGCGAGATCGACCACTGGTGCGTGACCGATCTGCCGCTGCCGCGCGCGGCGAGCGCCGAGCAGCTCGAGGCCGCGTTGCGCAAGGCGGGCGTGGAGGAGGGGGCCGATTCGAGCGTGACGCGGTTCGCGTCGCCCGCGGAAGCGTTTCGCGATGCACTAAAAAGAGCATCCGAGAATGATAGAATCGTGGTTTTCGGCAGTTTCCATACGGTGGCAGGTGTGATGGCCTACCGGAAATCGCAGCAACACTGACTGACGGGCAGTTTCGGACTCAGCCATTCATGGGAATTTTCTCGTTCGGCAAGAAAGACGACGACGCGCCCCCGCGGCGCGGCGGTCGTACCGGGGCCTCCCGGAACGTGCGCACGGAGCGCACTGAACGCGTCGAGCGACGCACACGCCGCACCGAGCGTCCGGAATCGGACGCACTGCTCCTCGATCCGACCCTTCCTGAAAAGCAACGCGCCCGCCGGCGGCTCGTCGGCGCGATCGCGCTCGTCGCCGCCGCGGTGATCGTGCTGCCGATGGTGCTCGATTCGCACCCGAAGCCGGTCACGGACGACATCGCGATCGATATCCCGAACCGGCCCGCGCACCAGGCGGTCGCGCCGCGTGATGACGACGCATCCGACGTGCAGGCGGGTGTCGCGCACGACGAGCCGCCGGCCTCCGATGTTGCCGTGGCGGCCGTTCCGGCGCCTGCGGCGAAGGATGCGGCGAAGCCGGCCGCGAAGCCCGATACCACGACCTCGACGACCTCGACGACCTCGACGACCACGGCAAGTGCGCCGCCGCCGAAGCCTGCTGCAAAGCCGGCCGCGGCCGCTCCCGCGGCGAAGCCGGTCGCGCCGAAGCCGGCGCCCGCGACGGTCGCGAACGCTGACGCGGCGGCCGACAGCGGCGACGCGTCGTCGCCGGCATCGCCGGCCGGTGCGCGCTTCGCGGTGCAGCTCGGCTCGTTCAAGGACGACGCGACGGCCCGTTCGTGGGCCACCAAGTTGAAATCGGCGGGCGTGCCCGCATATGTCGAGCATAGCAAGCAGGCGGACGGCAGCACGGCTACACTGCTGCGTGCCGGCCCGTTTGCGGATCGCGCGGCGGCGTCCGCCGCGATCGCGAAGGTGCGCGAAGCCGGACTCACGCAGTAACGTGCGATGCTGACGGCTTTCGACTACGCTGTATTGGCGGTGATCGCGTTGTCTGCGCTGCGTGGCGCATGGCGCGGTTTCGTCTCGGAGATTTTCGGGCTGATCGGCTGGATCGCGGCGGTCGTGATCGCGGCCCGCTATGTCGGACTGGTCGTGCCGTATATTCCGGCGAACTGGCCGGGCGGTGCGCTGACACAGTGGGTGCTCGCGTTCGCGCTGATCGTGATCGGCGTCGTGTTCGTCGCGGGTGTCGGGAACGCGCTGTTGTCGCGGATCGCGCAGGCGACGGGCCTCGGCGGGGTCGATCGCTCGCTGGGCATGATGTTCGGGCTCGTCCGCGGCTGCGTGCTGGTGGTGCTGCTGGTCGCGGCGGCCGGGCTGACCGAATTGCCCAAACAGGATTTCTGGCGCAATGCGCTATTGCGTCCTATCGCCGAACAGGGCGTGCACGAGCTGAAGCAGCTCCTGCCCGACGGCATGGCCCAGTACGTGCGCGTGTGACGACGCGTACCGGGCTGGACGGAACCGATTTTGTCATCTTGAAGGACATGCCATGTGCGGCATCGTAGGTGTTATCTCCCAATCCCCGGTCAATCAGCTGATCTATGACAGCCTGCTGCTGCTGCAGCATCGCGGTCAGGATGCAGCGGGCATCGCGACGGCGGACGGCAGCAATTTCCACATGTACAAGGCGAACGGCATGGTGCGCGACGTGTTCCGCACGCGCAACATGCGCAGCCTGCCCGGCACCTTCGGCATCGGCCAGGTCCGCTATCCGACGGCCGGCTCGGCGTCGAGCGAAGCCGAGGCGCAACCGTTCTACGTGAACGCGCCGTTCGGGATCATCCTCGCGCACAACGGCAACCTGACGAACTGGGAACAGCTGAAGGATGAGATGTTCCGGATCGACCGCCGGCACATCAACACCAATTCCGACAGCGAAGTGCTGCTCAACGTGTTCGCGCACGAGCTGCAACTGGCGACGACGGGCCTCGAGCTCGATCCGGCCGCCGTGTTCAAGGCGGTCGCGGGCGTGCATCGTCGCCTGCAGGGCTCGTACGCGATCGTGTCGCTGATCGCCGGCTACGGCCTGCTCGCCTTCCGCGATCCGTTCGGCATTCGCCCGCTTTGCATCGGCAAGCTCGAGACCGAACACGGCACCGAATGGATGGTCGCGTCGGAGTCGGTGGCGGTCGAAGGCATCGGTTTCGAATTCGTGCGCGACGTGCAGCCGGGCGAAGCGATCTTTATCGACAAGGCCGGCAACTTCCACAGCCAGCAGTGCGCGGAGAACCCGACGCTGAATCCGTGCATGTTCGAATACGTGTACCTCGCGCGTCCGGATTCGTGCCTGGACGGCGTGCCGGTCTACAACGTGCGCCTGCGCATGGGCGACTACCTCGCCGAGAAGATCAAGCGCGAGCTGCCGAACGTGCCGATCGACGTCGTGATGCCGATTCCCGATTCGTCGCGTCCGGCCGCGATGCAGGTCGCCGCGAAGCTCGGCGTCGAGTATCGCGAAGGCTTCTTCAAGAACCGCTACGTCGGCCGCACCTTCATCATGCCGGGCCAGGCCGTGCGCAAGAAGTCGGTGCGCCAGAAGCTCAATGCGATGAGCATCGAGTTCAAGGACAAGAACGTGCTGATCGTCGACGACTCGATCGTGCGCGGCACGACCTCGCACGAGATCGTGCAGATGGCACGCGATGCGGGCGCGAAGTCGGTGATCTTCGCGTCGGCGGCGCCGCCCGTGAAGTTCCCGAACGTGTACGGCATCGACATGCCGACGCGCGGCGAGCTGGTCGCACACGGCCGCACCGACGAGGAAGTCGCGAAGATCATCGGCGCCGACCACCTGATCTATCAGGACGTCGACGACCTGCGCCGCGCGGTGCGCGACATCAACCCGAAGCTCGAGCGCTTCGAGGCGTCGTGCTTCGACGGCAACTACATCACCGGCGCCGTGACGCCCGAGTACCTCGATGCGATCGAGCGTGCGCGTCTCGCACCGGCGTCGCAGGCCGATCGTGACACGGCGGGCGATACCGCACGTTCGCAGATGAACCTGCAACTGTCGGTCGAGTGATGCCGGCGCGCTTCCGATGAAGCGTGATAGGATGTGGCCTTGCGTCGATTTGATTCAGCTTGCGGACGCGGGGCGACTTCCCAAAACAGCTAAAGCGAAGGCCGGCGACAGCCGGCCCGAGTCGATCGCTGTCGTACCGCACCGAAGCCCGCTGATGCCGACGCATAGCGGGCTTTTTGTTTTGGCCTGATTTGTGGCTGGGTGCGCGCCCGATGCATGATCCTCGGCGCGGCCCTCGAATACGGAAAACGGAACATGGACGACTCCCTCAATTTCGACACGCTCGCCGTGCGCGCGGGCACGCTGCGCAGCAGCGACTTCAACGAGCATTCGGAAGCGCTGTTCCTCACGTCGAGCTTCTGCTTCACGAGCGCGGCCGAGGCAGCCGAGCGCTTTGCGAATTCGGAAGACTATTTCACCTATTCGCGCTTCACGAACCCGACCGTTACCATGTTCCAGGATCGTCTCGCCGCGCTCGAAGGCGGCGAGGCCTGTATCGCGACGGCGTCGGGCATGGCCGCGATCATGTCGGTCGTGATGTCGGCGCTGCAGGCGGGCGATCACCTCGTCAGCTCGCGCAGCCTGTTCGGCTCGACGCTCGGGATGTTCTCGCAGATCTTCAGCAAGTTCGGCATCACGACGACCTTCGTCGATCCGACCGACCTGAACGCGTGGCAGGAAGCGGTGCGGCCCGAAACGAAGATGTTCTTCCTCGAAACGCCGTCGAACCCGCTGACCGAACTCGCCGACATCGAGGCGATCGGCAAGATCGCGAAGGCCGCGAACGCGCTGTTCGTCGTCGACAACTGTTTCTGCAGCCCGGTGCTGCAGCAGCCGCTGAAGCTCGGCGCCGACGTCGTGATGCACTCGGCGACGAAGTTCCTCGACGGCCAGGGTCGCGTGCTTGGCGGCGCGCTGGTCGGCTCGAAGGAGTTCATCATGGGCAAGGTGTTCCCGTTCGTGCGCAGCGCGGGCCCGACGCTGTCGGCGTTCAACGCGTGGGTGCTGCTGAAGGGGATGGAGACGCTGTCGCTGCGCGTCGAGAAGCAGTCGGCGAACGCACTGGAGATCGCGCGCTGGCTGGATTCGCATCCGGCCGTCGCCCGTGTGTTCTATCCGGGGCTCGAATCGCATCCGCAGCATGCGCTCGCGAAGCGCCAGCAGAAGGCGGGCGGCGCGATCGTGTCGTTCGAGCTGAAGGGTGACACGCCCGAGCAGCAGCGCGCGAACGCGTGGCGCGTGATCGACAGCACGAAGCTGATCTCGATCACCGGCAACCTTGGCGACACGCGCACGACGATCACGCATCCGGCGACGACGACGCACGCGCGCATCACGCCGGAAGCGCGTGCGGCCGCGGGGATCACCGAAGGGCTGATCCGCCTCGCGGTCGGCCTGGAAAACGCGGGCGACCTGCGCAACGATCTCGCGCGCGGCCTCGAGGGCTGAGCACGGCGGTTGGTTTTTTCACGGCCGACATGACGACGGGCCGCTCGACCGAGCGGCCCGTCGTCTTTTGGCGGGCAACGAACGCGCGTTGCCGGAATCAGCCGGCCTGCGCGAGCCGCTCCGGCGACGCGCGCATTGCTTCCATCATCCAGCGCAGCGTGTCGTCGAGCGGCGTCACGGGCAGTTCGCCCACCGCGCGCCGCAGCTTGTCGCGCGACCCGCTCAGGCTCTTTACTTCGTTGTGCCGCACGAAGCGCGGATCGATCGTCACGTCGATCACGTAGCCGGCGATCCGCGACAGCATCGCGAGCACTTCCTTCAGCGAATACGCGCGCTCCGAGCAGACGTTGAACGTCTCGCCGGCCGGTGCCGCTTCGAGCAGCTTCAGGTAGGCGGCCGTCACGTCGCGGACGTCGGAGAAGTCGCGGCTCACGTCGAGATTGCCGAGCGAGATGCGCGGCGCGTTGCGCGCATAGTGCGACACGAGCTTCGGCAGCAGATACGCGTCGTCCTGGCCGACGCCGGTGTAGTTGAACGGCCGCGCGATCACGATCGGCAGCCGGTCGGCCCACAGTTTCGCCGCGTATTCCATTGCGAGCTTGCTGACCGCGTAGTCGTTCGCGGGCGCGGGCGCGACGGTCTCGTCGAGCACGCCGGCCGTCGAGTTGCCGTAGATGTTCGCGCTGCTGGCGAGCAGTACCGCCGACGGACGGCGATCGAGGCCCGCGAGTGCAGCCAGCAGGTTGCGCGTGCCGACGATGTTGACCGCGTAGGTTTGCGACGGTTCGTCCTGCGCGACATGTGCGCGCGCGGCGAGATGCACGACCGCATCGGGCCGCGCATCGGCGGCTGCCGCACGCATCGCGTTCGTGTCGAGCAGGTCGACCGGCAGCAGCGTGCAGTTCGCGAACGCCGGATCGTCCGGCCGCGCCGCGCCGGGTGCGATGGTGCCCCACACGTCGTAGCCGGCCGCTTCGAGGCGCTGCGCCATGTAGCGGCCGGTGAAGCCCGTCAGGCCCGTGACGAATGCACGGCGCGACGGACGTCCGGCTTCAGTACGTGTCATGGTGTCGATTCCGCGTCAGATCCGCTTCGACCATCATCTGGCAGAGCTGTTCGAGCGTCGTCTCCGGCGCCCAGCCCAGCTTGGATTTGGCCTTGTCGGCGCAGCCGATCAGCAGGTCGACTTCGGCGGGGCGGTAGAACTTCGGGTTCACTTCGACGAGCACGTTGCCGGTCGACGCATCGAGGCCGCGTTCCTGCTCGCCCTTGCCGGTCCACTCGATCTGGTAGCCGGCGGCCGCGAACGCCATCCGCACGAAGTCGCGCACGGTCTCGGTGCGGTTGGTCGCGAGCACGTAGGTGTCGGGCTCGTCGACCTGCAGCATCCGCCACATCCCTTCGACGTATTCGAGCGCGAAGCCCCAGTCGCGCTTCGCGTCGAGGTTGCCGAGCTCGAGCTTGGTCGCCTTGCCGAGCTTGATCTTCGCGACGGTGTCGGTGATCTTGCGCGTGACGAACTCGCGGCCGCGCAGTGGCGACTCGTGGTTGAACAGGATGCCGCTGCAGCCGAACAGGTCGTAGGACTCGCGGTAGTTCACGGTCATCCAGTGCGCGTACAGCTTCGCGACGCCGTACGGGCTGCGCGGGTAGAACGCGGTCGTTTCCGTCTGCGGGATCGCCTGCACCTTGCCGAACATCTCGGACGTCGACGCCTGGTAGAAGCGCGTCTTCGGGCTCACGACGCGGATCGCCTCGAGCAGGTTCAGCGGGCCGATGCCCGTGACTTCGGCGGTCGTCGCCGGCTGGTCGAACGACACGCCGACGAAGCTCTGTGCGGCCAGGTTGTACAGCTCGTCGGGCTGGGTGCGTTCGAGCAGCCGCAGGCTGGAGCCGGCATCCGTCAGGTCGTGCTCGACGAGCGACAGGTTCGGGTGCGTGTCGACGCCGAGTTCGGCGATGCGCCAGAAGTTCACCGAGCTGGTGCGGCGGTAGGTGCCCGTGACCTCGTAGCCCTTGTCGAGCAGCAGCTTGGTCAGGTAGGCGCCGTCCTGCCCCGTGATCCCCGTGATGATGGCCTTCTTGCGGTTTTGGCTCATGGCAATGTCCTGGTCGAAACGATGGATTGAGAAAGTCAGGCGGTCGTGCGCGCGGCGGCGGGCACCGTGCTGCGTGCGGGGCCGCGTGTCAGGCGCCGCTCGAAGCCGTACCAGCTCAGGGTGGCGTACACGAGCGTGATGGCGAGTGCGAGCGCGGCCGTGACGAAGCGGTTCAGGTGCAACGGCCACAGCGCGTACAGCACGCTCAGGTGAATCAGGTAGACGGTGTAGCTGACGGTGCCGACGTACACGAGCAGCGGGTTCGTCAGCACGCGCTGCACGAGGCCGCGTCCGCGCAGTGCGATCACGACGATCGACGTGCACAGCAGCAGCGAGATGCTGTAGAGCGCGGCATTCGACATCGGCGTGTTCGCCGCGCGGAAGCGCGGGAACGACAGGTGCAGCCAGCCGAGGATCGCGAGCGACACGAGCGCGCCGACGATCGCGAGCGGATAGAACGGCTCGAGCGCGCGCCGGTCGCGGCGCAGCACGATCGCGAGCAGCGCGCCCGCGGCGAGCAGGTCCATCCGGAACGGCGTCAGGTAGTAGATCGGCCAGAACGAATCGAACCACGGCGTCGCGATCGCGCGCAGCACGGGCGCGGCGACGATCAGCGCGGCGGCGACCCACAGCAGCACGCGCTCCGAGCACCACAGCACGACGAACGGCCAGAAGATGTAGAACTGCTCCTCGACGGCGAGCGACCACAGCACGTTCAGGCTGTCGTGACCGATGCTGCCGAGCGACAGCCCGATGTTGGTCGAGAAGAACGCGAACCACGGCCAGTGCGGCAGCCAGCTCGCGCCGAACAGCAGCGTCGACACGACGAGCAGCAGCACGTACGGCGGCAGGATCCGGCGCACGCGGCGCGCGTAGAAGTGGCTGAAGTACGACTGCCCGCGCGCCTTGCGATCGAGCAGGATGCCGGTGATCAGCAGGCCGCTGAGCACGAAGAACAGGTCGACACCCATCCACAGCGGCGCCTTCAGCGCGTGCTGCAGGAACACGGCGCCGACGGCGATCGCGCGCAGCCCGTCGAGCTGCACGATGCGGCCGTGTTGCGGCGGGGCGAGGTCGGCGGTGCGCGAGATGCCCGTCATCGCGCCGCTCCTTCGCGACGCGCAGCCGATGCCGTGGCGCGCCGCGCATCCGATGCGTGAACGTAATGCATGCGTTTAAAGGGAAATATTGAGTCGAAATCGATTCTAGGGAAAAGAAATCGGCAAAAAAACGCATGTCATTTATCCGGCTGAAAACATTCAAATGCCGGTCGTTTCAATCACGACATGAAAGGTTTGCAGGCCAGATGCCCGTCGGGCGGGCCGGAGCGGCATTTTCTACGGATCGTTGCGTGAAAAGTGGTCGTTATTTCCGCTTCGCCCGACCTATTTTCTGCTGTTCCGGTTCGATATTTCAAGCAGAAACATCCCCAAATATTTCCAAATTTCTTGTGATTATTTTTGCTTGTAACCTGCCTCGCGACGTTTGAAACCCACACGCGACAGGTCACCCGGGCAGGCAGCACGCCGCGGTGCAGGTCGCTTCCGCATCGAGTCTGGAGAGCGCATTTGCGACGTCTGATTCTGGTTGGCATGACGGTATGCGCGGCGCTGTCCGCGAGCGCCGCTCTGGCTGAAACCGTGTTGCCCGCGACCACATCGTGGATCGGCAACACGTTCGGCTATGGCGACGGCAGCTGGACGCAGATCGACATCCGCGCGATCGCGGTGACGCCCGACGGCAAGGTGTATACGAACGCGCCGTGGGACGAGAGCGGCGCCGAGGCGAGCGTCTACCAGGACGGGAAGATGCTCGGCTTCGCCGGCGGCACGCACGGCTGGGGCAACCTCGGCGGCAACGCGGTCGCGGTGAACAGCAAATATGCGTACGTCGCGATCGGCGTCGGCAACGAGCGCGGCCATCTGCAGTCGCCCGGCATCTGGCCGGACAAGGGCAAGCAGTGGTACGGCATCTCGCGGCGCACGATCGGCGACATGAAGCAGCCGGCGCCGTTTCGCGCGGCGCCGCAGGTCGCGCCCGGCGGGCGTGCCGATGCCGGCCGTGCGCGGATGGCCGCGAGCTTCATGATGATGAACGAGGTGGCGGCGCCCGCGCGGTCGGAGGTGGGCGAGCTGAAGGCGGAAGTGGGCGGCCTCGCGGCCGACGACAAGACGCTGTTCGCGACGAATCCGGCGCATGACGAAGTCGACGTGTACGACGCCGAGACGATGCAGAAGAAGGGCACGTGGAATGCGCACGAGCCGGGCCGCATCGCGCTCGCCGGCGACGGCACGCTGTGGCTGCTCATCGATACGATCAACGGGCCCGCGCATCTCGTGCACGTGCGCGCTGACGGCCGCAAGCTCGACGACGCGCCCGCGTTGCCCGACGGCACCGAAGCGGTGGACGTGGCAGTCGATGCGAAAGGACGCGTGCTGGTGGCGGACAACGGTCCGCGCCAGCAGGTGCTGATCTTCTCGAAAGGCGGCAAGGGCTATGCGCCGTCCAGCACGCTCGGCGAGCGCGGCGGCATTTTCGCGGGTCCGGTGCCGGGCCGCCCCGGGCCGCAGCGCTTCAACGGGCTGACGGGCGTGGGCGTCGATCGCGCGGGCAACGTGTACGTGTCGATGAACGGCATCGGACAGCGTCACGACACGATCGGCGCGGGGCTTGGCGCGGTGCTCGAGAGCTATACGCCGGACGGCAAGCTGCGCTGGCAGGTGCAGGGGCTCTTGTTCGTCGACGGCGCATGGCTCGACCCCGCGCGGCCGAACAGCGTGTACACGGGCAACAAGCGCTTCGAGCTCGACCTGTCGAAGCCGCCCGGCCAGGACTGGAAATACGCCGGCTTCCTGTCGAACCGCTTCAAGTATCCGGACGATCCCGTGTTCCACACGGACCAGTATCCCGGCATGCCGTTCGCGCGGCGCGTCGACGGCCGCACGTTCCTGTACCTGACCGACATGTATGCCGATCACCTGAAGATCTACCGCTTCGACGCGAAGCGCGACGGCGAGGTCGCGATTCCGTCGGGCCTGATCGCGGGCCGCGCGCGGCCGGTCGACAAGGTGCCGAACAAGCCGCCGGGCGGCGACTGGATCTGGCGCGACGCGAACGGCAACGGCCGGCTCGACGCGGACGAATTCACGATCAACACGACCGGCAAGGCAAAAGCGGGCGGCTGGGGCTGGTGGGTCGACACGAAGGGTGACATCTGGCGCACGAGCGACGTGCGCGGGATCCATCGCTTCGGCTACGGCGGCGTCGACAAGGCCGGCAACCCGATCTACTCGTACGACAAGGTCACGACCTATCCGATGCCGCAGCCGTTCACGCAGCTGCGCCGCGCGATCTACGAACCGCAGACGGACACGCTGTACGTGACGGGCTACACGGCCGACGCGCCGCCGCAGCCGGGCATCAACAAGGAAGTCGGACGCGTGCTGGTGCGCTTCGACAAGTGGTCGACCGGCTCGCCGGTGGTCCGCTACACGGTCGCGCTGCCGTGGCAGCTCGACGCGAAGCCGATCCTCGACCTCATCGGGATCACGGTCGAGGGCCGCTACATCTTCACGGTGGAGCCGGTCGGCAAGATCCACGTGTACGACAAGGAATCCGGCAAGGAAGTCGGCGTAATGAGCCCGGGCGCGGAGGTCGGCAAGGCGTCGGGCTGGGTCGACGTGCCGTTCGGCATCAGCGCGTTCCGGCGCGAGAACGGCGAATACCTGGTGTTCGTCGAGGAAGACGCACGCGGCAAGGTACTCATGTACCGCTGGAAACCGTAACAGGCCCATGGGCAAAAGCATGGACAAAGGCATACTCAAGAACGTTTCGATCAACTTCATCGGGCTGATCCTGCCGACCTTCGTGTCGCTGGTCACGGTGCCCGCGTATATCCACGCGCTGGGCGTCGAACGCTACGGTGTCGTCAGTCTCGTGTGGACGCTGATCGGCTATTTCGGGATCCTCGATCTCGGGATGAGCATGGCCGCGCAGAACCACATCTCGAAGGCGCTCGCGAGCGGCGACGCGGACGAAAGCGCGCGTGTCTTCTGGAGCGCGTTCTGGCTGAACCTCGGCACCGGCATCGCCGGCGGCCTGCTGATCTATTTCGGCGCGTTCGTCTACACCGCGTATTTCACGAAGGTGTCGGCGGCGATGCAGCACGAGGTGTATCTCGCGCTGCCGTGGCTCGCGCTCGCGATTCCGCTCGCGAACGTGTCGTGGGTGTTCGCCGGCGCGATCAACGGCGCCGAGCGGTTCGGCGTGTTCAACACGAACCAGACGATCGGCACGTTCCTGTTCCAGCTGCTGCCGCTTGGCGCCGCGTGGTGGATCGCGCCGAACCTGCAGACGGTGCTGGCCGCAGCGGTCGTCGCGCGGCTGATCGCGGCGGTGATGCTCGGTCACGCGAGCATCAAGGTGCTCGGGATCCGGCACATCGACCCGCCGCAATGGGGCACCGCGAAAGGACTGTTCAACTTCGGCGGCTGGATGCTGATCGCGAGCACGGCGAGCATGATCGCCGACACGCTCGATCGCGTGATGCTCGGCGCCGGCATGGGCGCGAAGTTCGTCACCTACTACACGGTGCCGCAGAACCTCGTCACGCGCCTGAACATGCTGCCGAACGCGCTGGTGCGCACGCTGTTCCCGCGCCTGTCGGCGGTCGGCCGCGATCACGCGGATACGCTCGCGCGCCAGTCGCTCGAATTCCTGAACGGCGTGTTCACGCCGGTCGGCATCGTCGCGATCTTCGCGCTCGCGCCGTTCCTCACGCTGTGGGTCGGCCCCGATCTCGCCGCGCATTCGGCGCCGGTCGGCCGCGTGCTGGTGATCAGCGTGTGGCTCGTCGGCCAGGCGAGCGTCACGCGGATCCTGATCCAGTCGCAGGTCAATCCGGCCCGCGCGGCGTTCGCCGGGCTCATCGAGATGCCGTTCTTCGTCGGCGGCCTGTGGTTCGGCATTCATCACTTCGGGCTGATCGGCGCGGCCGTGGTCGTCGCGACGCGCGCGCTGGTCGACTACGGCGTGCTGCTTTACCTGTCGGCGATCCGGATGCGCGCGATCGTGCTCGACATGCTCGCGCATCTCGCCTTCCTGCTCGCGAGCCTGTTTCTCGCGCAAGCGTGGTCGGGGCTCGGCGAGTCGATCGGTCTTTGCGCGGTCGTGCTGGTGCTGAACCTTGCGTGGTCGCTCACGATGACGCCGGGACTGCGCGCGCTCGTGCGCGACCTGTTCGTCCGTCTCAATGCGAGGAAAACGATATGAATCGCGATCTGGCGGAACACGCCATCCTGAACATCGCCACGGCCGATGCCGCCGTGGCCGAAGCCGACGCCGCCGCCGCGCTGCGCCGGACCGAATCGGCCGGGCAGGCGGGTGCGCGCGATGCGGCGCGCCCGCTGCGCGTGGCGATCGTCCATGACTGGCTCGTCACGTATGCGGGCGCCGAGCGCGTGCTCGAACAGATCGTCGCGTGCTTTCCCGACGCGGACCTGTTCAGCCTCGTCGATTTTCTCGACGATCGCGCGTTCGTGCGCGGCAAGCCGGTGACGACCTCGTTCATCCAGAAACTGCCGTTCGCGCGCACCAAGTACCGCAGCTACCTGCCGCTGATGCCGCTCGCGATCGAGCAGCTCGACGTGTCGGACTACGACCTCGTGATCTCCAGCAGCCATGCCGTTGCGAAAGGCGTGCTGACGGGGCCGGACCAGATGCACATCAGCTACGTGCATTCGCCGATCCGCTATGCATGGGACCTGCAACACCAGTATCTGGAACAGTCGAACCTCACGCACGGGCCGAAATCGTTGCTCGCGCGGATGATCCTGCACTACATCCGCAACTGGGACACGCGCACCGCGAACGCGGTGGACGGCTTCGTCGCGAACTCCGCGTTCATCGCGCGACGCATCCGCAAGGTGTATCACCGCGACGCGGCGGTGATCTTCCCGCCGGTCGACGTGGATGGCTTCTCGCTGAACGAGGTGAAGGACGATTTCTACCTGACCGCGTCGCGGATGGTGCCGTACAAGAAGATCGACCTGATCGTCGAGGCGTTCTCGCGCACGCCGGAGCGCAAGCTCGTCGTGATCGGCGACGGCCCGGAGATGCAGAAGATCCGCGCGAAGGCCGGCCCGAACGTCGAGATCATGGGCTACCAGCCGTTTGCGGTGCTGCACGACCGGATGCGCCGCGCTAAGGCGTTCGTGTTTGCGGCCGAGGAGGATTTCGGGATTTCGGTGGTCGAGGCGCAGGCGTGCGGCACGCCCGTGATCGCGTACGGCAAGGGCGGCGCGCTCGAGACCGTGCTCGAGCCGCACTCGCACGCGAACCCGACCGGGCTGTTCTTCGAAGAACAGACGCCGCATGCGATCGTCGCGGCGGTCGACGATTTCGAGCGCGCGCCGCAGCGCTTCACGCCGCACGCGTGCCGCGCGAACGCGGAGCGCTTCTCCGCCGACACGTTCCGGCGGCGCTTTCTCGACTATGTGGAGGCGGCACTGCCCGGCTCGACCGCGCAGCGCGGCACGGCCGTCGCGCCGATGCCGGCCGCGCGCGGCCCGGCGACGCTCGTGCTGGACCAGAGCGGCGTGCTCGGCGGCGCGGAACTGTCGCTGCTGGAAATCATGAAGCACATGCGTGCGAACGCCGACGTGCTGCTGTTCGACGACGGCCCGTTTCGCGCGGCGCTCGACGAGATCGGCGCGCGCGTCGACGTGCTCGACCAGGGCGAGCTCGCCGGCGTGCGCAAGCAGGGCGGCGTGTCGGCCGGCGCATTGAAGCGGCTCGTCGGCATGGTGCGCGACGTCGCACGGCGTGCACGCCGCGCCGAGGTGATCTACGCGAATACGCAGCGTGCGATGGTGGTCGCGGCGCTGGCCGGGCGGCTCGCGCGCAAGCCGGTGGTCTGGCATCTGCGCGACATCGTCAGCGGCGACCACTTCGGCAGCAAGCAGCTGATGGCGATCAAGTACTGCGCGCGGTTCGGCGTCACGCGCGTGATCGCGAACTCGGATGCATCCGCGCAGGCGTTCCGCGCGCTGACGGGCTTCACGCCGCAGCACGTCGACGTCGTGTTCAACGGCATTTCGGCCGAACCGTTCGACGCGCTGGACAATGCCAGCCAGGCCGCGCTGCGCGCGCGCTTCGGGTTGCCCGAGCAGGGATGGCTGGTCGGGTCGTTCAGCCGCCTCGCGCACTGGAAGGGGCAGCACCTGCTGCTGGAGGCAGCGGCACGCCATCCGGACATGCACGTGGTGCTGGTCGGCGCGCCGCTGTTCGGCGAGGATGAATACGCGGCGCAGCTGCACGAGATCGTTGCGCGTCACGGGATGGACGACCGAGTCCATTTCCTCGGGTTCCAGCGCGACGTGGCAGCGTGCATGAAGGCGGTCGACGTGGTCGCGCATACGTCGATCACGCCCGAGCCGTTCGGGCGGGTGATCGTCGAGGGGATGCTCGCGCGGCGGCCGGTGGTCGCGGCCCGCGCGGGCGGGGTCGTCGAGATCATCGAGGACGGTGACAACGGGCTGCTCTGCGAGCCGGGCGACGCGGCCGCGCTGGCCGATGCGCTGGGCAGGTTGAAGCACGACGCGGCGCTGCGCGAGCGGCTCGTCGCGAGCGGGCGGGCGACCGCGGTGCGCCGGTTCGGCACCGAAACCTATGTGGAGCGGGTCGAGAAGATCCTCGCGGATACGGCGAAGGCTGCAAAGGCGAAGAAACGGTAGGCGCGGCGCGAACCGACGCGCCATGCGCCGGGAAACGAGCCCTCATGCGGTGTTGTGCTGCATGAGGGCTTTGCTTTTGGATGGGCGGGCGCCAAGTCGCGCGGTCGGGCGAGGGGCGTCTGGATGGGCCGATGATGCGTTGGGGCACGGTGCACGGCGCACGGCGTACGAAGCACGAAGCACGAAGCACGAAGCACGAAGCACGAAGCACGAAGCACGAAGCACGAAGCACGAAGCACGAAGCACGAAGCACGAAGCACGAAGCACGAAGCACGAAGCACGAAGCGTGGCCGCCGACCGGGCCGGAATTGCTCGACGGAACGCCATGAGCGGCGCCGTGCGGTCATGCCGTGAGCTGGCGAGGGGGCGGGCGATGCCGACGATAGAGCCGCCGCCGGGACGGCCGCTACGCCCGACTTGCCTGCTGCCGTACCGGGTGCCTGCCGCCTCGCGGCGCGCAAACGGATCCCCGCGCCCGTCCCGCCCATGAAAATGCCCCCGCGCAGCGTGACGCCGGGCGGGGGCAGGGAGCGCGGGAACGGTGCCGCTCAGACAGCCCGTTCGGGTGCCGGTGCGACGACGCGAGCGGTGCGCGTCGGTTTCAGGCTCGCCGACCACATCATCGCGGGGCGTTCGAACAGCCGGTAGAACACGTAGGCGACCGGAATCGCGGCGGCCATGAACGCGAACGACGGCCAGATCGACAGTTGCAGCTCGGAATGAAACAGCACCGAGCCGAGGCAGACGAACAGCGGCAGGTGGACGAGGTACAGCGAATAGCTGAAGTCGCCGAACCAGCCGAGCACGCGCAGCAGCGGCGTCGGGCGCGGCGGGCAGGCGAGCGCACGGTACAGGAAGCACGCGAAGCCGGCCGCCCACAGCTGGAACGCGCCGTACTGGCCGAAATGGAACGCGCCGCAGCCCGCGGCCAGCAGCACGGCGGCCGCGAGGTACCACGCGCGCGACGGCACGGCGGCCGGGCCGCGCGCCGGCTGCGCGCGCACGTCGGCGATCCACGCGCCGATCGTCCAGGACAGCCAGTACGACGTGAAGAACTGCAGATCGTGCCGTTCGAGCAGCCAGGCCGACGCGACGTTGACGAGCGCGACGGCCGCGACGATCGCCGGCATCCCGATGCGCCGGCGCAACGCGAACAGCAGCGGGTAGACCGCATAGAACTGCACTTCGAGCGACAGCGTCCACAGTGCGCCGTTCGACCCGTACGTGTAGCCGGCGACGCCCTGCAGCGAGAACAGGTTCACGAGGAACGCGGTGAGGCCGACATCGCGGATCTTGTGGCTGACGGGCGCGATCTGCAGGCTGACCGCGTCCATCGCGAGCGTGAACAGCAACGCAGCGAGCAGCACCGGGTAGATGCGGGCAAAGCGGCGCGCCCAGAAGTTCGGCGCGTCGAGCCGGTACGCGGGGTTGGCCGCAAGCTTGAGCGCCGCGTTGCGGTGGATGCAATAGCCGCTGATCACGAAGAAGATCGGCACGCCCGCAGACCCCCACGCGAACGGGAAGGTCAGATAGCCGACGATCGCGCTCGGGTCGAGCGCATGACCGTAAGCGCGATGGAAGCTCTGCATGCCGACCCAGACGACCTGGCGGCAATGGAAATAGGCGACGAGCAGCGCCGCGAACCCGCGCATCGCGTCGATCACGTGTTCCTTGTGGTCGGCGACGGGCGGCGCGGTCAAAGACGATCCGCTGAAAGCTTGCATGCGATTCGATTCCTTGCGACGGATGAAGGGGATGGTCCAATCGTAATGCGCAAGAATTCGATCGAATGAATAAAAAAATCTGACCGCGAAATAATGATATTTCAGATAGTGGTTTTATTTCGGCGTGAAAGCGGTTTCGCAGGTACCGAAATTATTTGCCGATTTTTTTCTGATAGCTTGAGGCTTCCAGTTGATTGATGCAAGGAGCGGCAAGATGGACATGCATTGGATCGCGAGCGCGGCAGTACTGCTGGTCATGGCCGTGCTGTCGGCGTACCGCGAGGCGCTGAAGAACGAGCCGATTCGCCCGGGTCTCGAACGGGGCGGCGTCCCGTATATCGAGGAATTCGAATCGTAAGAATTTGTATCTGGAAAATCGGTAATTTGTTTCTGTTTCGGTAATCGGGTCGGCAATATCGACCGGTTTCGCGGATTATCTATTTTCCGGAAACATGGGCAATCGGTCCATATCGAAAAATGAGCGGAGTGGAATTGGCCGTGCCGTCGATTCTCGATATGCCGTTCGGAAAACAATCGCGCCGGGTCGCAGGACGACGCGGCGCAGTCAACGCAATCAGGATGCGAACATGTTGAAAGTCACCAAGGCCGTGTTCCCCGTTGCCGGTCTCGGCACGCGGTTCCTCCCGGCAACGAAGGCGAGCCCGAAGGAAATGCTGCCCGTCGTCGACAAGCCGCTGATCCAGTACGCGGTCGAGGAAGCGATCAACGCCGGTATCACCGAGATGATCTTCGTGACCGGGCGCAGCAAGCGCGCGATCGAGGATCACTTCGACAAGTCGTACGAGATCGAGGCCGAACTCGAGGCGCGCGGCAAGGAAAAGCTGCTCGAGCTCGTGCGCGGCATCAAGCCGAGCCACGTGAACTGCTTCTACGTGCGCCAGCCGGAAGCGCTCGGCCTCGGCCATGCGGTGCTGTGCGCGGAGAAGCTCGTGCACGGCGAGCCGTTCGCGGTGATCCTCGCCGACGACCTGCTGCACGGCGAACAGCCGGTGCTCAAGCAGCTCGTCGACGTGTTCGACCACTATCACAGCTCGGTGATCGGGGTCGAGACGATCCCGCGCGAGGACAGCCGCTCGTATGGCGTCGTCGAAGGCCGCGAGTGGGAAGAGGACATCATCAAGCTGTCGGGCATCATCGAGAAGCCGGCGCCGGAAGACGCGCCGTCGAATCTCGGCGTGGTCGGCCGCTACGTGTTCATGCCGACGATCTTCGATCACCTGCGCAAGCTCAAGCCGGGTGCCGGCGGCGAACTGCAGCTGACCGACGCGGTCCAGTCGCTGCTCGCGAATGAGCAGGTGCTCGCGTATCGCTACTACGGCACGCGTTTCGATTGCGGCAGCAAGATCGGCTATCTCAAGGCGACCGTCGAGCTCGCGCTCCAGCATCCGGAAGTGAGTCGCGAATTCGAGGCGTACCTGCGTACCTGCCTGCCCGCGCTGGCTGCTGTCGCATAAGCAGACGCGCTGCTCCGCTGTTTCAGGTGGTGGTTGTTCCGTTGGCCCCGGCTGCCTTGTGCGCCGGGGCTTTTTTGCGTGTGGTCGAAGCCGCGGCGCGGGACGCCGGGTGATCAACGGCGTTGCATCCGGCGGGATCGAGCCGGTACGTGCGCGGCGAATCGGGCAGGCCACCACGCGGTGATGCGGTTTTCAGGTGCATCAACGCGGTGCGCGGGATGCCTGGCACCGTGGCGATGAAACCGGTGCCGGCGTGCCGGTTGCGTGCGGCACGATGAACGACGGTTGCGGTTGCGGTTGCGGTTGCGGTCGCGATAGCCGCCGTCGATGCCTGGTCAGCGTGTCGATTCGCAATGGACGTCGACGCGGCGCCACGATGCCGCAGCCGCACGTTCGTCCGCCGACGCGATGCGTGTTTCCGATGGACGAACGAGGCCGGCGGCCGCGTCGTTTCGGCACCGGGATTGCCGGCGCCAGCGCACGTTGTTCGGTGGCGTCGCGCCCGTGCCGATGTTCCGCTCAGCGCGGGGACGTGCTCGGCCGCGCGACGAAGTACCGCGCCAGCATCGCGGCGATCGGCTTCTTGAAGTCGAGCAGGCGTCTTTCCAGATAGCGCCACGACAGATGCGCAAGCAGCACGGCAAGTGCGAACTGCAGCAGTTCGGGCAGCGCTTCGCGCACGATTCCGGGCATCGGCACGTGCGCGAACAGCGCGGGCATCTCGCCGAAACGTGCCGGAATCAGGTTGTGGAACAGGTAGAAGCCGTAGCTGATCGTGCCGAGATAGACGAGCGGCGCCCAGTCGAGCAGCGCCACGGCCGGATGGTCGGGCTCGGTGACGATCCACAGCATCAGCGTGCCGAGCGACGCGGACAGCCCGAGATCCGCGAGCCCCGTGACGACGTCCGGCAGCGTCGTGAACGCGGGCAGCGCGAGGAAGAACACGACGCCGGCGGCGCCGAGCCAGCCGGGCGGAATGCGGCGGACGACGGCCGGGCCGCGATCGGCCAGCGCCATCGCACCGACGCCGCCCAGCGCGATCAGTGCGAAGTTCCACGGCGAAAACGCGTAGATCAGCACCGGCGATGCGTCGGCCGCGTAGAGCACGAGATGCGCGAGCGCGCACAGCGCGACGGCCGCGACGCCGAGCGCGACGTGGCGCGCGGCCGGCACCGCGAGCAGCGTGAGCGGCGCAATCAGATAGAACTGCTGCTCAACCGCGAGGCTCCAGAAGTGCGACGTGGAGCCCGGCCAGCCGTCCTTGACGACGCCGATCCAGTAGTTCGACAGGAACGCGGCGTGCCACGCGAGCCCGAGATTGACGCCGCGCTGGTAGAACAGCGCGTGCGCGATCGCGAGCGCGGCGAGCAGCAGGTAGTAGACGGGAAAGATCCGCAGCGCGCGTTTCGCGAGGAACAGCGCCAGCGCGTGACGGCGCGTCATCGTGCCGCGCTCGATCGCCTGACGGTTGCGATGCAGCTCGCCGACGATCAGGAATCCGCTGATGAAGAAAAACGTCCACACACCGAGCTTGCCCACGTCGACAGCGAGGACGTGGCCCTTGTGGGACAGGAAAACGAGGATGACGGCGATGGCTCGCAGGCCGTCGAGTCCTTTGACGTATCTGACTTCGCGCATGGAGGCATCCGGGGCACTGAGCGAGGTCAGTATAGGTGCGCAAATATCGAACGTAATTCGCGTTCGGACGTATACGTAAAGGCGTTTTTCGATGCTCGCGCGTCGGTGAAGTCGGTCGTGCGCAACAAAACCTGCGGGAAACCCCGCGAAAACGCATAAAAGTACTGCACGAAGCGTCACGGCGCTTGTAGAATCCGGCGTTGAAGCGCGCGCGTTGCACGCTTCGTGTATCCAACGACCACACCTGGTAGGAGAAACATGGCGACTTCCGCAAAAAAGGTGGCCAAGAAGGCTGCCGCACCGGCCACCAAGAAAGTGGCTGCCAAAAAGGCTGCGCCCGCGAAGAAAGTAGTGGCCAAGAAAGCTGTCGCGAAGGCAGCACCGGCCGCTCCGACGCCGCTGAAGGACAAGTTCACGAAGGCATCGCTCGCAACGCACATCGCTGAGCGTGCAGCTGTCGAAGTGAAGGCGGTCAAGGCAGTGCTCGTCGCACTCGAGAACGTCGTGCTGGGCTCGGTTCACAAGAAGGGCGCAGGCGAGTTCACGCTGCCGGGTCTGCTGAAGATCACGGCACAAGTCGTGCCGGCGAAGAAGAAGCGCTTCGGCAAGGATCCGTTCACGGGCGAAGAGCGCTGGTTCCCGGCAAAGCCGGCCAGCGTGCGCGTGAAGGCACGTGCGCTGAAGAAGCTGAAGGACGCGGCTGCGTAATGCCGCGCAACGGTTGCCGAATGCAAGTCGGCGACCGTTGCGATGTCCGACGATCCCCGTACGCGAAAGCGTACGGGGATTTTTATTGCGCTGCGCAAATCGCGCGGCGACGACGTTGTGCAGCGAGCAGGCGGCATGATGTGATGCGCATCCGGTGTCGCGGGCCAAACGTGCGAACGGCCGGGTCGCCGCGTTCGATCCGGCGCGCGACCTTGCAACGCAGCGCGTCGCGCATTCGTCGCGCGGGTCTCGTGTCATGAACGCAGCGATCGTTCCCGGCGAGATCGCCGACCAGGTGAGCGCCGCGTGCGCCGTGATCGAACGGCATCTCGGCGCAACGCTGCAGGCGATGCATCTGTTCGGCTCGGCGCTCGACGGCGGGCTGAAACCGCGCAGCGATATCGACCTGCTGGTGACGGTTGCCGCATTGCCGGGCGACGCGGTGCGGCGTGCGCTGATGCTCGACTTGCTCGACGTGTCGGCGCCGCCGGGGAGCGCGGCGCACATGCGCGCGCTGGAAGTGACGGTCGTCGTGCGCGGCGACGTGGTTCCATGGTGTCATCCGACCCGGCGCGCGCTGCAGTTCGGCGAGTGGCTGCGCGGCGATCTGCGCGCGGGCATCGTCGAGCCGCCATGCATCGATCACGATCTGGCGATTCTGTTGACGAAGGTGCGGCCGCACGACGTTGCGCTGCTCGGGCCGCGCGCGACCGAGTGGTTCGAGCCGGTGTCCGCGCGCGACTTTGTCGCCGCGCTTTTGGCCACCGTTGCGCAGTGGCATGCCGAGCCGGACTGGCGCGGCGACGAATGCAACGTCGTGCTGGCGCTCGCACGCATCTGGTACAGCGCCGCGACCGGCAGGATCGCGCCGAAGGACGTCGCCGCGACGTGGGTAATGGCGCGCCTGCCCGACGCGTACCAACCCGTCCTGTCGGCTGCGCGTACCGTCTATCTGCGCGGTGACGGCGACGATGCGCTGCTCTCCGGCGAACCGGTCGCCGCGTTCGTGCGCTACGCGCGACGAATCGTCGAAGCGATGCTGTCGGCGTAGCGGCGCGCGAACGGTCGCCGCCCGCGGTTGCGTAGTGGCGCGACGCAATCCCGTCGATGGATGCGGTCATGCGTGGACTGCACGCGCGCCACGAACGTGCCGCGGCGCCCCGCGAAGGACGTGCCGCCGTGGCTTCGTCAGCCCGCCGTGCCGTCGTACGCGGCCTTCAGCGCGGCGACGTCGAACTTCGTCATCTGCATCATGGCCGCGGCCACCCGCGCCGCCTTGACCTCGTCGCGGTCGGCCATCATCGGGATCAGTGCGTCCGGAACGATCTGCCACGACACGCCGTAGCGGTCCCGCAGCCAGCCGCAGCCGTCGGCCGTGCCGCCGTTGTCGAGCAGCGCGCTCCAGTAACGGTCGAGTTCGGCCTGGTCGGCGCAACTGATCATCAGCGAGATCGCGTGGTTGAACGTCTCGGTGCGCGGGTGGCTCATCGCGATGAACGGCTGCCCGAACAGTTCGAACTCGACCATCCGGGTGCCGTTGGTGCCGGACACCGCCGTGACGCGCACGACGCGCGAGTTCGGGAAAATGCCCGCATAGAAGGCTGCGGCTTCTTCGGCTTCCGTCGAGTACCAGAGGAACGGCGTGATCTTCTGAATCGTCATGGAGCGTCTCCTGTCAGCTGTCGGTGAGGGACGGGCAATCTGCATGCCGCCATCGATACGACGGACGAGGGGCGTCGAAATCGACATGTCGAAGCATACGTGCTTCACATGGGAGGGGCGCCGGATTCATCGACAGGGCGAGGCGCCCGACATGCCTGCAAACGTGCTTTCTGCGCGCGATAGGCGGCTCAGGCGCCGCTCCCGGCCGACTGCCGTACTGAGGGTCCCGGCGCGGTCGTCGTCCGCCACGGCGCTGGCGGCCGCCGCCGGCAACGGACGAAAAAAAACCAGCCATGGCCGAAGCCGATGACTGGTTTTGCAGTTCGGCGGCATGGCGTCGAAGACGCCATGCACACCGGAAACGTACTTCTTAGAACTTGTGGCGGATACCGACCGCGACCATTTCGGCCGAGCTCTTGCCAGCGAAGCCGTACGAAGCGATCGACGCTTGCGCGGTTTGCTGCACGCCGTCGACGAGCTGCGTGCCGCTTGCGTGCTGGTATGCGCCAACCAGGTAGAGGTCCGTGCGCTTCGACAGCGAGTAGTCCGCGCCGACACCGACCTGATGGTACTTCGCGGCCGTGTCGCCGCTTGCCTTCGTGTACGAATAGCCGAGGCCCAGCAGCAGCGGCGGCGTGACCTGGTACGTCACGAACGCGCGGCCCGTGTTGTACTTTTCGGTCGAACCGAAGCCCGAGAATGCGTCCGGCTTGTACTGTGCGTTGCTGTAGCCGAGACCGACCGTTACCGGGCCGATTGCGTACTGGCCTGCGACTTGCGCGATGGCGATCGACTTCGCCGTGTCGTAACCCGAGTTGATCGGGCCGTCGAAGATCGCGTCGGACGTCGTCGAACCCCAGCCTGCGCGGCCGACAGCCGTCGTCGGCGACGGGTTGGCTGCGTAGAAGTAGCCTGCTGCAACGCCGACCGGGCCGTTGTTGTATGCAGCTGCGACCGACCACGTCTGGCCCGAGCCCGTCTTGCCTGCGACGCCGCCGAGGGCGTACATGCCTTCGACCTGGAAGCCTGCCCAGACCGGCGACGTGTACTTGATTGCGTTGCTGACGCGCAGCGAGTTGTCGTTGTTGTCGACGTCGCCCGGCGTGGCCATCACGCTGCCGAAGTAGTTGTCAGCCGTGACTGCCTGGACCAGGTCGACCAGCGGGTCGTACTGGCGGCCGAGCGTCAGCGTACCGTACTGGTTGCTCTGGAGGCCGACGTATGCCTGGCGACCGAACATGCGACCACCTTGGTTCAGGTGACCCGTGCCCGGATCAAAACCGTTTTCCAACTGGAAGATCGCCTTCAGGCCACCGCCGAGGTCTTCAGCGCCTTTCAGGCCCCAACGGCTGCCTTGCAGGTTGCCCGACAGCATTTGCCACGAGTTGTTGGCCTGGCCGTCGTTGCCGTGAACCCATGCGATCGACGTGTCGATCACGCCGTACAGCGTCACGCTCGACTGGGCGTGAGCAGCACCGGCGGCGCCCAGCAGGGCGAGCGAGAGGGTCGAGAGAGCGAGTTTCTTCATCGTTGAGTATCTCCACGCAAATGATTCGTCATTCGTTATTTGTTGCGGAATGGAGAATAGCTCAGTGCCATACAGGCAAGAAAGCTTAAAAAATAAAGTGTCTCGAAAAGGTAACAGCGAGAAAAAGTTCATATAGATCAAGCACATCAAGAACTGTTCCTGTTTTTGAAATAGTTGACAATTGCTGCGCTGCGATTGTTGCGGTGGTTGTGGTGTTTGGCAACAGAAGGGCGGATTTCGCCGGTTGGAGCACGGAAATCGACGATGGCAAACGTTTGCCGTTGCGGCTTGCATCGCGTGGTGATGCAAGCAAAGCATCAACACGCATGAACGCGAGACGGGGCGGGGTGGTTGCGAAAAGAAGCGCGGTCGCGTAGGACGACGATGCGGCACGCGCAATGCGCGGCCGCGCGAGGCAATCAGCTGTCGCGTGCGCGATCGGTGGCGTGATCCGTCTGCGCGGACACGGCCGCAACGTTGCCGGTGCGGCGATGTGCATCGCCGCGCGCAGCCGCGAATTCCGCGCCGAGCAGCAGCACGGCCGCCGAGAAGTACAGCCACATCAGCAGGACCGCGAACGATCCGGCCGCGCCGAACGCACTTGCCGTGCCCGCGTGCGCGAGATACAGCGCGAACAGCTTCTTGCCGCCGGAGAACAGGATCGCGGACACGATCCCGCCGATCACCGCGTCGTGCCATGCGACGCGCGCGTCCGGCAGGAACTTCATCAGCGCGGCGAACGCGCCTGCGAGCACCGCGATGCCGACGAAGAACTGCAGCAGGTTGGTGATCACGACGTACGGTGAATTGCCGAGCAGCCACGTGCCGATGAACGTGATCGCGGTATCGAGCACGAGCGACACGATCAGCAGGAACGCGACGCCGAGCACGAGCCCGAACGAAATCAGCCGCACGCGCACGAGCCCGAGCATGCTCGACCAGCGGTTTTCCGTGCTCGGCCAGATCACGCTCAGCGCCGTGTTCAGCGACGCGAACGTCGCCGATGCGCCGAGTGCGAGCGCGGCGAACGAGATCAGCGTCGCGATGCCGCCGCGCTCGCCCGCGCGATGCGCGTTCTGCACGATCGTCTGGATGCTGGCCGCTGCGTCGTCGCCGATCAGCTGGTGTGCCTGCTCGAACACCTGGCCGCGCGCGGCGTCGTCGCCGTAGAACCAGCCGGCCACGGCGATCACCATCACGAGCGTCGGCGCGAGCGAGAACGCCGAGAAGAACGCGATGCTCGCGGCCATCGCCGAGCATCGGTCGGAGGAGAAACGCTTGAACGCGTTGAGTGCCCAGTTGGCCTGTTGTTGCGCGAGACGGGTAGCTTCGGACGTGATCTGTCGTTTCATGACGGTTCGGTTGCGTGCCGATCGCGGGATATCGGTGGATCGGGCAAATCAGTATTGATCAGAAGATTTCATCATAGTTGCGCTGGCTGTCTATAATCCTTTCAGTTTCACCTCACCCCACAAGCAGCCGAGACCATCATGCTACAAATGTCCCGGCGCCAGTTCCTGAAGGTGACGGCCACGTCGCTTGCCGGATCGAGTCTTGCCCTGATGGGCTTTTCTCCGACGGAAGCGCTCGCCGAAGTCCGACAGTACAAGCTGGCGCGCACAGTCGAAACGCGCAACACCTGTCCTTATTGTTCAGTGGGTTGCGGCATCCTGATGTACAGCCTCGGCGACGGTGCGAAGAATGCGCAGCCGAGCATCATCCATATCGAAGGCGATCCCGACCATCCCGTCAATCGCGGCACGCTGTGCCCGAAGGGCGCGAGCCTGATCGACTTCATCCACAGCCCGAACCGCCTGACGCATCCCGAATACCGGGCGCCGGGCTCGGACAAGTGGGAGCGTATCTCGTGGGGCGATGCGCTCGACCGGATCGCGAAGCTGATGAAGGCCGACCGCGACGCGAACTTCGTCGAGACGGCGGAAGACGGCGCCAAGGTCAACCGCTGGCTGACCACCGGCATGCTGGCCGCGTCGGCGGGCAGCAACGAAGTCGGCTACCTGACGCACAAGGCTGTCCGCAGCCTCGGGATGCTCGCATTCGACAATCAGGCGCGTGTCTGACATGGCCCGACGGTGGCAGGTCTTGCCCCGACGTTTGGCCGTGGAGCGATGACGAACCATTGGGTCGACATCAAGAACGCGGACGTGATTCTCGTGATGGGCGGCAACGCAGCCGAGGCCCATCCGTGCGGTTTCAAGTGGGTAACGGAGGCGAAGGCGCACCGCAAGGCGCGGCTGATCGTCGTCGACCCGCGCTTCACGCGTACGGCCTCGGTGGCCGACTACTACGCGCCGATCCGCACCGGCACCGACATCGTCTTCCTGGGCGGCGTCATCAACTATCTGCTGACGAACGACAAGATCCAGCATGAGTACGTGAAGAACTACACGGACTTCTCGTTCATCGTGCGCGAGGATTTCGCGTTCAACGACGGCATTTATTCCGGCTACGACGCCGAGAAGCACGCGTACCCGGACAAATCGAGCTGGGACTACGAGCGCGGCGACGACGGCTTCGTGAAGGTCGACCCGACGCTGCAGCATCCGCGTTGCGTGTACAACCTGCTGAAGCAGCACTACGCGCGCTATACGCCGGACATGGTCCAGCAGACGTGCGGCACGCCGAAGGAGAAATTCCTGAAGGTGTGCGAGATGCTCGCGACCACCGCCGTTCCCGGCCGCGCCGGCACGATCCTGTACGCGCTCGGCTGGACGCACCACTCGGTCGGCGCGCAGATGATCCGCACCGGCGCGATGGTGCAACTGCTGCTCGGCAACATCGGCATCGCCGGCGGCGGGATGAACGCGCTGCGCGGCCACTCGAACATCCAGGGGTTGACCGACCTCGGGCTGATGTCGAACCTGCTGCCGGGCTACATGACGCTGCCGATGCAGGCCGAACAGGATTTCGACGGCTACATCAAGAAGCGCGTGCAACTGCCGCTGCGGCCGAACCAACTGAGCTACTGGAAGAACTACAAGGCCTTCCACGTCAGCTTCATGAAGTCGTGGTGGGGCGACGCGGCGACCGCCGAGAACAACTGGGCGTACGACTACCTGCCGAAGCTCGACAAGCAGTACGACCTGCTGCAGGCGATCGAGCTGATGAATGCCGGCAAGATGAACGGCTACATCTGCCAGGGCTTCAACCCGCTCGCGGCGGCACCGTCGAAGGTGAAGACGGCAGCCGGTCTCGCGAAGCTGAAGTGGCTCGTGATCATGGATCCGCTCGCGACCGAGACGTCCGAGTTCTGGAAGCATCACGGCGATTTCAACGATGTCGATGCGTCGAAGATCCAGACCGAGGTGTTCCGGCTGCCGACCACGTGTTTCGCGGAGGAAAACGGTTCGCTCGTCAGTTCGAGCCGCGTGCTGCAGTGGCACTGGAAGGGCGCGGAGCCGCCGGGCGAGGCGCGGAGCGATCTCGAGATCATGTCGGGGCTGTTCCTGCGCATGCGCAAGATGTACCAGACGGACGGCGGCAAGTATCCGGATCCGATCGTGAACCTGACGTGGCCGTACGCGAACCCGGAAAGCCCGACGCCCGAAGAACTCGCGATGGAGTTCAACGGGAAGGCGCTCGCCGACCTGCCCGATCCGAAGGATCCGACGAAGACGCTCGTGAAGAAGGGCGAGCAGCTCGCCGCGTTCGCGCAACTGAAGGACGACGGCACGACCGCGAGCGGCTGCTGGATCTTCTGCGGCGCGTGGACGCAGGCGGGCAACCAGATGGGGCGGCGCGACAACTCCGACCCGACCGGCATCGGCCAGACGCTGAATTGGGCGTGGGCGTGGCCGGCCAATCGTCGGATCCTGTACAACCGCGCATCGTGCGACGTCGCCGGCAAGCCGTTCGACCCGACCCGCAAGCTGGTCGGCTGGAACGGCAGTGCGTGGAAGGGCGTCGACGTGCCGGACTTCAAGGTGGACGAACCGCCCGAGAACGGGATGGGGCCGTTCATCATGAACCCGGAAGGCGTCGCGCGCTTCTTCGCCCGCGCGGGGATGAACGAAGGCCCGTTCCCCGAGCACTACGAGCCGTTCGAGACGCCGCTTGCGGCGAACCCGCTGCACCCTGACAACCCGCAGGCGCTGAACAACCCGGCCGCCCGCGTGTTCCCGGACGACCGCGCGTCGTTCGGCAAGGTGTCGGAGTTCCCGCACGTCGCGACGACGTACCGGCTGACCGAGCATTTCCACTACTGGACCAAGCATGCGCGGCTGAACTCGATCATCCAGCCCGAGCAATTCGTCGAGATCGGCGAAGACCTCGCGAAGGAAGTCGGCGTCGCGCACGGCGAGCGCGTGAAGGTGTCGTCCAAGCGCGGCTACATCATCGCGGTCGCCCTCGTCACGAAGCGGATCAAGCCGCTGACGATCGAGGGCAAGAAGGTCCAGACGGTCGGCGTCCCGTTGCACTGGGGCTTCAAGGGTCTGACGAAGCCCGGCTATCTCGCCAACACGCTGACTCCGTCCGTCGGCGACGGCAACTCGTACACACCGGAATTCAAGTCGTTCCTGGTGAAGGTCGAAAAGGCGTAAGGGGGAAGAGATGGCATTGCAATCGCTGGATATCAAGCGCGTCTCGGCCACCACGACGCCGCCGCCCACGGCGCGCGAACCGGTGACCGGGAGCGTCGCGAAGCTGATCGACGTATCGAAGTGCATCGGCTGCAAGGCGTGCCAGACGGCGTGCATGGAGTGGAACGACCTGCGCGACGAAGTCGGCACCAACGTCGGCGTGTACGACAACCCGGCCGACCTGACCGAGCACTCGTGGACGGTGATGCGGTTCTCCGAATACGAGAACCCGGCCGGCGACCTCGAATGGCTGATCCGCAAGGACGGCTGCATGCACTGCGAGGATCCGGGCTGCCTGAAGGCGTGCCCGTCGCCGGGCGCGATCGTGCAGTACAACAACGGGATCGTCGATTTCCACGAGGAGAACTGCATCGGCTGCGGCTACTGCGTGACCGGCTGTCCGTTCAACATCCCGCGGATCTCGAAGACGGATCATCGCGCGTACAAGTGCACGCTCTGTTCCGACCGTGTCGCGGTCGGTCAGGAACCGGCCTGCGTAAAGACCTGCCCGACCGGCGCGATCGTGTTCGGCACCAAGGAGGACATGAAGCAGCATGCGGCCGAGCGGATCGAGGACCTGAAGGAGCGCGGCTTCGAGCATGCGGGGCTGTACGACCCGCAGGGCGTCGGCGGCACGCACGTGATGTATGTGCTGCACCACGCGGACAAACCGTCGCTGTATCACGGGCTGCCCGACAATCCGTCGATCAGTCCGATGGTGAAGCTGTGGAAGGGGATCGCGAAACCGCTCGCGGTCGCCGGCCTCGCGCTGACCGCGCTGGCCGGGTTCTTCCACTACACGCGGGTCGGTCCGAACGAGGTCAGCGAGGACGAGGAAGCCGCCGCGCGCGACGAGGCGCGACGCATCAAGGAGGACGCGAAATGAAACACGACGACCCCAACCTGATCGTCCGCTACACGCCGAACGAGCGCACGAACCACTGGATCACCGCGATCACGTTCGTGCTGCTCGCGCTGTCCGGGCTCGCGCTGTTCCATCCGTCGATGTTCTGGCTCACCGCGCTGTTCGGGGGCGGCCAGTGGACGCGGATCCTGCATCCGTTCGTCGGCCTCGTGATGTTCGTGTCGTTCGCGATCCTGGTGGTGCGCTTCTGGCACCACAATACGCTCGACGCGGACGATCGGCAGTGGCTGAAGCAGATCGGCGACGTGCTGACCAACCAGGAAGACAAGCTGCCGCCCGTCGGCCGATATAACGCCGGACAGAAGCTGCTATTCTTCACGTTGGTGGCGTGCCTGCTGTTGCTCCTGCTGTCGGGAGTCGTGATCTGGCGGCGCTACTTCTCGTTCTACTTCCCGATCGGGGTGATCCGCGCGGCGGCCGTCGTGCATGCCGTGGCGGCCTTCGTGCTGATCGCGAGCATCATCGTGCACATTTACGCGGCGTTGTGGGTGAAGGGCTCGATCGGGGCGATGGTGCGCGGCACCGTCACGCTGGGCTGGGCCCGCAAGCATCACCCGAAGTGGTTCCGTGAAAGCGTGAAGTAACGCACCGGAGCGGGACGGTACGCCGATTGTTGCGTACCGTTCCGCCAACCGTCGGAATCGCCTGAAAAGCGCCGATCTGTCGGCGCTTGTTTTTTTGGAAGACATTTTCGTGACACAACGCATTCTCGAACCGACCGAGATTTCGGCGCTCGATCATTCGGCCATTCCGCGCTTTCGCCTGCCGGAGCGCGCGACCGCGTTTGCCGCGCGCGCCGCGCGGCTGCGCAAGCTTGCCGACCTGAACCCGATCAGCGGCTACCTGCGGCTGATGGCCACCGTCGCCGATGCGCAGCACGCGACGCTGCAGACGCTGGAACTGCCGCTGCCGTCGAAGGAAGCGATCGCGCGCGCGCAGCAGCATTCGATGCCGCTCGTGCCGGCGCTCGACGGCGAGCGCAACCCGCAGTGGCGGGCCGTGCTGTACGAACTGCTCGACCGCGTCGAAGGCGCCGGGCTCGTCAATCCGTCGCTCGCGAAACTGCTCGACCGGCTGCGCCTGATGGCGCCCGCCGAACTCGACACGCAGGCCGATGCGATTCTCGGGCTGCGCTTCGCCGAGGTCGACCCGGCCACCGCGCCGTTCCTGATGGCTGCGCTGCAGGTCGTCTGGACCGATCTCGCGAGCCGCGTCGCGCCGGCCGACGTCCCGTATCTCGACCAGCCGGGGCTGTGCCCGGTGTGCGGCACGCATCCGGTCGCGAGCGTCGTGCGCGTCGGGGGCCAGTTCCAGGGCTACCGTTTCCTGCAGTGCGGGCTGTGCACGACCGAGTGGCACATGGTGCGCACGAAATGTTCGCACTGCGACTCGACCAAGGGCATCGCTTACCATGGGATCGAGGGCGGCAGCGAAGCCGTCAAGGCCGAGTCGTGCGACGAGTGCAAGACTTATCGCAAGATCGGCTATCAGGAGAAGGACTTCGAGTTCGAGCCGCTGGCGGACGACCTTGCGAGCCTCACGCTCGACCTGCTGATGAACGAAGCCGGCTACCAGCGCAGTTCGCCGAACCCGCTGCTATGGCCGGACATGACGCGCGAAGCGGATTGACGGCAGGCGGCCGGGGCCGGTGCGCGAGCGCCGGCGCCGGTTGTCGGCCGTGCTTGGAAATGGAGCCACCATTACGTGACCGAACCGGGTTTGAATGAACTGAATGCCGTCCTCGCGCGCGTGCCGTCGGTCGAGCGCGTGCTGTCGTCGGCACCGCTGCAACCGCTGCTCGCCGACTATGGCCGCACGCGCGTGCTGAATGCGGTGCGCGCGGAACTCGAACGCTGGCGCACCGCCGCGCAGCAGGATCCGTCGGCGGCCGAGCCGCTCGACGAACCGCGCATCGCGGCCGCCGTCGCCCGCACGCTGGCCGCGCGAAGCGCGAGCGCCGTGCGCGCGGTGTTCAACCTGACCGGCACCGTGCTGCACACCAATCTCGGGCGCGCGCTGTTGCCCGACGACGCGGTGCGCGCGGTGGTCGACGCGCTGACCCAACCCGTCAACCTCGAATTCGATCTCGCCACCGGCCGCCGCGGCGACCGCGACGACCTGATCGACGATCTGCTGTGCGAACTGACGGGCGCGGAAGCCGCGACCGTCGTCAACAACAATGCCGCGGCCGTGCTGCTGACGCTGTCGGCGCTGGCAACGAAGAAGGAAGTCGTCGTGTCGCGCGGCGAGCTGGTCGAGATCGGCGGCGCATTCCGCATTCCCGACATCATGAGCCGTGCGGGCGCGAAGCTGCGCGAAGTCGGGACGACCAACCGCACCCATTTGCGTGACTATGCGGACGCGATCGGCCCGCGCACCGCGCTGCTGATGAAGGTGCACTGCAGCAACTACGCGATCAGCGGCTTCACGAAGGAAGTGACGCTGACCGAACTTGCGCCGCTTGCCCGCGAGCACGGTCTGCCGGTGGCGGTCGATCTCGGCAGCGGCACGCTCGCCGACCTGTCGCAATGGGGGCTGCCGCACGAGGCGACCGTGCAGGAAACCGTCGCGGCCGGCGCGAACCTCGTCACGTTCAGCGGCGACAAGCTGCTCGGCGGGCCGCAGGCCGGCCTGATCGTCGGCGATCGCGCGCTCGTCGCGAAGATCAAGAAACATCCGCTCAAGCGCGCGCTGCGCGTCGGCAAGCTGACGCTCGCCGCGCTCGAACCCGTGCTGCGGCTCTACGAGGCACCGGAATTTCTGTGTGAGCGGCTCACGACGTTGCGGCTGCTGACGCGGCCGCAGCGCGACATCGCAGAGGCCGCCGAGCGCGTGGGTCCGGCGTTGCAGGCCGTGCTCGGCAGCGGCTTCGACGTGCGCGTCGAGCCGATGTTCAGCCAGATCGGCAGCGGCGCGCTGCCGGTCGACCAGTTGCCGAGCGCCGGGCTCGTCGTGCGTACGCCGGACGGCAAGCGCGGCGGTCGCGCGCTCGCGCAGCTCGAAAAGCGACTGCGAGAATGGCCGCGCCCGGTGATCGGCCGCGTCGCCGACAATGCGCTGCGGCTCGACCTGCGCTGCCTCGAAGCAGCCGACGAAGCGGCATTCGTCGCGCAATGCGTGCAGATCGCGGGGCCCGCTGCATGATCGTCGGTACCGCAGGACATATCGATCACGGCAAGACGACGCTCGTGCGGGCGCTGACGGGCGTCGACACCGACCGGTTGAAGGAAGAGAAGGCGCGCGGCATCTCGATCGAGCTCGGCTATGCGTATACGCCGCTCGAGAACGGCGACGTGCTTGGCCTGATCGACGTGCCGGGCCACGAGAAGCTGATTCATACGATGGCGGCCGGCGCGTGCGGAATCGACTTCGCGCTGCTCGTGATCGCCGCCGACGACGGCGTGATGCCGCAGACCCGCGAGCATCTCGCGATCCTGCAGCTGCTCGGCGTCGCACATGGCGCGGTTGCGCTGACGAAGTGCGATCGCGTCGACGCCGCACGCCTGTCGGCCGTGCGCGACGAGATCGCCGCGTGGCTGCACGGCTCGACGCTCGATGGCGTGCCGATCTTCGAAACCTGTGCGACGCGCGCGGACGATCCGGGCGTCGGCGCATTGAAGCGGCACCTCGCCGACGCGGCGCTCGCGTGGCGCGCGCGCCGCGACGACGGCCTGTTCCGGCTCGCGGTCGATCGGGTGTTTACGCTTGCCGGGCAGGGCACCATCGTGACGGGCACCGCGTTCGCGGGTCGCGTCGCGACCGGCGACACGCTCGCGATCGTGCGCACCGGCGGCGCGGCGCGCGTGCGCAGCATCCATGCGCAGAACCGGCCGGTCGATGCGGGCCGCGCGGGCGAGCGTTGTGCGCTGAACCTGGCCGGCGTCGACAAGGCGGACGTCGAGCGCGGCGATACCGTCGCGGATGCGCGGCTCGTCGCGACGTCGCCGCGGCTCGACGTCGAACTGACGCTGCTGGCCGATGCGGGGCTCACGCTGACGCACTGGGCGCCGCTGCACGTGCATCTCGGCACGCTGCATCGCGTCGCACACGTTGCGCTGCTCGACGGCGATACGCTCGCGGCCGGCCAGAAGATGCGCGTGCAACTGGTGTTCGACGAACCCGTGTTCGCGCTGCCGGGCGATCGCTTCATCGTTCGCAATCCGCAGGCGACGCGCACCGTCGGCGGCGGCCGTGTGCTGGACCCGTTCGGTCCCGCTCGCAAGCGTCGCACGCCCGCGCGCCACGCATGGCTCGACGCGCTGGCGGCGTGGCTCGATGAAGGGCGGCTCGATGCGCTGCTCGCGCAGGCGCCGCTCGGTATCGCACGTGCGATGCTCACGCACCTGACCGGGTTTGCGCCCGACGCGCTCGCGTTGCCGGACGATGCGCTGGCGATCGGCCAGCGCGACGCCGCGTCGAACGAGGGCACGGTGATGGCGCGGGCGCACTGGCTTGCGCTGCAGGCACGCGCGATCGACACGCTGCGCGCGTATCACGAGCGCGTGCCGGACGAGCAGGGGCTCGACGCGGCGCGCCTGCGGCGGATGGCGGCGCCGCTCGTCGGCGATGCGCTGTGGCGTGCGCTCGTCGAAGCGCTGGTGGAAGGCGGCGAAGTCGCGCGAAGCGGGCCGTGGCTGCATCTGCCGTCGCATTCGGTGAGTTTCGATGCGCGCGAGGAAGCGCTGGCGCAGCAACTGCTGCCGCTGATTCATGCGGGGCGCTTCGATCCGCCGTGGGTTCGCGATCTGGCGCGCGACACGGGCGCGGCCGAGGAGGTCGTACGCACGCTGCTGCGCAAGCTCGCACGGCGCGGCGACGTGCATCAGATCGTGCGCGACCTGTTCTATCACGCGGATATCGTGCGCGAGCTGGCCGGGCTGGTGGCGCATCTCGCGCCGACACGCGGCGGCGGGCTCGATGCGGCGACGTTTCGCGACGCGACCGGGCTTGGCCGCAAGCGGGCGATCCAGATTCTCGAGTTCTTCGACCGGGTTGGGTATACTCGCTTCCACCGCGATCTTCACTTCCTGCGGCCTGACAGCGGTTGGGTGGGTATTCAGGCGTAGGCGCTTGTTGTTCTTCCCGCTCTTTTGGTTCTTTTCCCACGGAAGGCATTCGTATCCGGTGGTACGGCCGGGCTTCAAACCCGGTTGGGGGTGTCAGACACTCCCGGGTCGGTTCGACTCCGGCTGCCTTCCGCCCGGCAAGGCTTCCCGGGCATTCCAGCAGCTTCCGAAGGCGTCCTTTAAGTCGCTGATTTCAAATCGGTTTATGGGTGGCGACGTGCTTGCTGCTTCCGCCAGATTTCCGCACAATTTCTGCCCGATGTATGGGCAGGAAGATGGGTAAGCGGGTAGGAGGGAGTCATGTCAGGACGACAATTACACTGGCTCGGTGCGTTGCGGGTTGCCAAGGAGGTGACTCCGGGCCATTACGCCGACGGTGGTGGTCTCTACATGCAGATCGCGGACAGTGGCGCGCATTCCCGGGTGTTCCGCTTCAGGCTCAACGGATGTGCACGGGAAATGGGCCTCGGACCTGTATCGCGCGTTTCGCTCGGCGAGGCACGGCGGCTGGCCTCGACTTCCCGTGACATGGTCAGGGGATCTGATTGATCCCATCCTCGCGCGGCGTGAACGGCAGCGCCGGCAGTTGCTCGACATCTCGTCGGATTGCGATCTGCACGGCAATCATCAACTCGACACCGGATTCTCTCCGACGATCTTCGCGCCGCGCAGCGTCACAAACCTCTCATCGAGACGCCAGGTGCTACCCGGCTTGCGCCGCACCGCTTTGACACGACGGGCAAAGCCCGCGCCGAATTTGTCGCACCAGCGACGGATTCATCGTTCACGACCACACCGCGCTCGAACAGCAACTCCTCAATGTCGCGCAGGCTCAGGTGGAACCGGAAATACCACCGAACCGCGTGGCTGATGACCGCCGCCGGAAGCCGGCGGTCGTGATAAAGCGATTTGGTCTTATTCATCACCACGTCTTACCCGGCCACTTCCTCAACGTGACAGCACCCAGCCGACCAATGGAGGTTTTCCCTATGTCATGATCGTAACATCGGCGTGATACGATGATCTCAAGTTATCGGATGATGTTGTGCATCACACAACAACGAGCCTACCTATGTTCGATGAAGCATCTCATTCCGTCATCGCCTGGCCGGGTTACGCGCATGCGTCAAGCGCCCGCGCCCGCAATCCTGGCGTTCCCTTCGATCTGGCGTGGCTCGATTCGCTGCGTGTGAACAGGTCGGCGGTCGAGCAGCGTGTCGCGACGCTCGGCACGCGCCGTTCGGTCAAAAAAGATGCACAGGCCGCGTGGCTACTCAAAGCCATTACGTGCATCGATCTGACCACGCTCTCTGGGGACGACACCGCGGGTCGCGTCGAACGTTTGTGTGCAAAGGCTCGCCGCCCGGTGCGTGACGATCTGCTCGAAGCGCTTGGCATGCCGGCGCAGTCCATCACAACCGGCGCGGTCTGCGTGTATCACCGCTTTGTTGGCACTGCGGTCGCGGCGCTGGCGGGCAGCAGCATTCCGGTCGCGGCAGTGTCCACCGGTTTTCCTGCCGGACTGATTCCGCATCCGCTGAAGCTGAAAGAGATCGAAGCGTCCGTGGCGGATGGCGCCGCCGAGATCGATATCGTGGTGACGCGCGAACACGTGCTGACCGGCAATTGGCAAGCGCTGTACAACGAGATGCGCGACTTCCGCGCTGCGTGTGGCGACGCTCACGTAAAGGCGATTCTCGCCACTGGCGACATCAACACGCTGTCGAACATCGCGAAGGCGTCGATGGTCTGCATGATGGCTGGCGCCGATTTCATCAAGACGTCGACTGGCAAGGAAGGTGTCAACGCGACGCTCGCCGTGTCGCTCGTGATGGTGCGCATGATCCGCGAATACTTCGAGCGCACCGGCATTGAAATCGGCTTCAAGCCGGCCGGCGGCGTGTCGACCGCGAAGTCGGTGCTGGAATACCAGATCCTGATGAAAGAAGAACTAGGAAGGCAGTGGCTCGAACCCGATCTGTTTCGCATCGGTGCATCGAGTCTGCTGGCCGATATCGAGCGGCAACTCGAGCATCACGTGACCGGCCGCTATTCCGCCTTCCATCGTCACGCTCTCGCGTGATCTCGCACAACGAAGACCCCACATGAGCGTAGCTGAATACTTTTCTTCGATGGAATACGGACCCGCCCCGGAAGACGACAAAGCCGCGCGCGCGTGGCTCGCTGAGCATGAGAACGTCTTTGGCCATTTTATCGATGGTGCTTTTCGCGTGCCGACGTCCGGCGATGGTGCCGAAACATTCGAATCCCGCGAGCCTGCGACGGGCCGGGTGCTCGCAAACATCGCGCAAGGCGACAAGGCCGATGTGAATGCAGCGGTCGTCGCCGCACGCAATGCGCAGCCTGGCTGGCAGGCATTGGGCGGCGCGGGCCGTGCGCGGCATCTGTATGCACTTGCCCGGATGGCGCAGCGGCATAGCCGGCTCTTCGCCGTGCTCGAATCGCTGGACAACGGCAAGCCGATCCGCGAGACGCGCGACATCGACATTCCGCTTGTCGCGCGGCACTTTCTGCATCACGCAGGGTGGGCACAACTCCAGGAAAGCGAACTATCGGGTTGGCAACCGCTAGGCGTCATCGGGCAGATCGTGCCTTGGAATTTTCCGCTGCTGATGCTGGCGTGGAAGATCGCGCCAGCACTGGCAACCGGCAATTGCGTGGTGCTGAAGCCCGCTGAATTTACGCCGCTGACGGCACTCCTGTTCGCGGAACTCGCCCATCGCGCGGGGCTGCCTGCGGGCGTGCTCAACGTCGTCACGGGAGACGGCCGTACCGGCGCGGCGCTGGTCGAACATCCGCAGGTGGCGAAGATTGCATTCACTGGATCGACCAGTGTCGGCCGGCAGATCCGCGCCGCGACCGCAGGCTCGGGAAAGTCGCTCACGCTTGAACTCGGCGGCAAGTCGCCGTTCATCGTCTTCGATGATGCCGATCTGGATGGCGCGGTCGAAGGCGTGGTCGACGCGATCTGGTTCAATCAGGGGCAAGTCTGCTGCGCGGGTTCGCGTCTCCTGGTGCAGGAAGGTGTCGAAGCGCGCTTCATCGAAAAACTGAAGCGCCGGATGGAGACGCTGCGGGTCGGCCATTCGCTGGACAAGAGCATCGACATGGGTGCCATCGTTGACGAGGTGCAGCTGGAGCGTATCAGGTCGCTCGTCGCACAAGGCGAGATGGAGGGGTGCGAGGTCTACCAGCCTGCGAATCTGCGGATGCCTGACAACGGCGTGTTTTTCCCGCCGACGCTGGTCACCAAAGTCGCGCCCGCGTCGACACTTGCGCAGGAAGAAATATTCGGACCGGTGCTGGTCGCGATGAGCTTTCGCACGCCCGACGAAGCAGTCGCGCTCGCGAACCATACACGTTACGGTCTGGCCGCGAGTGTGTGGAGCGAGACGATTGGCCGCGCGCTCGATATCGCGCCGCGTCTTGAATGCGGTGTCGTGTGGGTCAACGCGACGAACCTGTTCGATGCGGGTGTCGGCTTCGGTGGTTATCGCGAGTCGGGCTTTGGACGGGAAGGCGGCCGCGAAGGGATTTACGAGTACCTTGAGCCGCAGGCGTGGACTGATCTGCCGCTGCGCTCGAACGAACGTCACGAGGTGAAGCCCGTCGCGCAAGCCGATGTCTATCTTAGTACGATGGATCGGACCGCGAAGCTGTTTATCGGCGGCAAGCAGGTGCGTGCGGACAACGGCAGCTCGCGCGTCGTGCGTGCACCGTCCGGGTTAGTCGTCGGAGAGGTGGCAGACGGTAGCCGCAAGGACATTCGCAATGCGGTCGCAGCGGCGCGCGGCGCGACGAAGTGGTCGCAGGCCAGCACGCACAACCGCGCTCAGATACTGTATTACCTCGCTGAAAACCTGTCTGCGCGCGGGGACGAATTCGGGCGGCAACTCGTGATTCGCGCGGGATTGGACGCCGCCGCCGCCGAACGCGAAGTCGAGGTGTCGATCACGCGGCTGTTCACGTATGCCGCATGGGCCGACAAGTTTGACGGCGCGGTCCATTCGCCGCCGTTGCGCGGCGTCGCACTCGCCATGAACGAGCCGCTTGGCGTGGTCGCCGTGATCAGTCCGGACGAAGCACCGTTGCTGGGTTTCGTGTCGTTGATTGCACCGGCGCTTGCGATGGGCAATCGGGTAGTCGTCGTGCCGAGTGAACGCTGCCCGTTGATGGCGACGGATTTCTATCAGGTCGTCGAGACGTCGGACGTGACGGCGGGGGCATTGAACATTGTCACCGGCGAACATGCCGCGCTTGCGAAGACGCTTGCGCAGCACGATGACGTCGACGCGCTCTGGAGTTTCGGCGGCGCAGCGCTCTCGACGCTTGTCGAGCGTGAATCGGTCGGCAATCTGAAGCGTACGTTCGTCGATCATGGGCGCGTGTTCGACTGGTACGACGCGTCCGCGGAAGGCTTGCCGTTCCTGCGGCAGGCGGTGCAGGTCAAGAACATCTGGATTCCGTACGGCGACTGATCGTCGCCGCTGATGGCCGCGGGATCAGACCTTCAACGGGCGCCCGCAAGATGGAGGAGATACATGCTGAAAAATATCGATCCGTTGCTCAACGCTGACGTGCTGTATGCGCTCTGCTCGATGGGCCACGGCGACGAAGTAGTCGTCTGCGATGCGAACTTCCCGGCGGATTCCGTCGCCCGTCAAACCGTGCTGGGCAAGGTGCTGCGGCTCGACGGCGCGAACGCGCCACGCGCCATTCGCGCGGTGCTGTCGGTGTTGCCGCTCGACTCGTTCGTCGAGCATCCGGCGGAGCGCATGGAAGTGGTCGGCGATGCCGATGCGTTGCCTGCAGTGCAGCGTGAAGCGCAGCGGGAAGTCGATCGCGCGGAAGGACGGTCGACGCCGTTCGCGTCGATCGAGCGTTTCGCGTTCTACGAGCGCGCAAAAAAGGCGTACTGCGTGATCGCCACCGGCGAAGCGCGCGGCTATGGCTGCTTCATTTTCAAGAAGGGCGTCGAGCTTGCGCCCGATACGCCTGCCGTTGCGGAGGCCTGTCAATGAGCGTCGTCATTCTCGGTATCTATGTGACCGACCTCAGCTTCCGCGCGAGCCGGATGCCGGCGCTCGGCGAAACGATTGCCGGCACCTCGTTCGCGATGGGCCCGGGCGGCAAGGGATCGAATCAGGCCGTGGCTGCCGCACGAGCCGGCGCGGATGTCGTGTTCTGCACGCGTATCGGCGGCGATGCATTCGGTGCAATCGCGCAATCGACGTGGGCCGCCGAAGGCATCACGGCGCGTGCGACGGTCGTCGACGACATGGCGACCGGCGCCGCGCATATCTACGTCGACGACGTCACAGGCGGCAACGCGATCATTGTTGCTGCTGGCGCTGCGGGCACACTGGGCGTTGCCGACGTCGACGCAATGGAGGCGGACATTGCAAAAGCGAAGGTGTTCGTCACGCAACTGGAACAACCGGTTCCGGCGGCGAAGCGCGGTCTCGAACTCGCGCGCCGCCACGGCGTGACGACGGTGTTCAACCCCGCGCCGGCCGTGCCGTTCGACGACGACATGTTCCCGTTGTGCGACTTCATCACGCCGAACGAAACCGAAGCGACGGCGCTCACGGGTGTGCCGATCGAAACGGTCGACGATGCCCGTCGTGCCGCCGATATCCTGCTGTCGAAGGGCGTGCGTGCGGTGATCGTGACGCTCGGCAAGGCGGGCGCGTTGCTTCACACGCGTGAGGTTTCGGAGCACGTGCCCGCATTCGATTGCGGCCGTGTCGTGGAAACCGCGGGTGCCGGCGACGGCTTCGCAGGCGGATTGGCCGCGGCGCTGTCGCGCGGCGATTCTCCGCTCGATGCGGTGCGCTTCGGCTGTGCGCTGGCAAGCCTGTCGGTCACGCGAGCGGGCACCGCGCCGTCGATGCCGACGCTCGACGAGATCAACGCGGTACTCGGCGCTCACGTAGCGCTCGCGGCTCAATCATGAATGGTCTGAACATGACGTCCTGGTTCAGGGACAAACAACTGAACTTCCTGGTCGGCGTGAACCTGCTGATTGTGATCGTCGCGACTGTGCTGTCGCACGGGCAGTTCGTCGACATTGACAACCTGCAATCGATGGGTGGTCAGTTGCCTGAGCTGGGGTTGCTCGCGCTCGGCATCATGCTGTCGATGGTGTCGGGCAATGGCGGCATTGACCTGTCGGGCGTCGGGCTCGCGAATCTGTCGGGAATGGTTGCAGCGATGCTGTTGCCGCATATGGTCTCCGCCGACGATTCGCCCGCTCTCTACACTGCCGTGTTCACCGCGATCGTGCTGACGATGGGCGTGCTCGGCGGCATGCTGAACGGGATTGTCATCGCACGCCTGCGCCTGACGCCGATCCTGTGCACGCTCGGTACGTCGCTACTGTTCACCGGTATTGCCGTCGTGCTGAGCAACGGCGCGTCGGTACGGGTTGAGTACGTCGATCCGTTGTCGGCGATCGGCAACGGTACGTGGCTCCAGATTCCGATCTCGTTCGCGATTTTCGCGGTGACCGTGCTCGTGCTTGGCTGGGTGCTGAAGCGCATGCCGTTCGGTCTGCGTCTGTACCTGATGGGGACCAATCCAAAGGCGGCGTTCTACGCGGGCATTCCTCGCACCCGGATGCTGGTCATCACGTATGGCCTGTGCGGCGTGCTGGCGTCGCTTGCCGGCCTGATCAGCGCCACGCACACGTCGAGCGCAAAGTGGGACTACGGCAACTCGTATCTGTTGATCGCAATCCTGATCGCGGTGATGGGCGGCGTGAATCCATCGGGCGGCTATGGCCGCATCGTCTGCGTATTCCTCGCCGCGACGGCACTGCAATTCCTGTCGAGCCTGTTCAATCTGCTGGGCGTTTCGCAGTTTTTTGGCGATTGCGCCTGGGGTTTCCTGCTGCTTGCTTCGCTGGCGTTTGCGGGTGGCGAACGGGTTCGCACCATCTTCGGCATTGGCGGCGCACGAGCGGCGCCCAACGTGCCGCGGCCACCCGCATCGACCGGACGTTAGGTTCAACCCTGCTTTCATGTGCAGCACATTCAAACGACACAGGAGACATCGCATGAAATTGAATCGACTTGTAATCGCCGTCGCAGGTGCCGCCGTGGCGGCGGGCGCGATCCTTACGGCGCAAGCCGCGACTGACGAGACGATCGTCACGGTTGTCAAGGTGACCGGCATCAACTGGTTTAACCGGATGAACGAAGGCGTGAAGGAGTTCGGCAAGGAAAATCCGACCGTCAACGTGTATCAGACGGGGCCCGGTCGCGCGGACGCCGCTCAGCAACTGAAGATCGTCGAAGACCTGATTGCCAAGAAGGTCTCGGCGATCGCCGTTGTGCCGTTCGATCCGCCGACGCTCGAACCCGCGTTGAAGAAGGCCATGGATCGCGGCATCAAGGTCGTCACGCATGAAGCGGACAACGAGAAGAACACGATGGTTGACATCGAAGCGTTCGACAACACCGCGTACGGCGCGGGTCTGAACGAACGTCTGGCGAGCTGCATGGGGCGCAAGGGCAAGTGGGCAGTGCTGGTGGGTTCGCTCGGCAGCCGTTCGCAGGTGCAGTGGGCCGACGGCGGCATCGGCAATGCGAAGCAGAAGTACCCGAAGATGGACCTCGTCGAGCCGAAACTCGAAACCAATAACGATGGCGAACAGGCGTACAAGGTCGCGAAGGAAGTCCTGCGTAAGCATCCGGACCTGAACGGCTTCCAGGGCTCATCGTCGCTGGATGTGATCGGCATTGGCCGTGCGGTCGAAGAGGCGGGCAAGATCGGCAAGATCTGCGTGTACGGCACGGGCCTGCCGACCGAGGCCGGAAAATTCCTTGAAAGCGGCGCAATCAACGGCATCGCGTTCTGGGATCCGAAGCTCGCCGGCATCGCAATGAACAAGGTCGCGCAGATGCTCGTCGCCGGCAAAACGGTGGAGAACGGCGCGGACCTGGGCATCGTCGGCTATAACAAGGTGACCGTCAGCAAGGGACCGGGCAAGGGCATCATCGTGCGCGGGGCGGGCTGGGTCGACGTCGACAAGACGAACTACAAGCAGTATCCGTTCTGATGTGCGGCGGCGTGCGCCGACCACCGGCGCACGCCGCCTTCAACATTGCAGGTGAACATGAGTCAGGCACCGCTTCTCGAAGTCGTCGATATCCATAAGCGCTTCACCGGCGTGTATGCGCTGCGCGGCGTGAGTCTGCAGTTCGAGCGCGGGCAGATCTACCATCTGCTCGGCGAGAACGGTTGCGGCAAGAGCACGCTGATCAAGATCATCTCGGGCGCGCAGCCGCCCGACCAGGGCGAACTGGTGATCGAAGGCACGCGGCATGCGCGCCTGTCGCCTTTGGAGGCGCTGGCAGCGGGCGTCGAGACGGTCTATCAGGACCTGTCGCTGCTGCCCAACATGAGCGTCGCGGAGAACATCGGTTTGACGGTCGAACTTGCCGAGCATAACGGCCGGCTTGCGCGGACCTTTGATCGCAAGGTGCTCGCCAAGACGGCAGCCCGCGCGCTCGCAGCGGTCGGTCTGCGGGGCGACGCCGAGTTCCAGCGTACATTGATCGAACAGTTGCCGCTCGCGACACGCCAGCTGGTCGCGATCGCGCGCGCGATCGCAAGCGAAGCGCGCTTCGTGATCATGGACGAGCCGACCACGTCGTTGACACAAAAGGAAGTCGATAACCTGATCGCGGTGCTCGCGAAGCTGCGCGCGGAGGGAGTCGCCGTGCTGTTCGTGAGCCACAAGCTCGACGAATGCTTTGCGATCGGCGGCGAGGTGATCGTGCTGCGCGACGGCCAGAAGATGGCTCAAGGCCCGATCGCCAACTTCACGAAAGCACAGATCAGCGAACTGATGACGGGCAAGCATCTGTCGACCGAGCGGTATCGCCAGGTCGCCGGTGCCGAAGCGCACGACGTGATACTCGATGTCAGGGCGCTCGGCCGCCGCAACCAGTTTGCCGATGTGTCGTTCTCGCTGTATCGCGGCGAGATCCTCGGCGTGACCGGCCTGCTCGACTCGGGCCGCAACGAACTGGCACGGGCGCTGGCAGGCGTGAGTCCTGCTGACACCGGCTCGGTGACGCTCGATGGCGACCTCGTCCGGCTGCGCACGCCATCCGATGCAAAGGTGCAGCGCATCGGCTATGTACCGGAGGATCGCCTCAACGAAGGTCTGTTTCTCGACAAGCCGATCCGCGATAACGTGATCACCGCGATGATCTCGACATTGCGCGACCGCTTCGCGCAGATCGACCGGCGCCGCGCGCGGGAACTGGCTGAGCGGACGGTAAGGGATCTTCAGATCGCGACGCCCGACATTGACAAGCCTGTGCAGTCGCTGTCCGGCGGCAACCAGCAGCGCGTGCTGATTGGCCGCTGGCTCGCGATTGATCCGCGCGTGCTGATTCTGCACGGACCGACGGTCGGCGTCGACGTTGGGTCGAAGGACATCATTTACCGGATCATGCAGCGCTTGTCGGAGCAGGGTATCGGCATCATTCTGATCAGCGACGACCTGCCCGAGTTGGTACAGAACTGCGACCGCATCCTGATGATGAAGAAAGGTCGCGTTGCGGCCGAATATCGTGCCGATGAACTCGACGAGGCCGGTCTGTATCACGCACTTCTTTCCGAGGCGGCCTGACCCACGTGAACAGCAATCTCATGAACGAATCCTTGCAATCCGCTCCGCATCCCGAGACGGCCGCCGCAGTTGAGGCAAGTGCGCCTGGCTTGCGCAAGCTCGACATGCGCGCGAGTCTGATGCGCAACCCCGAATGGTTCACCGTCGCGCTGATCGTGCTGACGTGTCTGATCGTCGGAGCGATCAATCCGCGCTTCTTCCAGTACGCGACGCTCTTCGACCTGCTGCATTCGGCGACCACCATGTCGATCTTCGCGATGGGCACGCTCGTGGTGCTCGCGTCGGGCGGCATCGATGTGTCGTTCACCGCGATTGCGGCGCTGACCATGTATTCGCTGACGAAGGCCGTTTTCGCGTGGTGGCCCGATGCGCCGTTCATGCTGATCGTGCTTGCCGGTGCGGTGGGCGGCACGCTGCTCGGCGTCGTGAACGGGATGCTGGTGCATCGGCTGAAGGCACCTTCACTGATCGTCACGATCGGCACCCAGTACCTGTTTCGCGGCGTGTTGCTGACATTCGTCGGCACGCAGTTCTTCATGAACATTCCGCATAGCATGGATCGTTTCGGCCAGTTGCCGCTGTTCTTCTACACGACCGCCGATGGGCTTCGCGCGGTGCTGCCGGTGTCGGTCGTCGCATTGGTCGTGACAGCGGTGCTGACGTGGTGGCTACTCAATCGCACGATGATGGGGCGCGGTGTGTATGCGATCGGCGGCAGTTTGCCAATCGCCGAACGGCTCGGCTACAACGCGCGGGCGATCCAACTGTTCGTGTTCGGCTATACCGGGATGCTCGCGGGCGTGGCCGGCATTCTGCATGTGTCGACGAACCGGCTCGCGAATCCGTTCGATCTGGTGGGCACCGAGCTCGATGTGATTGCTGCCGTGATTCTGGGCGGCGCGCGCATCACCGGCGGCACGGGGACCGTGATGGGCACGTTGCTCGGCGTCGCGCTCGTGACGCTGATCAATAGCGTGCTGATCCTGATCGGCGTGCCGAGCACTTGGCAGAAGGCCATTATCGGCGCCTTCATTCTCATTGCCGGGACGTTGTTCGCGCTCGGGCGGCGGAACTGACAGTCAGAGACGAACCGCGCGCGGCTTCAGGTCAGCCTGCTTGTCGCTCGCGCACCGTTTGCCCGAACTCGGTCATGATCGAATCGAACTCGTCGAGCCGGGAAAATCGTACTGCCTTGACCTTGCCGATCTTGCTCTGATCGACCACCAGGTGACGTTCGACGGCGCTCGCCATCGCCGCCTGTTTGATCGCCACCTCGTGAAAATTCCAGCAAGTCACGCCGCGTGCTTCGTCGACGCCGCCGGCCGATAGAAACGCCTTGTTGATCCCCATTCGCCGCAACGTCTCGACGCTCTCGTCGCTCGCAAACGAGTCCGACGACGGCATGTACTCTCCGCCCAGCAAAATCATTCGCACGTTCGGTTTGCGCCGTAAGACTTCTGCGACGTTCAGCGAATAGCACACCACCGTTAGACGCATATCTGCGGGGATCAGGCGTGCGAGTGCGACAAGCGTCGTCCCACAATCGATAAAGATGGTTTCGTCGTTCGCGAGCAGGCTCGCGGCAACAGCGGACGCTTCGGCCTTCGCTTGCGCGAAGTGGTCTTTTTCGTGTTCGATGGTGTAGCCCGAGGCGTTGGGTACGTCACTCGCGCTGACGATATAGCCTCCCAGATAGGTGAACTGACCTGGCGTCGCGGCGATGTCGCGTCGCACGGTCATCTCGGATACCTGAAGCAACGTGGCGGCGTCGCGTAGATGCAGGACACCTTGCGTTTTCAAGGTGTCGGCAAGCAGGCGCAAGCGATCGATTTTGGCCATCTGGCGGGAGCGTGCGGGCCGCCAGAGAAAGGCTCGCCCGAACGTTAGAATAGAGTCATAAGATGAGAGAATTATAACAACGCGTGTCAATAGCAGGCATCTCGATGCTCAAATATTTCGCTGATCGAGTATTACAGCCGTCGTAAAACGGCCTAAGGATTCCTGGGGCGGTTTGGTATTCATGAAGCCGTGCGCCGGAGCGTTCCGACACCAAAAGCGGCACCTTATGGAGACTCTATGGACTACGTCATCGGCGTCGATATCGGCACGCAGAGCACGAAAGCGTTGCTGGTCGATCAGTACGGCGCGATCGTCGCGCAGCATGCGTCGAGCTATCAGCCGGATACGCCCAGGCCGCTATGGGCCGAGCAGTGGCCGGCGGTCTGGTTGAACGCGGTGGTGGAGTGCATCGCTGCGTGCGTCGGGAAGGCAAAGGAGGCGGGCATCGCGGCAAAGTCGATCAAGGCGGTGTGTGTGAGTAGTCTCTATGGAGGCTCCGGCATTCCAGTCGATCGCGACATGCGGCCGCTCTATCCGTGTCTGATCTGGATGGACCGGCGTGCGACCGATCAGGTCGAATGGGTACGCAACCACGTCGATCTCGAACGCCTCTACATGATCACCGGCAACGGCGTGGACAGCTATTACGGCTATACGAAGATGTTGTGGCTGCGCGAACACGAGCCGGATGTGTGGGCGCATACGCGTTACTTCCTGCCACCCAACGCGTACGTGATCTACATGCTGACCGGCGAAGTCGCTGTCGACCACAGTTCGGCGGGCAATATTGGCGGCATCTACGACATTGCCAGGCGCGACTGGTCCAACGAAGCACTCGATATGCTCGGCATTCCCGCCACGATGTTTCCGGAACGACTGGTGGCGTCGTCGGACGTGGTGGGCGGATTGCTATCGCAGTGGACAGAACAGCTTGCACTGGAAGCGGGTACGGCCATCGTCGCCGGTGGCGTCGATGCGGCGGTGGCGACGTTTGCCGCAGGCGTTACGCGCGCGGGGCAGCACGTCGCGATGATCGGCACCAGCATGTGCTGGGGGTATATCAATCAGCGCGTGGATGCGCGGCATGGCTTGATCAGCATGCCGCATGTGTTCAACGGCGAGCGCGATATCTATGTGTTCGGCGGCGCGATTACGGCGGGCGCTTCGGTCACGTGGTATCGCGAGCAGTTTTGCCAGGCGGAGACTGAAGCGGCACGCGCGACGCCGCATGGTGATCCGCATCGTTTGCTCGAAGAAGCCGCTTCGGTGATTCCGCCAGGTGCCGACGGCGTGATGTTTTTGCCGTATTTGATGGGCGAACGCAGTCCGGTGTGGGATGCCAGGGCGAGCGGTGCGTTTGTCGGCTTGAGCCTGTTTCACACGCGTGCGCATTTGTATCGAGCGGTACTCGAGGGCGTGTCGTTTGCATTGAAGCACAACATCGAAGCGGGGCGCAAAGGCGCGCAATCGCTGGACGAAAAATTGATTGTGGTCGGCGGCGCCGCGCATTCGGATTTGTGGATGCAGATCATTGCCGACATTACGGGCTATCCGGTTTATACAATCGAGCAGGAGGTGGAAGCGGCGATGGGGGCGGCGTTGCTCGCAGCGGTTGGGATCGGATTGATTTCGCGTGAAGAGGCGCAGGACGGATGGGTGACGTTGACCGCCCGCGCGCAACCAGACGCCGCGCGGATGGTTCTCTATGAGCAGCGCTTTGGCGTTTATACCGATCTGTATCCGGCTTTGAAGCCGATCATGCATCGGTTACAACCGGCGTGAGCGCGAGATGAAGACTATTTTCGATTTTTCTGACCGATCGATTCTTGTCACGGGTGCATCGAGCGGGATTGGACGGGCCACCGTCACCGTACTAAACGCGGGGAGCGGGTCAATCACTCTCCAAGGCGCCACGGTTTCCCGCGATGAACCTTTTTTGTCCCGAAATAAAGATACGTGCTGTGCGTGTCCGCCGCCGCTCAGCATCGCTTGCCCTGAAGTGTCGGGATTTGCGCGTATACGCTGGCGAGCCAGTCGACGAAGAGCTTCAGCTTGGCCGGTATGTGCCGATTCGGCGGATACAGCACGGAGATCGGCCGCGGCGGCGGGTTGAACTTGGGCAGTACCTCCTGCAACGCGCCGGATTTCAGATACGGCTCGACGAAAAACAGCGTGGTCTTGATCAATCCGAGGCCCGCGAGTCCGCATGCGATGTAGGTATCCGCCTCGTTGACCGCGACCGTGCCGCGCATCTGCACGATGTGCGTGTCGCCGTCGACGACGAAATCCCAGCTCCGCGGCCGGCCGGTGTCGGCCGACACGTGGCTGACCGCGATGTGTTGGGTCAGGTCGTCGATCGTTTCCGGGACGCCGAATCGTTCGAGATACGACGGCGACGCGCACGTGCAGGTCGTGAGACTGCCGATGCGCTTCGCGATCATCCCGGAGTCGTCGAGCGCGCCGACCCGCACGACACAGTCGACACCCTCGCCGACGAGGTCGATCTGGCGATCGGTCACGCCGAGCTCCACCGTGATGTCCGGATGGGCGACGAGAAAAGCGGGCAGTGCGGGAACCACGATCCGCTTGGCCATCGCAGATGGCAGGTTCACCTTCAGGCGGCCGCGTGGCGCATTGCGCGAGTGAGACATCGACGCCTCCATCTCGTCGATCTCGCGCAGCACCGCGACACAGCGTTCGTAGTAGGCCTGCCCATCCTCGGTCAGCGACAGCCTGCGGGTCGTGCGGTTCAACAGCCGACAGCCGAGATGCTGTTCCAGCGTACGCAGCAGCGCGGACACGCGCGGTGTCGTCAGACCTGATGTGTCCGCCGCGCGCGTGAGGCTGCCCGTTTCAACGATGCGTGTAAACATGCGCATCGAAAGCAGTGTGTCCATGAGTGGCGGATCCCCTCGCGGCGAATCATCGGCACCGGAGCGCGCCGGTGCGTCAGTGAGTTTTCATGCATCGAGGCGTCTTGGCGTCGATGTGTTTCATGAGTTCGTCACCGGCGAACGGCATGTCGCGCATGTGCTGGCCAGTCGCACGGAAGATTGCGTTGGCGAGTGCGCCGGCAGTCGGCCCCATCGATAGCCGGCCGCGCCGAGGAACGGCGCGCCGGGACGATTGATCAGGTGGACTCTCGGGCCGTGCGGCGGCACCGAGAAGCGCAGGATCGGATAACTGCTCCAGTCGAAGCTGCGAATCCTCTGCGTGTCGTACTACAGCGCCTCGTACAGCGTCCAGCTCGCTGCCTGAATGATAGCGCAGCCCTCTTGCACGCCGCTGATAACCAGTCAAGACAGGTGCTGGTACAAGGCGCTTTCAACGCCATATTTCGTGTTCAGCCATTGCTCGACCTCGGGGCTCGCGGTCATGTCCCTGATCTCTCGCAGAAACGGGATTAAACGAACGACGAGTTCATCTGCAATGCTTGTGAATTTCCGGTGATCTTGGCGCGATGTCCGGAAATGAATGCTGAATGTCCCGAAACTGTCGTAGCTAACGCGTCAGTGAAAACCCGCAGAACCTAAACTGTCCTTACCAGCGGTCAGGAGACGGCTGGTCCTGGCGGGCACGGGAACCCGGTGGCTTGAGTCACGGGGTCTTGCACGAATTGACGCGAACTGGGTGGCACGAGCTCTTGCCTCCTTTCGGATGTGGATCTTTGTCTTCGTGTGCCTGTGAATGCATTGGCTCGGCCAAGGCGGGAGCGGGTGCTGCCTTGGATACATTCGTGGCAGATATCGGGCGTGAGCCTGACTGAGGACAAAGTCATCATGACGATGCGGAACCGGAGTACCTCCTTCCTGTTCGGAGGCAATGCTTCTTATGTCGAGGAGCAATACGAGGCGTACCTCGCACACCCAAACACGGTGTCGGCCGAGTGGCGCGATTATTTCGACGCGTTGCAGGGCGTCCCGGCGGCTGACGGATCGGGTGCCGGCGATGTTGCGCACGCACCCGTCGTGTCTCGTTTCGTCGAGTTGGCCAAGAAGGCGCGCACTGGCGGACGTTCGGAAAGCGAGGTACTCGGTTTTGCCCGGAAGCAGGTCGCCGTGCAGGCCTTGATTTCGGCCTATCGCATGGTAGGCACCCGCAATGCGCATCTGGACCCGCTGCGCTGGACGGCGCCGGTGCCCGTGCCCGAATTGAACCCGACTTACTACGATCTGTCCCAGGCGGACCTGAACACGACGTTCAGCATGTCGGGCACGCATTTCCCGGACGAAGACGCGACGCTCGGCGATCTGGTGCAGGCGCTGACGAAGACATATTGCGGCACGCTGGGCGCCGAGTTCATGCATCTGGCCGATCCGGAGCAGCGCGACTGGTGGCCCATGCGTCTCGAGTCGTCGCGTTCGAGCGCGAGCCTGGATAACGGTGACAAGCTGCACATCCTCGAACGGCTGACGGCCGCCGAAGGTCTCGAGAAATACCTGCATGCGCGCTATGTCGGTCAGAAGCGCTTTTCGCTCGAGGGGGGCGAGTCGCTCATCGTCCTGCTGGATGAACTGGTTGCATATGGCGCGACGAGGGGCGTCAAGAGCTCGATTCTCGGCATGGCGCACCGTGGACGCCTGAACGTTCTCGTCAATATCGTCGGGAAGCCGCCAGCTGCGCTGTTCGACGAGTTCGAGGGAAAAACCGCGAATCTTCTTCCGGCGGGCGACGTCAAGTATCACAAGGGCTTTACCGGCCTGCTCCCGACGGCAACCGGGCCGGCGGAGGTCACGCTCGCATTCAATCCGTCGCACCTGGAAATCGTGAACCCGGTTGTCCAGGGAATCGCGCGTGCGCGCGCCGAAGTATTGGGGCAAGGTGCGAGTGCGGTCCTGCCGGTGGAGATTCACGGCGACGCCGCGATTTCGGGGCAGGGCATCGTCATGGAGACGATGAACCTGTCGAATACCCGGGGCTACGGCACGGGCGGCACGATACATGTGGTGGTGAACAACCAGGTTGGCTTTACCACTTCGGACCCGCGAGATGTCCGGTCGTCGTTCTATTGCACCGACATTGCCAAGATGATCGAGGCGCCGATCCTGCACGTCAATGGCGACGACCCCGAGGCGGTCGTTGCCGCAACACGCCTGGCAATCGATTTTCGTGCGACGTTCGGCAAGAGCGTCGTGATCGAGCTGGTTTGCTTCCGCCGCCATGGACACCAGGAACAGGACACGCCGAACATCACGCAACCGTTGATGTATCGCTCCATCGCGAGCCACCCGGGTGCCCGCGCGCTCTATGCAAGGAAATTGGTGGTCGAGCGGATTCTGACGGCGGAAGACGTGGAGAAGTATGTCCATGACTACCGTGAGCGTTTCGACGCCGCGCAAACCGCTGAAGAGAGGAAGCCGGCCGATCAAAAGAGCGAAGAAGTGAGCTGGCCGCAACTACTCGATGGAAACGTCGGCCGTATCTATTACGCGCCGCCCTTGCCGGATCTCGTTCATCGACTCGCACACAACATCACGCGCATTCCCGAGCAGGTCTCGCTGCATCCGCTGGTGGGAAAAGTGATGACTGCGCGTCGCGAGATGGCGGAAGGCAAGCGTCTGCTGGATTGGGGGATGGCCGAGCATCTGGCCTTTGCCTCGCTTCTCGCCGCTGGCATTGACGTGCGTTTGAGTGGGCAGGACAGTGAACGTGGCACGTTCAGCCATCGTCACGCGGTGCTCCATGATCAGAAGCGGTCGATTCGGGCGGAAGGCACGTACGTCCCGTTGCATCATGTGTCGGAAGACCAAGGACGATTTTCGGTCACCAACTCGGTTCTGTCGGAGGCTGCGGTTCTGGGTTTCGAGTACGGATACTCGATTGTTCGACAGAACTCGCTCGTATTGTGGGAGGCACAGTTCGGCGACTTCGCGAACGGCGCGCAAGTCGTGATCGACAACTTTCTGTCAGCGGGCGCTGCAAAGTGGGGGCAACATAGCGGCCTAACGATGCTGCTTCCGCACGGTCAGGAGGGGGAGGGGCCGGAGCACGCGTCCGCGCGCTTCGAGCGCTATTTGCAACTGTGTGCACAGAACAACATGCGGGTGGTTCAGCCTACGACACCGGCCCAGATCTTCCACCTGCTGCGGATGCAGGCCGTGCTGCACGATCGCGTTCCGCTGGTCGTGATGACGCCCAAGTCGCTTCTGCGCCATCCGGAGGCCGTCAGCAGCCTGGACGATCTCGCCCAAGGCCGATTCAACGAGATTCTGGCGGAATCGCCTATGGCCGAAGCGGCGTCCAGGGTGGGCCGGGTCATCCTGTGTTCGGGCAAGGTCTATTACGAACTTCTGGAGCGTCGGCGCAAGGCGCAAAAGGACAATATCGCGTTGATCCGCGTTGAACAGTTGTATCCGTTCCCCGCCACGCAGATCCGTTCGGCGCTGAAGCACTATCCGAATCTGAAGTGTGTTGTCTGGTGTCAGGAAGAGTCGAAAAACCAGGGTTCGTGGAATTTTGTGCTGGAACAGCTGCTGGACATCGTGAAGGCGCCTGTCACGTTGCGCTATATCGGACCCGAGGCAACGGCATCGACCGCACCCGGTTACAAGTCGATGCACATCGCGCGCCAGGAGAAGTTCCTGCACGCGGCGATTGACGAGTAAGGACGCAGCCGGGGCGAGTCGGAGGCGATGTGCGCGCCACCGACTGTTCCCCATGCCGGGTCGTTGTCGAGGACCGGATAAAATCGGGCGCAGGGTGATTTCATTTGAGGGAAGCGTCGATGGACACGCTGCAAATGATGCGGATCTTTGTCGGCATTGCGGAAGAGGGCAGCTTCACCGGCGCCGCTCGGCGCCAGGACATCACCACCGCCTATGCATCGAGATCGATCGCGCAGTTGGAGACGCACTTGCGCACACGCCTGCTCCAGCGCAGCACACGTCGCATCGCGCTGACCGAGGCGGGGCAGCGATATCTGGAGCGATGCGAGCGGATTCTCGCGTACATCGACGAGGCCGAAGCGGAGGCCGCGGATGCGCAGGCCCGGCCGTCCGGCAAGCTGCATGTGCACGCGACGACGGGTTTCGGCCAGGCGTACGTCGTGCCGGCGGTCGTGCGCTACCGGGAACGCAATCCTTCGGTATCCGTCGAGTTGACGTTGTCGCATCATGTGCCCGATCTGCTCGATGAGGGTTACGACGTGTCATTTCAATTGAGTTCGTCGGATCTGCCCGACTCTGGCCTCGTGTCGCATCGGCTCGGCACCGTACACAGCGTGCTGTGCGCGGCGCCGGCCTACCTGAGCGCGCACGGCACGCCGAGCACGGTGCCGGAGCTCGACGGGCACGCGTGCCTGCAGATCGTCACGTCCGTGTTTCCGCGCGATCACTGGCATCTGGACGGCCCCAATGGTCGGGAAACGTTCAAGCTGCCGCCGGCGGACTTCCAGGTCAACGTGCCGGATGCGCTCGGCGCTGCGTTGCGGGATGGCATCGGCATCGGTGCGCTCCCGTTGTCGACGGCGTTGCCGGCGCTTCGCAGCGGCGCGCTGGTGCGCGTCTTGCCCGAATATCAGTTACAGACGCTGACCGCCTACGTGCTGTACGCGTCGCGCCAATACCTCGACGCGAAGATCAGGACGTTCGTCGATTTCCTCCGGGAATACGTTCCGGAAGCGCTGGATGCCGACAAGGCGGCGCTGTGCGAGTCCTGCCGGGCGTGACCCGGCCCTCGGAAAGGCCGAAACCGGAAAGGAAATCCCGTCGGCGTTCCTTCCGGGGCAGCATCGGCACGACTGCTTCGCGCCCCTCAAAAAATTCTTGCACATATCTGCAATGTCAGATATGTTGCATGTCAGAAAATGGAGGTGGCCGATGACCGAGCTGGTCAACGAACTATCCGAGCGAACCCAGCCTTTCCTCATCGCCCTCGGCAAGGCCTGCAACAGGGTGACTGCGGCACTGGACGCGGGGCTCGCGGAAGTCGGAGTCGATGCGCGGCAACTGGGCATTCTGCTGACGCTGGCGTACGACAATGCGCGGTCGCCGGCCGCGCTGGCGAAGTTGGTTGGCGTCGACCCCGGCCGCATGACCCGGTTGCTGGACGTGCTGAAAAGTCGCGGCCTGGTGGAACGCGCCCGCAGCGACAAGGATCGACGCGTGGTCGACGTTTCGTTGACGCAAGAAGGGTGGGAAACCATCGCCCGAAGCGCGCAAGTCATCCCCGAGATACGGAGACGGCGGCTCGCGCACTTTACGCAATCCGACTTCGATGCATTGAGCAGGCTCGTTTGCAAATTGCTCGAAGGCTGACGCGAAATTTTTTATCCAAATATCTGACATATCAGATATTTTCCGCCCCATGACAGGCAGTTCGATTTCAGACTAAAGGATGCAACATGAATTCGTCGCCCCAACCTCGTGTGCCGGCGCCGCTGACCGGCGTCAGGTTCGCACTCGGCACGTTCGCCGTGGCGCTCGCCACTTTCATGAACGTGCTGGATTCGTCGATCGCGAACGTCGCGATTCCGACGCTCTCCGGCAACCTCGGCGTGTCGATCGACGAAGGGACGTGGGTCATTACGCTGTTCGCCGCGGCCAACGCGGTGTCGATTCCGCTGACCGGGTGGCTCACGCAGCGGGTGGGGCAAGTGAAGCTGTTCGTTTGGGCGATTCTGCTGTTCGTGCTGTCGTCCGCGGCGTGCGGGCTTGCGCCGAACCTGTTCGTGCTGCTCGCCGCGCGGATCGTGCAAGGCGCGGTGGCGGGGCCGCTGGTGCCGCTGTCGCAGGCGCTGCTGCTGGCGTCCTTTCCAAAGGACAAGAGCTCGAGCGCGCTGTCGCTGTGGGCGATGACCGCGACGGTTGGGCCGATCGCCGGGCCGGCGCTGGGCGGCTGGATCACCGACAGCTACAGCTGGTCGTGGATCTTCTACATCAACGTGCCGGTCGGCCTGTTCGCCGCCGGCACGGTCTGGGCGATCTACCGGGATCGCGATACGCCCGCGCGCAAGCTTCCGATCGACAAGGTGGGGCTGATCTCGCTGATCGCATGGGTCGCGTCGCTGCAGATCATGCTCGACAAGGGCAAGGACCTCGACTGGTTCAATTCGCCGGTGATCTGGGCGCTGACCATCATGGCGGCAATCAGCTTCGTGTTCTTCCTGATCTGGGAGTTTACCGAGGCAAAGCCGATCGTCGACCTGCGACTTTTCGCCGGGCGCAACTTTCTCGGCGGCACGGTCGCGATATCGGTCGCTTACGCGATCTTCTTCGCGAACCTGGTGATCCTGCCGCAGTGGATCCAGGGCTTTCTCGGCTACCGCGCGGTGGATGCGGGGCTCGTGACGGCGCCGCTGGGCATCTTCGCGGTGATCCTGGCTCCCGTGATGGGCAAGATCATGCCGCGCTCCGATATGCGGGTGCTCGCCACGCTGGCCTTCGTTGGCTTCGCGGGCGTGTTTTTCATGCGCTCGAACTATACGACCGGCGTCGACGCGTGGACGCTGGTGCTGCCGACGTTGCTGCAAGGCATTCCCACCGCGCTCTTCTTCACGCCGCTCACGGGCATCATCCTGTCGGGGCTTCCGCCCGAGAAGATTCCGGCGGCGGCCGGCCTGTCCAACTTCGTGCGCATTTTCGCCGGCGCGGTCGGGACGTCGCTGTTGAGCACCGGCTGGAACGACCGGACGATCCTCCATCATGCGCGGCTCGCCGAGCAAACGGACGTGGGCAACCCGACCTACGTTGCCGGTATCGCCAATCTGCAGACGGTGCTCGGCGCCGGTACCGCCAAGGCGACAGCCTTCTTCGAAGCGTCGCTCAACGCACAAGCGACCATGCTGGGCCTGAACGACATCTTCTGGATATCGGGCGTGATCTTTGTCGTGATCGTCCCCCTGATCTGGGTGACCAAGCCGGGCAAGGGCGCTGGCGCGGGCGCCGCGGGTGCCGGCGGCCACTGACCGACGCGAATCCGGGCAACGCGACACACCGGGCGTGGCATTCGGAAATCCAGCTTGACAAACTCTGACATTGCAGTTATTGTCAATATCAATCACATAGGACGGCACCATGGACCATTACACGATCAAAAGCTTCACGCTCACGCATAGTGTCGGATTCATGCTGAGCAAGGCGCGCAACCTGATCGTTGCCGAAATGGACGCGGCGCTCAAGGACCTCGACATCACCAGCCAGCAAATGGGCATTCTGCTGTCGATGCGCAGCGGCATGGCCGCCACGCCGTTCGAGCTGTCGAAGCTGCTTGGGATCGACACGGGCCTGATGACGCGCATGCTGGACAAGCTGGAAGCGAAGGGACTGCTGGAACGTTCCCGCGACGCGGACGACCGCCGCGTGGTCAATCTCACGTTGACGGAGAAGGGCGAGGAAGTCGCGGCCCGGATTCCGGAAGTCGCGCCGCATGTGTTGAACGCCCGGCTGCGCAACTTCACGAAGGCCGAGTTCGCAGAGCTGTCTCGCTTGCTTCACAAGTTCATCGGCGAGTGAGCGCGGCGGGCGTGTCCGCCTTTTTTTGAATCATTAATCTGACAGGTCAGAAAATGAAATCGCAGATAAATGGATCCAACCTCGGCGCCCGCGCATTGAAACTGGGCGTGTCGGCGATCTTCGTGGCGGCACTGTCGGCATGTGCAAACTATGCGGGCATCCATAGCGACAAGCGGATCGTGGCGCCGCAACAGCTCGATACGGCCCGCAGCCTGCCGGCCGAGCAAGGCCGCTGGCCGGCTGCCGACTGGGCCGACCAGTTCGGCGATGCGCAACTGAAGACGCTGATCGCCGAGGCACTGCGTGGCAGTCCGACGATCGAACAGGCTCGTGCGCGGGTGGCCCAGGCGCAGGCCTTCGCCGAAGCGTCGAACGCGAGCACACTGCCGCGCGTCGATGCGAGCTACTCGCTGACGCGCCAGCAGTACAGCAGCACGGCGATGGTCCCGCCGCCGTATGCCGGTTCCTGGCGGACCGAGAACAAGGGCCTGCTGAGCGCGTCGTACGACCTCGACCTGTGGGGCAAGAACCGCGAAGCCCTGAGGGCGGCCGTGTCGCAGGCGCAAGCGAGCAAGGCGGACGTTGAATTCGTCACGCTCACGTTGAACACCGCCATCGCGCGTACCTACAACCAGCTGGCCCGCCTTTACGTGCTGCGCGACATCGCGCAACAGGAAGTCGCGCGCCGCGAGCAGATCGATCGCATCACGGCCGGCCGTATCGCGACCGGCCTCGATACGGAGGTGGAGCGCAAGACCGCGCAGGCGAATCTTGCAACGAGCCGCGCCCGTGTCACCGCACTCGACGGCAGCATTCTGACCACGCGCTACCAGTTGGCTGCGCTGCTCGGCGCAGGACCGGATCGCGGCCTTGCGATCGAGCGGCCGGCGCTCGGCATTGGCAACGACGTGCGGCTGCCGGACAACCTGCCGGCTGACCTGGTGAGCCGTCGTCCGGACCTCGTCGCCGCGCGCTGGCGTGTCGACGCGATGACGCACCAGGTCAAGGAGGCGAGGGCGGAGTTCTATCCGGACATCAACCTGAGCGCCGCGATCGGCCTCGACGCGTTCGGCTTTGGCCGTTTCCTGAGCGCAGCAAGCCGCACGGCGTCGGCCGGACCGGCGATCCACCTGCCGATCTTCGATGCAGGCGCACTGCGCGCGCAACTGAAAGGGCGCTATGCCGAGTTCGACTACGCGGTGGCCACCTACAACCAAACGCTGGTTGGCGCGCTGAGCGACGTTGCGACGCAGCTCGCGCAGATCCGCTCGAGCGACGCGCAACTCGTCGATGCAAACGCGGCACGGCAGGCCGCGCAGGACGCCGATCGGCTGGCGATCACGCAGTACAAGGCCGGTCTGACCAACCAGTTGACCGTGCTCAGTGCCGATGTCACGGCGCTGAATGCTGGCGAAGCCGTTGCGAACCTGAAGATGAACCGCCGCGACCAGCAGATTGCACTCGCGTCGGCGCTCGGCGGCGGCTACGTCGACACGTCGGCCGATACCGTCAGTGCGGATGCTGCCGCATCCACCCATCCCGTCGTCGCCGCGCGTTGAACGGCACGTTCACTTACCGGCAAGGAGATTTGACATGAGCGATACCCTCACGCCCGACCACGAAACGGTTGACCGCGGCGGCGCAAGCAACCGCGGCGCGCAAGCCGATCCGGCCGGCCAGGACGCCGGCGCGACGCCTCCGGGCAAGCGCAAGCGCCTGCTTGCCCTCCTGGCGGCGGTCGTCACGGTAACGGGGGCTGCGTATGCGGCCTACTATTTCACCGTCGGCCGCTATTACCAGGCGACCGACGATGCGTACGTGAGCGGCAACCTGGTGCAACTGACGCCGCAAGTCACCGGAACGGTGGTCGCCGTCAATGCGGACGACACGCAGATCGTGAAGGCAGGCGACCCGGTCGTCACGCTCGATCCGGCCGATGCGAAGATCGCGCTGGTGAATGCCGAGGCGGCCCTTGGCCAGACCGTGCGCCGCGTGAGCAGCCTGTATGTGAACAACGATTTCTATGCGGCTAATGTGGCGCAACGCGAGTCGGATCTCGCTCGCGCCAACGATGATCTGCGGCGGCGCGAGGCCGTTGCGGGCACGGGCGCCGTTTCCGCTGAAGATATCGCCCACGCTCGCGATGCCGTCAAGGCTGCCCAGGCCGCACGCGATGCGGCGCGCCAGCAAGCCGGCGCGAATCACGCGCTGACCGACCGCACGACCGTCGGACAGCATCCTGACGTGCAGGCGGCGGCGTCGAAAGTCAGGGATGCCTATCTCGCTTACGCGCGCAATACGTTGCCGGCACCGGTGACGGGCTATGTAGCGAAACGGTCGGTCCAGGTCGGCCAACGTGTGTCGCCCGGCACGCCGCTGATGGCGATCGTGCCGCTCGACGGCGTATGGGTCGATGCGAACTTCAAGGAAGTGCAGCTCACGCGGATGCGGATCGGCCAGCCGGTCACGCTGACGGCCGATGTGTACGGTTCGAGCATCAAGTATCACGGCAGGATCGAGGGGTTCTCTGCCGGCACCGGCGGCGCGTTTGCCACGTTGCCGGCGCAAAACGCGACGGGCAACTGGATCAAGGTCGTCCAGCGTCTTCCGGTACGCATCCAGCTGGATTCACGCGAGCTCGCAGCGCATCCGCTGCGAATCGGGCTGTCGATGGTGGTCGATGCCGATACGCACGACGATTCCGGCACGCAGCTTGGTGCCGCCGTGAAAACGACTTATCGCACCGGCGTGTTCGAGCAGTATGGTGCACAAGCCGATGCCGAGATCACGAAGATCATCGAGCAGAACGAAATGGATTCGCTCGCGATCGGTGCAAAGCAGGCAGCGACGCGTGGTGCGTCGCGTGATCGCGCGAGCCATGCGGGTTGAGCAGGGAATGAAGCAAACCGATCCATGGCGGGGCGGTTCCGAACATGGTGTCGAGTCGGTTTGTATCGATCCGGCGTGGGCTGGCTGTACGAACGGAAGCAGGGTTACACCCATGAAGATCACGACATGAAAGTTGGCATCGTTGTATTCGAAGGTGCGCCTTGGTTACGCGCTGTAAAAAGTGAATTGAGCCTAGCCAGGTTGGTGACACCGAGGTTTGATCCTATAGTTTTTCCGACAGATTCATTCGGCGGTGGGTGTGCAGCCGGACGGTAGGCACATCGTCGCATGGCGCCTACGAGCCGAGAGGAACTGCATTGTTGGAACGTTGTTGACTGGAGAGGTGAAAAGTGAAGTTCTCGATGAAAACTGAAATCCACGCAGACGATCGTTCGACGATCGAGCATGCGATGAAGACCGTCGATGCCGACGCGAAAGTCGATGTTGACATTGGTACGCAAACGGTGAGCGTCGACTCGTGGCTGATGCCTGAGGAGTTTCTCGTCGCCTTCTACGACGAGGAATACGACGTGACCATTGCCGAATGGTAGGCAGGATGGGATCTTGCCGCACCTGAGCGCGAAGCACTGCGGCGTCATGCCGTCCACACCGCGCCGGTCCGCAGCGGCCGTCGGCTTGAAGCCAATCGCCATGCCTGTGTACAGCACGCAAAGTAACGGGATGCCGAAAGCTGCGTGAGGACGATGAAGCGCGACTACGGCGCCTTCATGCCGAAGCCGGATGCCGCGATTGCGGCACGCAACTTGACCATCGCGTCCGAGCATTTCAACGAGAAGCATCCCCGTAGCGCGCTGAAATACCGCTCGCTTGCCGGGCTCCGGCGCTCGATGGATTCAGCAACCTTGGTGTGACGCTGTATCCGGAGCGACAGGGTTAACTCCACCGACGTCGACACGAAGTGAAGCAGCGGCTGGTGCCGCGCGCTCTTGCACACTGCCTCGTATTCGGCGCATTGTTGATGCTTGCGAGATGATGAGGGCCGCGATGCGACATCGTGCCCGGGTGGACTCGCTGTCGATTGTCGTAAGACGACCGCTTCCGACCTTGGAAACGCCCAGACCCGTCCGCACGGGTTCCAGTGGCTTCGTCACGGTCGCTGCGGCGTCTGATTTGGGGTTGCATCATGAAACAACAGCCCGTATCGGCGAATCGCTCTTGTACGGAAATCGAAGTTGACGACATCGAGCGGCGTTTCAGGTCGTTTGCAGATGCGATACCCCATATCGTATGGACGGCCGGGCCAGATGGCTCAGTCGACTATGTTAACCGGCGGATCGAGATGTATACGGAGCTGGGGTTTGCTCAAGTGGAGGGGTGGAACTGGATGTCGACGATCCATCCGGATGACGTGGAATCCTCAATCGCGCACTGGGAGAACGCGATTGCGAGCGGTACTGAATACGAAAACGAAGTGCGCATATGGCGAATGTCCGATTGCACCTATCGATGGCACCTGGAACGTGCATCGCCGTTGAAAGATGCGAACGGCAATATCGTGAAGTGGGTGGGCACTGTCACCGACATCGAGGACCGCAAGCAAGCCCTGGCCGCGGCCGAGCGCGCTAACCGCGCGAAATCGGACTTCCTGTCCAGCATGAGCCACGAATTGCGCAGCCCGCTCAATGCGATCCTCGGGTTCGCTCAACTGATGGCGACCGATTCTCCACCGCCGACCTCGTCGCAACAGGCGAGCATCGACCAGATTCTGCGGGCAGGATGGCATCTGCTCGAACTGATCAACGACGTGCTCGATCTTGCGAAGATTGACGCCGGGCAAGTGGCAATCTCGCCCGAATCCGTATCGCTGGGCGACGTCCTGCGAGAGTGCGATTCGATGATTGTGACGCAGGCGCGGCAACGGGGTATTCGCGTGACCTTTCCGCAGGTCGAGACGCTATGCCATGTCCGCGCCGACCGCACGCGCGTCAAGCAAGTCCTGATCAATCTGTTGTCGAACGCGGTCAAGTACAACCGTCCGTCGGGCGCGGTCGACATCACCTGCAGTGCGCCCGTGCCGGGTCGGGTTCGCGTGAGCGTCAGTGACACGGGTCCGGGTTTGTCTCCGGAGCAGGTGGGTGGGCTCTTCCAGCCGTTCAACCGCCTGGGGCAGGAAGCCGGCGCCGAAGAGGGCACGGGCATTGGCCTGGTGGTCGCAAAGCGGCTGATGGAGTTGATGGGTGGCGGCATTGGTGTCGACAGTACGCCGGGAAAGGGCAGTGTCTTCTGGATCGAACTGGATTCGGCACTTGCGCCGGACATGGCGACGACACTTGCCGCACAGTCCGACACGCCGGCCGCGGGCGCGACTGGCAGCGATGTAGCCGGGGCGCCCGTGCATACCGTGCTGTATATCGAGGACAATTCGGCCAACCTGAAGCTTGTCGAGCAACTGATCGGGCGGCGCGCGGACCTGCGCATGATCGGTGCCGCGACGGGCCAGCTCGGCGTGGAACTGGCGCGCCGTGCGCAGCCGCGGGTGATCGTGATGGACATCAACCTTCCCGACATCAGCGGGATCGAAGCGCTCGAGCTGTTGCGCAAGTATCCCGAGACGGCGGACATTCCCGTCGTCGCGCTCAGTTCGAATGCGATGCCGCACGACGTCGAGCAAGGCCTGGCGGCGGGTTTCTTCCGCTATCTGATCAAGCCGATCAAGATCGCCCCCTTCATGCATGCGCTTGCTGAAGCCATTGCGCTCGCAACAGCGCGGAAATAGTGTGGACAGGTCGTCAGGGCCCGAACCATGATCGATTCGTCAACGATTCTCGACGCCCGGATTCTGGTCGTCGACGATCTGGAGGCCAATATCCTGCTTCTCGAGCAGATCCTGCGTCGGGCAGGATATGCACGCGTCGAATCGACGGTGGATGCATCCGCAGTCCATGAACTTCATCGCAGGCATCGTTACGATCTGATCCTGCTGGATCTGCAGATGCCGGGCACTGACGGTTTCCAGGTCATGGAAAGCCTGAAGTCGCTCGAGGCGGACAGCTATCTCCCGGTCATCGTGATCACTGCCCAGCCGGCTCACAAGCTGCGCGCGCTGCAGGTCGGCGCGAAAGACTTCATCAGCAAACCATTCGATCTGGCGGAAGTGCTGATGCGGGTTCACAACATGCTGGAGGTGCGGTTGCTGCACCGGGAATTGCGCAAGCGCGGTGACGCGCTCGAGCAGAAGGTGCGGGAAGTGGAGGCGAGCCATGCGCTGATTCGCCGCCAGAGCGGCGAACTGCAGAGCCTGTATGCGAAGGTCGTGGCGGAGCAGAAGGTGTCCGAGCGGCTGCTGCTCAATATGCTGCCCTTTCCGATCGCCGAGCGGCTGAAGGCGCATCTCGACGACATCGCGGGGAGTTTTCCGGAAGTGATCGCGGACCGCTTCGCCGACGTGTCGGTGCTGTTCGCGGATATCGTGGATTTCACCGGCTTCTCGGCCGGCATGCGTCCCGAGCAGCTCGTCGAAATGCTCAATGAGATCTTTACCGGCTTCGACATGATCGCCGACCACCGCGGTCTCGAGAAGATCAAGACGATTGGCGACGCGTACATGGCGGCCGCAGGCCTGCCCGTTCCTGCCGCGGACCACGCGATGCGGGCCGCGCACATGGCGCTCGACATGATCGATGCGCTGGCCCGTTTCAACGAGGTCAGACGCTGCAACCTGAAATTGCGAATCGGCATCAACAGCGGCGAGGTCGTGGCCGGCGTGATCGGCAAGCGCAAGTTCATCTACGACCTGTGGGGTGCGGCCGTCAATCTCGCGAGCAGGATGGAATCGCAGGGCGTCGCCGGGCGCGTGCAGGTAACGGATGCGACGCGTGCAATGCTGGATGAATCGTTCGTTTTCGAGGAGCGTGGCTTGATCGCGGCGAAAGGCATGGGCGAGTTCCGCACGTGGTTCCTGGTCGGGAGAACCGGCTTGTCGTGATGGAGTCGTCCGCACCGCAACGCAGCCCCCGCAGACGATCGATTTCGCGATCGAGCGCCGTGATGATGGCGATCGGCGTGTCGCTCCGGCGGCGCAGTTCGACGAGGACTTCCCAACCACCTTTCTGCGGCATCCTGACGTCGAGCAGGATCAGGTCGGGCCCAAGCACGGGCTCCACGTCGAGTACGGCCTGGCCGTGCCCGACGCGGCAAGTGCGAAAACCGTCGTGCGCGAGGTAGGCGTCGAGTATTTCGGCGATCTCCGGATCGTCCGGCAATGCGTATCAAGGGATGCATCGGGTTTGCCGGACGTGAGCGTGATCCGTCGGCGGACCGCCGGCACCGTACGGGCACCGGCGGCCTTCGCCGTGCTGCCGGTCGTCGCGGACGGATCGGCGACGATGCGTGGCTCAGTTGTCGGCCACGCTGCTGGCGGCAGGCACGTCGGTGTCGATCAAGCCGCCACCGAGGGCCTTGTAGAGCGCGACCGCGTTGCCCAGTTCGGCGTTGCGCAGATCCAGCAGGGCCTGGCGCGCGGCATACAGCTGTCGCTGCGAGTCGAGCAGTTCCAGCCGATCCTCGATGCCGGCGCGATAGCGCAGGTTCACGAGATCGGTGCGGCGCTCGGCACTTTTGACGACCCGGATTTGCGCGTCGATCTGGCGGCTGAAGGTCTCGCGCCCGGCGAGGCCGTCGGCCACTTCGCGGAACGCGGTCTGGATCGAGCGTTCATACTCGACGACCGCGCTGGACTTGCGCACTTCCGCAAGATTCAGCTCCGAGCGCAGCCGGCCGCCCTGGAAGATCGGGACGGTGACCTGAGGCGCGAAGCTCCACACGCGCTGGCCGCCGTCGAACAGGCTGCCCAGCCCCGGGCTGAGGAAGCCGATCGACGAGGTCAGCGACAGGCGCGGGAAGAATGCCGCGCGCGCCGCGCCGATATCGGCGTTGGCCGCGACGAGATTCTGCTCGGCCTGCTGGATGTCCGGCCGGCGGTACAGCAATTCCGATGGTAGTCCGGCCGGCAGTTGCGTCATCACCGGCTGGCGTTCCAGCGACAGCGGGTCGGGCAGGTTCTTCGGCAGGTCGGTGCCGACCAGCAGCCGCAGCGCGTTATTTGCCTGCTCGACGGCGCGCGAACGCGCCTCGAGATCGGCGCTGGCGCTCGCGACCTGGCCTTCGGCCTGCGCGATGTCCACGCCGCTGGCCTGGTCCGCGAGCTTGAGCCGGCGCGCGAGATCGAGCGACTGTCGCCAGTCGTTCAGCGTGCGTTCGGACAGCGCGCGCTGTTCCTGTGCGAGGCGCTCGGCGAAGTACGCGTTGGCCACGGAGCCGACGAGCGCGATCTGCACCGCGCGGCGGCCGTGATCGGTCGCGAGGTAGCGCGCGAACGCCGCATCGGACAGCGACTTCACGCGGCCGAACAGGTCGATCTCGAACGCGCTGACACCGACGTTCACGCCGTACTGGTTCTGCGTGTTTTCGAGCAGCGGCGGGTTCGATTGCGCGTCGGCGGCCGTGCGCTGGCGCGTGAAGCTTGCGCCTGCGTCGATCGACGGCAGGCGCGCGGAGCGCTGGATGCCGTACTGCGCTTCGGCAGCCTGCACATTCAGCGCGGCCAGACGCAGGTCGCGGTTGTTGTCGAGCGCGAGTTCGATCAGGCGCTGCAGGCGGCGGTCGCCGAACATCGTGCGCCAGCCGAGATCGGCCGCGTTCGCGTGCTGGTCGGCCGCGGCAGCGGTCGTATAGGCGGCCGGCACCGGCATCTCGGGCCTGACCAGCTTCGGCGCCATCGAGCACGCCGACAGCGCGACGGCGGCGGAAACCGCGACGGTAAGAATAAGTGATCGCATGGCCTTAACCTTGTTGTTCGTGGGTCACGGCGGCGGGCTTCTTGCGGGACGCCAGCCATGCCGAGATGCGTTCCTGGATGCTCATCACGAACACGAAGAAAACCGGAACGAAGAAAATGGCCAGCACGGTGGCGGTGATCATGCCGCCCAGCACGCCGGTGCCGATCGCGTGCTGCGTCTCGGAGCTGGCGCCGGAGGCGATGACGAGCGGCACCACGCCGAGCCCGAATGCGAGCGACGTCATCAGGATCGGACGCAGGCGCAGCTTGGACGACCGCACGGCCGCCTCGATCAGCCCCATGCCTTCCTCGCGCAGCTGCTTCGCGAATTCCACGATCAGGATCGCGTTCTTCGCCGACAGGCCGATCACGGTGATCATCCCGACCTTGAAGAAGACGTCGTTCGGCAGCCCGCGCAGCATCACCGCGCCGAGTGCGCCGATCAGGCCGAGCGGCACCACCAGCATCACCGACAACGGAATCGCCCAGCTCTCGTAGAGCGCCGCGAGCACCAGGAACACGACGATCATCGACAGCGCCATCAGCATCGGCGCCTGCGATGCCGACTCGCGCTCCTGCAGCGACTGGCCTGTCCAGGCCACCGTGAAGCCCGGCGGCAACTGCGCCGCCAGACGCTCCATCTCGGCCATCGCCGCGCCGCTGGAGTAGCCGGGGGCCGAACCGCCGGAGATACGCGCGGACGGATAACCCTGGAAGCGCACCATCTGGAGCGGGGCTTCCGACCAGACCGGACGCACCACTTCGGACAGCGGCACCATGCCGCCGGTCGCGTTGCGCACGTAGAGCTTCATCACGTTCTCGATCTGCATGCGTGCCGGGGCATCGGCCTGGATGATCACCTGCTGCATGCGGCCCGCGTTCGGGAAGTCGTTCACGTAGGTCGAGCCCATCGCGGCCGACAGCGTGTCGCTGATGGTCGTGAACGACACGCCGAGCGCTTCGGCCTTGTCGCGGTCGATGTCCAGCTTCACGCTCGTGCCGGCCGGCAGGCTGTCCGGATAGACGCCGGTCACCACCTTGCTTTGCGCGGCCAGTTCGAGCAGCCTGGTTTCAGCCGCCTTGAGCGCCGCATAGCCCTGGTTGGCGCGATCCTGCAGGCGCATCGTGAAACCCGAGCTGGTGCCCAGCCCGTCGATCGCCGGCGGCAACAGGCTCATGACCGTGCCTTCGGTCACGCCGCTCATCGCTGCCTGCGCGCGCATGGCTTCGTCCATCGTGGATGCACCGCCGCGTTTGTTCCAGTCCTTGAGCACCGAGTAGTTCAGTGCGGCATTCGAGCCGAGGCCGGAGAAGCCGTAGCCGATGATCGAGATGCTCGACTGGATCGCCGGACGCGACGCGAGGTGCTTCTCGAGGGTCTTGACCACGTCACCCGTGCGCTCGACGGTCGAATCCGCCGGGAGCAGGAAGCCGGTCATGAAGTAGCCCTGGTCTTCCTCGGGCAGGAACGACGACGGCAGCATCCGGAAGCCGAACACCAGCGCGGCGGAAATCGCGACGAACAGCAGCATCACGCGCCCGGTGCGGCCGACCAGCCGGCCGACGCGCGTTTCATACCATTGCGTGAGGCGGTCGAAGCGGCGGTTGAACCAGCCGAAGAAGCCGCGCTTCTCGTGGTGCCCGTGCTCGACCGGCTTGAGCATCGTCGCGCACAGGGCCGGCGTCAGCGTCAGTGCGAGCAGGGCCGAGAACATGATCGACACGGCCATCGACAGCGTGAACTGCTGATAGATCACGCCGACCGAACCGCTCGACATCGCCATCGGCAGGAACACGGCCGTCAGCACCAGCGTGATGCCGATGATCGCGCCGGTGATTTCCTTCATGGCCTTGATCGTCGCGTCCTTCGGCGACAGGCCTTCTTCCACCATCAGGCGCTCGACGTTTTCCACGACGACGATCGCATCGTCGACGATGATGCCGATCGCGAGCACCATGCCGAACATCGTCAGCACGTTGATCGAGAAGCCTGTCATCAGCATGACCGTGAAGGTGCCGAGCATCGCCACCGGCGCGACGATTGCCGGGATCAGCGTGTAGCGCACGTTCTGCAGGAACAGATACATCACCAGGAACACGAGCACCATCGCCTCGAGCAGCGTGTGAATCACCTTCTCGATCGAGATCTTCACGAACGGGGCAGTATCGAACGGAATCGAGTAGGTCATGCCGGCCGGCATCGTCTTGGCGATCATGTCCAGTTGCTCGCGCACAGCCTCGGCAGTCTTCACAGCGTTGGCCCCCGGCGCCAGCTGCACGCCCGCGAAGGTGGCGGGTTTGCCGTTCTCGCTGTTGACGAAGGTGAACGTCTGCGGGCCGAGTTCGACCCGCGCGACATCGCCGAGCACGACCTTCGAGCCGTTCGCATTCGCGCGCAGCACGATCTTCGCGAACTGCTCCGGCGTCGTGAGCTGGCCTTGCGCGGTGAGCGGCACCGTCACGCGCTGGCCCGGCAGCGTGGGCGCCGCACCGAGGCTGCCCGGGGCGATCTGCACGTTCTGCTGGCTGACGGCCGTCGTCAGGTCGTTCATCGACAGGCCGTAGGTGATCAGCTTCTGCGGATCGACCCAGATGCGCATGGCCTGTTCGGAGCCGAACAGTTGCACCTTGCCGACGCCTTCGACACGTCGCAGGTCCTCGACGACGTTGCGCGCCATGTAGTCGGCAAGCGCATTTTGATCGTAGCGGCCGCTGTCCGACTTCAGGCCGACGAACAACAGGAAGCCCGTGGCGGCTGACTCCACGATCACGCCGTTTTGCCGCACGACGGGGGGCAGGCGCGGCTCGACCGACTTGAGCTTGTTCTGCACTTCGACCTGGGCCATCGCCGAATCGGTGCCGGGCTTGAAGGTCGCGGTGATCTGTGCCTGGCCGGAAGTATCCGCCGACGATTCGAAGTACAGCAGGTTTCGCACGCCGGACAGCTCGCGCTCGATGAGGCTCAGCACGCTGTCGCTCATCGTCTGCGGCGTGGCGCCCGGGTAGGTGGCGGTAATGGTGACGGTCGGCGGCGCGACCGACGGATAGCGCGCAACCGGCAATTCGGGGATGGCGATCAGGCCCAGCAGGATGATGAAGAGGGCGATCACCCACGCGAAGACCGGGCGCCGGATGAAGAATTGGGACATGACTGGAGGCTCCCCGTGACTCAGTGCGAGGAAGCGGTCTTGACCGCTTCAGGCGCCTTCCATGCGGTCGCCGTCACGGTCGCGCCGTCGCTCAGGCGCTCCATGCCTTCGACGACGACCTTCTGGCCCGCCTGCAGACCCGACTTGATGCGGTAGCTGCGGTTCGTCAGCTCGCCCACTTCCACGGACTTCAGATGCGCCTGGCTCTTCGCGTCGAGCACCCAGACCTGCGGCTTGCCGCCCGCGCGGACGATTGCCTGTTGCGGCACGGTCAGCGCGTTGTCGTAGTGCCCACGCGGGATGCGGGCTCGCACGTACATGCCCGGCAGCAGCTCGCGCTTCGGGTTGTCGACCAGCACGCGCAGCAGCACGTCGCCGGTACCCGGGTCGACGTTGACACCCGAGAACAGCATGCGGCCCTTTACGTCATAGCGCGAGTCGTCGTCGCGCAGCACGTCGACCGGCAGCCCGTTGCCCGCGGTGTCCGGCTGCGCCGTGAGCGCGCCGCGCAGCGATTCGAGCGACGCGGCCGGCTGGCGCACGTCCACGTAGACCTGGTCGATCTGCTGGATGCGTGCCATCGGCTGGCTGTCGCTGCTCGCAACCAGCGCACCCTCGGTCACGAGGGCCTGATCGATGCGGCCCGCGATCGGCGCCTCGACGGTCGCGAACTTCAGGTCGAGCTGGCGTCGTGCGAGCGTCGCGCGCGCCTGCGCGACGTCGGCGGCGGCCTGGTCGCGTTGTGACACTGAATCGTCGTAGACCTGCCGGCTGATTGCGTCGGCCTCGACCAGCGGCTTGAGCCGCGTGGTCTGCACCCTGGCCCGTTCGAGCGCGGCTTGTGCGCGTTGCAGGGCCGCCGCGGCCGTGTCCATATCGGCCTTGAACGGGGCCGGGTTGATCTGGAACAGCGGCTGGCCCGCACGCACTTCCGTGCCCTGTTCGAACAGCCGTCGCTGCACGATGCCGCTGACCTGCGGCCGGATCTCGGCGATCCGGACGGCCGCGATGCGGCCGGGCAGGTCTTCGGTCAGGTCGAGGGAGGAGGCTGCCAGCGTCATTGCCGCCACCGGGGTGGCTGGCGCGGCAGCCTGCTGTTCGGAGGGCCCGCAGCCCGCCAGCATCGCCGCCACCAGCGCGCACACGGCACTGTAGCTGCATCGCTTCTGCATTTTCATGTGGATTCCTTGAGATGAAGGCGCCAACGGCCCGCATTTTTGGTTCGAGTCTGGCGTCGACGGTTCTCGCGTCGCAGCCCCGTGCAACTACCAAGTTGCCGCCAATTTCTGGTTGTGGTCAAATGACCATGTCAATTGACCAATGGCGCGTAGTCTATCTCAAACTCGGATATCTCGCGTTCAGAGGCGGACGTTTTCATGCTGCGCAATGTTCAGCGGAAACCGAGGGGCGGCGGCGAAATTGCGCGAGCCACCTGCAGGGGCGTCGCACGAGGCTTCTTCAACGAGAGAAGTCGTTTTGCATTTGGCGTCGGAACAGTATTTCGCCGGCGCGATTGAATTTCACTACACAGAGTGCGAAAGAATGAACCAAGCGACTGTATCTTCGGCGCTGAGCGCCCGACTGCGAGACGCCTCCTTGCTGGAGACGCGCACCTGGCTTGCGTCGGGATGGACGGGGGGCGCGGATGGTCGTTCGTTTCCCGTGACGAATCCGGCCACCGGCGAGATTCTGGCGCGCGTGGCCAGCCTCGGCGCTGCAGAGGTGGAGAAGGCAATTGCATCGTCGGCTTCAGCACAAGAAGCCTGGCGTAAAAGGACCAGCCACGAGCGGGCGAGGATCCTGCGCGCATGGTATGACTTGATCATTGAGAATGCAGACGACCTCGCATTCATCATGACGTCGGAGCAGGGCAAGCCTCTCGCGGAGGCCCGCGGCGAGATCATGTATGCCGCTTCCTTCGTGGAGTGGTTCGCCGAAGAAGCGAAACGCGTATACGGCGACGTCATGCCTCACCCGCAAGCCGACAAGCGCATCCTCGTCATTCGTCAGCCGATCGGCGTTTGCGCAGCAATTACGCCGTGGAATTTTCCCGCCGCGATGATTACGCGCAAGGTGGCTCCAGCGTTGGCTGCCGGCTGTTCCATCATCGTGCGCCCGGCGGACCTGACTCCGCTGACGGCGCTTGCGCTAGCCGTGCTGGCCGAGCGAGCGGGTATTCCGGCCGGTGTACTTCAAGTGGTGTGTGGCCCGTCGCGCGAGATCGGAGCGGTCCTCACGGCCAGCCCGATCGTGCGCAAGCTTTCGTTTACCGGTTCGACCGAAGTCGGTCGCGTGCTCATGAGCCAGTCGTCCGGGACGATCAAGCGGCTTTCTCTCGAACTCGGCGGCAACGCACCTTTCATCGTGTTCGACGATGCGGATCTCGACGCGGCAATTGAAGGCGCGATGGCGTCAAAGTACCGAAATAGCGGCCAGACCTGCGTTTGCGCCAATCGCTTTCTTGTCCAGGCTGGAATTCATGACCGCTTCGTCGACGCGCTCGCCCGGCGAGTTCAGGCGCTCAAGGTAGGAAACGGCATGGAACCGGGGGCGCAGCAGGGGCCGCTGATCCAGCCGTCCGCCTGCGACCATCTGGATCAGCTGATCGACGATGCGGTAGGCAAGGGCGCCCGAATCGTCACTGGCGGGAAACGCCATCCGCTTGGAGGCACGTTCTTCGAGCCGACCGTTATTGCCGATGCGACGCCGGCCATGCGTGTCGCGCGTGAGGAACTCTTCGGGCCCGTCGGTCCGGTATTCCGCTTCGAGGATGAGGCTCAGGCGATTGCGATGGCCAATGACACCGAGTACGGGCTGGCGGCCTATCTCTATACACGCGACCACGGCCGCATCTGGCGTGTGGGCGAGGCACTCGAGTACGGCATGGTCGGCCTGAATACCGGGGTGATTTCCAACGAGGTCGCGCCGTTCGGCGGGGTAAAGCAATCCGGCCTTGGCCGAGAGGGTTCCCGTTACGGAATCGACGAATATCTGGAAATCAAATACATGTGTACCCAGGTCTGACGGCGACGTCGGCATCAAGGAAATGTCAATGGAAATGTCCCCGCAGTCGATGCTCTTCGAAACGGTCCCGTCGATTCTCCAGGAATGGGGCTGTGTGCGCCGCCTGGGTCAAGTGATGGCGGCATGGACGGATCGCCGCAATGTGCTGATCGTCACGGACGCAGGGTTGCACGAGGCCGGCGTGCTGGAGCCGGCGAAAGCATCGTTGGCAGCCGCCGGATTTCGTGCGGCGGTTTTTGACGAGGTCGTGGCCGATCCGCCGGAGATCGTGGTATCGCGGTGCGTTGAGGTCGCACGCAGTGCAGAGGTGGATGTCGTCATCGGCTTGGGCGGCGGCTCATCGATGGACATTGCAAAGCTGGCCGCCGTCCTTGCCGTCTCGCAGCAATCTCTCGCGGAAATGTACGGAATTGGCAACGTTCACGGCGAGCGCCTGCCATTGGTGCAAATCCCGACGACGGCCGGCACTGGGTCGGAAGTCACCAATATTTCCATCGTTTCGGTTAACGAAACAAACAAAATGGGAATCGTCGCCCGTCAACTGTATGCCGACAGAGTGATCCTGGACGCTGAACTCACTGTCGGTCTGCCACGCAGTCATACCGCTGCAACCGGCATCGACGCGATGGTCCACGCCATCGAGGCATATACCAGCAAGCACAAGAAGAATGCCATTTCCGACGCCCTTGCGCGTGAGGCACTGCGATTGCTGGCGAACAACCTGGTCCCGGCTTGCGAAGATGGCAACGACCGGCGCGCGCGAGAGGCAATGCTGCTGGGCGCAACCCTGGCGGGACAAGCCTTCGCCAATGCTCCGGTGGCTGCCGTTCATGCGCTGGCCTATCCATTGGGCGGCCACTTTCATATCCCGCATGGTTTGTCCAACGCATTGATGCTTGCGCCCGTGCTGCGTTTCAACGCGCAGGCGGCAGCTTCGCAATATGCGGAACTGGCAGATCTCGTAGGCGCGGGTGGAAAAGGCGACGCCACGGAACGCACGGCCGCGTTCATCGGATTCATGGATGACCTGATGGACCGGTCCGGCGCGCCGCGTCGTCTCCGCGACGCGGGCGTCACGCGTTCGAGCCTGCCGATCCTGGCGGCAGATGCCATGAAGCAGCAGCGCCTGCTGTTGAACAATCCGGTCGTTGTCACGGATTCCGACGCATTGCGCTTGTATGAACAGGCCTATTGAACCGACACAGGCAAATCCGTAGTCGCCGTAACGTTAATATAGAGAGTGCACCGTGAACAATGTAGAAAGGATTGAGCACCACGAGGTCGTCATTTTGGGTGCGGGCTTTGGAGGCCTCGGAATGGCTGCTCGCATGAAGATCGCGGGCATCGACGACTTTGTCGTGTTGGAGAAACGTCCCGGACTCGGCGGCGTTTGGCTTGACAATTCGTATCCCGGCGCAGCATGCGATACCGAATCGCACCTGTATTGCTACAGCTTCCATCCGCATTTGCGCGTAAGCGCCATGTATGCCGGCAGGAACGAACTGCTCAATTATCTGAAATCGCTTGCCATGCGGTTCGGCTTGACAGAACACCTGCGGTTCAACTGCGAGATTCGGAGCGCTGAATGGGATGCAGGCGCAAGCCTCTGGCGGTTCGAGCTGGACGACGGTTCGCGATTGACCTCCCGTTTCTTCGTGCCGGCGTGGGGGCAACTAAACCGTCCGATGATTCCCGCGGTTCGCGGCTTGGAGGGTTTCAAGGGAGACTATTTCCACTCCGCGGAATGGCGGCACGATGTGGATCTGAGTGGCAAGCGTGTGGCGAGCGTTGGAAATGCCGCTAGCGCCGTGCAGTATGTGCCGGCCATCGCGCCGAAGGTCGCGCAACTTACGGTGTTCCAGCGAAGCGCAAACTGGATCATGCCGCGCAACCAGATCATCTTCTCGATGGAGCAGCTCGATACGTACGAGAGCGAGCCCCATCTGTTCGAAGAAAGCCGGAAATCGCTGCACGCTTTCCGTGAATCCGGGTTCGAGCGCACACGGATGGGTTCCAACGCACAGATGGAAGGCAAGAGTCTGGCTTTGGCACACCTTCATCGGCAGGTGTCCGACCCGGCCCTGCGCCAGCAGCTGACGCCGGACTATGAATACGCGTGCAAACGCATTCTGCGATCGGACGACTACTATCCGGCGCTCGTGCGCGACAACGTCGCGTTGGAAACGGCGGGCGTAGAGGCGGTTGTCGAGGACGGTATCGTGACCAGGGACGGCCGAGTTCTCCCGTTTGACGTGATCGTGTTCGGAACGGGATTCGAGAGTCAGGCATTCCAGGGTAGCTTGCAGGTTCGCGGGGCGGATTGCACGTTGGCGCAGGCCTGGAAAGATGGCCCGGAGGCCTATCTGGGCATCACGGTGCCAGGCTTTCCCAACATGTTCATGTTGTATGGGCCGAACACGAACCTGAACCACAACTCCATCGTGTCGATGCTCGAGATTCAGCAAAACTACATCATCGACGCGATCGGTGGCATGGCTGCGACCGGCGTCAAGGCAGTCGACGTCGATAGGGCCGTGTTTGACGAATACAACAGCGGGCTGCAGTCAGCGATGGCCGGCTCGGCATTTTCCGCAGGCTGCTCGAGTTGGTACAAGAACGCGCAGGGCAAGGTGATCAACAACTGGCCAGGCACAGTGGACGAATACCGCGCCGCGACGCAATGGGATCAAAGCGTGTTCGGCACGATCTGAGCGGGGATGCGCATGACATCAGTGCTCTGGTTGCCGCTGACGGAGGTTGCTGAAGATGCGCGGGACGCCGTTCGGGCGTTCCGCGAACTGGGTGGACGGCACTACGGCAGCTTTTCCGTGGACCAGTCTCGTGTGAACTTCGTGCGTGCCTGCGAACTGAACGGCATCACGGGTGACGAGGCTGTTGATCATGACGATATAGGTGTTCCCGTAACGGGCGGCAGCATTCGGGTGCGGCTCTATCGTCCACACAATGGGGATCACGCCGAGGACAATCCGCTGGTCGTCTTCATTCACGGAGGCGGGTGGGTGATCGGGAGCGTGGACACGCACGACGGCATTTGCCGTTATCTCGCACGGCATAGTGGGTGCCCGGTCGCATCGGTGGAGTACCGGCGATCGCCGGAGCACCGGTGGCCGGTCCCGCTCGAAGACTGCGAGCGGGCATTGGACTATCTGGTCACGAACGCTCCAGCGCTCTCCATCAACGCGTCTCGCGTGGTTCTGGCGGGCGACAGCGCCGGCGGCAATATGGCGACCATCATCGCCAATGCAGCATCGACGACGGGATCCTCGATCGTCGGACAGATCCTGTTTTATCCGGTGACGGACCTGACTGCGTCGCTCCCGTCATATCAACGTGTTCAAGGTGGATTTCCGCTCGTAGCCGAATCGATGCTCTGGTTCCGCGACCACTACGTGCCTGCCGGTACGCCGCTCGATCTTCCGCGCCTGTCCCCGCTGTTGCATGCAGAGGGCCGGCCGCAGCCGCCGATGTTCATTGCAACGGTGGGGCTCGACCCGCTATGCGACGAGGGCGTTGCTTACGCGTCGTGCGCGGCACGCGCCGGGAGCGAAGTCGAGCATCACCATCTGCCGGGGCATCATCACGGCATCGTTACCGCGGCCCGCAATATCGCGACAGCGAGATATCTGCTGGAACGCGCCGCTGCCTTTGTTCGGCGACTTGCCGAAAAAGACCGCGTCAGTGTTTGACGCTTTGACCTTTGCTCGGGCTGGTGCATTGACGTTTGGACGACGATGCTTGCGACGCGTTTTCCAGAAATCATTCTCGCGTAGTTCAAGGCGCTCCGGCTCGCTACGAGCGTGACGAGCGGACTGGCGTCGCGCGATTATTCAAACAGGACAGAGGAGATTGGGTATGGAAAAGATTTGGCTTGCTTCCTATCCGCCAGAGGTTCCAGCAGAGATTGATTCCAGCGCGTATCGATCCGTTAGCGAGTTGATCGACGCAAGCTTCGGCAAGTTTCGGAAAAGTCTCGCGTTTGCGTGTAATGGAACGCGGATGACGTATGGTGAGCTCGACAGGATGTCGCGCTCACTGGCCGCGTGGCTGCAATCACGGGGGCTCGAGCGTGGTGCGCGCGTCGCCATCATGATGCCGAATATGTTGCACTACCCGATCTCGATCTGTGCAGTCCTGCGCGCCGGCTACGTTGTCGTCAACGTCAATCCGCTTTATACCCCCCGCGAGTTGAAACATCAGTTGAACGACAGCGGCGCGGAAGCGATCGTCATACTCGACAGTTGCGCTGCAACGCTGGACGGAATCATTACGCAAACGCAGGTGAAGCATGTTCTGGTTGCCACGCAGGACAACGCTTCTACCGTGGGGCAGATCCCGAGCGCATATACGACATTTGACGACGCGATTGCGGAGGGGCGTCGGAGCAAATTCGTGCCGCCTTGCCAGTCACCGGATGATGTTGCCTTTCTCCAATATACGGGGGGGACAACCGGTGTGTCGAAAGGGGCGACGCTGTTGCATCGGAACATTGTCGCGAATGTATTGCAGACGGACGTCTGGCTCAAGCCAGCCCGAGGTTGGCGTCCTGACGTGACGCAGTTCATCACGGTAGCGGCACTTCCGATCTATCACATCTTTGCGCTCAACGTTTGCTGTCTGTTGACGATGCACACGGGCGGGCTTTGTGTACTGGTTCCCAATCCGCGTGACATCGGCGGGATGATCGAGTCGCTTGCCGGATACAAGATCACGAGCTTTCCGGGAGTGAACACGCTCTATAACGCGATGCTCCATCATCCCGAGTTCTCGCGCCTAGATTTCTCCAATCTGCTGCTGGCCAACGGCGGCGGAATGGCCACTCAAGAGGCGGTCGCAAAGCGCTGGAAGGAGATGACCGGCGCGCCGATTATCGAAGGATACGGGCTGTCCGAGACGTCGCCATGCGTCACGATCAATCCCGTTGCCCGCGGTGAATTCAATGGCACGATCGGCTTGCCGTTGCCCTCTACCGAAGTGTCGATCCGGGACGACGACGGCAAGGAACTGCCGCCTGGAGAAGCAGGGGAGTTGTGCATTCGTGGTCCCCAGGTGATGGCGGGCTACTGGCAGCGACCCGACGAGACGTCGAAGGTGATGACCGAGGACGGCTTCTTCAGATCGGGCGACATTGCGTCGATTTCCGCGGACGGCTTCGTGCGAATCGTCGACCGCAAGAAGGACATGATCCTCGTGTCCGGTTTCAACGTCTACCCGAACGAGATCGAAGAGGTCGTTGTCAAACACCCCGGCGTATACGAAGTCGCTGCCATCGGCGTACCCGACGAGCATTCCGGAGAGGCCGTCAAGCTGTTCGTGGTCAGGAAAGACCCGGAACTGACGGACGAAGATTTGATGGCGTTCTGCAAAGGGCAGCTGACTGGCTATAAACGACCGAAAAGCATCGAGTTTCGCGACACCCTGCCAAAGAGCAACGTCGGGAAGATCCTTCGGCGAGAGTTGCGGGTGCCGAACGACTGACATCATCCTCAACGTCCGATGCCTTCAGGATCGAGCCACCCCCATCGCACGTCCCCGAACGAGCACGGGAATGATGCGGCGGGACGCGTCCGTCGCGAGGTTTGCTTGCGGTTTCGAGAGGCACCTTGCCTTCACGCCTTGGTCCGGGGTGGCTACCAGTCAGCCAGGATCGAGGGCTGTGTGAGGGCAACGGGGCGAGGTAGAGCGCCGGGCTCGACGTAGCATTCGGCACGTTACATGACCGATGCAGAGCATCGCGACCTTCACAACCGCGGGTGTAATGGAAACCCCTTATTCAAATTGTCCCTTGACTGCATAAGACTGGGAACCGTGGGACTTGGTCAAATGATCATGTTCGAGATGGCAGGTCAAACCGGGATACGTACGTCAATGACCCGCGTGCATGTCAGCTTGGTGCGTAGCAGGTCTCACCTGGGGTTGTCCGCATTGGGTTGAATGCGTTGATGCTGGCATGCACCTGTGGGCATCTACTTTAATTAGAAGTCAAATGACCAAGTCGTATGACTTGGTTGTGCGGCGTTACGAGAATTTTCAATAACTGGTCATTGGAGGGATCTCATGGCTAAGAATCAAACGGATTCGTGTTCTCCTGAGCACGTAGACGTACTAATCATTGGGGCCGGAATCTCGGGAATCGACGCCGCTTGTCATCTCCGCATGCATTTGCCGGGTCGCTCGCTAGCCATTCTGGAAGCAATGGATGGATTCGGCGGTACGTGGTGGACCCATCGTTACCCCGGCGCGCGTTCCGACAGCGACCTGTACACGTACGCGTTCGGATTCCGCCCGTGGCAGGGCCGATCGATCGCCACGGCAGATGAGATCCACAGCTATCTGGGCGAGGTCATCGAGGAATATGACCTCGGTTCGAAGATCCGCTATGGGCATCGTGTTCAAACGGTGAACTGGTCGAGTGAACAAAAGCGCTGGACGATCGAGGTATCGCGCAACGATACCGGTGAACGCTTCACGATGACCACCGACTTCTTGTGGTTGGGAGCCGGGTACTACGATCATCGTCAAGGCTTTACGCCCAAGTGGAACGGATTCGATCGTTACAAGGGAACGGTCGTTCATCCGCAGCACTGGCCCGAAGCGCTCGACTATGCCGGAAAGCGTGTGATCGTGATCGGCTCGGGCGCGACCGCCGCAACGCTGATTCCGGCAATGGCCGGAACCGCGGCGCATGTGACGATGCTCCAACGGTCGCCGACGTTCTTCACGGCGGTTCCGTGGACCCACCAGCTGGACGCTACGCTTCGTGAACTCAGCCTTCCCGAAGAATGGCGGTCGGAGATTTTGCGGCGTGCGCACCTGAAGCAGACGTTTGACCTGATCAATCTTGCCGCAGCGAATCCGGACGCGGTTCGCGACTGGCTGATCAACGAGACCCGGCAACAGCTGCCGGAGGGTTTTGACGTCGACAAGCACTTCAATCCCAGCTATCGCCCGTGGCAGCAGAGAGTGGCCGCAGTCCCCGAGGGAGACCTCTTCACGGCCATCCGGGACGGGAAAGCATCCGTCGTGACGGACACCATCGAATCGTTCGACGAAAGCGGCATTACGTTGGCGTCGGGCGAGCACCTGCAGGCGGACATCGTCGTGACGGCGACCGGCTTCGACATGAGCGCTTTCGGCCAGATCGCATTTCAGCTCGATGGAGATCCGGTCGACATGACCAAGCGGGTCTCGTATCGAGGAATGATGATCGAGGGTATCCCGAACATGGCGTTCATCTACGGCTACTACCGTTCGAGCTGGACGCTCCGTGCCGATCTGGTCTGCGAATTCACTTGCCGTGTACTTGCGCATATGGAAAAGGTCGGTGCGAAGACGGTGGAGCCGTGCCTGCGAGCCGAAGACGCCGACATGCAGCGGCTGCCGTGGACGGACCCGACCAACTTCAATGCCGGGTACGTCATGCGGTCGCAACACCAGATGCATTCGCGTGGTGATCGTATGCCGTGGCAGCACCACTTCGAGTATGAGGAGGAGCGCAAGAGCATTCCGGAATTGAGCCCGGATTCCGAAGTCCTCGTGTATCGCTGATCTCCGAGCAACGTTCGATTACAAGGTGATGTTATGGCACTCGATTTGCACCTCGCTGGTTTTCTCGAATCCTTTGCCGGGTCCGGCGCGAAACCATTGCCGCAGTCAACCCCGGAAGAGGCGCGCGTATTGATGCAGCATCTGGCACGCGCCGTTCGTGCACCAGATGCAGTTGTCGCCATGCACAGCGTGGAAGACCTGACCGTCCCCGGCGCGACTGGATCGCTGCGGGCGAGGCTCTATCGTCCGACCCGGGAGCGTCATCTGCCGACGGTCGTTTATCTTCACGGCGGCGGGTTTGTCATTGGCGATCTGGATACTCATGACAACATTTGTCGAGAGCTGGCTCGTGGCGCGAATGCGGTAGTCGTCTCGGTGGATTACCGGCTGGCTCCCGAGCATCCGTATCCGGCCGCGGCCGACGACGCGATTGCCGCGACCAAATGGGTGATCGCGAACGCGGGTGAGTTGGGCGGAAACGACGTAGTGGCAGTGGCCGGAGATAGCGCCGGCGGCAATCTCGCGGCCGTCGTGACCCAGCAACTGCACGTCGAGGGAATTTCGCTTTCCGCCCAGTTCCTGATCTACCCCGCTGTGGCACAAGACCGCTCCGGCTTTCCTTCCTTCAAGGAAAACGGTGAAGGCTACCTGCTCGATCTCGAGACGATCGCGTGGTTTGATCGACATTACGTGCTTGACGATACCGACCGGGAGGATGCGCGACTGGCCCCGATCCTTGCGAAGGACTTTGCCGGGTTGCCGCCTGCGGTCATCGTTACCGCGGAATTCGATCCGCTGCGCGACGAGGGAGAAGCCTATGGACGCTTGCTCCACGCAAGCGGCGTCAAGGTCGAAACGATCAGGTGCGATGGCATGCTTCACGGGTTCTTCGACATGGGGGCGATCTCGCCGGGCGCCCAGGCGTCGATCGAGAAGGGGCTCGCGATTTTTCGAAAGGTACTCGGCAGCGCGCAGCACCATTGATACGTTGGCGGTAGCGACTTGATCTTGCTTTCCGCCATTTCGTGGCCGCATGCGGCTCGATGGATGACCTCCAACGTTGCCGATGCGGCCACACAGTTCTGATGCATGACGGAATGAAGCCGATTGCGCGACGGCTCGGTGGGGCTGCGACGCGAGTGGCGGAATCGATGCATCAGGTAGTTGCTTGTGAAGCGCTCAAGCACCTATCCAGGACACAGACCCGTGAAGAATTCATTCGATTATCTTGTTGTAGGCGGCGGCTCGGCAGGCAGTGTGCTGGCTTCGCGTTTGACCGAAGACCCTGATGTGACGCTGTGCCTCTTCGAAGCCGGCGGCACCGGCGATGGATGGCCAGTCAACGTACCGGCCGCCTTGGTGCTGATGGTCCCGTCCCGGCTGAACAACTGGGCGTTCGAGACCGTTCCCCAGAAGGGGCTGCTGGGACGGCGCGGCTACCAGCCGCGTGGCAAGACGTTGGGCGGATCGTCTGCGATCAATGCGATGGTGTACACGCGTGGCCATCATGCCGATTACGACGATTGGGCCGCGCTCGGCAACGAAGGCTGGGCCTGGCGCGACGTCTTCCCCTATTTCAAGCGAAGCGAGCATAACGAGCGTCTTGGCAATGAATGGCACGGGCGCGGCGGCCCGCTTTGGGTCAGTGATCTGAGGACAGGCAATCCGTTTCAGGCACGGTGGCTGGATGCCGCACGACAGTGCGGCTTGCCCATCACGGACGATTTCAACGGTGCGGAGCAGGAAGGGGTCGGCATCTACCAGGTGACCCAGAAGGATGGCGAGCGCTGCAGTGCTGCACGTGCCTATCTTTTTCCGCATATGAAAGCCCGCGACAATCTGACGGTGGAGACCCATGCGCAGGTCAGGCGCATTGTGTTTGACGGTAGAAGGGCCGTTGGTGTCGAAGTCACGCGTGCGGGAACTGTCGAGACGGTTTGGGCAAAAAAAGAGGTGATCCTTTCCGCGGGTGCCCTTCAATCGCCTCAGTTGCTGATGTTGTCCGGCGTCGGTCCGAGGGACGAACTCCAGCGTCACGGGATCGAGGTCGTAGCCGATCTCCCTGGCGTTGGAGAGAACTTGCAGGATCATCCGGACTTCGTCGTCAGCTACAAGACGAATAGCCTGGATGCGCTCGGCGTATCGGTACGCGGCGGGATCAAGACGCTGCGCGACATCAGGCAATATCGGGCGTCACGGCGCGGTACCATGACAACCAACTTTGCCGAAGGCGGCGCCTTCCTGAAGACGCGTCCCGATCTGGAGCGGCCGGACGTGCAGATGCACTTTGTCGTGGGTCCCGTCAACGATCACGGGAGAAAGTTGCAGCTCGGACATGGCATTTCCTGTCACGTGTGCCTGTTGAGGCCGAAAAGCCGTGGCTCGGTCAAGCTGCGAAGCGCGGATCCGCTTGATGCGCCGTTGATCGACCCGGCATTCCTCGAGCACGCGGATGACCTTGATGTCCTGGTCGAGGGATACAAGTTGACCCGGCGGTTGATGGCGGCGCCGGCCATCTCGGCGTTCGTGACGGAGGATCTGCTTGAGTCTCGGTCGCGATCCGACGAAGACATTCGTGCGTTGTTGCGCGAGCGGACCGACACCGTTTATCACCCGGTAGGAACGTGTCGTATGGGGAACGACGAGCTCGCCGTCGTCGACGCGCAATTGCGCGTACGGGGGACGGAAGGCTTGCGTGTGGTTGACGCCTCGATCATGCCGACGTTGGTTGGTGCAAACACGAACGCGCCAACGATCATGATTGGAGAGAAAGCCTCGGATCTGATTCGGAGGATTTCGCGATTCCCGGCTGCGATGCAGGCGTGAAAGCCGGAATCGTGGTTTGACCGATCCTTTCCCGCGCCGGCATTCGTCGGCGCAAAGGCCTCGATCGTACACGGACGCTGCGAGCATGATATGCGTCGCAATGTCCGCTGCCGGCCGGGGCTCACTGGACGCTCTCCGGGGCACCGCGAGCTTTCTGGCGTCGAGCGCGTGAGCCGTGAGGTCTGGTGACGCGGCCAACCACCGTTCATGAAAGCATCCTTGCTCTTTGAAGGGCAAGGCGAGCACGAGGCAACAGATGTCGCCACCTGCGGTCGAGCTGTCGGGCGGTGACCTACGCGCGCCAACAACCGGAGAACGGCCGGTGCTCGCTTCGCGGCGACGAGCCGCAGCAAAAAACGAACCAGTCAGTCGATCGACCTTGTTCGACATCGGGCCGGTGCGGGCGCAGGAAATCTTCCTCCCCTGCCTCTATCGCAATGGCCTCAGCGCGCGCGATGCCGAGCGCCGTCTTCAACACGTCGAGTCATGCCTGCGAACCTTGAATCCTGTCCGGCACCTGAACGCTGTCCGGCAGGTATTCACGCGCACAAACGGCAATGACCCGTAAATTCAATCATGCACGCGCTGATACTCATCGCGGATGACGCGCCGGAAATGTCGTCGATGCTCGACATCTGCCTGACTCGCAACGGGTTTCGTACATTTCGGACCCATGCCTCTCAGGCCCTGCTTGCGACGCAATTGAACCTGAAGCCTGATCTGGTTATTTTCGACGTTCGTGAGCTGCGCGCGGATACCGTGGAAATGCTCGCCACGCTTCGACGGCAAAGCGATACTCCCATCATTGTCGTGTCGGAATGTGATCTGGACAGCGAGCGGTTGCGGACACTGCATGCCGGCGCCGACGATTACATTGTCACGCCGTTCAACCAGGAAGTGCTCGTCGCGCGATTGCTCACGATTCTTCGCCGCTCCGGTGCGCTCGCCCCTGCGCGCCGTCTCCGGGTTGGAATGCTCGAGATCGACACGGAAAGCTATATGGCATGCGTGAGAACGTCCACCGGTGAAGCGCCCGTTTCCGTCACACTCGTCGAATTTCGCCTGCTGGCTCACATGGCCAAGCTGCCGAATCGTGCATTTACACGCATCGAATTGCTCAACGCGTGCATGACGGACGTAGGTGCATCTACACGCACTGTCGACAGTCACATGAGCCGGCTGCGCAGAAAGCTGATGGCCTCAGGGGCGTCGGGCATCCTGGAAAGCGCGCACGGCGTCGGCTATCGTCTTCGAAAACCCGGCTGACGGGAGCGGGCGGCGCTCGTTGTCCGAATCTGCTGTTCGGTGAGTCGGCATGCCGTCGAGTCTGGTGCGCTATCGGCAGATCGCCTGCTCCGAGGCGTTGCGGCGTTCGCACAGGTCATTGAATGTGATCTCTGGGTTCCCGGTTTTCCGCGGGATGCGGATGGACATTTCGTCTGTATGCCGCTTCTTCATCGCGTTCTTCTCGCCCCACGACACGGGAGCTCGATCGCTCTACGGCTGCCCAATCCGTCTTGGGTCAGGACGGCTTCGAGGCAGCGAGCCGTGTTTCAGATTCACGGCCCGCTGCACGTGTCGGACACCGGTCAGTTACTGTGCGACGACCCCGTCACGAGAAAAAATCAGCCACTTGTCGCCAGGCGAGGGGAGGGCCGCTGTGTACGTCGTCCCGGTCCCGGTGTGCAGTTGCTGGAACGTCTTTCCATCGTCGGCGCTTTGAGCCTGTAACCCGTCGACACCGACCGCCAATACCGTGGAGCCTCTGGACGCAAGCGAGGTAATGGAATTCTTGGTGTCGAGCGTCGCGCGTGACCAGGTATGGCCGTTGTCTTCGCTTCGCATCAACGTACCGCGCAACCCTCCGACCAGAAGCACACCATTGGGGAGTGCCACACCGCACCAGAACGACCCCTTGTAACCGGTCTCCGTGCTATCCCACGTGTTGCCCTTGTCCTTGGAAATAAAGAGCCGCCCCTTCTCGGCCGTAGCAAAAATGTCGCCGTTGCTGTTTGAAAAAATGCCGAACAGATTCAGGTCCGACTTCTTGCCATTCGGAAGGACGGCTTCTTTTTTTGTCCAGGTCTTGCCGCCGTCATCGGTGACAAGGATCAGCGACCAGAGTCCAACGGCCACGCCATGGTTGGCATCAAGGAAGTGAACGCTGAACAGGGGGCGATCCTCGGTCGTCGAGAGCCGCTGTATCTTCCATGTCTCGCCGCCGTCGGTGGTCTTGAGAATGGCACCCCAGTGGCCGACTGCCCAACCTGTGTTGGCGTCGATGAAACTGACAGACGTCAGCGTCGAGCTCACGGGGACAGACTTGGCCTGACGGTACGTCGCACCGCGGTTGTCGGACAGAAGAATGATGCCGTTCGCGCCGACACTCACCACCCGCTGGCCTGCCCACGTTGCATCCAGCACGGGCGACTGGGTCGCAATGCCGGACAGGACGGCCGGAACGGGCCTGAGTTCGGGTGCGGAGACCGCGCTTTGCATGCCGCCCAGCAGCGTTCCTAAGATGACGATACCTGCCGAAATGGAGAGAACCTTACGATACATAGTCATGGAATCCTCTTCTTCAATGTGCCAGCAGGCCAGGTGCGCGCGCGGGCCGCCGTCTCGGGAAGATGCGCTCGAGCCAGACGGCGAAGGCCGGCAGAACAGTCATGGCCATGACCATATTGACGATGAACATGAAGGCCAGCAGCTTGCCCATATCCGCCTGAAACTTCAGCTCGGAGAATGACCAGGTGGCGACGCCGATCGCGAGCGTGATCGCTGTAAAGATGGTTGCCGTCCCGATCTCCAGGATCGATTGCTCGAGCGCCTTGACGATTCCGACGCCGTTGGCGAGATGCAGCTGCAGGCGGTTGTAGATGTAGAACGCATAGTCGACGCCGATGCCAACGGCCAGCACCATCACGGGTAACGTGGCGACGGTCAGGCCGATCTGCAACTCCTTCATGAACCAGTATCCGATGAAGGTGCCGATCGTCAGCGGCAGGCAGCATGCGAGGACAGCGCGCAGGTCGCGGTACGTGAGGAGAACGAGCAAGACGATGGTCGCATAGACGTAAAGCATCATCGGCAGTTCGCTGCGCTCGATTTCGTCGTTGACCGCGGCCAGGACACCGGCGTTTCCGGACGCAAGCCGGATCTTCACGCCAGGCAGCGTGTTCGTATCGCGAAAATGCTTCGCGGCATTGATGACCTGATTGATCGTGGTCGCCTTGTGGTCTGCCAGATAGATGTTCACCGCGGTCATGCTGCAGTCCTTGCGCATGACGCCCGGGGTGCGGGCCACCTCGCCGGCCAACGACGAATAGTTGTCCGGGTCGATGGGGATCGCGGACATCTTTGGATTGCCTTCGTTGTACCCCTCGTTGTATTGCCGCAGCAACGACGAAAATGAAACGACCGACAATACGCCGGGAACGGCGCGCATCGACCAGACGAAGCGATCCTGATAGGCGCCGATTTCCACGTTGTTGCAAGACTGGGGCGGCGCTTCGAAGACGATGGAAATCCAGTCCAGGCCGACGTCGTAGCTCGACGCAATGGAAACCGAATCCTTGTTGAACCGGGCGTCGGCACGAAGTTCGGGCGCGCCTGCCTGCAGGGTGCCGACTACGCGGTCTCGACTTTCCCAGGCCGCCACGCAGAAGACCACGACGGCAGCCAGAAGGACGAGCGCCGCATTGCGGGGAATGGCGACCTTTGCGAGGACCCGGAGCACGCGAGCGCGACGAGCGGCATGCAACTCGGCATTCTTCGCATAATTGTGGTCGACCTTGAGCAAGGACGCCGCCAGCGGGAGCATCACCAGATTCGTGACGATCTTGTACGCAACACCGAGCGAAGCGGTAATCGCGAGCTCGCGGACCATCGGAATCGGAATCAGGATCAACGTGACGAAGGAAACGAAAGCCGTCACAAGGGCGAGCGTCCCGGGAATCAGCAGCCCGCTGAAGCTGGATCGAGCGGCTTGCTCCACCGACTTCCCGTGAGAGATTTCGCGAACGATGAAATTGATCTGCTGAACACCGTGTGAAACGCCGATCGCGAACACGAGAAACGGAACCAATACGCCCAACGGGTCGAGCCCATAGCCGAGGAGATGCAGCGTGCCGAACTGCCAGACGAGTGAGAGAAGCGAACACGTCAACGGCAGGATCGTCAGACGAACGGAGCGACAGTACCAGTAGACGGCCAACGCGGTCAGGAGCAGGGCGATCGCGCAGAACTTCAGGACAGACGATGCGCCGTTGGCAATATCACCGATCTGCTTCGCGAAACCGATAATCTGGATCTCATAGTTCGAATCCTCGAACCTGGATCGCAACTGCGATTCGAGTGCCTGATCGAATGCCACATAGTCGATCCGCTCGCCTTTTGCATCCAGTTCGTTGAGGTCCGCGGTGACCATTGCACTGCTCTGGTCGCGCGACACGAGGCTGCCGACGAATCCACCCTGGGCAGTCGAGCGCGAAATGGCACCGACCGTGTTGCCGTCGAGCTGATCCGGCGTCACGGTGCCGGGAATGAGCGGGTCGGCTCTGAATCCGTCTTCGGTAATCTCATTGACAAATGAATTTGGAGTCCAGAGTGATTGAACGCTGCTGCGAGATACGTTTGGCAGAAACGTGACCGCCTGGGTGACGTCATACAGCCGCTTCAACGCGGCCGGCGTCCAGATGCTTCCCTTGCGGGCCTTGACGACGACGATCAAACGGTTGGCGCCGAGCAGATCACCGCGATACTCATTAAACGTCTGAGTATATTCATGGCCAAGAGGAAGCTGCTTCTCAAACCCCGCATCCATGCGAAGCTTGACGGCGAAGCAGGCCATGACGACCGTGAAGAGAACCAGAAGCCCCAGTACGAGACGCCTGTGACCGAACAGCATATTTTCCAGCGAATGAAGAGTTCTTAGCAGCTTGCTGGGTCGGGCTGCGTCGGAAACAGGCGTTTGATTCATATTGACCTCAGAAATTTCGGGATGCGACGATTGCCACGAAGTCCCTGTCACGTAGCGGGTTGGCCAGAGGGTTGGTCGGGCCCATGAAACGGGTGTAGTTCAATGCAACCTGCCACTTCGCCGGGTTCTGTATGAAATTCACATACAGGTTCATGGCCGTCACGCCGCGCATGAACTGGGCATTCACGTTCGGCGTATTGCCGAACAGGCCGTATCGGACGAATATCCCCGGATTGACCTGCCACCCGGGAATGAGGGTGCCGTCGTAAACCCAGTTGAAATCGACATCAATCCCGCCGGAGTATTTCGTTCCCTGTGCACTACCCGGTGAGTTGAGTGCGCCGGTCGCGAACAAGTCGTTGAATTCATTCCCCCACAGAAGCGCACCAGGCGAAATCGGCGACCCGCCATAGCTCTTGTGAAGCCCGGGATAAGCAATGATCACCGTCTCGGTCGTCAATGTGGCGGTCTGGGCGCCGAGCAGTTTGAGGAATGCTCCGGAATTGCCTGGCTGGAGCGAGTAGAGGGTAGTCAGATGCCACTGGAATCGCTTCTCGTCGACCCAGCAGTTTCCACCTTGCGCGACGCATCCACTGGCCGGATTCAGGGGAACGGCATCTCGCGGACGGTACGAGAGCTCGGTACCGATCGCCCAATCGCCAACGGGGAAGTTGGCGCTGACACCGATCATGTGACGGTCTTCCGGAAATCTGAAGACCGTCCCACCCGTTGAACTCAGCGAGACTTGCGGGAACTTGTCGTGGTACGCGATCGTGTAGAAACCGAGATTCAGGTCCGTTCCCGCGGGCTGGTAGCGAATGGAAAAGCCATACTGCCCGCCGTTTTTCGGATGGATGGTCGAGACGCCATACGTGTTGTTGCCTGGCCCTACGATCTGATTCGACCAATAGCTGCCAACCGGCGGAAGGTAATTCTGGTTCCAGTTGCTCTGGATGTACCCTTCGACGTTCACGCCGTGACCCAAGCCGGAGGCGACACTCAGTATTGGTGCGGGCAGGATGATCTCCTTGACCTGCGCCCCAGGTTGGGACGCGCGATTCACGTCGATCGCATTCGTCGCATTGACCCCACCGATTTCCCAGATGCTTTCGCCCCAGCTGACGACCTGATTACCCACACGGACGCGTGCAATCTGGTCGCCTACGTTGAACTGCTTGCTGACCCACAGGTCGAGCAGGCGTGGCTTGAAGCGGATGTTTTTCTCGGCATCGGACGGGAGCCCGCCGCTCAGGTTGGGCGCAGGGTTATAGAAAAGGTCCTGTCCGCTGGTTGCGCCTGTCGTGTGGGTCCCGGAGTAGTCGTATTGCCAGGTGCCGCGCGCCATGAACGTGAGCCCTTGCGACGGCATCTTCAGGACCAACTCGTGGTTGCCCTTGAGATAGCTCGTGAAAGGATCTCCCTTGCCGTAGTTGATGTCGCCTTGATCGGAGAGGCCGCTCAATTGACCGAGTCGGCCGCCACCGGTCCGCGCACCGGTGGCCTGATTGTAGGTCGGCGATACGAGATTGCTGCTTGGCGAGGCAGTTCGAACGCCGACGCCGGCCGATATCGTCGAATCGAAACTGCCTTCAACATTCCCGATCGTGAAAGTGAAGGCGTGTGCGCTGCCGCACCCGACGGTGACAAGCGCCGCGATCGCCGCGCGCACGAAAGCCACACTGGATCGGGGCTGAAATGAGGAAGTGGTAGCCATTTTGTTTCGGCACCTGTCAACGCTCGCTCAACGCACGGAGATTATCGGCGTTGTAGAAGCTGGGCTTGTAGTGTTGGTCCGCCGACGAGTCGACCGACCACTTCGCGTCCCGTCCGGCCGCGAGCATCGAACCGTCCACGAGGTATCGGCCATCGACGAGGTTGTATTGAGCGAATGCGAGCGTGTCGCAGCTTCCCGTCTCATACACCGGAATGATGTAACCTTCGCGAACCTTCGAGATGTTTCCCTGCGCGTCATAGTCCACCGCGCCGAGGTAGCTCCAGCTATCTTCGTCGACGTAGAAGAGGCGCTTGGGCGCGGTATGGCGCATACCCTGCTTGACCGTGGCTTCCACGACCCACACACGATGGAGTTCGTAGCGACGCTTCGACGGGTTCACGAAGTCAGGGCCATAGGCATCTTCAAATTTGTCCGAAAAGTCGTACATGCCCAGGTCGTTATAGGTAACGATCATTTCCTTCTTGCCGAGCAACTTCCAGGAGAATCGATCCGTCTGTCCGGAGAAGACCAGCGCTTCATCCATGTTGTACTGGTTGTCGAATCCGATCTGGGGCGCATCGTAGGCATACGACGGCATGCGACGGGTTCGGCGTTGCCCCGGGAAGTAATAGAAGACTTCGGTCGGCTTGCCGGCGTAGGTCGTGAAGATCGCGGCCTGGCCGGCAATGGCCGCCGGGGACTTGTACGCGTAGTAGGCGTTTCCTTCGACTTGGTTGACCTTCGCGAACGTCGTGCCGGATTTGTCACCCCAAGGCTGGTAGATCCACGCGTCGGAAACGTTCCTGATCCAGTCGGAAGAGCCCTTCCGGGGTGAGACGGCGGTGGTGATGTCGCGCATCTCGACGCCGGCGCCGCGATAATGCAGCTTCGCGTTCCACATCACTTCCGCGCCGGTTTTGGGCGCAGGGAAGGGGTAGCCGGGCAGATGCGCATCGGCGAGTTCCGACCCGTCCGCAGACATCTTGGCGAAGCCCACGTTGTTCTTCGTATTCTCCGCGACGAAATCGGGGACGCCACACGTGCGCCGGGACGGATAGACCGGCATCGTGAAGCCCTTCAGGTTCTTCAACAGCGCAATTTGACCCGGATTGAGCTTGTCCGCGTATTTGTCGACATTGCTGGCGTCGATCGTATACAAGGGTTTGTCTGATTTGTATTTGAAGAAATCCGCGCGACGCTTGCCGTAAGTCCAGCCCGTCCCGACGTTACCGACAGGTGTCCATGCGGGGATGCCGCTCGCGGTGCCGGCGACTTCGGCCCCGGATGGCGTATGAGATGAATCCGTACCTTCCGCAAACGCACCGGTCAAAGTCATCGCGACCGCGGAAGCGATGAGTGACGATTTCGCTGCCGATCGGATGAGCGAGGCAGATTTCTTGAAAGAATGAGTCTTGACCACAGCAATCTCCTTGACCTTGACCAGGTAACGTGTGCCTGCCAAAGGGTTGTGCATAGACGAATGCGGATGAACGTGCCGATAGTCCTGTCCGTTTTTTAGCTATGCGAAATGAATGAAGGTGCGTTTGTACTTTGTTCTATTGAATCAACGAACTCCAGGTCATTGCTATAACGTAGAAGTTCGTATTGACCGGCGCCTTGGTGGGGTGCCGGACGTCTGTCGATGCATACAGCTATCGGGCGCCTACCAAATCCGGATGCGGCTTACTCGACCGCATCGGCTCTGTTTGCGCGCCACTTTCGAGTGGCTTCCGGCTTATGCCGGGACCGACGAGAAGTATTCGGCCGGCTGCGCGTGCCATCCTGCCCAACGCTTCTCCCAGTAAAGGTTGTGAATCTTCTCGGAGATCGGGCCGGGGCCGTTGCGATTGCCGAGGGGCTGATCGTCAACGGCGCTGACGGGCATGATTCCGCCTGCGGACGAGGACGTGAATGCTTCATCGGCTTCGCGCAACTGGGTCGCGGTGTATTTGCCGATGTTCACCTTGATGCCGAGCTCGGCGGCGATGTCGAAGACGCTCTGGCGCGTGATGCCCAACAGACAGCCTTCAGCCGGGGTATAGAGCTCCCCGTTCTTGGCGAAAAAGACATTGGCACCGGCTGCTTCGGTGAGGTTGTCGCTTTCATCGACGAGAACTGCCCAGTCCTTTTCCTGTGTCATGGCTTCGAAGAGGGCGAGCTTCATGTCCATCCAGTGGAAGTTCTTGGCAGTGGGATCGACAGCCTTCGCGGAAATGCGGTTATACAGCTTGCTGATCAGCAGGTTCGAGCCTCGCGTACGGACCTCGTCGTCCGCCTGGAAGAAGAACGGCACGGCAAAGGCAAACATGGCGTTCTTCATTGCGCTGCGGTCGCGGCGATCGACGCTCAGCGGACCGCGGGTGACGCACCACCAGACATACGCGTCCTTCAGGCCGGCGTTTCGCACGAGATTGTGGAGGATTTCCCTGACCTGATCGCGATTGAACGGATTCTCGAGGAAGAACTTCGCCGACGATTCTTCCATGCGCGCGAGGTGATCGTCGAGCCGGAAGAAGTTGCCTCGCGAGACGGTGACGACATCGTAGGCCGCATCGGCATGCAGGAATCCCGCGTCGACGAGCGGGACGGTCGCTTCGGTGATGGGGACATAGTTGCCGTCGCAGAACGCACTGCCGTCTTCGTAGCGGGGTTCATGCGGAGCGCGAGCATGCAACGGGTTCTCATGCATGATCTGCTGTACTTGAATGATTGGCATGGTAATTACCTTTCGCTCCCGAGGGAGAATTGTGATTCGACGTTGACGTCAATAAGCGGCCGGATCGCGGTGCATTACTTTACGGATTGCTTACTTCTCGGCTATCCGGCGCGAAGTCTGACACATGACTTGATCAATTGACCTTGTAGTAGAAAATATTGCTCGAAAAATTCCTTGTCGATGAAGGTTAACCCTCTGTGATGCACGCTTGGGTACTCGAACGGCGCGCTGGCCTGAACTCACCGCCCAGTGATGACTGAATGCTCGCGTCGGTAGACCCAACCGATTCGCCCGGGAAAGCAGCTTCGGCTTGTGGCGGACTTCGCTGGAAGTCGCCTCGTGGTCTCGTCTTCGTCATCGTCCGGTCGCACTCACTTCAGATCTTTCTGCTGCTGCATGGCTGTTCGTTCCCTGAAGCGTCTTACTTTGAAGTGCCGGTGGCAATACTGATTATTACTGAGTCACGTGACTTGGCCAAATGATCAAAAAGGCGATAGTATGAATCTTCCCGGGCGATTCGGCGGCTGAAGACTCGCCCCCGAGACCAACTGACATGGAGCGAGCTGATGCCGATTTTTGAAGAAGACCATCTCCGCAGGGCGTTCATAGGCGGCCGTTGGGTGGAGCCGGCGAACGGAGGCATTGAGCACGAAATCATCAATCCGGCGACTGGCGAAGTCTCCGGCGTGCTGCTCTTCTCTGACGAGGCGGATGTGAACCTGGCTGCGAAGGCGGCGCATGACGCCTTCGCGGCATTCTCGACCACGCCTCTTGTTGAGCGGCTCAAGATGCTCGAGCGCGTGGTCGGTGCCTACACCGAGCGGTTGCAGGATATGGCGGACGCAATCACGCTCGAGATGGGCGCACCGATGGACGCCATTTCTCGTCCGCTTCAGGCGGCGTTGGGGCTCTGGCACCTCCATACGACCCTGGAAGTTGCAAGGCAGTATCCGTTCGAACGAACCCAGGGCACGTCGCGGATCGTGAAGGAGCCGGTGGGGGTTTGCGGGTTGATTACGCCATGGAACTGGCCAATGAACCAGGTCATGTGCAAGGTTGCGCCGGCGCTGGTTGCGGGTTGCACGATCGTGTTGAAGCCCAGCCAGAATGCACCGTACTCGGCCATTGTCCTTGCCGAGATCCTTGAGAAGGCAGGCGTACCTCCCGGCGTATTCAATCTCGTGCAGGGTTCCGGGCAGCGCCTGGGAAGGGCCATCGCTTCCAGCCCGTTGATCGACATGGTGTCGCTGACGGGTTCGACGAGCGCTGGCGTGGAGGTTGCTCAGGCCGCGGCAACGACGATCAAGAGGGTGACGCTGGAGCTAGGCGGAAAATCGGCGAACATCATTCTGGATGGCGAAAACTTTCAGAAAGGCGTCACGCATGGGGTGCTCCAGATGATGGCCAACTCCGGTCAGACATGCACCGCGCCATCGCGAATGCTGGTGCCGGCGCATCGCCTCGAGGAGGCGGAACAGATTGCGGTCGGTGCGTGCGGGCAGGTCGTCGTCGGCGATCCGCGCGATCCCGGTACAACCATGGGGCCCATGGCGAACCAGCGTCAGCATCAAAAGGTGCAGGAAATGATCCGGGTGGGAATCGACGAAGGCGCGCTTCTCCTGTCTGGGGGGCTTGGCAATCCTTCCGGGCTTGAAAGGGGCTACTACGTCAAGCCGACGATCTTCAGCCGCGTGAACAACCGCATGAAGATCGCAACCGAGGAGATCTTCGGCCCAGTATTGGTGATCATCCCCTATCAGGACGAATCAGACGCCGTCGCCATCGCCAACGACTCGCCGTACGGGTTGTCCGGCTACGTCTACGGTGACTCGATCGAACAGGCGGAAAGTGTCGCAAGAAAATTGCGGACCGGGATGGTACATTTGAACGGCGCGGCCGTTGATATCGCGGCACCGTTCGGTGGGTACAAGCAGTCCGGCAATGGTCGAGAGTGGGGCTACGCCGGCATCGAGGAGTTCCTGGAGACGAAGTCCATGTTCGGCGCGACGCCGGGCGCCGTCAGCTAGCTGGAATCGACGCCGGGCGCCCATTTCGGATGGGCGCCCGGCGTCTGGGTTCGTCCATCTCCGGAACGGTAACAAGATCGAAGCCGGCCATGGGGCGGGGTGCAGAGCGAGCGTGCATCGCGTCGGCTCGATCAGGTTGTCGGCTTTTGGCGCAATGACGTATCGCGTCGATTTTCAAACCCGTATGGTCGACTTCGAGATGGCGGTGGCAAACGCCTCCAACGCTGAACTTGCACTATTCAGGTTCGCCCTGAGCCGATGGATATTCGTTTCCGCGTGCCAGCTGTTCAGCAATCCATCGATCAGGATGATGCTCATTCTGGCTACGGGTTCAATCATGTCACGGTTGACTTGCGGCGCGCACTTGCCCAAGTAGGCGATCGTTCGCTCGACAGTCTGGACATAGGTTTTCAACGCGAAATCCGGGCGATGACGTTCCGCCCACTGGATCAGTTCCGACTGCGCCCGGGCGTATGAGGGATTCTGCACGAGCCACTCGACTATCTTGCGCAACTGCCATCCGGCAAGTTCGCCGAAAGACTGGAATTCAATATCAGCGGGGGCGTTCGTCGCGAGAAGATCAAACAGGGATTCGTAAACCGCGTCAAACAGATCGTCCTTGGTATGAAATACATAGTGGAGCGATGCCAGAGGGCAGCCTGCGGCTTCAGCGATTCGGCGCGTGGTGGCTCCAGCGACGCCATGCGCGGCGATGACCTCGACGGCAGCGTCAACAAAATCTTGTCGCCGCAACGCAGCGCGAACTCTTGTCATTGGTAAACTCCGGTACCCGAAAAACCCTCTTCCGTCCACGTCATGCAGTCGTGTAGCGTTCGTTCGAGATACATGGTCAAGCGACCATAAACGTCGTGAATTATGTCGGCTTCTTGAAAGTTTGTCTATGGACGGGCCGGGCCACTGGTGTCCCGAATATCCAGTTCGCTCGGTCGAGCCGTTTCCAGATAGACTGATCCAATGACTTGATCAAATGATCGGTTAAAGTTAAACGGACAGAGGCTTGCCGTCGATGGAGGTAAACCCGTGGGCGAAAGGGGCGCAACGTAAGCCCTGAGGCTGCCTGGAGCGTCAGGTCTCTATGCGGATGGAAGCTTGATGCCTGGCGGCAGTTTGTGCGAAGTCTCGGCGATGCCTGTTACCTCGCGTCGCACGTGCCGCAGTTGGACGCGAGTGACGTTTACTGACAGCACCTTCGAGCAGAGCCTGCGAATAGGGCGGCGCATGAAACGACGTTGCAAACGTCATGCGCCGCGAGCCGTGCGGACATTTTGAAGAGGCGATGCGACGTTGCTGCCGTGAGGCTACCGGGAAGCCGGCGCCTTGAGGCAGATGGCAGCAACTTACTGCTTCCGTACCGACTTGCGAGGGGGCTTGGCAGTAGAGCGAGCGTCCGAAAGTGTCGCTGCATAGGAAGCCAGCATCCTGCTGGCATGGTCGACATCAGCAGCCAGACGTTTCGGATCTTCCTGGGCAAACCAGGAGAAAAGCAACCCGTCGATCAGGATAATGGTCAACCGCGCGATGGCATCCAGTGCCTTGGCATCCGCACGAGGCTCGGCGGAGGACAGGTTGCCGCGGGCGCCTTCGAGGGAAATGCGAAAGGCGCCAATGGCCACATCGGGCTGATGCCTGAGTGCCCAGGTAAACAATTCTGACTGAGTCTTCGCGTATGTCGGGTTTGCTTCGAACCAGGCCATCACGGAGCGCAGGTTGAACTCCGCCAGGTCAGACAGGGTGCCGTGCTCCGGAGCCTCCGGGCTATCCGAGCGGATCAGGTCGATCAAGGACTCGTAGACAGCGAATAACAGTTCGTCCTTCGAGTGAAAGACGTAGTGCAGGGAAGCCAGTGGGCACCCTGCAGCCTCGGCGATGCGGCGGGTCGTGGCACCCTTCACACCGTGCTCTGCAATAACCGCGACAGTCGCCGCTACGAGGTCCTGGCGGCGGACTTCAGCCCGTACTCTCTGCATAGGCCAGAGCTCCGTTTTATGTCTTCGTCCAAAGGCGCTACCCGTGCTGGGGTAGTCGAATTCTCGGATATTAGCATGACGATGGGCAGCATTTCGCAAGCAACGTAAGGCATTGTCCTGCTCGGATGTGGCGCACCTATGGCGGTGCGAGAAATGTCGTTCGCCGGTACGTGCCGGGCATGGCTACGGTGCCGGTGTGTCGCGGTGCCAGGCCAACATCACGAAGCCGACGCGATTCGGCCGCATGCTTCGGGAACCAGGAGCGCACTCATTCATCGGGCATCGGCCCGGCTCATCAAGCGATGCGCCGTTTGTCGAACAGCGCTTGCGTTCCCGTTTCGATGATGCTGTCTCGGGAGATGCGCAGGTGCGGTGACCGACGTGTGTGCACGAAAAGACAGCCATGCGCGTCGTGGAACGGGCGCAGCCGCGTTGGCTTGTACGGTGCTTTCATGAGGGGGCTAATGGAAACTCCGTATTCCAAATGTCCTGTCGAGGCATAAGACTCGTGCCTGTAGATTCGTGGTCATTTGATCAAGTCAACCTCTCTGCACCGCTGACGTGACTTTGTGGGAATCACTTGGTGCGGCTGATTCCCCTCTCCGGGGCATAGGTCTCGCCACAGGGCGCGTCAACTGCAATGCAGGGACGGACGAACACTTGAATCGGGTTGGCATGTGCTTTGCTTGAGAGTCATTTGATCAAGTCAAAAGATCATGTTTGTTGACTTGAGCGATGGCTGTTTCTTGGTGGAGTGGTCAACGGAAACGATAGGGAATGCGAATGAGCAATTTGATTGCTGTCTTGGGCCTGGGGGCGATGGGGGCTGCAATTTCCACCTCTCTGATTGAGGGAGGCGCGCCGGTCGTCGTCTGGAACAGAAAAGCGGAGAAGGCACAGCGCGTGCGTGAACTGGGCGCTCGCGTTGCCGATAGTGCCAGGGCAGCCTGTGCTCAGGCGGATGTCATCGTTGTCGTGACAGCGACACCGATTGACCTCGCGGCGGACTTCGAGGAGTTGGGCGAGCGCCTGAAAGGGAAAACGGTTGTCAATCTGGCAACGGGGCGGCCGTCGGAGGTCCAGACACTGGATCAAATTGTGAGTGGCGCTGGAGCGAAATTCATCAGCGGAACAATTCAGTGCTTCCCGCCCGAGATCGGCGGCGAGAACGCCGTCATCCTTTTTGGTGGCGAAGAAAAGATCTGGAACGAAGTTGAACCCCTGCTTCGGAAGATCGCGCCGCAATCCACATACGTCAGTACAAGACCCGACGTGCCGAACGTACTCGACGCCGGGTTGACGGGGACCTTCGTCTTTGGTGCTGGCGCGGCCTTCCTGGAAGGTCTCAGATTCGTGGTGAATTCAGGCATTTCGATCGACGAGATTCGTGACCTGATTCCAACCTATATCGCCGGTCAGACTCGCTTCATCGAAGGTCTGTTCGAATCCGTGTCGGCTTCCGACTATCAACCACGGGGCGCAGACCTGGACATCTACGCGCGAGCGACCGGTCTGTTCCAGCAGGCGCAGGAAGACATCGGACATCCGCCGAGAATTCTGAAGGCTATCCGCGAGCAGATCCTGTCATCCATTGCAGAAGGCGATGGTGACCGAGGATACGCTGCACTTTTTAACCAGTAAAAATCTGTTGGAGGAATCATCATGTCATTGCAACGCCTTTCCAGTAATAGCACTCCTGAAGATCTTGCGAATGCAGTTCGGCAAGATGGCGGAGCGATCGTCAAGAACTTTCTCGATTCCGACTTGCTTGCGCGAATCCAGCGTACGCTCTTTGACACGCTCGAGTCCGCTCCGAATGGAGTAGACGAATACTTCGCAGGTACGCAGACGCGTCGCGTCTCGCGCCTCTTCGCGCGTACCGACTGGATGGCCGAGGTTGCCTTGCACCCGCTCTACCTGGGCGCGGCGCGCAGTATCCTGCAGACGCCGATCAAGATCTGGAGCGGTGAGAACCAGATCGATATCGCTCCGGATATTCAGGTGGGGGTGACGCAAGCCATTCAGATTCTGCCGGGTCAAGGCCTTCAGCCGTTGCATCGAGACGACTCGGTATGGCTTTGGCGGCACCCCAACTATGGGCGTGAAGCGAGGTTCCAGGTCATGGTGGCGGTATCCGACTTTACGGAGGCAAACGGCGCCACCGTTGTCATCCCGGGTAGCCACAAGTGGGATGACGAGCGCATGCCCAAGCAGGAGGAAGCCGTTCCCTCGGTAATGTCCGCTGGCGATGCCCTTTTCTTCATTGGCTCCACTTATCACGGCGGCGGGCAGAATACCAGCGATGCACCGCGAACCGGCCTGACGATGTCCTATGACCTGGCGATCCTCCGGCAGGAAGAAAACCAGTACCTCACGCTGCCGATTGAACGCGTGAAGCGCTATCCGGAAGAACTGCAGCGATTGCTCGGCTGGACGTACGGAACGACTTTTGCCGGCTTTGTCGAGCGTAACGGACAAATGTCGGACCCGAACGACCTGCTGAAAATGAAGGATTTCCTCGAGGTCGGGCATTTCGATTAACGGATGTGATGTGTGGTGGGATCCTGGCCCGGTTCTCAGATGGAAATCGGGCGATTCCATCGCGTAAATGCATCGCGGGCGGTCGGTGGTGCTCGCCGCTACGGCTGATGGCGCGCTTGCACTACAGACAATCTCGGGATACGACGTCGCACCGGAAAGGCCACAGAAGGGCGAGGTTCGTCATCCCAAACATAGGCATTCCGGATTCGGCATGGCATCCACTTCGTATTATCAATTGCCGCATCGGTATCGATCTTGGCTGGTTGTAAGCGTTGCCGCGCCAGCTGATATTTCGGTTGGCGAAGAGCGGGCAAGGTTGGTATTGCGATTTTTCGGTCGAATGAAGCAGTCTTCGAAACAGTGCAAGTGTGGATGCGAGCGGGAGGGCGATTTCGATGCCTCGACACGATCTCGCATTCGTGCAAATGACAAGGAGTAGATCGTGAATTACGAAATCAAGGGAATCCGAAAAATCGCTCTGCTTTATACAGGGGCCGTGGTCTGGACGCCAACCTACCTGCTTCCATTCAACATCGAAGAATCGATGGCCAGGTTCGGACTGTCCGAAAGCAGCGCGGGATGGCTTGCGTCCGCGGTACTTCTCTGTCTTTCGCTCTCCATCGTCATTTTTGGACGGCACATGGCGACGTTGAACAAGAGGACGGGCGCGCTTACTGCGGCGGCGCTTGCCGTTCTGTCGACTTGCGCGATGTTTTCAAATAATTTTTATGTATTTGTCGCCGCAAAACTGGTTCTCGGAGTCGCGTTGGGCGTGAGTTGTGTTTGCGCGTACGGAGTGATTTCACACGTCAGGCACCCGGAGAAGGTCGCGGCACAAGTTGCCGTGGCGATGGCCGTCATATTTTCTCTTGCGATGTACGTTGTACCGATCATGAATGTGAAGATGGGCAGTATCGGAGCGGATGCCGTCCAGCTCGCCATCGTCGTGGCGGCTCTGTTCTTCGGGGCATTCATGCATCCTGCCATTAACGCAAGCGAGGAAGATGTCGCGAAGGATGCCATCAGATCCAATGACGTCCGGGGGATTCTGGCCAGCGCATTTTTCATCTACGTTTCGCAGACGGCCCTCATGGGATTCGCCGCGGAGGTCGCTGCGACTCGAGGTGTCGAAGCAGAGCAACTCGGCGTTCTGTTCATGGTCAATGCCGCAGTCCAATTGCCGGTGGGAGTAGCAGTCACGTGGCTGGGTGATCGGTTTGGCTTGTTCAAGCCGATCGCCTTGGGACTCGCGCTGTTGATCGCATGCAGCATCGGTATGTATTGCGTGGGCGGCCGGTGGGCGTTTCTCGTATCGACGGCCCTCGTCAGTGCCGGTGCGACATTGGTTGCCCCTTATATGGTGGCTGCACTCTCAAAAATGGATTCCAGCGGGAGAAGCACGGCGACCTGTGCGTCGGCAATCAATCTTGGCCTGGCAGTGGGCCCCGCGATTGCTGGCACGGTGTTCAGTGTGGCCGGTTTGCGCGCGGTCGGCTGGCTCTCCGTCGGGTTGCTGGTGGTGCCGATCTTTCTGACCAGCGTTGCGATCCGGCAGCTCAAGTCACGACATTCCCAGGCAGCTATCGCCTGACGCGAGAGGCGAAGCGATCGACTTGCTGCACGAACGTACCCGGGCCGTCGCGGGCGCCGGGGTGGCGCCTGCCGCCTGCCATGCCAGTGCCAAACCAACCTGTATCGATAGCGCCATCTCGCGTCGAGAGGTGATGCAGGGATGAGTATTGACGTGGTCAAGCGTAGTGGTTGCCCAAATTCTCGATGATCACTGGAATTTGCCATGGAACTCAAATTTTATCTTTACTGTCTTGCCGACCTCGCATTGATCACGACTTCCCTCGTCTATGGCGTGAAGCTTCTCAAGAAGCGCAACTGCCTCCTCGGGTTCGAGTGGCTGGTGACGACGTTCTCGGCAACGAATTTGATGATCAATGCGTTGACCGGTAAGCCCCTTTTTTTAAGTGTCTCGCTTTTTTGCGATGCATTTTCCAGAGGATTCGGCGTACCCGTTATCACCATCGCGGGCATGATGGCTGTTACGCATCGATATAAACCATCGATCGTCACGGACGCCGTGTATGTGGTGGGTGCGCTGGCGGGAACCATCGTTGTGTGGGCAGCAGATTTCATGGTTGAACCCAAGCCCTATTTCTATCTGGTGATGTGGTCCTTGTTCTCGGTATATCTCGCTTACGTTGTCGGGAAGTTGCTGAGAATTGGCGAGAAGCGCAACGCCGTGAGTGTGATCCTGGCACTGGTCGCCACGCAAATTATTGCGAGCACCTATGATTTTTACCATATACCTGGCGACAGCGATCACATGATTTTTTATATCTTCGCGCTGCTTTCCTGGTCTTACATGTCCGTTTCGTTGTATTACGCCTATTGTGCGCTGGAGCGCGCGCACGAAAAGGAGATGAACCTCATTCGAGGTTATACCCTTGGCAGTCTGGGACGAAATCCGCAGTGATTGCCGCGCCCCTCGCCGGAATACCTGGGGCCGTTCATACAGGAGAATAGATGTGGCTACGTTGATCGTGAGCTATCCGGCAGTAGCGGGTGTGACATTTGATCGCAAGTACTATCTTGCAACGCATGCCTCGCTTGTACGGGCAGCGTGGGGCGAGTTTGGCCTGCAGTCGGCGGAGGTTCTGTTTCCGGCGCCGGGTCCACAGCCCTTTGCATGCATAACGGTACTGCGCTTCAGCGATCAGGCCGGAATCGATGCCGCGCTGTCTTCTGCCAGAACGGCTGAGGTGGTCGGCGATGTGCCGAACTTCACCAATGTCCGGCCGACGGTCTTCCGTGCAGGCACTTGATCGAGCAGTCGATGAGGGACGCCCTTCCAGTGAGGGCAGAAGGTCTGATGCCAAGTGTCCGCGTGGACACATGCACTCAACCTTTGATGGCAGAGAGACAAGGCTTTTAAAGCAGAAGGGCGATTGGCCGCGGACGAGATAGGCGACGGGAATTTGGCGAAGACACGGTTCGAGAGCGGATCGTGCCTTGCCTGGAGCCACGTGTATCGATTGATCGAGCTGCCATTCAGGGCTGTATTGCCGGGCGAATTCGCCCGGCAATACAGCCTTCGGCCGTGGGCCGAAGGCTCATGAAACATCCGGCACTAACGCTGCACGGTGTCCAGGATATCCAGACGGTTCAATGCAACCGATTTCTGCTTGATCGTGCCAAACGCTGCTTCGGTCGCCTCGAGCGTACGCGCGATGTCTTCGTCGGTATGGCTCGCCGTGAAGAACATGTTGTGCCACGGGTGGAGATAGGCGCCATTTTTGATGACTTCCGAAGCCCACGCCCGGCCGCGCGACACGAGCTCGTCGTCACCCGCGAAAAGCATCTGGGGCATGACGCTCGGCCCGGTCTGCTTGAGTTCGAAGCCATGCCGCTCGGCTTGTTCGGCAATGCCGGCGCGCAGTTTGTCCGCCAACCGCTTCGTGTGTTCGAGGTAGTCCGTTTCTCGTACCAGGCGCAGCGTTTCGATGGCCGCGGCCATCGGCACAGCGGAGAGCCAGTAGGAGCCCGTGACGAAAATATTCGTCGCGGCCTCGCGTGCCTTGTCGGAACCGAGAACCGCGGCGATCGCGTAGCCGCCGCCGATGGCCTTGCCCCAGCAACTGAGGTCCGGGTGCACACCCCAGTCCGACCATGAACAGTCACGCGACAGGCGCAGCCCCGTACGGACCTCGTCAACGACCAGAAGCGCTTCCTGCTCGTCCGCGAGGCGACGACATTCCTTCGCGTACTCGATCGACGGGAAGAACTGATCGTAGAGCACTTCGTGGCGGAACGGCGTCGCGTAGATGGCCGCTACGTCACCGTCGACGCTCTTGACAGCGGCATTGAGGCTCTCGATATCGTTGTACTCGAAGTAGACGACGTGAGCCCGGTCTTCCTTGGTAATCCCCGTCGTATAGGGCACGTTCCACGGGGACGCACCATGGTACGTGCCTCGTGCAACAAGAATCTTTCGCTTCTCACGATAGGCTCGCGAGATCACCATGGCCATCGAAGTGGCGTCGGAGCCGTTCTTGCAGAACATCGCCCAATCGGCGTGGCTGACCTGTTGAGTGAGCGCCTCGGCGAGCTGGACCATTACCTCACTGGGGCCCGTCGCCGTGTCGATCTTCTGCAGCTGAAGGGCCGCAGCTTGCTCGATCCGCTCGTTGCCGTAGCCGAACAGATTCGTGCCGTAACCACACACGTAGTCGATGTACTTGTTGCCGTCGACGTCCCAGAGATAGGTCCCTTTCGCTTTTGCAAAGTACAGCGGGAAATCTTCCGTCAAATACTTGACGCTCTGGTGACCGTACATCCCGCCAGGGATGACCTTTTCGGCTCTTGCGAACCACTCGTTTTTCTTTGCCAGCCTGTCCATGCTCGACTCCTTGTGAAAAATTCGTTCTGGGAACACCAGATCCGGTATCGTGTCTTATGACTGAGTCATTTGACCATATACTCGGACGCCCTGAAATTGTGAGGAATGCCGCTTCTGAAATCTCGTGTCTCGCCGACAGATCAATACGCCGTTTAGCCTGACGTCACGAACGTAGCTTCATTGCGTCGCTTGGCCGAACGTCTGTCGTCGCTTTATGAAATTGATCAAATGACCAAGTCTAGTGTCTACAAATGTCCTCCCGACGGAAATGGGCGTCTTCCACTAGCCCTGCACAGCAGTCGACCAAAGTCATGTTCGGACTGTCGCGGCGATGGTGGGGGAGGCGCGATCAAGGTGAGGATGTGGGCCGGGATTGGGTGGCGCACTTCCGCCAGAAGGTTTCGCCGCGCGAGATCGTGTGGCGTACGGGTGTGTTCGGAAGCACGATGTGCTCAGGGCTGCGGCAGACTCAACCACGCGGGCAGAAGTATCCGACGCGCGCGAGCCCGCGTCATGGGCACGCGGGCCAACGAACTGTCGGGCCGGTTCAGGACAGAAAGCCGTCGACCGAAGCACGAGCAATGCGCCGCGCGGGTCGTGTTCGACACGATCCGCCCGCAAGGCTACGCCGGCATTTTCGAACTTTCCACGTGAACCCTATTGGGTCGAGTCGTAATGCTCGATGTGGTACAGAACCATGAATCCCGGGCTTAAAACAAAAAGTATCCCGGCGATAAGCGAGAGTACGACAAATAAACGCTTCACCATGATCACGCTCCTGTATTGGATAAGGTGCATTCGAAAGTCGATATTTGGGGAACATCCCCGGAACGGCATGCAATGCCCGCATTCGATTGGCAGTCGCCCGCGAAGTCGGCAAATGCATTGATCGAAGGCCGATCAATGGAGGGCCAATCGGATACGCCCGGCGCCTTGCTGACGAGGGCAGATAGGCGGGACAGAACAAGTGGGGCGCTTGCATGGCGCTGCCCGTCAGCCGTGTAGCTGTTCAGATCGAAGCTGGTTTTGCCTGCCATCACCTCGAACGCTTCATGCATCGGATTGCTCCTGCGCATTCATGGGGGCGACCTGTTCGGAATCGGTAACCGATGCACTGCTCGCGACCGCTTCGCCGCCGGCAGAGACGATCTCGTCGACGAGTCGCTGGGCGGCTGTGGCGGAGCTGCCTCTGCCGTTTACGTCGCTGCCCAGATCGTTGACCACGACCTTTGCCCCCAGCCGGGCAAGCAGCCACGCATGCTCGCGCCCGAGACCAGCGCCCGCGCCGGTCACGATCGCAATGCGATTCGTCAGGTCAATCTTCAAGGGTTGTCTCACTGGTGGTGATACTGCCGTGGCCTTCGAATGTGCATGACTGGATCCGGGAGGGCATTGCCGCATCCCGGATCGAGGCAGGCCTCTGTTCCTGGCTTAAAGGCCGAGGTGCGTTGCGATATCGTCGTAGTCGACTTGCCACAGGCCCGGCGTGCCAGCGGGGTATTGCGAGCGGAAGCCGATGATTCGCTGAACGCGGTGTGACAGGCGTCGCACGATGTCCATGTCGACGATGAAGGGATACGCTTCCTCCGGAGTCAGGTAGGACGGTTGCATCGGAATCGTGAGCCCGCGTCGGCGCTCGTTCTTCGTTACATTCGCGCCGCCACCGTGGATCACTTTTCCGCTGAACAGCAAAGCGTCGCCGGCGTCCATCTCGGCAGCAATGGTCATCTCGGGCGTACCCTTGCTGTCGAAGTAGTCCTCGTCCCAGTTTTGGCTCCCCGGGATAATTCGGGTGGCACCGTTTTCCGCGGTGAAGCGCGTCAGGGCAATCATGAGGTTGGTAAACACCGTAGGCCCGTTGATTCCGAGCGCGCACAGGGGCGGAAAATTGCCGACATCGCGATGCAGCATTTGTGCTGTGTTGCCCGGGCCGATGTCGATGACCTGCGCGGTCGAAAGCCACCAATCGCCGGACTCTTCACGGTAGAGCACCTCGCCGAGTTCGTGAAAGAGTTCGTCGTCCAGCACGTCCCCAAAAGTCCTGCTGTGCGTGACCATGTTCGTCAGGCGCTTGGTATAGGTGCCGTGGAACTCCTTGATCAGTTCGTTTTCGTGCGACGACCCCTCGCGGAGCCGCTCGAGCGGACCATCGACCTCGCGATTGATGTTCGCGACTTGCTCCTGGGTCAGATAATCCTTGATGCGGACTCCGCCGTATTGATTCATCAGCGACACGATCTCTTGTGCGCTGGTCTGCTTGGGGACGGTGGGGAGAGTGTCCTGAATGTTCTGAATATTTGCGTTCATGTTTGCCTCGAAGTTGCGTGGACGGATAAATCAGAAGCGGCGTCGCTTGCTGATTCGGGTGGTGTCAGACGTTAAATTGAATGTTTGACTTGATCAAGTGACTATGTGTGGCGTGGCGTTGTGCCGTAGATTCCTTTCACGCCAGTCGATGGACCGCGGCGTTCTTCCCGCGGTTGTCGCGACCTCTCGGTGATCCGTGGCAAGTTTCCGGAAGCGGCAGACCTGGAGCCATTCGCTGAGGTTTCCGGTGAAGTGGTGTGCTTACGAAATCAATATTGTCAAACGATCAAGTCACATGATCGTGGAAGTTAGCACGGCGTTTTTCGATGAGCGATCATGGTTAACCCGTTCGCTTTCCGAATGGTGTGACGCATTGAAAGTCGGGATGCCGTTTTGATGCGGATGAGCAAACTGTGGTCATGCCTTGAGCTGCAAGTCGAGGCGTAGAGCGGGGACATACGTATCACCGAGGCACGCAATTCGACTTGAGACGGCCGCTCGTATGCGAGGCTTGGTGGCGCAGAGGGCGTCTTCGATTCCTGCAGGGGCGTTGAGCGAGTTGTTGCCATCTCGTTTGCTGTCGAGACGACCAGAAGCAACGCGACAACAGTTCATCCGGGGAGGGGGGCTGAATGCGGGAGTCGACCGGAGTAACGTCTGGATTTTTGCTTATGGATCGCTAATCCGGGACCCGATCTTCCCCGTCGCAGAGAAGCGCACTGCCAAAATCCACGGCTACCATCGCGCCTTCTGCCTGAGCTCCGTTGTTGGACGTGGGAGCCCGATCAACCCGGCATTATGCTGGCGCGCGATGCCGGCGGATCATGTAACGGGGGGGAGGCTCAAAATTGGCGGCGACGACAGGGCGCTGAATTGTTCCCGCGCGGCAAGTTGTGATCGAGGAAAGTGCGATGACTCGGTTCGCGCTGCTTTACCGGGAGCGATTCAACGTCGAGGTCTGAGTCCTGAACCGACTCACACACAGAATTCCGGATGCCTCCCGGTCCGCCGCTCTTTTCGTGTCCGGCGGAGCTGGCCATATAGCGCAGATCGGTTACTCAATCACCGCCTTGCCGAACAGCCGGGTCTCTATGAAGTTTGCGAAGGCACGTGCCTTCATACTTGCTTGGCGGCCTGTCGGAAACACGGCCCAAAGATCGATATCGGGCAATGCCCAGTCCGCAAGTGCTTCCACGACCTTCCCGGAGCGAAGTTCCGGGGCGAACATCCATTCCGACGCAACAGTGATGCCCAGGTCGGCGAACACCGCTTCCCGCACCCCTTCGGCCGCTGTCATGTGGACGCGTCCTCTTGCGATGATCGACTTTTCTTCTGCGCCACGCTTGAAAACCCACGTCGCGCCGCCGCCACGCTGATCGTAAATCACGGCCCGGTGCGTGGCGAGATCGTCCGGTGTTTGCGGTTGTCCAGCGTGTGCAAAGTAGGATGGCGTGGCCAGGAGCACCCGACGCCCGCGTCCCAGTTTGCGGGCGGTCAGGGTTGAGTCCGGGAGATCGCCCATGCGTAACGCGATGTCGATGCCGGCCTCGATGAGATCCACGTTGCGGTCGTCCAGGACCACATGAAGATCCAGCGAAGGATGTTGGTCGAGAAAGGCCGGCAGATGCGGCACGACGTGAAGGCGGGCGAACGTCACGGCGGCACAGATCCTCAATCTGCCCGATAGCGTCGCACTTGCACCGCGGGCGGCCAAGTCTGCCTCTTCCGCCTCCTCAAGTGCCCGCTTTGCATGCTCGTAAAAATTTTGCCCCGATTCCGTCGGGGCAAGACCATGCGTCGATCTGAGCAGAAGACGCACGCCGAGCCGCACCTCCAACTGCGCGACAGCCTTGGACACAGCCGGTTGGCCAATTCCAAGTTGCCGTGCCGCCGCCGAAAACGATCCCGTGTCGACGACGCGCACAAAGGCTTCCATAGCCGCGAATCGGTTCATTGCTATTCCTCTTTGGAATGAACGATATCACCGATTCCTGCCTACCACAATCGCGGCGGAATAGGCCAAATGGAGCATCAGACGGAGCACTTCTTTTCCACCGGATAGCAAGGAAAACTGATGCCGAGAGTTTTTGTATTTTCAACGCCCAACAGTGTGCGAGTACCCATCACGCTGGAAGCGGTGCAGCGTGGCATTCACCGCGTAACTGCATTAGTCCCGCAAGACTGATTTCCCAATAGCGTCCGTGCTGTTTCGGCACATTCAATCGGTATTGCTCGGCTGCGTCGCACCCGCCTGTCCTGTACCGGAAGGGCGCGAGCTACGTGCCGAGATCTCGCTCGCACCCGGCCCGCAGATGGCCGGGAATTTCAAGTTGGCGCGCGATCCTCGCGTGCAGAGTGCAGTCATTACCCCTCATACGGAGAAAGGTACGTATTATGAAAAACCAGGTTCTGGTTGTCGGCGCAAGCGGCCTTATCGGCGTAGCGGCGATCGAAGCTTTTCTTGACGCCGGCTGGGACGTCGCAGGCACTTCGAGGCGCAAGCCGGAGTTGCCCAGCGGCCGAAGCTTCGATTTCGTTGCGGCGGATCTGCGCGATGCGTCTTCCGTTCGCGAAGCCATGGCGCACCTCGGCAATGTCACGCATGTCGCTTATGCCGCCCTCTCGGAAAGCGCAGACGACCTGGTCGGAGGCTGGTCCAACGCCGAACAGATCAAGACCAACAACGCGATGTTGCGCAACGTCGTCGAGTCGTTGATAGCGGCAAAGGCGCCGCTCAAGCACGTGTCGATCCTGCAGGGGACGAAAGCCTACGGCGTGCATCTCCATCCGATCGCGATTCCGGCACGCGAAAGCGATCCGCGCGATAGCCACGCAAACTTCTTTTTCGATCAGGAGGACTACCTACGCGAAGCCGGGGCTCGCCATGGATTTGCCTATACCGTCCTTCGTCCTCAGTTGGTGACGGGCAAAACACCCGGCGCCCTCAATGTCCTTCCGGCCATCGGTGTCTACGCTGCGATTCGCCGAGAAAAAGGGGAGCCGTTCAGCTTCCCCGGTGGTCCTTCGTTTGTCTGGGAGATGGCGGATGCGGACCTGGTCGGCGAAGTCATGGTGTGGTCGGCAGAGGCGAAGGCGGCTGTCGACGAGACCTTCAACGTCACCAATGGCGACGTGTTCGAGTGGCGAAGCGTTTGGCCGGCGATGGCAAAGACCCTGGGCGTTACCGTGGGAGCGGACGCACCTGCGAGTCTGGCCGCGTACATCCGGCAGAACGCCGATGTTTGGCAGGATATCGTCAGGAAGTACGGGCTGAAGAGTGCTGATTTGCGGTCATTCGTCGCACAGGGCGATCAGCATGCCGATTTCGCGTTTGCGTACGGTGCGCCAGCGGGGCCTGTCGCCTTCGTGAGCACGATCAAGCTCAGAAAGGCCGGCTTCAACGCGGCGGTCGACACACGCGACGCGTTTCAAGCTGCGCTCCAGTCGATGATCGACCAGAAGCTGTTGCCGCCCGCGCAAAGCTGACAGCTGCCAGGCAGTCGCGGTCTGCGTTGATCCGGGAGGATTCGCGACTGCGCGGAGCGTTGTTTCAGGAAATCCGAACAACGTTCCGCCTCCCCGGGATCCTGAAGATGACAGGCAAGGAATCACAATGGCGAGTTGCGCCTGGTTCTGCCGCTCGGCGGACGACCGTCCGAACGACATCGCGATTGCAGAAAGGCATTCATGCGGCGGGGTAGTGGGTATTGGCCTTGACGCAGGGAATAGTCCGGTTCAAACACCGTGGAATCCAAAACTTGATTGGTAAAAGCCCCGAATTCGCGCCGGTTATTTCCCCGCTATAGTCGAAGAACGAACGAGAGACGCGGCGGCATGCGCCGACACCGTTCAGGCAATGACTGCAGACGGGTGCTGTATGAAAAACACAATCGAAAAAACTACCGGACCGGTGTGGGGTGTGGCGGCAGGCGTGCTCCTGGCTGCCGCAGGACTGAGTCTCGGGATCTTCTCGAAGGCGCTGAACAGCGCGGGAACCGCGAACGACTTCATGGCATCCGGCGTCGCGATGCTGGGAATCTTCCTCGTCGTCTATTCCACGCACGAACTGCGAAGAAAGCGCCTGCACTGAGTGCCGGCGCGCAGTCGATCCGCAAAAAAACCGTCCTGGGCCGATGGATGGCTCAGGGATGCGCTCGCCCTTTGGCCGGACTCGCATCGACCAACAGATCGTCGACGATGATTTCGCCGGCCGCCCGGCCCGCGCGCAACGCATCGAGGGTGTCGTCGAACAGGCGGCCGCCATCGCCCGCGAGGCGGACCGGTGCGAGCAGACGCCGCGCATTGCCGGCCGCGCGCACCTGCACGATCGCGACGAACCCGAACCGCAGCGCGTCGGGCGGGGGCGCGGGGTTGCGCGGCAGATCGAGCCGGAATTCGCAGCGGACGTCGATGGTGTATCCGCGGTAGGTGTACGCACTGTTCATCTGCAGCTCGCTCGGAAGGGAACGCGACGACGGACCGTGGGCGCATGATATCGGCTCGTGCGAGCCGGTGGGGGTGGGGCGTCTACCTACTTGCGGAGTTCGTGCCGGTAGACGAGTTCGACGATGCGCTTCGTCGGGATGCTCGCGCGCAGTTCATCGACGCTGTCGATGCGAAACCACTTGCACTTCTCGATCTCGTTGTTCGGTTGCGGCGCCTGGTCCGGACCGACTGCGGCGAAGAACACGTGATGCACTTTCGCGAGCCCGGTGAACTGCATCGAGTAGACGAGCGTCTGGCCGGCCATGCCGGTCTCTTCCTGCAGTTCCCGATGCGCGGCCTCGAGCGGCGTTTCGCCGCGCTTGATCGTGCCGCCGGGCAGTGCCCAGCGCGACGATGCGCGCGCCACGAGCAAGACCCGTTCTTCGCGGTAGCAGACGACGGTTGCGCGTTCCTTGATTGGAACGGCGCCGGTTTGCGGGACGCTCGTGGAGGCGGGTGCTTGTGGCATGAAAACGATTCTACCGAGCGGCGGGCGTCTGGCCAAGTCAGTATCGTCCGTAGCGACGCGGCCCGTCCGTGGGGCCGCGTCGTCATGGTATCCGTGGCGTTACTTCTGTTCCGGCAGGAACCAGTTCATCACGAGCGCGCAGATGCCGCCCGTCGCGACGCCCGATTCCAGCACGTTCTTCAGCGCATGCGGCAGGCTGTTCAGAATGTCCGGCACTTGCGACACGCCGAGACCGAGCGCGAGCGACACCGCGATGATCAGCAGCGCGCGGCGATCGAGCGGGACGCCGGACAGGATGTTGATGCCCGATGCGGCCACCGCGCCGAACATCACCATCGCCGCACCGCCGAGCACGGGCTCCGGCACGGCCTGCAGCGCGCCGGCGACGACCGGGAACAGGCCGAGCACCACGAGCATGCCCGCGATCCAGATGCCGACGTAGCGGCTCGCGACGCCGGTGATCTGGATCACGCCGTTGTTCTGTGCGAACACGGAGCTCGGGAACGTGTTGAACACGCCGGCCAGCAGCGAGTTCGCGCCGTTCACGAGCACGCCGCCCTTGATTCGCTGCATCCACATCGGCCCTTCGACCGGCTCCTTCGAGATCTTGCTGGTGGCGGTGACGTCGCCGATCGCTTCGAGCGACGTGACGAGGTAGATGATCAGCATCGGCACGAACAGCGACCACGAGAAGCCGATGCCGAAGTGCAGCGGCGTCGGGACCTGGAACAGCGCGGCCTGGTGCACGCCGGTGAAGTCGAGGCGGCCGAGCACGGCGGCCGCGGCATAGCCGATCACGAGGGCGATCACGAGCGCGGTGCTGCGCACCCACACGATCGGCACGCGGTTCAGCAGGATGATCGTGCCGAGCACGAGGCACGACAGCGTCAGGTTCTGGGCGCTCGCGAACGTGCCGTTGGCCATCGCGCCGTAGCCGCCGCCCATGCTGATGAGGCCGACCTTGATCAGCGTGAGGCCGATCAGCAGCACGACGATGCCGGTGACGAGCGGCGTGATCAGGCGCTTCACGAACGGCAGGATGCGCGACACGCCCATCTCGACGAACGAGCCGGCGATCACGACGCCGAAGATCGCGGCCATCACGGTCTCGACCGGCGTGCCTTGCTTGACCATCACGCTGCCGCCGGCGATCAGCGGGCCGACGAAGTTGAAGCTGGTGCCCTGCACGATCAGCAGGCCGGCGCCGAGCGGGCCGAAGCGCTTGCACTGCACGAACGTGGCAATGCCCGAAATCACGAGCGACATCGATACGATAAGGGTCGTATCCCGGCTCGATACGCCGAGCGCCTGGCAGATCAGCAGCCCGGGCGTGACGATCGGCACGATGATCGCCAGCAGATGCTGCAGCGCGGCGACGAACGCGACCATCGGCGCGGGCCGGTCATTGGGGCCATAGACGAGGTCGTGCGACGAATCTGCGTCGGCGGCGCCGTGGGCGGCAGATCGGGCGGGGGAAGCGGATTGCATGGCGAGCGGGCCGGACAAGGTGGAAAGTGCGGCATTTTAGCCGAAGGGCCCACCGGCGCCGCCCGGGTGCGCTGCAATAGTCGGGATTCGGGAAAGCGGTGCCGGATCCGTGCCGTCGAACGCGCGGCGCCGTAGCGGTTCGTCAGCGCGCGCGGCGCGGTGCGCGGGCTGTCGGATACGCGCGCCTGCACACGTCGATGACGACATCGCGCAGACGCCGATGCACGGCGTCCCCATGCATGCGCGGATGCCACAGTGCGGAGATCAGGATCTCGGGCAGCCGGACCGGTATCGCGAAGCTGCGCAGCCCCAGTGCGTCCACGAGCCCCGGCGTGAATGCGTTGCCGAGGCTCGAGCGCGGCACGAGCGCAATCAGGTCGGTGCCGGCCGCGACGCGCATCGCATCGGGATAGCCGGGCACCACGACCTGCACGGCATGAGCGGGGGCGAGCGTGCCGGCCGGATCGTCCGCCGGCCCGCCGAAATCGCCGAGCTGCGATGCGATCACCTGACGGCAGGCGGCGTAGCGCGCGGGCGTGATCCTGGCCGCCGCGAACAGCGGATGCCCGGCGCGCGCCACCGCGACGTGCCCGTCGTGAAAGAGCTCGCGCGTGTGCAGTTCGGGGGCGTCGTCGCCGCGCTTGCCGATTTCCAGGTCGACCGTGCCGTCGCGCAGCGGCCCCGGATCGCGGTCGGGCTTGGGGACGAAACGCACGCGTACGCCGGGTGCGATGTCGCCGATCGCGGCGACCACCGGGCCGGCGAGCATGTCCATGAACGACGCCGCCGCGCGGAGGGTGAACGTGGACGAGCGTGTCGTCATGTCGATCTCGGCCGTTGCCGGCCGAAGCACGGCGCGCGCGTCGCACGCGATGGCATGCACGCGATCGCGCAATGCCGTCGCGTGCGGTGTCGGCACGAGCTTGCGCCCGGCACGCACGAGCAGTTGATCGCCGGTCGCGGTGCGCAGCCGCGTGAGCGTGCGGCTCATCGCGGAGGTGCTCAGTCCGAGCCGGCGCGCAGCCCCGGTCACGCTCCCTTCGGTCAGCAGCACATCGAGCGCGGTGACGAGGTTCAGGTCGATGTCTTCCATCCGGACAGCATACGACATCGCGCCGCATGGCATGGCGTTTGATGCAACTATCGATTGAATTCGGTGCGTCTGGTGCACTGGATGGTGCGCACCTATAGTGGCTGGATGACGGACTTCGGCAAAGGTGGAACCCATGCAATCGACTGTATCGAACGCCAGGACGCCCTCGATCCTGCTCGTCGCGGCCTCGCGCGGCCTCGGGCTCGCGATGGCGGAGCAATTCCTGAACAAGGGCTGGCATGTCACCGGCACCGTGCGCGCCGGATCGGGGCGCACGAAGCTGCACGCGCTCGCCGAGCGCTTCGACGGGCGGCTCGAGATCGACACGCTCGACATCTGCGAGCCGGCGCAACTGGCCGCGTTGCGCGCACGCCTGGCGGGCCGGCGCTTCGACATGCTGTTCGTGAATGCCGGCACGACCAACGATCCGAACGAAACGATCGGCGAAGTCACGACCGACGAGTTCGTGCGCGTGATGATCACGAATGCGCTGGCGCCGATGCGCGTGATCGAGGCGTTGCAGGATCTCGTGACCGCGGACGGCCTGATCGGCGCGATGTCGTCGGGGCAGGGCAGTGTCGCGAACAACGTCAGCGGCATGCGCGAGGTCTATCGCGGCAGCAAGGCCGCGCTGAACCAGTTCATGCGCAGTTTCGCGGCGCGCCAGGCCGGCCCGCCGCGCGCGATGGTGCTGATGGCGCCGGGCTGGGTCCGCACGGAGCTCGGCGGGCCCGATGCGCGGCTGACGATCGACGAAAGCGTGCCGAGTCTCGTGAACGTGCTGATCGGGAAGCAGCGGCGCGCGGGGCTCGAATACCTCGACTACCAGGGGCGCACGGTGCCGTGGTAGCGGCCGGAGCCGCGGGGCGCACGACGGTGCGCTGCACACGCTGCGCCGATTGCGCCGATTCAATACAATGCGACGTCGAGGCGTCGGCGCCGTGTCGGGCAGCCGGCCGCCATGTTCGATGCGCGGTATCGATGAGCGACCGCGCATTGTGGAATGACGACCCGTCGGCGGGTCACCGGCGAATACGGAGCGCAGCATGAATGAACCTTACCTGCAGGTCATCGCGCATTACTTCGCGAAACCCGGCAACGGCGAGCGCGTGATTGAACTGCTCGCGGAACTCGCGCCGGCCACGCGCGCCGAGCCGAAAAACCTCGACTACGCGTATTTCCGGTCGCCGGTCGACCCGGATCACATCGTGATCCTCGAGCGTTACCGCGATGCCGACGGCCTCGACGTGCATCGGGAAACGCCGCATTTCCAGCGGATCGGTGTCGGCGCGATCATTCCGTTGCTCGATCGCCGCGACGTGACGCGCTACATGGTGCAGCCGGACACCGGCACGGCGACGCCACCGGGAGGCACCCGATGAACCCGTTTCAGTTCCGTACCGTTCCGACGCAGATCGTCGAATTCGGCGCCGCGCGCCGGCTCGGCGCGCTGTTGCGCGAACGCTTTCCGGCGCTCGCGCGGCTGTGCGTCGTCACCGACGCGTTCCTGCATCGCAGCGGCGTGCTTGCGCCTGCGCTCGAGAGCCTGGCCGCGCACGGCTGGCAGGTGACCGTGATCGACGACGTGATAGCCGATCCGCCCGAGCACGTGGTGCTCGAAGCGACCGCGCGGGCGGTGGCGGCCGACGCCGAGATCGTGCTCGGCCTCGGCGGCGGTTCGTCGATGGACGTCGCGAAGCTGATCGCGGTGCTCGCGCCGGGGCGGCAGGCGCTGGCCGACATGTACGGTGTCGACAAGGTCGCCACGTCGCGGCTGCCGCTCGTGCAGATGCCGACCACGGCCGGCACCGGCTCCGAAGTGACGGCCGTGTCGATCGTCACGGTCGGCGAGGCGCGCAAGATGGGCGTCGTGTCGCCGCACCTGTTCGCGGACGTCGCGATCCTCGACGCGGCGCTGACGCTCGGGCTGCCGCGCGCGGCAACGGCCGCGACGGGCATCGACGCGATGGTGCATGCGATCGAGGCCTATACGTCGTCGCGGCTGAAGAACCCGGTGTCCGACATGCTGGCCGCGCAGGCGTTGACGCTGCTGTCGCGCAACCTGCTGAAGGCCTGCGACGACGGCCGCGATCGCCATGCGCGCGAAGCGATGCTGGTCGGCGCGATGTTCGCGGGCCAGGCATTCGCGAACGCGCCGGTCGCGGCCGTGCATGCGCTGGCCTATCCGGTCGGCGGCATCTTCCACGTGCCGCACGGGTTGTCGAACGCGCTCGTGCTGCCGCACGTGTTGCGCTTCAACGCACCGGCCGCCGCGCCGCTGTATGCGGAGCTCGCGGCGATCGTCGCGCCGTCGGCGACGGGCAGCGACGAAGCGAGGACGCAGGCGTTGATCGACGAGATCGATCGCCTGATCGTCGCGACGGGCATTCCGCGCATGCTGCGCGAGGTCGGCATCGGCGAGGGCGACCTGCCGAGGATGGCGTCGGATGCGATGTTGCAGACGCGCCTGCTCGTGAACAATCCGCGCGAAGTGACGGAAGCCGACGCGCTCGCGATCTATCGGCACGCGTGGTGATGCGGCGCGCGTGACTCACCCGATCGACAGGAGACGGCGACATGGCGCAACCGGACGAAGCGGCGCATACGCGGTGCGTCGCATGGCAGATCACGCAGACCTGGCAGGCGGCCGAATGGTGCAGGCTCGTCGAGACGCGCGCGGGCATCGATCTGTCGGGGGCGGTCGCGGGCGCGATCGACGGCACGCCGTTTCGCGTCGACTATGCGATCGTGTGCGGCGCCGACTGGCTGACACGCTCGGCGCGCGTGACGCACTGGCTCGGCGCGGCGCCGCCCAGGCAGCTCGAGATCGAATGTGAAGCGGGGCGCTGGACGGTCGGCGGCGCCGACGCGCCGGCACTCGCGGGTGCGACCGACATCGATCTCGGCTTCAGCCCGTCGACCAATACGCTGCCGATCCGGCGTCTCGGACTTGAAGTCGGCGCGTCGGTCGTCATCCATACCGCATGGCTGCGTTTTCCGGAGTTCGAGATCGTGCGTGGCGAGCAGCGCTATGCGCGCACCGCGCAGCGCGTGTACCGCTACGAGAGCGGCACGTATGCGGCCGACATCGCGATCGACGGCGCGGGCCTCGTCACCGATTACGACGAATGGCGGCGGATCGGCGCGACGCGTGAGCCGTAACGCGTCGCGGCAGCGGTGCGTCAGCGCGCGTTGGCGACCGTCACCTTGCCGGGAATCAGCTTCAGCGTGCTGAACGCGTCGGCGATGTTCTGCTGGTAGGCGAGCGTCGCATCGGTAACGGGCTGCACGCCGTAGCCGGTCCGCTTGAGCGCGACTTCGAGCGTCGGCGCGTCGAGGCCGACGAGCGGCGACAGTTGCGCGGCGACTTCCGGAATGTGGTCGCGTCCCCAGCGATCGACCGCGTCGACTTCCTCGAGCAGCGTGCGCAGCACCTGCGGCTGCGCGGCCGCATACTTGCGCGCGGCGAGGTAGTACTGCGTGTTGCGCACGAGTCCGTCGCCGTTCGCGACCACGCGCGCGCCGAGCTGCCGTTCGGCGGCCGCCAGATACGGATCCCAGATCACCCACGCATCGACGCTGCGCTGCACGAATGCGGCGCGCGCGTCGGCGGGCGTCAGGTAGATCGGCTGGATGTCGGCATACGTGAGGCCCGCATGTTCGAGCGCCTTCACGAGCAGGTAGTGGACGTTCGAGCCCTTGTTGAGCACGACCTTCTTGCCGCGCAACTGCGCGACGGTGCGGATCGGTGAATCGGGCAGCACGACGATCGCCTCGCCGTGCGGTGCGGGCGGTTCGTTGCCGATATAGACGAAATCGACGCCTGCGGCCTGCGCGAAGATCGGCGGTGTCTCGCCGACCGTGCCGACGTCGATCGCGCCGGCGTTCAGCCCTTCGAGCAATTGCGGGCCGGCCGGGAACTCGAGCCATTGCACCGCCACGCCCTGGCTTGCGAGCCGCTTCTCGAGCGTGCCGCGCGCCTTGAGCACGACGAAGTTTCCGTACTTCTGGAAGCCGATGCGCAGCCGCTTGTCGCTGCCCTGGGCCCGTGCGGGCAGGCCCGCGAGCGGGCCGAGCGCGAGCCCGGCCAGCCCGGCGGCCGCGCCGTGCAGCCAATGGCGGCGGCGCGGGTTTGCCGGGGTCGTTTCAAGGTCTGCGTGCGGTGTGTCGTTCATCGAGGCGTCCTGCTGGCGGGTTCACGGGTCGCGCTTGCGGCGCGATCGGCGCAGGACACGGCCGGATGCGGGCGAGGCGCGCGACCGGCCGGCCCGCGCCGGATTCACGACGATACGGCCGCGCGGGCCGGCGGCCAACCAATGAATCCGCATATGCAAATCAGCGCCCGGACGATACGCGAACGACAGGCCGGCAGGGCGCCGATGCGCTCAATCGGTGCCGAGCGGGCTTTCCTCGATCGAGTCGACGCGGTCCGGATAGAACGCGAGATGCGCGCGGATCGATTCGACGGCCGGGTACGGATGCTCGTACGTCCACACCGCGTTGATCGAGCGTTCGCCGCCAGCGGGGATCGAGTAGTACGCGCAATCGCCCTTGTACGGGCAGTACGTCGCATGGTCGGTGCGTTGCAGCAGCGACATGTCGGCGTCTTCGCGCGGAATGTAGAGCACGGCCGGATAGCTGGCTTCGCGCAGCGCCAGCGCGTGGCGCGTGTCGGCGACGGTCTTGCCGGCCACCTTGACCACGACGCGCGACGGATGCGGTTCGATCGTGATCGGATGATCGGGGCCCGGCGACTTTACGGGGCGAGAGGGCGTATCGGGGCTGATCGACATCGTGGGTCCTCCAGGAAGGGGCGGCGCGCGGGCTGGCGCGCCGTGCCGGAACGCGCGCCGGGCGGATCCCCGCGCGCCGGTGCCGGCGTCGGCCAACCGATACGATGCGCCAATTCCCGAGAACCTGCAGGGGGCCGGAAGGCGGCGCGCGGTGCCGGACGAAGGGTGTCGATGTGCGACGCAGGGCGGGCCGCCGCGGCGGTGTTCGCCGGCATGTCCGCGGCGCTCGCATGAACATTTCGATGCAGTGGCAGCGAGATGTATCCGCCGCGATAAGCAACGCGGAATTAATTGGTAAGCGATCGGCGGGTGGCGCGCGAAGATCGGCGGTCGTCATTTGCATGACAGTCCTTCCTCGACCACCACCATGAAGATTCCATTCTCCTCATCCGCCGCGCATCGCGCGCGGCGCACGTCCGTTGCCGTCGTGGCGTTGCGCGGCATGGCCGCGTCGCTGCTATTCGCCGGCGCGCTCACGCACGCATTCGCGGTACCGGCCGGCAAGACGCTCGTGTACTGCAGCGAGGGTAGCCCGGCCGGCTTCGATCCGAGCCAGCACACGACCAGCACCGATTTCGACGCGAGCACGTACACGATCTACAACGGGCTCGTGCAGTTCAAGCGCGGCACGCTCGATCTCGTACCGTCGCTCGCGACGAGCTGGGACGTGTCGTCCGACCAGCGCGTCTACACGTTCCACTTGCGGCGCGGCGTGAAGTTCCAGACGACCGCGTGGTTCAAGCCGACGCGTCCGTTCCAGGCGGACGACGTCGTGTTCACGTTTCGCCGGATGCTCGATACCGACGATCCGTTCCGCAAGGCCTACCCGGTCAGCTTCCCGTATTTCAGCGATCTCGGTTTCGACCGCAATATCGAGCGCATCGAAAAAATCGACGACGATACCGTGCGCTTCGTTCTGAAATCGCCCGACGTCGTGTTCGTGCGCAATCTCGCGATGGCGTTCGCGTCGGTCCTGTCGGCAGAATATGCGTCGCAGCTGGCGGCACGCCATCGCGAGGCCGACATCAACCAGTTCCCGGTCGGCACCGGGCCGTTCCAGCTGCGTGCGTACCAGAAGGACGCGGTGATCCGCTACGACGCGAACTCCGATTACTGGAAACCGGACGACGTGAAGCTCGCGCATCTCGTGTTCGCGATCACGCCCGATCCGGCCGCGCGCCTGCAGAAGCTCACGGCTGGCGAGTGCCAGGTGTCGGTGTTCCCGCGGCCGGCCGATCTCGAGACCGTGCGGCGCGATTCGAAGCTGACGCTGTTTTCGGGGACGGGCTTCAACGTCGGCTTCGTCGCGTACAACACGCAGCATCCGCCGCTCGATCGCGTCGACGTGCGGCGCGCGCTCGACATCGCGGTCGACAAGACGGCGATCGTCAAGACCGTGTTCAACGGCGATGCGACGATTGCGACGAACCCGATGCCGCCCGCGCAATGGTCGTACAACCCCCGCCTGAAAGACGCCCCGCGCGATCCGGCCGCCGCGAAGGCGTTGCTCGCGCAAGCGGGGTTCCCGAACGGCTTCGACCTGACGCTGTGGGCGATGCCGGTGCAGCGACCGTACAACCCGAACGCGCAGCTGATGGCGCAACTGATCCAGCAGGACTGGGCGAAGATCGGCGTGCGCGCGAAGATCGTCAGCTACGAGTGGGGCGAATACAATCGCCGCGCGAAACGCGACGGGCAGCACGACGCGATCCTGTACGGCTGGTCCGGAGACAACGGCGACCCCGACAACTGGCTCGGCACGCTGCTCGGCTGCGATGCAGTGCACGGCAGCAATCTCGCGAAGTGGTGCAACGCGGATTTCGAGCGGCTCGTCAGCGCGGCGCGCTCGAACGCGGACGTCGCGAAACGCACGTCGCTTTACGAGCAGGCGCAGGTCGTGTTCAAGGATCAGGTGCCGTTCACGCCGATCGCGACGTCTATCGTGTCGCTGCCGGTCTCGAAGCGTGTGCACGGGCTGACGTTCTCGCCGCTCGGCGGACACCGGTTCGACGGCGTGTGGCTGGATTGAAGCAGGGCAGCCGGCGCGTGCGGGCGCGCCGGCTATCGAAGCGATGGTCAGTTCAGTGCGACTGCGCCCGCTGCCTCGACCGGCGAGCCTTCGAGCGCGACGGATGCCCGGCCGTCGGGGCCGACCGGCACGTCGCCGACGAGCGTCGTCCGGTAGAGCTGGCGATCGAAGTCGAGGTCGAAGATGTCGACCGGCGCGAGATGCGCGGTCGTGCGGTTGTCCCAGAACGCGATGCTGCGCGGTTCCCACTTGAAGCGGATCGTGAATTCCGGCCGCGTCACGTGTTCCCACAGCAGTTCGAGCAGGGCCTGGCTCTCGCGCGGCGTCAGCCCGACGATCGACTTCAGGAAACTCGGGCTCACGTACAGCGCACGTTCGTCGGTTTCCGGATGCACGCGCACCAGCGGATGCTCGGTCACGAGCGGGCGGCGCTCGACAGCTTCGTCGAACGCGCCGGTCGCGCGCGCACCGGCCGGCGGCGTGAAGCGATGGATGCCGCGCAACCCGTCGACGAAGCGGCGCAGCGGCGCGGACAGCGTTTCGTATGCACGCACGAGGTTGGTCCAGTACGTGTCGCCGCCGTACGGCGGGATCGTCACGCCGCGCAGGATCGACGCCCACGGCGGATTGACGGCGGCGGTCACGTCGGTGTGCCAGCCCGTCCACGGCCGGCGCACCGGCTCGCCTTCGAAACGCGTCGCCTTGCGATGCTTCGCGATCGAATAGACGGCCGGATGACCTTCGACGTGGCCGAACACCGGGTGGCCGACGGTCGGCTCGCCGAACTGCGCGGAAAACGCAACGTGCTGCTCGTGCGTGAGGAATTGTTCGCGGAAGAAGATCACGCGCCATTTCAGCAGCGCGGCGCGAATTGCGGCGATCTGCAGCGTGGTCAACGGTTGGGTGAGGTCGATGCCGCGAATCTCCGCGCCGATGTGGGCGGACAGCGGGATCACGTCGACCGGCTGGGCGGCGGGTTCGGGTAGTGCGCTCATGCGACGCTCCTGGCGGAAGTGAACGAGACGGACGGGCGGCGACATCGTTGCGCATGAATGCGCTGACCCGGTAGCGGGAAGGTCATGATCGGATCCTCCGGTCGGGAATGCGGGAATGCAGGCGTGGCGGCGCGCACGGCGGCGGCTGACGCTACCACCGTGCGCGGCGAACGTCATTGCAGCGTCGCGCCCGGCCCCTTCAGCACGACGCTGCGGCGGCCGTCGATGCCGACCGGCACGTCGCCGTGGACGGTTGCGCGACGCACGACGCGGCGTGCATCGCCGTAGTCGTTGATCGCATAGTGCTGCGTCGCGCGGTTGTCCCAGATCGCGACGTCGCCTTGCTGCCAGCTCCAGCGCACGGTGTTCTCGAGGCGCGTCACGTGTTCGTGGAATACCTGCAGCAGATGCGCGGAATCCTGCGACGACAATCCCTTGAGCTTCTGCACGAAGTGTCCGAGCACGAGCGTGCGCTCGCCGGTCTCCGGATGCACGCGCACGACCGGGTGCTCGGTTTCGTAGACGGTCGACGTGAACACCTCGCGGTAGCGCTTCAGTTGCGTGTCGTCGGCGTGCACGTGCGTCGACGCGTAGTCGTAGGCGTTCGTGTGCACTGCCCACAGCGTGTCGGCGAGCGCACGCAGCGGCTCCGGCAGATGCGAATAGGCGGCCGCCGTGTTGGCCCACACGGTGTCGCCGCCGAACGGCGGAATCACGACTGCGCGCAGGATCGACACCTTCGGGTACGCGTCGACGAACGTCACGTCGGTGTGCCACGAATTGGCGCGCGCGCCGTGCGCGGAGTCGAGTTCGAGCAGGTGCGCGCTGCCGTCGACGGACGGTACGGTCGGATGCGCGACGGTGTGGCCGAAGCGACGCGCGAATGCTTCCTGAGCGGTGTCGTCGAGATGGCCCTGGTTGCGGAAGAACAATACCTTGTGGCGCAGCAGCGCGGCCTGGATCGCGTCGAACGTCGCGTCGTCGAGCGTGCTCGACAGTCGGACACCGGCGATCTCGGCGCCGATCCGGCCGGCGACCTGGCGAAGCTGAAGCGGAACGGCGGCCGTGCGCGGCGCGGCGGTGTGCGAAGCATGCGATGACGGGTGGGCGGCGTGCTGGACGTCGGACATCGGGAGTCTCCTGGGTCGGGTCGGTCGAGTCTCCATTCAAACAGGGCGCGCGCGAAACCGGAACCGATGAATCGTCACAACCTTAGCGTGCGCCGTGATGATCGATATGTATCGTCATGCTGAGCGATTCGCGAGCGGCATCGGGCCGGCCGCGTCATGGCGTTACCACGCGAGCCGCCATGCGCCGATCCGGTGCGCATCGGACGCATCGACGTGTTTCGCGCCGCCGCTGTCGCTGCCGCTGCCTCCGGGCGGTTCGCGATCGTCGAAGTCGGCGAGCACCGTGTCGCGCAGCCGCGCGAATTCCGGTGAGTCGCGCCGGCGCGGCCGAGGCAGCGCGACATCGACGATACGCTCGATGCGCCCCGGGCGCGGCGCCATCGTGACGACGCGATCGCCGAGATACACGGCCTCGTCGACATCGTGCGTGACGAGCACCATCGTGATGCGCTCCTGCTCCCAGATGCGCAGCAGTTCGTTCTGCATCCGCGCTCGGGTCTGTGCATCGAGTGCACCGAACGGTTCGTCGAGCAGCAGCACGCGCGGCCGGTTCACGAGCCCGCGCGCGATCGCGACGCGCTGCGCCATCCCGCCCGACAGCTGGTTCGGGTACGCATGCTCGAAGCCGTTCAACCCGACGAGTGCGATGTGCTCGGCCACCGCGCGCCGCTTGGCAGCCGCATCGAGCGGCGCGTTGCGCAGCGCGGCCTCGACGTTCTGCGCGACCGTCAGCCACGGGAACAGCCGGTGATCCTGGAACACGATCCCGCGCTGCAGTGACGTGTCGCGCACCCATTCGTCCCCGGCGCGGATCTCGCCCGCGTAGTCGGTATCGAGCCCGGCGATCAGCCGCAGCAAGGTCGACTTGCCGCAGCCGCTCGCGCCGACGATCGTGACGAACTCGCCGGCACGCACGTGCAGCGACACGTCGTCGAGCACGGCGAGCGATGTGCCGCGTTGCGCATAGCGCTTGCTCACGTGGAGGATATCGAGCGAATCGGAAGCGAGGGTCGTCATGGCAGAGAAGGCGGCAACAGGAAAGAGGAGGGCGATCAGCGGCGCAGGTCGCCGCGCCGGGCCAGCACCTTGCGTTCGATCGCGCGCGCGATCGCGTTCAGCGCCCAGCCGGTCACGCCGACGACGATGATCCCGAACAGCACGAGGTCCATCCGGAACTGCTCGCTGCCGTCGATCAGCGTGTTGCCGATCCCGCTGCCCGCGACGAGCAGGTATTCGGCGCCGAGCGTCGCGAGCCACGAGTAGATGAGGCCGAGATACAGCCCGGTGAAGATCGACGGCAATGCGGCGGGCAGGATCACGTAACGCACCAGCTGAAGCCGCGAATAACGCAGCGCGCGGGCGACGTCGACATACGCGCGCGGCACCGCATGGATGCCGTCGCACGTATGCGCGGCGACCGGCAGTAGCGCGGCGAGCGACAGGAACACGACCTTGGCGACGTCGCCGAGGCCGAACCATACGGAAATCAGCGGAATCCACGCGAACAGCGAGATCTGCTTGAACGTGTCGAAGCTCGGGCCGACGACGCGCGCGGCGATGCGCGACAGCCCGAGCGCGGCGCCGAGCAGCAGACCGCCGGTCGCGCCGATCGCGAAGCCGCATGCTTCGCGTGCGAGCGACGCGGACAGTGCGCGCGCCAGCGCACCGCTGGCCGCCTGGGTCCACGCGGTGTGCAGCACGTCGGCGGGGCCGACCAGCAAGCCGCTTTTGACGAGATGCGCGGACGAGACGGCCCACCAGAGCGCGAGCGCGGCGAGCGGCAGGACGAAGCCGCGCCAGTCGGGCACGGGAAAGCGGCGGGCGGCCGCGATGGCAGGCGATGCGGTGTCTGGCGTCGACGTGGAGGCAGGCGGCACGGAAGGGCTCCTTGAATCGGGTTCAGCCGCGGAACGCGGACGGCACGCCGCGGCGCAGCCGTGCCTCGAGCGCGTCGAGCAGCCGGTTGATCGCGAGGCCGACCGCGCCGACGACGATCACCGCCGCCATCACGAGATCGAGCTGGAACAGCTGGCGGCCGTACACGATCAGGTAGCCGAGCCCTTCCGACGACGCGACGAGTTCGACGACGACGAGCGCGAGCCACGATTTCGTGAACGCGAGCCGCACGCCGGTCGCGAGCGTCGGGATCGCGGCCGGCAGCACGACGTGGACGATGCGCTGGCGGCGCGTGTAGCCGAACACGCGCGCGGCTTCGTCGAGCGCGGGCGGCGTCTGGCGGAACCCCTGCAGCGTGCTCATCGTCACGGGAACGAGGGCGGCATGCGCGATCAGCAGGTACTTCAGCGGCTCGCCGACGCCGACGAGCAGCAGCAGGAACGGCAGCCAGCCGAGCACGGGAATCTGCACGAGCGCGTTGAAGCTCGGCAGCACATAGGCTTCCAGCGTGCGCGACAGCCCGAGCGCCGCACCGGTCGCGAAACCGAGCAGCGTGCCGGCCGCGAAGCCGACCAGCACGCGCTGCAGGCTGATCAGCGTGTGGCGCACGAGATCGCCGCTCGCCGCGAGCTCCGCGAGCGAGTCGGCCACCCGTCCGGGCGGCGGCAGGATCTGCGGCGCGATCCAGCCGCGCGCGCTGCCGACGGTCCATAGCACGAACAGCAGCGCGGGCAGCGCCCACGGCGCGAGCCGCCACGCCACGCGTCTCGCGCTCGCCGCGCGGGGCGGCAGCGCGGCGAGCGCGTGCGGGTCGGATGACGGACGCGGAAGCGCGGTATCGCTCATCGGGGGCGGTCCGGGTCAGGAGAGGGGCTTGCCGGCCGCGTCGTAACGCGGCCAGTAGTGTTCGAGGTGCTGCGCGCGCAACGCGTTGTCGAGATACTTCGGCTCGAACCAGCCGTCGACTTCGACCGGCTGACGGATCAGTTTCAGCTTCAGCGCATCCTGTGCGACGGCCTTGTAGCGCGCGATCACGAACGGGTCGATCAGCGGCGACAAGCGGTCTTTCAGGCGCTGGTTCGCATAGTCGGCCTGCCATGACGCATACGGCACGCCGCTTTTTGCCCACAGCTTGAATAGCGCATCGCGGTTCGCCTCGTCGGACGACCATTGCGCACCTTTCACGAACGCGTTGACGACGCGCTGCACGATGTCCGGATGCGCGCGCTCGAAGTCGTCGAGCACGAGCAGGTGGGTCTGGCGCGTGAACTGCGGGCCGTCGTTCTGCGATTCGTAGATGATCTTCGCGAGGCCGGCGTCGCGCAGCTTGTACAGCTGATAGTCGCCGACCGAGGCATCGATGCCCTTCGACGCGAGCGCGGCGAGCGCACTCGCGGAGTCGAGGTTGATCACGCGCAGGTCGCGTTCGCTCAGGCTGTTCTTCGCGAGCGCGTTGTCGGCGACGAGCTGCAGGTTGGTGCCGCGGAAAATCGATACGCGGCGGCCCTTCAGGTCCGTGATCGAGCGGATGCCGGAGTCGGGCGGCACCGCGATCTTGACGCCCGAGCGCACGCTGGCCGCGAGCAGCAGGCGCGTCTTGATCCCGTTCGCGCGCGCGAGCACGGACGGCAGGTCGCCCTGGTACGCGAAGTCGAGCGCCTTGTCGGCGATCGCCTCGTTGACGGCCGGGCCCGCGCCCTTGAAGAACAGCCACTGCACCTTGATGCCGTCGGCCGCGAATTCCTTTTCGACGAGCTGCTGGAGCTGCACGGTGGCCGCGCTCGATCCGCCGAAGGTCGGCGGATCGCCGGCGCCCTGCTGGGCGACGCCGATGCGGATGGTGGCGGGCTCGCCGGCATGCGCGGCGGCAGCGGGTAACGCAACGAGGGACGCGATCAGCAGCGATCGCAGCAGGCGCAATGGAGAGTGAAATCGGTCGATCATCGAGTGTCGGGCAAGTGAGGGAGGGAAGTCGGGCCAAAGGGCGTCGAACCATTCTGGAGGACGCCTCCGGCGCGGGACAAGCAACGATTTGAACTATGCTTATCGCCGCTTCGCCGCTTCGCCGCTTCGCCGCTTCGCCGCTTCGCCGCTTCGCGGGTTGGCGGGGCATGCGAGAGCCGGTTGGAGATCGCGATGCTTTGGGGGAGCGAGGAGGGCGTAATTCGCGTTGGCTTTGCAGCGGATCGATCGTTGCCGGGAGCGGTACCCACGCGAATCAGGCTATTCAATCGGGATGCGTAATATTTTCCTCGACCAATCGGCAGGCGCGAAAAAATTGCCGATCAGCGCGCATGAATGACCGTTTGAATTTTCGGATTGGAATCGCCACGCATTTGGAAAAACCGATAAAAATCATTGAACAGTCCGCCATCAGCAATGATGCATCCCGGCATTAACATTCTTACGCATGGTCTCGACAGGCCTCGTGCAGCGGCGCGAGAAAGCGGTAAACGATCTACGTGTATTTCATTGTTGAAGCGCGCCTCCCATAAATACACTCCGACGCTAAATTATTTGAAATCGTCAAAAAAATTGTCTATACCCTAGACGAATTGGCGTGAACCGCATCGTGTCAATGCGGCTACGCAGCAGACGCGCGAATGTAGTGCAGATACCGTTGCCGTACGCCGCGCGTTGCAGCGATCGAATGGATTCCGGGGAATGCGAACGGCCCGATGCCGGGCTGCCGCATGAGTCGTGAATGGACGAACGCCGTGCGCATCACCGAAACAACAACGCCGCGTCTTTGCATTCAACGGTCGATCACCGACCCCGTCACACGGAGGTTGTCATGCTGCAATACGTCAAGTCCTTGCTGCGCGATGAACGTGGTGTCAGCTCGCTCGAATACGCAGTCCTGGCCGGCATCATCGTGGTCGCGCTTGCGGCAGTTGGCACCTACCTCAGCGGCACGTCAGGCCTGCAGAGCATATTCACGTCGCTGATCAACAAGGTCGCATCGCTGATCTGATCTCCCGAACCGGCGCGCCGCCGACGCACATACGGATCCGCAGCGGTACGACGTATCCAGTCGGGGCGCGCCCACGGACGGCTCTCCGATGCTCTATCTCGTACAGTCGGCGGCGACGCTGGTGCTGGCGTCGCTCGCGATGCAGGATGTGCGCGCGCGGCGGCTGTCCAATCGCGCGGTGCTGGCGTTCGCGACGTTGTACCTGGTCGCGGCGGCGCTTGCGCACGACGGTCTTGCGCAGGTCGCCGGCCACGTTGCGACCGCAACGGCGATGCTGGCGGTGTTCGGCGGCCTGCGTCACGCAGGCTGGATCGGCGGCGGCGACGTGAAGCTGGCGGCGGCGGTGTTTTTATGGGCCGGCCCGACGCTCGCATTTCCGGTGTTGACGCTCGTTTGTGCGAGCGGTGCCGCGTGCGGCCTCGCAGCGCTTGCGATCGTCGCGCGACGGCGTCGTATCGCGCCGGCGACCGCGCTCGCGACGCGCGGCGTGCCGTACGGCGTCGCGCTCGCGCTCGGCGGCGGGTTGGCCGTCTGGGCGCGGTTTCCCCACGCCGTTTCGCTCACTTAGCCGGGGGACGCACGCCGCCATGCCCAAACCGCTGAGAATGGCCGTGTTGATCATCGCTGCAGGCATCGGTGCGTTCATCCTGCGCCAGTTGTACGTTGCCGCGTCGACGCCGTCGGCGCCTGGCGAAGCGACGGAGGCACGCGTGCGCGTCGCGGCCGCGGACCTGCCGGAAGGGCTGCTGCTGCGCGACAACGATCTCGCGTGGAAGCGCATGCCGAGCACGCAAGTGCCGGCCGGCGCGTTTGTCGAGTCGCAGCCGGGCGCGGACCTGAAAGGCGCGCTGCTGCGCAACCGCGTCGAAGCCGGCGCGCCGATCCGCGCGGATAACGTGATACCGGCCGGCGCGCCGGATTTTCTCGCGGCCGCGCTGCAGCCCGGCATGCGCGCGATCTCGGTGCCGGTCGATGACGTGTCGGGCAACGCGGGTCTGATCCAGCCGGGCGACTTCGTCGACGTGGTGCTCACGCAGGAGATCGGCGGTTCCGCGACGGTGCCCGGCACGTTCGAAGCCGAGACGGTCGTGCGGCGCGCGCGCGTGCTCGCGGTCGGCTCGGAGTTCCAGCGTGCGAAGACGCCTGCGAGTGCGCCGGACGTGCCGGTTCGCGCACGCACGGTCACGCTCGAAGTCGCACCGCGCACCGCTCAGGTCGTGCTGGTCGCGACGCGCCTCGGTTCGCTGTCGCTGGCGCTGCGCAGCTTCGCGACGAGCGATCGCCGTCAGGCGGCCGGCGGCGACGAACAGGAGCCAGATACGGCACCGGTATGGGCCGGCGACGTGTCGCGCGCGGCACGGGCGACGTCCGCGAGGACGGACGCAGGCACGCGGCCGGCAGCGCAGGGCAACACGGTCGTGATCTATCGCGGCTCGTCGGTCGACGATGGATCGCGCGGTAGCGGCGGCGGTATCGGCACGCCGGGCCTGCCGCCGCTGCCGTCGGGCTGGCCAGGTACACCGGTTGCGCCGGCCGCGTCCGCGGGCGGTAATGTCGCCGCGGACGCAACGGCGAAAGCGCCGCGGGCGGCGGTGTCGCAGTGACGCGGTGACGATTCGGGCCGGCCGCCCGGCGGCCGGCATTTGACGAGAAAACGCATGGTGCGCACGGTTCGTTGGATCGCTTTCTGGTACCTGGCCTGCATCGTCTTGCCGGGTGCCACACTCGCGCAGCGCGCGCAGGCGGCGGACGCGGGTGCGGCGTTGTCGATCGCGACCGGCAAGGGCGAGATGCTGTCGTTGTCCGAACCCGCGACCGCGATGTTCGTCGCGGACCCGAGCATCGCGGACATCCAGGTGCCGTCGCCGCGCACCGTGTTCGTATTCGGCAAGAAGGCAGGCACCACCACGCTGATCGCGCTCGGCGCGAACCACCGGCCGATCCTGCGCCGCACGGTGATCGTGCAGGTCGACACGGCATCGCTGCAGGCGGTGCTCGACAGCCGGTTTCCGCAACTGAAGCTGTCGGTGTCCGGCGCGCCGGGCTCGCTGATGGTGTCGGGCAAGGTACCGAGCGCGGCCGATGCGGACGCCGTGATGCAGTCGCTCGCGCCCTACGTGAACGACCGGGAAAAGATCGTCAACCGGCTCACGCTGTCGCGCCCGATCCAGGTGAACCTGCGCGTGCGCGTGACCGAGGTCAGCCGCAACATCACGCAGCAACTCGGCATCAACTGGAGCTCGCTCGGCGCAGCCGGCAACTTCATCGGCGGGCTGTTCAACGGGCGCACGCTGATCGACCCGACGACCAAGCTGTTCAACCTGTCGCCGACCGGCGCGTATTCGGTGCTGGGCGGCTTCCACGCGGGGCGTTGGTCGATCGACGTCGTGCTCGACGCGCTCGATCAGGAAGGCCTGATCACGATGCTCGCGGAGCCCAATCTCACCGCGATGTCCGGCCAGACCGCGAGCTTCCTCGCGGGCGGCGAGATTCCGATTCCGGTCGCGCAGGCCGGCACCACGACCGGTGCGATCACGGTCGAGTTCAAGCCGTTCGGCGTGTCGCTCGACTTCACGCCGACCGTGCTCGCCGACAACCGGATCAGCCTGAAAGTGCGCCCTGAAGTAAGCGAGGTCGATTCGAGCAACAGCGTGACGACCGGCGGCGTCACGGTGCCGGGACTCTCGGTGCGGCGCGTCGAGACGACGGTCGAGCTGTCGAGCGGGCAGAGCTTCGCGATCGGCGGGCTGCTGCAGAGCCAGACGGCCGATACCGTGTCGCAGATCCCCGGGCTCGGCCGGCTGCCGATCATCGGCCGGCTGTTTTCGTCGAAGAACTTCCAGGACAACAAGACCGAGGTCGTCGTGATCGTCACGCCGTACATCGTGCAGCCCACCGGCCCAGGTCAGCTCGAGCAGGCGCTCGACACCGTCGCGCGGCCGAGCAGCGATCTCGAGTTCGCGATCCAGCACAATCTCGGGCTCGACTTGCTGTCGGGCGACACGCCGCGTCTCGTCGGCGCCGCGGGTTTCGTGTACTGACCGGAGGCGCGCGCATGCGAGTTCGAACCATCGTCTCCTCACTGCTGCCGCTGGCGCTCGCAGGCTGCCTGTCGGCGCCGCCGCCGATCAACCTGCCCGATGCACGCGCGATCGGCTTCGACGGCGTGCACGCGGTGCCGCCCGACTGCGCGAAGCTGATGCAGCCGTCGCATCTCGTCGATGCCGGGTTCGGGCGGCCCGGCGTGCCGTTCGGCTGTGCGACCTACACGAATCTCGCGACGATGCTCGCGCGGCCGGAAGATCTCGTCGCGCCCGTTCCGTACGGCGGCGCCGATGCGCAAGTCGCCGCCGACGCGGTGCGCCGCTACGTCGAGGATCGCGTGAAGCAGCCGACACCCGAGAAGACGCTGACGACGACCGGTTCGCCCGGCCGTTGACCCACTCGACCCACTCTCGATGCGATCGCGATGCCGCCCATGAACGTCCTCGACCGCCAGAACGCCAAGCGCGCCGCCCCCGCCGGAGCGGCGGATCTCATCGCGGTCGTGTCCGACGCGGGCAGCGAAGACGTGATCCGCCGCGTCGCGCAGGACCTGTCGATCACGCGTGCGCACGTGCAGCCGGGCAACTGCGAGGACGCGATCCGGCTGCTGCAGCAGCACGAGCGCTCGCCGCGCCAGTTGATCGTCGACGTGTCGGATTCCGTGCTGCCGGTGTCGGACCTGATGCGGCTCGCCGATGTGTGCGATCCGTCGGTGAGGGTCGTGGCGATCGGCATGCAGAACGATGTCGGTCTGTTCCGCAACCTGCTTGGCATCGGCGTGCAGGACTACATCGTGAAGCCGCTGACCGTCGAGCTGATGCGGCGTGCGCTGACCGCGACGGAATCGGTCGTCCAGGTGCGCACCGGCAAGGTGGTCAGTTTCGTCGGCGCGCGCGGCGGCGTCGGCACGACGACGATCGCGGTGAGTCTCGCACGCTGCCTGACCGGCGAGAAACGCCGCCGCGTCGCATACGTCGACCTGAACCTGCATGGCGGCGGCGCGAACTCGATGCTCGGGCTGTCGAGCAACAACGGGCTGATCGAGTTGCTGAACATGGAGCAGCGTCCCGACGACGCGTTGTTCGACCGCATGGTCGTCCCGAAGGGCGATCGCCTGCATATGCTGTCGGCCGAACTGGCGTACGGCGAAGATGCGCCGTTGCGCGACGGTGCGATCGCGCAGCTCGTCGACATGCTGAAGGACCGCTTCCATTACGTGCTGTTCGACGTGGGATACCGTGCCGGCAAGCTGTTCGAAGGTGCGCTGGAGGCGTCCGATCTCGTCTATATCGTTGCCGACCGCTCCGTGCATGCCGCGTACGAAGCCGCGCGGCTTGCGCGCTTCGTGAGGGAACTGCCCGGCGAGCGGCTGTTGTCGATGGTGCTGAACAATCCGCTCGAGCCGGTCAAGGGCCGCGTCGCGCAGACCGATTTCGAGGATGCGTTCGGCGGCGTGAGGTTGCGCGAGCTGCCGCACGAGCCGCAGCCGCTCGCGGTCGCCGAGAACCTCGGCGAGCCGATCGAAGCCGCCAAACGCCAGGGTTTCGTGGACGAGATCCGGCTGCTTGCGAACGGCATCACCGGCGAATCGATGGCCGTCGCCGAGCCGTGGTATGCGCGCTTCGTCAAATGGAGGAAAGGATCGTGACGTTCGGTACCCGCAAACGGCAGGCGCCCGATCCGGTGCCGGCCGCTTCTCCTGCCGCGCCGCGCGACGGCGCACCGGCACCCACGCCGGGGCCGGGGCCGGGGCCGACCGCGAGCCAGGCTTCGGCCTTCGCCCGCGGGCCTGCGGCCGCCGACACCCAGGAGGCGCTCATCCGCTCCGGCAAGTTCGACGCGATTCGCACTGCGGTGTTCGCGTCGCTGAACATGTCGGCGGCGCTGATGAAGACGCGCGACGAAGTGCGCGCGGGCATCGAACAGGTGGCCGCGCACACGGTCGAGCGCGAACGCCTGAAGATCACGGCGGGCGAGCAGGTGCTGATCGTCGACGCGATCCTGAACGACATGTTCGGCGTCGGGCCGATCGAGCCGCTGCTCGCCGACGACACAGTTTCGGACATCCTCGTGAACGGCCCCGATCAGGTGTATGTCGAGCGCGCGGGCCGGCTCGAACTCACGTCGCTGAAGTTTCGCGACAACGCGCACGTGACGAGCGTCGCGCAGCGGATCGCGGCGGCGATCGGGCGCCGCGTCGACGAGAGCAGCCCGATGGTCGACGCGCGGCTTGCCGACGGCAGCCGCGTGAACGTGGTCCTGCCGCCGATCGCGTTGCGTGGCGCGTCGATCTCGATCCGCAAGTTCGCGAAGCGCGACATCACGCTCGCGCGAATGGCGCATCAGGGCAATATTTCGCACGGGATGCTGCAGGTGCTGAAGATCGCGTGCGCGTGCCGGCTGAACATCGTGATCTCCGGCGGTACGGGTTCGGGCAAGACGACGCTGCTCAACGCGCTGTCGCAGCACATCGACGAGCACGAGCGGATCGTGACGATCGAGGATGCGGCCGAGCTGCAGCTGCTGCAGCCGCATGTCGTCAGCCTCGAGACGCGGCCGGAGAATACCGAAGGGCTCGGCGGCATCTCGCAGCGCGACCTCGTGCGCAACGCGCTGCGGATGCGGCCCGACCGCATCATCCTCGGCGAAATCCGCGGCGCGGAGGCCTTCGACGTGCTGCAGGCGATGAATACGGGCCACGACGGCTCGATGACGACGATCCATGCGAACACGCCGCGCGACGCGATCAGCCGGCTCGAAAGCATGGTCATGATGGCGAACGCGAATCTGCAGCTGCTGTCGATCCGGCGCCAGATCGCGAGCGCCGTGCATCTGTTCGTGCAGGTCGAGCGGATGCGCGACGGCGTGCGCCGCGTGACCCGGATCACCGAGATCGTCGGGATGGAAGGCGAGGTGGTGATCACGCAGGACCTGTTCACGTTCCGCCAGGAAAGCGACACGACGCGCGATGCAGTGAAAGGCATGTTCGAGGCGTCGTCGTTGCGGCCCGCGTTCGCGCAGCGCGCCGCGGACTACGGCATCGAGGACGCGCTCTCCGAGGTATTCCGGCAATGAGCACGGCAGACCTGTTCGCGCTCGGCGCATTCGTCGTGATCCTCGGGGCCGGCCTCGCGCTGTCCGCGCTGCTCGATCGCGCGCGCCAGGCGCCGGAGCAGCGCATTCGTGCGCGGATGCGGCACCTCGCGCCGTCGCTGGCGGGCCGCGAGGCCGGTGCGTCCGCCGCGCCCGGCGTCGCGCTGTTCAACCTGCCGCGCCGGCAAGGCCGCGCGCGCGCGTGGCTGCAGCGTTACGTGACGCGCGTGCGTGCGGTGGGCGGCGAGCACGGCATGCGGATCGTCGTCGCCAGCACGATCGCCGGCGCGATCGCTGCGATCGTCGCGGTCGAGCTCGTCGCGCTGCCGCGCGTGGTGCATCCGCTGATCTACGTCGGACTGCCGCTGGTCGCCATGCGCGCCAGCTACCGCGCGCTGGTCGAGCGTTTCAGGCTGCGCTTTCTCGAAGCGTTCCCGGACGCGATCGACCTGATCGTGCGTGCGGTGCGCGCGGGCATTCCGGTCACGCAGGCGATCAGCACGGTGGGTGACAACGCGGCGGAGCCGGTGCGCTCGACCTTCCGCACGATGGGCGACAGCCTGCGCGTCGGCGCCGACCTGAAGGACGTGCTGACGCACGCGGCAGACCGGCTGATGATCGCGGACTTCTCGTTCTTCACCGTCTATCTGCTGCTGCAGCGCGAGACCGGCGGCAGCCTCGGCGAGACGCTCGACGAGTTGTCGAGCATCATCCGCACACGCCGCGACATTCGCCTGAAGACACGCGCGTTGACTGCCGAGGGGCGGATCACGACGAAGATCATTTCGGCGATGCCGTTCGTGATGATCGGCGCGTTGTTCCTCGTGAACCGCGCGTACGTGATGCTGTTGTTCGATACGCACGCCGGGCGCGTGATGCTGACGATTGCCGCGGTGCTGCTGACGATCGGACTGCTGACGATCAACAAGATGTCGAAACTGGATACCGCGCGATGACGATCTCGATGCTGGCCGCCCGCGGCCTCGAACTGTTGCTGTTGCTCGCCTGCGTCGCGGTGGCGCTCGCGACGCCCGGCGGCGGCACGCGGCGGCGGATCGCCGCGCGCGTGCAGCAGGCGGCCGGGCAACGCCCGCCGTCGCTGGTGCCGGGGCGCCTGCAGCCCGGCGAGGTGCGCCAGGACCTGACGCGGCGGCTCGCGCAGCTCGGCGAGCGGCTGCCGGTGCTCGATCCGATGCAGCGTGTGAAGCTGGGGCTGCAGTTGACGCGCGCGGGTTTTCGCGACCGGCGTGCGGTGTTGTCGATGATCGGCATCAAGCTGAGCTGCGGCGTGCTGTTCGCGGGCATCGCGATCGTGTTCAGCCCGTACATTCCGCGCCTCGGCGAATACTTCGTGATTCGAGCGGTGGCGATGGTCGGCGCGTTCGTGATCGGCGTGATCGTGCCCGAATACGTGCTCGGCGCGATGATCCGGCGGCGCCGGCGGATCATCGCCGCGTGCTTTCCGGATGCGCTCGACCTGCTCGTGATCTGCACGATGGCGGGAAACAGCCTCGCATCGGGCGTGCGGCGCGTCGCGCGCGAACTCGAGCGCATCTGCCCGCCACTGGCCGACGAGTTGACGGTCTGCGCGGACGAGCTGACGCTGAGCGGCAACGTATCGGAAGCGCTGACGCATTTCGCGAGACGTGTCGACTTTGCGTCGGCACGCTCGCTGGCCACGACGCTCACGCAATCGCAGCGATTCGGCACGCCGATCACGCAGGCGCTGCGAACCCTGTCGCGCAGCGAGCGCACCGAGCAGATCGTCGCACTCGAGGAGAAGGCCGCGAAGCTCGCGCCGAAGATCACGCTGCCGATGATGCTGTTCATCCTGCCGACGGTCGGCCTGATCGCGGCGGGCCCGGCGGCCATCCGTCTGATCGAGGTGTTCAAATGACATGCTCCGTCGTCCGCGCGCTTGCATTCGCGGCCGTGCTGCCGGTGCTGGCCGGCGGTTGCGCGCCGGGCATCCAGACGAGGCCGGCGCTGTCGCACAAGAGCGACGACCCGCAGGCCGAACTGCGCATCGCCGATAGCGCGCTCGTCGGCGGCAATATCGATCTCGCGTCGACGCTGTACGAGAAGGTGCTCGCCCGGCATCCCGACTCGCTCGCGGCGCGCCTGGGGCTCGGCGACGTCAACTACCGGGCCGGCGACCTGGAGCGCGCGCGGATTCTCTACGAGCAGGCTCACCAGCAGGCGCCCGCGGAACTCGGGCCGCAGGTCGGGCTCGCGCGCGTCGCGTTGCGGCAGCGTCGGCTCGACGAGGCCGGCCAGCGCTACCGCGACCTGCTGGCCGCGCAGCCGAACCTGCCGCTCGCGGCGCAGGGGCTTGGCACGGTGCTCGACCTGCAGGGCCGCCACGAGGACGCGCAGGCCGTGTACCGGGATGCGCTGCGCGCACATCCGGATGCGCAGGGGCTGCGCGTCGACCTGGGGCTGTCGCTCGTGCTGAGCAACCGCCCGCGCGAGGGCGTGAACGTGCTGCTCGACGTCGCAGGGCTGCCCGATGCGCCGTGGCAGGCGCGCCAGAATCTCGCGTTCGCCTATGGCGTGCTCGGCAATACGGATTCGGCGAAGAAGCTGCTGTCCGCCGACTTGCCCGCGTCGGCCGTGGCCGACAATCTGCGCGTCTACCAGGCCGTGCGCGCCCGGCTCGCGGCGCGCCCGGTCGCCAATGCCGCGCGACCGTTGACGGGCGCCGCGCTCGATCCACGTGTCGCGCCGCCCGTCGCGGGGGCCGCAAAATGACACGCGGCGCGATGCGCGCCCGCCACGCGCGCGGCGTCGTGTCCCTCGAGTTCGCGCTGATGCTGCCGTTCCTGTTGATGGTGCTGATCGGCATCATCGATACGAGCCTGCTGCTGTGCGACAAGGCCGTGATCACGAACGCGAGCCGCGAAGCCGCACGTGCCGGCGTCGTGTTGCGCGTGCCGATGCTGACCACGACACAGATCGCCAACGTCGCGCTGAGCTACACGCAGAACAGCCTGATCACGGGCGGCACGGCGACGCCACCGACCGTGACCGTGACGCAGGCGAACGGCACGACGTCGGGCACCGCGCTGACGGTGACGGTGACTTACACGTATTCCGGGATGGTGCTGGGTTCCGCGCTCAGCGCGCTGACCGGCCCGGTGACGGTCTCGGCCAGCGCGGTGATGCTCTATGAATGACGCAGCCGGCACGCGATGCAGCGGCGCCGCGCGCGAGCGCGGCTCCGTCGCGCTGTTCTTCGTGATGTTCCTGATTCCGCTGCTGTCGTTCGGCGCGCTGGCGATCGACATTGCGTGGGTCGCCGCGGTGCGCAACCAGCTGCAGAACGCCGCCGACGCGGCAGCGCTCGCGGCGGCCGACGCGATGATGTCGCCGAGCGGCGGCGCGCTGAACTGGTCGCAGGCCGCGCCGGCGGCGAACGGCGTGATCGCGCAGAACACGGCCGCGGGCGCGCCGTTGTCGACCGGCACGGTGACGACCGGGTACTGGAACGTGACGCGCAGCCCCGCAACGATGCAGCCGACCACCATCACGCCCGGCGCGTACGACGTGCCGGCGGTGCAGGTCACCGTATCGCGCGCGCCGGGCGTGAACGGCGGCTCGATTCCGCTGCTGCTCGGCGGGCTTTTGGGCATCCCCGGTGCGTCCGGCAGCGCGACCGCGATCGCGGTGCTCGCCGCGCCCGGCGGGGTGGCGGCGGGCGGTCTCTTTCCGGTCGCGATCGACCAGTGCGTGTACAACCAGTACTGGAACACGGCGACCAACCAGCCGCTGATCAATCCGCTGACGGGCCAGCCGTTCGAGTTCTCGATCACCAACGGCCAGACCTATGGCTTGCTGTGCATGGGCGGCCAGTGGACGTCATTCCAGTCGACCGCGACCGACACGACGACGATGGGCGGCCTGATGGTGACCGGCAACCCGACGACGCTCAATATCGGCGACAGCATCTATCTCGCAACCGGCGTGAAGGCGACGCTCTACACGTCGGTGCCGGTCGGCGCGACGGTCGTGCTGCCGGTCGTCACGCAGACATCGAGCAGCACCTACGTGCCGATCGTCGCGTTTGCTGCGTTCCACATCGACGTGTCGCTCGGCAGCTCGTACAAGTACATCCAGGGGCACTTCGTCGCAGGCGTGAAGATGACCGGCGTCGCGACGGGCGTCGGGCCGTACTACGGCGTGTACGTGCCGCCGCGGCTCGCGTTGTGAGCGTCGTGCCGCGCGCGGCGCAGCAGCACGAGCAGCGCGAAGAGCGTCACGGCCGGGCCGATCTGCGGTAGCTCCAGCCATGGGTTCAGGTATTCGGCGATCGGCAGCGCCCATATCAGCGCGATCGCGGTCTGTTCGCCGCGCAGCCAGCCGTCGCGCCAGCCGATCGCCAGCATGCAGGCGATCGCGATGGCGAGCCACGCGAGTTCGTAGTGCCACACATACGGGTTCGCCGTGAGCGTCGCGACCGTCAGCACGGCCGCGCGCAAGCGGGTATCGCGCGACTGCGCCCACGCAATGCAGGCGGCTGCGATCGCGATCGCGGCGATACACGCATGTGCGGCATAGGCGGCACCGAGCGGCACGCCTGCCAGTCGGAACGCCGCGAACGGGGTCGGCGACGCGAGCCAGAACACGACACCATGTTCGAGGACGATCGAGCGCGCGAGGCCCGTGCTGGCGACGAACAGGCGTAGCGACTCGAGGCCGCAGACCAGGACGCTCAGCGCGACGAATGTGCCAGTGGCGAGCCCGGCCCACGCGATCGTGCGCCATGCGCGTGCCGCAACCAGCACGAACGGGAACAGCAACGCCATCTGCGGCTTGACCGACAGCAGGGCGATGCAGAAGCCGGCCCACATCGGCCGTCGACCGGCCCAATGGACGGCCAGTGCCGCGCACGATGCGGTCAGAAACGCGTTTTGCCCGAGCGTCGCGGTGACGAACACGCAGGGTGCGGCGACCAGCGCGAGCGAACCGGAGCGCCATGCGCCGGGAATCGCACCAAGGCCGGATACGCGCCACGCGACGACGCCGAGCACGGCGACGCCGAATGCGACGAACAGCGGATAACCGAGCGCGAAGGGCAACAGCGCCAGCGGCGTCACGAGTAGCAGATAGGTGGGCGGGTACAGCCACGGGGCGAAGACGTCGCGACGAAGGTTCGCGAACAGTTCGCCCGTCAGTCGCGAGAACACGGAGAAGTCGTATGCCTGCGATGGCGAGCCGTGCAGCATGACGTACGATGCCGACCAGAATATCGAGAAGTCGGCGCCGGCGCGCGACAGGACGGCTCCCTGCGCATGACGAATGACGGATATCCAGATCGCGACGAACAGCACGTAGAACACGAGCATCAGCATGCTGTACAGGGCGATGCGTCGCGGTGTGAGCCACTCGCCGACCGGGCGCTTCGTCGAGTGCGTCGATTGTTGCGTAATGTCCAATTGCCGCGGCCCGGTTTTACTTGAACGATGCTTTGCGGGCGGCGATGCCGGCGGCTGCCGGTGCCGCTGCCCGGCGGCGGGCCGCGGGCGCACGCTTCAGCGGGAATTGCAGCAGCTTCGATGCCGGCTGCGCGGCGGCATCGCGCTCGGCACGGAAGCGGCGCCTGACGAGATAGACGGGGCGCTGCTTGGATTCGTGATAGATCCGGCCGAGGTATTCGCCGATCACGCCGATGCCGATCAGCTGGATGCCGCCGACGAACAGCACGACGGAAATCAGCGACGGGTAGCCGTGCACCGGATTGCCGAACAGCAGCGTGCGCACCACGATGAAGGCGCCATACACGAGTGACAGCATCGCGAACGTGAGGCCGACGTAGGTCCACACGCGCAGCGGCACCGTACTGAAGCTCGTGATGCCCTCGAGCGCGAAATTCCAGCGCCGCCATCCGGAAAACTTCGAGCGGCCGCCGCTGCGCGGCGCACGCGTGTATTCGACGATCGTGGTGCGAAAGCCGACCCACGCGAACAGCCCCTTCATGAACCGTCGCCGCTCCGGCAGCGCGCGCAGCGCATCGACGACTTCGCGGTCCATCAGGCGGAAATCGCCGACGTTTTCCGGCATTTCCACCTCGGACAGCGCATTGTGCACGCGATAGTAGAGCGCCGCCGCCGCGCGCTGCAGGTAGGGGTCGCACATCCGGTCGGTGCGTTTCGCGGCGACGACCTCGGCGCCGCCGCGCCAGTGTTCGATCATCGCGGGAATCAGCGCGGGCGGGTCCTGCAGGTCGGCGTCGATCAGGATCACCGCGGCGCCGGCCGCTTCGTCCAGGCCCGCGGTGAGCGCCGCTTCCTTGCCGAAGCGGCGCGTGAGATCCACGACGTGCACGCGCGAGTCGCCGGCAGCGATCGCGAGCAGCCGGTCGAGCGTGCGATCGCGGCTGCCGTCGTTGATGCAGACGACCTCGAAGCGGATCCCGGCGACCGACTCGAGAATGGGCAGCGTTTCGGCAAAGAACGCGTCGATCGTTTCCTCTTCGTCATGAAACGGCACGACGAGCGATATCAGCGGCTTCCTGGCGTGCGTGGACATGCTGCGGCTCCCCCGAGAGATCCGGCCTGCGCTGCACCGTATGGTTCCGGCTGTCGTCTGCCGAACGGGCCTGGCCCGGTTCGACGCGAATTCGATTCCGGCGTGCTGGTCCACCGCAGGCCGGACGACAGGTGTTGCGTTCATTGTAGGCAGGAATCGACGATTCGTAACACGTATCGATGGATTTCCACGGGGGACGGCGCACCGGGGAAAACACCGGCGGGCGATTGTCGGCGAGCCGCGCGCGGCGGCGCTAGGATGGCGTTTTCAGTGCCGACGGAGGGCGCGATGCAGGTTCAGGATCTGACGGGTGCGCCGCTCGATTTCTGGGTGGCGATGGCGGAAGACCTCGGCGCGCCGCGCGTCGGCGCCGCGGGATGCACGGTCATTCGCGAACCGGGCGGCGTGCCGGTGCCGTACGCGCCGTCGTCTTCATGGGCGGACGGCGGCCTGCTCGTCGAGCGTTTGCCGTTCGGCGCGTTCGAGCGCGACGGCGGGCATGGCGCGTGGCGCGCGGTGCTGCATCGGGCAGTGCCAGCGGCGGGCGAGCGCTGCACGTTCAACCAGTCGGGGCCGACGCTGCTGGTCGCCGCGATGCGCACGCTGGTTGCGTCGACGTTCGGCGACGACGTGCCGGATCTCGACATGTCGAAGCCGCGCTGAGTATGTGCGCAGCCAGTTATGTGGCCGATTACGCAGCCGACAGGTTGCGCACCGCGATCGATGCGACGTCGACGCGCTTCGGCAGGATCGCGTCCGCGGCTGCCCGATCGGCGACGCGCTGCAGCACGTCGATGTCCGCGCTGGTGACGCCGCGCTGCGCGAGCGCGGCGCGACGGGCGATATCGGCGGCCGCATCGCGCGGCAGGCGCGTGAGCGACGCATAGACGGTCGCATAGTCGGCCGGATGCGCGAGCGCCCACTGGCCGGCACGGGTGAGCCGCGCGAGCACGTCCGACAGCGCAGCGCGCTTCGACCGGTCGTGGAGCGTATCGACCGGCGACGTGAGGAAGGCGAGCCCGGAATTGATCCCGCTGCCGTCGCGCACGATGCGCGCGCCGCGCCGCACCACGTTTCCGTAGTACGGGTCGAAGGTCGCCCAGATGCCGATCTGCTTCGCCTCGAACGCGGCGAACGCGTCGACCGGCAGCACGAAGCGCACGTCGACGTCGCCCGGTGCGAGGCCGTGTTCGCGCAGCGCGCCGTACAGCTGGTATTGCGAGATGCTGCCGCGTGCCGACGATACGACGACGGTGCGCCCCTTCAGGTCGGCAACCGTGCGCACCGGCGAATCGGGCTGCACGACGATGCCGAGCGATGCCGGCGAGCCGACGCGCGTCGCGACGATCCGCAGCGCCGGATCGCCGAGCGCGGCCGTCAGCACGGGCAGGTCGCCGGCCGGCGCGAGATCGATCGCGCCCGCGCGCTGCGCTTCGAACAGCGGCGCCGCACCCTGGAAATTCGCCCAGCGAAACCGGTATGGCACGCCGTCGAGCACGCGTGCGGCCTCGGCCAGCGCGCGCAGGCCGCCGGCCTGGTCGCCGAGCACCAGCGTGACGTTCGACAGGTCGGTGCCGGCCGCGCGGGCGGGCAGGGCGGCGGCGCCCGCAAGCGGTGCGGCGGCCAGGGCGGCCACGCGCAGCAGTGCGCGGCGGCGGGCCGGGGCGGGGGGCGAAGTCATCGGCGGCGGGTCCTCGGTAATCCGCGCGCGGGCCGCGCGGCTGCCGGGCAGATTACGAAATCGGTCTGGCGCCGGCAAACATCGAATCGCGAAATGCTTATTCGTGTGAGAGAGGCATGGCGGGGAAGATGAGGCGGTGGCCGCCTCGGCGAACGACAGGCAACGCGCGTTCCCCTGTTTTGGAAAAATTCGTTCGTGGGGCCGGCGCAAACCCGTTATCAGCGTGAACAGCTTCTAGCCTGCCGCAGGGACGGTGCGCAGGAACGCGCGCACCGCAGGCGCTTTCTCGAAGCGCCGGTGCGCGAGTGCGAGTTCGGACATGATCGGCTTGCCGGCGATCGGCCGGTACACGACGCCCGGCAACGATACGCAGCCGGCGAGCGCATCCGGAATCACCGCGACCCAGCCGTTCACCGACACGCACGCGAGCACCGCGAGCAATCCGCCCGGCCGCGCGGCGATTACCGGCGCGAAGCGGCCGCGGCGTGCGACTTCGAGCGTGCCGCGCTCCTGTTCGGGCACCGCGAAGTGCGCGTCGGCGAGATCGGCGGCACGCACGGCGGTCATCGCCGCGTAGCGCGAATCGGCCGGCACCGCGGCGACGAACACGTCGCGCTGCAGCGTGACGATCCGCAGCGCGCCCGGCAGCGGCAACGGCGGGCGCACGTACGCGAGGTCGAGCCGGCCCGCGTCGAGCTGCTTCGCGACGTCGTCCATCGGCACTTCCCGCAGGTTCAGTTCGATGCGCGGATGCGCGGCGCGGAACGCGCCGACCGTACGCTGCAGCGTGCCCGAATAGACGGCCGACGACACGTAGCCGATTTCGATGCGGCCGAGTTCGCCGCGCTCGGCCAGCGTCGCGAGTTCGCGGCCGCGCTGCAGATGCTCGAACGCGGCAGTTGCCTCGGCGAGAAACGCAACGCCTGCCGCCGTCAGCGTGACCGCGCGGCGCGAGCGCTGGAACAGCCGCACGCCGAGCAGCCGCTCGGCTTCCTGGATCTGCCGCGTCAGCGCGGGCGGCGCCATGTCGAGCGCGTCGGCCGCGCGGGCGAAATGCAGGTGCCGCGCGACGCTCAGGAACGCGCGTACATGACGGAATTCGAGCGGATTCATGGTTGCAATTTTCGTTAATAAAACTGCATGGATGTATCAATGACGGGCAATACGGCCGCAGCCTAGCATACGGCTCGTTCCTCTTGCTCTGGAGCCGTCGATGTCCCAGTCTTCCCCCGCCCCGCGCGCAGGCGCGCGCGCCGCCGTGCGTGCGGGCACCCGCCTGCCGGCCGCCGCGACGCTCGCGGTCGCATCGGCGACGTGCTCGCTGATCGTGCTCGACACGAACGTCGTCGCCGTGTCGCTGCCGAGCATCGCGCGCGGCTTCCATGCGAGCTTCGCCGACATCGAGTGGGTCGTGAGCGCCTACATGACCGCGTTCGCCGCATGCCTGCTGCCGGCCGGCGGGCTCGCGGACCGCTTCGGGCGCAAGCGCATGCTCGGCGCGGGGCTCGCGCTCTTTTCGCTCGCGTCGCTCGGTTGCGGGCTCGCGCCGTCGGCCGGCTGGCTGATCGGCGCGCGCGCGGTGAAGGGCGGCGGGGCCGCGCTGCTGCTGACGGCCGCGCTCGCGGTCATCGCGAACCGTTTTCCGGACGGGCGCGAGCGGGCCCGCGCGTGGGCGATCTGGGGGATGTGCATGGGGATCGCGACGGCCGTCGCGCCGCTCGTCGGCGGCGCGATCACGCAGTGGATCGGCTGGCGCTGGGTGTTCCTGCTGAACCTGCCGGTGTGTGCATTGCTCGCGGCCGGCGCGCGGGTCGCGATCGACGAATCGCGCGATCCGCATGCGAAACGGGTGGACGCCGCCGGCAGCCTGCTGTTCGGCGCGGCCCTCGCGTGCGCGATCGCGGCGCTGATCGGTGCGCCGGCGCACGGCTGGCTGTCGGCCGCGACGCTCGGCCGGTTCGCGCTCGTCGCCGCGCTGCTGGCCGCGTTCATCGGCGCGGAGCGCTGGCAGGCACGGCCGATGATTGATCTCGCGCTGTTCCGCCAGCCGCGCTTCGTCGGCGCCGTGCTCGCGATGTTCGGCTATGCGGCATGCGCGCAGGTGATGATGACGTTCCTGCCGCTGTACCTGCAGAACGCGTTCGGCATGTCGGCGATCGACGCGGGGCTCGGAATGCTGCCGTTCGCGATCGCGATGATCGCCGGGCCGTCGCTCGGCGGCATGCTCGCCACGCGCGTGTCGTCCGGCGGCGTGCTGGCGGGCGGGCTCGCATTGATCGGCGCGGGCAATCTCGCGACCGCGGCGCTGACGGCCGCAGGCGACTACCGGCTCGTCGCGCTCGGCATGTTCGTGACGGGCTGCGGCGCCGGCATCATGAACGGCGATACGCAGAAGGCGATCATGGCGTGCGTGCAGCCGAACCGTACCGGGATGGCGTCGGGCATCAGCACGACCACCCGCTTCTCGGCGATCGTGACGGCCGTCGGCGTGCTCGGCGCGGTGCTGGCTGCCAGCACGCACGCGCATCTCGACCGGTTGCTGTCCGCCGCGCCGGGCGCACAGGCATTCGTCGATGCGCCGTTCATGTCGAGCCTGCTGGCCGGCGATCTCGCGCAGGCGCTCGCGCACGTGCCGCCGTCGGCCGCGCGCACGCTCGCGGACGCGGCGCCCGCGGCCTTTGCGAGCGGATTCGCCGCCGCGCTGACAGTGAGCGGCGTGCTCGCGCTCGCTGCCGCTACGGTTGCATACAAGTTGCTTACGCAACCGATGCGCGATGCGTGATCCGCGCGGCGGCGCGTACGCCGCCCATTGCACGCGAAGATACGGCGCCGTTAAGCTTGCGCGTTCCGGTCTTACGCAGCGTGTTCAAGACGTGCAGCCCGCGCTCGCGTGGTGGCTCGGCGTGCGCGTGTTCGCGATGCCGCCGGTACTCGCGCAGATCGTGGTCGTGCTCGCCGCGCTGCCGACCGGCACGGGACCGTACATGCTGGCCGAGTTCTACGGGCGCGAAGCGCATGTGACGTCGCGCACGATCCTGTTGTCGACGCTCGGGTCGATTGTGTCGCTGTCGGTGCTGCTCGCGATCGCGCGGCACGTGTGACGCCGCGCCCGGTGCGGCGCGAGCGGTTCGGCACAATTCAGCGCAATTCCGCGTGATTCAGTGCGACTTCGTCGCGATGCGATGGATGCGCGCCGCGCGCGCGACGCGTGGCCGCTGCGACGTGCCGCAATGCGTCGCCTGCCGGCGACGGGGGCGTCGCGCGGGTTCGAGCGGGTCGCTGGCGGTCGGCATGATCGGGCGCGTGGGTGCATCCGCATTCGCGGCAACCGCCGCGACGGCCGGCCGAGCGGCCTCCGTATCGAGCCAGCTGCGCGTCGCTTCGGCGATCAGCGCGCGCAGCCAGCGCACGCCGTCGACGCACGAACCCGATTCGTTCCACGTCATCCGGTACACGATGTCGGGCGGCTCGGCCGGCAGCGCAACCGCGCCGAGCGGCAGCAGCTTCGCGTAGTGGCGCGCGAGCCGGTACGTGGTGGTCAGGATCAGGTCGGAGCGCACGAGCGTATGCGCGGCGAGTTCGAAATGCGGCAGCGTGACGACGATCCGCCGCTGCAGGCCGACGCGTTCGAGCTGCCGGTCGATCGCGCCGGACGCTTCGAGCCACGACGGTGTCGGGCACAGCTGCGCTGCCTGCGCGAATTCGGTGGCCGTCATCGCGCCGCGCCGCGCGATCGGATGCGTCGCGCGCATCAGGCACACGACGCGGTCGTCGAACAGGTCGTCCTGCCGGAACCGCGATGAACGGGCAGGGCGGTTGTCGATCACGACGTCGAGTTCGCCGTCGGCGAGCGCACGTTCGTCGTCGAAGCCGTCGCCGAGCGGATGGAACACGAGCTGCGCGTTCGGCGCGCGTTCGCGGAACAGCGCGACGAGCTTCGGCACGAACAGCACGTTCAGGTAATCGGGGCAGCCGATCCGGTAGGTACGTACGGATGTGCGTGCGTCGAACGTCGGCTGCTGGATGCGGATGAAGTCGATCACGCGCAGCGCATTGCGCAGCGGGTCGATCAACCGCGCGCCGAACTCGGTCGGCACCATCCCGTAGCGGCTGCGCACCAGCAGCGGATCGCCGAGCAGCGTGCGCAGGCGCTTGAGCGCGGCACTCGTCGCCGGCTGCGACATGTTCAGCCGGACGGCCGCGCGCGACACGGTGCGCTCGGTGAGCAGCACGAGCAGGATGCGCATCAGCCGCGCGTCCAGTACGTCGAGCGCGCCCGTTGCGTCGGACGCGTCGAGGGGAAGGCCGTTCGGCGCCGGTGCGTCCCGCATGTCGCTACGCGTTCCCGCGGCCCGTCATTTGACGAAGGTGCCCGGCCAGCCGACGATCCGCTTCGGACGCGGTGGCGCATAGGTGCGGACCTTCGAGGTCTTCAGCTTCAGGCGCACCAGCGATTCGGCGAGCGCGACGGCGGCCGATACGCCGTCGACGACGGGCACGCCCGTGCATTCCTCGATCTGCCGGTCGAGGCCGGCCATTCCGCCGCAGCCGAGGCAGATCACTTCAGCGTGATCGTCCTTCACCGCGCGTTGCGCCTGGCCGACGATCGACTCGATCGCGCGGGCCGGATTCTCCTCGAGCTCGAGCACCGCGAGGCCGCTCGCGCGCACCGACGCGCAGCGTGCGTCGAGCCCCGCGAGCTTCAGGCGATCCTCGATCAGCGGCACCGTGCGGTCGAGCGTCGTGACGACCGAGTAGCGGTGGCCGAGCAGCATCGCCACGCTCGCGGCCGCTTCGGTGATGTCGACGACGGGCACCGTCAGCAGTTCCTGCAGCCCTTCGCGGCCGTGTTCGCCGTAGCCGGCCTGGATCACCGCGTCGTACGGCTCGTCGTAGCTCAGCACGCGGTCCATGACCGCGATCGCCGCGAGGTAGCTCTCGAAGTTGCCTTCGACCGACTCCGCGCCGAAGCGCGGCGTCAGCCCGACGATCTCCGTGCCCGGTGACGCGGCGGCCTGCGCCTGCGCGGCGATGGCGTCGGTGATCGATTCGGTCGTGTTGACGTTGACTACCAGGATTCTCATCGGTGCACTCACTCCGTATGCTGCGTTCAGTGTTGGGCGCAGGCGACCGCGATGGGTTCGCCCGAGCGCTCCTCGTATTGCCGTTTGCGATCGGCCGTCAGCCAGTACACGCTGCCCGCGATGGCCGCGCCGAGCAGCCAGGAGAACGGCGTCATCGCGCTGAAGGCCGGCACGACGGCGAGCGTGATCGAGATCAGCGCGGACGGCATGAGTGCCGCGAGCGCCTTGCGGTTCACGCCGCGCGTATAGAAATAGGCGCCGGTCGGCGCTTCGGTATAGAGATCGGGCACGTTCACGCGCTGCTTGCGCACGAGCCAGTAGTCGACCGTGATGATCCCGTACAGCGGGCCGAGCAGCGCGCCGAGTCCGGACAGGAAGTAGACGATCACGATCGGGCTGTTGTACAGGTTCCACGGCAGGATCAGCACCGCGACCGTCGCGCTGATCAGGCCCGCGCGGCGGAACGTCAGCCGGTGCGGCGCGAGGCTCGTCAGCACGAAGGCCGGCGCGACGAAGTTCGCCATGATGTTCACCGCGACCGTCACGATCAGGAATGCGAGGCAGCCGAGCACGAGGAACAGCTTGTTCGGCACCGTCGCGATGATTTCCGTCGGGCTATGGATGATGTGGCCGTTCAGCTTGAACTGCGCGCCCGCGAGCACGAAGCTGATCGTCGCGAACACGAGGATGTTCACCGGCAGGCCCCAGAAGTTGCCGACCCGCACCGTCTTCGCGCTCGGCGACGAGCGCGCGAAATCGCAGAAGTTGAGCACCAGCGTGCCGTAGATCGCGAGCCACAGCGCGCCGCCCGCGAACACCTCGGTCCACATCTTCAGGCCGGTCATCGGCTTGCCGATCGACATCGCGAGATGGCCGCCGGTGCGGCTGAACATCCACGCGGCGAGCGACAGCGTCGTGACGAGGATGATCGGGCCGGCGAGCCCCTCGTACTTGCGAACCATCTCCATCCCGTAGGTGAGGATGCCGATCTGCACGAGCCAGATCGCGACGAACGTGATCCAGCCGAGCGTCGACAGCCCGAGGATCGCGTCCTGGTCGAACGCGGCGAGGCCAGGCCAGATCGCGGTGAGCAGCACGCGCAGCACGACCGATGCGAGATAGGTCTGGATTCCGAACCATGCGATCGCGATCACCGCGCGGATCATCGCGGGCAGGAGCGCGCCGTAGATGCCGAAGCTCATCCGGCTGATCACCGGGAACGGCACGCCGGTCTTCTGGCCCATGTAGCCGGTGAGGTTCATGAAGCAGTACACGAGCACGGCGCCGATCGCGAGCGATGCGAGCATCTGCCAGCCCGACAGGCCAAGCGCGAACAGGCCGATCGCGAACGAGTAGTTCGCGATGTTGTGCACGTCGTTGGTCCACAACGCAAAGATGCTGTAGCGGCCCCAGGTCCGGCCCTCGGCCTTGGTCGGCGCGAGGTCGGGATTGTGCAGCCGCGGGCTCAGCGCGGGATCGCGCGCGGCCGTGTCGGTTCGATGCAGTGCGTCGTCCGCGCCGAGCACGATGCTCGCGCGGTGGGTGGCTTCCAGTTGCACGCCTTGTCTCCTTCCATGTATGGGGCGCGAACCGGCAGCGTGTGCACGCAGCGCGGGTCCGGCCGCCGTGGACGTTATGTCTCGGATTTGTTCGCGAGTATGGGGGGCCGCCGTGGCGATGGGAAATTAAATATTCGGTTGGGCGTCATTTGAAAAATGAATGGGGTGCGATCGTCGGCGGCGATGGCGAGGCACGCGAATTGCTGGTCAGGGGTCTCCATCCACATCGACATTAGCGGAGGTGTCATGCAGCGATATTCCATTCGTCACGTATCGCGAGCCGTCTTCGCCGGCATCCTGATTGCCGGCCTGGCGGCGGGTGCGGGCTGTCAGAAGAAGAGCGAGACCGACACCGGCACGAGTTCGAGCGCCACGGGCGGCATGGCGCCGGCGCCGTCCACCGCGCCATCGGGCATGCCGAGCAGCGGTGCGGCCGGCAGCGGCGCCGACAGCGGCGCGGCGAGCATGCCGGGCGCGGCATCCGCGCCGGCAGGCGCGAGCGGCGGCTGACCGGCGGAAGCGGGCGGCGCCCGCGGCATACGCGGGCGCGTCGCCCGGTGCTGCCGTGGTGACAGGCCGGTGCGGCACGTGCGTCGCAGGGCGCACGTGTGCGGCGCCCTGCGCGTGAAAGATTTGCAAGGACCGTGTAGCGATTCCCGGATCGGAGCCCGCCGGATCATGCCGGCGCACGCCGTCCGGAACAGGAGGTGCGATGCAGAACGCGGAATCGAACCCAACCCCCAAACAGCAGCGGGAACAGATCGAGAAGCGCCCGGTGAAGACGCCGGCGGCCGGCGACATGCCCGATGCGGGGACCCAGGCCGCGGAGGTCGCGAAGCGGCCGCTGACGCCGGAGGCGGTCGCGGCGAAAACGCCGACCGGTCTGCCGCCGATCGACGTTGATGCTTATGCGGTCGACAGCGGCGACCCCGTGCGTCGTGCCGCCGGCCGGATCGTGACGCTCGACAACGCGAACATGGCGATGACGGACGACACCGTCGACGTCGACGGCAAGGGCATGGAGGCGCGCACCGGTGCGACCGAGTGGCACGACAACGTGATCTACTCGAACGCGTCGCTCGGCGACGCGGTCGATACGCCCGACGAAGGGCTCGGCGGCATCGAGAGCCGGCCGGGCGGCAATGTCCCGCAGATCGCGACGCGGCCGGGCTGGCGGGTCCGGTATGTCGGCGACGTCGATGTCGAGCACGGCGACGGCACGCGGGCCGAGCACGTGATCCGCCTCGAGCGGACCGACTGACGCAGCGATCATTGCTTTGGCGGACCGCCGGCCGGCAGTCCGCCGAGGTTCTTACTGCGGGCCGAGTTCCTGCGCGGACGTGTCCGCATCGTTGCCCTGCGCGACGAGCACGTGGACGTCGTTCGGCGTCACGTCGCCGATGCCGCCCGACGGAATCGTCACCAGCAGCCAGTCGGCATTGTTGTTGATCGCGACCGGTGCGGTCCTCAGGATAGGCGTCTTGCTGCCGGCCGTCGTGACGACCACCTGGTAGTTGCCGCCGTTCAGGTACACGGAGTCCTGGCCTGTTGCCGGTACTGCGTTCTGGTACGCCGCGCCGGCCAGCGTCGGACTTTGCGTGTTGATGTCGGTGCCGGGAGGCACGACGTACACGTCGACGTTCTGCGCGTTCGGCGACGCGTTGAAGCTGCGCACGCGCGCCTTGTCGGACAGCAGCTTCTTGTCGAACGGATCGTCGATCACGGAGATCGCCGACGACGTGCTCGGCAACGCGATCGTCGTGTAGTGATGGCCGTTCGCCGCGCTGAACGATTGCGACGCGACGGTCGCGGTCGTGCCCGAGACATCGTAGCTGGCCGTCTGCGTGCCGGAGTCGATGTCGTGATAGCGCGTCACGCCCTTGTACGCGACGGCCGATGCATCCACCTTCGCATTCAGGTAGTAGTCGAGATTCGGGCCGGCCGGCACCGCGTTGATGAAGCGCGCCTGCGGTTTCGAGATGCCGAGTTCGGTGCCGACGTCGTTGCCGTCGCCGCCGCATGCCGCGAGTACGGAAATGACCGAGCACAGGGCCACTATCGTTCGAATGGATTTCATTGTCGTCCTCTCGTTCAGGGAACCTGCTTGCGATGCGGTGTCGCCGCGCGAGGATTCGCACGGTACGCAGCGCCGGTTGAGGGAAGGATGGTTGTCCGCCGGAGTTGGCGGGCGCAGGAATAGCGCAAGCGATGTGCCTGCGCGGCGTGGAACGCGGCGCTGCTCGTGCGGCGGCGTGTGCGGCGCGCGGAGGCCGTTGCATGCCGTGCGCGATCGTGCGCGTCGGCGGATGTGCTTGTAAAAAGGCAGCGCGGTGACGGACGTGACTGCTTGCGCGTGCGGCGTTCCTGCAAAGGCGTTTCAAACGGCAATCGATACGCGCCGCGAAAATTCTTACGATTGTCGCGACCCGGAAGCGGTGCGGCACATGACCGCATATCGTTGTGTACGCATCGACATGCGGAAAATCGTTCTATCGCGCGCGACGGCGTTGCGTCGCCGCGCGCATGAATGGCATCAGCGGTTCACGAGCTTCGGCGGATACGCGAGCGCGAGCGCGCAACCGACCAGCATGCAGGCGGCAAAGCCATACAGCCCCGCGCTTTGCGAATGGAACGTGTCGCGCAGCCAGCCGATGAAGTAGGTGCTGCCGAAGCCGCCGAGGTTCGCGATCGAGCACGCGAACGCGATCCCGCCGGCTGCGGCCGAGCCCTTCAGGAACGTGGACGGCAGCGCCCAGACGACCGGCATCGCGGCGGCCGCGCCCGCGTTGATCAGCGAGAACAGCAGCACGGTCGCGAGCGTGCCGTGCGACGACCCGGCCGCGAGGGCGAGCGCGACGGCCGACACCAGGAACGGCACGACGATATGCCAGCGGCGCTCGCGCGCGCGGTCGGAGCTCGCGCCGCAATACAGCGTCGCGAGCACGGCCGCGGCATTCGGGATCACCATCAGCCAGCCGATGTGATACGCGTCCTTCACGCCGGTGTCGCGCAGGATCGTCGGCAGCCAGAAGCTCACCGCGTACAGCCCGAGCAGCACGCACAGATCGATGAGGCCCAGCGCCCACACCTTCGGATCCGAGAACGCGCGGCCGAGCGCATGGCTCTTGTTGCCGGCCGGATCGGCGTCGAGATTCGCGCGCAGCACATGCTTCTCGTCGGCGTCCAGCCAGCGCGCGGTCTCGATGCTGTTCGGCAGCCAGCGCAGCACCGCGAAGCCGAGCAGCACCGACGGCAATGCCTCGAGCAGGAACAGCCACTGCCAGCCGCCGAGCCCGTGCGCGCCGTCGAACGCGCGCATGATCCAGCCGGAGATCGGGCTGCCGATCATGCTCGACAGCGGCAGGCCGACCATGAACAGCGCGACGATCCGCGCGCGGCGCGCATCGGGATACCACTGCGTCAGGTACAGCAGCACGCCGGGCAGGAAGCCGGCTTCGGCGGCCCCGAGCAGGAAGCGCACGATGTAGAACTGCATCGGCGTATGCACGAACATCGTCGCGCCCGACAGCAGGCCCCACGTGATCATGATCCGCGCGATCCACAGCTTCGCGCCGACGCGTTGCAGCACCAGGTTGCTCGGGACTTCGAACAGGATGTAGCCGCCAAAGAACAGGCCGGCGCCGAGCCCGTACACGGTGTCGCTGAACTTCAGCGCATCGAGCATCTGCAGCTTCGCGAGCCCGATGTTGATGCGGTCGAGATAGGCCGCGAAATAGCACAGGCAGAACAGCGTGATCAGGCGCAGCGTGACCTTGCGGTAGAGCGCGCCGTGGAGCGTGTCGTCGGCGGAGACGGCGGCGCTCGGGTGTGCGGTAGACATGGGATTGCCCCTGTTCGAATGTGACGGATGAGTGGGTGGCCGTTCGACGCGAGCAAAGGTTCGCCGCGCGCTGGAGTCTGTATAGCACGCCAATTAAATAGCGTACACACTAGAAAATACGGAATCGCACAGGCATGAAAAAGGACGCGTCATGATCGACTAATAAACCGGATAAACCGCGTATTTTTCGGGGATTTTGACGAAACGATGCGCATATCGGCACGGTCTTCCAGAGCGACGCGAGATGCACGAATTTCGTGCGTACGCACTTAAAAGTGGAGTGTGTGCATGCAATGCCTTCGACGGTGCGGAAACGTGTGTTCAGCCGGCTGCCGGACGGCGCGAGCCGCTGGCACCGCAAGGACGATGTCCGCGCACGGGTCGACACAGTCAGGCGATCGTCAGGCACGACGCGAGAAGGGCGCGACGAACCCTGATGCACCGCAATGAAGCGACGGCCGCGCGATCGATCGCGCCGATTTGAGGGTGTACACTGCTTGCCTTTCCCATTCATGCCGCGCGAGCCTTCATTTTCATGGCGTCTTCCAAGGATTCCTACGACTTTCACGACCAGGTCGGGCACCTGCTGCGCCGTGCCTATCAGCGGCACGTCGCAATCTTCCAGGAAGCGATCCCCGATTCGGACCTGACGGCCGCGCAGTTCGTCGCGCTGTGCGCGGTCAAGGAAAAGCAGGCGTGTTCGCTGAACGACATCGTGAAGGCGACCGCGATCGACCAGGCGACGATCCGCGGCGTGGTCGAGCGGTTGAAGACGCGCGCGCTGATCGAGGTGCTGCCCGATCCGAGCGACGGCCGCAAGCTGATCGTGCGCGCGACCGCGGCGGGCCTCGCGCTGATCGACCGCACGGTGCCGTTCGCGCGGCAGGTGACCGAGCGGACGTACGGGCCGCTCAACCCGGGCGAACGTGTTGCATTGCAGTACCTGTTGCGCAAGATGATGGAGGCCGACGGCGACGCGTGACACGCGGCGCCGTTCGGCCCTCGATGCCGGCCCGTGTTATGCGGCGGACGCTTCCGCGTGCATCAGCCGGCCGGCGTCGCGCAGTGCGGTGCGCACCGTCTCGGGCGTGAACGGCGGCGCGTAGAAGCGCACGCCGGTCGCATCGAACAGCGCATTCGCGACGGCGGCCGGCCCCGGCACCGACGCCGATTCGCCCGCGCCGAGCGGCGGCTCGCCTTGCCGCTGCATCAGCACGACGTCGACGTCCGGCACTTCGTCGAACGTCAGGATCGGGTAGCTCGCCCATTCGCGTGACGCGACCTTGCCGTCGGCGAACCGCACGCGCTCCTTCAGCGTGCGGCTCAATACCTGGATCACGTTGCCGTGAATCTGGTGACGCACGCCGTCCGGGTTGATCATCGTGCCGGTGTCCTGGCCGACCGTCACGCGTTCGATGCGGATCTCGCCCGATACGCGATCGACGCTCAGGTCGACGATCCAGGCGGACCATGCCGCGCCGAAACCGGGGAAGCGGCTGTGGACGTAGCGCGCGTAGGCGACGCCGCGTCCGCGTACGACCCGCGATGCGTCGCGTTCATTTTCGCGGCCCGCGCGCGGCGTCCAGCCCGCGCGATCGGCCACCGCCTGCAGCAGTTCGGCCGCACGTATGTCCTGCAGATGCCGAAGCCGGAACGCGAGCGGATCGATGCCGGTCAGTGCCGCGCATTCGTCGACGAACGCGTCGTGCGCGAACGAGTTCGGTAGCGCCGACACGCCGCGCAGCCACGATGCGCGCACGAGCGGCGCGAGATCCTCGCAGACGAAGCGGCGGTTCGGGCTTTCATAGGGGGATACGGCCGTCCGGTCGCCCATCTCGAACACGCGCGGCTCCGGCGCGATCGCGCCCGTCAGGAGCGTCGCGAGCAGCGGCGCGTCGTTCGACGGATAGCGTGTCGCGAAGTCGTAGCCGAGCAGGCGGCCGTCACGTGTCACGGTGCCTGTCACCCGCATCAGCTGCCCGGCACCCTTCGGTTCCCACAGATGCTCGTCCGCGCGCGACAGTTGCACGCGCACCGGGCGGCCGACCGCGCGCGACAGCAGCAGCGCGTCGCCGCAGACGTCGTCCGCACCGTTGCGGCCGTAGCAGCCGGCCGCTTCCATCCGCACGATGTCGAAATCGGCTTCGTCGCGTGCCACGAGCGTCGCGAGGTCGTAGCGCAGCGACACGGGGTTCTGCGTACCGGACCATACGGTGATCCGGCCGTTGTCCGGCGCGCGATAGTCGGCGAGCGCGCACGACGGACCGATCGATCCGTGCATCTGGAACGGCCACGCATAGGTGCGCGACAACGTGATCGTGTCGGGTTGCGCGCGCGCCGCATCGACGTCGCCTTCGTCGAGCAGCACGCGGCGCTGCGCGGGCGCGGCGGCGATCGCGGCGGCGGGGGTGTCGAGCGACGGCAGTGCGGGATGCGGCCGCCACGTGACGCGCAGCTGGCGCGCCGCGCGGATCGCATGTTCCTCGCGCTCGGCGACGACACCGACGAAGTCGCCAAGCGCAACAACCGCCACGAGCCCCGGCACGTCGGCGACGGATGCGCGATCGATGTCGACCAGCGACGTGCCGACGAACGCGCCGCTGTCGTGGCCGGCATACGGCGGCCGCACGACGCGGCCGTGCAGCATGCCCGGCACGCGCATGTCGTGCACGAACGTGAGCTGGCCGGTGGCTTTTGCGGGCAGGTCGACGCGCGGCGACGATCGTCCGACGATCCGGTAGTCCGAGGGATCCTTCGTGCGCGTATTCAGGTCGAGCGTCAGCGCGATGCGGCGCGCCGCGACCAGCGCGGCAAACGTCGCGGTGTGCCCGTGTGCCGACGCGCAGATCGTTCCGTCGTCGATGCTCAGGTTCGCGAGGTCGACGCCGAATTGCTCGGCGGCCAGCGTCAGCAGCGCGTGGCGCGCCTGCGCGGCCGCGCAGCGCAGCGGCGTCGCGGAAATCTGGATCGTCGCGCTCGCGATGGTCGGACCCTGGTTCGGCGTCGCGGCCGTATCGCCGAGCACCATCGTCACGCGCGCGGCAGGCACATCGAGCTCCTCGGCCACGATCTGCGCAAGCGACGTGCGAATGCCGGTGCCGAGATCGACGTGGCCGTTGAATGCGAGGATGCGTCCGTCGTCGAGAATCGCGACGAACACGTCGGGCAGCGCCGGCACGTACGGCGACAGGCTGCCCGGCTGGCCGGGCGCCGGCTTGACGGGCGGCGCGGGCGGCCGGATCACGGTCAGGCAGCCGTCGCGCGCAAGCAGTTCGGAGCGGTTCACGGTCGAGGTGTCCTGTCGGGGAGGGCGCGGCCGGCGGTCGGTCGCACCGCGTGCGGCGCGCGGGCTTCGCTTGCCGCGCACGGGATGATGGCCGGCGGTTGCGCGGCGGCGCATGCGGTCACGATCAATCTAGGTCGCCAAAACCGCAGCGTCAATCGCGTGCGGGCATGGGCATGGGCACGGCCTCCGCCGCCGCTCGTGCCGCCCAAGCGGCACGGCCGCTCAGCGTGCGTGCATGGCATCGATCGCCGCGATCGCATCGTCGAGCGGCATCACGGCCGCGTATTTCTGCTGCATGTCGAACAGGTTCGCGTCGTGCGGCGCGATCGCGCGGTCGCCGACGCAATCGGCGAGCACAAGCGGACGGAACCCGTGCGACATCGCGTCGACCACGCTCGCGCGCACGCAGCCGCTCGTCACGGCGCCCGCGACGAGCAGCGTCTGCACTGCACGCTGCGCGAGCCAGGCGCTGAGTTGCGTGCCGAAGAACGCCGACGGCACGGTCTTGCGCACGACGAGTTCGCCGGCGGCAGGCGTGAGTTCGGGCACGATCGCGCTGTTCGGATGGTGCTCGGTCAGCGTCGCCATGCCGGGCACCTTCAGCGAGAATACGTTGTCGTCGCTGCCGTCGTCCGCGTACACGATGCGGCTGTGCGCGACGAGCCAGCCGCGTTCGCGCGCGAGCGCGAGCGCGCGCGTCGTGCGTGCGATCGCCGGTGCGATGTTGCCGCCGCCGAACGTCGCGGGATCGGCGAAGCCGACCACGAAGTCGACGATCAGCAGCGCGATGTTGCCGTGCGGCGGCAGCGGCGTGCCGAAACCCTGCTGGCGGTAGACGTTCGCTTCGGCGTGGCGGGAAAGATCGGTCATGGTGTCGGGCACTCGTCGGTCAGGCAGATTGGTCGGTCACGCGGCCTTCGCGCACGACGGTCTCGCCGTCGAGCTCGACCGTGCAGCGGCGCAGCGGAATGTCGATGTGGCAGGTGGTCGTGCGGTTGCCGCCGCCTTCGTTGTTCGGGCCGAGCGAGAACAGGAAGTTGCCTTCGAATGCGCGCGCATCCATCCCGATCGTCGCCTCGCGGTCGTACAGGCCGAGCGTCGACCAGCGCGCGCGCGGCTGCAGCCCCCAGCCGATGTGCGAGATCGCATAGCCTTCCGGGTCGGCGAACGTTTCCATGTAGTCGCGCAGCAGGTCGGCATCGACGCCGCCTTCGATGCCCGTCGCATAACCGCCTTCGACGGTCAGCGCGATCGGCTCGCTCACGTAGTGTTTCTGCGGCAGCAGGATGTCGCCGCGATCGATCACGATCGTGCCGCGCGCGGTGCGGTCGTTCGGGTAGGTCAGCGCGAAGCCGCTCGGCCAGTGGTCCCAGCGGCCCGGCGCGTCGACGAAGCCGTATTCGGCGGTCGGCGGAAAATCGCCGAGCGGGCACACGAGCGCGGTGCCGGCCGCGGAGGTCACGCGCATCTCGCGTGCGGCGGCGATCCTTTTCGCGGCGCCGAGCACGCGCGTGCGGTCGGCCAGCGTCGGCACCATCCGCACCAGCACTTCGGGCGGCTCGACCGCGAGCAGGATCTTCGTGCCGGACTTCAGGATGTCGTGCTGCTCGGGCGAGAACAGCAGCGTCATCAGGTCGAGCACGAGATCGCTCTCGCGCAGCGCGGCGATCGCGGCGCGGTTGCCGGTCAGCGGCGTCGTGCCGAGATAGGCGAGCGGATCGCGGCTGAACGCTTTCTCGCCGTTTACCGGCGGCAGGTCGAGCCGATTGACGACCGCGCCCATCGATTGCGTCGCGATCAGCGCGCACGACAGCGTCTGCGGATGAGTGGCCGCGCTCGTCAGGATCGTGACGGTCTGGCCCGGTTCGAGGCGCGACAGCGTGAGCACCTGCTTCCACGCGTCGATCAGTTGATAGTCGCTGACTGGCATCGTCGGCTCCGGTAAAGGCGTGAAGGAAAAATGGCGAAAGGCGGAATCAGGCCGCGAGCGGCGCACCGAGGAAGTCGCCGAATGCCGCGTAGAAGCCGGCCGCGTTGTCCCACGGAATCATGTGGCCGGCATCGGGCACGCGCACGTGGCGCATCGACGGCGTCGCGCGCTGCAGTTCGGCGACGTCGTCGTCGCGCACCACGTCGCCGCGCTCGGCCGTGATCAGCAGCGACGGCACGGCCAGTCGCGCGGCGTCCGCGTGGAAGTCGTCGGTGTGGAAGCCTTCGTACGTCGTGCGCACCGCGCGCTCGTCGCAGGTGTGCAGCCATTCGGCGCGCAGCTGCAATTCGGCATCGGTCCAGGTCGGGCAGAACGCGCGCATCCCCTCGGCATCGGTGCCGGCGCGCGCGAGCGCCATCGAGTCGATGTACCACGGCAGCTTGCCTGGATAGTCGCGGCGGTTCGGGCCGGACACCGGCGGGTCGACGAGCACGACCGACTCGAGCCCGCGGATGTCGCGCCGCGCCGCACGCGCGGCGATCCGCGCGCCCATCGAATGACCGACGAGGCTCGCGCGCGGCAGGCCGAGCGCGGCGACGAACGCCGCGATATCGTCGGCCTGCGCGTCGAGGCCGTAGTCGAGCGACGGCGACGCGTCGGACAGCCCGCGGCCGCGCACGTCGAGCACGTAGGTGTCGAACGCCGAGCCGAACACTTCGCCGACGAAGCCCCACGTGATCGCGGGGCTCGTGATGCCGGGAATCAGCACGATCGCGGGGCGCGACGCACGCGCGCCCGATGCGCCGCCGTAGCGCAGGTAGTGCTGGCGGATGCCGTTTGCGCGGACGTTCGCGCCGTACAGGAAAGTCGAGGGCATGGGAACACTCCGAAGTAGCGGCGGCATTCAGTACGCGCCGGACAGCAGCGCACCGGCGCCGGGCACGATCGGTTCGAGATCGAGTTCGCGCAGCATCGCGTAGGTCGTCGCGATCGCGGCGGTGATCACGGGCTTGCCCGTCATCGCCTCGACCTTCGCGACGGCCGGCAGCGACGGCATCTGCACGCACGCGGACAGCACGATCGCATCGGCGTCCTGGTACGGCAGCGTCTTCACGATGTCGGGCAGGCGCGCCGGATCGTGGCGGCCGACGTCGAGGTTGTCGGGAATCTCGAGCGCGCGATAGTCGAGCACGTCGAAACCTTCGTTGCGGATGTAGTCGACCACGAGCTCGGTGAGCGGCTTCATGTAGGGCGCAACCACCACGATGCGCTTCGCGCCGATCACCTTCAGCGCATCGACGAGTGCGCCCGCGCTCGTCAGCACCGGCGCCTGCGCGCCGTTGTCGGCCGTGTGCTTCGTGAGGCGCGCCTGCGACACGCGGTGATAGCCGTGGCCCATCGCCATGATCGCGACGAGGCACGCGTAGCCGAGCACGTCGACGCGCGCATCGCTCAGTTCCACCGCGCAGCGGTCGGATTCGGCATCCATCGCCGCGAGTTCTTCCTTGACGACCTTCTTCATCCGCATCCGGCTCGAGTGATACGTGAAGCGCTCGGGCCGGATCGCCTCGCGCAACCGCAGCATCGCGGGAATTTCGGTTTCCATCGTCGTGTTGGAACTCGGCACGATCTGGCCGATGCGGTAGGTCTTGCTCATGACGGGAGGCTCCGTGTCGGTAAGGGTGGGGCGGCACGCTGGTGCGCGATCGCCTGATGTCGAGCAAAGTCTAGTGTGTACATTTGAAAATGGCAATGGATCAAAATGGTCGATACGAGACGGTGCTCGTTTTTGTGCATGAATTGCAGAGGATTTATTAGTGTTTTCCCGAATGTGGCGGCCATGATCGACAATCCGCTTGTCCTGAATAAATTGAGTGTGTACGCTACATAAACGCCATTCAATCCGCCCGTTCTCGCACCGCATTCGGCGACGGGCTCACGATCAGGAGATCCGCATGAGCAAACCCCGTATCGCAATCATCGGCGCCGGTCTCGGCGGCACGGCCGCTGCGGCGCTGCTGCAGCGCGGCGGCTACGACGTCGCGCTGTACGAGCAGGCACCGGCGTTCTCGCGCCTCGGCGCGGGCATCCATCTCGGTCCGAACGTGATGAAGATCATGCGGCGCATCGGCTGCGAGGACGCGCTGGAGACGATGGGTTCGCATCCGGATTTCTGGTACAGCCGCGACTGGCGGACGGCCGACGTGCTGTCTCGGATTCCGCTGGGCGACTATGCGCGCAAGACCTACGGCGCGCGCTACCTGACCGTGCATCGCGGCGATTTCCACGCGCTGATGACGCAGGCGGTGACGCCCGGCACGATCCGCTTCGGCAAGCGGCTCGCGTCGGTGGAGGACACGGGTGGCGCGGTGCGCCTGACGTTTGCCGACGGCAGCGTCGAGACGGCCGACATCGTGATCGGCGCGGACGGCGTGAATTCGCGGATCCGCGAGCACCTGCTCGGCGCGGAACCGCCGCGCTATACGGGCTACGTCGCGCATCGCGCGGTGTTCCCGGCATCGCTGCTCGGCAACAAGCCGTACGACATGTGCGTGAAGTGGTGGTCGGAGGATCGTCACATGATGGTCTACTACGTGACCGAGAAGCGCGACGAGTACTACTACGTGACCGGCGTGCCGCAGGCCGAGTGGCCGGAAGGCGTGTCGATGGTCGACAGCAGCCGCGACGAGATGCGCGAGGCGTTCGCGGGTTTTCACGCCGATATCCAGCACCTGATCGACGTGTCGCCGTCGATCACCAAGTGGCCGCTGCTCGAGCGCGACCCGCTGCCGCTGTGGAGCCGCGGCCGTCTCGTGCTGCTCGGCGATGCGTGCCATCCGATGAAACCGCACATGGCGCAGGGCGCGGCGATGGCGATCGAGGATGCCGCGATGCTCGCGCGCTGTCTCGACGAAGTCGGCATCGGCGATTACGCGGGTGCGTTCGCGCTGTACGAGGCGAATCGCGCGGCGCGCGCGTCGAAGGTGCAGTTCGTGTCGCACAACAACACGTGGCTGCGCACCAACGAGGATCCGTCGTGGGTGTTCGGTTACGACGTGTTCGACGTGCCGCTCGTGTCGGCGTCGGCGTCGGCGTCGGCGTCGCCGTCGCGCGGCAACGTGGCGGCCGTCGCCTGACGCGCAAGCAGTGTTCGCACCGGATGCCGCGCCGCCGTATCGGTGATCGATGCGGCGGTACGCGCGCATTTCGGCGTGTTATACGTGAGCGGTGTGCGCGGCGCCAGCCGTCGCGAGCCGGCGGCCATGCCCGCCGCCGGCCTCAGGTTCCGGCTTGCCGGTCTCCGGCCGGCCCGCGCCCCGCATTCCGGATTCATTCATGTCCCATCCCGCCCCCCCATCGCGGCCGCTCGCGTTTCGCGTGAACGGCACGCCGCACACGTTCGACGCCGCCGCGCCCGACGCGCCGTTGCTGCTGGTCCTGCGCAACGACTGCGCGCTCAACGGCCCGAAGTACGGCTGCGGGTTCGGGCAGTGCGGTGCGTGCACGGTGCTGGTCGACGGGCAGGCGACGCGCGCGTGCGTGGTGCCGGCCGCCGCCGTGAACGGGCGCGACGTGACGACGCTCGAAGGGCTCGGCTCGCGCGATGCGCCGCATCCTGTCCAGCGCGCGTTCATCGATGAGCAGGCCGCGCAATGCGGCTATTGCCTGAACGGGATGATCATGAGCACGAAGGCGCTGCTCGATCGCAATCCGTCGCCGGACGATGCGGCGATCCGCGACGCGCTGCGCTTCAATCTTTGCCGCTGCGGCACGCATCTGGAGATCATCCGCGCGGTGCATCGGGCCGCGCGCTATCTGCGGGGCGACGGCGATGAAGCATGACCTGAGCGTGCCCGCGCTGGCCAATGACGATGCGAACGATGTGCGGCGCGACGACGTGGTTGCCGGTTCGGCGCGACATGCGGACGACCCCGCGCGCATGCACCGCGCACGTTACGAATGGCCGATCGGCGATGCGCGCGCGCAGGCGTCGTTCGATGTCGAGACACGGACCGCCGCCGACGGACGAATGACGACCTGGCGATATCGCGCGCAGGCCGGTGCGGTGCCGGATGCGGCTCGAACGGTGGCGGAGGGCGGAGCATGCGTGCCGTCGTCGCCGTTCGTCTATCGGCACGCGCAGACGTCGATCGAGATGGCCGACGCCCACCATGCGATTCCCGGTCACGCACACGCGTTCGCGCGCGAATCGTTCTTCGACGAACTTGCCGGTACGCTGAGGCGCGATCCGGTCGCATTGCGTTTGCAGCATCTCGATGCGTCGCGCGATGCGGGGCCGCGCGAGATCATCCGGATGGTCAGCGAACGTGCCGCGTGGGGCGAGCCGGCCGTGGCTCGCGGGCAGGCGCCTGCGCATGGGCGCCTCAGCGGGCGCGGTTTTGCATTCGACGGCGCAGGCGCGCCCACCGCGCCGTCAGGCGAGGACAACCCGCACGCCGACGCGAGCCGCGATCGCGAACCGCACTGGTCCGCGTGGGTCGTCGATCTCGACGTCGATCGCACGACGGGCAACGTCGCGGTGCGCCGCGTCGTCGCCGGACAGGGCGCGGGCGAACCAGGGCAGCCGTCGATGGCGGGGCTGCCGGCATGGCAGATCGAGGCGGCGATTTCGCGCGTGATGGGCGCGCGGCTGTCCGCGCGGCCGGCGCATGACGAGTCCGGCGGCGATGCGGCGCCGGACGCGATCGCGCATGAACTCGTCGCGTTCGACGACGCGGCGCCCGGCGCCAATCGCGCGCAATCGCTGTCGGCCTTCGATGCGCAACGAATCGAGCAGGCAGCCGCTCCGGCCGCGGCAGCGATCGCGAACGCACTGCATGACGCGACGGGCGTGCGTTTTCGCGCGCCGCCGTTCGACGCCGCGCGTATTCGTGAGGCGCTGGCTCGGCCTGAGCCGGTCGATTCGAGCGAAAGCCGTTCCGGCGCGCCGCGCCGCCCATCGTCGCGCTGGCGCCGCTGGCTGGCGGGCGGCGGCGCGGGTGGAGTGGTCGGCGGGCTGATCGGGCTCGCCTGCGCGATCCTGCCGGGCCCGGCGCCGATCGCGCCGGTCGCACCGGGCGGCGCGGACAGCGCGATGTGGAGCGCGGCGACACTCGAACGCGGCCGCCTGATCGCACTCGCCGGCGATTGCGCGGTGTGCCATACCGCGCCCGGCGGCGCGACCAACGCAGGCGGTCTCGCGCTCGACACGCCGTTCGGCACGATCTACACGACCAACATCACGCCCGATCCGGAAACCGGCATCGGCGCATGGTCGTATCCGGCGTTCGCGCGTGCGATGCGCGAAGGCATCGGCCGCGACGGCGCGCATCTGTACCCGGCGTTTCCGTACACCGCGTTTGCAAAGCTGAGCGAGCCTGACCTGCTCGCGCTCTATGCGTACCTGATGTCGCAGCCGCCGGTGACGCATGTGCCGCCGAAGACGAAGCTGCCGTTCCCGCTCGACCAGCGACGCCTCGTGGCCGGATGGAACTGGCTGTTTCACGACGCGCGGCCGTTCGCGTCGGACCCGGCGCGCTCCGCGATGTGGAATCGCGGCAAGTATCTGGTCGACGGCGCCGGGCATTGCGGCGCGTGCCACACGCCGCGCAACGCGCTCGGCGCGGAAAAGGGCGGGCGCGCATACCTGGCCGGCGGCGAGGCCGAGGGATGGATCGCGCCGCCGCTCGTCGCATCGCCGGCGTCGCCGGTGCCGTGGACCGAGGGCGCGTTGTTCGACTACCTGCGCACCGGCTTCTCCGCGCAGCACGGCGTCGCCGCCGGACCGATGGCGCCGGTCGTCGCGGGGCTCGCGGCGCTGCCCGAATCGGACGTCCGGGCGATTGCCCACTATCTGGCATCGCTGTCGCCGCCCGTCGACGCGGCCGCGGCCGCCGACGCGGCGACCCGCCATGCACACGGTGCTCGAGCCGTCGCGACACTCGGCCTCGAGAGCGGCCGGCGCGCGTTCGACGCCGCGTGCGCGGTCTGCCATGCGGAATCGGGCGGGGTCGGGCATTTCGGCGTGCGTCCGCTGATGGGGCTCAACACGAGCGTCAGCCAGGCGGCGCCCGACAACCTGCTGCGCGTGCTGCACGACGGGATCGACCATCCGGCCACCGACGCGCTCGGCTACATGCCCGGCTTTCGCGACGCATTCGACGACCGGCAGATGGCCGAGCTCGCCGCGTACATCCGCGCGCGCTACGCACCCGGCCAGCCGGCGTGGCGGAGCCTGGAGGAGGCATCGGCGAGAATCCGGCAGGAGCGCCCGCATTGACCGGCGTGCCGGCCATGACGGTGCGTGGCACGAAACCGCGCGCCGGCCGGGAAAAGCGACACGGTGCGCGACGACGGGCGCGATGCGAGCCGTAAATCTTGCCGGCGGCGGCTCATCGTTTAACCATTCGAAACAATGTGTTCACCGAAAAGGGCATGATCTCCGGCGATCGGGCAGGCATACTGTCGCCTATGTTGCTCAATGCCGTCGAATCGACGTGCGCTTGCCTCCAATGTCCATCCCTGTACCTTTTCGATCCCTGCGATGGTTGACCATCACGGCTGCTGCATGCTTGCTCGCCGCGTGTTCGACCGCTTCCGACGTGACCACGACGTCGAACCCGAACGTCTTCACCGTGACGACGCGCACGCTCGGCGTGTCGACGACGTGGGCCGATGCCCATGAAAAAGCGGTCAGCGAAGCGACCAGCTATTGCACCCAGCGCGGCATGCGCGCGAGCCTGAAGCAGGAGTCGGTGACCGGCGGCCGCCGCGTCGACGCGCGCTCCGAACTCGCGTTCGAGTGCCATCCGACCTTCGACACTGCGTCGAACCCGCGCGGGTAAGCGCCGCGTCGCCTGCGCGGTCGCGGCTCTCGCGATCGCGCTGCTCCGGATGTGAAACGACCCGCGATGCCGTTGACGGGCATCGCGGGTCGGCGCACGTCCGTCGCTCGCGTTACGCGGGTTGCGCCTCGTACAGTTTCACGCATGCGGAGAAGTCGAGCGTGCCGAGCCCCTGCTGGCTCATCGACTGATAGAGCTGCTGCGCGAGCGCGCCCATCCACACCGGCTGCCGCGCGCTGCGCGCGGCTTCGGTCGCGAGCCCGAGATCCTTCAGCATCAGGTTCGCGGCAAAACCGCCCGCATAGCCGCGCGCGGCGGGCGCCGCGTCGTTCACGCCCGGGTACGGGTTGTACGTATCCGAGCTCCAGCAGCGGCCGGTCGACGTGTTGATGATGCCGGCCAGCACGGCCGGATCGATGCCGAGCGCGGCGCCGAGCGCCATCGCTTCCGATACGCCCATCATCGAGATCCCGAGCAGCAGGTTGTTGCAGATCTTCGCAATCTGCCCGGTGCCGGTGCCGCCGCAGTGCACGACGTTCTTCCCCATGTCGAGCAGCACCGGGCGGATGCGCTCGAACAGCGCGCCTTGCGCGCCGACCATGAAGGTCAGCGTGCCGGCCTGCGCGCCGCCGGTGCCGCCCGACACCGGCGCGTCCGCGAGCGGGAAGTCGCGCTGCGCGGCGGCGTCGGCCACCGTGCGCACGGTGCCCGGATCGATCGTGCTGCAGTCGACCAGCGTCGCGCCGGCACGCGCGCCGGCCAGCACGCCGTCGTCGCCGAGATAGACCGCGCGCACGTGCTGCGCGGCCGGCAGCATCGTGATCACCAGCGCCGCGCGGGCGGCCGCGTCGCGCGGCGAGGCGGCCGCCGTTGCGCCCGCGCGCACCGCGGCGTCGACTGCGTTCGCGTCGAGGTCGAACACCGTCAGTGCGTGGCCGGCCTTGAGCAGGTTGGCGGCCATGGGGCCGCCCATGTTGCCGAGTCCGATGAATGCGATTTCCATGTACAGGCTCCCCTTCAGCGCAGCGCGATCGTCGTGTTCACGCCGCCGGCCGTCGCGTCGTCGTCGAACCAGCGCGCGGTGATCGTCTTCGTCTGCGTGTAGAACTGCACGACCTGCTTGCCGTACGGGCCGAGATCGCCAAGCTTCGAGCCGCGCGAACCGGTGAGCGTGTCGGCTTCGAGCACGACCACCACCGGCCCGAAGATTTCTTCCGTATAGATCGACATGTCGGTCGTCACGCCCGAGAAGATCGTCGGGCCGACGAAGTTGCCCTGCTCGTAGCCGGGCACCTTCACGTCGCGGCCGTCGAGCAGCAGCGTCGCGCCTTCCTTCACGCCGGCGTCGATCAGCGACAGGACGCGTGCCTTCGCGGCCTTTGATACGACCGGGCCGACGTCCGTGCCGGCTTCGGCGCCCGCGTTGACCTTCAGCGCCTTGGCCTTCTCGACCAGATCGGGCAGCCAGTCGCGCGCACGGCCGACCAGCACGACGACCGAGGTCGCCATGCAGCGCTGGCCCGCCGCGCCGAAGCCCGCGCCGACCAGCGCGTTGATCGCCTGCTCGCGGTGCGCATCGGGCAGCACCACCGCGTGGTTCTTCGCGCCCATCATCGACTGCACGCGCTTGCCGTGCTGGCTGCCGAGGTTGTACACGTGCGTGCCGACGCGCGTCGAGCCGACGAACGAGATCGCCTTGATGTCCGGGTGCGTGCAGAGACGGTCGACCACCGTCTTGCCGCCGTGCACCACGTTCAGCACGCCCTGCGGCACGCCGGCCTCGATCGCGAGCTCGACGAGCTGCATCGTCGACAGCGGATCCTGTTCGGACGGCTTCAGCACGAACGTGTTGCCGCACACGATCGCCATCGGGAACATCCAAAGCGGGATCATCCCGGGGAAGTTGAACGGCGTGATGCCCGCGCACACGCCGATCGGCTGGCGCAGCGTGTAGGTGTCGACGCCGCCCGCGACGTTCTCCGCGAATTCGCCTTGCTGCAGCGTACCGATCGAGCACGCGTGCTCGACCACTTCGAGGCCGCGGAAGATATCGCCCTGCGCGTCGGGCAGCGTCTTGCCTTGCTCGGCCGTCAGCGTGTGCGCGATCCGTTCGAGATTGCGGCGCACGAGATCCTGGAACTTCAGCATGATGCGCAGCCGCGCGCCGATCGGCGTCGTCTTCCAGGTCTGGAATGCGCGCTGCGCGGACGCGATCGCGGCATCGACCTCGTCGAGCGTCGCATACGGCACGCGGCCGATCACTTCCTGCGTCGCGGGGTTGACGATGTCGCCCCATTCGGCACTTTGCGATTCGACGAACGCGCCGTCGATCAGCAGCTTGGCGGTGGGCAGGGCGAGGGTGGTCTGGGGAACTGCGGCGTTCATGGATGTCTCCGGGAAACGGTGGTGCGAAGAAAAAGGGCGGCCTGCGTCCGTCGCGCGTGCAGCCACGGCGAACGGCAGGTCAAACGGGAATCGGGGCGATGCGGGCCGGTACTTCGGAGCGCTTACGGGCGCGGCGGACGCATCAGTGCGGTACACGCGAGCGCGAACACGCCGAAACCGACGAGATACGCGATCACATAGTGCGGCTGGCCGCCGCCGGCCTTGAGCAGCGACGTCGCGATCATCGGCGCGAAGCCGCCGCCGATCACGCCGGCGAGCTGCACCGACAGCGAGATGCCGCTGTAGCGGATTTCCGCCGGGAACTGCTGCGCGAACAACAGCGATTCCGGCGCATAGAGGATCGGGAACACGACGCCGAGGCCGAGCACGATCGCCCACCATGCATACGACGTCTGCTGCGTGCCGAGCATCATGAAGAACGGCGCGGCGAACGCGCACATCAGCACGAGGCCGATCGCGAACATCCGGCGCTGGCCGATGCGGTCGCTGAGGTGTCCGCACAGCGGCATCGTGACGAGCGACAGCGCCGCGCCGGCCGTGATCGCGTGCAGCATCTCGGCCTTCGGCAGATGCAGCTGCTGCGTCGCGTAAGCGAGCGCGAACGTGACGACCATATAGAACCACGTGTTCTCGGCGGCGCGCGCGCCGACGATCGTCAGCACCTCGCGCGGATGGCGGCGCAGCGCGGCCGTCACCGGCGACTTCTCGGCCTTGCCCTGGCGCTGCATCTTCTCGAAGTCAGGCGACTCCGGCACCTTCGCGCGGATGAACCAGCCGAGGCCGACGAGCGCGATGCTCGCGAGGAACGGCACGCGCCAGCCCCACGACAGCATGTCGGCGTCCGGTAGCGCAGCCACCGCGGCCATCGCGACCGACGACAGGATCAGGCCGAGCCCGACGCCCGTCTGCGGCAGGCTGCCGAACAGCCCCTTGCGGCCCTTCGGCGCGTGTTCGACGGCCATCAGCACCGCGCCGCCCCATTCGCCGCCGACCGCCATCCCCTGCAGGAAGCGCATCGCGATCAGGAGTGCGGCGGCCCAATAGCCGATGCGGTCGTACGACGGGATCAGCCCGATGATCATGCTCGGCACGCCCATCAGCAGCAACGTGATCATCAGCATCGACTTGCGGCCGATGCGGTCGCCGAAGTGGCCGAACACGATGCCGCCCATCGGACGGCCGATGAAGCCGACCGCGAACGTGCCGAACGCGGCGAGCGTGCCGACGACGGGGTCCAGCGACGGGAAGAAGATGCGGTTGAATACGAGCGCGGCGGCGGTGCCGTAGAGGAAGAAGTCGTACCACTCGATCGTGGTGCCGGCCATGCTGGCCCAGCCGGCCAGCAGGTAATGCTTCGCGGTGCGGGCGGGTGCCGGCGCCGCGACTGTCGCATGCTCATCGAGGGTGGATCGCGTCTGCATGGTGTCTCCGAATTTATTGCCCGCGGCTCATGGTCCGCAGGTCAGGGTCGAGTATAGTTATGCGCGAATCCATGATGTACCGACAAGAAAACCGGTTGGATATGCATTTATGCATATCGATTGCCGGCCCGGAGACTCCTGCCCTTTTTCCCGCCGATGCGACACGCCACCGAGCCGGTTTCCGGCAACCTGAACTGGGACGACCTGCGCTTTTTCCTCGAAGTCGCACGCACGCAGCGCGCGAGCGGCGCGGCGAAGCGGCTCGGCGTCGACTACACGACCGTCGCGCGGCGCATTCGCGCGCTCGAGGCCGCGATGGGCACGCTGCTGTTCGACAAGTCGCGCTCCGGCGGCTTCACGCTGACGGCCGAGGGGCAGCGGCTCGTCGCGTATGCGGATGCGATGGAGACGACCGTGCAGTCCGCGTGCGACCAGGTCGCGAACACCGGCGAGGCGCTGTCGGGCCACGTGCGGATCGGGTCGACCGAAGGGTTCGGCTGCTTTTTCCTCGCGCCGCAGCTTGCGCAGTTTCGCGTCGCGCATCCGCACGTGACGGTCGACCTGCTGCCGGTCCCGCATTTCGTCAACCTGCCGAAGCGCGAGGCCGATCTCGCGATCACGCTCGAGCGCCCCGAGCGCGGACCTTACGTGGTCACGAAGCTGTGCGACTACCAGTTGCGGCTTTATGCGACGCGCGACTATCTGGCGAACCATCCGCCGATCGCCTGCACCGCCGATCTCGCGCAGCATGCGTTCATCAGCTACGTCGACGATCTCGCGTTCAGCAGCGAACTGCTGTACCTGGAGCGCGCGGTGCCGGGCGCGACGGCCGGGTTGCGCACGACGAGCGTGATCGCGCAGGTGTTCGCGGCGCTGCAGGGCGGCGCGCTCGCGATCCTGCCGTGCTTCATGGCGGCCACGCAGCCGGCGCTGGTGCCGGTGCTGCCGGACGACGTGATGGTCACGCGGTGCTTCTGGCTGACCTGTCGCGAGGATCTGCGCAAGCTGCGGCGCGTGACGGCCCTGTGGGACTACCTGCGCGCGGCGGCGGACGCGAACCGCGCGTTGCTGATGGGGGAGTCGGAGCGGCTTCGGTTCGTCGGGGATCCGGAATAACGGATCGGCGGTTTGACGGACGACCGGCGCGGCGGCGGTGATTCGCCCGGCGGGCCGACGCGTGGCGATCAGGCGGCTGGCCGGCCCTCAACCCGGACAACCGAGCCGATCCGCGAGCTCATTCAGGTCCTTGACGTCGAAGTCCCACGCATCGTCGGCTTTCAGGTCCGTCGTCTGATGGGGCCCGTGTTCGGTCGGCCGCAGCACGAACGCGGTCGACAGTCCGAGTTGCCGCGCGGCGGCGAGGTCGCCGTTGTGCGCGGCGACCAGGCACAGCTCGGCCGGCGCGACGCCGAGAATCTCGACCGCATCGGTATAGACCTTCGGCGACGGCTTGTACGCGTGCGCGACTTCCGCGCCGAGGATCGCGTCCCACGGCAGGCCGCCGTGCTTCGCGACGTCGATCATCAGCCGGATGTTGCCGTTCGACAGCGGCGCGATCACGTAGCGCTGCTTGAGCCGCTGCAGCGCCGCGACGGAATCGGGCCACGGATCGAGTCGGTGCCACGCGAGGTTGAGCGCGTCGATCTCTTCATCGGGCGCACCGTCGATGCCGTAGCGATCGAGGGTGCGCACGAGGTTCTCGCGATGCAGCACGTCGAGCCGCACGTAGCGCCTGCGCCCGCTGCGGATTTCCTCCATCGACGGCGAATATTCGCGGCGCCACGCATCGGCGAATTCGAACGGATCGAGATCCGGCGCATGGCGTGCCAGGAACGTGGCGGCTTCGCGCGCGACGCCGTTTCTCCAGTCGACGATCGTTCCGAACACGTCGAAAACGAGCGCCTTGATGTCGGCAGGGTTCGTCATGGGATTTCCGTGCAGGTCGGTGGAAGGGGTGCAATGCGCTGCGCGGCGGCAGCGCGCGACGCCGGTTCTAACGACATTGAAGCACGGTTCCGCCAACGCGGCTGGCCGCGGCGTCGCGATGAACCCCGGGGGTGGCTGGAGCGCGTCGCGCCGCGTTGGGAAGGCGGGTTGGGGAAGCCGGTGCGGCAACGCAAGTCACGGGCCTTCGGCACTGACCTTCGGCACATTCTCGCTCGCGTGTGCGGCGCCTACGCTGGCCTCGTTGCCGGTGCGTGCCGGCGGCGCCCCTCAACCAACCGGGAAGGACATGCCATGCCAACCATTTCAGTCTACGGGTTCAGGCCGGACGGCGGCCCGAGCCAGCTCAGCGCGCAAGCCACGCGCGACAACCTCAACCAGGACCATCCGACGTGGGCCGTGACGCTGGCCTATACGGCGAGCACCACGACGGCTGCGTTCACGTCGGCCACGGCGTCCGACGCGGATCTCAGGGCCGCGCTGGAGACGGCTTACCCGTCGGCGAGCTACCACGTGGTCTAGCTTCACGAGCGCCCGCCGGGGCGCTCAGTGATGCTTGCGGATCCGCACTTGAACTTTCCCGTCGCGGATCGGCATCACGCCGCTCTATCGCGACGACATGATCGTCGTGTGCGCGCCGCGTCATCCGCTGCTGCTGCGCCCGCGCGTCAGATGGCGAGACGCGGCGGCGTTTCCGTGGATCGCGCCGCCGCTCGGTTCGCCGGCGCACGCGGCGCTCGACGCCGAGTTCGCGAAGGCATGCCTGCCGCCGCCGGCCGTGCTGATGGAATCGGTGTCATGGCAGACCAACCGTGCGGTCGCCGAACAGACGCCGTGCCTGTTCGCGCCGTCGGCCCGCGCGTTCGCCGCCTGCCGCTGAAGCCGTCGACGATGCCCGACACGGTCGGCGCGCTGTACGCGGCGCCCGCGAGCGGGTCGGTGACGGCCGCGATCGACGCGCTGAAGGCCGTCACGCGCGAGCCGCCCGGCGCGAATGCGTGAGCGGTGCGACGCGCGGCAACCGTCTGATGAATCGCGCTGCGGCACGCATGGCGGCCGCAACCGCGCGTAAGCCCTGATGCGCGCGGATGCGCGGGGCGGCGTGGATTGGTGTTAAATGTAACTTGGTGCGCGTTGCGGCGCGCACGCATGGGGACGCCCCGGGCTAGCGTAAACCCGGGGCGACAAAAAACGGCACGAAGGATCGCTAACGAATCGGGCGCATCAGAACCCGGTCGAACTGACGGCAGGATTCATCTTGAATACCGAACCGCAAAGTTCTCGCTACAGCCTCGGTCTTGCGGCGGAAGTCCTCGCGTCCGAGCAAAGCGTGCTGAGGCTGATCACGCGCAACACACCGCTGCCGGAACTGCTCGTCGAGGTTTGCCGGCGCGCCGAGGCGCTGCTCGGCGACGGCGCGTCGTGCACGATCCTGCTGCTCGACGCGGACGGCGTGCATGTGCACGTCGGCGCCGCGCCGTCGCTGCCCGCGCAGTACAGCACCGCGATCGAAGGCGCATCGATCGGGCCCGCCGCGGGCTCGTGCGGCACGGCGATGTACGAGCGCCGGATGATCGCCGTCGAGGATATCGAAACCGATCCGCTGTGGGCCGACTATCGTGCGTTCGCGCTGCCGCTCGGCCTGCGCGCGTGCTGGTCGGTGCCGTTCCTGGACGATACGGGTACCGTGCTCGGCGCGTTCGCCGTCTATCACCGTATGCCGCGGCGGCCCAGCGACGCGGAAACCGACCTGCTGCGCGATATCGGCAACAGCGTCGGCCTTGCGGTGCACCAGGACTGGATCGCGCGGCAGCTCGCACGCAGCGAGGAACATCACCGCCTGGTCGTCAACAGCCTGAACGAGGGGATTCTCGTCGTGTCGCCCGACGGCGTGGTGGTCGCAAGCAATCCGAGCGCGAACCGGATGATGCGCGTGAAGGGCGACCTCGTCGGACGCCGGCTGTCGACGGTGGTCCTGTACAAGCTGCACGAGGACGGCACGCCGATCGCGCCCGACGAATGGCCGACCCGGCGCGCATTCGTCACGGCCATGCCGCTGCTCGACTACTCGGTCGGCTTCGGGCTCGCGGACGGCGACATCATCTGGGTGCGCGGCAACGCGGTGCCGATCGTGAAGCCGGGCGAGACGCAGCCCGAATCGGTGCTCGTGTCGTTTCACGACATCGGCCCCGTGCGCGAAGCGCAGCAGCAGCTGCGCTACCTGGCGACGCGTGACGCGCTGACGGGGCTCTACAACCGGCGCTGGCTCTCCGAGCGGATGCGCGAGCTGTTCGGCACGCGCGATGCGGCGGACGGGCCCGCGCGCGTCGCGATCCTGTTCATCGATCTCGTCGGTTTCAAGAAGGTCAACGACACGGCCGGCCACGACGCCGGCGACGCGCTGCTGCGCAGCGTCGCGGCGCGCCTCGCGGCCTGCGCGGGCGGGCGCCATGCGCTCACGCGCGTCGGCGGCGACGAATTCGTGATCCTCGTCGACCACTGCGATGATCCCGACGAGCTGGCCGTGCTCGCACGCGAGGTGATCGACACGATCGCGAAGCCGTTCGCGATCGCGAACAACGAGTACTGGCTCGGCGTGTCGATCGGGATCAGCGTTGCGCCGCGCGACGGCGACGATGCGGTCACGCTGATGCGCAATGCCGACTCCGCGATGTACGACGCGAAGCAGCGCGGCCGCAATCACTTCACGTTCTTCACCGCGCAACTGAATCTGCGCCTGCAGCGCCGCTTCGCGATCGAGCAGTCGTTGCGGCGCGCGATCTCCTCGGATGCGCTGCGGCTCGCCTACCAGCCGGTCGTCGACGCGCGCAGCGGCCGGACGGTGGGCGCCGAAGCACTGCTGCGCTGGACGAGCCCCGAGCTCGGGCCGATGTCGCCCGCGGAATTCATCCCGGTCGCGGAAGATACGGGGCTCATCGTCGCGATCGGCCAGTGGGTGCTCGAAACGGCCTGCCGGCAGGCCGCCGAATGGCGCCGCACGATCGCGCCCGACCTGATGCTTGCGGTCAACCTGTCGCCGCGGCAGTTCCACGAAGGGCTCGTCGAGTCGGTCGACCGCTGCCTTGCGCAGACGCGACTCGATCCGGGCGCGCTCGAGCTGGAAATTACCGAAGGATTGCTGATGAACGACACGGACACCGTGCTGCCGATGCTCGAGGCGCTCACGGACATGAACGTGCGGATCTCGGTCGACGATTTCGGCACCGGCTATTCGTCGCTCGCGTACCTGAAGCGGTTTCCGCTGCACAACCTGAAGGTCGACCGGTCGTTCGTGTCGGGTGTGCCCGATAATCGCGACTCGGTCGCGATCACGCAGGCCGTCGTCGCGATGGCGCATTCGCTCGGGATGAAGGTGACCGCGGAAGGCGTCGAGACGCAGGCGCAGTCGTGGTTCCTGCAGCAGATCGGCTGCGACATGCAGCAGGGCTACCTGTTCGGCCGGCCGCTCGATCCGACCGACTACGCGCGCCGGCTCGTCGCCGTGTAGACGCTCAGGCGAAACCGCCGCCGGCCGGCGGGGCGGGCGGGACGGTTGGCGCGGGCGGCGCATCGATCTCGACACGATTCTTGCCGTCGTGCTTCGCGCGATACAGCGCACGATCGGCCGCCTCGATCAGCGATGTCGTCGGCAGGCCGTGGGCCGGCACGATGCTCGCGCCGCCGATGCTGATCGTCACGTAGCGACCGGTCGACGAGTGCATGTGCTCGAGCCGCAGCGTCTCGATCGCGAGGCGGATCTTCTCGCCGAGCAGCCGCGCGGCGCCCGGCGACGTGGTCGGCATCACGACGGCGAACTCCTCGCCGCCGAAACGCGCGGCGAGATCGCCGGACTGCCCGAGACAGCGCTCGATGGTCGCCGCGACCTGCTTGAGCACGCTGTCGCCCGACACGTGGCCGTACGTGTCGTTGTACAGCTTGAAGTTGTCGACGTCGATCATCAGCAGCGACAGCTCGCTGCGCTCGCGCGTGGCGCGCCGCCACTCGGCGGCCAGGTATTCGTCGAGATAGCGCCGGTTCGACAGCCCGGTCAGGCCGTCCGAATGCGTGAGGCGCCGCAGTTCGAGATTGGCTTCGAGCAGTTGCTGCTGCGATTGCCGCAGCGCGCGATAGGCCTCGTCGCGCTGCAGCAGGTTCATGTACGAGCGCGAGTGATAGCGGATCCGCGCGACCAGTTCGATGCGGTCGGGCAGTTTCACGAGGTAGTCGTTCGCGCCGGCCGCGAATGCGGCGCTCTTGATCACCGGCTCCTCCTGCGTCGACAGCACGATGATCGGCACGTCGCGCGTCGCCGGATTGGCGCGGTACGTCTTCACGAGGCTCAGCCCGTCGGTGCCGGGCATCACGAGATCCTGCAGGATGACGGTCGGCCGCGTCTCGATCGCGGTTGCCAGCGCGTCGTCCGAGCGCGGACAGTAGTGGAAGTCGATGCCGTCTTCGTCGACGAGCGCGCGCCGGACGGCTTCCGCGACGATCGTCTGGTCGTCGACCAGCAGGACCATCGCGGGGGCGTCGGCGTGCGGCGTGGGCCGGACGTGTGCGGCGTCGAACGCCGCATGCAGGCCGCCGGGCGGCCGGGTGAGATCGCTAGTCATGATTGATGCCAGGTTGCGCCATGGCTGCGAGGGGTGTAACGGGGTTTCATCGGGCTGGGTCAGATCCGTGCGAGCGCCGCCAGTTCGCCCGCGATGCGCTCGAGCGGCAGGATCGCGCGTGCCGCGCCGAGCGTCGCGGCGGCTTTCGGCATCCCGTAGACGGCGCTGGTCGCCTCGTCCTGCGCGATCGTGTGGTAGCCCTTCATCCGCAGGGCCTTCAGGCCGATCGCGCCGTCGCGTCCCATGCCGGTCAGCAGCACGCCGATCACGCGGCCCGGCCAGTGCTCGGTCAGGCTGTTGAAGAACACGTCGACCGACGGCCGGTACGGCGTGGCGGCCGGCTCGCGCGTGTATTCGAGCGTGCCGGCGCGCGTGATGCGCAGGTGATCGTCGGTCGCCGCGAGCAGCGCGACGCCCGGCTGCGGACGGTCGCCTTCGCGCGCGACGCGCACGCTCAGCGGCGTCTGGCCGTCGAGCCATTGCGCCATGCCTTCGGCGAATGCGCGATCGACGTGCTGGACGATCACGATCGGCGCGCTGAAGTCGGCCGGCAGGCTGCCGAGGATCGACGCGAGCGCGCCGGGGCCGCCGGCAGACGCGCCGATCGCGATCAGCGGGCCGCCGCCCGCGCGTGCAGTCGTGCCGGCCGCGCGCATGCCGCCGGGCGCCTCGAGCAGCCGGCCGATCTGGTCGATCTTCGCGAGCAGCAGCCGGGCGGTGTCGCCTGCTTCGCCTTCGCCGAGGCGCGGCGTGTCGACCGCGTCGAGCGCGCCGGCGCCCATCGCTTCGAACACGCGCCATGCGTTCATGCCGATGCAGCTCGTCACGATCAGGATCGCGCACGGGCGGCTCGAACGCATGATCCGCCGCGTTGCCTCGATCCCGTCGAACTTCGGCATGATCAGGTCCATCAGCACGACGTCGGGCGGTTGCGCGGCGCACAGTTCGACGGCCTGCGCGCCGTCGGTCGCGACCCACAGCACGCGGTGCTCGGGCCGGCGCGCGATCACACGGCGCATCGCCTCGACGGCAAGCGGGAGGTCGTTGACGATGCCGATGTTCACAAGCGGGATACTCCGGTCGGTTCGTAGTGTTGGAGGTGGGCCGGGTTCATGGAAGGCAGTGCCGGGCGGCGCCGCCGAATGGCATCGGCGGCCGGGACGGCACGGAATTCTTTTCGATTGGCGACGCCCGCATGCTGTCATGCGGCGCGAGCGGCGGCAATCGAAAAAATTGCGCATCGTGTCGTTTCCGCCCCTTTCTTCGATGGCCGGGCGGCATTCTTGCCGTCCGCGCGGCGAAAAACCGCGCACGCGGCCATGCGGCGGTGCGGAAAAAGCCGCCGGCGCGCCATGCCGGTGCGTTCGTTTCGACAGGAAGGGACGAGCGCCCGGGGGCGCGTGCGCGGCGCTTGCGTGCCGGCCGTACGACGGCAGGCACGCGTTCAGTCGTTCAATGGCTGCGCGCGTACCCCTGGATCAGCGCGCGCATCATCCCTTCGACAGTCGCGTCGAGCAGATCGGTTTCCTGCTCCGATTCCTCGACGAGCGCGGCATAGGCGGTCGCGAGCGTCACGCGGTCGACTTCCTGGCGTTGCTCCATCAGCGTCACCATCCCGTCCTTCGCCAGATGAGCGGAGAACGCGCGGCTGCCGATGGTCTGGAATACGTCAATCATGGCGGCTCTCCCGAACGTTGCCGATGCCTTCCAGTTTAGTCGGCGCACCGGCGCTCCGCCATGCGTGGCGGGAGCGGGGCGCACGCCGCGGACCGCGCCGGTTCGACATCGAAGAAACACCACGGACACACGGCCGGCGCAACGTAGTACCGGTTTCAACGTTTACCCGAAGCTTCAAATTATCGACTTTTTATCGATAAAGTCTCGTGTTAGATTTTGCGGCCTGAACCCGGTCGAAACCGGGCAGGCGGCGCGTCTTCGCGACGCCGCACATCCGACACAAGGAGGGGCAATGCTGGTGCTGATTGGGGTGCCGATCGTCGTGATCGGTTTCGCGCTGCGCTTCAATGCGCTGCTGGTGGTCACGATCGCGGGCCTCGCGACGGGGCTGGCGGGCGGGATGAATCTCGTCGACATCGTGAGCGCATTCGGCAAGGCGTTCACCGACAACCGCTACATGGGGCTGATCTGGCTGACGCTGCCGGTGATCGCGCTGCTCGAGCGCAACGGCCTCAAGGAACAGGCGAAGCGGATGATCTCGCGCGTGCACGCGGCGACCACCGGCCGCGTGCTGATGCTGTATTTCGTGCTGCGCCAGGTGAGCGCCGCGCTCGGCCTCACGTCGCTCGGCGGACACGCGCAGATGGTGCGGCCGCTGATCGCGCCGATGGCCGAGGCCGCGGCCGTCAGCCAGCACGGCGACCTGCCCGAGTCGGTGCGCCAGCAGATCCGCGCGCACGCGTCGGCCGCCGACAACGTCGCCGTGTTCTTCGGCGAGGACATCTTCATCGCGATCCAGTCGATCCTGCTGATCAAGGGCTTTCTCGAACAGAACGGGATCGCGATCGAGCCGCTGCACCTGTCGGTCTGGGCGATCCCGACCGCGATCGCCGCGCTGCTGATCCACTGCACGCGGCTCGCGCTGCTCGACCGCCGGCTGTCGCGCGGCTTCGGCGCCTTCGGGCGGGAGGGCGCGCGATGATCGGCCTCGAACCGCTCTATACGCTCGCCGGGCTGATGTTCGCCGCGTTCGCGTGCTTCAACCTGACCGACCGCACGAATCCGCGCCGCGTCGTCAATTTCGCGTTCTGGGCGATCTACGCGCTCACGTTCCTGTTCGGCGCGCTGCTGCCGCATTTCGTGACGGGCTGCCTCGCGATCGCGCTCGCGCTGATCGCGGGCTCGGGCAAGCTCGGACGCGGCAAGTCGGATGAAGCAGGCGTTGCGGCGGCCGCGCGGCGCGACGCGAAGGCGCTGCGCTTCGGCAACCGGCTGTTCCTGCCGGCGCTGCTGATTCCCGTCGTCACGCTGATCGGCACGTTCGCGCTGAAGCGCGTGCCGTTCGTCGATCCGAAGAGCGTGACGCTGATCTCGCTCGTGCTCGGCACGCTCGTCGCGTTCGCCGTCGCGCTCGCGATGTTGCGCGATTCGCCCGTGCACGCGCTGAAGGAGGCGCGCCACACGATGGACGCGGTCGGCTGGGCCGCGATCCTGCCGCAGATGCTCGCGGCGCTCGGCGCGCTGTTCGCGGTCGCGGGCGTCGGCGGCGTGGTATCGGGGCTCGTGAAGGACTGGGTGCCGATCGACTCGCCGTTCGCGGTCGTTGCCGCCTATACGGTCGGCATGGCGCTGTTCACGATGATCATGGGCAACGGGTTCGCCGCGTTCCCCGTGATGACGGCCGGCATCGGCCTGCCGCTGATCGTCCATCAATTTCACGGCAACCCGGCGATCCTCGGCGCGATCGGGATGCTGAGCGGCTTCTGCGGTACGCTGATGACGCCGATGGCCGCGAACTTCAACATCGTCCCCGCGGCGCTGCTCGAACTGAAGGACAAGAACGGCGTGATCAAGGCGCAGTGGCCGACCGCCCTGCTGCTGCTGGCCGTGAACACGCTGCTGATGTACGCGTTCGTATTCCGCTTCTGACGAGATGAGATGCCCATGACCGACCGACTGACTCCCGAACTCGCATCGAAATTCGCGTCGCTCGCGCTCGCGCACCTGACCCGCGAATATCCGAACAAGCTCACGCATTCGCTCGAAGGCCCGCACGACGTGCAGGGGCCGCGCGCGCTGCACCCGATCTTCTACGGCAGCTACGACTGGCATTCGTGCGTGCACGGCTACTGGCTCGTGCTGCGTGTGCTCGAACGCCATCCGGCGCTGCCGGAGGCCGAACGGATCATCGCCGTCGTCGACGCGCACTTCACCGACTTGAACGTCGCCGGCGAACGCGCGTATCTCGCGCTGCCGCACAACAGCGGCTTCGAGCGGCCTTACGGATGGGCGTGGCTGCTTGCGCTGTCCGCGCAGCTGGAACGGCTCGCGCTGAAGGGCGTGGCGCCGCAGGCCGCCCGCTGGGCGAAGTCGATGGCGCCGCTCACCGACCTGTTCGTCGCGCGCTTCGAGACCTTCCTGCCGAAGGCGACCTATCCGCTGCGCGTCGGCACGCACTTCAACACCGCGTTCGCGCTTGCGCTCACGCTCGACTTCGCGCGCGCGACGCAGCGCGACGGGCTCGCGGCGCTGGTCGTCGATACGGCAAAGCGCTGGCACCTGAACGATGTCGCGTGCCAGGCGTGGGAGCCGTCGGGCGACGAGTTCCTGTCGCCCGCGCTGATGGAGGCGGAGCTGATGCGGCGCGTGCTGCCGGCCGGCGAATTCGACGGCTGGTTCGCGCGCTTCCTGCCGGATCTCGCGCGCGGCGAGCCGGCGACGCTGTTCGTGCCGGCGACGGTCAGCGATCGCAGCGACGGCAAGATCGCGCATCTGGACGGGTTGAATCTGAGCCGCGCGTGGTGTCAGCGCTCGCTGGCCGGCGCGCTGCCGGAAGGCGATGCGCGGCGCGCGAAGCTGCTCGATGCGGCCGACCGGCATCTCGCGAGCGCGCTCGCGCATGTGGCCGGCGACTACATGGGCGAGCACTGGCTCGCGACGTTCGCGCTGCTGGCGATCGACGCGTAGTCGATTCGCTGGAGATCGGGCGACCGCCGGGCGGGGTGGCGGCCATAGCGTGAAAGTGTGCTTCGATCGCGTCCCCATCGGCAGGCGGGTGCGCCCGGGCTGCCTGGGCCCGCGTCGATCGTGATCGCGTTCGGGTACGCGCAACCGGCGAACACGTGCCGTCAGCGATCGCGCTTCTACGAACCATGACTGAACATGTAAACGATCGAATGGTCTTTGTACGAAATCCGTCGGGTTTTCGTGATTGGCGCGACGCCTTTGCATCGGGCGCAATACCGCTTTCCATCGGTCGACCGGCGCGACCCGGTGGCGAGTCGATACACTGCCGTACCGGTTGCACGGGCCCCGGCAATCAGGCCCCGACGAAGGAGACAGCAAGATGGACACCCAACGCGCAGCGGTCGTCACGTACCGCGGCAATGCGATCGAGAACACGCACGTCGCCGATGTGGCGGTGGTGGACGCCCGCGGCAAGCTGCTGTTCCGGCTCGGCGATCCGTTCCGGACGACGCTCGCGCGCTCGGCGGCGAAGCCGGCTCAGGCGCTGTCCGTGATCGAGACGGGTGCGCCCGAGCAGTTCGGCTTCGACGATGCCGATATCGCGCTGATGTGCGCGTCGCACAGCAGCGAGGAGCGGCACATCGCGCGCACGCGGGCGATGCTGGCGAAGGTCGATGCGCAGGAGTCGGATTTGCGATGCGGCGGCCATGCGCCGCTGTCGGACGCGGTGTACCGGGCGTGGATCAAGCGCGACTACACGCCGACCGGCGTCTGCAGCAACTGTTCGGGCAAGCACGTCGGGATGCTGGCCGGCGCGCGGTCGATCGGCGCCGCGATCGCCGACTACCATCTGCCGGAGCATCCGATGCAGGTGCGCGTCAAGCATGTGGTCGCCGATGCGTGCGGCCTGCGCGACGACGAGGTCGACTGGGCGATCGACGGCTGCAACCTGCCGACACCGGCGTTCCCGCTCGACCGCCTTGCGCGTCTGTACGCATCGTTGGCCGACGGCGCGGATACGCTGGAAGCCGGCGGCGCCGCGACGACCGATCGCGTGCGCGCGCTGGCGCGGATTCATCATGCGATGACGGCCCATCCGGAGCTGGTTGCCGGAGAGGGGCGCTACTGCACGGTGCTGATGGACGCGTTCGAAGGGCGGGTCGTCGGCAAGCTCGGCGCGGATGCGTGCTACGGGATCGGCGTACGCGCGTCGGCGCGCACGCGGGCGCTCGGTGCCGACGGCGCGCTCGGCATCTCGGTGAAGATCGAGGACGGCAACATCGACGTGCTGTACATGATGGTCAGCGAACTGCTGGAACGGCTGCAGATCGGCACGGACGCGCAGCGCGCGCGGCTCGCCGCGTTCCACCGGCCGCGGATGCTGAACACGCAGGGTGTCGAGATCGGGCACGCGACATTCCCGTTCGAATTGCAGCCTGCCTGAAGGGCGGCAGCGCGTCGATGCCGTGCGCCGTGGCGGCAAGGGCGGCGCGCATCGGCGCCTGATTGCCGACCGGCGTGACCGCGGCGGCGGCTGCCCTCGCAGCCGCTACGCGAGCGCGTCGCGAATCTTCATCAACTCGACTTCCGACAGCTCGCCGATGTGCGCGAGATGTTCCGCGAGAAAGTCTTTCAGCACGCGCAGCTTCGCCGAGCTGCGCCGGTTCGCCAGATACGCGATGTAGATGTAGTCGCCCGTCAGCTTGTTCTGCAGCCGATAGCGCGGCAGCACGGCTTCGAGCCGGCCGCTCGCGAGCAGGTCGCGCACCAGCCAGATCTCGAACTCGGCGATGCCGAGCCCCGCGCAGGTCGCATCCAGCAGCAGCTCCGAATGATCGGTGACGAGGTTGCCGGCCGGCAGTACGCTGTGCCGCGCGTCGCCGCGCACGAGTTCCCAGCGCGGATCGCCTTCGGGATGCACGTAGCGCAGGCAGTTGTGATGCTGCAGGTGGTCCGGCGTCGCGGGGCGCCCGCAGCGGTCGAGATAACCGGGCGTCGCGCACAGAATGCTGTCGTTGCGCGACAGCCGGTGGACGACCAGGTTGTCCAGGTAGTTCTCGCCCTCGTGAATGTCGAGATCGAAACCGCCGGCGACGAGGTCGTTGTGGTTGTCGGTGAGCCGCACGTCGAGCTGGATCGTCGGGTAGCGCGCGAGAAACGGCGCGATCAGCGGCGCGAGATGGCGGCGGCCGAACGCGACCGGCGCGGTGAGCTTCAGCGGGCCGCTCGGCTGGCTATTGAGCTCGGCGACGACGCGCAGCGTGTCGTCGAGGTCGGCGATCAGCGTGACCGCGCGTTCCAGGTAGATGTGGCCGGCCTCGGTCAGCGTCACGCTGTGCGTCGAGCGATGCAGCAGCGCGACGCCGAGCGCATCCTCGATCGCCGTGATCTTGCGCGCGACCGTCGACGTCGACACGTGCATCTCCTTGGCGACCGCGGAAAAGCTTCCCATTTCGACGACTCGCACAAACGCGCGCATCGCGCCGAGGTGATCGATGCCGGTGTCTCTCGCCATTGTTTTCATTCGTCTCTCGCTGTTGCGTCCCGCGCAAAACCGCTTTCGATAATACAGAAGCGAGCTTCTTTATGCAAAGGCATAGAATGCGACCCGTCGTACCGGGAAGCGGCGCACGCAGCCGGTTTCCTGCGGCGGCACGAGACAATTCAGGAGGGGCACCATGACGGAAAACGGCTTCCGCGTCGAAGCGGATCTTTTAGGGAAACGAAGCGTTCCGGATTCGGCGTACTACGGCGTCCACACGCTGCGCGCGAAGGAGAACTTCGACATTTCGGGGCGGACGATCGCGTCGCTGCCGTACCTCGTCATGGCGCTCGCGGCCGTGAAGGAAGCCGCGGCCGATGCGAACTGCGAGCTCGGGCTGCTGCCGGCCGCGTATCGCGATGCGATCGCCGCCGCCTGTGTCGAGATCCGTGAAGGCCGGCTGCACGACCACTTCGTGGTCGACATCATCCAGGGCGGGGCCGGCACGTCGACCAACATGAACGCGAACGAGGTGATCTGCAACCGCGCGCTCGAAATCATGGGGCATGCACGCGGGCAGTACGAATTCCTGCATCCGAACGAGCACGTCAATCTCGCGCAGAGCACGAACGACGTCTATCCGACCGCGATCCGGATCGCGACCTGCTTCGCGGTCGAGCATCTGCTCGAGGCGATGGCGCGCCTGCGCGATGCGTTCGCGGAGAAGGCCGATGCGTTCTCGGGCCTCCTGAAGCTCGGCCGCACGCAACTGCAGGACGCCGTGCCGATGACGCTCGGCCAGGAGTTCTCGACCTACGCGGTGATGATGACGGAAGACATCGCGCGCCTGCAGGAAGCCGGCCGGCTGATGCGCGAGATCAATCTCGGCGCGACCGCGATCGGCACCGGCATTACCGCGCATCCGCAGTACGCGGAGAAGGCGCTGGCCGCGCTGCAACGCATTACCGGCCTCGACCTGAGCACCGCGCCGAACCTGATCGAAGCGACGCAGGATTGCGGCGCGTTCGTGCAGATCTCCGGCGTGCTGAAGCGGATCGCGGTCAAGCTGTCGAAGATCTGCAACGACTTGCGGCTGCTGTCGAGCGGCCCGCGCGCGGGTTTTGGCGAGATCAACCTGCCGCCGGTGCAGGCCGGCTCGTCGATCATGCCGGGCAAGGTGAACCCGGTGATTCCGGAAGTCGTGAACCAGGTCGCGTTCGAAGTGTTCGGCAACGACCTGACCGTGACCTTCGCCGCCGAGGCCGGACAGCTCCAGCTCAACGCATTCGAGCCGGTGATCGCGAGCGCGCTGTTCCGCAGCTTCAGCCACCTGACGGCCGCGTGCACGACGCTCGCGGACCGCTGCGTGAGCGGAATCACCGCGAACCCCGAGCGGCTGCGCGAAACGATGGAGCGTTCGGTCGCGCTTGCAACTGCGTTGAACCCGTACATCGGCTACAAGCGCGCGACCGCCGTGGCCGCCGAGGCCCACGAGAGCGGCAAGTCGATCCGCGAGGTCGTGCTGGATCACCAGCTGATGACCGACGCGCAACTGGACGAAGCGCTGCAGCCTGAAGCGCTGATCCGCCCGCGCGCGTACTGATACCGGCCGCGCGGCGCCGGCGCATGCCGCCGGCGACCCTCGCGCTGCCGTTCCCGCAGCGTCCTGTCGACGGACGCCACACATCAAGAAACGGAGACATACCATGAAGCACGCCAGCGAGCGCCCGGCCGAGACGGCCGGCGGCGCGGATCCCCGTCATGCCGACCGGGATGCGATGTTCGCGTCGCACGAATCCGGCTATGAGAAACAGTTGAAGCCGCGACACGTGCAGATGATCGCCATGGGCGGTGCGATCGGCACCGGCCTCTTTCTCGGCGCGGGCGGCCGCCTGCAGAGCGCGGGGCCCGCGCTGGCGGTCGTGTATCTCGTGTGCGGCGTATTCGCGTTCCTGATCATGCGCGCGCTCGGCGAACTCGTGATGCATCGGCCGACCAGCGGCTCGTTCGTGTCGTACGCGCGGGAGTTCATGGGCGAGCGCGCGTCGTTCGTCGCGGGCTGGATGTACTACCTGAACTGGGCGACCACCGGCATCGTCGACATCACCGCGGTCGCGATCTACATGAAGTACTGGGCCGTGTTCACCGACGTGCCGCAGTGGGTGTTCGCGCTCGGCGCGCTGGGGATCGTGTCGGTGATGAACATGATCGGCGTGAAGGTGTTCGGCGAGATGGAGTTCTGGTTCTCGATCGTCAAGGTGGGGACGCTCGCGCTGTTCCTCGCGGTCGGCGCCGTGTTTCTCGCGAGCGGCCATCCGGTCGCCGGGCAGATGACGGGGCTGCACCTGATCGCGGATCACGGCGGGATCTTCCCGCACGGCATCCTGCCGGCGGTGCTGATCGTGCAGGGCGTCGTGTTCGCGTATGCGAGCATCGAGCTCGTCGGCGTCGCGGCGGGCGAGACCGCCGATGCGCGCAAGGTGCTGCCGAAGGCGATCAACAGCGTGATGTGGCGTATCGCGCTGTTCTACGTCGGCTCGGTCGTGCTGCTGACCATGCTGCTGCCATGGACCGCGTACAGCGCGCACGAAAGCCCGTTCGTGACGTTCTTCAGCAAGCTCGGCGTGCCGTACGTCGGCACGGTGATGAACATCGTGGTGCTGACCGCCGCGCTGTCGAGCCTGAATTCCGGCCTCTATTCGACCGGGCGCGTGCTGCGCTCGCTCGCGATGGGCGGCTCGGCGCCGCGCTTCGTGTCGCGGATGAATGCGCGCGGCGTGCCGTACGGCGGGATCCTCGTCACGGTCGCGATCAATGCGATCGGCGTGCCGCTGAACTACATCGTGCCGTCCCAGGCGTTCGAGATCGTGCTGAACATGGCGTCGCTCGGGATCATCTCAACCTGGGGCTTCATCGTGATGTGCCAGATCCTGTTCCGCCGCGCGGTCAATCGCGGCGAGCTGAGCCCCGTGTCGTTCCGGATGCCCGGCGCGCCGTTCACGTCGTGGCTCACGCTCGGGTTCCTCGTCAGCGTGCTGGTGCTGATGGCGTTCGATTACCCGGGCGGCACGTGGACCGTCGCGATGATTCCCGTCGTCGTGCTCGCGCTGGTAGTCGGCTGGAAGCTCGCGAAGCGCGGTGCCGCGCGGGAGGCCGCTGCTGCTGCCGCCACGCCAATCGCTGCCGATCCGGCGGGCAACGTCTGACGCTATGCCAGGGCGGGTCGACCGCCCGGTGCGCTCAGTTCAATCCGGCGCGTGCGCCGACCCAGCGGCTGAAGTCGCCGGCCATCTGCGACGTGAGTTCGTGGCCGGCATCGTAGAGCCGCGTATCGTGCGCAACGCCGAGCCCCGTCAGCTTCGCGTCGGCCGTATCGGCCCACGCGACGGGCAGCTTGTCGTCGAAGCGGCCGTGCATCACCAGCGCGTGCAGCGTGCTCAAGGCATCGCGCGGCGCGATCAGCGGGTCGATCTCCGGCAGGATGCGCCCGCACAGCACCGCGAATGCGGCGACGTCGGCCGGCGACGTGAGCGCAACGCTCGCGCTCATGATGCCGCCCTGGCTGAAACCGGCGATCACGGCCGGCAACGCGGGGCTTGCGCTTGCATCATCCCGGGCGCACAACGCACGCAGCAGCGCAATCAGCTGCACGCGGCTCGCATCCGCGCGGGCCGCATCGATTTCGGGGCCGTTCGGGCCGAAGCGCACCGGAAACCACGCGTGCTGGCCGGGGCCGAACGTCAGCGGGCCGCGCACGAAAGCGATTTCGATGCGCGGATCGATCGTGCCGGCCAGGTTCAGCAGGTTGGTTTCGTTGCCGCCCACGCCGTGCAGCAGCAACAGGCGGGCCGCGGGGCGGCCGTCGGCCGGGCGCAGCCGGTACTGGAGGCCGGATTCGGAGTCGGTGGTCAGCGGCAGGACGTTGGTCATTGCAGGGGTCCGGTGGGGGAATGATCCGACAGTCTAGAACGCGCGGGCGGGGAGGTGAATCGCCGGATGGTGATTGATTGTTTCCTGTCAGGTATGAATGCAGGGCCCGCAGTGTCGGATATTGGGGGCAGCGAGTTGTGTCATGTACGAGGAAATTTGCCGGTAGGGCGACTGGTTATGGTCAATATGCCGGCCGGATGACTCGTGATCGCAACCCATGGTTGATAAAATAGATACGTTTTGTAGATACATGGCGTTGGGAGATGGAGACTGCCAAGCTTTTCAAGCATGGTGGATCGCAGGCCGTGCGCTTGCCGAAGGATTTCCGCTTCGATACAACGGAGGTCCGGATTCGTCGGCACGGCGCGTCTGTCATTCTCGAACCGGTGCCGCAAGACTGGGCATGGCTGACACCGTTGATCGGCCCGGTTGACGCCGATTTCGAGGCCGCCGCGGCAACCGAGCCTGCCGCTCAAGAGCGTCCGGGACTGGACGTGTTTGAATGAAGTTTCTGCTGGATACCCATGCGGTAATCGCCATTCTGAAAGGCGAACAGGCCATGTTGGCCCGATTGCGTAGACATCAACCTGCGGATTTCGGAATTCCCGCGATCGTCGCGCATGAACTCTATTCCGGGGCGTACAAGAGTCAGAGAGCGGCAGCGAATCTGGCACGCGTCGAGGGGCTTCAGTTCGAGGTCGTGTCGTTCGATGCGGAAGATGCGCAGCATGCCGGTGAAATTCGTGCGCAACTGGCCGCGGTGGGAACACCGATCGGGCCATACGATGCATTGATCGCAGGACAGGCGCGAGCGCGGCGCCTGGTGCTTGTCACGCACAACACGCGCGAGTTTGAGCGGGTCTCGGAGCTACAGGTCGAGGATTGGCTCGCGGCGGCGCGCGACAACTGACCGCAGTGCAAGTCATGTGGCAATCGGCGCGGATGGCAATCGCGAGCGGCTGGTCTCGCAGGGGCGGTATCGCGCTCGATCCGTGAGCGGCGATGACCGGGCCGGTGAGACGTCGCGCGTCATTGAATTCGCTATCGTGCGTAAAGGGCTGCATGACCGATCCGCTTCAAAGATAATGCGCAAACGTTTTACCGGTATTCGACCGGATTGAATGGCCGGATCATGATTAAAAGAATGAATATCCGGATTCGTTTGTTGCAGGCTGCCGGCAAGCCCAGCCGAACCGCATGGGCCAAGGGTTAACGGCCGATTCGAGAAAAACTTTAGGATTTTCCCATCGCAATAAACCATTGCGATTTCCTCAATGACCGATTGATTTTCAGTCATCGGACGGTCATACACCATCCCCGATAATTCGGCGCTCATATTCTTTCAATCGGCCAAACGGCGATCGAAGCCGGATCGCTGCGGGGAGCTGTACTCATGACCATCCGTCATCGCATTACGCTGCTAGTCGTCCTGACGTTTTTCGCGCTGTCCGCGATCGGCGTGTACGCCGTGTACCAGACGCGCAAGAGCGCGACCGAGGTGCGTCAGGTTACCCAGGGAATCGTGCCGAGCGCGCTCGCGTCCGCCGATCTCGTCGCCGACGTGAAGAACATCCAGATCGCGACGATGACGCTGGTGTACGCGCCCGACGCGAACACCGCCGCGCAGGCGCGCGACGAGCTGAAGGCAAAACAGGCCGCCCTGCGCGCGGCGCTCGACGCGCAGGCCGGATCGGCGGTCGGGCAGGCGCAGCAGGGCCTCGTCGCGCAGGCGAAGGACAGCGCCGCGAACTACTTCGCGGCGATCGACGATACCGTGAAGATGAAGGCTGACGGGAAGCCGGAGATGGCGCAGGCGTACCTGTTCGCGAACGTCGCGCAGTATCGCGACGAACTCGAGAGCATCGTCGATACGCTGCGCGTCGAGAAGAACCGCCAGAAGGACGACGCGATCGGCGCGCTGAACGGCATGCTCGCAACGACGGCGACCGCGATCGCGGCTGTCGCGGGCACGGTCGTCGTGCTGCTGACCGCGCTCGGTTTTGTGCTGTACCGGCAGATCACGCGCCCGCTGATCGGGATGCAGACGGCGATGAGCGAGATCGCGGCGAGCCAGGATTTCACGCGTCGCGTGCCGGTGGGCCGGATGGACGAGATCGGCCATTCGATCGTCGCGTTCAACGGGATGATCGAGAAGATCCAGGAGAACGCCGCGCAACTGAAGCAGAAGACGGCCGACATCCAGGCGATGCTGCAGAACATGCAGCAGGGGATCCTGACCGTCGTCGAGGGCGGCGTCGTGCATGCGGAGTACTCGGCTTACCTCGAGCGCATCTTCGAGACGAGCGACATCGCCGGGCGCGACCTGATGACGCTCGTGTTCGACGATTCGAGCATCGGCGCCGACGCGCGCTCGCAGGTCGATGCGGCCGTGCATGCGTGCCTCGGCGAGGACAGCATGAACTTCGCGTTCAACGAGCACCTGCTCGTCAACGAAGTCGCGAAGCGCATGCCGGACGGCCGCGAGAAGTGGCTCGACCTGAGCTGGTCGGCGATCACCGACGAGACCGACACGGTCGTGCGCCTGATGCTGTGCGTGCGCGACGTGACCGAGATCCGTGAGCTGACCGCGCAGGCCGGGGAGCAGCAGCGCCGCCTCGAGATGATCGGCGAGATCTTGTCGATCAGCCAGGACAAGTTCCACGATTTCGTGCACAGCGCGAAGGGCTTTCTCAGCGAGAACGAGCGGATGATCCGCCAGCACGAACGCGCGGATCATTCGATCGTCGCGGCGCTGTTCCGCAACATGCACACGATCAAGGGCAATGCGCGCACGTACAGCCTGCAGTATCTGACCAACATCGTGCATGAAGCGGAGCAGGCGTACGAAGCGCTGCGCCGCGCGGACGGCGGCCCCGAGTGGAACCGCGATGCGCTGATGGACGACCTGGCCCGCGTGCGCGAGGCGGTCGATCACTATGCGACGATCAATGCGGTCACGCTCGGCCGCCACGGCGAGCCTGCGCAGCACGGCGGCGCCGACTACCTGATGGTCGAGCGCGTGCATATCAGCGAGGGCCTGCGCATGCTCGATGGCGCCGATCCGGCGAACGCGGGCGACTGGCACGCGGCACGCGACTCGGTGCGCCGCCTGCTGAGCCAGTTCGGCACGCAGGGCATCGGCGATGCGCTGGGCGGCGTGATCGAGTCGCTGCCGTCGCTCGCGGCCGAACTCGGCAAGCCGGCGCCCGTCGTGCATATCGACAGCAACGGTCATCGCGTGCGCAGCGAGATCGGCGCGACGCTGAAGAACGTGTTCATGCACCTGCTGCGCAACGCGATCGACCACGGGATCGAGACGTCCGACGAGCGTCGCGCGGCCGGCAAGGCGCCGGCCGGCAAGATCGACATCGCGGTCGACGTCGAGGATGGTGCGCTGCGCTTCGTGCTCGGCGACGACGGCCGCGGCCTCGCGCTCGACCGGATTCGCGGGATCGCGCGCGAGCGCGGCTGGATCGACGCAGGCAACGAAGCCGCGCTGACCGACGAGGCGGTGGCCGAGCTGATCTTCCGTCCGGGCTTCTCGACCGCGCGTGCGGTGACCGAGGTGTCGGGGCGCGGCGTCGGGATGGACGCGGTGCGCAACTTCCTGAAGCGCGACGGCGGCGACATCGCGCTGCGCTTCACCGACGATCGCGTCGGCTCGCCGTATCGCGCGTTCGAGACGATCGTGTCGTTGCCCGTGCGTTTCGCTGCGAACGGTACCGCGCACGACGCCGAGCCGCACGCACGCGCCGGCATCGCGAACGTCGACGCGGTGGTGTGATCGTGCAGGCGTGGATGATTCCGATCGGCGCCGCGCTGGCGGGCGGCCTGGTGGTTGCGGCGATCGCCGCGATCGTGTGTCGCGTCGCGCGAGCGCGGCTCGTCGCCGCGATGATGCGCGAAGCGGATGCGTTGCGCGATGCGCTCGGCACGGCCGATGCGCGGGCCGACGAAGCCGTCGCCGCGCTTGCCGAAGCGGCGCAGGCATGGGCGCGCCGCGAAGCGGAGCTCGAGGAAACGCTGGCGCGCGAGGCGGCCGGCACGGGCGAGCAGCGCGACGCGCTGCAGGCGCTCGCGACCGAGCGCGCCGCATTGTCGCAGCATGCGACGAAGCTCGCCGGCGAAGCGGCGCGGTTGCGCGGGCTGGCCGGCACGTTCGAGCGCTGGCACGAGCAGATGATCTCGCTGACCACGCAGAACCAGGACATGCGCACGAAGAACCAGGAGCTATCGGCGATCGTCGCGCACGTGTCGATCGTGTCGCTGAATGCGTCGATCGAAGCCGCGCGCGCGGGCACGGCCGGCCGCGGCTTCTCGATCGTCGCGAGCGAGGTGCGCGGGCTCGCCGCGCGCTCGCAGCAACTGTCGAACAGCTATCGCGACAGCCTGAACCGCAACGATCTCGTGACGGCCGCGACGTTCCAGGACATCCAGGCCGGCGGCAAGATGATCACGGCCGCGCTGGCGACGGTCGAAACGCTGGCCGGGCAGCTGCACGCGCGGCTCGAAGGAGCGGCGGCGTGATCAGTGCTCAGGCCCGGGCTGGTTTCGAGCGGATCTTCTTCGATGCGGCGCGCACGCGGCTCGCGTCCGGCGGCGCGTGCGAGATCCGGCCGGCCGCGGGCGATGCGCACGACGCGTCGCACGACCCGTCACGCATGCAGTCGCGCACGAAGTCGTACACGGCGCCGAAGGTGCCCGAGCACGTCGCGGTACTGACGATCTCGGCACTGCATTTCCGGCTGCTGCTCGCGCTGCGCTTTCGTGACGACGAGCCGACGCGCCGTCATGTCGCCGCGGCGGCGCCTCGCGCGAGCACGCAGCGGCCGCTGCCCGAAGCGTTCATGGAAGTCGCGAACCTGTGCTGCGGCGCGATCAACCAGGCGCTGACCGCGCCGTTTCCCGATCTCGGGATGTCGACGCCTTACCTGCTGCGCGGCGCGAGCATCGACTACCTGCCGGCGCTGAACCCCGATCACGTGGCCGCATACGACGTGACGCTCGGCGGCGACGTGCGGATCGGCGCGACGCTGTGCGTGTGCGCGAACGCGCCGGTCGATTTCCACGTGCCGGAAGTGGCGAGCGTGGACACGGGCGGCGAGCTCGAACTGTTTTGACCGATTCCGAGGACTTCCCGAGATGACCGTAGACCAACCCGTCAGCAAGGTGCTCGTGCTCGACGACAGCCGTGCGCACGCCGCGACGATCAAGCGCTTCTGCGACGAGCACAACCTGGTCGGGCTGACCGTGCGGCGCAACCGGCTGCTGAAGGTGCTGCGCTCGAACATCGATCTCGGCGCGATCCTGCTCGCCGAGGACTACGGCGGCTCGCCGGACGAGAGCGCGATCATCGCGACGCAGATCGATGCGCTGCGGCCGGAGCTGCCGATCATCCTGCGCCGCGCGTCCGACGCGTCGCGCGACGGGCTGCCCGATGCGCTCGCGCGCGTCGCATGCGCGGCCTACGTCGCCGACGACCTGACGCCGCTCAAGCACGCGATCGATGAATACCTGTTCGGCCGCGACTACCCGAACGCGCTGGTGCGCGGCATCGCGGAGATCACCGAGGCGCGGCTCGACAGCCTGTTCCCGGGCCTCGCGATCGAGCGGGACACGCCGTGCATCGTCCGCGACCAGATCATCTTCGGCGAGGTGTTCAGCCTGATCGCGCTGGAAAGCGCCTGGTGCCGCGGCTACATGCTGCTGCAGACGAGCGAGCAGCCGCTGCTCGACATGATCGGCGGCACGCGCGACGACGCGCGCGCAGCCGATTTCCGCGACGTGAACAGCGTGCTCGGCGAGTTGACCAATCTCGTGTGGGGCGCGTTCAAGAACCGCTATCTCGGCGACGCCGAGGCGCTTGCACGCCATCCGGTGCAGGTGCCGCTCGTCGTCAATCACAAGCAGAAGTTCATTTCGTTCGGCGGCGACTGTCCGCAGCTCTGTTTCAAGTACCGGATGACCGACCCGGCATCGGGGCGGTCGGTGCGGATCGACCAGCGTTTCGTGTTCAGCCTGAGCTGGTCGCCGGAGGATTTCCGCGAATCGGTGCAGGACGTGGGGCCGATGGTCGAATCGGGCGAACTCGAACTGTTTTGAATGTTGAAGTCAGCAACAACGAAAGGGGAAGATGGCATGGCAAAGATTCTGGTGGTCGACGATTCGGGCACGGTGCGCGATGAAGTCGCGGGTTTCCTGCGCAATCACGGGCTCGACGTCGCGACGGCGGTGGACGGCAAGGACGGGCTCGCGAAGCTCAAGGCGACGCCCGGCGTGCGCCTCGTGATCAGCGACGTGAACATGCCGAACATGGACGGCCTGACGATGGTCGAGAAGATCCGCGGGGAACTGGCGAACACGTCGGTCAACGTCGTGATGCTGACGACCGAAAGCAGCCCGGCGATGAAGGAGCGCGGCAAGGCCGCCGGCGTGAAGGGCTGGATCGTGAAGCCGTTCAAGGGCGACGCGGTGCTCGACGCGCTGAAGAAGCTCGCGGGCTGACGGCGCGGCCGGCATGGTGCCGGCATCCACAGACTTCCCCGTTGGACTATATTGATGCGGTATCGCATCACGATCCGCATCACGATCGCTTTCGAATTGGGGACGTCATGGACTCGAATCCCGCTTCAGCAGAACCCATCCTGTTGCGCGACGTGCGCGACGGCGTCGTCACGCTGCGGCTGAACCGGCCGCAACAGTTCAACGCATTGTCGGAGGCGATGCTGGCGAGCCTGCAGGATGCGTTCGATTCGCTGGCCACCGATCCGCGCGTGCGCTGCGTCGTGCTGGCCGCGGAAGGCAAGGCGTTCTGCGCAGGCCACGACCTGCGCGAGATGCGCGGCAAGCCCGCTCTCGACTACTACCGCACGCTGTTCGCGCAATGCACCCGCGTGATGCTCGCGATGCGCGCATTGCCGGTGCCGGTGATCGCGCGCGTGCAAGGGGTCGCGACGGCGGCCGGCTGCCAGCTCGTCGCCGCGTGCGACCTCGCCATCGCGGCCGACACCGTGCGCTTCGCGGTGTCGGGCATCAACGTCGGGCTGTTCTGTTCGACGCCTGCTGTCGCGTTGAGCCGCAACGTGTCGGCGAAGCGCGCGTTCGACATGCTCGTCACCGGGCGTTTCGTCGATGCGGCGACGGCGGCTGCGTGGGGGCTCGTCAACGAAGCGGTGCCCGAGGATGCACTCGACGCGGCCGTCGCGCGCAAGGTCGCGGAGATCGTTGCGAAGAGCCCGGCGGCGGTGCGCTACGGCAAGCAGATGTTCTACCGGCAGCGCGAACTGCCGCTCGACGAAGCGTATGCGTATGCGGGCGACGTGATGGCGCGCAACATGATGGAAGAAGATGCCGGCGAGGGGATCGACGCGTTCCTGGAGAAGCGCAAGCCGGCGTGGCGTTCCTAGCGCGGGGCAATAGCGGTAGCGCGTGCGCGTCGCACGATGCGTGCGTCCTTTTCACACGCCGCAAAAGCAAACGGGCCGCTGGCAAGGCGGCCCGCGATCGGATCCGGATGCGAGGCGACACGCGATCGTGCCGCCGCATCGGCGACCGGCGTTATCGCCCGTAGCTGCCCGTGCGCAGCCCCGGCTGCGCCGTCGACGCGCCGGACGGCACGATCACGACCGGCACGCGCGGTGCAAGCGCGCACATCAGCTCGTAGCCGATCGTGCCGCTGGCTTCCGCGACGTCGTCGACCTTCACCTGATCGCCCCACAGCTCGACGCTCGAGCCGATGCCCGCGTTCGGGCACGGCGTCAGGTCGACGGTCAGCATGTCCATCGACACGCGGCCGACGACGCGCGTCATCGCGCCGTCCACCGCGATCGGCGTACCGGTCGGCGCGTGGCGCGGATAGCCGTCCGCGTAGCCGCACGCGACGACGCCGATCCGCATCGGCTGGTCGGCCGTGAAGCGGCGGCCGTAACCGACCGTTTCCTCGGGCGCGAGCGTCTGCACGCCGATGATCCTGCTGGTCAGCGTCATCGCGGCCATCAGCGGCGTGTCGGCGATGTGCCGCGACGCGCCCGTCGGCGACGCGCCGTACAGGATCGTACCGGGCCGCACCCAGTCGCGGTGCGCGCGCGGATGCCACAGCACGGCCGCCGAGTTCGACGCCGAGCGCTCGCCCGGAATCCCGGCCGTGGCCGCATCGAACTGCTCGAGCTGCCAGTCGACTTCGCCTTCGTCCGCATTTGCGAAATGCATCATCAGCGTGATCTTGCCGATCGACGGCGCGGCCGCCGCGCGTTCCCACGCGGCGCGGAAGGCGTGCGGCCGGTAGCCGAGCCGGTTCATCCCGGAGTTCATCTTCAGCTGGATATCAATCGGCTGCTGCGGCTTCGCGGCGATCAGCAGGTCGAGCTGCTCGTCGCAGTGCACGGCTACCGTCAGCCGGTGGCGGTCGGCCAATTTGACGTCGGCCGGCTCGAAGATCCCTTCGAGCAGCAGCACCGGCTTGTCCCAGCCGAGCTCGCGCACGCGTACGGCTTCGTCGAGATCGAGCAGCGCGATGCCGTCGGCGGCCGCGAGGCCCGGATAGATCCGCTCGATCCCGTGGCCATAGGCATTGGCCTTGACCACCGCCCACACGCGCGATTGCGCGGCGGTGCGGCGGATGAAATCGAGGTTGTGGCGGACGGCGTCAGGACGAATATGGGCGACGATGGGACGGGGCATGACGATGTCTCGGGTCGGAGTGTCGTTCGGCGCACGTGGCGGCGCGGGTTCGGCAGGCTGCTGGCGCGACAACGCATCGAGCCAGTGTTGAGCGCTATCTTATTGGTGATCGACCAGTTTTAATTAACGTATTTGTCCGGGATTTGGTTGAATTTTTGGCGATGGGCCACTGCCGTCGCAACCTCCAGAGGCACCGCTGCCGAGTCTCCCGTCTAGAAAACCGGTGCGCGAACCGCTGGCGCAATGCTAAGCTCTGCGCCACCGTGTCATTGATCAATGTAATCATAAAAGAGGAGACTTTGATGACGACGTCCCAGCTGTGCCTGTTCATCGTCGCGCTGCTGCCGTTCCCGATGACGTTTCTGGCCAAGGCCCGCAAGGGGTACGACAATCACGTGCCGCGCGAGTACCTGGCGAAGCTCGAAGGCTGGCGCGCGCGGGCACAGGCCGCGCACCAGAACGCGTGGGAGGCGCTGGCGCTGTTTACGGCCGGATTGGTCGTCGCCTGGCACAACGGCGCGAACGCGCACCACGTCGACCAGCTCGCGATGGGGTTCGTCGCGATTCGCATCGTTTATGCGCTGATGTACCTGCTGAACTGGGCGTCGCTGCGCTCGCTCGTATGGTTCGCGGGGATGGCCTGCGTCGTCGCGCTGTTCTTTGCCGCACCGTGACGAGGGAATGAACCACCGACGCCCGCGCGGGCTTCGGAGGCGGGCACGCTACGCGCCGCCCGCACCGCCCGCACCGCCCGCGCCGCACACGGCGCACACGGCGCACACGGCGCCGCCTTGAGGTCACGCCGGATGGCGTTGCCGTTCGGGGCTCAGCCCGCTCGTTGAGCCGCGCCGGCGGTTGCCGGCATCAGGGGGCCACAAGTCCGGTGCGCAGTGCCGCATCGAAGCACCAGGCACCCGACACCAAACGCCCGCCCATGCGGCGGGGCACATCGCGGCGATCCGGGCTCGCGGATCGCCGCGGCAACACGCCAGTGCGCGGCAACGGCGGTCGCGCGCACCACAACATGCCCGACTTCAGGCGCCGCCGCACCCCCGGGCGCTTCCGCCGCCATTGCTTCCCACCTGCACCGCGCTTCCTTTTCCTCCGATCTATCCCGTCCGTCCGGCTCGGGTTTGTCTCGATGCATTTACCCATTGAGTATTTTTTTTGGTGTCGTACTATCCGTGTTGACAACACTTGTTGCACTACTGTCTAATTCAACATCGCATGTTGCGGTGCGGCTTGATGTCGTCGTTCCCCGGCCAGCCGGCCGGTTACATCGCTCAATCATGCGGAGAGAAACCATGAGTCGCCGTTCCTTCCTGAAAGCCGTCGCGGTGGTCGCCGCGCTCGGCGCCAGCATTGCGCACGCGGATACCAAGACGCTCGTCGTCGGGACCGATACGTCGTTCATGCCGTTCGAATTCAAGCAGGGCGACAAGTACGTCGGCTTCGATCTCGACCTGTGGGCGGAGATCGCGAAGGACCAGGGCTGGAAATACACGATCCAGCCGATGGATTTCGCGGGCCTGATTCCGGCGCTGCAGACGCAGAACATCGACGTCGCGCTGTCGGGGATGACCATCAAGGAAGAGCGCAAGAAGGCGATCGACTTCTCCGCGCCGTACTACGACAGCGGGCTCGCGGCGATGGTGCAGGTCGACAATACGTCGATCAAGTCGATCGACGACCTGAACGGCAAGGTGATCGCCGCGAAAACAGGCACGGCGACAATCGACTGGATCAAGGCGCACCTGAAGCCGAAGGAGATCCGCCAGTTCCCGAACATCGACCAGGCTTACCTCGCGCTCGAGGCCGGCCGCGTGGACGCGGCGATGCACGACACGCCGAACGTGCTGTTCTTCGTGAACAACGAAGGCAAGGGCAAGGTGAAGGTCGCGGGCCAGCCGGTCAGCGGCGACAAGTACGGGATCGGCTTCCCGAAGGGCAGCCCGCTCGTGCCGAAGGTCAACGCGTCGCTCGTGAAGATCAAGGCCGACGGACGCTACGCGCAGATCTACAAGAAGTGGTTCGGCGCCGAGCCGCCGAAGATGTGAGCGTGACGGCACAACATGGTGCGGCCGCGCGGCCGCGCCGGTCTTGAATCGAACGGGGAGCAACACGTGAATTTCGATTGGTCGGCGATCTGGGTGGCGTTGCCGGACCTGATGGACGGGGTCCGGTTGACGGTGTTCATCGCGTTTTTCGGGCTGGTGGGCGGGTTCATCGTCGGGATGATCGCGGGCATGTTCCGCGCATACGGACCGAAGGCGATGAACGTGCTCGCTCAGGTTTATATTGAACTGATCCGCGGCACGCCGATCGTCGTGCAGGTGATGTTCCTGTACTTCGCGCTGCCGCTGCTCGCGCATATCCGCATCGACGGCCTGACGGCCGCGATCATCGCGATCACGGTGAATTCGGGTGCGTATCTCGCGGAAGTGGTGCGCGGCGCGCTGCTGTCGATCCCGAAGGGGCTGACGGAAGCCGGCCTCGCGATGGGCCTGTCGATGCCGCGCGTGCTGCTGAAGGTGGTCGGGCCGCTCGCGTTCCGGCGGCTGATTCCGCCGCTCGGCAACCAGTGCATCGTGAGCCTCAAGGACACGTCGTTGTTCATCGTGATCGGCGTCGGCGAGCTGACGCGCAAGGGGCAGGAAATCATTGCGGGCAATTTCCAGGCGGTCGAGATCTGGAGCGCGGTGGCTGTCATCTACCTGATGCTGACCGGCGCAATGACGCTGACGCTTCGGCTCGTCGAAAAGCGGATGAGGATCCTATGAGCATGATCGAATTCCAGAACGTGTCGAAGAGCTTCGGCCATGTACCGGTGCTGAAGCATATCGACCTGAAGATCGACGCGGGCGAGGTCGTGGTCGTGATCGGCCCGTCGGGCTCGGGCAAGTCGACGATGCTGCGCTGTATCAATGCGCTCGAGAAAATCACCGGCGGCGAGCTGCTGGTCGATGGCCAGAGCGTGCGCGGCAACGCGTCGACGATTCGCAACATCCGGCTCGAAGCCGGCATGGTGTTCCAGCAGTTCAACCTGTTTCCGCAAATGACCGCGCTCGAGAACGTGATGTTCGGTCCGATCCAGGTGCGCGGCGCGTCGCGTGCCGATGCGCGCGATCAGGCGATGGCGCTGCTCGACAAGGTTGGCCTCGAATCGCGCGCGAATCATTACCCGTCCGAGCTGTCGGGCGGCCAGCAGCAGCGCGTCGCGATCGCGCGTGCGCTTGCGATCCGGCCGCGGCTGATGCTGTTCGACGAGCCGACGTCGGCGCTCGATCCCGAATTGCGCCACGAAGTGCTGAAGGTGATGCAGGATCTCGCGACCGAAGGGATGACGATGATCGTCGTCACGCACGAGATCGGCTTCGCGAAGCGGGTCGGCACGCGGCTGCTGTTCATGGATCAGGGCGGTATCGCCGAGGACGGCCATCCGGTCGACCTGATCGACCGGCCGCCGACACCGCGCCTGAAGGAATTCCTGAAACACGTGTCCTGAACGAAACCGAATCACCTGACATGCCGCTTTCCCTTACTCCCGTCATCGCCGGCACGCCGTTCGACATCGGCGTGCGCCTCGGCGAGCTTGCCCGCCCCGTGTTCGATACGTACATGCAGCAAAGCAGCGCATGGCAGGCCGTGCGCCGCTGGCGCGGCCATCCGTTCGTCGCCGCGCTGCGGCAGGCGGCGCTCGCCGCGTACCCCGATCTCGTCGCGGAACTGGACGGGATCGCGGCAGGCGTCGGCTGGCCGTCCGAGGACATCTTCCTGTGGAACTGCCGCGGCGAACTGATCCACAACGCGCCGGACGGCTGCACGACGCTCGCCGCGCGCGACGCGCACGGCACACGCTGGATCGCGCACAACGAGGACGGCGATCCGTACCTGCGCGAGCGCTGCCTGCTCGTCGACGTGCAGCCACAGGGCAAGCCGGGCTTCATCAGCTTCTATTACCCGGGCTCGCTGCCCGGGCATACGTTCGCCGCGAACCGCGCGGGCATCGTGCAGGCGATCAACAACCTGCGGATCCGTACGCCGGCGCCCGGCGTGCCGCGGATGATCCTCGCACGCGCGGTGCTCGACGCGACGTCGCTCGATGCGGCCGCCGACGTGCTGCGCACGCATGCGCGTGCCAGCGGCTTTCATCACACGCTCGGCGCGACCGGCGATGCGCGGCTCCTGAGTATCGAGGCGAGCGTCGCGCGCTGTTCGGTCGTCGAAGTCGCGGGTCTTGCCGGTCACGCGAATCATCTCGTGCATCCGGGGTGCGACGCGGAAGCGCAGATCGTCACGCAGTCGTCCGGCGATCGTCAGCGCCGCGTCGATGCGCTCACGCCGGGCATCGACGCGATCGACGAAGCCGCGCTGCTGCGCGTGCTCGGCGACCGCGCACCGGAAGGGCTGCCGATCTATCGCGACGATCCGGCCGACCCCGACGACGAAAACACGCTGGCGACCGCGGTGTTCGCGATTCGCGACACGGCGATCGATCTCACCATCCATCAACACGGCACGCAGCGCTTCGCGACGCGCATCGTGCCGTTAGCGCCCGCGCCCGGCGCGTCCTGATCCATGAGGCAACGCATGACGACCGTTTTCCATCGCGCTCCGCGCACCACCTTGCCCGTCGCTGTCGCAGGCGACGGCATCGAGATCATCGATTCGACCGGCAAACGCTATATCGACGCATGCGGCGGGGCGGCCGTTTCGTGTCTCGGCCACAGCAACCAGCGCGTGATCGACGCGATCAAGCGGCAGGCGCAGCAGCTGCCGTACGCGCATACGTCGTTCTTCACGACCGACGTGGCCGAGGAACTGGCCGACCGGCTCGTCGAAGCCGCGCCGGCCGGTCTCGAACACGTGTATTTCGTGTCGGGCGGGTCCGAGGCGATCGAAGCCGCCTTGAAGCTCGCGCGCCAGTATTTCGTCGAGAAGGGCGAGCCGCAGCGCCGCTATTTCATCGCACGCCGCCAGAGCTATCACGGCAACACGCTCGGCGCGCTCGCGATCGGCGGCAACGCATGGCGGCGCGAGCCGTTCCTGCCGCTGTTGATCGAAGCGCATCACGTGAGCCCGTGCTATGCGTATCGCGACCAGCAGGCGGGCGAAACCGACGAAGCGTATGCGCAGCGCCTGGCTGACGAGCTCGAGCAGAAGATCGTCGAACTCGGTGCGGAAAACGTCGCGGCGTTCGTCGCGGAAACGGTGGTCGGCGCGACGGCCGGTGCCGTGCCGCCGGTGCGTACCTACCTGAAGAAGATTCGCGCGGTGTGCGACAAGTACGGTGTACTGTTGATTCTCGATGAAATCATGTCGGGGATGGGGCGCACCGGTTATCTGTTCGCATGCGACGAAGACGGAGTCGCGCCCGACCTGCTGACGATCGCGAAGGGGCTCGGCGCGGGTTACCAGCCGATCGGCGCAACGCTGGTGAGCGATCGCATCTACCGGACGATCGTCGACGGCTCGGGTTTTTTCCAGCACGGCCACACGTATCTCGGCCATGCGACCGCCTGCGCGGCCGCGCTCGAAGTGCAGCGCGTGATCGCCGAAGAGAAGCTGCTCGACAACGTGAAGGCGCGCGGCGAGCAACTGCGTGCTTCGCTGCGCGCGCATTACGGTGCGCATCCGCATATCGGCGACGTGCGCGGCCGCGGGCTGTTCGTCGGCGTCGAACTCGTGCGCGATCGTGACAGCAAGGCGACGTTCGATCCCGCGCTGAAGCTGCATGCGGCAGTCAAGCGCGAGGCGATGCAGCGCGGCCTGATGGTGTATCCGATGGGCGGCACGATTGACGGCGTGCACGGCGATCACATCCTGGTCGCACCGCCGTTCGTCTGTACCGCGCAGCAGATCGACACGATCGTCGAACGGCTGTCCGGCGCGATCGATGCGGCGCTCGCATCGGCCGGCGCGTGAACCCCGACCTCATCGAACCCTCACCATGACTGACAGACTGCCTCCCTTCGATCCCGCATCGGCCACCGACGAACAGAAGGCCGTGCTCGCCGAGATCCTCAGCGGCCCGCGCGGCAACCTGAACGGGCCGTTCCTCGGCTGGATCGCGAGCCCCGAGCTCGCGCAGCACGCGCAGCGGCTCGGCGCGTTCTGCCGCTATCGCACGGGTCTGTCGCTGCGCCTGTCGGAGCTCGCGATCCTCGTGACCGCCGCGCGCTGGCGCTCGCAGGCCGAGTGGCACATCCACCATCCGATCGCGCTCGATGCCGGTGTGCCGGCCGCGACGGCCGACGCGATCCGGCGTGGCGTCGCACCGGCGTTCGAATCGGACGACGATGCGCTGATCCATGCATTCGCGACCGAGCTGTACGACACACAGCGCGTGAGCGATGCGACGTTCGCGCGCGCACAGGCACGTTTCGGCCACGAGACCGTCGTGAATCTCGTCGCCCTGCTCGGCTATTACGCACTCGTGGCGATGACGCTCAACACGTTCGGTATGCGCGCGGACGGACAAACTGATTTGCCGTTTCCGGAATAATTGCCGCATGCGCACGCTTCGGTATATGCCGCGCGCGCGTTCCGATGGCCTCGAAAAGCCCGTTCGCACGGGCTTTTCGGCGTTTTGGCATGCGCCGATCGACATCCTCGCCGCGTCTTGCTGAAGCACATCGCATTACCAGCGCGTCAGCGCAGGCAATTTTCCCCGTACCTGGAATTCCGGCAAACAAGTTACGGGGAAATATCGATGCGCTGGGTCCTGTTGATCGTGTTCATTGCGTGCGTCGTGCATACGCACCGACGCGGCAAGATTCGGCACAGGTTGTTCAGGCAACTATCCGATCACTCGACCTTCACCGCGCCGCTGAACTGTTTTTCGTACGCGTTCTCGTCGGTGCCGACCACACCGTTTCTCGACACGCGGCACTTTCCGGAACTCGCAGTGCTGCAGCGCGAATGGCAGACTTTTTCGGGCAACTGCCGATGCGCGCGGCCGCATCGCCGAACGAAACGGGCGACCGCACGGGCGGGCTCAATCATGCGTTCAAGTATCTGTATGCGATTCGCCGCGCCGGCAAGCGGCTGAAGGCGGGGAACCGCACCGTGTACTACGTCGTCAAGTGGGCGCTGTTCGGCGGGATGGCGGTCGCGATCTTCTGCATCTGACGGGCGGAAGGCAGCCGGTGTCGAACCGTCTGACGATAGAGCGACGCAGCGTAGTACGGTCCCGCCGGCTCTGCGTCGGCATCAATGCAACCAAATGTATTCATGCGGGATCTCGCGCGAACGCACGCGTATGATGGCTTGTTCACGTCGATAAGATCGGTGAGCAAGCATGACTAGTACCCGAAAGACATTGATGATCGCCGGCGGATTGCTGGTTGCTGCGGCAGGCTCCGGCTACGTGATGCTCCTGCGTGCGGACCATCGCGCGATCGCGGAGGCCGGCATCGGCGATTCCGCAGCACCTGTCGCCGCCGTGACAACGGCGAACGACGGCCATACCGCACAAGGCACGATCGCGCCGCCTGCGGCGGTTGCCGTCCCGTCCGCGCATGTGGACGAGGCCGTGCCGCAACAAGCGGCCGTGCGGCCGCCAGCCGCGGCTCCCGCGCGCACGAGCGCGGCGCCACCATCCGCCCCCGTCGCGCCGGTCGTCGCCGCGCAGGCGCCACCGGCGAAGCCGAGTGCGCCGCCGCCGACCGTTCACGTCGTGACGGTCGAGCCGGAGGATTCGACCCCGGCGAAGGCCAAGCCCGCGCAAGCAGTGCAAGCACCGGTACAAGCACCGGTGCAAGCGGCGCAGCCGGCGCAATCGTCACCCCCGGTTCAGGCCGCGCAAGCGAGCCCCCCGAGTCAGCCGACTCAACGCGCGGCGCGCAAGCGCGACGGGCTCGAACGGCACGCGGCAGCGGCGCCCGTCATGAAATCCGAAACGCCTGAAACCGCTGCGCTCGTGCGTGAATCGGCGAAGCTCGACCCGTCGTTGCCGCCGCCGCAATACGTGGCGACGCCGAGTGGCGACCGACCGCATGCGTCGGCGGGCGCGAATGCGGTGGGCGCCGCGATGACCGACCAGCTGGTCAGGCAGTCGAGCAGCTTCAAGGCGTCTGCACCGGCGAATGCCGGACCCGGCGTAAGCCAGTGAGAAGGGAGCCGCCGCGCTCGCGCAGCGCCGCTCGACACCGGATGAAAAAGGGCCCCGCACGCCGACCAGGGCATGCGGGGCCAAGAGAGACGAATCGGTGCGGCGCGGCGCGCGTTACGCGGCGATCGCTTCTTCGGCCTGCGGCGCGTCGGCTGTAGCCGGCGACACGTCTTGCCGGATCAGGTGATCGAACGCGCCGAGCGATGCCTTCGCACCTTCGCCGACCGCGATCACGATCTGCTTGAATGGCACCGTCGTCACGTCGCCGGCCGCGAACACGCCCGGCACTGACGTTGCACCGCGCGCATCGACGACGATCTCGCCGTGCTTCGACAGTTCGATCGTGCCCTTCAGCCATTCGGTGTTCGGCACGAGACCGATCTGCACGAACACGCCTTCGAGATCGACGCGCTTCGTGTCACCCGAGCGCAAATCCTTGTAGACGAGCCCGTTCAGCTTGCTGCCGTCGCCGGTCAGCTCGGTCGTCTGCGCCTGCGTGACGATCGTCACGTTCGGCAGGCTGCGCAGCTTGCGCTGCAGCACTTCGTCCGCGCGCAGTTGCGCGCCGTATTCGATCAGCGTGACTTCCTTCACGATGCCGGCCAGGTCGATCGCGGCCTCGACGCCCGAGTTGCCGCCGCCGACCACCGCGACGCGCTTGCCCTTGAACAGCGGGCCGTCGCAGTGCGGGCAGTAAGCGACACCGCGGTTGCGGTATTCGCGCTCGCCCGGCACGTTGATTTCGCGCCAGCGCGCACCGGTCGCGAGAATGATCGTCTTCGCCTTCAGCACCGCGCCGTTCGCGAGGCGGATCTGGTGCACGTCGCCCGGAATCAGCGCGTCGGCGCGCTGCACGTCCATGATGTCGACGTCGTACTGCTTCACGTGCTGCTCGAGCGCGACGGCGAACTTCGGCCCTTCGGTTTCCTGCACCGACACGAAGTTCTCGATTGCCATCGTGTCGAGTACCTGGCCGCCGAAACGCTCGGCGACGACGCCCGTCGCGATGCCCTTGCGCGCCGAGTAGATCGCGGCGGCCGCACCGGCCGGGCCGCCGCCGACGATCAGCGTGTCGAATACCGGCTTGTTTTCCAGCGACTTCGCGGCCCGCTCGCTCGCGCCCGTATCGAGCTTCGCGAGGATTTCCTTCACGCTGCTGCGGCCCTGGCCGAACGATTCGCCGTTCAGGAACATCGTCGGCACGGCCATGACCTGGCGCGCTTCGACTTCGTTCTGGAACAGCGCGCCGTCGATCGCAACGTGGCGAATGCGCGGGTTGATCAGCGACATCACGTTCAGCGCCTGCACGACTTCCGGGCAGTTCTGGCACGACAGCGAGAAATACGTTTCGAACGCGTAGTCGCCGTCGAGCGCGCGGATCTGTTCGATCACGTCGTCGTCGAGCTTGATCGGATGGCCGCCCGTCTGCAGCAGCGCGAGCACGAGCGACGTGAATTCGTGGCCCATCGGGATGCCGGCGAAGCGAATGCCGGCCGGCTTGCCGGGTTCGCCGATCGAGAACGACGGCTTGCGCTCGGCGTCGTCGCGGCGTTCGGTCACCGCCACGCGCGACGTCAGCGACGCAATCTCGTTCAGCAGCGCAAGCAGTTCCTGTGACTTCGCGCTGTCGTCGAGCGACGCGACGAGTTCGATCGGGCGCGTGATCTTTTCGAGGTACGCTTTCAGTTGATTCTTGAGATTGGCGTCGAGCATGGCGTTTCGGATTCCGTATTGATGATGCTGGTCGGGCACGTCGTGCCGGAGGAGGGCGCGGGCCGCACGAGGCGGCCCGTCTTGCATGACGCGCGCCTCGTGCGAGGCGCGCGGCGCGATCGTCAGATCTTGCCGATCAGGTCGAGCGACGGGGTCAGCGTTTCCGCACCTGGCGTCCACTTGGCCGGGCACACTTCACCCGGGTGCGCCGCGATGTACTGCGCAGCCTGCACCTTGCGCAGGAGTTCGCCTGCGTCGCGGCCGATGCCGTTGTCGTGGATTTCGCACAGCTTGATCTCGCCTTCCGGGTTGATCACGAACGTGCCGCGCAGCGCCATCCCTTCTTCCTCGATCAGCACGTCGAAGTTGCGCGACAGCGTGAGCGTCGGGTCGCCGATCATCGGGTACTTGATCTTGCCGATCGTGTCCGACGTGTCGTGCCATGCCTTGTGCGTGAAGTGCGTATCGGTCGACACGCCGTAGATCTCGACCCCCAGCTTCTGGAATTCCGCGTAGCGGTCGGCGAGGTCGCCCAGCTCGGTCGGGCAGACGAACGTGAAGTCGGCCGGGTAGAACACGACGACGGACCACTTGCCCTTGAAGTTCTCTTCGGACACGGGCACGAAATCGCCGTTGTGATATGCGGTTGCCTTGAACGGTTTGATTTGGGTGTTGATGATCGGCATCTTGCGAGTTCCTTTGCGGTGGTGTTGATGAAGTGTTGCCAGTATCCGGGTTCACCCTGGGTTTGTGAAATTGCTTGTTTTAATCCACGGCATCGGGAATTTCTATCTGCTTCCGGCCCTCGTTCCGGCGGGCCATCCGGACGGCCCGTGCCGTCCGGGCCGGGCCTTCCGGCGGATTTCGGCCAGTTGGCGCTTCTGACACATTGGGCGTGCGGGAGCGGGCGGCGCCGAGCAACGGCCACGCGCTCCGCGCCAGGGCCCGGCGCCCGTTCGGCACGAACGGCTGCGCGGTCGTTCGACACGCTCCGTCCCACTTCGCCATGAACCTCTTTTCCGGACGCGCCGCACGCGCGCTGCTTGCGTGGTTTCGCGCCATCCTTCTCGAGCGCCGATGCCTGCGTCGGCATTTGCGCGGCACGCTCTGGGCAATCGTCGCCGTGTCGTGCGCCGCGCCGGCGCTGGCCGTCGATACCGCCGCGCCGGCTGTGCCGGCGGCGCCCGCCACCACGGCGACCGGGCTCGTGCAGATGCCCGACGGCCGGCTGCTCGCGCCCGAGTTCGCGCGGATCGTCACGCGCGGCACGCTCGTCGTCGCGGTGCTCGGCGTCGATCAGCCGCCGTTCTTCATGTCGCGCAGCGGCGCATTGGCGGGCGTCGACATCGACCTCGCCGACGAACTCGCGAAGAAGCTCGGCGTGTCCGTGCAGTTCGACCGCGATGCGCGCACGTTCGACGACGTCGTTCAACTGCTCGCAACGGGGCAGGCCGACGTCGCGATCAGCAAGCTGTCGCGCACGTTGCCGCGGGCGCAGGTGATCCGCTTCAGCGCGCCGTATATCAGCCTGCGGCGCGCGCTGCTGATCAACCGCGTCCGCTTCGCGGAACTCGCGAAAGGGCGGCCGCTGCCCGAAGTCGTGCGCGACTACCGCGGCACGATCGGTGTCGTCGCGGGCTCGGCCTACGCCGAATACGTGCGCAGCGACTTCCCGGCCGCGCAGGTGCGCAGCTATCCGAGTTGGCAGGCGACGCTCGACGCGCTGAACGCCGGCGCGGTCACGGCCGTGTATCGCGACGAGCTCGCGATCAAGGTCGTGATGCAGGACGACCCGTCCGCGCCGATCCGGCTGCGCGTCGCGACCTTCGACGACCTGACCGATGCGCTCGCCGTCGGCGTGCCGGTGTCCGCGCCGACGCTGCTCGCGTTCGTCAACCAGTTCCTGGCCGAGCGCAACAAGCGGCTCGACGTGAAATCCCTGCTCGATGCGATGGGTCACTAGCATGAACATGAACGAGAACATCCGGATCACACCCCGCATCGAGCGGCTGCATGCGTTCGCGATCCATCCGCTGACGGTATTCGGCAGCCTCGCGCTCGGGATCGTGGCGGGCGCGCTGTGGCCGGCGGCCGCGCCGAAGTTCGACTACGTGGGCCAGGTGTACGTCGGCCTGCTCAAGATGACGGCGCTGCCGTTCATGACCGCCGCCGTGATCTTCAGCCTGCAGCGGCTGCTGCGCGACGGCAACGCGTCGGATCTCGTGATGCGCGTGATCACGATCTTCGGCTGCGTGTCGGTGTTCGTCGTGGTGGTCGGCGCGGTCGTGCTGATCGCGATGCGCCCGGGCGAGCATCTGTCGACTGCGACGCTGAAGGCGTTCGGCGCGCTCGTCGGCAGCGACGGCGCGGCGAGCGATACCGTGATGACGCTGTACGGCACCGACCCCGCGGAGAAGTCGTCGGGTCTCGCCGACATGCTGATCGCGCTGGTGCCCGGCAACTTTTTCGCGGCGCTCGCGAGCGGCGACACGCTGAAGGCGCTGGTGTTCTCGCTGTTCTTCGGCTTCGCGTCGGGGCGCGTGCCGGCGAGCATCTCGGCGGCGCTGAGCCAGACGCTGGAGACCGTGTATTTCACGTGCCAGAAAATCATGCACTGGCTCGCGTATCCGACGCCGATCGTGCTGTTCTGCGGCGGCGCCGCGCAGATCGGCACGTCCGGGTTCGGGCCGCTCGAGGCGATGGTCCGCTTCGTCGCGGCGTTCGTCGTCGTCACCCTCGTGCTGATCGCGGCGGCGATCGCCGTGATCTGGAAGCGCTCGGGCGCGACGCTGGCCGAGACGCTCGCCGGGTTGCGCACGCCGTTCGCGATGGCGCTCGCCACGCGCAGCAGCGTGGCCTGCATGCCGAGCATGATCGAGTGCCTGGCCGACGGCTTCGGCTTTGCACGCGCGCGCGTCGAGCTGGTCGTGCCGCTCGCCGTGTCGCTGCTGCGCGTCGGGCCGATGGTCTATTACGCAAGCGCGACGCTGTTCGTCGCGCAACTCTACGAACGCTCGCTCGGCCCGGGCGAGCTTTGTGTCGTGCTGGTCGCATCGGTGCTGGCCGGGTTTGCGTCGACCGGCACGTCGGGCGTCGTGACGGTGTCGCTCGCCGGAATGGCATGCGCGGCGCTGCACCTGCCTTTCGAGGCCGCGTTCGTGCTGTTCGCGGCGGTCGATCCGTTCTGCGAGATATTGCGCACGTTGTTGCTGGTGATCGGCAACTCGGCCGTCGTATCCGCGATCTGCGCGCGGCCGCCGCGCGCGTGAAGGAGACATCATGGCGCTCGTCGGCGTATTGGGCGGAATGGGGCCGCTGGCCACGGTCGACTTCATGCATCGCGTGATTCGCTTGACGCGCGCGCGCTGCGATCAGGAGCACCTGCCGATGATCGTCGCGAACCTGACGCAGACGCCCGATCGCTCGCGCGCGATCATCGGCGGCGGGGCCGATCCGCTGCCGGCACTGCTCGACGGCGTCGCGCTGCTGAACCGCTGCGGTGTCGACGTGATCGCGATTCCGTGCAACTCGGCGCATCACTGGTATGCGCCGCTGCGCGAACGCAGCGCGGTGCCGATCCTGCATATCGTCGAGGCATCGGTGGCCGCGTTGCCGGCCGGCGTGCGGCGTGTCGCGGTGCTCGCCACCGGCGGCACGCTGGTATCGGGCTTCTACCAGGCAGCGCTGCGTGCGCGCGGATTCGAGCCGGTGATGCCGGGCGTGGCCGCGCAGCGCGATATCGCCGCATGCATCGCGGCCGTCAAGGCGGGGAAGATCGATGCGTCGGTGCGGTGCCTGTCACGCGCGCTCGCGACGCTGGCGCGACGCGACGCGGGTGTCGCGGTGATGGGCTGCACGGAGATTCCGATCGCCGCGCGGGCGTTGCGCGATGCGCCGTTCGCGTTGGTCGACAGCACGCAGGAGCTGGCGCGCGCGACGGTCGCCTATGCGGCCGAGCGAGGATGGGGGCGGGCAGTATGATGCGCGGCGACGGCGCGATGCGCGGACCTCCGGCATGCATGACGGACTTCGCTCGCGCTAGATCCGATAGGGTGCCCGCACGCCCGGCTCGGTGAGCGGAAAATCCTTCGTGTTGCGCGAAACGAGCAGCAGGCCGTTCACTTGCGCCGATGCCCAGACGATTGCATCGGGCAGACGAATGCGACGTTCCTTGCGAATCGTTACGGCGCGATTGGCCACCGTGCTGTCGAGCGGGATGATGTCGAACGACGAAAGCCACGCGCGGATCGGCGCATCGTCGCCGGCCGTCGTGCCGACCAGGACTTCCATCCAGGTCACGATGCTGATCGCCCGATAGTCGTAGCGGGCCAGCTCCGCGCGCGCGGACTCCACGCCGCCGAGATAGTCGATCAGGATGTTGGTGTCGAAGAGTGCCTTTACCATTCCGCGCGCAGTGCCTCCTGATAGGCGAGCCCGTCGAGCGCACGCGCTTTCCAGAGACCGAACACGGTGCAGGCATGCGGCGGCCGGTGCGGCACGACGCATGCGTGGGCCGCAAGCGCGCGGCCCGAATGCGTGGCCGTGCCGCGGATGTCGAAGAGTGCTTTTACCATTCTGAACGCAGTGCCTCCTGATAGGTGAGCCCGTCGACCGCGCGATCCTTCCACAGGCCGAATACGTTATCGGCATGCGCTCGCTTGTGTTGCGCGATATACGCGTCGATCGCGTCGCGAATGATCGCGGCGCGAGGGCGTTGCTCAGTCTCGACGATGGCGGCCAGTTCGTCGAGCTGGCCATTCGACAGATCGATCAGGATACGGCTCATTGCAGCCTCCGATATATGATATGCATATCATATATATGCATGCGGCCGTCCGCAAGGCGCCGGCTCGCCCGGCAAGCATGACGGCTCGCCGGCAGCCGGCGGCGCGGGCGCTCAGGCGGCGATCTTTCTCAGCCAGTCGGCGAGCCGTCTCGCCCCGTCCGGCATGTCCGCATCCTCGCGCGCGCACAGGTAGTAGTCGCGCCCGTCGTCGAGCGCATGGTCGAACAGCTTCACGAGTTCGCCGCTCGCCAGTTCGCGCTCGACCAGCCGCGGGCGCAGCAGCGCCGCGCCGAGATCCGCGCGCGCGGCGCTCAGCGTCAGTTGCCCGTCCTCGAACATCGGCCCCACCGCGTGCGACACGTGCCGCACGCCGGCGCCCTGCAGCCAGTTGACCCAGGTGCTGCGATCCTCGTCGTGTACGAGCGGCGCGTGCGCGAGATCGGCCGGAGTGCGGAACGGCCCGTGGCGTTTCAGGAATGTCGGGCTGCACATCGGCACCATCGCGCCCGGCAGAAGCCGTTCGCAGCGATAGCCGGGCCAGTCGCCGGTGCCGAAGCGGATCGACAGGTCCGACGCGTCGCTTCGATAGTTGCGGTGATGCGCATACAGCACGGTCACGTCGACGTCGGTGTTGTCGGCGAGGAACGCATGCAGCCGGGGGATGAACCAGCCGATGCCGAGCAGCGGAATCAGGCTGATCGTGATCTGCCGCAACGACGACCGGTCGCGCACGAAGCGCGTCGCGCTGCGCAGCACCGAGAACGCGGCGCTGATCGAGCGGTAATAGTCGCGCCCCTCGTCGGTGAGTGCGAGCAGCCGGCCTTCGCGCACGGTCAGCGGCGTCTGGATGAACGCTTCGAGCAGTTGCAACTGGTGGCTGACCGCGGATGGCGTGATGTCGAGCTCGCGCGCGGCCGCGGTGACCGACCCGAGGCGCGCGAATGCCTCGAACGCGCGGACGGCACGCAGCGGCGGATCCTGCGGCAATTGTTCGATATTTTTCATGTATCGAATTTTATCGAAAAATCAGGGTAAGTGACAACGTGAAAATACCCTGTATTTACAGGTAATTACGTTATTGTGTCGGGAATGGCATAAGCATCCAACAATTGAGTATTTGGGGCGCAGATGCTGAATATTTAATATTTTTCATGTTTTGATCCGAATCTCTGATCCCCGCACATGAAAATCGCTTTTCTTCCCGCCAGCCTCGCATTCTCCGTGGCCACGCTGATCGCTGCCGTTCCCGCCTTCGCGCAGTCCGCGCCGCAGACGATCCTGATCGGTCTTGCCGCGCCGCTCACCGGCCCGTCCGCGCGGATCGGCAAGGACCTGCAGAACGGCGCGCAGCTCGCGATCGACGACGCGAACGCGAAGCATCCGAGCATCGGCGGCAAGCCGGTCGTCTACAAGCTCGTCGCGGCCGACGACCAATCCGATCCGCGCACGGCCGTCGCGGTCGCGCAGCAACTGGTCGACCAGCACGTGATCGGCGTCGTCGGTCACTGGAATACGGGCTGCAGCGTGCCGGCGTCGCGCGTCTATCGCGATGCGGGCATCCCGCAGATCGCGCCGGCATCCACCGGCCACCCGTACACGCAGCAGGGCTATGCGACGGCGTTCCGCATCATGGGTCACGACGATGCGGGCGGCAACTTCACCGGTGCCTATGCGGTGAAGACGCTGAAGGCGAAGCGCATCGCGGTGATCGACGATCGCACGTCGTTCGGCGCGGGGCTGGCCGACCAGTTCATCAAGGGCGTGCAGGCGAACGGCGGCACGATCGTCGATCGCCAGTACGTGAACGACAAGACGACCGATTTCAGCGGCGTGCTGACCGCGATCAAGGGCAAGCGCGCGGATCTCGTGTTCTTCGGCGGGCTCGACGCGCAGGCCGCGCCGATCGCGCGCCGGATGCGCCAGCTCGGCGTGAGCGCGCCGCTGCTCGGCGCCGGCGGTTTCGTGAGCCAGACCTTCCTGTCGCTCGCGGGCAAGGACGGCGACGGCGTGACGGCGCTCGAGCCGGGCCTGCCGCTCGACCGGATGCCGGGCGGCAAGGCATTCGATACGCAATACCGCGCACGCTTCCACGCGCCGATCGAACTGCATGCGCCGTTCGCGTACGACGCGGCCGCCACGCTGATCGCGGCCGCGCAGAAGGCCGGCACGACGCAGCCCGCGAAGCTGGTCGCGGCGGTGCGCGCGATCGACCGGCCCGGCGTGACCGGCCGGGTCGCGTTCGATCAGCAAGGCAACCTGAAGGACCCTGCGTTCACGATCTACCAGGTACGCGGCGGCAAGTGGGCCGTCGTCGACGTGCTCGGCGGCGCGCGCACCGCAACGAAATGACGATGGAGACGAACCCCATGACCGACACGACCCATGCATCCGCGGCGGCACCCGAGGACACGCGCCTCGGTATCCTCGCGCGGCGCCGCATCGAAGCGGAAATCATCAAGCCGATCTACGAGATCATGAAGCGCGAGTTCGGCACCGAGCGCGCGCAGGCCGTGATCGCCGAAGCCGTGCGCGGCGCGGCTGTCGACGCAGGCCGCACGTTCGCCGCGCAGGAGCCCGACGGCACGAGCGTGCAGTCGTTCATCGCGCTGCAGGTGCTGTGGGAGAAGGACGACGCGCTCGACGTCGAGGTGCATCGCGCGGACGACGCGCACTACGACTACGACGTGCATCGCTGCAGCTATGCGGAGATGTATCACGCGATGGGGCTCGGCGAGATCGGCCACCTGCTGAGCTGCGCGCGCGACAGCTACTTCATCGAGGGTTACGACCCGCGCATCGCGCTGACGCGCACGAGCACGATCATGCAGGGCGGCAAGCGCTGCGATTTCCGCTATGCGCTGCAGGCCGCGCCGCGCGACGATGCAGCGGAGGCCGGCAATGCATGACGACCTCGCGGGCGCACTGCGCGTCGACGGCGCGCGGCTGTGGGCATCGCTCGAACGGATGGCGCAGATCGGCGCGACGCCGAAGGGCGGCGTCTGCCGTCTCGCGCTGACCGATCTCGACCGCGAGTCGCGCGACCTGTTCGTGCAGTGGGCGCGCGACGCCGGCTGCACGGTGCGGGTGGACCAGATGGGCAACGTGTTCGCACGACGCGCGGGCCGCAATCCCGACGCCGCACCGGTGATGACGGGCTCGCACGCCGATTCGCAGCCGACCGGCGGCCGCTACGACGGCATCTACGGCGTGCTCGGCGGCCTCGAGGTCGTGCGTGCGCTCAACGATGCGGGCATCGAGACCGAGCGCCCGATCGACGTCGTGATCTGGACCAACGAGGAAGGCTCGCGCTTCGCGCCGGCGATGATCTCGGCCGGTGTATTCTCGGGCGTCTATCCGCTCGAATACGGGTTGTCCCGCACCGACGGCGCAGGCAAGACGATCGGCGAGGAACTCGCGCGGATCGGCTACGCGGGCGCCGAGCCCGTCGGCGGCTATCCGGTGCATGCCGCATACGAACTGCATATCGAACAGGGCGCGATTCTCGAACGCGCGGGCAAGACGATCGGCGTCGTGACGGCCGGGCAGGGGCAGCGTTGGTACGAGGTGACGCTGACGGGCGTCGATGCGCACGCGGGCACGACGCCGATGGAGTTCCGGCGCGACACGCTGGTGGGTGCCGCGCGGATGATCGAGTTCGTCGATGCGCTCGGCCGTCGCCATGCGCCGCACGCGCGCGCGACGGTCGGGATGATCGAGGCGCGGCCGAATTCGCGCAACACGGTACCGGGCGGCTGCTTCTTCACGGTCGAGTTCCGCCATCCCGACGATGCGGTGCTCGATGAACTCGATGCGGCGCTGCGTGCGGAGCTGGCGCGCGTGGCGGCCGACGCCGGCCTCGGCGCGCAGATCGAGCAGATTTTCACATATCCGCCGGTGCCGTTCGCGCCACGCTGCATCGACGCGGTGCGCGACGCTGCGCAGGCACTCGGGCTGTCGCACATGGACATCGTGTCCGGTGCGGGCCATGACGCGTGCTATGTCGCGCGCGTCGCGCCGACCGGCATGATCTTCGTGCCCTGCGTCGACGGACTGAGCCACAACGAGGCCGAGGCGATCACGCCGGAATGGTCGGCGGCAGGCGCCGACGTGCTGCTGCGCGCGGTGCTGCAGAGCGCGCAGGAAGCGGGCGCCTGATGGGCACGTGACAGGCGCGGCTTACTTGCCGGCCTTGCGCCGCGCCATGTACGTGAGGTACGCGACGACCTGGTCGAGCTCCCGGTCGCTCAGCTGATCGGGCGGAAACGCCGGCATCGCGCGGCCCGGCCAGTCGCGCACCGATGCCGGATTGCGGATGTAGCGGCGCAGCGCGGCGGGCTGGAAGTAGTCGACCGGATTCATCGGCGCGTTCAGGTCGGGGCCGGCCTGGCTGCTGCCCGCGCCGTCGAGACGATGGCATGCGAGGCATTGCGTGACGAATAGCCGCTGGCCCGCGCGGGCCGGATCGTTCGCAGGCAGCGCCGGATCGACGGCGAGCGACGGCCAGCGCGCGAGCGGCGACGATTCGATCGTGATGCGCACGATCTGATACGGCCACTGTTCGCCCCGTACCGACGACGCGTCCGGTCCCAACCACACGAGATAGAACGGCCCTGCGCTGACCTGCTTGCCCGGCAGCTTCGGCCACGGGTGCGCAGGATCCTCGATCGCGAGCCATGCGACGGCGCCGGCCGGTGTGCGGCGGCGCGCGAGATCCAGCGGCAATTGTGCGGCGAAACCGTCGGCCGCGCGTGTTTCGAGCACGCCGTCGGCAGGCAATGGCGTGTCGCCGAGCAGGGCGGCGAACGGCACCGCGCGGAACGTCATCGGCCGGCCGTACGCAATGTCGCGCGGCACGTGGATGTCCGTCGCGTCGGTGCGCGCGAGCAGCGCCTGGCGCGTCAGGACGCGCGGCGTGCCGCCGGTCTCGAGCTCGAGCGAGCCCTGTGCTGACGCGCGCGTGGCGATCAGGCACACCGTCAGCAGCAACAGCGAAAACCACTGGCGCTTCAGCATTCGTTCTCCGTGGCGGGGCGTTCTGGCGGCGGCATAGGACGCGTGCGCCGCGGCCGATGAAGGAATCGGGCGACAGTCTATCCGCTACGGGCGGCGCTGGCGACTGCGGCGCGAAAGCATGGGCGTGGCCGGGAGCGGGCCGGCCGGCAGGCAGCAGCGTGTCCGGCTACCCGGCCGCCGAATGCGTGCGGAGCGATCGCGCCGTACGATTCGGGCAGCGGCGCAAATGCGCGGGCGAATCGCGTCGATCCGGATCGACGCGCCACGATCTCAATGTGTCGGACACTGCGCGTCGGCCTTCGGCAATGGCGCTTCCCGTGCGGTGTCAAAATCCGCTTCGCGCGTCCCGGACGGTGTCAGCGATACGAAATGCATCGCCCCGTCGCGTGCCGGGAACCCGGCGATGCCGGTCGCGCCCCACGGAACCGGCGAGCGCTGCACGCCGCTCACCGACATGCCCGTTGGCGAAAGCGCCAGCGTCAGAAGCCGCCCGTCGCGGGTCGGCACATACGCATGCGTGCCGTCGACGCCGATCCCGGACTCGCGCACCGACGCCGGCAGGCAGTCGAGCGTGGCGAGGCGACGCCCGTCCGGATCGATCAGCATCGCGACGCCATGATGGTCAGCGGTCGTCGCGACGACGATGAAACGGTCGACCGCCGGCACATAGGCCGCCGAATACACGTAGTACTGGATCGCGTCGTTCAGCGGCCCGAGCGTGTCGAGCTTCGCCGTGACCGGATCGAACATCGCGTATTCGAGCGTCGCGTCCGTGCTGCCTTCGATGTATTTCTGCCAGACCAGCAGCGCGCGGTGCGGCGAGCCCGCGACCACGGGCCACCACTCGCGGCGGTGCGGCGCGACCGACACATGGTTCAGCACGCGTCCTTCGGCATCGTAGGTTTTCACGTAGACGCCGTCGCCGGTGCCGAGGTTGTCGACGCCGCCGCCGTCGATCCAGTCTGCGGAATAGAACACGACGAAGCGTTCGCCCACCGCGGCGACGTGCCCCGAGTGGCCGCCCGCCTCGACATCGTTCGGGTAGGGCTTGATCGGCTTCAGGTCGCGCCGATAGACGCCGTATCGCTGGCTGACCACCTGCGGCGTGTTCCAGCCGTCCTCGAACGTGACGAAGATGTCGCCGCGCGGATTCTGCGCGATCGATACGGGTTCCTGCGCTTCCGGGCGGCTGATGAACGTATGGACGCGCAGCAAGCGCGGCTTGCCCGGCAGCCACTGGCCGACATACACGTCATGCGGCCAGTTGCCGTTGCGCAGCGCGCCGTGCGGCACGATGCCCGAACTGCTGAAGAACACCCAGCGCCGCCCGCCGCCGGCGTCGGCCACGCCGATCCCGTGCATGAAGCGCCGCGGGTCGCCGCTTTCCGGTGGCGCCGCGGGTTCCTGCACGGCGACCGTATGCACGACCGGTGCGCCGGCGCACGTGTACGACGGCGTGGCGACGGCACCGCACGCGCCGCACAGCGCGGTTGCGACGCGCCACGCGGCGGCACGCCGGGCCGCGTGTGTGCGCATGGAAAATGCGTGCGCCACGAACGGCCGTCGCATCATTCGACGGTGACCGATTTCGCGAGGTTGCGCGGCTTGTCGACGTCGGCGCCGCGCGCGCAGCCGACGTGATACGCGAGCAACTGCAGCGGGATCACGTTGACGATCGGCGACAGCGCGTCGCCCGATTCGCGCACGCGGATCAGGTGCGTGTCGCGGTCGGTGTCGATCTCGAGATGATTGCCCGCGAGCACGTACAGCCGTCCGCCGCGTGCGCGCACCTCGGCCATGTTGGACTTCAGCTTCTGGAACAGGCGGTCGTCCGGTGCGATCGTGACGACCGGCATCGCGCTCGTGACGAGCGCGAGCGGGCCATGCTTCAGCTCGCCGGCCGGATAGCCTTCCGCATGGATGTACGACACTTCCTTGAGCTTCAGCGCACCTTCCAGCGCGATCGGATAGTGAATGCCGCGGCCGAGGAACAGCGCGTTCTCGGTGCGCGCGAACTTTGCGGCCCAGCCCATGATCTGCGTTTCGAGCGCGAGTGCGTGGCCGATGCGCTCCGGCAGTTCGTGCAGCTTCTTCAGGTGCATTGCCACATGCGCCGCGTCGAGCCGGCCGCGCTGCTGCGCAAGCGCCAGCGTCAGCAGGAACAGCGCGACGAGCTGCGTCGTGAACGCCTTGGTCGACGCGACGCCGAGCTCGATGCCGGCGCGCGTCAGGAAGCAGAGCGGTGCCGTGCGCGCGATCGAGCTGGTCGCGACGTTGCAGATCGCCATCGACAGGTCCTGTCCCATCCCGCGCGCGCGCTCGATCGCGCCGATCGTGTCGGCGGTCTCGCCGGACTGCGAAATGCCGACGACGAGCGTGCGCGGATCGGGCACGGTATCGCGATAGCGGTACTCGCTCGCGATCTCGACTTGTGCGGGGATGCCCGCGATGCCCTCGAGCCAGTATTTCGCCGTCAGGCCCGCGTAGTAGCTGGTGCCGCAGCCGAGCAGCAGCACGCTCCGGGTTCTCGACAACAATGCACGGGTGCTTTCGTTGCCGCCGAACAGCGCGGGCGAGATCGTGTCGATGCCGTCGATCGTGGCGGCGATCGCCTTCGGCTGCTCGAAGATCTCCTTCTGCATGAAGTGCTGGTACGGGCCGAGCGCGGCGTCGTCGTCGCGCGCCTTGACCTCGCACAGCGGGCGCCTGGCTTCGCATCCGACCGAGTCGACGACGTCGATGCGCTCCGGCGTGATCAGCGCGACGTCGCCGTCTTCCAGGTAGACGAAGCGGTCGGTCAGGTCGCCGAGTGCCGCGCAGTCGGACGCGAGATAGTTCTGGTCCGCGCCGATGCCGATCACGAGCGGCGAGCCGGCGCGCGCGGCGACGAGCCGCTGCGGTTCGCGCGCGCTCAGCACGGCGATCGCATACGCGCCGTGCAGCCGCTTGACCGCGCGGATGACGGCATCGAACAGGTCGTCGCGATACACGCTGTGGATCAGGTGCGCGATCACTTCGGTGTCGGTTTCGCCGCGAAACGTATAGCCGCCCTCGCGCAGTTCGGCGCGCAATGCCTCATGGTTTTCGATGATCCCGTTGTGCACGACCGCGATCGTGTCGCCCGACATGATCGGGTGCGCGTTCATTTCCGACGGCGCGCCGTGCGTCGCCCAGCGCGTGTGCGCGATGCAGGTCTGCGCTTCGAGACCGAGCGTCAGCACGCGGTCCTGCAGGTCCGCCACGCGTCGCAACGTGCGTTCGCTGCGCAGGCGGCCATCACGCAGCACGGCGATGCCGCACGAATCGTAGCCGCGATACTCGAGCCGGCTCAGCGCATTGACCAGTTGCGGCACCTGATTCTTCAGGCCGCTTGCTCCGACGATTCCGCACATGATTCACCTCGTCTACAGGAAGTTGCCGGCTGGCGCGCGACGCGCGGCAGCACGATTTCAGGAGCGGTGTCGCGCCGTGCGGCATGCGTCGCGCCCGGCGCGGCACGTTTCCGGTGACCTACTCGCGGGGCTGCGGTCCCGCATGCGCGACCCATTCGATGCCCGAGATCGAGCCGTTCGCGTCGTGCGACGCGACGAGAATGCGCGTCGTGCGCCGCGCACCGCGCCGGCGGGCACCCGCGAGCGCGGTTGCCGGCACCGAGCGCGCCTTTACGCCGGCCGAGCGCCGCAGCATTTTCGACACGCGCAACCGGTACGCGAGCGGATGCACGACACGCCCGGCGATCAGCCATGTGACGATCGTGCCGGCGATCAGCGCGATGCTCGTCACGTAGAACACGATCTGCTCGATCGGCATCTCGGCCTGGTTGAACGGCAGCAGGTAGCGATACGTATAGATGCAAATCGATGCCCAGACACCCCCGACCAGCGCGGGCCGCACGAGGCGGAACCACGCGACGAGCACGGGTCCGGCGATGTTGCCGCGCTCGGCGATCAGTTCGCGCGGCGCGCGCAGGGAAAGGTCAATAATCGGCGCGTTCTTCATGTTGAATGCCTCGGTCGGGACTGACCCAAACGGCGCGTTTGCCGCGGCCCCGCAGTAACACGGCGGGCAGGGCGACGACGGTGGTGATCATGCTGATCAGCCAGAACGCGACGGGGTACCAGATGGTGTCAAGGAAGTACATCAGGAGTTTCTCGTCGTAACGACGATCGATCATGCTGCCGATGATCAGCTGCAGGATGCAGGTCGCGACCAGCAGCATCCCGTGCCAGTGCGGCACCACGGACACATGCCAGCTCTGCGGAAGCGGGTAGACGAGGTCGATCAGCGCGAGCAGCAGGATGAACGACATCGAGTACGCCCACGCGATGCCGATCAGGTACTCGGCGAACAGCGGCCACATCATCATCTGCGTCGGCCGCGCGAGCGTGCCCGCGTACTTGAGCAGCACCTGGATGCCGCCTTTCGACCAGCGCAGCCGCTGCCGGTAGAGCCCCTTCAGCGTCTCGGGCATCAGGATCCAGCTGAGCGCGTGCGGCTCGTACACGACGCGCCAGTCGCGGCACTGCAGTTTCCAGCTGATGTCGATGTCCTCGGTCAGCATGTCCGAGCTCCAGTAGCCGACATCGGCGAGCGCGGTCTTGCGGAACATCGTGATCACGCCCGATACCGTGAAGATGCGGCCGTACACCTGCTGCGTGCGCTTGATCAGCCCGACGATCGACGAGAATTCGCCGACCTGCATGCGCCCCAGCAGCGACGTGCGCGTGCGGATGCGCGGGTTGCCGGTGACTGCGCCGACGCCCGGATCGGTCAGGAAATGCTCGAGCATCCAGCCGATCGCATCGTGCGCGAGCAGCGCGTCGCCGTCGATGCACAGCAGGTAATCCGCGTTCGATACGGCTGCCGCGGTGGTGAGCCCGACCGCCTTGCCCTCGTTGCGCGCGTGATGGATCACGAGCAGCCGCGGGATCTCGACGGCCAGCTCGTTGAGAATCTCGCCGGTGCGGTCCTTGCTGCCGTCGTTGACCGCGATGATGTCGTAGTTCGGGTAGTCCATTGCGTCCAGGTGACGGATCACGCTGCGCGCGTTGGCCGCTTCGTTGAAGCACGGCACGACGATCGAGATCTTCGGGATGCCGCTCGACGCGATCGTGCGCATCGACAGCTCGCGGCCTTCCTCGAGCAGGAAGTAGTGCACGACACCGCCGATCATCCACAGGTACGACATGAAGAACGGATAGTAGAAGACGAAGTCCTGCAGGCGCTGGATGATGCTATGGGTGGTCATGGTGTCTTGGTCCCCTGCGTATGCTGCATCTGCATCAGCGCGTTGATCGAGGTGGGGTCGAGGCGGCTCTTCAGCGACATCACGTCGCGCATCGCATCGAGCTCCGGCTGGCCGTTCAGGAAGTTGTCCGGGTAGTAGCCGAAATTCACCGCGCCTTCGCTGCGCAGCCGCCGCATCTGCGTGAGCAGCGTGCTGGCCGGCACCGCCTTCTGCGCGTGCCAGTCGTACGACTGCAGTTCGAACACGGTGCGCTGCAGCCCGCGCTGCTTCGCGCGCACGGCTTTGACGAGCTGGTCCAGCCAGCCATTGGGATCCTTCGCCTGCTCCATGTACGGCATCGCCATCAGCGCGACGTAGTCGTAGGTGGCGAGGAAATCGTCGTAGTTCTGCGCGTACCACGCTTCCGATTCGGGCTTGAGCACCGGCATCGCGAAGATGTTGCGCACGGTCAGCACGTCGCCCACGTTCTGGTGGGCCAGCACGATCTGTTCGAGCTGGCGGGTCAGGTCGATCAGGTAGCGCGACTTCTGGCGCGTCCAGCGCTTCATCAGGTCGGGGTTCTCGCGGATCTTGCCGACATCGGCCGGCAGCCCCCACTGAGCATAGGTGCGCAGCGCATGCCGGCCCGCATCCTCGTAGTCGTCGAGCACGGCGTCGTCGCTGAACAGGATGCCGCTGAACGACGCGTGCTTGCTGAGATCCTCGTAGATCTGCTGGATCATCAGCCGCGCGTCCGGATCGAACGGGCTCAGCCGGAACATGCGCGTACCGTTCTCGCGGGCTGGTGCGCCGCCGTATGCACTCACGGCCTCGAGCCCGCGCTGCTTGTCGGCCGGCGGCCGGAACGCGAGCACCGGCATCCACGCGTACACCTGCACGTTGGAACGCGTGTTGAGCTGCCACGCGGCGCGCGAGAACAGGTCGGCGCGCATCGGCAGGTGCCGGTTCGGGAAATACACCGCTTCGGCCACGCCGGTGCCTTTCGGGTCCGCATACGCCTGGAGATACACCGATTTCGGCTGCATCCGGTAGATGCGCTCGACCAGCTTGCCGAGATTCGCTTCCTGCCGCCCGGGATCCGGGTCGTAGACCTGGTCGAGATCGACCTGCACGGTGCGCTCGGGCACGTCGACGTCGCCGCGGTTGGACGCCGGCTCGCGCATCGAGCGCTCGAACCCGCCGATGTCGACGTCGTACATCATCAGGATCCGTCTCAGCCGGTCCAGCGGCACGTCCGGCGTATTCGGCCCGGCGTCGAGGCTGAACTGGATGTCCATGCCGAGCGACGTCGATATCGTGCGCACGGGCTGGTTTTCCGCGCCGTATGGCCACACCATCGAGCGTGCGACGATGCCGGTATGTTCGCGAATCTGCCGCACGCAGGTCTGCAGGTCGTCGTGCACGCGAGCCTGGAATTCGGCGTCGGTTTCATAGCGTTTCTCGTCTTGAAGATAGAGGTGCGATGTGGTTGCCGGCAACTCGTTGCCTTGCGGATTCGCGACCGCGCCGTGATGAAGATTGTGGGTGTGGCAGCCAAGCTCGACGAGGTGCGACTCGCCGACCTTTTTCACCTCGTCCCACGACATGAAATAGTCGCGCGGCACCTGGACCTTGTCGCTGATGCGGATCGGCGTATCCGGCGGTGTATCGATCCACGCGGTGACGATGCCCATCACGGCCGGATACTTGAAGCGCTCGAGCAGCGGCAGCACCTTCGTGTAGTGGCTGCGAAAGCCGTCGTCGAACGTGAGCAGCACCGCGCGCGGCGGCAGCGGCTTGCCGCCGTGCCGCGACTCCTCGATCTGCTTGACCGTGATGGTGTGGTAGTTGTTGGTCTGCAGCCACGAGAAGACCGCGGTCAGCGTGCCGGTATCGACCGCGAACGGGTCCACCAAAGCCGAAGGTGACGAGAACGACGCCATCAGGTTGTCACGCACGTCATGCATGCAGATTATGCGAAACGTCTTGCCGTCGGCCGGATCGGACGGCGGCAGCAGGTCGATCATCTTGGCATTGGTCACGCCCGGAAACAGCGAACAGGCGGCAAATGCGCCCATGCATCCGCACATGAAGGTCCGTCTGGTTTGCATTCGCGATCTCCTTGCTAGAACGGCAGGTTGACCGACAGGAAGCCGGTTTCGGAGCGTTCGCGCTCGCCGTCGTACGCGTGGCTGCTGATCTCGACGCCATAGCTCAGCGTGATGTCGTGCTTGAACGTCCACGCGTGCTCGAGGCGAGCGCTCCACAGCGGGCTCGTGCCGAAACCGCGCTCGTTGTATACGCCGCCCGACACCGATATGCGCTGCTTCAGCCCCATGTCGCCCTTCTTCCACAGCATCAGCTGGTGCATGACGGTCGCCGCGGCCGCGTAGTCGCGGCCCGGGCTGAAGTAGGGCGCGTCCTGGCGCGTGTTGCTGTCGGTGCCGAGATCGAGCGATACGTTGACGAGCTGGTTGGCGGACGTGTACACGCGCTGCGTGGCGGTCGCCGAGATCTCCTGGTGCAGGTTCGAATCGCTGTAGCGGCTCACGCCGTAGCTCAGCTTGACCTCGCGACGGTCGTTCTGGCGATACACGACCGAGACGTTCGCCGAGCGGCCCCAGATGTGCGCGGCATACGCCTTCCACGGCAGCGAGTTGTCGTTGGTGTCGAGCGCGCCGCTGACCGTCCAGTAGTCGTTCAGCGCGTACGCGATCGACCCGCGTCCGCCGGTTCGGCCGTCCGAGCCGAACGAGCGCGTGACTTCGCCCTGCACGGTGAGCGGCCCGTGCCGGTAGTCGCCACCGACGCCTGTCCGCGTGCGGCTGACGTTGCCGGAGTCGGTCTGCGCATAGCCGAAGAACGTGTGCGAGAAGACGCGCCAGTTGTCGCCGAACGGTTGCGAATACACATAGCTGTCCGACGTGAAGCTGTTGTCGGCCAGCGCGCTGTTGCCGTGCTCGTAGCTCAGGTCTGTCGTGAACACGGGGCTGCGGTACGCCTTGTAGTCGCGCTTGAAGCCGCGCACGGCACCGCTGTCCGGGAACGTGTTGCCCAGGGTCTGGTCGACGTACTTCGCGCTCGCGTAATCGTCTGCCGTGAGCGACGCGCGGCCGAGGCCCGCGAGCATCTCGACGCTGTCCGGGTGATCGGTCAGCGACGCGCGATACATCGCGATCGCCTGGCGGGGATGCGACTGGCCCGACACCGCGTCGGCGTGCGCGGCACGGATCTCCGCGTTGAACGGCACCTGTTTCTCGAGCGCTTCGAGCGCGGCGATCCCTTCGTCGACGTGACCCGTGTAGATCAGGTATTGCGCGCGCAGCCGGTAGTAGCGCAGATAGTCGCTTTCCTCCGGGCCGTAGTTGCGCACCTCATTGGCCGGCGGCAGCGACTTGCCCATGTCGTCGAGCACCAGCTTCGCATCCGCCGCGTGTCCCTGGTCGACGTACGACCAGAACAGCCCTTCGCGCAGTTCGATCGGGCGCGTGCGCGCACCGTACTGGAAGCCGCGTGTCGCGCGGTCCGTCGGCGATGCGGTCGCCTGTTTCAGCGCGCGCTGATACACGGCATTCGCCTTGGCCGGTTCGCTCAGGTACAGGTAGGCGTCGCCGACGGCCGCCAGCGCGTCGATCGAGATCTCCGCGTTGGACGGAATCGTCTCGAACGTCGCGACGGCCGTCTTCATGTCGCCGCGTGCCGCATAGGCGATCGTGCGATCGCCCGCCAGCGCCGTCCTGACCGGCGTGTACTCGGGCGTGGCCGGCATTCGCTTGTCGAGGTCGTCCGCCGCGCGCAGTGCGCTGTCGAGTCCGTCGAAACGGTCCGAACTTGTCATCGAGCGCGACTTGTCGCGTCCGCCGCGCACCTGCTGGCGAATCGACAGTTCTTCCAGTTGCGCGATGTCGACGGCCGAGAATGCATCGGGCCGCGCCTTCGCTTCCTCGAGCGCCTTGATTGCGCCGCCGCTCGCGGCGAGGCCGAACACGTCGTTGCGCACGGTCGCGACGTCGGCGGTACTGAGATTCGGTGCCTGGGCATTCGGTGCTTCGACGTCGGGGCCTTGCGAGCGTTGGATCGGTTCGCCGGGGAGCTGGGCGCCGGGTGTCTGTGAATTCGGCGCCTGGGACGATGGCGGTTCCGAGCCCGGCGTCCGGGTAACGGGCGCGGGCGAGTTCGGCATCGGGGTGCCGGATGCCTGCGCGGTTTGCGTCGGCGGATTCGGCGGCGCGGCGGTTGCGGCCTGCGCGAGCTGCAGTGGGGTGTCCGAGGTGTGTGCGCTCGGCGCCGGCGATCGGGATGCGGGAGGGCCGGACGTCGTCGTGGCACTTTGCGTCGGCGTATCGGGCGGCTGGGTATTCGCGGTCTGATCGATCTGGACCGGTGCGCCCGATGCATGCGTGGCCGGTAGCAGCGTATTCGGCGGCAGGGCGTCGGACACCTGGGTGAGCTGCGGCGGGGCGGCCGAGGTCTGCGTGGCTGGTGCAGGCGCATTTGGCGTTGCGGTGTCGGACGCCTGCGCAGGCGGCGGCGGGGCAGTCGAGGTTTGGGCGGTGGGTGCAGGCGTATGCGGTGGCAGGGCGTCGGACACCTGGGTGAGCTGCGGCGGGGCGGCCGAGGTCTGCGTGGCTGGTGCAGACGCATTTGGCGTTGCGGTGTCGGCCGCCTGGGCGAGTTGCAGCGTCGCAGTCGACGCCTGCTCGGTCGGTGCCGGAGCAGCCGGCGATCGCGTGCCCGGTGCCGGGTCGCCCGGCTGCGAAGCATCCGGCTCCACCACGACCGTGGTCGGCATCGTCTGAGGTTGCGGCGGCGATGCCTGCGCGATCTGCATCGACGCATCCGATGCCTGCGCGATCGGCGTCGGCGCATGGGGGGGCAGGGCATCCGAACCCTGGGCGATCTGCATCGGCACCCTCGTCGGCCGCATGTCGGGCGGCAGCGCATCCGGCGCGCCGCTGGTCCCGGCGATCTCGCGTGCGCCGCCCGGTTCCGCGTCGCCTTCGGCGGAAAAGCAGGGGCCGGACGCGACGAGCAGCAACAGCAATGGCGCATGCAGGAGGATCCGCCGGTTGGGCGGAGCGACGGTGGTGCATTGTTGTTTCCGATTGTTGGCCACGGTGTGTCCTCACTCTGAAACGATCACATCGGTTGCACACCCGACGACGCTCGGCGCCGGCCGGCCGTCGCGCCGCCGGGCAGCGAGACCCGGCGGCATCCGGCCGGTCTACAGGCGGTTGCGGACCGCCTGTCCAAGCAGCGCACGCGATTCGCTGTTCTTCGGGTCGATGGCGAGCGCGCGACTCGCGTTCTCCTCCACGCAGTTCCATTCGTCGATCCGTGCACACCAGCGCGCCCTGGCCAGTGCACGGGCGCCTTCCAGCTCGTCGTGCGTGACGCTGGTGGCCTCCACGTGCGCGGTGTCGGCGATATACGATTGCGGCTGCCGCTTCGGTGCGGGGTCAGGGTGTTTTCTCGTGCTCGCCAGCGCCTGCGAACGCGACGTCCGGTGCGCGTCGCCGTGGCGTGCCGCGCGCGCGCTGGCCGATGCGGCGTGTGCATTGGTCGCGAGCGTCGTGGACGGTACGTGCATGCGGCGCGTGTGTTTCGCGGCGGAGCGTGCAGTCGTGTGCGGCGCCGCGGTCGGTTCGGCCGCAGCCGACACGGTGGGCGTTGCCGACGCGGACGGCATGACCGGCTCGGCCTGCGCGACCATCGACGCCATGCCGGTGGGCACGGATGCGCCGGAGGCGTTGCTCGTCGCGGCCACGATGGCCTGGCGATATTTCCCGACGGCGGAGCCGATCATGCCGGCGATGTCGTGCGTCACGGTTGCATGGCCGACACCCCCGTCGCGCTCGACATACGCGAATGCGCCGAAGATCGCGGCAAACGCGACGAAGCTGAGTGCCGCACTCCTTCCGGGGCCCCAGGAGGGTTTCGGCTGACGGACGGGCGAGCCGTCCGGTCGATCTGCACGAGTCATTCAATGTTCCTCGATTCGATGGATGGCGGTGATCGACGCGATCGCGCTGTCGGCATGTGGATTCAGGCGGCGCTCACCATCGCAGCTGCGTGGTCAGCGCGCCCGTTTCGACGATCGCGAATTGCGTGGCCCCCTGGTAGGTTCCTTCGACCCGGTAACTTGCATCGGGGACGCTGAACAGGCAGCGTGGCCCCGTTGCCTTGAACTCGACGAGCACGCGCCCATGTCGCCGCAGCCGCACCTGAACGTTCGACAGCGGCTGCCCGGTGCCGCCCGATACGAACGACACGCCGAGGTTGTACGGACGGCCGTCGGGGGGAAGCGGCGCCGTCCCGTCGATTCGCGCGTCGCCGCAGATGTACGAAATCACGTATCGCCCGGGGCCCGCGCCGGACGCGGGCGTCGGGTTTGGGGTCTGGGTCTGGGCCAGGGCATTCATGCAGAGTGCGAATACGGCGATGCCGAGGAGCGGGCAAGCATGCTGCTTAGACGACGAGGAAGACATTGCAACCTCCAGTCGGAACCGATGACAGCGCATTTATTCCGAGTCGAATTAATCGCGTTATTTTTGCGACACGCTATTGATACACGAAGGGTTTTGAACAAACAACTGTATGTGGCTGGAATGGGACGGACTTTAAACGTCCTATTGAAGGAGGATTGCGGCAGATTTTGGTGGTTGGTTTAACGCTGAATAAAGTCGATATTGCCGAATATGATAATTGCTCAGCGGTAGCGATGGCCGAACGGAAATTTTCCGACGGAAGTGGTACCGGAATTCATGCCGAAAAATAACGACTGATAAAAGGAATTTTTGCCTCTGTGCTCGAGGCATTACGATGAGGCTCGGTGCACAGGTCGGGAAATGCGAAAAGAGGGTGCGACGTTTTTGGTGAGAATCGGCATTACATGCAAACAGAAACTTTTGATTTGTTATGTAACAGGGTATTTCCGTCTTATAAATCGGAAAGTTATTCGGGGCCGTTGATGAGTTACGCAAAAAAATCCGACGCGGACGCGCAAACGTTTGGCTTTTAATCGCAGTTGATCGAACGTGCGATATTGATTCCAATATGGAGCGGGAGCGAAAAATGCTCCGCGGGCAGGCGCGAGTTAGCGAGTTAGTTAATGGCCGGCGCGACGCGGTTTAATCCGCGCCGCGCCGGCGTTGTCTTGCGTGGGTGAGTACGTAAGGGCGCGTTACCGGCCGCCGCTGGCACTGCGGCGCGCAATGCGCACGGCCGGCGCGATCGGATCGGCCGCGATCGTGCTGTCGGCCGCGGCGCGCGGCCGGTTCATGATGTAGGTCCACAGCTGTTCGGCCGCGAGCCCGCGCTTGCGCGCGGACCGGTACAGGCGAATCTCGAGTTCGGTGATCCAGTCCGCCGAACCCGCGCAGACGAGCGAACCTTCCGCGAGCTCCTTCGCCACGCAGCTTTCCGGCAGCCAGCCGATTCCGTGCCCGGCCACGACCATGCCTTTCAGCGCCTCGGACATGTGCGTCTCGAAGCACCGATGCAGCGCATACGATTCCGACGCGTTCAGCAGCAGCATCTCGACGACGTTCCCGAGGAACGCGCCCGACGAATACGCGAGCAGCGGCAGCGGCGCGTCCGGCGCGCCCGGCAGTTCGAATACCGGCTTGCCGCGCGAGTCGGGCGTCGACACCGGCAGGATCCGTTCGACGCCGAGCGTGACGAACGGGAAGTGGTTCGGATCGAGCACGATCGGCAACTGCGGATGGTGATAGCCGAGCAGCAGGTCGCATTCACCTTCGACGAGCTGCTGCACGCCTTCGGGCACGTTCACCGCGTTGACGCGCGCGGTCACGTGGCCGACTTCGTCATTCAGCTGCTTGAGCCATTCGGGGAACAGCGTGAACACGAGCGTATGCGCGACCGCGAAGCGCACGACCTGGTCGCTTGCCGCGAACTGGTCGTAGCCGTTCACGAGGTTGCGTGCCGCATACATGCTGCGCAGGATGTCCGCCGCCAGCCCGCGGAACATCTGTCCGGCCGGCGTCAGCGCGATCGGGTTGATACTGCGGTCGACCAGCTTCGCGTCCATCCACGTTTCGAGTGCGGCGATTCGTCTGCTGAATGCCGACTGCGTGAGGTGCCGATGACGCGCGGCCCGGGAAAAGCTCTTGGTATCCGCAAGGCTCAGGAAATCTTCCAGCCACTTCGCTTCCATTTCGATCTTCGCTTTTTATGGTCGGCGCCCACCGGGGCGGCGGCGCCGTTTCGCTGCACGAACCTTCTAGCCTACCGTGCCTCGTGCGCAAACAGCCGATGTTTTTTTTCGATCGGTGTCAGTCGAAATATGCATGAGCGTTGTCGGCGGCATTACGGCTGCATAAGTTTGAGGCGCCGAACACGGCTAACCGGTTAGTTCACCGCGTCGAACGCCGGTGCGGCCGCAGACGGTACTTCCCCAGGGCCGGCCGCGCGGATTGCGTGGCTGGCCCGCCTTTCCCCGAGTCCATCGCGACGGCCAGGCAGCGTGCCATCCCGGCCGGCAGGCGGGCGTCGGGGATCGCGAAGCCGAGACGAGGGCGGACGGTGCGGGGGCACGATTCGCCATCACGCGCACGATCGGTGCGCGCGTGCATATGGTGCGGTGCAGATTGCACATTCGTGACACGCGGGGGAACTATGTTCGACAGGCGCGGCATCGGTCGCGCGCGATCGTGGCGCGCGGACGCCGCCCAGAGGGCCTTCGCTGCACCGTCGTGGTGCGGCGTGGCGCACGAACGTGCGCGGCGCGGCGCAAAAAGGGGGGAATCGAGCGGATAGCGCAAGGCACGTTCCTTGCAAAGAAGGTGTGACGCCGGTCCGGCATGCGCAATGCCGGGGAAGAACGATGGAGAACAATTCGATGAAACCGTTCGATGAAATGCTGCAATCCGGCGAGATGGTGAGGGCGCCTTACGCGCGCCTGAAGCAATGGCTCGACACGCAGAACCCTGCGAGCCTCGCCCAGAAGGCCCACGATGCGGAAGGTGTGTTCCGCAGGACGGGCATCACGTTCGCCGTCTACGGCGACGCGCAAGCCGCCGAGCGGCTGATTCCATTCGATATCGTGCCGAGGATCATCTCGGGCGCCGAATGGAGCCGGCTGTCGCTGGGCATCGAGCAGCGCGTGATGGCACTCAACGCGTTCCTCGACGACATCTACCACCGCCAGGAAATCGTGNTGGCTCGACACGCAGAACCCTGCGAGCCTCGCCCAGAAGGCCCACGATGCGGAAGGTGTGTTCCGCAGGACGGGCATCACGTTCGCCGTCTACGGCGACGCGCAAGCCGCCGAGCGGCTGATTCCATTCGATATCGTGCCGAGGATCATCTCGGGCGCCGAATGGAGCCGGCTGTCGCTGGGCATCGAGCAGCGCGTGATGGCACTCAACGCGTTCCTCGACGACATCTACCACCGCCAGGAAATCGTGCGCGCGGGCATCGTGCCGAAGCACCTGATCGCGCACAACGAGGCGTTCATNCCNGANATGATCGATTTCCGGCCGCCCGGCAACGTTTATACGCACATCATCGGTGTCGACATCGTGCGCACCGGTGAAAACGAGTTCTACGTGCTGGAGGACAACGCACGCACGCCGTCGGGCGTGTCGTACATGCTGGAAAACCGCGAGACGATGATGCAGCTCTTCCCGGAGCTGTTCCAGCAGGTCAAGGTGCGCCCGGTCGAGACCTATCCGCAGATGTTGCGCCAGTCGCTCGCGGCCGTGTGCCCGCCGGGCGGCAACGCCGACAACCCGACCATCGCCGTGCTCACGCCCGGCATCCACAATTCCGCGTACTACGAACACTCGTTCCTCGCCGACCAGATGGGCGTGCACCTCGTCGAGGGCAGCGACCTGCAGGTGGTCGACGGCCGCGTCGCGATGCGCACGACCGAAGGCTTCCAGGCGATCGACGTGCTGTACCGTCGCGTCGACGANGCNTTCCTCGATCCGCTCACGTTCCGCCCCGATTCGGTGCTCGGCGTGGCCGGGATCATGGACGTCTACCGCGCCGGCAACATCACGATCGCGAACGCGCCGGGCACCGGCATCGCCGACGACAAGGCGATCTACTCGTACATGCCGGAGATCGTCGAGTTCTACACGGGCCGCAAGGCGCTGCTGGAGAACGTGCCGACCTGGCGCTGCGGCGAGGCCGACAGCCTGAAATACGTGCTCGACCATCTCGACGAACTGGTCGTGAAGGAAGTGCACGGCTCGGGCGGCTACGGGATGCTGGTCGGGCCGTGCGCGTCGAAGGCCGAACTCGAGGCATTCGCCGCGAAGCTGCGCGCGCGGCCCGCGAACTACATCGCGCAACCCACGCTGGCGTTGTCCACGACGCCGATCCTGACCGAAGCCGGCCTCGCGCCTCGCCACGTCGACCTGCGGCCGTTCGTGCTGGTGTCGGACCGGATCCGCATCACGCCGGGCGGGCTCACGCGCGTCGCGCTGCAGGAGGGATCGCTCGTCGTCAACTCGAGCCAGGGCGGCGGCACCAAGGACACCTGGGTGCTGGCCGACTGAGCCGGGCACGAGCACGCGCGCCGCAGCCGNCGCGCGAACCGAACGAACACGGAGTGGACACGAGATGCTTCTGGGACGAACTGCGAGCGGGCTTTACTGGATGTACCGCTATATCGAGCGCGCGGAGAACATCGCGCGCATCGTCGATGCCGGGCTGCGGATGGCGCTTACGCGCACGTCCGACGCGCCGGCCGAATGGTCGTCGGTGCTGGTCAGCTCGGGCGCGGACGACGGCTATCGTCAGAAATACGACGCGTATGCCGCCGATACCGTGACCGACTACCTGCTGCGCGACCGCGACAACCCGTCGAGCGTGCTGTCGTGCATCGAGGCCGCGCGCTCGAATGCGCGGATGGTGCGCACGGCGCTCACGCGCGAGGCATGGGAGAGCGTGAACGGTGCCTGGCTCGCGCTGCGCCGCGCGCTCGCGCAGCCGGTGCCGGAGAGCGGGCTGCCGGCGGTGCTCGACGAAGTGAAGCGCGAAACCGCGCTGATTCTCGGCAGCTTCTACAGCACGATGCTGCGCAACGAGATCTTCGATTTCGCGCAGATCGGCGCATTCGTCGAGCGGGCGGACAACACCGCGCGGATCATCGACGTCAAATACCACCTGCTGCTGCCGTCGGTGTCGCACGTCGGCACGNAACGGTGCCTGGCTCGCGCTGCGCCGCGCGCTCGCGCAGCCGGTGCCGGAGAGCGGGCTGCCGGCGGTGCTCGACGAAGTGAAGCGCGAAACCGCGCTGATTCTCGGCAGCTTCTACAGCACGATGCTGCGCAACGAGATCTTCGATTTCGCGCAGATCGGCGCATTCGTCGAGCGGGCGGACAACACCGCGCGGATCATCGACGTCAAATACCACCTGCTGCTGCCGTCGGTGTCGCACGTCGGCACGCTGCTCGATACCAATCACTGGGAGTCGATCTTGCGGTCGGTCGAGGCCAACAACTCTTATCGCTGGGTGTACGACGTGCAGTACAAGCCGATGAACATCGCCGACTACCTGATCCTGAACGGCCGCATGCCGCGTTCGCTGCGCTATTGCTATGGCCGCGTGATGTCGAGTCTCAACCTGCTCGTGAAAGAGCATGGTGCTGCTCATGCGTGCCACGACACCGCCGCACAGATGCTCACGACGCTGTCCGACAGTACGATCGAACGCATCTTCAAGAACGGCCTGCACGAATTCCTGACCGGATTCATTCGGCGCAACCACCGACTGGGGCTCGAAATCGCCCAGGCGTACAACTTCGACTGAACGCAATCATGCAACTCTCGATTGTTCATACGTCCCGCTATGTCTACGATGCGCCCGTGCAGCAGGCCATTCAACGCATGCGCCTTCATCCACTGTCGAGTGCGAGTCAGACTGTCGTTGATTGGGAAATCCGGGTCAATGGCAAGCCGCCCGGGTTGTCGTATCTCGACGGATTCGGGAATCGAATCGACCTTGCAGACCATGTTTCGAGCGCGAGCGAGATTGTGATCGAATCTGCCGGAAACGTGACGACGCGCGACATGACGGGTGTGGTGGGGTACCTCGACGATTGTGCCCATCCGTGGCTGTTCCTGCGTGAAACGCAGTTGACCAAGGCGGGGGGCGCGCTCGAAGAATTCGCGATGTCGTTTTCCGGCATGTCGAATCAGCTGATGATGCTCCATGACCTCATGGAGGCGATCCATGACCGGTTCGAATTTGCAACAGGCGCCACGGATGTCGATACCGATGCCGAGACGGCATGGACCGGCGGAACGGGCGTTTGCCAGGACTATGCGCATGTTTTCATTGCGGCCTCCCGCCGGCTCGGTATTCCAGCCCGTTATATCTCGGGCTATCTGCTGATGGACGGCCAAGATCGACAGGCGGCCAGCCATGCGTGGGCGGGCGCGTACGTGGATGGTCTCGGCTGGGTCGGCTTCGATCCCGCGAACAACATCTGTCCCAACGAACATTACGTGAAGCTGGCTGCTGGCATGGATTATCACGGCGCATCTCCAGTCAAAGGGTGCAGCAGGCAGGGAAGCGGCGGATCCCTCAGTGTGGAGATCGATGTGCGTCGAGCGGTTGCGTGACGCATTCGTCGCCGGCTCATCGGGATGGCAGGCGTCATGGAGTTAGTCGAAATGCGCATAGCTCTTGCCGAGCAAAATTCGGCTGGGTACGTTGTTCATGTCGGATTTCCAATCACTGTGCGTTGGCGACAGAGGACTCCGAGCCGACAAGACGGGTATGTGCGCTCGAAATGAAATCAGGATGCAATTCATCAAATGGAGATCGTGATGACGACGTCGGCAAATATGCAAGGTGCAATGGAACGAGCAGCGAAGGATGCGGGTTATGACGGCGTTGACGCTTTCGATGACGAGAACGTGCGCGAGGCGCTTCGCGATCGACTCAAGCAGGTCAAGAAGAGAGCGGCGGAAGCGCAGGTGATTGTCGTCGAGAAGGGGAAGAAGACCGCTCGTGTCGCGAACGAGTACGTGCACGATCGTCCATGGACAACGGCGGCAACTGCGCTCGGAGTGGGGGTGTTGATCGGGTTGCTGATCGGTCGGCGATGAGCACAAGCGCGCCGGCCCGGCAGGCGCGTCGAACCGGACCTCTTTCGGAGCGCTGACCGGTTTGCCGATAGTGCCGGGCAATTGCATCTCCGGCAGCAGGTTCGACAGATCAGTCAGCGGCCAGGATAGGTCGCGGGTCGGCTGAAGCGCCATGTCGGCGTGTTGACCGTGTTTCGATCATGCGGAAGTCAAGCAGTGGGTGCCGCTGATGATGGAAGGCCGCGACCGTTCGCAGAAGGTCGCCGCCGCCTGGACGCCGATCGGCACCGACGGGAACTTCGGCGAAATCACGCGGCAGTTCGTCGGCTACTTGCGGCAGCAGCCTGATATCTCGCGACACACAAGACGGCACGTGGCACGTTTCGTGGGGCAGGCGCGCCGCAAGTGGCGCACGGCAGGCCGTTGACGGAAGTTCGTTTTCATTGGTGCGGGCGGCGACGCACTGCACCTACTGCAGGTGTCCGGCATCCCTGAGGCCACGGAATACGGTGCGTTCCCGGTGGGCAGCTCGTTCCTCGTGACCGACGACACGGACGTCGTCAAACTCGTACTTCGACTGGCTGAACAGCACCAATACGCGCGGCGTGATGCCGATGATTCGCGTGGGCGTCGACGAGTTTCCGCTCGTGGAATACCTGGCCGGCCGGCTCATGCTGTCCGACGACGACCGATTCAATGCGCCGAAGGAATACTTCCCGAACGCAAAGAACAAAGACTGGCGTCCGTGGCAGGCCGGGCAGCGCGTGCAGATCATCAAGCGTGACCCGGTGAAAGGTGGCGTGCTCAAGCTTGGCACCGAGGTTGTCAGCGCGAAGGGCGGCAGCATCGCGGGCCTGCTCGGCACATCGCCGGGCGCATTGACTGTCGCGCCGATCATGCCGAGTGTGCTCGAGAAGGTGTTCAAGGCCAAGGCGATTGCACACGACATAATCAGCCAATTCTCGACAGATTCAACATGAGTCACCCTCCACGACGCGACCGACGGCCATTCACGAAATCGATGTTGCTTCCGCTGCCTTCGGTGGACGTGCGACGTTTATCGCTGAGATTTCACCTTGCGCTTGCGGTGATGAGCTCCGGTCACGGAAACGGTGACCAGTTCATGACATTGCTCGGTACCACCTACATCGCCTTCTTCTTGCGCGATATCGAGGTAGACGATGTCGATCGACGCTTGTACAAGCGTGCTGAAGATGCGCTGGAGCAATGCATGCAACGCGTCGAGCAAGGGCAACCATGGACGCTCCTGGTCGATGAACGCATAGCAATCGAGCAATTGGTGACGTTCCACGACATACAGCTATTGATCGCCCCTGCGCATCGCTATGTCGACGCCTGGGAGCGCGTGAGATATGTCGTCGAGAAGGGACGTCCGTCGCCGATACCGGCGTGAACATGCCGACTTGGGCGCCGGCAGAAGCGGTTTCGCGCCCCCGACCGATCGTTCCGCGCGAGCACACGTTCGCGACGGTTGGGGGGCCGTCAAGCACGCCGCTGTTCCGACGGTTTGCGGTTCCGGCTTCGAGAACGTTCGTCACCGGCAAGTGCCGATCTCGATCGAATGGGCGTGCGTACCAAGCGGGTGGCGTGTCTGCAGACAGCCACCGGCGTTGATCGGAACAGCGTGCGTGACCAGTGTCAGGCGTCTGCCGGGTGGGCAAGCGTCGCGGCGAGTTCGGCATCGATGCGGGCCGCGTTCGCTTCCGCATCGGCTTCAGGCAGCAGGCTGCCTTCCCACTTCGCGACCACCGCGCTCGCGATCGAGTTGCCGACCGCGTTGGTTGCCGAGCGCCCCATGTCGAGGAACGTGTCGACGCCGAGAATCAGCAGCAGCCCCGCTTCCGGGATGTCGAACTGGTGCAGCGTCGCCGCGATCACGACGAGCGATGCGCGCGGCACGCCGGCCATTCCCTTCGACGTCAGCATCAGGATCAGCAGCATCGTGATCTGCGTGCCGAGCGACAGGTGGATGTTGTANGCCTTCCCACTTCGCGACCACCGCGCTCGCGATCGAGTTGCCGACCGCGTTGGTTGCCGAGCGCCCCATGTCGAGGAACGTGTCGACGCCGAGAATCAGCAGCAGCCCCGCTTCCGGGATGTCGAACTGGTGCAGCGTCGCCGCGATCACGACGAGCGATGCGCGCGGCACGCCGGCCATTCCCTTCGACGTCAGCATCAGGATCAGCAGCATCGTGATCTGCGTGCCGAGCGACAGGTGGATGTTGTACGCCTGCGCGATAAACAGCGATGCGAACGTGCAGTACATCATCGAGCCGTCGAGGTTGAACGAATAACCCATCGGCATCACGAAGCTCGAGATCTTGCGNCGCACGCCGAACCGGTCGAGCGCNTCGAGNATNTTCGGNTACGCGGCTTCGGAGCTTGCCGTCGCGAACGACAGCATGAACGCTTCCTTGATCAGCACGAGCAGCTTGAACACGCGACGGCCGAGGAACAGCAGGCCGGCGATCACGAGCGTGCTCCACAGCAGGAACAGGCTCACGTAGAAGTCGCCCATGAACACCGCGAACTTCAGCAGGATCGACAGCCCGTTGATCGCGACGGTCGACGCCATCGCCGCCAGCACCGCGAGCGGTGCGAGCTTCATTACGTAGCCGGTGATCTTCAGCATCACGTGCGACAGCTGGTCGATCGCGGCCACGAGGATCTTGCCGCGCTCGCCGAGCGCCGCCAGCGCCACGCCGAAGAACATCGAGAACACGACGATCTGCAGGATCTCGTTGTTCGCCATCGCCTCCGCGAACGACTTCGGCACCATGTGGCCGACGAAATCCTTCAGCGTGAACTTGGAGGTCGCGAGGTTCGCCGAGGCGCCGATGTCCGGCAGCGGCAGGCCGAGGTTCTCGCCGGGCCGCAGCAGGTTCGCCATGAACAGCCCGAGCAGCAGCGAGATCAACGACGCGGTGATGAACCAGCCGAGCGCCTTCACGAACACGCGCCCCACCGACGACGCGTCGCCCATGTGCGCGATGCCGACGACGAGCGTCGAGAACACCAGCGGCCCGATCACCATCTTGATCAGCCGCAGGAACACGTCGGACACGAGGGAGATGTAGCCGGCAATTTC
>NZ_LKPJ01000044.1 GCF_001443045.1 Burkholderia ambifaria | reverse complement strand
ATCGTATGCCGTCTCTGCCGAATGGCGAAATGCCTCTGCGGGGAATTCCCCCGTCGCGTCGACGCGCCACGGACACTTCGCACACGGCTTCCGGCGATAGCTCCCCTTGCCGCCCTCGACCGTGACGACCTGATGATCTGGACCTGCTGCGCGAGTGCGCGTGACTTCGGGTGCTCGGCGTCGCATCGTCGTCCTTCCTTGTTTTCCTGCGGTTTAGCTCAAAATTGCGGCCAAGCCTTGGCAAAGAGCTGCAACGCTCGCCGCTAGAGCTGCCCATCGGTTCCAGCGTGCTTGCTCGATGCCCGTTGCGAAGGGATCGATTCTTTTGCCCGTACTGTTGTTGAACGTGATACTCGCCGGAGTCCAGCCGTTTACGGATGAGGGATCGACATACTCCACCTCGATGCGCGTTGACCAAAACCATAGTCCGGCCGCAGTGAACGCCGCAATAGCCGAGACGACGTTGAGCATATACACGACTTTCTTTACTGCGATCGCATCCACTTCGCTTTTCCTTAGACTGCCGCATCAAACCGGCGGCGCAAGTAGGCACGCAGCGCGTCGGCCGTCGACGCATCCGCATCCTTGCCGGCGTCAAACCAAACTTCAGCGTATGCCTCGGCCCGTGCGTCGTTGACACCCTCGGTGTTGGCGTACTCGCGGGCAATGCGTTTCGCTTCATCGATGCTCTGAACTTCGTTAATCATCGGTTTATCCCCGTTTTCCTACAGGTCGTGATTCGCGAGCCACATCAGCGCGCCATCGCGCTCGCTACCCGCGATAGTCGTCCACATGCGACCTTGCTCATCGACCGCGATGCAGCCGGGGCGCCAATGCTCAGGGTTGCGCTAGCCAGATGCGGCACCGCGCTCCGTCCCGTCTCGCCCGCCTCAGCCGCCTGCAGCTCGAACACTACAGCCTCGGCTGTTTGCTCGTAATCCTGCCAGCGGAACGCGTTGCCACGTGCGTCGCCTGGACGCTCCGGCTCCTCTCCACAGGCGGCGCAAATGGCCCGAGCCACCGCTGCGCGTATTTGTTCTTGACGGCCATCCATCAGGTCTTTCCCCTTGCGCCAGCCACGCCAGCGTTTTCCTAGGCGTTTAGCGTGCAACCCATGGCTTCAATGGTTGTGCGCTCCGCTTCGTTGATGTCTTCCTCCGCCCTTACGTTCCGAAGCAAAGTCAACGTGATCCGATCGCCTTTCAGAACTGCCATAGCCAGCGCCCGATGGACTTTTCGGAAGCCGTCCGGGTTGCTCTTTCGATAGGGTAAGCGGGCCAGCAGCCGTCGAACATTACGCGCGTAGTGATTGCGCGGTCTCCGGCTTCCGCGCACGGCCTTACCGACGTATCTGCCGCGCAGCTCTCCCGTTTGCGCATCGTGTATCTCCCACATGTAGAGGAGCGGCCTGGTCCCGTCCGTACCGTTCGCGTCAAAGTGGAATTCCATCGCGCGGCGTGTTTTCCGATCAGGATTTCAGCAGGTCGATCCGAGCGTAGATTTTGTCGATCTCGCTCTGATAGACGCGGTTTTCTTCGTCGTTGGCGTCCATCTCAGATGCCAAGAGATTCGCGCGTTCATTCAACTGCGCGATGGTCATACCTTCGATCGATTCCATTCGTGTCCTCTTGTTTTCCGTGTCGCAATCAGAAGTCGGTCGACACCAATAGGCATCGACCGGCGGGGATTCGTTGCGGGAGCTTCACGCGGGCGATGTCCTCGATCACGGGTCGGTTCGCCTCAAATGCAAACACCAGGTCTGCGCCGCTCGCGGATTGCGCGCCAAAATGATCCTGCAGCGCCTCCGTCGAAATCTCGCACGTCACATCAACTCCGTTGAACTGCGCCCGAAACGCAACAGTCATGTTCTGCGTGTAAATGCCGGGCATGTTGTAAAAGTGAACAGCCATGGTTTTCTCCTGTCTCTGTTTTCCTAACTTCCTGAGCGTGTCTGTAACCTGAAGCGCTCCTTAGCGGCCTCCCGTATACCGGCGAGTTCCGAGTCGTACAGATCTCGACAGGCAGCTCTGAGAGGGCCCGCATCTTGTTCGCTGATTACCTGTTCTTCTGCCGCCGCGGACAATGTGCCACCGTCAACTTGAACGTAGGCCACAAATTCGCCGAAATAGATCATGATGAATTTCGCATCACCGAGTGTATATACACAAGGTTGTAAGGCGACTGGACCGAACGGAAACCGCAGTTTGTAGATGATGATTCGCGGGTCAGTCGATGTACCCGGGTCGGAATCAAGAAGCCGCTGGCGATATTCATCTTCGCGCTCGTCAAGGCGCACGCGAGCAAAATATTCGTGTCCGCACACGGACGCGCGCCACACCATTGACATGACGAATAGTTTCAACTTTTGATAGTTGAAGGTACCGTCACCGACAAGCAGTACGTCTGGGCCCTGCGCCACGCGAGGTTCCTGCAGAAACAGTTCCGTGCCGTAGTCGTCCCACGGCTGCATAAGCTTCTCGCATTCTGGGCAGAGAAATCGGCCATAAACCCCGGTCCACACATTCTTCGCGCGACCGTTTGTCGGATACATGCGCACCGTTGCGTCCTCACCATCAGGCCGCAACGGGCTCACGAAGGCACTTGGCACGATATGCGATTTTACAAATGGACCGACAGTGGGACACATTCGACATTTGCCCGCATTGACTTGCACGTTCACGTTTTTTCCTTCCTCAACGAATGACGGTGCCAAGCGCCTCAACCGCGTCGCGATACAGGCGTTCGCGCCAGCCGCGCCCTTGGTAGGCAGACGGCCCAGCGTTCCTAGCGCGGTGAACGGGCGCAACCCCCATCGCGAATCCTCGGATCACCTCATTGACGATCACCCCGCCCACGAAGCGCCCGGTGCCGTCTTTCGCCTCGATCAGAATGCCGAACGAGCATTTCTCTGACGTCCAACCTGCGGGCAGTGCGATCGGCAGCTTGATGTCCATGTGATTCCTACTCGATGATCGTTTGCAGCCGAGCCAGCGCATCTTCAACCACCTCGGCCGGCGCCCGTTCGATCTTGCGCGCGCCACGCGCATCCAGATCGAGCATACGAACCATGTTCACCAAGGCCACGCCCTGCGTCTCGGTGCCCGAGCCGGAGAACGGCACGGCGAATCCAGCGAAGCGCGCAAACTCGCCTCCTTGCATGATCGGCGCAACGAGCGCCACACCCAACGCATTGAACGCGGCCGGAGACAGCACGAGAGCGGGACGAAAATCACCCTGCTGCTCGCGCCCGACGGTCGGGTTCAGGTTCACGCCCACAATGTCGCCCCGATCGAACTTGACCCGCCTCACCATGCTTCACGACCTACCGGCTTGACCTCACCCCATGCAGCCATGTCCGCCGGGAAAGGCGCTTTTGCATCACACTGAGCGACCAGATCGTCCAGTGCGTACTTGCGGCGAGCAGGGGTCAACAATACGCCATCCGGGCGCACGTCCGCGTTGAGGGAGCCGCCGACCGAGGCGTGCATCTGCTCAAGCAACACGGCGGGCAGGCGAACCGCCGCACTGTTGCCCCATTTCTGAATTTTGAGTTCCATCGCGTCTCTCCGAATGTTGATCCATTGTAGAAACAGCGATGCGAGACATCAAGAAAAATGTATCTACTTTGGATATACGCGACGGGCGGTCAGAGGATTCTCTCAACGAGTTCACCTAGCGCCACCGGATCGCTGTCGATCAGTCGCTTTGTTGCTGTCAGCGTGCTGTGGCCTAGCAGCTCGGAGATGTGTCGCAAATCGAAGCCCTTGCGGTGCATACGGACCGCGAATGTGCGGCGACCGGCAAGCGCGTGTCCCCCCTCTATACCCGCCTGCGCGGGCAGCCGGCGAAACACCTGACTGAGCGCATCGCACGAATAGCTAATGGCGCCAGTGGACGAATTTCGCGCCGTGAGCCGGTAAGGCTCACCGTCTGCGCGCAGGAACAAGGGGCCGTCCGGATCGAGGCCGCGATACGCAGACTTTCGCAAGGTGACGCGATGGCGATGGGCGGTCCGGTACGCGAGGTAGGCATCGAGAGCAGCAACGACCTTGACGTTGACCCAGAACATCGGGCGCTCGCGACCGTTGTGAGCGATCGCCGCGCGAACCGCACTCTCCTTGCGAACGGCGCCCGACTCCATCAGGTAGTCTCGGACCGTCAAAGACGCCAGTTCAGTCAGCATCATGCCGGTGCCATAGAGGACGTACAGCAACGCCACGTCGCGTAGGGGCGATTCACCAGTCACCGCCGCGACTTTCAGCATATGGCGCAATTGTCGTTCTTCGATCACAGGCGCTTTTGCCATGCGTGAAATGTCGAAAATCTGAACTGTTCAGAGCGTACTGGATCGGGCGGCGCCCTGCAATGGCCTGCCAATCCGCGTCACACCTCGCAACCTCGGAAAATTCGGATTCGCGACGACCATCCGCTACCGTCTCTTTTTTTCTCGACCCGCTCGACACTCGACCGTGAGCACCGAACTTCAGCATCTCCAGGCGCAGCTGCGCGAATTGAATCTCCAGCAGGTGGGCGACAAGAAGGACGAGAAGCAAGCGTATTTGGCGGCAGTTCGGGAGCACGTTGCCCTATACGGCATCACGGAAGACACATTACTGCGCGCAGCGGGTTTTGCAAAATCGCTCAAGCGGCGGGCGCCGGCAAAATACTACGACCCATCTTCAGGCAAAGAATGGTCCGGGCTCGGGCCGCGGCCGAAGTGGCTCGAAGGAAAAAACCCCGACGACTATCTGATTGGCCTGGCCGCGACGAATGATGGGTCGTCCAAGCCGCACTTAAAACAGCGAGCCGGTCGACGGCGCTGGTGGTTCGGTCGCGTGAGAGTGCGACACCTTCGGCGCCGGCACCGCAGACAGCAGATTTGCCGGGAGCAATGACAGAAAGGTCTGGGCGACTTCCGGATCGCGGCACGCAAGCCAGTCGTCGTACTGGTCCGGCCGCACGATCACGACGCCGCGCTTTTCGTTTGGTCGGCCGTCGCGATCGAGGTGTTTGTGGAACTGACGCAGCATCGGGTGCTCGTCCGCGTTCACGATGATCATCGTGAGCGAGTATGATTCGCCGTCGTTGGGTTCTTCCTAGGCGCGCCAGATTCCCGCGACAGCGAATAGATCGCCATTCGCGACACTGATACTCCAGAGCTCTGACTTCTGCTCCAGGAATGTCTTGATCGCTTCGTCGCGGTTCGGCCCAACGAGATTCGGGAGGTCGGGATACCGCGGCTCAAATACGGCTTGGGCGGGTACGAGACAGAGCTGACCCGCGGCCCAAGGCTTCGCGAAACTGCGCAGCTTGCCGATCGTTTCGCTGCGGGCGTTTATGGTGTCGTAATCGCGCACATGCTCCGGAATGCGTTTGCGCGGCACCATCCCGAAAGTGCCAAGTAAGGACTCGCGCCCGCCGTTGACACCGCGACGAATGATTGGCGCAACGTAGTCGCGGTAGATCTCTACGGGCCACTCGCCGGCTGGCGGCTCGATACCGAAGTGCTTCGCGTATCGGCTCCGCTGCATTGCGACACATAGGTGCACACGTTCTGATCCCCTCGTACGGGCTACGCCGAAAATCATACTTCATATCCGGAAAACGTAAGGCCGCTGCTGCACCGTCCGCCCGTGTCGTCGCACATGCCATGCGGATCCCTCCCGCCCCGGAATCTTTGGCGGTCGAGATTTCGACGATCGCGTGCAATGGAATGGGTTCAGCCGAACATACCGCCACCGAAAAGAAAAAAAAGCCCACCGATACCCAGTGAAGGGTACGCGGTGGGCGTGATTTCAGATTATCGATTTGTCTTGCCAGCTATTCCTGCAGCGCGAAGGCGTCGAACGTACGGGCTTTCGGTGCAGCGTCACTCAATTCGTCACCGTGAGGGTTGATAGACATCCCCGATAGAGCTTTGGGTTACGAGGTTACCACCACCGGTGGACGTAGCCCGAGTCGATAATTCGCGGCCGGCCAAGCACTCTGAACACGGCCCACTCTTCCTCTGTGCCAGAGAGCGTGATCGACAGGACGCTGGCGCACTCCAGTACAAGGTCGATGACGGAATCGTCGTCGACGTGACCGATACTGCGAACGACGCCCTTTGCGCGGCCGATGACCTTCCCGACCTCGTCCACGCGGATGCCCGGTGGCCGAAGCTGGGCGAGGCGTTTCTTTCTGTTGCGTCTCATATGTGATCATCTTCAAAGCCTGAATTCCCCCTCCGTGAAGTTTCCGGGCGTACTTGGGGGCGTGATCGAACGAATCCGGCTATCAACCGAACAGCCAGATACCGGACTGGCGTATTCCAATCTGCTTGAGCAGGTAGACATGGTCAGACTCCAGTTCCGCTTGCGTGTTGACGACGCTCTGCAAATGGACGAGGAGGCCGCAAACGGCTTGGCCAACGTGCGAATCCGCGTCGAGGGCCGCAACTTCGGGATCGAGGTTGGACCAGAATTCCATGTCGATGCGGGTTCGAACCGGCACCGTGCCGGAGATGCTGTTGTGTTGCGATTCCATGCGTGTTCCAGAATAAAAATGGGCGGCCCGATGGGGCCGCCCGTTAAAAGAACCGCGTGCGCGGCAATGAAAGAAGCCGTGGCCGTACTGGTCACGCGACGAGAGATAGGCGGTACTGGTCGCCTGCAGATGGGCGCGTGCGCGACAGCGTACCCTGCATCCAGCGGGTCATTTCAGCCGAGCGGTGCGCAATCGTGTTCGACCGTCCTGCGTGATGTGCCTTCACGCGGGAGCCAAAATCCCAGGCCATCGAGTCCACAGACGCGACTGCGTCATACATCCTCAGTTCACGGAGCGCGTCACCCTTGACGCCGAACAGGTGTAGACGGGTCCCCTTCGGCAGGTCTGCCACCAGACGATCAAGGATCGTGAACAGTCCGTGCCGCGGATCCGTGAGGCTGCGCCGGCATACCGAGCCGACGCCGATGAGCGTCGGTGGCGCGACCCATGGCTGCCATCGTTCCCATACCTTGAGAGTCAATTCAAGGCTCCGGGCGTACGTTGATGCCGACCACCCTTGTATAACGGGGGTGGGGATCCGGATCATGTTCTGCACGGTTTGGGCGTCGCAGGAGCGTGCGAGCGCGTTTTGCCATGCGTAACAGACGCGCAGCGTGCCTTCGAGCAGTGTTGCCGTTGCGTCGACGCGGTAATCGACTTCGGCTTGACTCGATGCAAGCTCCGGCTCGAACGCCATGTCGGGCGCGGAAAACCGGGTTGCACCGGACAGTGATGCGAGTTCGACGTATTGCGCATTTGTCCAGGGATAGACGCCGGCCATGCCGCGCTGACGCCGTTTCCTCTTCCACAACATCATCGCGGTGTATCCCGCGCTGTCGAGCGCGTAGTCGAGTTCGGTGAGGTCGGTTGCTTCAGGGAATTGAAACTGCCCCTTCGTGGAATTCCAGAAAGCGTTCGCCGACACCATGACTGGATAGCCTTCGTTGAAGGCATGAAAGGCGAGTTTGCCGGCCCGATGGGGAATGCCTACCTGGACGATGAGCTTGTCGGTGATCGGGGCGTTGTGCTGCAACATGGGCATGCCGGACACGTCCCCGGAAAAGAGATAGGTTGATTTCATGGAGCTCACAAAGTCACGCGAGCCGGCCCTTGCGGACGTGCCCGCAAGGGTTGAGAAGAAGGGTTTGCCCAAGGCAAACGGGTAGTTCGTGGCGGTCAGCGCTTCTGGCGGACAGAGGCGCATGTCCGCCAGAGGCGAAGCCTCGCATCAGGTGTCGGCACGCAACCTCTCCGATCACGGCGTGGGCCAGGTTGAGGGAAAGCGTGGGAAGTTGGCTATCGCCGGCATGCGACTTACCGCGTGAGCGCGGAATGAGGCTTTGCGGGTCGATGCGATCGTCGATGCGCCGAAGGCGCGGTTGATGGAGACAGCTTAGCGGTAGCGAGCTGCATCTTTTTCCCGAAAAGCTCGCCAATAGCGGTGGTCTTTGAGGATTTCGGCCATTCCGCCTGGCGATCAGTTATTTAATATGACCCCAAATAATAGAAAAATCGTTTGTCGATTGGACCGATAGGTCGGACTTGCGAGTCGATTCGGCACTGTATATATTTACAGTGCCGTTTTCTCTTTATGCCAGCGATCTCGCGATGCTGGCTCGCCTCCGCCATGTACTCAGAACAGGACCAACCGGACGTTGATCTCGTGCAATACGAGCACGCCGTGCAGCGCGCGGCGCACGATCTACAGCGCATCGTCGCCACGCTCGCGCAACGCTATCTCGATGCGTTCAGCCGCGCCGCCGACCCTCGCCTGCTCAGCTGGCGCGCGTTGCTCGAAATCGAGGAGCAGACGTTTTCCGATCTGGGCTTTCAGGGACGGCACGACCCGGCCGTCATCCGCGCGTTCGCTCGGTTGAGCGAGAGCCGCCTACCGGGCGGCAATCCCGACGCCGCGGTCGACTGGTGCCGCGATGATTCGCACCTTCCCACCGTGTACGCAATCGTTCGGATGATGGTCCAGGCGAACTCGGGCAAGCGCGCATGAGCGACACAATGCTCGAGCGCTCAGCGCCGCACACCGCTCAGAAAGAAGACGAGTGGCGTGTAGCGGGGGACCATGGCTGGACCCACCCCGGTGGATGGACGATCGACCGAACCATGGTGTCGGGCGTTGACATTTTTCTGGTGCGGAACACGGACGGTAAGATGCACGGCCCGAACGGGAACACTGGCGCAGCAAAAACGGCGTTCCGCCGGCTTTGCATGTGACGAGGCATCCTCCCCTTCCGGTTGGACGCTCAGGCGCGAATCGCAGATTCGCGTCCGGTGGTGAGGGGCAGACATTCAGTATATAAAATACGTCATGAACCCAATCTCCGACTGGCTTTCCGCTCCGACCGATGCCTATCGGCAATGGCAGCACACCGAAGCCGCTGGCGCGGATCGACGCGCGTTCTCGCCCCGCTCGATCACTCAGCACGAAGCGATGTTCGAGCGCTTCATGCGACACCTCGCGGCCGCACGCAAAACGCTAGCCACCTTCGGCCCCGAGCATCTCGAATCGTTCTTTGTCGACCTCGACAACCGTTGCCAGCCCGGCACGACGACACGCCTTCGGTACCAGAAGCTGATCGACCGCCTGTGTCGCCACCTGACTAACGTTGGCTTGCGGCAAACGAATCCCGCGTCCGCATTCGCGCTGGCTCAGGCCTGGCCCGAAGACGAACCGAATCCTGTGTATGTCCCCGAGGCCGACGACATGCGGCTGCAGGCGCATGTGCTCGACATCGACGGCATGGACGCCCGCGTACTGCGCAATCGTGCGATCGTCGCCTTACTGCTTGCCACTGGCATCACGGCGCAAGAGATCCGTTTGGCGAAGGCCGCCGAGGTCGACCTGTCACCTGTCCGTCCAAACATCGAAATCCCGAAGCGCGGCGCGCGCGATGCGCGTCGCATCGGTATTGCCGAGTTCGCCCTGCCAGCCCTGTCCCGTTGGTACACGCAGCTGGCGGCAACGGATGATGGCCTTCTCTTTCCATCACCGCGCGCCGGCGGTCCGATGAACGACGCGCTGCTTGGACTCGCCGTGCGCGACGTGCTGCTCGCAATCGATATCCGCCTGCCCGACATGAGTCCGCGCACCTTGCGCAACACTTACGCTCGCCGCCTGCTCATCGCGGGCCGCAGCAACGAGGATGCGAGCCGGTTGTTGGGTCTCGCTAGCCAGCGCACCGTTGTGCGACTGCGATCAACGATTCCCTCGTCCGGCGACGGCACCTGACCTTGACTTCGTCAGCCACTCGGTACGTTGAAAGAACCACCCATCGTGCTGGCTTTTCTTTCGATCGGAGATGCCGGATGCACCACAAGACGCCATACAGCGAACTCGACGACCTGCCCGCGGGCAAGGCGCTTGCCGATTTCGATTGATCGTCTCCGACGGCGACCAGCCGATCGTCGTCGTGCACATCGATATGTGCGCGACAATGGGTTTCTGGTCGGCGGGATTCTATGCGGCCTGATGATGGGTGGACGCAACCGTCACTTCCGAATTCCAGCCCAATCCAATACACGTTGGGAAGTCGTGGCCGGCACTGACGAGGATGCCACAGTGCACATGCGCGTCGCCCGCAGGCTCGCAAGCAATGTCCGACCCTGCCCGAGCTATGGAATGCACTGGTGATCCTCACGACTAACGCTCGCGGGCGAGTCCGGATTCTGTTGACTCCGCTCGTTGATCGCCGGCGCTTCAAACCTGCCAACATCGTCCGCTCGTGAAAGAATGCGGACCACACGCCTGACCTGCATGCGGCGGACCGTTTCCAAGATGAGCGGAAAACGAGGTCGAGTCATTGAGCGCCGTCTCGCCTTGCGCAACGTCGGCGCCGGGGAGAGGCCACCAAAAATATCATCGCACCCTACTATTGGCCACCGCACTTCGGTTGTTTTACACAGTCGTACTCGTCCACCCTCTTCTGTCTGCCGGTCCTAGAAACGACAGTTCAATCACGCCATCCATAGCGCCCCGATGTGCCGAACCCCAAGTACCAACTGGGCTCTGGCTATCCTGGCAAAATTCTAGTGGCATTGCCAGGCAAGATAGTAGTGATATCGAATAGCACAAAAGTAGTGCCATCCAATAACGCGATTTTAGTGATATTCTGCGACGGAAAAGTAGTGAACTCACCTAGGTCAACAAAATGGCGGCACCCAACGAAAAACTGGCGGACTCTCTGAACGTACTTAAGGCGTTGCAGGACCAAGGCTTCCGGGTATTCCAGCCTTCGGTCATACCGTCGCTCACTCGCACTCATCGAGAACGACTGGTTAGGGCCGGGTTCCTGAAGCAGGTCATCCAGGGATGGTATCTCGCGAACAATCCAGAAGATGCTGACGGCGATTCAACACGCTGGTACGCCAACATGGAGGTCTTTGTCGCGGCGTACGCCAACTCGCGCTTCGATGACGACTGGCAACTCAGCGCCGAACTGTCGCTTCTGAAACACAGCGGTCACACCAGCATTGCGAAACAGCTACAGTTGCAGTCGCCGAAAGCCAACAACCAGATGCAGGCGCTGCCGCACGACTGCTCCCTGTTTCTCTACCGCATTCCGGAATCCCAACTCGTCGCCTCGCGAGCCCCGGACGCCAGTGGGCTAATACTTATGCCGTTGCCCGACGCGCTGATTCGCGTCAGCCCGACGTTCTTCACTCAGCATGAGATGGCCGCCCAGATTGCGATGCGACAAGTCGACATCTCGCTGCTCATCGCACGCCTGCTCGAGGGAGGGCACAGCCTGGTTGCTGGCCGACTGGCCGGCGCCCTCAGGGCCGTAGGACGTACGGCCGATGCAAACCAGTTGCTAACCACCATGAAGGCCGCAATGTACACGACAACGGAGAACAATCCGTTCGAGCGGCCTCTTGCGCAAATCAACGGACGACGCAACGAATCCCCCTACGTCCTACGCATCAAGGCGATGTGGTCAACCATGCGCGAGACTGTCCTCAAGCGGTTTGAGAACGTTCCGAGGCGGGGATTAACCGATGCAAACAGCCTACTCTCGGACATCGCCGCCCGGTACGTCGCGGACGCATACCATTCGCTGTCCATCGAAGGGTACCGGGTCGGCGCGGAGCTCATAGAAAAGGTCCGCAATGGCCAGTGGAGCCCGCTCACGCACCCTGAAGACCGGCAGACCCGAGACGCCATGGCAGCAAAGGGGTACGCAGAAACGCACAGTCACGTCAAGGCGCTCATCGGCCGCGTGGTGAATGAAGGGCTGAAACCGGCTGAAGCCTTCAGCGCAGATTTTTTCCAATGGTACGTGACGCTTTTTTCGCCGAGTGTGCAGGCCGGTATTCTCAAGGCAGGAGACTTGGCTGGTTTTCGCAACAATCAGGTTTTCATCCGTAACGCCCTCCACGTGCCCCCCTCTCCAGAGGCCGTACGCGAATGCATGCCAGCTTTGATGGACCTGCTGGAAAGCGAAGAGCACGCCGGCGTCAGAGCAGTGCTGGGCCACTTCATTTTCGTTTTCATTCACCCGTACATGGACGGTAACGGACGCCTGTCACGATTCGTCATGAACTTCATGCTGACCACGGGCGGCTACCCATGGACAATCGTGACCGTCCAGTCGCGCAAGGCTTACCTGGACGCGCTCGAACAAGCCAGTACCTATGGCAACATCGAACCGTTCGCTGACCTGCTTTGTAGTCTGATATCAGAACAAGCAGTGACACCCGTCGAGCGTATTACTCAGCGCCCAGAAGCAGGGGATTGGACAGTGCCTCCGGTCTGACGGCCTCACCTTCCACCGACTGGCTTCAAGCGCAATAGCGTCGTTCGAGAACTTGGGGGTATCGTAGCGCTTCGGCTGCCCGACAGGAAAGACGCGGACTCGACCATCCTTGAAGATGATGAAATCCGACGCCTCTTCGATCCAACGCTACACACTGATCGTCGGGCGCCGGACCAGCCGCTGAAGCTCCGGCTGGCTGGCCGGAAGCGGTCCTTAACCCGCGATCAGGAGCATGATCAAATTTGACCTCACTGACCTCCGGCGCTCAGATAACTTGGGATGGTACCGCCGTTGCGGAGACGGTGACCCACTGACCGTCGATCAACATGTCGCGTAGTTCCGAGCCATTCAGGGTGTAGACGTGCTCGACACCCACGCGCGGACGCGCCCGGCGAATCGCCAACGTGATCGCCACCGCCGTGTTCGATTGAACGGATTTCAGTTGCATTGCGTTCCTCACAAAAAAGAAAAGCGAGGAACGCCCCTGCGGGGAATTCCCCGCCAGGGTTCAAAGAAATGGACGCCGCCCTACTGGGCAAGCGCTGCTACATCGATCACTGCATCGGCTTCGGCGATCAACTCGGGCGTCTGCGAGATGAAGAACTCCCGCTCGTAACCGCCCTGCTTCAACACCTCCCGCTTCATACGCATGAACTGCACCTTGCGCTGCGGATCCAGCGGCCCATCCGACTCGTCGCTGAACAGCGACTGGTATGGCTGGCTCGCATTCCCCGCGATATACAAAGCAATACCGCGCGTCAGGCACTCGTTGATCCAGACCTTCTGCCCACCGGACATGACCCCGACCGACTTGCTGCTGTCGCTGTCGGCGTCGTGCACGAGGATTTCGAAGCCCTCACGCAGTTCGCCGTTCGCGAGCGCACGCTGTGTCTGGATCTCGACCGTGAATCGCATGCCGTAGCACGCAAGCAGCAGGTCGTTCACCGTCTTCGTCAGGGCGGGACCGGCATCGTCGATCGTCAGCGCAATTACGCCGTCGTTGCCGAGGGCTTTCGCCACCAGCTTCCAGTGCGCGATCTCGTCCGAGATACGCGCCGCCAGCGACTGCGTTGCCGCCAGGCCGCCTAGTTCACGCTCCAGCGAACCAAGCTCGGTTTCGCGTGTCGCCTGACTGCGGATCAACGCTTCGATCCGCGCGTCCAGCGCCGTGCCTGCGTCGCGGTGCGATGCAATCTGCCGGTCCACATCCGCGATTGCCTGCGTGACGTCGACTGCGACAAGACGAGCAATTTCCGTCTCGATCTCACGCGACAGTGCAGCCAACCTGCCCATTTCCGTCTCACGACGTTTCTGGGCTTCACTGTCTTCGACATCGAGCGTGGCAAGCTCAGCGCACGCCGTCGCCAGCCCCGCATCTGCCGCATCCAGCAACGGCTTCCGAGCCGCCAGGTCCGTCGCACGCTGTAATGCCTGTCGTGCCGCCGTGATACTGGCGTTCACCTGCTGAAGTTCAGCGCGCTTCGCGGACAGCGATGCGATTGCCGGCGCGAGCACATCCCGTTCGTCTCTCTGCGCCTTGTAGCGGGTGCGGAGATCCTTCAGGGAAACGCTCTGAACGTGCGCCTGTTGTGCTGCATTGCGCGCTTGTACGAGCAACGGGCACGTGGCGTGAATTTCCATCCCGGCGCACGGCACCGACTCAACGACAGCCGCTTGCCTCTGCAGGTTCTTCAGCAACTCGGCTTTGGTCGCGCCTTCCGATTCGAGACCGGTCATCGCAGACTGAACCGTCGCCAGCCGAAGCTGCTTCGCATCCATGTCGGCGATGGCCTGCTGCAATGGCCCGATCTGCGCTTCGAGTTGTGAGACGCGAAGCTGCGCTTCGTCCCGCGCGGCAGCGGCACCAAGAATGGCGTCGCGTTGCTTCACCACCGCTTCGTGGCCCGTCATCGTCGTGCGAATCGCGGTGCGGCGTTGCGTGAAACGTTGCCGATCCGCCGCCGTATCCCGTTCGATGCCTTGCAGGGACGTGGCCACCTCATTGCGCCGCACGTTGAGTTCACGCAGTCGTGCTTCGACACCCGTGTTCTCGCCCTGCTTTGCCACGAGCGTCGCCCGCTGCTGCATCAGGCCGGCGAGTACGGTTTGCACCGACTCCCGTTCAGCGCGCGCCGAGACAGTTGCCGCGGCATCCGCTTCGATCGACTTGCGCGTCTCGTCGGCACGCTCACGCTTGCCGGCAAACGCCACAACGTCTTGCTGCACGGCATCCAGACGCCTGGTCAGCGCTTTGGCGACGTCGGCCGCCTTTGCAGCCAGCGCACGCAGATGGTCGATCTTGAGCAACTCGGCAAGCAGCGTCTTGATCTCGTTCGCGCCGTAGGACGCGAGCGGCCGGCGGTTCTGCGCGGAAAACACGCTGGTGAAGAACGATTCCAGCGAGCCGCAAATCGCTTCGACACAACGGTCGTAGGTCTCGCCCTTGCCGTCCGAAACCGTGCCCTCCGGCAACGTCACTGGGCGCCACTCCCCGTCCATCGAGCGATAGAACAGGAAGTAGTCCGCCTTGCCGCCTTTACCCGGCTTGCGAAACGCGAAGGTCGAGCGATAACGGATACCGTCGTGCTCCCACTCGAATTCCTTGCGCGCCTGGACACCGCAGATGTGATCCCAGTAAGAGAATGCATCGACGGACAGCTTCGATGCGCGCGACGGCATGATCCGGTACGGATGCAGGTTGTCCATGAGCGTCGTCTTCCCGGAGCCGTTCGGGCCAGCCAACGCAATCAGCCCGCGGGGCAAGGATTCGAGATCGAGTTCGACGCTGTCGCGCTTCATCCCGTCTCGTACCCCATAGAACCCGTCGAGGAGCAATCTCAGCGGACGCATGATTCGACCTCCGAGAGTGGGATTTCCTGCAGGTATTCCGACGGCAGGAACGGAATGTCCTCATCGTCGATCGGCAGCATCGGCTCGGGTCGGATGACCTTGGTGCCGAGTGTGCCTGCCACGGCTTGGCGAACCGTGTCGCAAAGCTGCGCGAATGACGCCGACGCCTGTTTGATCAGCGCGTCCCAATCGGTACAGCCGGTCAGGATCTGGAGCTCACGCCCCGACCACTGACTGGCGTATCCCGAACTGAACGACCAAAGCAGGTTCTGCATCTGGACGTCGGGCACCACAGCGACTTCCGGGGAAGCAACGTCGGTGGCATGCACGAGCACGAGGAAACTGTCGCGCTGCGCAATCGTGACGCCGCGGCCGGCGCCGAAGGGCTGATGAAACAGCGCGGCGGTGCATCCGCCGTGGTCTACGAGACACTTCTGTAACGCCTTTGCGTCGTTCGACGCGGAAAGCTGCTGGACCCAACGGGCACCTGCGGGATAAAGGCCAAACATAGACACACTCCTGTGAAATGGACGGAGTGCGCCCGGTAGGGATCGCTCCCCGCCAGGGTAGATAAGAAAATGGATGCAGCGGTGCTGCGATCGATGCGCCTGACGGCGCGGGGTGAACCTCGTTTCGATAGCCACGTGGGCTATCGGAACACGGCTGTGTCCAACTCTCGGTGTCGTGCTGACCGTCGAGACAGGCAACGCTCAGGCTGCGAACAGATCATCGTTTAGCCATGACAGCGACGGCTTTGATTCAGGCTCCGGCGCAGCTTCGAGACTGGCGGCGACCAGCGGGACGACGTTCGCGGTGCCGCCAGGAATCTCCAGCACCTCGATCGAATCGCCAACCTGCGCAATTCGATCAAGCACCGACGCCGCGATCGCTTCCGCGTCGCCCGTCTCGAGCAGCTGCAGCCGCTCAAGAAGCGGGTCGGGGTCGACCGAAGTGAACTCGCACCAGCGCGCGACCTTCGCATCGACCGTCACCGCCTTGCTGATCCCCTCCGCGCGGCTTCTCATCACCGGCAGGATGCGCGGCTCGAGCTTCAGGCCAGCGGTCGACGCAAACATCGATTCGATTGCCTTCCGGTCGACGAGCTGCTTGTGCTCCTCGTCGATCTGCCAGCGAATCCGGACGAATTTCCCGGCCGAATCCGCGGCAAGCGCCGCAAGCTGCGCTTCGTCGGGCGGACCGTCGAACGCAATGCATACCATCTCGCACGACGGCGTCGTCACCAGCTCGGCACGTGCTTCAGCCGCCAGCACGTCCCATAACAGGTAACCTTTGTCGCCTTCTTCGCCGTAGTGGAATCGCCCAATCGAGCCGGGATATCCCACCGCGCGCCCTTCGCGCAACCAGATCTGGTGCTTATGGATGTGACCCAGCATGAACGCGGCACACTCCGCGGCGAACAGCGTGCCGAGGCTGAACTCGTGATCGAATCCCGCCATCGTCACACCATGCTCGGTTGTGCATCCAGCCACCGTGCCGTGCGAGAGGCCAATTGTCGGCACGCCGATCGCACGCAAACGGGCGTTATTCCTGCCCGCTGCCGCGAGGTACGTTCCGAGCACGTCGCCGAGCTCGGTCGACGCTGACAACGCACCGACCTTCAGTGCGAGATCGGCCTTGTTCATCGTCGGCAGACAGGTGAAGACCGCGTCCGGATAGAGTCCGTCGAACGCAAGCATCTCTGCGTCGTCAAACACCGGACCGTCGGACGCTCGGAACTGCGTGCCGATCAGCGCAACCTGACCAATCCGATCTGCAACGAACACGGGATACCGCGCGCCCATCAACGCAAAGTTGTCGAGCGTGCCGGGCGGCTCATGCGAGAACGTACCCTGCAACAGGATGACGGGCATCGCTTCGGCCAACCGGTGCACCTGTGTCGCGAGCGCATGCAGCGACGGCGCGTGCGCGTCGAGGCGATGATCGGTCGAGTCGCCCGAGATCACCGCCACCCGCGCCCCGCGCGAGATTGCGTCGTCGACTGCGAACGCGAAACAGCGATCGGCCTCGTCCACGTTCTCCGGCGAGTAATGCAAGTCAGAAAAATGCGCGATTTTCATCGACGCCTCCAAAATTAAAAAGGCCGCCTCGCGGCAGCCGACAATTGATGAACACCGACACGCGGCGAGGGCGAATTACTGCTGGAACAGAACGTCTCGGACCCGCATCAGCGTCTTGCCGAGCAGGTTCAGCCCTTGCCAGTTCGACGGATCCGCGAGGCGCGGATCGGACTCGCCGAGTCCGACACCCCAGATCCGATCGTACGGACTCGCCTCGACCAGCACGCTCGAACCGGTATCCCGCAGAACTGCCGCGAGCTCGGCGTTTTGCCGAAATTTTTCCCGGCAACCGACGAACATGATGGATTCGCGACAGCGTTCCCAGATGGCGTTATCGAAACCACGAACAGCACGTCCCAGTCGCTTCTGCTCGCGCGGCGATGACGCGGCGAGAATCTTCGACGCGGTGTCGAGATCCTCGAACAGCATCGCCTTCGCGTACATCATGAATTGCTCGGTGCTGGTGAAAGTCACCTCGTGATAGCTGAAGTGGCACGGGTGCCAATTGCTCAGCACGTCGACGGCGCCGAAAAACACCGTGATGTTGCCGATCCGGCGCATGAATTCCTCCGAAATGGATAGTCAAGAGATGGCCGCTTGCGCGGACGGTTTCGATGCGTGAATGACGCGGTCGAAAGCACTTGAGCAAAGTGGCTTTGCTGAAATGCTCTCGAAGTCGCTTGAAAGAAAGGACGCCAGCCCCGAAGGGCTGGCTAATGGGGAACGCCGTTATCGGCCGTTGAGCGATTCGACTGCCTCGCTGATCTCGCGGTCGAGAACATCCGGCGCATCGAGGGCACCGGTCAGCCGTCCGATCATCTTGTCGACGTCCGCGGGCCGTTCCGTCCAGCCGCGCCCGAACTTGACGTGGCCGTAGACACGAAACTGCTCGCGGCGCGCGTCTGCGTTCAGGCGAAGTCGCTGTAGCAGATCCTGCAGGCGATGCCGCTTCTCTTCGATCGGCTCCGGGGGCGAGTCGTCGTGTCCATCGCGTTGAGCATCGCCGGCGTGCGTCGCCGGTTGGGTGTCACCCGACGCGGCCCCGCCACTTCCTTCAGTCGGATGGAGCGGAATCACCGTGCCGCCCGCACCGAGCAGTGCGGCCGCACCTCGGCCGACCTCGATCGGCGGTGCCGCTTCGTCCGCGCCATCCAGCAGCGCCCCGATGTCGATATCCGCGTCGAGAACCGTCAACATCTGAGGCTGACGCACGGCCTCGCCGTTCTCGTTGATCCGCGTGATGTCGAATTCCCGCTTCGAGAGCCAGAAGCGCGTGCCCGTGAGCCTGCCGCGCGCCAACTGCACCGTCTGCATCGCGGCGTAGGCTTTCTGGAGCACGTAGATCGAGTTCGTCGGTAGCTCGACCAAGCCGAGCCCCTTGATGTCGGGGACCGCGAACACGAAATGCGCAGAGAGATTGCACTGCCGGCTCTGATACTGCGGGCATTGCTCGGGATCGCAGACGCCGTCTGGGATTGCGTCGTCCTGGCGGAAGATCACGTCACGACCGCCGAAATGGCGTGTGGCCCGCTGGGCCCGCGGATCCCGCTCGACCTTCGCGTAGGTCTTGCAGTAGCGGATGCCGTCGGGACCGTACTGCGAGAAGAACTTCCGGCCAGTGGCGCCCCACGCGGCCATTTCGTTCGGGAGGTTCTGCATCCAGTCGTTGAAGGCGAACAGCACCGGGAAACGGTACAGCCGCACGCCCTGCCCGCGATCCTCGCCGTACAGCTTGAGAATCTCGTCGGCCACTTCCGGGTTGTTGAAGTCCGATCGGCGACACGTGAAGTAGTCGACGTTCTTCGGCGCCAGTGCGTTCCGGAGCTGGCAGCGCGATTCGATCGCTTTGCCGATCGTCTCGAATGAGTCGCCGGCGGCGACCATCGTTTCGTACAGCCTCACCGCCTCCTGATTGGCGCGCGCCTTGGACGTCAGCACCTTGATGCCGGGCCGGATACGTCCGATCACCGGAGGGCGCATCGCACGCTCTTCGACCAGGCTGCGCACAGGGCCGCCCAGCATAGGGACTACAGCATTCATGAAGGTTTCCTCGCAAGATAGAAGATCGCCTGAGTGCGCATCGCGCTCGCTGACTGCTCGAGCGTGCTGGCGGCCGCCTCTCCGCGGCGTTCGGCGATGTGGGACAGAAAGATGCGGCGGTCGGGATCGCTGTACATCGCGACCTGAGCCACCTCGCACCGCGCGCGCCAAGCTGGCGACGCGGTATCGGCAGTCGCGCGCTCGTCGGCGATCGTGTTGCTGATCACGTTGGCGATGCGCGCGTCGAGACGGTTGGGAAGCATGTGAACCTCCGGGACAGGAACAAACGACGAAAAAAAAGCGCGTCCCTCGGCAAGAGGAACGCGCTTTTCGGATTTGTGGAAATGACCCAAGCGCCACGTCCCTTCTGGGGACGTGGCGCTCAGGGAGCCGGTCGGCTCATATCGAGGACGTTAGGTCGTCCTCGCGCAGCATGGTCACGCTGCGCAACAGCCCATTTTCGGAAATACCACTCCGCCGCAGGATCACGGCTCAGTCGACTACGATCGTTCTACCCAGACTCTGGTCTGGAGAGAGACACCCGATATCCGGACTCGAACGATGTCGCGGCGCAAATACATGCGGCCGGCGACGAGTTTTATGACTGAAAGATGGGAAGTGCTGGCTAGGCACTCATCAGCAGAAGATTCCACACCAGTTGCCGGCTGGTCGGAGCATGCCCATTGGCACGGCTTGTACAGAAGATGGACTTCGGGTTACGAAGTCTAGGTCGATGCGTCGTGGACGCGAGAAGTAGAGTCAGTATTGCGGAAATTTGTGATCGGAAAGGGTGGAAAGCTCACGAAAACAGGCCCGCTTTTGCCTGAATTGTTAAATCGGGTTAACCCAAAATCATTGGTGAGAGAGACCACCCGTAAACATCATGTCCGCCGTTCTCGAACCACCGCACGACCCGCAGCGGGACGTGCCCCTGCTCGACCCGATCGCCGTCGATCCCAACACGCGCCCGTCGAACGAATCGCTGCCCCCGTCGTCAACGGGACTCAAGCCGATCCAACGTCTGACGAGCGACAGCCGCATCGATCGAATCATCCCCGATTCCGACGCGGTCACCGTGCTGCGCTACAGCTCGCAGTTCGCCCGCAATTTCATTCGCGGCGACTACAACTTCTGCGCGTCGAAAATCACCGTCGCGCGCGGAGGAAAAACGCATGCGCTCGAATCCGCGCTGCGTGATACGTCGGACTGGCTCCGTAAGGCGCTGGTATGGGTCGAAAAGCACCAGGCCCGGACGATCGCTTTCCCCGCCGAGCATATTGAACTGAAGGTCACGCGACCACTCGCGGGTCTGCTGGTCCGTTGCCTCACCCAATACGACAAGCTCTTTGTGGCGACGATGGAAGCCGTGCTCGCCGAAAAGATCACCGCGCAGGACCGGGCCACCATCCTCGCGAACGCCGAGGGGCGGATCAAGCACATCTCGCTCGTCTGCATGCCCGACAACGATCGCTACCAGGTAGACGGGACACTGCGCGATTGAACGTTCATCGCCCGATGAACTTGACACGCTGCCGGAATGGCTACGCTGGCAAAGACTATGTGCCCGAGTGCGATGCACGGGCAAGCGCTCGCTCGTCGACCGACCGCGCACGCGTGAGCAATCTCGCAATCTCGTATATGCGTCCGCAACCGAGACGCCTTCACACGCGGAGAACTATGGACATCCGAGAAATTCAGGCGCTGCACGCCCAGTACGCAGCCCAACCGGTCGTGATCGACATCAACGGCCACGTCCAAGCCATGCCGGCACTCCCGGCTCCCGAAGGAAATCGCCGTCGGATCGCACTGCCCCGCCTCGGCCGGTTCAAGCGTCTGGTCCGGCCCGTGGCCATTGCCGTGGCAGTCGCCGCGCTCGCTGCGGGCGGCGGTGTGAGTGCCGCCAAGCTGTGGCGGGTACTGCGCGTACCATCGCACGCCGAGGCGACGCACGACGCCACCACGCCAGCTCCCCGCCCTGCGTCGGCCGCCGCTTCCGCTGTCACCGGCGCCCGCCCCCTGACGGCGGCCGACTTCGCCGGTTCGGCCAGCGCGCAAACGGGAGCGCTGGCAAGCGTCGATCCGCGCTCGTTGACCGCCCGTCACGATCCGCCACCCACCGATTCATCGCCGCGAGAGCAGGCCGCGCCGAGCGACTTGGACAAGGCCGCAGCAGCACCGATCCGTGCCCCACGGACCGCACCGGTCGCGCAGACCGCCGCATCGACCGTCGCTGCCGCAACGACCGAACCGGCACCGCCACCGGCTGCCCCACCTGCTGCACCACCGAAGGCCGCTCCCCGGCATATCCACCGCGCCACCGCGCGGTCGCACGCCGCACCGGCAGAAAATACCGAACCCGCCGCGCCTGCGCCCACGCCGGCGCCTGCCGCCAAAGCGCCGGCAGCAGGCAAGTCCGGCGACGTCCAACTCTTCTAACGAGGCCACCATGAAACCCAAAACCATCAACGTGACGCTGCTGGCCACCGGTCTGGTCGTCCAGGGCGATCTGATCCTCGACCACGGGATGAGCGCGTTCGCACTCGTGAGCGGCAGCATCATCTCGACGGCCGGCCTGCTGCATATCGGGCAAGGCGGAATGATCAAGGGCAAGGTGCAAGGCGAGATCGTACGCATCGACGGCGTCGTGGAAGGCGATGTGCATGCCCGTGACATGCTCGAGATCAACGGCGTGGTGAAGGGCAACGTCTATTACTGCGGCACGATCCGGCTTGGGCCACAAGCCGCGCTCAATGGTCAGCTCAAACGCGTCCCGCGCGAACTGACCATTGAAGCGCCGACGGCCGGCGCACCACTCACCGACAACGCCAATACCACGGCACTCACCGCGTCATGAAGAACGTGCGTAAACTCCTCGGCGCGATTGTCCAGCGGGCGGTACCTATGGCAGTCATCATCTCGTCGCTGGCTGCTTCGGCGGCCCTTGCTGTCAGCGGTCTAGCACGGTTATGGGGATCCCCCGGCAATATCACTACCGAGGCGATTGGGAACACTGTCCATTTCGTTGCTTACGTGCTCGCCTGGCGCAACGAAGGCGTAGCCGACATCTGGCTTCTCCAGGCTCCTATCGCGCTCATCACCTACCTCCTGATGACCACGGTCCCGCTGTTCATCGGATGTTTAGCTGTCGAAGTGTGGGAACTGTGCCACGAAAAAGCCGAAGCAGAAGACGTAAACACGGCGCCATAAGGCTTCGAATTTCTCCGCAGGTCGGCCACCTCGCGTGGCCGATTTTTATTCGATTCCGGACTCGATCACGAACCGCGAAACGGCGTTCTTCTGGATCGAGGTGATGACAAGATTCTCCCGCGCGCGCGTCATCGCCACATAGAAAAGCCGGCGCTCCTCGGATTCCGGACTCTTGTCGTCCGGCACGACGCCCTCCTCCGCGCGACTGATCCATACGTGATCCCACTCCAGCCCCTTGGAGCCGTGCATCGTCGTGAGCACCAACACACCGTCGCCGGGCTTGTTGTTGTCCCGCTGCAAAAACTCGATGCGATTGGTAAACGGGCCGTTCAGGCGGCTGATCACGTCGTAGGTGCACTGGAGCGCGCGGATGGCCGCATCCCCTTTCACGTACCCGATCATCCATTCGAACACCCCTTCGAGCGCAAGCGAGTGGAATGCCCGCTCGCAGAGCGACTGCCATTCGGCCAGACGCTTCATGAACGCTCGATACGCGGTCGCCGTGTCCTCGGTCAGGCCGAGCGCAACCAGATCCTGTTTCTGGCGCTGAACGAACTCGGCGCCCATGTCCCGATGGAGTGCGCGTAGATCATGCGAACTGATCCCCATGTATCCGAGCACCGCGTCGACACCGTTCTGCTTGCGACCTTCGACGATCTGGAGAAGATTGCACATCAGTGCAGCCTGCGGCCGGTTGAGCACAGAACCGCCGGACGCGCGGTAGTACGGCACGCCGTGCGACCGGCAGACCGATTCGATCGGATCGAGGTTGCGGTTGGTGCGCGCGAGGATCGCACACGTCCGGCCTACTGCCAGTTGCGCCTGCAGCGCATCGACTGCAGCAATGGCGTCTCCGTATTCGTCCTCGAAGCGCTGCGACGACACTGCGCCGCCGCCGCCGCGGTCGGCGTGCAACACCTTCGGAATCCGGTCGACGTTATTGCGGATGACGCGGTCGGCCGCCGCCAGAATCTCCGAGCGGCAACGGTAATTGCTGCCGAGTACGATCTTCTGCGCGTCGAACGTCCCGGAGAAGCTCTCCATGCCTCGGACGCCCAAGGCCGAGCGGAAACCGTAGATGCTCTGGTCGTCATCACCGACCACGGTGACCTGCGCGCCGGCGCGCGCGTGAAGCTCGACCCACCGATATTGAAGCGGATCCGTGTCCTGAAACTCGTCGACGAGCAGATCCGTGAAGCGATATGGACGGATATCGCCACTTTCCATGCCGGCCACGGCCAGCCGCAGCATGTCCTGGAAATCGATCTTGCCGTTGCGCTCGAGCGCCTCCTGATAGGCAGCATAGAGCCTTGCTTCAGCCGATCCGGATTCAGCCCGACCGAAGTTCGTCTTGATGCGCTCGATGATCGGCACCGCTTCCTCGACTTTCCACTCGAAGCCAAGCTCCGCGATCACGCGACCCAGCATCCCGAACCGGTCGCCGTCGGACGCAATATCGTGGCGTGCACGGCCGGGCCGACCGATCTGCTTGAACGCCAACGAGTGGAACGTCCCGGCGATTAGCCGCCGCTTCGCGTCCGGCACGGCGATCGCCAGGATCCGCTCGCGCAGCTCGAGGGCCGCGTCCTTACTGAACGTCACCGCACCTACCACCGCGGCCGGATCCTCCAGGAGGCGCGCGGCCTTGGTCGCGATCGTCTTGGTTTTCCCTGCGCCAGGACACGCGATCGCGACGCAGTGGCGGCGCAGGAGTGCCACCTCGCGCTGTTGGGGGTTCAGCTCGTCGAGCATGGCACTCACCGCGCCCCCTTATCGACCGCGGACGGTCGTCATCAGACGCAGGTGCGTCATGTAGCCCCGCACGCCGATCGGATGGAACTTGCGCAGGAAGCGCGACGTTTCCTCGTCGGCGTCCGACTGATCACGCACGCCGTTCCAGACCAGAAAGTCGAAGTGGTCCATCACCTGATCGTACTTCAGCATCACGGATAGCAACCGCATCGAGAAACGCGAATACGCCTCGACCGTGATGTCCAGGGACGGTTTCGTCACCGTCGGCGAGAACACGATGTCGCCGCGCTCGCGCATCTCGGTCTCGGTTCGCTCCCGAAAGCCGTGCGCCACTTCAAGCTGCTCATTGACGTACGCTTCGAGGTCGTTCAGCTGCTTATCAAAAAAGGTCGTCACCGTCTCCTGATCGTCGGTGCCGAACGTCGCCCGGCCAAACCGCTGCATGTTGATGCTCATCCGGTTCAGATACGGCCACCATTGCTCAAACAGCGGCTTGAGCCGAGTGTGCTTCAGTCGAACATCAGTCGACACGACCGCCGCGCCGGACAGTTGCTTGTTCATCAGCTCGCGGCCGATTTCGCGGCGGCGCTGAATGATGCGGACCCGCTCGGCCGGCGGCAGCTCGCGGAACAGCTTGCGCGTACGCGCGACCTGCTCGCGCTTCTCGTCGGCCTCGGCGGCACTGATCATGCCTTCCTTCTGCAGCGTGGACGCATCCTCCTCCATTCGCGCCAGCTCGTTCTCGAGCTCGGCATCGTCGGAGCCGTCCGTCGTCGGCCGCGTCGCCGGGTCGATGGCGGCGTCCTCGGCTCCGCCGGCGGCCGCAGTCAGGACCGGCCCGGTCGTCGGATGCTCTGCCGTCTTCTCTCGTGCCTCGTCATCGAGGACGTGCGTCTCGTTGTCAATGGTGGTCATCATGGTCCTTTGGATGGGGTGAGTAACCGCACGCGCGGCATGCGTCTATTCTTGCGAGGTGGCGGCCCGGAATCGCCCCGAAACATGGACGATTTCTGCACGCTTTTGCCCGAGGTCGACGCGAAGGCAACTCGAGCCATACAAAGGACCAAACGAAAATGCCCCTCAACCGGTTGAGGGGCATTTGGCGGAAAGCTCCACAAATTCGTATCGCTTTCTGTCCTATTTCGTCGTGGCCGCCCGCGCGTGTGGGCGGAAAACTGTCTTACCCGCACGAACGGAGCCAATCACCAACGTGTGGCCCACGTCGGCCGTGTGAGCAACGATTCGAAACGGTGCAACTGGCTTCACCTCCGGAGCCGTCCACGACGGGACGCCGGCGGCAACACACACGTCGACCGGCGCGTACTCAACGTCGGTATCGACCTGAACAAATGAGAGATCGGTCGGAAACAATTCTTCGGAATCGGCGTTCGAGACGCCGTCAATTCGGTCGATGAACGCGCGCGCATCCGGCTCGTCGACGAACGTCCGAGCAGTTTGCTTGGCCTTCACATGGGCCAAGACATCGCCCAAATCATGAGAAAAGAATGCCCAACCGAAGAAGCCGTTGTAGTCGAGTAACGTGCCTCTCGACGTCGAATGAATGATGATTCGCATGGTTCTCCTTTTCGAGGAACGACGTTACTGGTAGGACGACGCCGCCTTCCAGAGCAGCACACCGAGGCAACCGGCGATCGCGATCCAGTAAGGCGCCAGCAACGGGATCGGCGCGATCAACACCGTGAACGCAACGCCGAACACCAGCAGAAGGCCGTGACCGGCCAGGTGGAACGAAACCGGGCTCACATAGCCCGCAGCAGCAGCCCGAATCTTCCGACGCACTGTCCCGTCGACGAACATGGCAACACAGAAGGCCAGCGTACCGAATAGCCAAAGCTTCATGATCGTGAGCCGGTACACCACGCGATAAACCAGCCGCCAGAAGTTGTGAACCCACGTGCTGGCCAGATTGGTCATCCCGCCATCATCTGCGTCCGAGCCTCGCGTCGTTTCGAGCGATGCCGCCACCACCCCAGTGTCCACGAAATACCGCCTGAACAACCGGTTCGTGGTCGCCACAGCCCGATCCGCCCGATCCTCGCCGATCGTCGCCACCACCGAGCGAGTTTCCGCTTCCGGGATTTCGAATAACGATCGATTCGGCACGACCGGCATGATCGCGACGGCCACCAGTGGCACGAAGAAGAACCAGACCTTCACATGCCGGACAAACCGACTATCCGCCATGGCTGCCTCCCATCAGCGTCAGCAGGGATGCAATCGCCCGACAGGCCAGGTAGCTCGGAAACGCGACGAGACCAAACAGCCCCACGTAGAAGTGAAGTGGGCGGCGACCGATGAACATCGCGAGCGCGTAGGCCATAGCGTTGCGCCCACGCGCGAACTCGGCCGGTACCGGCGCGTTCGCATCATCTTGGGCGGACGCGGTCGATATCACTCGGCGCGCAACATCGTCGTCAACCCTGGCCAGCGTCCGAATCAGAAAACGCGTGAGCGACATCGTATCCCTCGAAGTAGAGTCGGAAGTTCTCGCCCGTCAGCGCACGCGCGGCGAGCTGGAATGCGGCGGAGCGCTGGCTGATGTTCTCCGGGCAGCGTTCGTCGACCACCTCGGTCGGCAGATGTGCATGACGCGCCTCGAACACCGTGACCGGCTCGAACATCGGTGACCATACATGGCAGCGCTCGCCGTCACGGGCAACGTAGCGTCGGGCATAGAGCAGGTGCGCCGACGCGAACAGCCCCTGCATGAACGCAACATGCGGATCGCCGGTTTTTCGTACGCGCCTGACCCCTTCGAGTCCCTCCGTGAGCATCTCCTTGACGAGCGGGCCTGACTTGCCGATGAATTTCTCACCGATGAAGTCGGCCACGCACGTGCACGCGAGCTCCAGTTCCGGCGCCAGCGTGAACACCGGGATCAGGCGGGCCGAAAGCTTATGGTCGCGGATGATTTTTTTGAAGACGACAGACATGCTTTGGTTTTCAGCCATTTAGGATTGGAATGCGTCCCTGATACACCGCGCCGCCCGAAATCCGCATGAAGTACTGCAGGTTCGGAAGGCTCTGTATCAGGCGGGATGGAATCAGCGGTACTTTCTCCAGTTGGAGCGAGCGAGACACCGATCCCGTAAATTCACCAACGTGCGACTCGCTACCCGTGCTGGTCGAACTCGACATCACCAGGTTGCGGATCGCCGTCTCCCCGACCTTGTCGGAGAACCAGTCCGCCGTGTCGGTGTCCTCTAAGCGTAAGATGATCTGGTTGTTCAAATTGCCCAAAACCTGCAGCATTTTTGCGGCATTTCCGAGCTTCGCCTCGATGTCCGAGCGCGTCTGGAATGCCACGAACGCCTTGAAGCCTGCGCCACGCCCCTTGTTCAGGATCTGGATCACCTGTTCGTTGATCGCCTCCGCGACCTCGTCGATGATCAAAACGACTTCAGGCGGGGTCTCGTAGAAGTTGTAGATCGAACCGCACACCGCGGACACGTCGGCGAGCAGCATCGACATGATCGCCTTCGCCACGATGCTGTTCGACAGCGAGTCGGCCCCAACGTGAAGCACCGCCTTCTGGCGAATGATCTTCTCAATGGTCCAGATTTCGCGCTCGTCCTCGAAGTCGTCGACCTTCGGCGCCAGCATCAGGCCGGTTTCGCCGGTCGCGAGCATCTGCAGCAGCGGGAGCGCCGACGCGATGATCCGCATGTAATGTTCGCGGTCGTGCGTGTGCGTCGAGATCAGGCCATCGATCGCCTCGTGGCCGCGGTCGAGTGCCGCGAACCGTGCCTGGTACAGCGCGACCATGCCGTCCACTTTGGAGACGCCGGGCTTGTTGGCCATCTTCACCGTGTCGGCTGCTACCTGCGTTTCCCAATCCGTCAGGCCCTGTTCGAGGAAGAAGCGCTTCAGCGCCTTCTCCAGCAGCGTCGCGATGCCCGACTGGGCATACTTGAGAATCGACCGCAGGTTCGGCTTGTCGCCGATGTACAGCTCGCCGTTTACCGAGCGGCTGATGAACAGGTACGCAAAGTCGCGGAACGGCCCCTCCTCCATCAGCTGCGCGATCCGGCTCGGGATCTCCGAAGGTTGCGACCAACTATCGAGCGGCTCCAGGCGAATCGACTCCGACGGCTTTGCCTGATTGAAGTACAGGAACTTCCGGCCCGCCCGCTTGCACTCCCGCTCCACCCGGAGCTTCCATTCCTTGTCGTTTTTCGGATCGAAGTCGAGCAGCACATCGCCGAGATGGATCACCTGAGTCGAAATGCACTCATAGGTACGCGTCTTCCCGGCACCGGTCGTGCCGCCCACCGCGGTGTGGCCGCCCATCGCCTTGTAGTGGAATGGCACGTAGCCCTTCGCCGGCTCGAGCCCGTGGATCCACGAGACCCCTTGCGGCATGCGGTCCCTGATACTGTCCTTCGGGGCAAAGAGCCGCTCGATCATCTCCTCGAACTGACGTCCTGTTTTGGTCTTCGGCAGCCACTTCGGAAGGCCCGGGATATCCGTCGACGGCATCCGAAGAATGTCATGCGCAATCTGGCAGTGCTTCTGTGTCCACTCAAAGCCCGTGCCGAGAAACATCGCATTCGCTTCCGCTTTCATGCGCGACTGGATCGCGAGCAGCTTGGGCACGGCGAGCGTCGTCAGCCATTTCGTCGAGATGGCCATGCGGAATTTCAGCGCGCGCCAGACCTGCCCCGACCGAATCCCCAACGCCACCAGGGCGATCAGCGCGAATGCCCACGCATGCGGCATCCCAGACAGCGGCAACACGACGATCGCAAGCAGCCATGCGAGCGCGGCCCTGAGCTCGTAGATCGGGCGGAAATGGTTGATGTAGCCGTTCATAGGCCGCGCCCCTGAATCAGCTCACCGGCGCGCGGTGCTAGCGTGACTTCCATCGGCTCGTTGGCAAGCAACAGGCTGCGGCGACGCATGTGCTCGATCAGGGTGTCGCTCGCGATGCCGTAGCTACCGATCAGGCGCTTGGGCAGCACCAGGCCTAACTCGCTCCACCGCACCTTGGCCTTCCCAGCCTGAACATCCTGACCGAGCGCGCGGAAGAAATCCACGATCATGCGCGGCGCGCCCTTGAGCACCGCGTCGAAGGCTTCCGGGGACGGCTCGACGCGATGCTGCGAAGCCTGATGCAACTCGGCCGGATCGATCACGGCTGACGGTGCGCCGGATTGTGCCGGCTGCGCGACCAACGCGCCCCGTTCAGGTGCGCTCGACGACGTCGTCGCCGGTGTAGGCACGCCGACCGGGCTTGTCGTTACCACTTCCGCGGCGGTTGCCGCTGGAGCGGTGGGAGTAGTGGGGACGGTGGGCGTGGTGGGTGTAACCGGTGATGGCGCCCGTCCTGCCGCCGTCCCAGCAGCGGGCGGCGGCGCTGCAACCGTCGACGAGGCAGGTGCGGCGGCCGGCGCCACCACCGGCTCGAGCTCGCCCGCGACGTGGATCGCAGACGGCACGGCAAACTTCACCGGTTCAAACACGCCACGCTGCGCTTTCCGATCGAACTCGGCCGCCGTCGAAATCGCCTGCCGCACCACCCGATGGGTCAACGATTCGACACCGACCGGACTCGCGGTCGGGTTGATCGCACCGAATACCTCGGCCAGCACCTCCGCATCCAGGCCCGCGAGCAGCTCGCTGCCGACCAACGCCTGCGCGAGCATGCCCGTGCGCATCCGCTCGACCGCAAGCGGTGCCGGTCGGCGCGATACACGGTAAGGACAATCCCCCAGCCACGGCCCGGCCGGCCCGTGAATCGACGGATTCCAGACCAGCTGATCGGCTTCGCGCATCACCTCGAAATGCCGATACGGCTCATCCAGCCACGAGCAGATTGCGGCGAGGAACACGCCATAGTTGTATTGCGGCTCGACGCGCCGCCGGCGTTCCGACGGGAGGTTTGTCCCGAACTTCTGCCCGCCGGCAAGGCGCATCGCGTAGAAGGCCGTCTCGATCGTGCAGCGGAACGCACCACCGGGCTCCCGGTACAGATCCGGATTGAGCGGAACGGACGAGAACCAATCGGCGCACCGATGCACGAGCGTCACCCACTTGCGGTCGAATTCCGCCTTGCTGACTTCGTTTGCGCATTGCGCGATCAGATCGATCCGCCGCTCGTTGTTGGCGACAAGCACGCAACGATCGACCGACTGAAAGAGACGTGGCTCGCTCATCATGCCAAGCCCGTCGTCGCAAGCTTCGTCAGACTCTTGAATGCCCCGCCGCTCGCATTCGCGCCACCGCCGAACATGGAGGCGAACTTCGGAACCTCGAACGACAGAATCAGGACGAAGATCGACAGATCGAGCGTCAGTGATCCGGCATACGGTGTGGTCAGGCCCTTCGAGATCGCGTTGGTAAACGCGCTCGTAATCGTGGTGGTCACCAACCGCTGAAGGATCGCCGCGACGACCATATACATACCCGCACTGATCATGTAATCAAGCCAGGTCTTGAAGTAGCCGCGCGTGAACTCCGACATACCCAACGCCAAGGCGATCTTGCCCATCACGATGCCCACGGCCATCTGAATGGTGCCGAGCGAGATGAAGAAGAGGAATACGAGAGACGCGATCATCAGAAAGCCCCAAGCGAACAACAACGGCATCAAATTGATCGCCAGCGCGATGTAGCTCCACCAATGCGCGGCCTGGAAAGCCTCGATAACCGCATCGAAGATCGAACCCGCCGATTTGACCATCGCGGACGGAAGCGACTGTGCATCCGTGCCGGACACCGCTACCGCCATGTCGTTAAACCATTTATAGAACCCGGGCGCCCATGTGGAGTACATCAGGAAGATCGAACCGAAGATGCCGAGAATCGCCAGGTCCTCAAGCAGCGACTGCCACGCCGCCACGGGATCCCTGGTTGCGGCATACCGAACGCCTGCGAGTGCGATCGTGATGCCTGCCAGCCCGCCAGCCATCTTGTTGGCGTGCTGATCAAGCGGTTGACTCAGCGTCACCGCGAGGTCGATCAGATCCTTCATGATCTTCGCGATCTCCTCGATCGCCGCCATTGCCCCCTTTGCCACCTCGCCCGGCTGGTAGCTCGAACTCCATCCCGAGGTGGCCGTTGGCCAATCGAATGCGTACGCGCTCGAAGCCGTGACGACACCGATCAGCATCACCAAGAGCAGCGTCAAGGCCCCGCGGCGCAACCACTTCGCAGAATCGTTTGCCATTGCCGCCTCAGAACCCATATGCGGACCGCTCGGCGTGCTGCTTCGAAATGAAGCGGTTCGCGTCAGCCGCCTTCTCCTTGTCGTCTTCAACCTGCTGCGCATCTTTCTGCGAGTCGCGTTGCGCCTTCGCCGCATTGAGTTGAAGAATGTCGGCGTTCTGGCTCGTCACGATGTCGAGATAGTGCGTCGTAATCTCCGCCGTCGCCTGCGCGGTCGGCGACAACGACAGTTGAGACTGCAACTCTTGTCGGCGCTTCGCCAGATCGTTGGTGTGCTGCATGATGTCCGATCCCATCTGGAACAGGTTGCGCACCACCTTGTCGTTCTGCTGATATAGCGTGTTCATGTCGGCGAACCACTGCTCATTGGTCTTGCCAGAACGGCTCACCAATGTCTGCACCTGCGAAACCCATTGGCCACCCTGCTTGAGGTCACCGTACAGGCCGTTGAGGGTGCCGACCAGATTCTTCACTTTGTTGATGTCGCCGCTGATCTGGTCATACGCGGCCTTCCACGCGGCGGGATCGAGATTCTTCGCCTGCAACAGCTGGTTCGCCATCATCTGGTACTGGTAGATGATGTTGGTGTTCTGGTAGATCTCGCCACGCACCGCCTTCGCGGCAGTAATGATGTTCTGCGCGAAGTTGGTCGGATCGAACACGATCATGGCCGAGGCATGCTGGGCCGAGAAAAGGGAGGCTGCGACGACGGCGGCACGGAGGAGGCGCATTTTCAAGGGATCACCTATCAGTCGAGAGTCAACATTTCTTGGAGGTACTCTTCACGCCAGTGCGGCGAGCCAGAGTCGTGGTGTTTGTCGAGCACCCGTTGGGCGGCGCCGTCGGCGCGCAACACGGCGAGGGCTTCTTTCGGGAATTGCGCCTGGAGCATCCGTGCGTGGTCAGGCGTCACCCACAGGTAATCGCGGTTGGGTACCGCGTCGGCAATCATGTCGATCAGGTCGTCGGTCAGGCCGAACACATCCCGATACAGGTGCTTGTTGTTGCGTGCGTCCCGGTTCGGCAGGAAGAAGAAGTTCGGGATGTTCTCCTTCAGAATCTCGAAGTTCTTCACGCGGGCAAGCTGCCCGAGCGACTGGGTCGCCATCACGAGGGTCCCGTTCAAGCCGCGGATCGTGACGGCCCACAGTTCCAGGCGGGCATAGAAGCGTTCATACTGGAAGAAGAAGCCGCACTCTTCGACTTCAATGATCGTGAAGCGCTTCCCGTCCAGCCATTGCGAGATGCGATAGAACGCATAGTCCATGAATAGCGCGGCGGCGACCGGGTACTTCTCGAACAGGTCACCCATCTCGATCGCGATATCGTCCGACAGCGAGAACGCATCCTCGACGTGATCGAAGAAGCGACCGTTCTTCTCGCCCTGCGTCCAGATCTGAAGCCGCTCACGCAGCTCGATCGGCAACAACGTGTTCAGCATCGAAAGCGTCCAGAGTTCGCGGTCGTACTCGCCGCCGCCGAGTGTCGCGACAGCCTGATAGATATCGGTCTGCTGCTGCGGCGTGCAGTGGAAGTCCTCATCCTCGATGGCCATCTGCACCCATTCCGCCACATAGGTCCAGTGCCGCTTGTCCGCCAGCAGCGAAAGCGGGTTGACCGGCGTGGCCGCGCCGAACCGGCCGGTCGCATCGACAAAGCGACCGTTCGCCATCACGGTAGGAATCCGCGTCGACCGATTCTTGTCGAACTTGATCCGGCGCGGGTTGTGGCGCCCGGACTGCGACACGAGAAAGTTCAGGAAGATCGTCTTGCCCGCCCCGATCGGCCCGACCACGAGCGTGTGCGACTTGCCGCCCGGTTGGTGCAGCGTCACGCGCTGCAGCGTTCGATGACGCGTGGGCAGAACGGTAAGCGGCCCCGTCTGCTCGCCGGTCTGTTGGGTCAGCCATTGGTTGACCGGACTGCCTTCCTCGACCCCGCGCAACGGCGCAATGTCGGAAACGCACGGTGTTTCGACGAATTGCAGGCGCTTTTGCTGATCCCACCGTCCGGGCAACGTGGTCGCCCATGCCGCCGGGATGTTGCGGGTCTCAAGGATGACGCCGAACCCCGCATTGCCGATGCGGCCGACGACTTCACGCGCGTTGTCGTCGCACTCCTCGACCGTGTCCCCATAGACGACCACCGAGATGTTGGCGAACCCATACTGCGTCCCATCGGCCACCAGCTTCGCGAGTGCGTTCTCGGCCTCTTCGGCGAGGATTTCACGCCCCTTGTCGTTCTTTTCCGCTTCCTGCTTTTCATCCTTCGAGAAGAAACTCTTCAGGATCGCAAGCGGGTTGAACGCCGCGACCTTGTAGAACTTGCGCATCTTCTCGATGTAGACCCGCGCCTTGTGGGTCGACAGGAAGCGGAACATCACGCAGATGTCGAGCTCTGCGTCGACGTCCGCCAAGACATCCAGTGCGGCCTCCTGAAACCCCATCCATTCCTTCACGGACACGATTTTCGCGTACCGCTTTCCGTACGCTGACTCGAACATCAGATGTTCCGTGCCGTACGTCACGAACGTCTCGGTCAAATGGGTGTCCAGCATCGTGACCGGGTAGCGGACGCGGCGGGGCGGAACGGAGGGGTTCGCCGCCTGGTGCAGGAACGCCATGGCATTCTGCAGTTGGAGGCGCTTCATCTTGAGACGCGTCACGCCCCCCTTGAAAGCGTCGATTACCCCCTCGAACCGCTTGATGTCCGACGTGATCCGCTCCATGTCGAACGCGAAGGCGCTGCGCGCAAAAAGCACGTCCCGGAGGGTTTCCCACAGAGCGACCGGCACCGACTTGCCGCCGACCGTCATGTGGTACGCGACCTTCTCGAAGATCTTGTTGATGCCTGTCTCGGGCGTGTAAGCGAGCGCCAGCGAATGGGTATTGCGGAAGAACTTGCCGCTGCCGACGTGCGCGCGGTTGATGGCATCGATGCGCTCGTCGATCCGGGACGAGAATCCCCCCTGTATTTCCCCACGGACACGCCGATGCGACAGTCGCCACCACGCCGTGACCCGGTGGTCGAAGTTCTTGCACGCATGATCGAGGTTGTCTCGCGCTGCCGAAATATCAGCTTTGTTCGGCGAGTCGGCGTCGATCCCGTCGAACGTGAATACCGTCAGCAGCGACCCATCCTTGTCCAGGATCAGCTCCGGGGTGACCATCGTCGCCCACGGCGCGATCTCCTGCACCGGGCCGCGCTTGATTTTCGAATTCAACATTGCAGATCCTGATCGAACCCGTAGGGACGCTTAAAGCGAACCGAAAACTTCGTCGTGGGGAGTGGCTCGTGTACGTCCGGATAGCGGTTGTAGACGATGAGCACCTCCTTCCACCACGGATCGGTCGACGACAGCCATCGGAGCACCCAGTGGATGCCGACTCCGACGACCAGGAATGTCGGGGTCATCGCGCTATAGCAGAGCAGCGAAGTGATCGTTCCGTTCGCGATAGCAAGTCCGCGCTCCGCCCCGCCCAGCTGGCGGGGTAGCGACAGCGAACGACTGACTTTCTTCGGCTTACGCACAGGTGTAGTCGATGTGCATGCGGTTCTTCACAATCGGAATCGCACATGCTGCGATCCCAAGGCCGATGAAGACGGTCGCGAGAAACTTGACGATATTGCTCTCGGAGTTCGCGATCATGATCGCGGCCATGATGATCACCACGACGCCAATGCAGAAAAGCACCGGTTGGCTCACATAGCCCTGAATCAGACAGATCATCGACGCCGCGTTGCCGAGATCGCTCAGATCCACTGCATGCGCCGCCGGCGTGGCAAACGCGATCGCAGCTGCGATCAACGTGGAGCGGATCTGGCCGCGACCGAACAGGTAGTGCGCCGCGCTGCGTACTTTGGCGGTCACCGGTCGAAGGAAGGCGCTGGCAGTTTTGGCGAGCGCCGAGAGAGCAAAAGCATTGAACAACTTCTTCATTGGAAACCCCGTATGGTTAGAAAACGCGCTCGAGGACGTAGTCCCCGTTTTTGAAACCCTTGATGGCGAGCACTTCCGACACGTGGCGCAGCTCGCCCGTGCGACGCAGGTGCACGACGTAGTGAAAGCAATCCGCGATGGCCTTGCGCATGTCGGCAAGCTCCCAGCGGCTCCCCGTGGGGATACCGAGCATTGCCAGGCTCTCGAGACGACTCAGCGCGCCGCGCGCATCGTTCGAGTGGATCGAGCCCATGCCACCGTCGTGGCCGGTGCTCAGTGCCTGAATGAAGTCGTAGGCTTCGCCCCCCCGGACTTCACCGACGATGATTCGGTCGGGCCGGAAGCGCAGACACAGGGCGACCAAGACCTGCGTGGTCACGCCCTTGTCGGGGTTCGACAGCAGCCGCACACGATTCGGCGCTGACAGCTTGAGTTCCATCGTGTCTTCGATCGTGATGACACGCTCCTCTGGCGGAATCTCCGCATTCAGCGCGTTCAGGAACGTCGTCTTGCCGGTCGACGTGCCGCCGGCAACAAGAACGTTCGCTCGCGATCGAACCAGCGCCCGGAATGCTTCTCCCAGGGCCTCGTCATGCGCACCCGGCGGAAAGATCGCGCGCTCGACCTCGCGGCGCGCGTGGACGAGCGAGAACGCGCCCATGCCGACGTAGTCCGACAACGACAGGTTCGATTCCCGATGTTTCCGGATCGCAAGCGCATGCCCGTCAATCGCGGTCGGCCGCATCACGGAGGCGATCCGGAGGTTCTTGTGGCCGCCGTTGATGATCCCCTGCGCAGTACCGGCTTTCGCGGACTTTTCGACCGACGACGCGAGCGACAGAATGGCGCCCTGCAGCTTCGCGGGATTGAAGCGCAGGTCCAGCTTGTGCATCTCACCTCGCCGCTCGATCCAGACGTTGTCGTAATCGTTGATCATGATTTCGGCAACGTCGGGTGCCTCAAGCGGACCGGTCAGTTGGTCGAGCGACGCGAAGAACAGCTTCACCGCGTTGTCTTCGAGCGGACGGACCTTGAGCAACTCTTCCGCAGTGATCTGCGCGCTCGGGCGAGACGCCGGCACATCAGCCACCGGACGTTCGACGGGCGCCTGATTCGGGGTTGGCGGATTCTGGGCAATTTCGGACATGCAGCTATTGTTCAAGCTGCGCGCGCCGCCGGCGGACCGAAAGAACGGCGAAATTCAGCAGCTTTCGTCGCACCCCAAACGGCCGCGTTTGCGACTGTTCAGGCCTGCGTTCGCGTCAACCGGTTGAGGGGGCTAACCGAGAAAGCTCCAGAAAAACGTATAGCTTTCGCCCACAACGTCAAGCACCGACCTGTTACGCGGTTCGAACGGACAAAAAGCGGTTCATCGCGGATTTCCGGGGAAACACCGGGGAGGAACGTCGGCGTACGGCCAATTTCAGACGTTAGACGCGACCACTTAATTGGTGGACAATTGGATCTACCTCCTACTTGCGCAACATGCTCGGGTACCGACATGAAATCGCTGCCCCCTTCCGATTGTTCGACGTGGCTGAAAAACGAAGAATGTATTGAAGCGCCGTACGGGAAGGCCGGACTAGGCCACACATCGTATTTGCAATTCGCAGTGCCGGAAAACGATGGGGCAGCTTCCGTGATTGTCGACGGCATTCGCAGCTATCTTGAACCGCCGAGAACCTGTTTGCTCCAGGTCACGGATTGGTCGAGGTATGGGGAGCTTGAGAATTCACTATTGGAGGAAATGGAATCGACATGCTNGCCGGACTAGGCCACACATCGTATTTGCAATTCGCAGTGCCGGAAAACGATGGGGCAGCTTCCGTGATTGTCGACGGCATTCGCAGCTATCTTGAACCGCCGAGAACCTGTTTGCTCCAGGTCACGGATTGGTCGAGGTATGGGGAGCTTGAGAATTCACTATTGGAGGAAATGGAATCGACATGCTCCGGCAAGCTAAACCCGTGGGACGGCTTTGGCCAACTCTTCGAGGCCAGCGAAGCAGATGACATGCTTGGGTGTTGCGCCACAGTGCTTCGTTGCGGCATGAGCGCATACATCTACATACCGCTAAGAGCCACATTTCTTCTTTGGGAGGGGGATCTTGTCGATCTTTGGGCTAGCGCATCTGTGGCACGGAATCAGTTTCTGCAGCGCTTAAGCAGCGAAGGGGTACGCATTACAAGCAGCTAAATGGTGACTGCACAGATGTTTAGAAGCGAATGAACGACGGCTATCGGTCGATACCACTGACCGCAGTGGGTCGGACAGCGCCCGCTGATGTCTAGCTCAGACTGGATCTCCCTTCAATTGAAAGGAGATAGTCATGAAGGCGACTAACGAAGGACGTTCGAGGGTGCCGTGGAACAAGGGCCGGCTCACGGGACAGAAGCCTCCGCTGAAGCTCAAGGAAATCTGGGCGATTCGTATCCGGCTCCAGCTTTCGGCGCGGGTCCGCGACCTTGCGATTTTCAATCTTGCAATCGACAGCAAACTGCGTGCATGCGATCTGACCCGGTTGCGGGTCTGCGACGTTTGTCATGGACACCACGTCGCCAGCCGGGCGACGATCATGCAGCAGAAAACGCAACGGCCGGTTCAGTTTCAGTTCGAGATTACCGAGCAGACTCGAGACAGCATCGAGGCATGGATCAAGGTGGCAACGCTGACGCCGGCCGACTTCCTGTTCCCAAGCCGGCTCCACGACTCCCCGCACATCTCGACGCGTCAATATTCGCGCCTGGTGCATCGATGGGTCGCGTCGATTGGGCTGGATGACACCGCGTACGGCACCCATACTATGCGCCGGACGAAGGCGTCGCTGATTTATCGCCGCACGAAGAACCTCCGTGCCGTTCAGTTGCTCCTCCGCCATACCAAGCTTGAGAGCACAGTACGGTACCTTGGTATCGAGGTTGACGATGCGCTCGAGATGGCGGAGCAGACTGAAGATTGAACGCAGGCACTACCGGATGGCGATCGACCAATGGTCGCTGTCCGGCCAGGAACGGTCATTGGACATCGCAGTGGAACTTGGCCGCGATGCCTAACGCGACCCCAGATTGCTCGGCCGCCAGAGGAAAATTCTGAATAGCGGAGCTGCAAGTGCAGACCGGAGCTTAGAGCCTGTTGGCAATATCAAGCAAACGAAATCAAGGAACGGGGAAGCACCCGCGGTAGGGATTCCATTACTGCCGCCTTGAGTTGGGGCAGGCGCTAGGGCGCGTGACCGTCGAGAAGGGTAAATTATGGCCAGAGGCTACCCTTCTCGCCTAACCCACGTGCATCCAGGCGGACCTTGGCGTCGTTGTTCCATTTCACGCTGCCCGAAAACAGGCTGACAGAACGAGTAGCCGGGGACCAATCCCGGTCACGCAATGCATTCAGGTCAAGCGCCACGTCCGAAGCGTGAAACTCCCGCAGCCGGTCCTGCACGTCCAGTCCGGGTAATTCGGCTAGGTTCCGGCAGTTGACCAGCGACAGCCGTTCCAACTTCGCGCCGCACAGGTCCAGCCTCGAAAGCTGCAACTGGTCCTCAATGCGCAGGACAGAAAGCAAGGGCAAGCGTGATAGGTCACCCAACGTGGAAAGCCCGCGCACACGCAGGATTTGCAGCATCTCGATGGTTGTACTGGACAGGTCGTCGATGTCGTCGCGACCGCCCAGGATCAGCGCCATTTCCCTCAAGTCCGAGATGGCCGCGATGAAGCCGAGCGGATGCTTTTTTGCATAGCAACTGAGCGTCAGCTTGCGCAGGCGGGGTAGGCCCGCGATCGCGTCGATACCCTTTGAATGGCCTTGGATGAATAGTTCGGTCAGCGATCCGCACCGCGCTAGAGGCGACAGATCGATATTCCGCTTATGGTTTTCAGCCAGCACAAGCCGCTCAAGTCGGCCAATGTCGATCGTGTCGAGGAAGTCGGGCCGATTCAGCTTGAAAACCCCGAAACTCAGGCGTTTCAGCTTTGGAAGCAGGCCGACTTCTTCTTCATGGACGATCTCGGAAAGGCAATCGACTGCAAGGTCGCGTGTTTCGGGCAAATGGCGCAGCAATGCTGCATCGAACGGCGTCGAGTAGTGCCCGTAGAACCGGACCTGAAGGCGGTCCCCGGCTAGCCGGCAAGCTTCGTTCAGCGATTGCAGGATCACCGGGCAGTAGGCTTCGGGCGCGCTGAACTGGACAACCAACCGCCCGTGCTGCCCGCAGGCCTCCACGATCTCAATCGGCGAAAGCATTTTCGGGTCGGTAACCCGGCCTATGTCTACCCGCAGCATGCACTCCCCTGCTATTCGTTAATAGCTTCGTCATTAGGCGGCTACGGGCCCCATCTTAGCGCCTACTGACACCTACTTAATATTCCGAACTCTGGTGGGACTTACTCAGCGCCGCGCGTTAACAGCGCCGCACGTCGTCTCGTTGCTTTTTTGTCAAAAGCCGCTAGTCCCTCATACAGCTTTTAAATGCAACCGACCACGTTTCGCCCGGCGATAGGCTCGGTTGCTCGTAAACGACATGCACCATGCCCTGAACGTCTGATATCAGCGAAGGTGTATGCTTGAGCATCCTCGGTACACTATCTCTCAACAAACTCTCTGGGACGCCTCTGTCTCGAGCCTCGGCAGCTGCATGCATCACGTCAGCTACCTTAGCGCACGCTTTAGCCCTGTCCGCAGCTTGCACGGACGAAGCCGCTACAACAAGAGCCGCTACTGCAATCAAGTATTTCATCGCATCCCCCGTTTGACGTAGCAACTACAAGACAGCAGCTATCGAAACTCTGAGGTTCCCGTTAGCCGCGCCTTTCTTGTTTCGATTGCCCATGTTCAGAGGGGCAGGAGTGTCATTCGCTGTTCGCTCGGGTCCCATCAAACCTCGGCGACGTCGGTATCGCAATAGTCGTGCCAGCCCCGTTGAATGGCCGCCTACTGTCGTGGGCTACGGCAGTCACCGGCATATTCAGTCCGAGTGATTGCGAAGTTGTTTCACATTCGATACATCACATCGGCGCGAATTGCGAACGTCCGCTGCAGAGAAAGCTGACTGACCGTTCCGGGTCGAGGCTGTGTGGAAACCCGTAACTCAGCGTCGGCGGGCGCAGATCCCGTGCCGCATTTTCGCAGCCTTCAGGTGAACGAGGAGTGTCGCCATCGCTTCAGTGCCGAGTTGCTGTCGTCCCCCGGCATGTAAGCGCACCCTGGAGTGCTTCACGCACCCACCAGCCGCATCGCCTTCATGGTTTTCGAGAACCCGAGTATCGCTATGACGCGTTTGAGGTTGTATGCCAGTACATGCAAACTCATTTCGGTGCTCACGTTGGCAAACCGGCGAGTCAGGAAGTGCGTGTAGCCCATCCAGTGTTTGAACGTTCCGAACACATGCTCAACTGTCCGCCTTCGTACCGTCATCGCATTCGGCATTCGGTCCAGTCTTCGCTGTGCAGCTTCCAGCACTGATTCGTGCTCCCAGCGCGTGATCCGCCGGTAATTGCTTGGCGTGCATTGTGGTTTCATGGCGCAGCCGATACAGGCGCTACTCCAGTAACGACGTAGATACATGCCATGTTCCAGACCAGTAAAGCGGTAGATCGCACGTTGCCCGGCCGGGCATAGATATTCGTCATCCCGGGCAATATAAATAAAGTCGGCCCGATCGAAGCGACCATCAGCCTTCGCGCTGGATGTCGTGACCTTGGGCAGAATGGCGGCAATGCCTGCGTCCTCGCAAGCCTTTATCTGTGGGCCACTGTAATACCCTCGATCAGCGATAGCCTTCAATTTGGTTCTACCCATGGCATCACGAGCAGCTTGTGCCATTGGACTTAGCTGCGCGCGGTCACTACCCGCGTTCGTAACCTCATGCGCAACGATAAGATGGTGCTTGGCATCTACGGCGATCTGCACGTTGTAGCCGACCATCCCTGAACCACGGCCACTGGTCGCCATGGAACGGGCATCAGGATCCGTCAGCGAGATCTGTCCGTCAGGCAGCGTCTTCAACTCCTCTTTGATCTGCTCAAGGTGACGCATTTGCCCCTGCAATTGCGCAATCTTCTCTTTGAGTCGAGTCGTTTTGGCTTCCACCTCGGGCGGCTGCGTTCGATCGGCCGTTTCTAATGCGCTCAAGTAACGGTGGATGCTTTCCTCGATCTGCTGCTGCCGTTTATCGATCTTGCCCGTCGTAAAGTTTCGGTCGCGTGTATTGGAGGCCTTGAACTTACTTCCATCGATGGCGACCATGGCCTGGGAGAACAGCTTGAGATCGCGGCACAACACGTCAAACCGACTACAGACGTTGCGAATACCTGCGCCGTTGTTGCGTCGAAAGTCAGCTATCGTTTTGAAGTCTGGCACTAGGCGGCCAGTCAGCCACATCAGCTCGATATTGCGCTGACATTCACGTTCCAGGCGTCGGCTTGATTGAATCCGGTTTAGGTAGCCGTAGATGTATATTTTCAGTAGCACTGCCGGATGGTAGGAGGGTCGGCCTGTCGTCGAAGGCGTGACACTGGTGAAGCCAAGTGTGTTCAGATCAAGCTCTTCGACAAAGGCCTCGACGATCCTGACCGGGTTATCCTCGGCAACGAAATCGTCCAGGCATTCGGGCAATAGCGCTACCTGCTTGCGGTCATCGCCTTCAACGAATCGCTTCATGGCCCCCCCATCCTGAATGCGTTGACTCAGTCTAGGCGATCAACGCGTTTTCACACAGCCTCGGTCGGTAACGGCCCGCCCACAAAAGTGCGGGCGTTGGTTTCAGCGTAGCTTTATGCGCCTGCCCTTATCAGATAAGGCGCAGGTACTGCTGCATCATTGGAGTGGCGGTTGCAAGTGCTGCGGTGGGTTGCGTGCTCATGTGACCGGGGAAAAGTTGCTTGGCAGCCTGAGTGTACCAGAGGCTTGTCCTAGCTCGTGTGCGTACGCTTTTTGCTATTTTCAACTTCCGTCAGAATTCGCTGGCCTGCCGCGCCGAAAAAGCGCAGACCTGTAGAGCAACCGTGAATACGTAATGTGACCGTGCGTGAAAAGAACATCTCTCTTTGTGACGCGTTTATGGCATCCCAAGGTACGCAGATCGCGGGAAGTCGCAAGTTCAAGGGAAAGCTGGGTCGTAGCCATAAGTGTTGAGGATAGAGTTCAACGGCCACGGTAAATCTTGTCCATTTTGCTCGACACGAAACCCAGCGATAGGAGCCATTGGAGAATTGCCTTTCGTTCGTGGCATCCCGGCTCGTCTCGTACGGCTCAAGACTCTTCCAACCGGACAGCCACCGCATAGCCTCAAGCCAAGAACCAAAGAAAACAATCGCGACGAAGAAAAATCGGGCAGTATCGAGCATATTTCGTGGAATTAATATCATTCGCGTTTTCGCTCTAACATTTTATCGATGTCGACGTCCGTTGACATCGGCGGCCACAACGTCTCACCTGCGAGGCCGCGCAAGGCGAGGATGTCGTTTTGAATTTCGAGCAACTTTGCCCTTGGGGCGATGATGCTAGAGAGCAAAATAAACCGCCTTGGTTTGCCGTATGCGACGCTCAATATGGTTTGTCCACGCGATCCGCTCCAGCGGAGGCTAGTAATTTGTGATATCGGTACGGCCTTGTAGCCAAGCAACCAAGACCGAACAATAGTCTGCTCAGTTAGATCAACGCGCATGGTCAGCATGAATGTCAGCCATACCGCTAGCAGAGCTGCCATCAAGAAAAATGCCAGCGCAACGAGAAGGTTTTCTCGTTTGATGATTCCAAAGCCCGTAAAAAGGAATAATGCAATGCCAGGGGTTGTGAGTACGAGCAGGCAGATCCGTGAGCCACGGGAAGCCCGATAACTATTATTCATAAGATATCCCTGGCGATCCCCCACGAAGGCGATTTCGTATCTTCGTCCTGTTTTTCTCCGTGATCTACTGGTGATAGCGCGCAAACAGCCGGCCCTGTATGAGTCTATCGATGGCACTGGTTTTGGTGTTAAGGCGTGCAGTGCGCAGCGAGCAGCCAATTGCAACTAGAGTCGGCGTAACATGTAGCGTAGCTTTTCGATCTATGCCTTGTCAGATAAGGCGCAGGTACTGCTGCATCATTGGAGTGGCGGTTGCAGGTGCTGCGGTGGGTTGCGTGCTCATGTGACCGAGAAAAGTTGCTTTGGCTGCCCGAGTTTACCAGTGGGCCCGACGCATCTGCGCGAAGTTGGCCGTTTGGCGAGTTGCTAGGGGGAATCGGTTGCGACCAGGGGCTTGTCCCAGCTCGTGGGCGTAGCGCTGCAGGCACAACCCTCAACGTAGTGCTAACCCCGACATGCCATTTGCGATCGACAGTCTAGATTGTGACTGTATCGACGCTGCCCCAGGCATCGGTCCCGTGCTTCGTCGGAAGACTTGTCATGACTGTAAAGTTCAAAGAGATGTCGAGGCGTGCCAAGTTGATACTACATGTCACTGGCGGGCTCGCTGCGTACCCGAGTTCGGACGATGACGACTGACTGCCAGGAGCGACTCGAATGTACTTTTCGGCATTAATTCTGAAGAAAGCGACCGTCGGGGACGAAGCGGCAGACCAATTTTGCGAAAACGTCGTGATTTTGGAGGCTGAGTCTATTGAGGATGCCAGAGTTGCCGCTCAGGAATACGGAAAATCTCAGGCACACAGTTACTTGAATGAGGCTGGCCAGGAGATAAATTGGTCGATGGAGCGCGTGGTCGATGTTCAAGAGATACTCGACCAGTCAATCAAGCACGGTTCTGAAGTGTACTCTCGCTTCTTTAGCAATTTCGATGACTATGTACGATTCGAACCTCTCATGCGCCCTAGGGGAGCGCGGGGAGATGATTGAATTCCAAGGTAACGTTGCTCATGAATTCGCGGCGAGAGCGCCCGAGTTTACCTTTGGACCAAAGGGAGATGACGATGGGTGCAATTAAGGCCATAGCGTACGCGTCGTTGTGCACCTGGTTTTCGTCTGTCTTTGTCTGGCTGTACTTTGACGCCAATCGGAGCAAGGTTGCTCGCCCTGAAAGTGGACGGATCTTTCCATTAGATACGCACGGATCAGTCGTGTACCTAACCGCTGGCGAGCACTACTTTCTGTACGGATTGATGGGCGCTGCAGCATTCCTTTTTCTGATAGCAGCTCTGCTTGATTTTATGAAGCGGAAAGGCAATGGGACCACGTAGTCTTTTTGCCGGAGAAGCAGCCGCATCGACCATAGAGAACACAAGCGCTGCACCCAAAGCGGGTTGACGGGAATCTACGTCCCACCCAGCGATTCCAAGCCATGCGCAACAGCGTTGCGTTCGCGGCATGGCCATCGAGTAGTTCAGCATTGAAGGCGTTCCCGGCCCGGCGCCCGTAACGACCGATCCTCAAAAGGTGGGGGGCGTAGGTCCTGGAGTAGCTTTGTGTCCTGAGGCTTGTCAGATAGGGCGCAGGTACTGCTGCATCATTGGGGTGACGGGTGCAGGTGCTGCGGTGGGTTGCATGCTCATGTGACCGGAAAAAGTGGCTTTGGCTGCCCGAGTTTACCAGCCGGCCAAACGGGACCGCTCGAAGTTCGCCGTTCGGCCAGTTGCCGGAGATCACGACCGGCGGCTGTCGGCTGCGGATTCAACCCGTCGATAATCGCCCTTGCAACCGAGATGACTCTCACAGCAGGCGTCGGCCGGCGATCGACGACAACCGTACTTGGCTACCGGTTCTTCCTGGAGACAGCTACCCCTGTAGTACGTCGAAGCCTTCTAAAAGCCTCTGGCTCCCACATGCGCATGGCTAGAACGAGGGCAGTTCCGCTCCTTTCCGGCAACGGTGCAGAGGATGACTGGTCGTGTAAGGCTGAAAACTTCGACCGAAGCTTGAACAATTCGTCGTTCAATTGGTTGAGTGCTTCTTTCGTCAGCATGCCGTGAATGAAGCTCATTGACTCTTCTGGCGTGTCAAACCTGCTATCCATGAAGTCGGGAAGCCCACGCTGGGAAAAGTAATGTCGAATCGGGCCACCGGGCAGCCAGTCAAAGTCGCGTGCTACAAGCGGCTGAATTCGGTTGCCAGGCTTCAGTTTGATGATTCCCATCCTGTCGAGTGCCAGCAGATACTTGATGCACTCCGCCGCGGTCAGGCGATACGTCGAGACGACGTCATCTACCGACCAGTGATCGAGCGTACAGACCGTCACAAGTAGAAATTTTTCGTCCGAGACGAGCCGCGACTCCTGCTCTGGCGTGAGCGTGTGCAAGCGAGGCGTTGACGCTTCGGCTTCATGCAGAAGCTCGGCCATCGTCAGGCCCAGCAGGTCGCAAATCTCGGCGAGGCGCTCGACAGTAATGCGTCCGTTGCCCAAAAGGCGCTTCACGCTGGGCTCAGAAAGGTTCAGCGCGCGTGCGACGTCTCGATAGGTAAGCCCCGCCGCTTTGAAGCGGTGCTTGAGCGTTGCGACCAGTCGAGCAATCTCTGTCATGAAAGTATTGAAATACAGTACCTGATAGACCATTTTACGCAAAATTGTACGAAAAGAGTGCGCATCATGGAACCCCGTGACAAGCTGCGCCTAATAACACAAACAGAGGACGTCGCTATGTCCACCACCATCAATGACTGCGCGTCGTGCGGCGTTGCCGATGCGGCTCAAGCTGGCCGAGAAATGTCTCATCGAGATCTGCGCGTTGGGGACCTCGTATTCATCCGGGTGAATGCAAGGCCCTTTCTCGAGGTGGCAAGCGCAACCTGTTCGTGGACAAATCACGTAGGGATCGTTGTAGGCGTTGGAGGGGACGATCTGAGGTTCCCTCGGTTTTTCGCCTTCCAGAGGCCCTTGGTTATGCAGCCGCATCCTTGGTCTGCTGAGCTTTGATCCAGTTTTGCAGGAACTGATCCGGCGATATGAAGCCGAGCGACGAATGACGACGACTGCGGTTATAAAACACTTCGATGTATTCGAACAAGTCCGTCATCGCTTCCTGATGGGTACGGTATCGCGTAGCATGCACCCGTTCGTTCTTCAGGCTGTTGAAGAAACTTTCGGTG
>NZ_LKPJ01000040.1 GCF_001443045.1 Burkholderia ambifaria | reverse complement strand
CGACTGGTGCCGCGCGCTCACATGCTCCGGTTCCAGATGTGCCGCCAGCGGCTCGACGCTCTTGCGCCGAATTGGCAGCATCAGCCCTTGGCAATAGCCTCTCAATCCTGACTCGCGGTCGCTATGCCCAAGCGCTTCACACAAATGTTCCAGATACGCCTCGAATGACGTCTCCCAGTCCATCATTCCTCACGTCATGGATGAAGAAGTTCCTATAATGGCATGAATTTATTGACACAGTAAGACTAGGACGTCTGCGTGAGTTCCTGCAAGATCCCTTGTTCATCCGCACGCCCGGCGGCATGGCGCCGACGCCGCAGGCCGACGCGCTGATCGGTCCGTGCCGCGAAATTCTCGAATCACTGCGGCGCTTCGCTGCGTGGGAAATCGCCTTCGATCCCGCTACCGCGAAACGCCGGTTTCGCATCTGCATGACCGACGCGAGCCACATCACGCTGCTTCCCCGAATGCTGGCGCACATTCGCGCGCAGGCGCCAGGCATCCGCCTGGAGGCCGCACGGATAGACGGCAACACTGAACGCGCGCTGGAATCAGGCGAGGCCGACCTTGCGATCGGCCATGTGCCGTGGCTTAGCGGCGGCATTTACCAGCAGCAGTTGTATACGCAGGACTGGGTATGCCTGACGAATCGGCATCATCCGCGTGTGCGCACCCGGCTCGGGATGAAGCAATACCGCACAGAGGGACATGTCGCCATCGCGGCGGGCACGGGCGCCCAGTTGCTGGAGCAGGCGCTGTTACGGGAACAGATTCAGCGGGACATCGTGCTGGAGTTGCCGGGATTTCTGGGACTGGGTGCGATCATCCAGACAACCGACCTGATTGCCACGCTGCCCCGGCATATCGGCCAGACGCTCGCACAGGTCAATGACCTGGCGATCCATCCGTGTCCGGTTCCTGTGGAGGGCTTTTCCGTGCGGCAGCACTGGCACGCCAGGTATCACCACGAAGCGGGCAATCGCTGGTTGCGTGAGACGGTGGCGCAGTTATTCAGCAACTTGCGCTGAGGCGTCGCTCACGGTTTCCAGAGCGCGAACTCGCCGTGCGCGAGTTCCTGTTTGAGAAAGTCGATGCACACGCGCACCTTCGCCGATTGCGCCGCGCGTGCCGCCGACATCGCCCACACATCCGCAGGTTGCTCCCACGCAGGCAGCACGCGCTCGAGCGTGCCTTCGGTGAGTGCTCGCGCCACATACGACTGCCCGACCATCACGATGCCGTGACCATCGCGGGCCCAGCGCAAAACAACGTCGCTGTGATTCGAAGCAAGCGGACCCGTGACTTTTACCGTGCTCCAACCGCCCGGTCCGAGAAGACGCCACACGCCAAAAGGCTCGTCGCGTTCCCGAAAGACGAGACAGTCGTGCTGTGCGAGTTCGTCGACGCTCTTCGGGCGGCCGCGTGCGTCGAGGTAGCCGGGCGCCGCGCACAGCACGCGCGGACTGACGGCAATGTGGTGCGCGATCAGCCCCGGTTCCTGTACCGCGCCCACGCGGATGTCGAGATCGAAACCCTCATCGACGAGATTGACGCGACGGTCGATCAGCTCCAGCCAGATTTCGAGATCGGGATAGCGCTTTTTCATCAGCGACACGATCGGCGCAATGTGACTGCGCCCGAGGCGCTGGCTTGAACTGATACGCAGTGACCCCTTGGGATTTACCCGCAGACTGGACAGATCGTCGCGCATCGCATCGACGTCCTGCAGGATCGCGCGCGCCCAGCGATTGACCGTTTCGCCATCGGTCGTGAGCGACACGCGGCGTGTCGTGCGGTGGAGCAGCTTCACCCCGAGGGTCTTTTCCAGCAAGGCGATGCGCTTGCTGACGTGGGTCTGCGAATTGCCGAACTCGTGCGCCGCGGCGACGAAACTCAGCCGGCGCGCGACTTCGCAGAACAGGCGGAGATCGCCCAGCATCGGTTCATTAAGCATGATCTGGTGATTATGGGATGCAAATTCGAATAATAGTACTTCGGATCGGCGATAGTAACCTTCGGTCATGCTTTGATAACGGAGACAAGCATGATCAATGGCAATACCGGCCTCGTCGCCCACATCGGCTATCCAACGCACGCCTTCAAGTCGCCGATGATCTACAACCCTTACTTCGAACACGCCGGCGTGAATGCCGTCGTCGTACCGATGGGCTGCACGCCCGCGCATTACCCGGCCTTCCTCCGTTCGATTTTCGCGCTCGAGAACACCCGTGGCGCGCTCGTCACCATGCCACACAAGGTGACGACCGTCGGCTTGCTCGACGACGCCACGCCCACAGTGAAGATCGCAGGATCGTGCAACGCGGTGCGGCGCGGGGAGGACGGACGCCTCATTGGCGACATGTTCGACGGCGAAGGATTCGTGCGCGGAGTACGGCGCAAGGGGTGCAAGCTCGAAGGCGCACGCGTGCTTGTCGTGGGCTGCGGTGGAGTGGGATCGGCGATCGCCGCATCGCTGGCTGCGGCAGGCGTGGCGTGGCTCAGCCTCTTCGATGCGCGGGCCGAATCGGCGCAAGGCTTGAAAGAGCGTCTCAGCACCCATTACCCGAGGCTCGAAGTCACGACGGGCAGCAACGATCCGGCCGGCTACGACCTCGTCGTGAACGCGACGCCGATGGGCATGAGCGACGGCGATCCATTACCGGTGGATGTAGAGCGCATCGCGCCGGACACCTTCGTCGGCGAAGTCGTGATGAAGAACGAAATGACGGCATTTCTCAAGGCCGTACAGGCCCGCGGTTGCCGCTTCCAGGTTGGCTCGGACATGCTGTTCGAGCAGATTCCCGCTTACCTCGAATTCTTCGGCTTTCCGACCACCACGCCGGAAGTGCTGCGCTCGGTCGCGAAGCTGAGCTACTGAACCCATCGAAAAGCAAGGAGACGACATGACGAAGACACCCCGATTCGGTTGGTGCGGGCCACTGCAGAACGCCGCATTGATGAAAGAGGCCGGGCTCGATTACATCGAGGCGCAACTCGTGCCGATGAAACTCGAAGACGACGCGGCGTTCGGCGATGCCAAGGCACGCGTCGGCGATTTGCCGCTGCCCGCGCTCGCGTTCAGCTATCTGTTTCCGCACGATGCGCACATCGTCGGGCCGGAGAAGGACGAGCGGCGCAATCGTGCGTACTTCGATCGCGTCGTCGAATTGATGACGATCGCACGCGCACACATCGTCGTGCTCGGCAGCGGCTGGACACGCAACATCCCCGATGGCTGGTCGCAGCGCCAAGCCGAAGACGAATTCCTGAAGACGCTTTCCTGGTGCGCCGATGCGTTGCGCGGCACCGGCGCGACGCTCGTCATCGAGCCACTGAATCGCAAGGAATCAAATCTGGTGAACAGCGTCGGCGATGGCGCGCGGCTCGCAAAGCTGCTCGGTCACGATGAAGTGCGCGGTCTTGCGGACTTCTATCACATGGATGAAGAAAGCGAGCCGCTCGATGAGCTTCAGGCGCACGGCGAATGGCTCGCGCATATCCATCTCGCGGACACGGGGCGTCTGAATCCCGGCACGGGCACGTACGACTATCCGGCGTTCTTCGGCAACCTCAAAGCGTGCGGTTACAGCGGACTCTTGAGCGCCGAATGCGGCTTCAAGGGCGAACCGCTCGCATCGATGCGCGAAAGCGCCGCGTTCATGCGGCGCGCGTGGAACGACGCCTGACACCTCAATCGAAAAGGCCGATACAGGCCTGAAAAGTTCATCGGAGGAGACACTTCATGCAAGCTGATTCCCTCGGCAATGCGGCTGCCAATCGTGCGGCCGACAAGGCGACGCGTCGCCTGATTCCCTTTCTGCTGCTCATGTACGTGCTCGCGTTTCTGGATCGCGCGAACGTCGGCTTCGCGAAGCAGGCGCTGCACGACGTCGTCGGCATATCGGATGCGGCGTTTGCGTTCGGCGCGAGCATTTTCTTTATCGCGTATGTGTTGCTTGAAGTGCCGAGCAATCTCGCGTTGCACAAGGTCGGCGCGCGCATCTGGATGTGCCGCATCATGGTGACGTGGGGGCTTGTGTCCTCGGCGACGATGTTCGTGCAGGGGCCAACGAGTTTCCAGGTGCTGCGCTTCGTGCTCGGCGCCTGCGAGGCAGGCTTCTTTCCCGGCGTGATTCTTTATCTGACGTACTGGTTTCCGGACGCACGCCGCGCCAAATCCATGGGTCTTTTCTGCTTCGGCGCGCCGCTCGCGTTCATGTTCGGTGCCCCGTTGTCGGGCTACTTGTTGCGCTTCGAAGGCATGCTCGGCCTGCACGGCTATCAGTGGATGTTCATGCTCGAAGGCCTCGCAGCGACGGCGGTCGGCGTGTGGGCGTACTTTTATCTCGACAACAAGCCCTCCGATGCCGCGTGGCTGGATGCCGAAGAAAAGCGTGAACTCATCGTCACACTCGAAGCTGAAGATGCAGCAAAGGTCTCTCATGGCCCGCATAACTTCGGCGCGACGCTCGCGAATCGCACGGTGCTGTATTTTGGCCTCGTGTTCTTCCTGATCCAGATGGGCGTGTCTGTCGTCGTGTTCTATCTGGCGACGTTCATCGGCAAGCTGCTGGGCACGGGGCCGAACGCTTTGGTGGGCTTCGTGGTCGCGATTCCGTGGGCGTGTGCGCTGATCGCGACTTACGCCGTCCCGAAAGCCGCCGGACGTACGGGACGGGTGACGCTCTTCGGCTGCATAAGCCTTGCTGTTGCCGCTGTTGCCATGTTCGTGTCGGCCGGAGCGTCGCCGCTCGTCGCCGTTGTCGCGCTGTGCGTGGCTGTCGCGGGACTGTGGGCGGTTCAACCGATCTTCTGGACGATGCTCACGAACCGCCTCGGCGGGATAGCGGCGGTCTCCGGCGTTGCGATGGTGAACACGATCGGCAACCTCGGCAATTTCGTCTCGCCAAACGTGAAGGCATGGGCCGACGCGAGCTTCGGATCCGGCGTGGCCGGCCTGATTCTGCTAAGCAGTGTCGTCGTGCTTGCGGCGTTGCTCTTTATCGGCGCGCGACATTCTTCACAACCGGCAGTTGCGAAGGCCCTCCACACGTAAAGCGAAATCTCGGCGGCAGGTATTGGACACCTAAATGGCTCGGTACTTATGCCGCTGCCGCTTTCTGGCGATTCAGCAAGGCTATTTTCGAGCGAGCGCGTTCCGATAGAGGGCGACCCTTGCTGCTTTTTTCGACCGGTCATCCGACACTTGGGCCGGCCGATCGATCGTCCGATGTACCTTCAGAAGCCGTCAGCCAAGGAAACGCAGGCCGGACGGCTGAATTGGGTGGTCAGCGACATTCGAAACGCCCCCTGAACGCCCGGTCGAAAAAGTCCGAATCTTGGGGCACCCCTAATTCGACTCGCCATCGTCACCCGGCGCGCTCTGCGCGCTGCGACAGCAGGCGAAACAGCGTCGTTCGGTGGATGCCGAACAGCGCGGCGATTTCCTGCATGCTCGTGTAGCCTTCGTCCGCGAGGCGATCGATATGGTCGAGCTGGGCCGGCGTGAGTGTCGGCTTGCGGCCGAACTTCGTACTGCGGGCCGTGGCCGCTGCGCGGCCGGTGCTCGTGCGCTCAATGATCAGGCTGCGCTCGAACTCGGCCATGCCGCCGAACACGGTCAACACCATGCGGCCGGCGGCGTCGTGTCGGCCACGGCTCGGCGAGAGTGCGTCGGCCGGCGTTCACGGTCCGGATACGTTCGACAATGTCGAGCCGGTCGCGGATGTTCCGCGCGAGCCGATCGAGGCGAGTCACAACAACAACGTCGCCGGCGCGCAAGTGGTCGAGCCGCGAGTGCGCCGGCGGGTACCGGTGATTTTCTCGGCGAAAATCCGCCCGCAACCGGCCGCGGGTAGCTGCGCCTCCTGGTTGGTCAAGCCCTGGTCGCGCGTCGAGACTCGGGCGTATCCGATCAGGAATGCGCCCATCTCGATATCGAGCGTAGCAGTGTCCGTTGGATCTCCCGTTTCAGCGTTACTTTTCACCATTTTTTGGTACGCGATTCAAGTAACGGTTAAACGCTGCATCATCGTCTCCAAAGGACCGCACCGTGCTGTCATCGGCCCACCAGAGCAGGCGCTCAAGCACTGCGCGTTTCGGGAGACCGTAATGTACCGCCAGCCGCTCAAGTGAAAAGTACTCGCGCACGCCAAGCGTCACCGCCAGCCGCTTCTCATCCCGTTCGGTCGTGTCCGGCACCGGCTGGATCAACACCGCTGACGCAGCAGGCAGTACGCCTTCGCCCGCCTCGCGGCGGCGTCGCTTGGCGACCGCGCGACGGGCCTGCGCCAGTTCTTCGCGCAGGCGCTCGCATTCGAGCACCAGCTCATCATGCTTTTTTTTCGTTACAGTAACGGATTCTCCTGCCGTCTGGTGCCGGGCCCGAAATGCCGCCTGGCGCTGCGCGTTCGTCATGGCGTCGGGCTTGCGTGGCCGGCCCCGGCCACGTTTGACCGGGACGGGACGATCCTGTAACGAAATCTCCTTGCCACGTGCCATGCTTGCCCCTGCCTGTCTGGAGACTCCATTTTGCGTTACATAACGATAAATTAACAGCTCACCTCACCGCCCGCGCGGGACCTCATTCCGTCGCACCCTGGTAAACCGCCCGCAAACCCTTGAGCGACGGGCTGTCCAGCCGTCCTCATCCTGGATCGGTGTGGACTTTGATCGGATTGGGAAAAATTCGGCCTCAGATTGAAGCCCGGACACTGGTCTTGGGAACCCGTTTATGGGAGGTGCGCGACGTTCCCCGCACACCCAGCCGACCCACCCGCCAGGCTGTTCTCCATACGCAAATAGCGTACAGTTTGTGCGCTGCAAGCGACCTTCGTCGAACTTCCCCCCTTCCGTCAACACCGCGAAAGCTACCTCAAGGACGATGAATATCGTGCCCTTCAAGCGGCGCTCATGGAGAACCCGGAAGCCGGGGACGTGATTAAGGGTACTGGCGGCCTGCGCAAGCTTCGCTTTGGCGACAAGTGCCGCGGTAAAGGCAAGCACGGCGGCATCAGGGTTGATCTATTACTACTGGATCAAGGGGCCGCCGTTCTGGATGTTCACCTTGTATGAGAAGGATGAAGCCGGCGATTTATCGAAGGACGAGCGAAATGCCCCGTCTGAATTGCTGAGAGCGGTGATCCGGCTTGCAAATCGATAAGCCAAGGGAGTGGAGCATGAAACGGAACCTGTTTGCCGAGCTGAAAGAGGGCATGGCCGATCTGAAGGCCCCTCATGAGGGAAAGGCAACCCTTCACACGGTCAAGGTCGAAATTCCTGAAAAAGTGGAAGTGACCGCCGATGAGATTCGTACGGTTCGGGAGGCGATCAAGGCCTCGCAGGCCGTGATGGCGCGTCGCTTGCGCGTGAACGAAAGAACCTATCAGAATTGGGAGCAGCGCCGCGCTAAGCCGAATGCTCAGGCCGCCGTGCTCATCAAGTTGGTCGAAAAGCATCCTGAGACCATGCAAATGCTTGAGACGCTGTAATCTCCCCAAGCATGGGCGCTTCGGCGCCCTTGCTTTTGCGTGCGTCGGACTCCCGCCCCGGCGCGTCCTCCGATGTTGGGAGCGTGACCCCGCCCTCCCATGCCAACGTGACGGCCGCGCCACACGCTGAGCAGGTGCGCGTCGTCAACCATCCGTGGTTCGCCTCGCGCGCGGGTTGGACCGGGAGCCGGCCAACCTCGGGCACGCGCGGCGGGCGCGCCGGGCCAGCCCCTCCGCCGGGTCGAGCGTGCCGCCGGCGAACGGTCCGGATCCGTGCATCCTGCGCGCGGCGGGCGCTGACGGCCGCCCGCGCCGGGACGTCACGGCGCGCGGCTCAGTCGGGCGTGATACTTGGCCGCCTCGCGGCGCAGGCGCGCCTCTTCGGGTGACACATAGATCGACGTCGTGCCGAGCGACGCGTGACCGAGGGTGCGCTGCACGACTTCGAGCGCGACGCCGGCGGCCAGCATCTGCGTGCCGACCGTATGCCGGAACGCGTGCGGTGACGTGCTGGCCAGTTTGCGCCGCTCCGCCTCGCTCAGATCCGGCATCCCCGCGAGCAGCTGCGCGATCGCCCACTGCGTCAGGCCGCGCGCCCCGCGCACCGAATAGCCGCCCGGCGCGGCACGCTCGCCGGCGCCGGCCGGCCCGCCGAATTTTGCCCGCGCCCGCGGCGTCGGGGGCACCACCAGCGGCGCGACCAGGGGCACACTCGGCGGCCCGGCCGCCTCGCTCGCGTCGAAGTCCTGGTCGCGGTCGCGCCAGTGCGCCCGCAGCGCGTCGACGCATTCGTCGCTGATCGGCACGAAGCGCTGCTTGTTGCCCTTGCCGATCACCTCGAGCAGCCAGCTCGCCGGCGTGTCGTCGTCGGCCGCCAGCCACGCCAGCGCCGATCGCGTCGCCGCCGCCGCCTCGGCGATCCGCAGGCCGCCATCGCCCATCACCAGCAGCAGCGCGCGCCGATCGGGCTCTGCAGCGCACTGCGCTCGGCCAGAGTCGCGCGCATCCGGGTCCACAGATCGAGCGACAGCGCCCGCTCGACCTGCAGCTTGCGCACGCGCTTGACGACGCTCGGATCCGTCACGGCCTGCCACGGATTACCGAGCACGGACTATTGGAAGGCCGCAGCAAGTTGCAATTGAAGCCGACCGACCTGGCTTCGCGACTGTCGATCCACGAGATCGCTCTGCCGAATCAGCCATGCCATGGATTGTTGTGCGCGTAGCGTGGCGCTGCGTTTGGGAAGTCCATGGCTACGATTGCCTCAAACACGCTTCCCATCGATTCGCCAGTTACGCCCTGGGGGATTGGCGCTCTTGAGTCCGTCCGGCAGCAGCGCATCTGGCACATCCTGGTAGCTGACTGGACGCAGGAAGCGCGTGATTGCAAGACTACCCACCGAGGTCGAGCGGCTGTCCGAAGTGGCGGGGTAAGGTCCGCCGTGCACCATCGCATGCCCGACCTCCACGCCGGTCCCGAAGCCGTTAGCCAGAATGCGGCCGGCTCGGCGCTCCATGACGCGCATCAGCGTCTGTGCATCGGAGTAGTCGTCTGCATCAACATGCAGCGCGACCGTCAATTGCCCTTCGAGGGCTTCAAGCACGGCGCGCATGGTCGAGATGTCCGGGCAGCGAACGACGAGGGACGCCGCGCCGAAGATTTCGTCGTGCAACTCGGCATGACTGAGAAAGTCTTCGGCACTTGTCGAGAACAACGTGGCCTGGCCCTGATGCAAGGTGCCCACGGCGCCGCGCCCGATCGTTCGAACAGAGCGATGGCTGCTCATCCGTTCAACGCCCCGTTCGTACGCCTCGTGAATTCCCGGCGTCAGCATGGTGGTAGCCGGTGTTTGGGCAAGCGCGGTTGCCGCGGCGATGAGGAATCGCTCGAGATCGGGGCCATCGACGGCGATCACCAGGCCGGGATTGGTGCAAAACTGACCCGATCCAAGCACAAGCGCGGCTGCGAACGCCTTGCCGATTGCTTCAGCGCGGGCTGACAACGCCTGCGGGAAGAGCAGCACCGGATTGATGCTGCTCATCTCGGCATAGACAGGGATCGGTTCAGCGCGTGCCGCTGCGATATTCATCAAAGCGGTACCGCCCCGGCGCGAACCGGTGAAACCTACTGCCTTGATACGCGCATTGGCGACCAGCGCTTTGCCGACCTCAAGTCCGCTATCGAAAACGAGAGAGAAGGTGCCTTCAGGCATGCTGCATTCGCGCGCGGCTCGCTGAATCGCGAGCCCCACGAGTTCGGACGTGCCGGGATGAGCGGAATGTGCTTTGACCACCACGGGACAGCCTGCCGCGAATGCCGACGCCGTGTCGCCGCCCGCAACGGAGAATGCCAGCGGAAAATTGCTGGCGCCGAACACGGCAACAGGGCCGATGGGGATATGGCGCAGACGCAGATCGACGCGTGGGAGCGGCTTGCGTTCGGGCATAGCTGGATCGATGCGCACGCCGAGGAAGTCACCGTCACGCACAGCTGCCGCGAACATCCGCAATTGACCGACCGTGCGTCCCCGTTCTCCTTCAATACGCGCGCAGGGTAGGCCACTCTCGCTGACGCAACGCTCGATCAGTGTGTCGCCGAGGTCGAGGATGTTTTGCGCGATCGCCTCGAGGAATGTGGCACGCGTTTCGAGTGGGATCTCGCGGTACGTGTCGAACGCCTGCGCCGCCAGTTCGCAAGCTTCCTCTAGCTGGGCGAGGGAAGCGCCCGCGTAAACTGGCTCGAGCGACGCGCCCGTTGCCGGATTGATAGCGTTGATTTCACCCTGATGGCCGCGCACGGTCCGCTGGCCAATCAACAGGTTGCCGGAAATCTGCATGGGTTGTTCCTGGAAAGACTGAAGGGCGATGCGCATGCATCGCCTGAATTCAAGTTTCAGAAGGCGCTTGCCGGAGCGATTACCTGGCCCAGCGCAACACCAACGGATCGAGGCGACGCGCGATCTTGAGCAGGCCTTCGCGCGTAGCCGGGTGCATGGGCTGGAAAGGATGACGAACCGCGTCGGACGCGACGATGCCGCCTTCCTTCATCAACGCCTTGCAGGAGGCGAGACCACCCTGACGGTTTTCATGGTTGATGAGCGGCAGCCATTGCTGATAGTGACTTGCAGCCAGTTCGGTATCGCCCGCAGCGTAAGCGTCAACGATCCGGCGGATACCGTCGGGAAAACCACCACCTGTCATTGCGCCGGTTGCACCGGCGTCGAGATCGGCCATCAGCGTGATGGCCTCTTCGCCATCCCACGGGCCGACGATTGCGTCGCCGCCCAGTTCGATCAGTTCACGCAACTTGGCCGCGGCTTGCGGCACTTCGATCTTGAAGTAAGAGATGTTGCGCAACTCGCGCGCCATACGGGCAAGGAAGGGCGCAGACAAGGTCGTGCCGCTGGCCGGCGCGTCCTGGATCATGACCGGAATATCGACGGCGTCGGAGACCTTGCTGAAGAACTCGTAAATGCCTCGCTCTGCGACACGCAAAGTCGCCCCGTGATACGGCGGCATGACCATCACCATCGACGCACCCGCATCCTGTGCGTTGCGACTGCGCTGTGCGCAGAGTTGCGAGCTGAAATGCGAGGTGGTAACGATCACGGGAACGCGCCCGGCAACTTGATCGAGCACGACGCGAATAAGCGTGCTGCGTTCGTCGTCGGACAGAGAGAACTGTTCCGAGAAATTTGCCAGGATGCATAAACCATTGGAGCCGGCGTCGATCATGAAATCGATGCAGCGTTTCTGGCCCTCCAGGTCAAGATTGCCCTGATCGTCGAAGATCGTCGGCGCGACAGGGAAAACGCCGCGATAGGGTGCTGCCTTGATGACTTTGTTCATGCTGGGATGTTTGCGTGATTCAGTGATTGAAGATCAGGTAATGGCCCCGATTTGCCAGGGCACGAATTCGTTCTGTCCATACCCGTGCTGTTCGCTGCGCGAGCGCTGGCCCGAGGCGGTGTCGGGCAATAGCTGAAACAGGACCGCGCCGAGTTCTTCAATCGTCCTGGTCCCGTCGACCACTTCACCGCAGTTCAGATCCATGTCGTCGGACTGTTTGTGCCAGAGCGCCGTGTTGGTGGCTAGCTTCACCGAAGGCGACGGCGCACAGCCGTATGCCGATCCACGACCGGTGGTGAAGCAGATGAATTCCTCGAGCTTCGCCCGGGTCATCGTCCTGGCACCGATCTCGCCGGTCTCGGCATTCACCCAGTACACGCTAAATGCGCGCTTTCCCAGATCCACCGCAATTGTCGTAAGCTTGTCCATGAGAAGCCTCCGTCGTCCCAAGTGGTTAGTCAGAACTTCCACTTTGGCACATGTGATGCCGTTGGATCGTGAGGCTTCTCCTCCTTCCTCTTCCTCGCCCAGCCGGCCAGGACCCGGTGGTCAAGGGCGGGCGCAGCCCGGCGCCAGCGAACCCTTGACGACCGGGATCGGCCAATACGCTGGCCGATGGCTGGATGCAGCGCTTTGTCGGCATCCAGCCATGCAGGCCCACGCGGCGTTCAGTCGTCATCGCGCCTCCGATGCATCGCGGAGAAAAGAGAGGCGTCCATGTCCATCTCCTTGTACATGCGAATTGGATTCAGACAACTGTTCGGGCTTCCGATGAGCGGCTCGGCTCGTGCGCCATCTGCTAAGAAACGGGCTTGCAGGCCCCAGGGGACAGCAGGCTGCACGAGCTTTGCCAAACCAACATCAACAACAAAAATCAACGGCAGGCTGCGGATTTGTGGACGATGCGCCTACGGCGCACCGGCGAGCTTACCGTGGACAACGCTGCGCGTTGCCCACCGCGCTCACCTTCGCCCACAAGCTCCACGGCCTCCTACCATGATTAAAAATCGTGAACATTAAACCCAACTTCAAGATACAAGGGGGCGGCGGCGCAGCAATGCGCCGCTGCTACCCGACCGTCATGGTCTCGGCTGCCGTCTGTCCGTGCTACAGAAAGAACAAAATTAAGCAAACCAACGCTCGCAAGCAACCATGCAGGACAATCCTTATCTTCGCTACGAAGAAGCAGCGTGAATTCACACAGCCCGATATCAACGGTGTGATCACGGAATTGTCACAACGCAGGCAGCCGAAGCAAACACGCAAACCTCGCCGTCGGTCTGCAGGATCTGCCTGAACGGACTGACAGGCCCTGCCCGCTCACCCGCTGTCCTTCATGCTGTCTGAATTCAAACCGTTAAAGACAGAGTCAAACCCAACCCCGGATACGACATTTCTAAATAGCTGCCGCACGACATCTGACTCTGGCCTCGACATGAACGGTCGTTCTATTTCGGTTCTGCGCGTGCTCGCTCTCGGTCGGGCTCGTCAGCAGAATCCACTCTGCGTGTGTCCGGCACGACGGCGGGCGCGAGCTGACACCGTAATTCACACGACGTTTGCAATCGCGCTGCCCGCACAGGTCATGCGCGGTGCTCAGTCTGCCCGAAGCGACAGACAGCATGACCGTCAGCGCTCCTTGCGTTGGTACACCAATTGGCGCGGCTCGTATAACATCGACCAGGAGGACGACCAGATAGTGCTTGCATGATTGATTCGCGCCACGTGGAATGTTTCTGAAGCGAATTGCTGAGTACGCTGCACCTGCTGGAGTAAGCAGTTCACCGTGGGGGGTGATCCGAGTGGTAACGGTGCGCCCTTCTCGCCATGCTGAGAAGACCGGAAGCCAATAGCGGACGGAGTTCTCACCGAAGAAGCACACTGCGGGGCTGGCCACCTGAAGCGATTTGCGTGGCTCGACGCGTTCGGTAGCCCAGCTCGGCTACCGACTTACGACGGCAGATCCGCCAGCCGCCCGAACCACAGACCTTTAGGCACGTTCCGCTCGAGGAATATGTTTCTGGCGAAGTCCGCGTTGCGCTCTGGAAAGTCTTCGCGGTAGTGACCGCCGCGACTCTCACGCCTGGCAAGCGATGCCGAAACCATCAATTCACCGACCTGGATCAAGTTCGCCAATTCGATGCCCCGCATGAGCTCAGCCGGCGTGCCGATCACCGTGTCCTGAAACAACTGGTCTCGCGTCTCCCTGCAGACCTGCCTGAAAGTCTGAAGCCCGGCTTCCTCGCGCACGATCAGCAAATACCGGTTTGCACACTGCTGAATCCGTGCTTTCAGTTCGTCCACTGTGTGCCTGCCCTTTCGGCGGAATTGCGTGGCGACCGTGCGGTTGTCGTCCAGGGCCCCGGTAGTCGCGCGGTGCGTTATCTTTTTCGCGCGTTCGGCCGCAGCGAGGCCCGCGCGGCGGCCGAAGACCTGGCACGTCAAGGCCATATTGCCGCCGAGACGGTCGGCGCCATGTGGACCCGCTGCCACCTCACCCGCAGCGAACAGACCCTTCAGATTGGACTGAGCGTTTTCGTCGATATATAAACCGCCGTTGATCGCATGCGCGGAACAGGTGATCTGCACTCTGTCGCGATAAAGGTCGACGCCGTGCCCCTTATACCATTGGCAGGTTAGTGGCCACATCCTTGCAATGCTGCGGCTCTTGTCGGCCAGTATCGATTCGAGATCGCATCCACCGAAGTCGAGAAACACGCCGCCTTCAACCGTGCCGCGGCCATCGTTGAGTGCCTTCTGAATCGAAATTTCGACGTAGCGCGAGGTGTCGCTTGAGCTGAATGGAAAGTGCCGCTCTTTTTGCCGAATGACATCAGCCTGAGCGAGCCCCGCCGGCAGATAGTCGGGGAGGAACGCCCTGCCATCGCGGTCGGTGAGATTCGGGTGCGCGTCCCACAGGTAGTTGCCGAACAGGTTGACGAAAGGCGTCAGCACGCTCACACCGGCCTGCATGAACTCCATGTTGACCAGTCTCGCGCCCGCGCGATAAGCCATTGCATAGCCATCGCCGGTAATGTCCGATGGGTACAGGTTCTGGGCGAACAGCTGACTTGCACCGCCGGTGGTAAGAATCGTCGACTTGGCACGGATCAGCACCGGGTTTCCATCCGAATCGATCGCGTAAGCGCCGAGACATTCGCCGTCCTGCGAAAGCAGGTCGACGAGCATCAACCGGTCCATGACCTTGATACCTCGCCGGGACGCTTCAGTCCCCAGCGATTTCACGATTGGTTTGAAGTGCTCATGAATCACATGCGAGCGCGGCTTGGAAGAAAAGCATGCGCGAAAAACCAGGTAGTGGTCATCCTCGCGCTCAAACTTTACGCCGTACTGTTCGAGATAGCGCAGGGAGTCCTGCGCTTCGTTCGCGAGAATCGCGCTCAAGCGCGGGTCGGCCATGCCTTGAGCGGCATGCAGGATATCGGCGAGAAAAACATCAGGATTATCGCTGGGATCCCCTGCTCCGTCCGGCACATTGAAGGCGCCTACTTCGGCTACGCTATGAAACGTAGCGCCGCTTTTGCGAAATTCGCCTTTGATCACGACCAGCACGTCAGCGCCGCTGGAGTCTGCCTCGAGCGCAGCCCGCAACGCAGCGCCGCCGCTGCCAACAACGAGCACATCCGTACTGACTTCCCTGTACCTGTCACTCATGCCTGCTTCTCCTGTTTTGATCGACACGCGCGGCACGCTCGCCGCATGGACGGCTTCATCCTCGCTTCACGCAACTCCGCCTTTTGCCGCGTCAGCGGCAACGACCTTGGCATCGTTGGCAACGCCGATTACGCCGTCCGCCAGCAACGAGTCGATCATCGGCCGGTTCATTCCCAACCCTGACAGGATGTCGATCGTGTGCGCGCCCAATCGCGGCGGCGGCGTGCGGATAGCCGGGGCGCTGCCGTTGTAGCGCACCGGGTGATTGACGAGCGTCACCGGGCTGCCGGTTGCACCTTCGACTGTCTCGAAGCTCTTCAAGTGGCGCACCTGCGGATCGGCGACCACCTGTGCATAATCGTTGACGCGCGTGTGCCAGATATGATGCCGCTCGAAGAGTGGCAACCAGTGCGCCGTCGTGTCCTGCGCAAGCCGGCGCGCAAGCCGGTCGGAGATTTCCTGCTGCGCGTCGAATGCACGCTTCGCGGGAATCCGTTCCTTTTCCGGGATCTCGAGGATCTGATAGATGATGTCGAGAGGACTCAGCGACAATGCGATGAAACCGTCCGCAGTTGCGTATATGCCGTATGGTGCGGGGAAGTACCAACCTGATAGACGCCCCGCCTGTCGCACGTCGTCATGGCCGTCGCCGTTCAGGAAGCACGTGAGAGACTCCTGTTGCAGATCGAGCGCAGCCGCCAGCAAGCTGACGTCGACCCGGCAGCCCTCGCCCGTACGCTCACGGTTGAGCAGTGCCGTCAGGATGCCGTTCGCATACAGCGCAGCGCCGTGATGATCGACGACGGACACGCCCACCGCGCGCGGACCGTCCTGCCGGGTTCCGGTAATTGTCGCGATACCCGACATGGCCTGAATGATCAGGTCCTGCCCCGGCCGGCTGGCATAGGGTCCGTCCGGACCGAATCCCGAGCCGGACGCATAGATGATGTCCGGCTTGACTGTCCTGAGTACCTCGTAACCCAATCCCAGCTGTTCCATCACACCGGGACGGTAGTTCTCGGCGACAACGTCGACTTGAGGCAGCAAGCTCATGACGATATCGATCGCCCGCGGGTCCTTGAGATTCAGCGCCAGACTGCGCTTATTGCGATTACCCATCAGAAGCAGCATCGTCTGTCCATCGATGGCGCGGTTCGCGCCGCCCCACTTGCGCTGAAATGCGCCGTCGACTGGTTCGACCGATATGACTTCGGCCCCGCAATCGGCGAGGTGCTGCACGCCTAAAGGTCCCATCAGAAAATGATTGAAGCTGAGAATGCGGATACCGTTCAGCCCGTTCATGCAATCTCCGTTACGTCGTGAGTCCGGCTATCTGGCGAGGTGGGCCGAGGCCATGCTGAACTCCGCGTCGCCCTGAACATTCGAAAGACCGCGGCATGGATACCTGCATCGATGCCGGTCAGAACTAAAGGCAAGCGTTGCCAATCGCCATCGAAAGGCGCATGTGCGACGCACCAGTGATCAGCGACCCTTGAAGTGCGGCGGCCGCTTTTCGACGAATGCGCGGTGGCCTTCAGCGCGATCCTCGGTCTTGAACACGTCGAGATTTGCCTGATGCTCGCGCTCCAGGCCTCGTTGAAGGCTGGTCTCGAACGAATCGAGCACCGCGCGCTTGGCCAGTCGGACCGCGAGCGGCGCGCGCGCGGCGATCAGCGACGCGATCTCGATAGCGCGCGCGATGCTGCGTGCCGACGCGACGACCTCGGTCACCAGCCCGTGGCGCTCGGCCTCGGCTGCCGTCAGCGGCTCGCCGGTAAGCACGAGTTTCATCGCCAGTGTCTTGCCGAGCACCCGCGGCAGGCGCTGGGTGGCGCCATCGCCCGGGAGCGCGCCGATGACGATTTCTCGCTGCGAGAAGGTCGCGTCGTCCGCAGCGACGACGATATCGGCCAGCATCACCAGCTCGTGGCCACCGCCGATGGCGAAGCCGTTGACCGCGGCGATCAGCGGCTTCGGAAACGTTTCGATCGCGTTCCAGCTCGCGAGGCGCACCGGGTCCGCATACGCTGCGACCCCGCGTGCCGCCATGTCGGCGATATCCGCTCCCGCGCTGAAGAAACGCTCGCCGCCGGTGAGCACGACAGCCCTGACGTCGTCGTTGACTTCGGCCGCCGCGAGCACGCGCGCCAGTTCCTCCAGCAGCGGCACAGACAGCGCATTGCGCTTGTCGTGATGATTCAACGTGATCAACCAGACGAACTCAACGGGTTGTTCCAGCTTCAGGTACTGCAGGTCCTCGCCTGAGGCCAGCGGGACCGGCGCCGCGTCGCTTCGTTCGATGTGAGCCGTGTTCATGATGAGCCTCTCGGTATTTCGATCGTTTTGTGCGCGCGAACAGTCGCCGCATACGAAGTTCTGAAGATTGGGCCGGGCGCGTGCAGCCGGTGGCCCATCGTCCTCGTGTTATTTGATTGCAAGCAGGTTCGGCAGGAAGCGTGGGATATGCGGGAAGACAATGATCAGCAGCAGGTCGACCGCCAGCGCGAAGATGAACGGCAGGATCGCCCGAGTCGCTTTTTCGACGGACACGCCGCCGATCGATGCAGCCGTAAAGAGGCAAAAGCCGATCGGTGGCAGGTTGATGCCGATGGCCGAGTTGATCAGTACGATGACGCCGAACACGACTGGGTCGATATGCATCTGCACGACGAGCGGCAGGAACACAGGGATCACCACCGCGATACTCGAGATCGTTTCCAGTACCGTATGGGCTGCCAGAAGGAAGAGATTGATCAGGATCAGCAACACGAACGCGCTGGTCGTCACGGCGAGAAAGCTGTTGGCGACGTGCAGCGGGATTTGCGCCTCGATCAGATAGCGGCCGAGCACAAACGCGAGCCCGAGAAGAAACGATACCCGCGTGGTATTGATAGCAGTGCGCGTGAGTATTTCCCTGAAGTGCGACAGCTTGAGCGACTTGAAGACGAAGGCGCTCACCAGCGTCACATAGACCGCCGCGATGACGCCTGCCTCAACCGGGGTGAAGACGCCGCCGAGAATGCCGCCCAGAATGATCACAGGAGTCAGCAGTGCCAGGATCGCCTGTCTGAACGTGGCCCACAGCCGCGCGGCGGAAAACGCTTCGACCGCCGTATAGTTCTGGCGCACGGCAGTGACATAGTTCACGAGCATGAAGGAAATCACCACCAGCAGCATCGGCACGATCCCCGCGACGAACATCGTGCCGACCGACACGTTGGCGGTGTACGCATACACCAGCATGCTCATCGACACGGGCGACAGCAGTCCGAGCGAGCCCGCGGCCGACTGCAGCGCCACTGCGAACGCGCGTGAATAGCCCTGCTTGACCATCCCCGGAATCATGACCGAGCCGATCGCTGCGGTGTCCGCAGTCGCCGAACCGGAGAGGTCGGCGAAGAACATGCTGGCAACGATCGTCACCTGCCCGATGCCGCCGCGCATAAACCCGACAAGCGCCTGCGAAAAGTCGATGATCCGGCGCGAGACGCCGCCCGCATCCATGATGGCGCCAGTCAACATGAAGAACGGGATGGCCAGCAGGCCGACGTTATTCAGGTTCGCAAACAGCTGCTGCGGAATCACCAGGAGCGGGGTTCCATTCAGCGTCAATGCAATCGTCGCCGCAATGCCGATGCAAATGGCCACCGGTACACCCAAGCCGAGAAATCCGGCGCCTAGAGCGAGTGCCCACATGTTGATTCACCTCAGATATGTTCGGAGACGCCCTGCAACAGAGAGGGCCTCGTTTGCGCGCCGGGAGCGAGATGGGAAACCGCGATTCGCACCGCGGAATGAAAGACCAGCAGCGCGCCGCAGACGGGAATCGAGAGATAGGGGTAGACCATGGAAACTGGCAAAGAAGTCGCGGTTTCCGTGCCTATCAGCTCGAGCATCTCGCCACCGTACATAACGAACACCACGCCGAGCGCGAGGACTACGCAGTCGGTAAGGTCCGCCAGTGTCTGCGCGAAGATGGGCGGACAACGGTCGGCCAGCACCCGCACCTCCGGATGAACCCGCAGCTTGGCTCCTGCCGCCGCACCGAGGCACGTGAGCCACACGAACAGATAAGCCGCGAGCTCGTCGGACCACGACAGCGAGTCCTGCAGGATGAAGCGAAAGACCACCCCGAGGCCAGCGACGCACACCATCGTGAGAAGTAGTCCACCGCATAGGAACAGCGTGATCTTCAGGACCAGGTCGTCTATAAACAGGAGATTACGCGCAAGCTTTTCCATGGCGCTCCCCGTTCATTTGGAAGCGACCGCGGACTTGTCGGCTGCTTCGATTTCCTGATAAAGCGCCTTGCCATCGGGAATGCCACTGAGCAGGCCGTCGCGCGCCCTTTCGGTTGCTGCGGCCCACGGCGCGGTGTTTATTTCGGTCACCTGGGTGCCGTTCTTCTTCATCGTTGTTAGCGCGTCGTCGTACTCGCGCTTGTATTCTTTCATGTCATAGTCCGCAGCGACGGCGGCTGCCGCCTGAAACGCCTTCTGCTCGTCAGGCGAAAGACGCGTCCAGGTGCTCTTGCTCATTGCCAGCACCACGGGCAAGTAGTTCACGTGGGTCAGGTAGTAATGCTTCGCGACATCGGAAAATTTGTCCTGAATGAACTGCTCCGGTGACGTATCGCCTCCGTCGACCAGATCTTGCGAAAGCGCCAGAAATAACTGGTTATAAGGCAGCGGCGTCGGGTTTGCGCCCAGTGCCTTATAGCCCGCGATATAGCCGCGACTCTGCATCACTCGCACTTTCAGATCCTTCATGTCATCGAGCGAGCTGACCGGCCTTTTAGCCGTGAACAGATTGCGTTCGCCCACCGACAGCCATGTCAGCCCGATCATGTTGACCGCCGGCATCATGTCGAGAAACTTGCGGCCGACCGGTCCTTGCAGAACCCGGTTCGCGTCGTCGATGCTACTGAAGAGATACGGCATATCGAAGATCTGCCACTGCTTGATCGTGTTTCCGATTGGCGCCTGTGCGGAAATCATAAGCTCCTGGGTGCCAGTGCGCAGCGCTTGCGCCATCTGCACTTCGCCGCCGAGCTGTGACTGCGGGAAGATCTCGATCTTCACCTTCCCGTGGGTTCGCTGCGCGACCTCCTTTGCGAACACTTGGGCAGTCAGCTGATAGTGGTTGTTCGGCGCGAGGGTGTGGCCTAGCTTCATGACGATCGGGTCGTCGGCACGGGCACTGCTTGCGACAACGACGCTTGCTGCGACCAGCGCACCCACCACCATGGCGCGCCATGCGCGGCGCGCGCTCAAGAATGCTTTCATTTCGTCTCCTTCCGTACTGGAATGTAGTCTTCGCGCCGCGTCAGGTCGATCCGTCTGCAGGCGCTTCAAGTATTCGTGAGTGCACGCAACGGGCGTTAGGACCGGTCGCCCGATTTCTTGTACTTTTTTACGGCGCCTTCGATAGCAAGCGTTTCCCGGACTGTCTGGCGATTTATCCGGTGCACACGGGGGGAAGGCCCTTGGCGATACTGACGAAGGCCTGAGCGGGGGCTATCCGAGGGCGCCTTGCGGATCGAGTGAAGACTGAAATCACTGCGTGCGTGCGGTCAAAAAAGTCCAAGCATTCCCCCAAACCGTCCTAACGGTCAGCAACCCGCACTGATTAAATTTGAGTCACGCCCGCCGGCCACAATCAACAAGGAACAGGCCGGCTTTTCAACCCACTCTCACTGTCAGAACCACCATGGCCAAACGCCCGCACATGGATTGTTACGCGGTCGGCGACACTGCCGATTTCGCCAAGACCGTAACCGAATTCGATATCTACGGCTTCGCCGGGATCGTCGGCGATTTCTATGCCGTGCATTTGAACGAGGAATTCGCCAAAACCACGCGCTTCGAGAAGCGCATCGCGCAAGGATGTCTGTCGGTCGGCTTCTTATCGACTGTGATGGGCTATATGGCGCAAAAGGCGCCGAGCCCCGGCGCGGTTTCTTATCGCTACGACATCACGTTCAACGCGCCGGTATTTATCGGCGACACGGTCACTGCCCGGCTCACGCTGCGCGAGAAGGACGACGATCGCAACGTATGCGTGTTCAGAGCAGAGGTCACGCGCCAGGACGGCACGGCGGTCGCATCTGGCGATACCTATCTGAAGGTGCTGTAGCACAGCGCACTGCCTTTAATCTCTCCCGCTTTTCACAGAGTCGAACATGCCGCATTGGTTAAACGAACAACACACCGCGATACGAGACGCCGTGCGCCGTTTCGCGGAAAACGAAATCGCTCCTGTCTCGGAAGAGCTTTGGGAAGCCGAAGCCTTTCCTTACGACATCTGGAAGCGTGCCGGCGAGCTCGGCTTCGCCGGCCTGCCCTATCCGGAGAGTTGGGGTGGCGGCGGTGGCGAATGGCTTTCCTATGTGATCGTGCTGGAAGAACTCGCACGGGTGGATTGCGCAATCGCCAACTCGCTCATGGCCAATTCGACGGTCGCGAGCCTGCTCTCCAACTATGGCACCGATGAGCAGAAGGACCGCTATTTGTGCCCTATCCTCGACGGCCGCAAGGTCGGCGCGATCGGATTATCCGAGCCCAACGCGGGCTCCGACGCGGCCAACATCGCGACCCGTGCAACCCTGGACGGCGACCGATGGATCATCGATGGATCGAAGACCTTCATTAGCAACTCCGGCACGGAAGTGACCGGACCGGTCGTCATCGCCGCGGTAACGGGCACGCGCCCAGACGGTCGCAAGGAAATTTCCAACTTCATCGTGCCCAACGACACCCCCGGCTTCAGCTACGGGCGCAAGCTGCGCAAGATCGGCTGGCGCGCATCGAGCACCTACGAGTTGTACTTCGAGCGCTGCGCGATCCCGGCCGCCAACCTGCTCGGCGAACGCGGTGCGGGCTTGCGACAGACGCTCGCCCAGATCAGCACGGGCCGAATCTTGATCGGCGCGCTCGCGCTAGGCATCCTGCAGGGGTCACTGGATCGGTCGATCGCGTACATGAAGGAGCGGCACGCATTCGGCAAGCCGATCGCCGAGTTCCAGGCGCTGCAGTTCAAGATCGCCGACATGGCGGCCCACACGCACGCCGCGCGGCTGATGCTCTACGACGCCGCCGCGCAGAAAGATGCGGGCGTTCGCTTCGATCAGCAGGCGTCGATGGCCAAGCTTTTCGCCACCGAGCGCGCGATGGAGGCGGCCCATCAGGCGTTGCAGATACATGGCGGGTACGGCGTGATGAGCGAATACCCGGTGTCGCGCGCATTCGGCGACGCCAAGGTGCTGGAGATCGTCGAGGGGACCTCGGAGATTCAAAGAATGATCATTTCGCGAAACCTGCTTGCCTGAGCCCTCAGTCAAACAGATACGAACACGCGCTCAGGAGACGAGTCATGCTGGAAGGCATCAAGGTATTAAGTTTTACTCACTTCTTGCAGGGCCCCGCTGCCGTGCAGATGTTGGCCGACGTCGGCGCGGACGTGATCAAGATCGAACCGCCGGGCGGCGCGTTCGAGCGCAGCTGGACCGGCTTCGATGCGTATGTCGAAGGTGTGAGCATGTTTTTCCTGCTCGGCAACCGCAATCAGCGCAGCATCTCGCTGGATCTGCGCGACGAGCGCGCGAGAGAGATCGTCTGGCGGCTGATCAAGGAAGCCGATGTCCTGATCGAAAACTACCGCCCAGGCGTCCTGCAGCGCATGGGCTTCAGTTACGACGATGTCCGCGAGATCAATCCGAGGCTCGTGTACTGTTCGTGCACCGGCTACGGGTCATCGGGGCCATATCTCAAGCGGCCAGGGCAGGACCTGCTGCTGCAGGCCATCAGCGGCATGACGATGCTCTCCGGCGACGCCGATTCCCCGCCCACGCCAGTCGGATCCGCGATCGTCGACCAGCACGCGGCGGCCTTAGCAGCCTTCGGCGTCGTCGCGGCCTTGCAGGCGCGCGAACGTACCGGCAAAGGCACGCTGGTCGAAAGCAACCTGCTCAACGCGGCGCTCGATCTACAAATCGAGCCGTTCACCTACTACCTGAACAAGGGGCCACTCTGGCCGCGCACAAACCCGCCGACCGGCAGCCGGTTCCATCCGGCGCCCTACGGGATTTACCGGACTCTCGACGGCTGGATCGCCGTATCGCTGACGCCCACTGAAAAGCTGGCGGCGGCCTTGTCTGAGCCTACGCTCGCCGGGTTTTCGCACCCAAAGGACAATGTGCGCTGCCGCGACGAATTGAACCGCATCGTGTACGACGCGCTGACCACGCGCACGACGGCCGACTGGATGACGACCTTCGACGAGCACGACATCTGGTACGCGCCCGTGAACGATTACGATCAGGTCGAGGCCGACCCTCAAGTGGCACACAACCGCATCATCATGGAGGTCGACCATCCGCAGGCCGGGCCGGTTCGTTTGCTCGCGCATCCGGTTCGATACGACGGCGCAGCACCTCCGCTCACCCGTCAGCCGCCGCGCCAAGGCGAGCACACCCGCGAGGTGCTTGCCGAACTGGGCTACGAGCCGCACGAAATCAATACGCTGGTCGAAGCCGGCACAGCGCTGACCGAGCGGAGAACCGCATGAATACTCATCTGAATAAGAGCCAGGAGATGCTGCGCTTTGACGATATCGCGATTGGCCGCTGCCAGATCCTCGTGCGTACCATTGCGGAAAGTGACGTGAACGCTTTCGGCCATCTGTCGGGCGACCTGAATCCGCTGCACATGGATCAGCACTTCGCGGCACGGACGCCATTCGGCCAGCGCGTGGCGCACGGCCTGCTGACCGCGGCATTGGTGTCGACGACGCATACCGGGTTGACCGGTCCCGGCTTCGTCTACGTCGGGCAGGAGTTGCGCTTTCTCGGACCAGTCTTCATCGACGATACGATCAAAATCCATGTGACCGTGGTCGAGAAGAAACCCGCCAAGCGCATTCTCGTGATTGACACGATGGTTCGCAATCAGGACGGCAAGCCGGTGCTGACCGGACTGTCGGCGCTGAAGGAATTGCGTTTCCAATGAGCTGGCACACCTGCTGACAATCCGCACGCAAGACCGAACCTGTGCGGGTTTTCGACAACAGCCGTCACGCCGCTTTGCTAATTACAATTAGACTACTTTCGGTGCCGAACCGGCGAAGGAGAAACAGCAGGCTTGACTTAGCTGGAGGGTCAACTGGCTAAGCGAGCCTGATAAGTGCGCTGGATGCAGGAGACAAATCAGATGCGTAGCGGTTGTGGTTGTGAGTTGCCGGTCTTCAAGATCGCCCACTACGAGTATGGGTCGCGAATCAAGTCGATCGATTTTCATCTCGCGCCTCTCGAAGATATGAAATCGACGTTGCCGTATCCTCATCGGCACGAGTTCTATCACATCGTCTGGGTCGAGTCGGGCAGCGGTCACCACATCATCGACTCGATTCGCTACGAGGTGCGGCCCAATACGCTGTTTTTCATGGCCCCCGGCCAGATCCACGATTTCGCGTTGTCCGAAGACACCATCGGGCACGCGATCAGTTTCTCGTCCGAGTTTTTCGCGTTCAAGGTGCAGAACCGCCATTCGCAGACCGAGATTCCCGTCTACGATTTCGAGCGAATTCCGAACACGGTTTATATGAGCGACACACAGGCTCAGGACCTTCGTCGTGTGCTGGATGGAATCAATGCGGAATATCAGGGTGAAGAGGCAGGCTACGAGGACGTGATCTGGTCATATCTGCGGGTTCTGCTAATCAAGTCCGCGCGCCTGGGCGGCGACGCCGTTACCGAGGTCAATTCGTCGCGTAGCGTGCTGTTGTCGCGACGCTTCAAAAGCCTGCTGGAAAAACATTTCACCACGATCCACGACGTCGCTCGCTACGCATGCCTGCTGAACGTCACGGAACGCGCATTGAACGATGCAACGCGCCAGGCGCTCGGCAGCACTGCGGCCAAGCTGATTCGTGAACGCGTGATGCTGGAAGCGAAGCGTCTGCTGCTGCATTCCGAGGTCAATGTGGCTGAGATCGCAACACAGCTTGCCTTCGACGACCCGGCCTACTTCAGCCGATGTTTTCGCAAGCATACGGGCCGCTCGCCCATCGACTTCCGCCGCAGCCTGGAAAAACTGAGCATCTGAAGCAGTGGCACGACACACGCCCGGTGCGCGTAGAAAAATCCAACATAAGCCGCACTTCGTCCTAACTGCCTGAACCGCCGCACTCCTAGAATTTGCGTGTCCCCGTCACTCGGGAAACGTGAAAGTAATCAGGAGACAAAGGCGTGAATGCTTCGTACCAAGATCAAGGGCTGTCCTCTGAACGGTCCATTCTCTTCACCACTATTCTCGATCGCATGGCGGCCAAAGTTGCAGAGGACGAGCCGACGCTCGGCGTCGAATTCCCTCAGATCACGGCGCCCGATGGAAAGTGGGTGCTGCTTCCGGCGTCGCTGTCCGCGGGCTACAGCGGTTCAGCGTGGAGCCACGGCAACTGGTTTTGTGGGTTCTGGGTCGGACTTCTGCTGACGTCGTATTTGCACACCGGCGAGGACAAATATCTCTCGTGGGCCCGCGAGCGCATGCGCCTCGTCGCGCAGCGCGCGCAGGACCCTAACACGCACGACATTGGCTTCATCTTCGACAGCAGCGCCGTCCCCGGTTATGAAATCACCCGCGACCCGTGGTACGCGCAAATTGCAATGGAAGCCGCGGACAAATTGCGCGCGCGTCTTGTCACCACGCGCAGCGGCGCCTATCTCGCTTCCTGGGGCCCGCTCGACGATCCGCGCGGACGCAGTGCCTCAGCTATCGACACGATGGCTAATCTATCGTTGCTTTACTGGGCGGCGAACCATTCCGGGGACGGCAGTTATCGCCTCGCCGCCGAAGCGCACTCCGTCACGACCGCGAAGGCGTTTATCCGCCCCGACGATTCGACTTACCACGCGGTCGAGTACGACGTGATAACCGGTGTGCGCCGGCGCGGCTACACGTTTCAGGGCGCATTCGACGAATCGGCGTGGAGCCGGGGCCAGGCGTGGGCCGTCTATGGCTACGTGAACACGGCGCGTGAAACCGGCAAGCGCGTCTGGCTGGATCTTGCAGGGCGGCTAGCGGCGTACTATCTGCGCCGGCTCGATGGACGTTCGGTGCCACCGTGGGATTTCGACGCCACTGGCGCGGACGCGGAAATCAAGGACACTGCCGCAGCAGCGGTGATGGCGTCAGCGCTGATCGAGCTGGGCCGTCTGCATCCCGATCCTGCCGATGCGGTTAGCTGGCGCGAACACGGACTTGCGATGCTCGAAGCTCTATGTCGTGACGAGTTTGCCTACGAACCTGCGCAGCGCGGACTCCTGAGGAATTCCTGCTATTCGAAGCCGCACAATGAAGGCGTCGACGGCGCGACGATGTTCGGCGATTTCTTCTTCGCCGAAGCGCTGAGTCGCGTGATGCTGCCAGGCAGGCTTCGACCCGACACGCAACGCGTATCGCTCGCTTGAAGCGTACCTCCCTCGCGGTTCCCAACTCTCGCTAGCCAGTCCGTCCATGATATCGAACGATCTTCCGCATTTCGTACCTGCTGACCTTCCCGATGCCCTGCTGGTCGGACGCATCTGGCGAAACGCGCCGATAGACGGGCCGTCGGTCGTCGTTGTTCGTGCCGGTCAGGTCTTCGACATCACGGCGTCGGCGCCGACGACCTCCGATCTGTTCGAGCGCGTGGACCTGTTAGAGTTTGCGCGTCACGTCGAGGGCGAGGCGCTCGGTCCCGTCGAGAACATCGGCCAGGCATTGCTCGCGCCATGCGATCTTCAGGCCATCAAGGCATGTGGCGTGACCTTTGCCGTGAGCCTGCTCGAACGGGTCATTGAAGAACAGGCTGCCGGCGACGCGACACAAGCAGACACTGTGCGCGCGACGATCGCGCAACTGATCGGCACTGATCTCTCCAGGATTCGCCCCGGCACGCCAGCTGCCGACAGTTTGAAGCGGGAACTGGAACGGCGCGGCGCATGGTCGCAATATATGGAGGTCGGCATTGGGCCTGACGCAGAGGTGTTCACCAAGTCTCAACCGATGTCGGCAGTCGGCTACGGCGCGGACGTCGGGCTTCACCCGGCCTCACACTGGAACAATCCCGAGCCGGAAATCGTTCTGGCGGTAAGCAGCCGCGGAACGATCGTCGGTGCAACCCTTGGTAACGACGTCAATCTGCGCGACATCGAGGGCCGCAGTGCGTTGCTGCTCGGCAAAGCGAAAGATAACAACGGCTCATGCGCGATCGGTCCTTTTATCCGCTTGTTCGATGATCGCTTCACGATGGACTCGGTGCGGGCGGCCAGCGTGTCGCTCAGGATAGAAGGCGCGGACGACGGATTCATTCTCGAAGGCGTGAGCCACATGCGCGAGATCAGCCGTGACCCAGAGGAACTCGTCGCCCAGACTGCCGGGCCGCATCACCAGTATCCCGACGGCTTCATGCTGTTCCTCGGCACGATGTTCTCTCCGATTGAAGACCGGCAAGCTCCGGGCAGCGGCTTCACGCATCACCTCGGGGACAAGGTGACGATTGCAACACCGAAGCTCGGCGCACTTGTCAACACCGTGCAGTCGTCAACCGAGATCGCGCCTTGGCGATTCGGCGTGCGCGCTCTATACGAGGCCCTTGCAAAACGGCTTGCGCTTGCCCGCGCCATGGGGCAGGTAAGCGATGCGTAAATCAGCGCTGAGCGAGCAACTGCGCCGCTGCCGCCGCCTGCTCGACCAGTGTAGCATTTTGTTGAGTCGCCGAATCCATCTGCGCTACCGCGTGAGCGACCTGATGGATACCCGCGCTTTGCTCGGACGAAGCGGCCGATATCTCACCCATAATATCGGCCACGCGCTTCACACTGGTGAGGATCGCCTACATGCGGCCGCCCGCCTCGTTCACCAGCGTGCCCCCCGCCTGCACTTTTCCCCTCGACGTCCCGATCAGTTCCTTGATCTCCTTGGCCGACGAGCGCTGCGCAAGTGTACGCACTTCGGAGGCCACCACCGCGAAGCCGCGCCCCTGCTCACCCGCACGCGCGGCTTCGACAGCCGCATTGAGGGCAAGGATATTGGTCTGAAACGCGAATCCTTCGATGATCGCGATAATGTCACCGATGCGTGCAGAACTCTGATCGATCTCGGCCATCGTCGCTACCACCCCCTCGACCGCACTGCTGCCATGGTGGGCCGTTTCCGTGGCACTGGTCGCGAGCGTCAGCGCCTGGCTCGCGTTCTCGACATTCTGTCGCGTTCTCGGCATTCTGCCTTACCGTACCGGTCAGCTCTTCCATGCTTGCCGCCGTTATCAGCAGCACCGACAGCAAAAGTATCGCGGCGCCAAGTCGCGCGTGCTCTCCGACCACGCATGACAGTCTCTTCAGCCCTGCGCCGCAGGCGCAGACTGCACACGCCACCGGACAGGCCATGCCGCCGTCCCTAGATGCTATGTGGGAGGGCAGTGACAGCAAGCCCGACTGGAGTAAAACGGGAGTTGCACACTCGTTTCTCCGAAGGAGCACGCAAATGGATACGCCTGACACAGCCCTCCGTGGGCAGAATACGACGGCAGGTGGCCGCCTGGGCTCTGGTGCAAATTATGGACAAAGGCACGCCAACCTGCCGGTGCGCCGGCTGAGTTCACGCAGCCAGAACAGCTGCCCAGATTTCGGACGAAGTTTGCCCCTGAGTTCCCAGACCTCGTAGGTCGAACTGCCCTTTGCGAATGCGATGCATGAGCTCAATGCCTTGTATTGTCGTGGTAGCGGAAGTGAAGCTTTTCAAGCCCAGCATCGGTCCAAGTCTGGATTTGACATTGCGATGGTCCTGCTCNTGTCGAACTCCGGTGCGTACCGCTGAACCCAACGCAGGATTGTCGTGTGAGCGATCGGCAGGCCTCGCTCAGCCATCATCTCGACCAGGTCTCGGTACGACAGCTTATAACGCAGGTACCAGCGCACGCAAAGGATGATGATCTCTTGTTCGAAGTGTCGGCCCTTGAACAGGTCGCTCGTGCTCGCGTGACTACGCATGTTAGGCAAAGGCCGTCATTCTAGCTGAGCTGCAGGTTTGCACCAGAGCCGCATGGCCGACGACATGGACATCAACTGCGGCGACATCATGGAAGGAGCAGTCAGCGTCGAGCAGAAAGGAGAAGAGATTTTCCGCATGATCGTCGAAGTGGCATCGGGTCGTAAGAGCAAGAGCGAAGCCTTGGGCGTGGGCAACGAGGAATTCGTGCCCTGGATGATCGGCGCGCAGATGTAACGACAAGTGCACGCCGCGCGCAACCGCGCAGGCCGGCGGAGGCAACCAGGCTTCCGCCGGCCGCAACACGAAATAGAATTGCGGCCGGGCCGTCATGCACCCGCGTCGAATCACGGAGACTCGACATGAAAATCAAAAAAGCTCTTGAACGTTTCCCTGGCGGCATGATGGTCATTCCGCTGCTGTGGGGCAGCGTGCTCAACACCTACGCGCCTCGCGTACTCGGCATCGGAAGCTTCTCGACGCAACTCGCTCATGGCGCGCTGCCTATCCTCGCGGTGTTTTTCGTCTGCATGGGCGCTGAAATCCAGTTGCGCACTGCCCCGCGCGCGTTGAAGAACGGCGCAGCCATCACCCTCGCCAAGCTCGCAAGCGGCGTGCTCATCGGGCTGTTGGTAAGCAGGCTCTTCGGCGCGGAAGGCTTCCTCGGACTTTCAGGAATGGCGATTATCGCCGCCGTCACCAATGCGAACATGGGACTTTATGCGGCGCTGACACGCCAGTTCGGCGATGACGTCGATCGCGGCGCGCTGGCGGTGCTGTCGATCCTGGAAGGGCCGTTCGTCACGATGGTCGCGCTCGGGCTGTCGGGCCTTGCGAAGATACCTGTCCTCGATCTGGTCGCTACCGTATTGCCGATTGCGATCGGCATGGTGCTCGGGAATCTGGATGACGACATGCGCAAGTTCCTGAAGAGCGGCGGTGACCTGCTGATCCCGTTCTTCGCCTTCGGCCTCGGCGCGCAGATCAATCTTCACGCAATCCTTGGCGCGGGCATCCCCGGGATCGTGCTCGGCATCATCACGCTCGTGGTCGGCGCAGTGTTCAACGTGGCCGCGTCCCGCTTGTCTGGTGGTTCGGGCGTTGGCGGCGTCGCGTCGGCGACGACTGCGGGCAATGCGGTTGCAACGCCCACGGCAATTGCGGCCGTCGATCCGCACCTGGGCGCGCTTGTCGCCGTGGCCACCCCGCAGATCGCGGCATCGACCATCGTCACATCGCTTCTGGCGCCACTTATGACGGCTGCCTACGCACGCTGGCGTGCTCGCCGGGAAGCGCAGCCGTCCGGCACCGTGGCAGGTGCCGCGGCCGCCGAAAGCTAAGAGAGCGCGGCGGCCGCTTCGCTGCTGCGCGCCACGTCGTGCCGCTATGGAAAGTGGTCGACGTGTCCCGGCTTCTCTACGGTCGACCTTCACTGCCGCGCGCTGCGCGCGGCAGTGATGCAAGTGTGTGAAAACGTCCGCCGCATTGCCGATTCGAATGATGCGTTCGGCCGCCGCTCGAACGAGGGTCAGTTGCAACCGCATCGCAGCAGACTTCCTGATCGACCCGTTGCTGACAGTCGCAGTTTTGCAAACCGTTGGCGCGTTTGTGATGCGGATTCAGCCGTGGACACTCGTCGGCTATACAGCTCGGGGAAGAACGGCAGAGCCTGCTCAGCGACCTGACTGACTCGTACCACGCATCGTGGCAACTTCAGTCGGCAATTTCAGTTTTCGTCGCCACGGTTGCCATTCAGTTCCTCGATCAGCTGTCTTGCACCGGGCGAGAGTTGCGAGCCTTTTCGCGTGACCAGTTCGTAGGGCTCGCTGCGCGAGCCCAGATGCAGCGGAAGAATGCACGTCATCTCGTGACGAGAAAAGAACTGCGCCACATCTATCGACACGAGCGCGACGAACGACGGATTGCTCTGCAGCAGCGCCAGCGTGGCGAACGCGGAGGTCGTCTCGAGCAGATGCATGGGAAAGCGAATTTCGGCGTCACGAAACTCTCGCTCCAGCAAAAGCCGCATGGGCATGTTCGCCCGATACACCACCCACCGGTATTCCGCCACGTCCTCCAGCGCAAGCCGCTTCGCGCGCCGCAGCGGATGCCGCACGTTGGCGACGACGGCAAGCGTTTCGTCCTGAAGCTTCACTGATTCGTAGTGTTGCGGCGTCTGGCTGACCGTCGTGCGGCAGATCGCCATATCCAGCCTGCCTTCGTCGATCTGGCCGAGCAGCGCCGTGCTCGTGTCTTCGAGAATCTCGACCGAGATTTCCGGATTGCGCGCGATGAGCGAGCTGATTGCGTCGGTGAGCAGCGGCACCGCGCCCATGATGACCCCAACCGCCACGCGGCCCCCCTGGCCGCGCATGATCCCTACCATCTCCTCGCGCAGGTGCGAAAGATCGGTGTGGATCAAGCGCGCGTAGCGGATCACGCAGCGTCCTGCCTCATTGGGCTCCAGCCCCCGGTTGGTGCGATTGAACAGAGACGTCCCAAACGTCGTTTCAATTTCCTGCAAGGCCTTGCTCGCGCCGGGCTGCGTAAGCGCCACCTGATGAGCGGCCTTCAGCAGCGAGCCGTGATCGCCGAGGGCAATCAGAAGCCGCAATTGCTTCAGGTGCAGGCGGGAAATAATGGAATTGAGCGGCGGCGTCATCGGGTTGCGAAAAAGTTATACCGGTATCAGATCTTCTCAATTACCGCGAGCAGGCCACTTCCCTATACTCGCCACAACAGCCGGGGGAAACACGGCGTTCATCAACGCCAGCGCGTCGATCCAGGCGAAGACTATCCGAACACGACGCCTCAGCGCGCACACTCACTATAACTGAAGCTCATTGCCATGTCTCTGATCAACTACATCACGCAAATTCAGTTCGAATACGGCGCCATCCGTTTGCTCAAGAGCGAATGCGAACGCGTGGGAATCAGCCGGCCACTGATCGTCACGGACAAGGGCGTTCGCGCGGCGGGCATCATCGACATCGTCCAGAACGCACTGGCCGGCGGCGCACCGACCGCGACCTATGACGGCACGCCGCCCAATCCGAACGAGGCCGCAGTGCGCGAAGCGGTGGCGGCCTACCGCGCCGGCGAGTGCGACGGCATCATCGCCGTGGGCGGCGGCTCGTCGATCGATCTGGCCAAGGGCGTAGCGGTGTGCGCAACGCACGAAGGTCCGCTGCAGCGCTTCGCCGTGATCGAAGGCGGCGCGACGCGCATCACGGCGAAAACGGCGCCTGTGATCGCGGTGCCCACGACGGCCGGCACCGGCAGCGAAGTGGGCCGCGGCGCGATCTTGATTCTCGACGATGGCCGCAAGGTCGGCGTGATCTCGCCGTTCGTGGTGCCGCGCGTGGCGATCTGCGATCCCGAACTGACACTCGGTCTGCCGCCTGTATTGACGGCGGCGACCGGCATGGACGCCATCGCGCATTGCATCGAGACCTTCCTTGCGCCCGCGTTCAATCCGCCTGCGGACGGCATTGCGCTGGATGGCCTGTGGCGCGCGTGGCGCCACATCGAGCGCGCGACGCGCGAGCCGGGCGACCGCGTGGCGCGGCTGAACATGATGAGCGCATCGATGCAGGGCGCGCTCGCGTTCCAGAAGGGCTTGGGATGCGTGCACAGCCTGAGCCATTCGCTTGGCGGCATTAATCCGCGCCTGCATCACGGCACGCTCAACGCGATCTTTCTGCCCGCGGTTCTCGCATTCAACGCGGATTGCTCTTCGGTGCGCGACGAAGACAAGCTCAACCGCCTCGCAACGGCAATGGGCCTTCGCAGCGGCGCGGAGGTCGCGGCTTCGGTGCGGACCATGACGGAGAGCCTCGGCTTGCCCACAGGCCTCGCGCAACTAGGCGTCACGCCCGAAATGTTCCCGGCCATCATCAAGGGCGCGCTCAAGGATCACAGCCACAAAACCAATCCGCGCGAAGCATCCGAAGGCGACTACCTCGCCATGCTGGAAGCCTCGCTCTGATGCACCGCCTCTGACTGGCGCAATGCTGCGCAGACAGCACACCAAAACATTAACCGGAGACTCCTATCATGCAGGCGAGCAAGAAGCTACGTCGGATCCAGCGCATATCAGTTTTCTTTTTGACGCTGGCAGGCTGCATCAATTATCTGGACCGAAGCGCGCTCTCGATTGCCAACAGCACGATTCGCGGCGAAATGGGCCTGAGTGCCGCTCAGATGGGCCTGTTGCTTTCCGCTTTTTCGATGTCCTACGCATTCGCGCAGTTGCCGGTAGGCGTATTGCTGGACCGTCTGGGCGCGCGATTCATGCTCGGCATGGGCATGCTGCTCTGGTCGGTCGCGCAGCTTTGTACCGGCTTCGTGCATGGCATCCAGCAGTTTTTCTTTGCGCGGGTGTGTCTTGGCATTGGCGAAGCGCCGCAGTTTCCCGCCGGTGCGAAGGTGATTGGCGAATGGTTCGCGCTGCGTGATCGCGGCGCCCCAACGGGAATTTTCGTGGCCTCCACGACGATCGGCCCCGCCATCGCGCCGCCGATACTCACCGGCCTCATGCTGGCCCTGAGCTGGCGCCAGATGTTTATCGTGACCGGCGTATTTGGTGTGATCGTGGCATTGGGCTGGTACGTCGCTTATCGCAACCGCAACGAAGTGGACCTTACCCCCGATGAGCTGGCCCATCTTGCCGAGGGTACTCATGAGGAACCCAACGCCGCGCCGCTCAATGGCACGCAGTGGCGCGATCTGTTCGCACAACGTACGACGTGGGGGATGCTGTTCGGCTTCATGGGCGTGATCTACATGGTCTGGCTGTATCTCACCTGGCTGCCCGCCTATCTGGAGCACGAGCGGGGCATGAGCATCGCGCGCGCGGGCTGGGTGGTTGCGATTCCGTATTTCGTCGGCACGCTCGGTATGGTTGGCAGTGGCTATATCGCCGACTGGCTCTACAGCAAGGGCATGACGCCGATCACGAGCCGCAAGTGGCCCATTTGCGTCGGGCTCGTAGGTGCGGCGGCGGCCACGGTGCCTGCCGCGCTGACGCCTTCGGCGTGGATGGCCATCGTCTATATCTCGCTGGCGATGTTCTTCCTCAACATGGCTTCAGGCGGCGCGTGGTCGCTCGTGAGCGTCGCCGCGCCACGGCAGGCAGTCGCATCGCTTGGCGGCATTCAGAACTTCGGCGGCTTTCTGGCGGGATCGGCAGCGCCCATCGTGACGGGTCTCGTGGTGGACCGCACCCATTCGTTCGTGAACGCGCTGATCGTGAGCGCAGCGGTCGCCCTGCTTTCCGCGGTGGCCTACGTGATCCTGGTGCGACGGCCCGTGAGCGTCGCGCAGCAGGAGCAGAGCGCCGAACTTGCAGCGGCGCGGCCGGACCAGTGAACGGGCCGGCATTCGCGACGGTTTCAGATCGCGTTTCAGATCGCTTTTCAGATCGCTTTTCAGATCGATAGATAGTCAAAATGCAGGGATCGAATGTCAGTCATTACATGTGTTGAGGATTTACGTCTGTTGGCGAAGAAGCGCGTGCCGAGGGCGTTTTACGATTATGTCGATAGCGGCTCGTATACGGAATCGACTTACCGCGAGAATAGCCGCGCTTTCGAACAGGTCAAGCTGCAGCAGCGCGTGGCCGTGAACGTGCAAGGCCGCAGCACGGCCAGCACGATGATCGGCCAGCCGGTGGCGATGCCGGTCGCGATCGCGCCTACGGGCCTTGCCGGCATGCAGTGGCCGAACGGCGAGATGCTCGGCGCGCTTGCGGCGAAACGCTTTGGCGTACCCTTCACGTTGTCGACGGTCAGCATCTGCTCGATAGAGGATGTCGCGCGTCATACCTCCGCCCCGTTCTGGTTTCAGCTTTACGTGATGCGCGACCGGGGCTTCAACGCGTCGCTCATCGAGCGCGCGAAGCTGGCGGGCTGCTCGGCGCTTGTCGTGACGCTGGACCTGCAGATCAACGGCCAGCGGCACAAGGATCTGAAGAACGGAATGACCGTTCCGCCGCGCCTCACGCCTTCCAATCTGCTCGACTTTGCGTCGAAACCGGGTTGGATGATCCGGGCGCTGCGCGGCGCAAAGACCTTCGGCAATCTGTCGGGCTATATCAAGGGCGGCGACGATGTCATCGCAATCAGCAAGTGGGTGTCGCAGCAATTCGACCCGACGCTTTGCTGGGACGATCTCGCCGCCATCCGTCGCGCGTGGGACCGTAAGCTGGTGCTCAAGGGCATCCTGAGCGTGGAAGACGCGCGCATGGCCGCGTCGATCGGCGCGGATGCCATTGTCGTGAGCAATCACGGCGGGCGGCAGCTCGATGGTGCGCCTGCCAGCATCGAAGCGTTGCCTGCGATCGTCGAGGCGGTGGGCGAGCAGATCGAGGTCTGGGTGGATGGCGGCATCCGCACCGGGCAGGACGTGATGAAAGCCCTCGCGCTGGGCGCGAAAGGGACGATGGTCGGCCGGGCGTTCATGTATGCGCTGGGCGCGATGGGCGAAGCGGGCGTCACGCGCATGCTGCAGATACTGCAAAGCGAACTCGATGTGAGCATGGCTTTGTCGGGCGTGCGCACCATCGGGGAAATCGGCTTGCACAATCTTTTTCAACGCAGCCAGGACTTGCTGTCTGGCGGCAGCCAACGTGCGCCACTGGCCCGCGCAGAAATGGCAATCCTTTGAATCAAGGAGCAAGCTGGATGGATCTGAATATCAAGGGACGTTGGGCGCTGGTGTGCGCGGCAAGCAAGGGGCTCGGAAAGGGCTGCGCGCTGGCGCTGGTTGCGGAGGGCGTGAACGTCGTCATCACGGCGCGCGGCAGTGAAGCGCTGGAGGCAACCGCGCAGGAGTTGCGCGCGCTCGATCCCGCTGTCACGGTCAAAGCCGTGGCTGGCGACATCACGACGAGCGAGGGACGTGCCGCCGCGCTGGCCGCCGCGCCGCACGTCGATATTCTCGTGAACAACGCGGGCGGCCCGCCGCCCGGCGATTTCCGCAACTGGTCGCGCGAGCACTGGCTGGCCGCCTTCGACGCAAACATGCTGACGCCGATCGAGCTGATCAAGGCAACGGTGGACGGAATGACCGAACGTGGCTTCGGGCGCGTGGTCAACATCACGTCCGGCGCGGTGAAGGCGCCGATCGACGTGCTGGGGCTTTCGAACGGCGCGCGTTCGGGGCTGACCGGGTTCATCGCGGGGCTTGCACGGCAAAAACGCATCGCGCAGGCCAATGTGACGATCAACAATCTGCTGCCAGGCCTGTTCGAAACCGACCGCCTGCACCAGTCGACGCGAGCGGCAGCTGATGCGCACGGCCAGAGCTACGATTCAGCACTGGAAGCGAAGCGCCAGATCGTTCCCGCCGGTCGGTTCGGGACTCCCGAGGAATTTGGCACGTTCTGCGCGTTTTTGTGCAGCGCGCAGGCGGGCTATCTCACGGGCCAGAACGTGCTGCTGGACGGCGGCGCTTATCCAGGCACGTTCTGACGCGGCAACCGCACCGACATAACGCACATGCTGGGGAACCCCGGCATGTGCGTTATGCGTGTGTCGATTTACTGCACGGAATTTCCATCTCATGAAACCAGTGTGCGAGCTCACGGCTAAACGTTAGGCCTGGCTCGATGAAATCATCATGGAACTCGTCAGTGTCTCGTTCGTAGAACGAGCCTATCAGGCCACTATGAAGAGCTGTCATGTCGAAAGCGTTGACGCTCGCCGGCGCGGCTTGAAATCTTTGTCCTGATCTGAGTGCCCGCTTATTGAGGAAATGAATATGAACATCGAAGGAAATTTATTGATCGGCCAGAACGTGCGGCGCGGCACGAACGGCGTGTCGCACGCGCTGAACGCCGCGAGCGGCGAGCGTCTGGAGCCCGGCTTCGGCGGCGCCACACTCGACGACGTCGATGCAGCATGCGCGTTGGCGTGGACCGCGTTCGACATCTTCCGGGAAACGAACCTGGAAGCGCGAGCGGAGTTTCTTGAAACGATAGCGGCCAACATCCTTGCTCTGGGCGACGCGCTCATCGAGCGTTGCGTCGCGGAGTCCGGGCTGCCACGCGCACGAATCGAAGGCGAGCGCGCCCGCACGGTCGGGCAGTTGGGCATGTTCGCCGACGTCGTGCGGGCGGGCGATTTTATCGAAGCGCGCGTCGATCCGGCGCAGCCCGAACGCCAGCCGATGCCGCGCGTCGATCTGCGTTTGCGGCACATCGGCATCGGGCCGGTCGCGGTGTTCGGCGCGAGCAATTTCCCGCTTGCCTTCTCGGTGGCGGGTGGCGATACGGCATCCGCGTTCGCTGCAGGATGCCCCGTGATCGTCAAGGCGCACGCCGCGCATCCCGGCACCTCGGAGCTGGTCGGCATAGCGGTGCGCAAGGCGGTGAAGGACTGCGGGATGCCGGAAGGCACGTTCTCGCTGCTATTCGGGAGCGGTCGCGAAATCGGCCAGGCTCTCGTTCGGGACCCTCGCATCAAGGCTGTGGGGTTCACGGGATCGCGACACGCGGGAACGGAGTTGATGGCCATTGCCGCAGCGCGTCCCGAGCCGGCACCGGTCTATGCGGAAATGAGCAGCATCAATCCGGTGCTGCTATTCCCGCACGCACTGGAGCAGCGCGGTGAAGCGATTGCTCAGGCGTTCGTTCAGTCGCTGACGCTGGGCGCGGGGCAGTTTTGCACGAATCCCGGCTTGATCCTCGCGGTGGAAGGGCCCCCGCTCGACCGCTTCGTGGCCGCCGCGTCGGAGGCGCTGGTGCGCATGCCCGCGGCAACGATGCTCACGCCGGGCATTCATCGGGCGTTCGAGACGGCCGTATCGACGTTCGCCCGGCATCCGCAGGTTCAAACGGTGGCGCGCGCACAGCCGGCGGCCGGAGCTCACGAGGGGCAAGGCGCGCTCTTTTCGACGAGCGCGGCCGCCTTTCGCGAGCAAACCGAATTGCGGGAGGAGATTTTCGGCGCCGCGTCGTTGATCGTACGTTGTCCCGATCTTCGGACGATGCTCACACTGGTCGAATCGCTCGAGGGACAACTGACGGCTGCTCTGCAAATCGACGAAGCGGACTACGCGGCGGCCCGGTCGTTTCTTCCGGCGCTGGAGCGCCGTGTGGGCCGCGTTCTCATCAACGGCTTTGGTACGGGTGTCGAAGTCGCGCACGCGATGGTTCACGGCGGTCCCTATCCTTCCACTGCCGATGGACGTTCGACCTCGGTGGGCAGTCTCGCGATTCGCCGTTTCCTGCGGCCGGTGAGCTATCAGGATATGCCGGAGGCGCTGCTGCCTGAGTCGTTGCAATCGGCGAACCCGTGGAAGATCAATCGTCTCGTCGACGGGAAAGTCGAACTGGCACCGCGCGCCTGATCGTCGTTGCTCATCGCCCCACCGCCATCGGGGCGACGGGGCCATGACGCAACGCAGTCAAAGAGGATAGTCCGCTGGGCGCCGGGGCTCGCGAGGAAGGCAATGACGTTCGCGATGCCTTCTGCCCTTCCCTTCCCTGTCGAAGCTGTTCCTGCGCTACGCAAGCAAGGTCTGGTATCTGTGGCGCGCCGCCTTGTTGAAACCTCGAGGGTCAAGCAGTGCCGCGGTTCTATTCTTCTCTCCTTTCTCGGCTTTACTTTTTCATCTCGTCAGGCCGCTCCGTTAATGGCCCGTGCATGCGGTGGAACTCAAAACCGGATGCGGTGAAAAATGCCTGTGAACGGCCGTCGGTGAGCGAACTGCCGGACGTTCAGCTCGGTCGCACGGCTCGAAGCGCTTCGCTGCGGCCCGGCCTGGCCGCATGGAACCGCGCGAGCAGGTAAGCTGTAGCCCGATACCGGCAAGGTCCCCGGTGTGCTTCGCGTTCGGGCGGATGCGCGTCGGCATCGGACGCCCTTTTATCAGCTCAAGACGTGAGATTTCGATGACCAGCAAACATTTACTGATCGCCGGCGGCCGCGGAGTGGTTGGACGTGCGGCACTCGACGCGTTCGGCAATGCCGGATGGGACATCACCACCCTGAACCGCGACGTGGCGGCGCCGGGCCCGAACCGGCATGTATCCGCTGATCTGCTCGACCCGGCATCGCTCGCAGCCGCTGCAGGTGAGTTCAAGAGCGTCACTCATCTCTTCTACGCGGCCCTCAAGCCCGACCCGGACCCGGGCGTCGAGGCCGACCAGAATGCCGCGATGCTCGAAAATCTGGTCGCGGCGTTGCGTCGTGCGCAAGCGCCGCTCGAACGGATCATCTTCATCCAGGGCGGCAAGGTGTACGGCGCGCACCTTGGCGTCTACAAGACGCCCGCACGCGAGGACGATAGCCGTCACTTTCCGCCGAACCTCTATTTCCGACACGAAGACTTCGCACGCTCGCTCGAACGCGAAGGGCTGAAGTGGACCGCGTTGCGTCCCGACATCGTGATCGGGCATTCGCTCGGGTCGGCGATGAATCTCGGCAATCTGATCGGTCTGTACGGCGCGTTGTGCCGCGAGACCGGCACGGCGATGCAGTTTCCGGGGCCCGCCCTCGCGTATCGCGGCGCGCTGGTCAACGTGACCGGCGCGAAGATACTCGGCGACGCGGCACTATGGGCCGCGCGCGAGAATATCGACGGCGCGTTCAACATCACCAATGGCGACGTGTTCCGCTGGTCGCATGTGTGGCCGAAGCTCGCGGACTGGTTCGGGCTCGACGCCGGCGAACCGCAGCCGATCTCGCTCGATCAGCGTCTGAAGGCATTGCGGCCTGTATGGACGCAGCTCGCCGCGACGCAGGGTCTCGCCGAGCCGGACCTCGACCGGATTGCGCGCGGCGCGTTCGGCGACTTCATCTTCCACGTCCAGACCGACGCGATCTTCGACGTGACCAAAGCGCGCCGGGCCGGCTTCACCGCGATGAACGAACGCTCCGATGACATACTGATCGCGCACCTGGAAGAAATGCGAGCGCGCAAACTGATTCCTTGAGCGAAGTCTGGAATGCGTCGTCGGCGGACGATGCTTTCAATCTATCTGCGGGCGCGCCAACACCGCCTGTACGTTCGCGGGACACCGTCGGGCGGTCTCTATAGCAGGTTATGGGGCAGGCTTTGATGTACCGCCGTCGCGGCGATGGCCGCCTCGCCGGCCGCCACGCTGATCTGATTGAGCGTATTGACGATGTCCCCTGCCGCGTACAGCCGAGGCACACTAGTGCGCTGGTGTTTGTCGGCAATGATCATGCCGTCTTCACTTCGCTCGACCGGGAAACGCAGTACGTCCGTCTCCGGATGGCAGCCCATCACCGGGTAGATAGAATCGAAACCGTGGAGAACGCCCGCGATATCTTTCACCTCGGGTACGCGTTCGGGACCAACGGCCAAGTCGAAACTTGATACTGCGATTAGCTCGACACCGGCGGCAAAGGCCGCTTTCCGTTCCTCGGGCAACAGTGCATCGAGATCGACGGCGAGAACTGATACCTGGCGACTGAAGGTCCGCATAAAAATGCCATGTTTCAACGCCGACCTCGCCGGGCCCAACATTGCGACGCGCTTGCCGTCCGCCTCATAACCGTCGCATATCGGGCAAAGACGCAGCACACCGTTTCGGGTCAGTTCGGCTGCATTGGCGGAGACCGGCAGCGCGTCCTGAACTCCTGCGGCGAGTACAACGCGCCTCGCATGCACCGAAAGTCGGCTCGCTTCGTCGCGTGGGTCGAGCGGCCGGTAGTCGACCTCAAAACCGTCTTGCACCGATGTGATCGATGTGACTACCGCTCGCTCCGGCGCGACACCGTAAGGTGTCAGCTGTTCGCGCAATCTGGCAAGCAACTCGACACCGGAAATGCCCGACGGAAATGCAGGAACGTTTCGCGCGACCGGAATCAGCCGGGCGCGGCTGCTGTAGGAGTTCACAATCAACGCTAGCCGTGCCCAAAGGAGTGCTAGCAATGTTCACTAATACTGCTAGCGTAGTGTTTTGCTCAGCCTAAGCGGTGGGCATCGATAACGTGATATCGCCCGCAGCGCGGCGTCGAAATTCGGAGCTCTGGCGAAAATCGATTGCGGAACAGTCTCGAGCAGGCTGTGGTGCACCCGGCAGTAGTCGGCTGACGGATCGAGCCACTCCCTCTTCCACCGTGATGCAGTGACATCGGCGTCGTTCAGAACGAGACATCTGAAGCAATACACCAAGTACTTCTGGTCGAAGACCCACTCATGCGGCGTCTGGATCATGCTCAGAATGCCGTCGTTGAGTCGCGCAACGCGAGATAGACGGCTCAGGGTTGGGGATGGAACTGGGGGAAAGAGGATCCAGCCGGCCTTGGTCAGGCTAGGCATCGCTACGCCTGTGCCCGATTCCCAGATCAAGTCTACGCTCGTCTGATACCGCGCCGCGATTCGACCCAACCAGCTACCAAACGCCTCTTCCAGGAAGGGGCGAGGTGCGATGGGCCACGGCCTGTGGGTGTCAGACATGCGCGCGGGCAACTCGTTCAAGGTGAGCGATATCGATGCACTCGTCACCGGTCCTGATCGCCAACTCTGCTGCTTCGTTGAGGATCGTAGATATGGCGCCAGTCAGCCCCCCGCTTATCTCGAGAACGAGCTGGACAATCTCACGTCGCGACAGATTCGATGGTTTTCGTAGCGGCAAGACTTTCTCGAACGCAGCCATGAGCCTGCGAAGACTTTCACTTTCCCTCCACCTTGGGATCTCGAATGGTCTGTAGCGGCTGATCATCTGTGAATCGGTCTGAAGCCCTAGAACGGCATCGCGCGTACCGACGAGGACCATGCTAATCTGCAGGTCGTTGGCTAGGTATTTTAGAAGGTTCAAAGAGGCGCGTTGCTCCCGGTACGTTCCGGCGAGCAGGTGATGAACCTCGTCTACGATTAGCATCTGCGGCGACATCCGCCGCAAGATGTCGCGAGCGAGCCGCTCGAGTGTGGCAAGCCCCGCGGCGGGGTTATGTGGCGCACCGAGCTCAAAGAGCAAGGCGGCGTAAAAGCGGTGCTGATCAGGGGTGGGAGGCATCTGTACGCTCACGACCGGACACCGCTCTACCCCGGTTCTCTCGTCGAACTCGCTGGGGTGCGCTCGCCTGAACTTGGCCGTTATCTTGGTTTTCCCGATGTTCGAGTCGCCGTGCAGCAGAAGACACGGCATGCGCTCACGTCTCGGCGTGTCATAGAGCCGCTGCAGTAGCTGCAAGGCTTCAGTCGCTCGGGGATAGTCGATCCACCGGTCACGTAGCAAACCCTTTATGCGATCCTCTTTTTCGAGCAGGACCTGATCTCTTGCTGCGGGTAGCAGATGCGCGAAATCACACTGCTTCATGCTGGCCCCCTACCACTGTTCAACGTCATACGCGGTAACTGGTGCGTCGTAGTTCACCTGCTCGACCTGCCGCTGTTCAGTAAGTGAAAGATCTTCGATGCTGCTCTTCGGAACCAAACCGCCAGCTTGACGTGCCATGCGGCGTCGCGCTCGAGTAGCCCGCTGGGAAGTGACGACCAGTTGTCGCTGCTGCTCAACAGTCTCGAATATCTCCCTCTCCGATACTGCCCGTTGTCCCCTAGCCCGGATAGTTCGCAAAGCTGCCCGCTGTTCGAACAGCGAGATGGGAGGCCGACGCAAGTCCGCGTATCGCACTTCAACGAAACTGCCTCTGCCAGCGCTTACGAAGATGCGCGAGAGATCTTCTGGGTGATAGCGGATCGTCACGGACCGGCGTGTTTCCCGCCATGCCGCGAACAAGGGATGCCAATAGCGGATCAGGAAGAGCTTGAGGCCGTCCCGCTGAATGGTCCTGGATGCGTCTGGCAGGAACCGGATCAGAAACTTCAGTTCGGCATCCGGTTGAGTTGGCAAGCATCGTGAATCCGCTGATCGCCATGTTTCCTGCCACTTTTGCGCGGGCTGAAGTCCCAACAAACCGCGGTGGGGGCTGCAGTGATAACGCCTGCCGATCTCGACAGCCAGCCACTGCTCGAACTGCTTCAACGTAAGTGAAGCTGTCTTTTCGGCCTGGCGGGCCTTGCGCCCTTTGACTGACGATCCAGTCGAACCAGGGAGGCCACGCACGCGCTCCATCAAGGTCCTGTTCAGCCGCTCGATGTGGCCACCAAAGTGCGGCTTGCCCACCGGTCGGTACATCAGTTCAATGCCGTACTCGCGGCATCCACTGCGAAGGGCACGGCTTTTGAATTCGGCCGCGTTATCAAGATGCAGCGTTCGAGGGATACCGCGCATCGGCCAGTCGGCCTCAACGCCTAGTCTTTCGAGCCACGGCTCTTTCCGTAGAACTACGCGCGATAGGAGCAAGCTTACCGTCGCAGCCCCCGGCCTCTCCATTGCGACATAAAAGCCAAGCACACATCTCGTAGCAACGTCGAGAGCCACAGACAGCCACGGTCGACCGATAATCTGTCCGTCCAGTTCGCTAACGAGCAGGATGTCCGCTTGCGTGTGATCAACCTGCACGATATCTAACGGCTGTCGGACCTGGAATGTGCCAGGAGCAACTGCAGCGTTCGGGAGGGCCGCTCGTGCCAAAGCATCCTGCTCGCGATAGGAGAGCCACCGTCGAGCTATTGTTGACCTGCTCGGAGGCGATAGACCTGCAACGCTGCAGCGACGTTTCACCTCAAGTACAAGATCAGTTGCAGGATGCGCAAGGTGCCGCTGATCGGGGAGCCATTCGTGCACGGCCTCGTCGATGACGCATTCGACGGCGGCGTCCAGTCTGCCCCCCGTCGCCCTACCCGGCTGCCTTGGCTCTAATGTGCTGGCGACCGGATCTGCGAGGAAACGCCGACGCAGGCGATATACGGTGGTGCAGTGAACGCCTAATAGCTGTGCTGCTCGTTCAGCCTGCTGTCGGGAAAGCACGCCGTTGCCAAGCGGTCGAAGCACGGACGCAATCTTCGCTGCTCGAGCGGCCCGCTCTTCGATCGAAGCCATATGGATCCCTATCAATCCACGCGACACGTGCGCTAGCAGTATTAAAGAACACGTGCAACGTGCTAGCAACGTTAGTGAACATTGGCCAAGTTTCTGTTGCAGAAACGCAACGGCTAAGCAACCACCAGAAAACTTCAAAAAGCCCCTGTCCGCCAAGGCTTCTTTGAGAGTTTCCGCTAGCAACATTACTGAACACGGCTAGCGTTAATACTGAACACTTACAACAGTTGCAACAACGCGCAGGTCTGCCGCTGGCTTGCGCCGAAACGCTGCATCAAGTCCGTGACCAGATCACGGCGCCGGGAAGGCTTCAGAGCTAATAGGATGGTCCGCCCCCTCCCCGAAAGGGGAATACTGAAGCCCCGAAACCGTCGGAGAATGATCATGCGTATCGTTCCTCACAGCTGCGCCGTCTACGGTGTTGACCTGGGCAAGACGACGTTTCACATCGCCGGAGCCGACCAGGTTGGACGGCTCACCCTGAGAATCAAGCTTCGTCGAGACGCCTTGCTGCAGTTCTTTGCGACAGCGTCTCCCGCGCGCGTGGGCATGGAAGCCTGTCCGGGAGCGCATTGGCTGGCAAGGAAACTGATCGCGTTCGGCCACGACGTCAAGTTGATACCAGCGCAATTCGTCAAGCCCTACCTGAAGTCGAACAAGAACGATACGCTCGACGCCGAGGCAATCGCCGAAGCTGTAACGCGCCCGACGATGCGATTCGTCCCTGTCAAACGCCACGAGCAACTTGACATGCAAGCGCTACATCGCGTGCGTGCCCAATTCGTTCACCAGCGCACGGCCATCGTGAGTCAGTTTCGCTGCTTTCTGCTCGAATACGGCATCGCCATCCACGCCGGTATCGGCATGTTCCGACGCGATGCCACTCGCATTCTCGCGGACGATTCCAACGATCTGACGCCAACAATGCGACAGCTGTTGACGGATCTGTGGTCGGATTTCCTGCGCATCGACGAGCGCGTCACCACACTTTCCGGCCAGATCGAAGCCTCCGCCAAGCACGATGACGTTGTACAGCGCCTCACGACGATTCCGGGAATTGGCCCTCTTGGGGCAAGCGCTTTGTGCGCAGCCATTGGAACTGGCAAACAGTTCCGCAGCGGACGCGACTTGGCGGCATGGATCGGCCTCGTTCCGCGTCAGCATACGACCGGCGGCAAGCCAACGCTCTTGGGCATCAGCAAACGCGGCAATTCGTATCTGCGTCGCTTACTTGTATTAGGCGCTCAGTCCTGTCTGATGCATCTGGATCGCTCAAGAGATCGGCTCGGACAATGGCTCGATACGCTTGGGAGCAGGATGCATCACAACAAGGTCGTGATAGCGCTGGCGAACAAACTTGCTCGAGTCGCGTGGGTTGTGCTCACGCGTCCGGGAGCCCTGTACGAAAAAATGGATCGTCGCTTTTAGAACCGAATCGATCTCAAGTTTGCAGGGACGTGGAATCGAGATGACCGCCAATTCAGTCGAGCGTAGCAAACAATAAATTGAGGCCTTCAGACAAAAGCGGATGCGCGATAATGGAGTCACGAACCGCTCGGTAGGATAGGCCACCAAGCATCGCCATCTGGACGGCGGTCGTCACATCTCCAGCACTTGCACCGACCATCGTAAAACCGAGGATCCGATCAGTCTCAGGGTGAATCAGCGCCTTCATGAAACCGCGCGTGTTCCCGTTCGTACGGGCCCGGGGAACCGCCGTCATGGGCAGCTTCGCGACACGTACCACAATCCCCTCGGTCCTGGCATCGGCCTCGTTCAGGCCGACACGACCCAGTTCCGGATCAATGAAGAGTGCGTACGGGATCATACGATTAGTAGTACTGATGGAACGCCCCTCGATCCCAGCCTTCAGCACCCGATAGTCATCAAACGACGCATGAGTGAACATCGGCGTACCCGCGATCTCGCCAATTGCCCATGTGCGTGGGGCTGTCGTCGCCAGCTTTTCGTCGACCTTGATGATCCCGCGCCCATCCACCTCCACACCCGCTAGGTCGAGACCAATTGCATCAGTCTGTGGCTTGCGACCAGTAGTGACCAGCAAGTGCGACCCCTCGACAACACGGCCGTCAGCAAGCTCGATGGCAACGTGCTGGCCACTTGTCCCGCGAACGTTGACAATTCGAGATTGGAGTTCGAGCTTGATTCCGTCCGCCTCAAGCGCTTGCTGGATTTCGCTGCTGACATCCTCGTCTTCTCGCATCGCGACACGCGGCGCATCGTGGATCAACGTGACAGCGCTCCCGAGACGACGAAAGGCCTGGGACATTTCCAGACCGATGTAACCGCCACCAATCACTACGATATGCTCAGGAAGTTTGTCGAGGCGGAGTGCTTCGACATGGGTCAGCGGCTGCGCGTCGCGCAAGCCGGGCACGTCCGGAATCCGAGCAACCGTACCCGTATTGATGTAAACGTTCTCGCCTTCGTAGATTGCTTCGCTTCCGTCTTCTGTGCGGACGCTGATCGTACGAGGCGCAATGAAGCGACCGGTGCCGGTGATCAGATCCAGGCCAGACTTTTCGAAGGCCGCACGATTGATCTTTACCATGCCATCGACGACACCGCGCACATTTTCGGACACGTTCGCCATATCAGCCATGATCGATGCATCACCGGCCGCTTCGCGCCATCCGTGAACCTGTCGAGCGTTTTGAATCAACGTTTTGCTCGGAATGCAGGCGACATTGATGCACGACCCGCCAATCATTCCGCGCTCGATGAGCGCTACGCGCCTCCCCTGGCGCGCCATATCCATCGCGAGAGTTTTCCCTCCCTTCCCGCCACCGAGAAAGAGATATTCGTAGTGCTTTACGTCAGACATTATTAACTCCGAAAGTTGCCCGTCCGATTGATCGTGTGCGACTCGAAGCAAGCACGAGCCCCCCTTAACCAAATGACCTCATACATCGGTGTCCACGAAGAGGAACTCTCGCGCACTCACAAGTCGTGACGGTAAGTTACTTTGGATACCGGAATAAAACCACGAATTACGATTTCCTTTACCTGCATCCTTCGACACTCTATATCCAATCGCATGGTTGATATATCGTCGGAAGGAAGCAGCCAGTGCTTACGTTGGTTTCGCATCGTACATACCAAGGTATAAGCCCGCCAGCGATCGTTTCGATCCACACCCGCAGCGCACAGGCCGGCCTCAGTCTAGTCGCTTCGATCATCGACCCATGGCTGGCGCGCCGTCGCTATTCGGCTTGTTGGGTCGTTACTCGTCAGATATGTACAATCCGAGAATCGAAGAGGACACGTCACGCTCATACGCTCATAACATAGCTGATGTCCTGCCGCCCATGTGATGGCAAGACTCCGCGTCAAGCTCCACACATTCCACGCCTTGTACCCTTCGCTCCTGCATCCGTCGTTCCAACAGTACGGGAGTCCGACGCACAAATCGAGCCGTCAGCCATCGCTGGCGACTCGTCGACACATTCAAGTAAGCCATGCAGCACGCTGCGATTTCGACCATCAAGCCAACATTAATACACGGCAAGGATTGGAACGATGCCTGCGTTGCTGATGTGGTCGAAAGCGCCCTAAGGAAAATCGGACTAAGCAGCAAAGATCGCAAACCAATGTGCACCAAGATCCAGTAAAATCCACTAGCCTCACGATTGTTGCACGGTCTGGTTGCCGTCCTTAAGGACTCGAACGTCGTGCCCTATTGTTCACCATGGCACATATTTTATTGGTGTGCTACCAGCCGACAGCGACACATACCTTATGTATGGCCCAGCACATCCCCGCATGACAATCGCCCATCGGGCCCCCGATTCTCTGAACACGGATTCAGTCTGAGAATGTGGTGACTAGGATTATATACAGGCATCCGTTCTCGATCGGATCAAGAGGCACGCCGATACCGCGTTACCGAGTCTGTTGCAACAACTGACATACGACATCTTATTCGACCCTCGGGAGCAACACTTGGAATTGAACGCCACGGGAGTATCCGATTCCTTGGCCGTGATTACCACGGTCGATGCAGCCAGAGCCGATCGCATTTTCAAGCGACTCGCGCTGCGAGTTCTGCCGATCTTTATGTTTGCGTATCTTGCATCCTATATTGATCGCGTCAACGTAAGTTTCGCTAAACTTCAGCTTAGCCAGGACCTGGGCTTTACCGACGCCGTTTTCGGTTTTGGTGCGGGCACATTCGCGTTGGGCTATGTACTATTTGAAGTTCCGAGCAACATGCTATTGCAAAAGGTCGGCGCAAAACGATGGCTGACACGCATTATATTGGCGTGGGCGATTGTCTCGGCTCTAACCACACTGATTGTCACACCCAAGCAGTTCTATGTCATGCGTTACCTCCTCGGAGTAACGGAGGCCGGCCTCGTTCCGGGTGTCGTATATTATATTTCTCAGTCGTTCCCGCGCTTCTACAGAGCACGAATTTTGTCCATATTCTATACGGCACTCCCAATGGCCGGCCTGATTGGATCCCCCATGAGTGGATTCATCATGGAATATCTCGATAGTCTTCTGAGCCTCGCCGGCTGGAAGTGGATGTTAATCATCGAGGCGATTCCACCCTTCGTCGCCGCAATCATGTGCTGGAAATATCTGGAAGACGACGCCACCCAGGGAAACCACCAATCCGAATCAGATCGCAACCACCTTATTAGCTCGCTTGAAGAGGACAAGTCAATAGTCTCATCAATAAATCAGAACAACGTCTTTTCAACCAAGATCTTCTGGATTTTTGGAATTATTTATTTTCTCGATGTTTTTGGAATTTACGGCTACACGCTCTGGGCGCCGACCATCATCAAATCGCTCGGTGTAGAGCGTAAATCCTTCATCGGACTCATCGCCGCTCTGCCCAATGCGGTTGCCGTTATTGTAATGATAATTGCCGGTCGGAAGGCCGATAGTCGCAGGGAGCGCAGGCTGCTCGTCGCCGCATTATTCCTGATGGCCGCCGCAGGTCTGACTTTCGCACTTATCTGGCACGGCACGCTTTGGCTGAGCATTGCGGCGCTCTGTATTGCCAATGCGGGATTATTGTCCATCCCCCCAATATTCTGGGGTATGGCAACTGTCGTCCTCTCCCCCCGCAATGCCGCGAGCGGCATCGCGTGGATCAGCGCAATAGGCAATATAGGCGGCTTCTTCGGCCCCTATGTCGTGGGCCTATTGAAACAGTCCTCGGGCAGCTTCGTACCGGCGATCTATTGCATCATCGCGTGCCTTCTATTCGGACTAGTTCTCACACTCTTATTACCGAAGCACTTGGTCAATCGCTAGGAAATAAGGCCCGCTCCGCAGGCGGGCTCAACTCCGAAACACCGCGCAACCGCGCTACGTTTCCATGTTATCATCGCCTATGTGAATTTGAATCATGCCGCCTAGTGGCGTGAATGATCGACAAGCGATATCCGGCACGCGGCGTGCCGACTTAGTCGTCAGCGGGAGCAATACCCAACAGTTTTGCCCCGAGCACCAACTCGGCCAGCGAGCGAACTTCCATCTTGCGCATCGCATTCCCGCGATGAATCTTGACGGTGATCTCGCTCAAATCCATTTCCGCAGCAATCTGTTTGTTCAATAACCCCCGCACGACGAAGCCCATGACTTCCCGCTCACGCGGGGTCAGCGATTCATAGCGACGTCTCACCTCCGCAACCCGTCCATCCGTCCTGCGACGGGCCTCGTGTTTCAGTAGCGCACCCTCCACTGCGTCCAACATTTCCTGATCGCGAAACGGCTTCGAAAGAAAATCCAGCGCACCATTCTTCATCGCCTTGACCGACATGGCAACGTCACCATGCGCCGTGATAAAGATGATAGGCAACCCCATGTCGCCGGCAACGATCTGTTCCTGCAACACGAGCCCGCTCTGCCCCTTGAGCCGCACATCGAGAATAAGGCAACTGGATACGTCCGGCTTGTCGAAGGCGAGGAATTCTTGTGCCGAACTGAATAGCTCGACTCGCAGCCCAACAGACCGAAGCAACATGCCGAGCGCCGACCGCATGGAATCGTCGTCGTCGACAACATAAGCGATCGATTGCTTCACTGCCTGTGGTGTCGCCTCACTCATGGACACCCCCACCGTTAATGGGCAAAACAAACCACATGGTCGCACCGTTATTCCCCCGGGATTCAGCCCAGATACGGCCACCATGCGCCTCGACAATTGATCGGCAAATCGACAGCCCCATACCCATCCCCTCCCTTTTAGTTGTGAAAAATGGCGTGAACAACATACTCGCATCTGCTTCGCTAATGCCGTGCCCGGAATCCTCGATCGCAATGAGTGTCTTGTCGCCCTCGTATCGCTGAACTGAAACACTCAGCCTTCGCGTGCGATCCGTCACAACGGCCATCGCTTGAATTGCGTTCATCAGCAGGTTGATGACGACTTGCTGAATTTGCACTCGATCGCCAGTAATCCAGAGCACCGACTGCGAAAACGACAGCGACACTTCGGCCTGGTGACTTTGCAGTTCTCGTCGCACCAGATCCACCGACTGTTCGATCACGGCAACGAGGTCGATTGACATCATATCCGGATCCCGCCGTTGCGCCATCGAGCGGATCTGATGAATGACCTGCGTCGCACGCCTCGCATCGTGAGTCATTTGCCCGAGCGCGTACTGAACCTCGGTGAAGTCGGGAGGCGAGCGCTTGAGCCAGCGCATGCCCGCCTCGCCCGCCGTCACGATTGCGGCAAGCGGCTGCGTGACCTCATGTGCGATCGATGCGGCAAGTTCACCGAGCATCGTCAGGCGAGTCACGTGAGCGAGCTCCGCCCTAGAGCGCTCAAGAGCCTGCTCCGCGAGCCTGCGCTCTTCAATGTCCGTATTGACGCCGTACCATCGAACGATCTCGCCATTAGCGTCACGCATCGGTGCCGCGCCGATCATCATGCATCGATAGTCACCGTTGCCCAACCGCACACGCACGGTCACTTCAAAGCTACTTCCGGTGGAAATGCCTTGACGCCAAGCGGCTTCCAGCACGCCGATATCTTCGGCATGGATAATGTCGCGCCAGACGTCCTTGTCACTGGCAATCTTGACGCCGTAATCCGACCAACGGCGGTTCAAATAAACGATGCGACCGTCGTTGGATGTACTCCAAACCATGCTCGGAATAGCATCGATCGTCGCGATCAACTCTTCCTTCTGCTGCCGCAATTCGGCTTCCAGGAATCTCGCTTGAGTGACATCGCTGTCAGTTGAAAGAACCGCAACGGGTTCGCCCGATTTATCTCTCGATATCGTCCAGCGACTGGAGATGATGATTCTCGCGCGGTTCTTGCAGGTTCGCGTGAACTCCCCCTGCCAGCTACCATCCTCTATGGCTCTGCTTAACAGATCGGCCGCCGGCAGCTGCAATTCCGTGGCAGTGAGTTCATGGAACGCCTTGCCCGCTGCTTCGGCTGCGCTCCAGCCGTAAAGACGCTCGGCCCCGCGGCTCCAAAAACTGATAAGACCGTCCAGTCCGCACACGACGACCGCATCGTGAGTAAGGTTGAGCAGATCGATCTGCTTCTGGAGGGTGAGTCGATTGCTCTGGTTGCGCAGCGCCAAAGCAGACACCGTTACGATGGCTAGCACGCTCAGCCCGCAACGCGCCAGGGAACTGATCGCCGTTTGATCGCTTTGTGCAAGCAGAAAACCCAGGACAGTCATGGAAACGCATGACCATGCCACTACAACGGTCACGGCCTGGGACGCGACCGACGCGACCAGTAGTATCACGACAACGTAAAGAACAGCCACCGCAACATCGATTGGCGTGAATGCATCGGCGATAAAAATACAAACGGCGAGGAGCGTAGCAATGAGGTAGACGACCCGCTGTCTTCTCTCCAAGACATCTTCCTCATTGTCGCTAAATTTCGCGGCCCCCATGTTCGCATCAGAGCGCGACGCAAATCCCGCACTTACGGTGCTGCTTTCGCTCCTGCGACGATCATCATCCATATGACCTTTTGCTTCAAAACGATATCCTGAGGATCAACTTCATGCACTCGGTGAGGCGATGTCGTCGAGGCGAAGTTCGATCTGAACCGGATCAACAGGTTTGCTGAAAACGCAAATCGCGCCAAGCTTCATCGCCAGCCTGTGAGTGGCTTCGGATGGAAACGAGGTAATGAAAATGACAGGAGGAGCTACGCCTCTTTCAAGCAAAATCTCGTACATTTCCAATCCCGAGATACCGGGCATTTGCACGTCCGAAATAATACACGCAACGTCCGCGATTCGTTCTGTACTCAGGAATTCTTCCCCCGATTCGTAGGTTCTGACTTCCCACCCGAGCGAACGCACAAGACTGCCGGTTGCTCTACGAACTGATTGATCGTCGTCGATAATTGAAACTACTGATTGATTTTCCATAAGAGCAACGTTCCTTACCTCCATGCATTAAGGATGGCGCAAATTCGGCGCCCAGCGTCGATGCCCCATGCGAATGGTAGTTCGCGGTCGAAATCACAGTAACTATACGTATGTATGAGCGCTACCCTCGGCGTTATCCGATGAAACGATGAGGCGGCGCAGAAGCCGCCGACGGCCGCCCGCAAGGCGGTCAGCCGCTCACGGCACACGAAATCAACACCCGTCACAATCCATCCGGCCTCAACGCTTGACCATGTCCATCACATACGATGCACCAATGCGTCGTGGCCAACATGCCGAATGGGCAACGCACCGATATGGCTCATGCCGACAACCCTACGAAGGGGCGTATCAAATGATTCAGCCTGCGCCGATATCTGCACCCGCGAATCCTCCGCACCCTGCCGCTGCAGTTGTTCCTGGATCCAATCAAGAAACGCCCTGACGGACATGGGAACATGCTTTCGATCGCTATAGAGAACCGAGATCGGCTGCGGCGGAGGAGAGTTCTCTTCGAGGATGCTTACCAGTCGACCGGCGGAAATTTCTTCTGATACCATTCGCTCGCAAACTTGAACGACTCCGACTCCGCCGACCGCATAACGAATCGCGGATCCGGCATCGTTTACAGAGATGCGCTCGGGTAACTTCAGACGCACCTCCTCTCCTCCGACCATGTATCGAAATTCGCGCGTCGGCCCCAAGCGTCGTGGCGTGTAATGAATGATCTCGTGATCTCGCAGCCCTTCCGGATCCCGCGGTATCCCATGCCGCGCGAGATACGAAGGGCTCGCAACCGTCAGCGCGTGAAAGCTACCGACGCGCCGACTGCGGAGAGACGAATCCGCGAGTTGGCCAACTACGACAGCGCAGTCGACGCCGTTGGCAATCAAACCGTCCGGATCGCCTCCGACATTGATGCGCAGCGCCACCTCCGGGAATGCCGCCTTGAATTCCGGGACAAAAGGCAGAATCGCATGGGCCACTTCCTGGTCGACGTCCACAGTCAGGTGGCCGCGCGCAATCTTACCCGTCCCACTGAGCTGCTCCTCCATTTCGCAAATTTCGCTCAGTATCCTCTCGCAATGCTCGAAATACTGACTGCCTTCTGCCGTCAATCGAATACAGCGAGTGGAGCGCTGCATTAATGTCACGCCGAGGTGGGCTTCCAGTTGGCGAACAAGTGTGCTGGCCGATCCAGCGCTCATACCGGCAATTTCAGCCGCCGCTGTAAAGCTTCCGACGCGCGCGATGTGAGTGAAGATCGACATTGCCTGCAGGATTCGGTCCATACTTTTCTCCTGGATTCGTGAGTGAAGAAACACGAATCCAGTCTACGGAACAGCGAACGTTCACTCCATTACCTCGCGGGAGTCAATGTCACATACGATGGTGTTAAGTCATTAATTCATTGTCGCGCGAAAGCGCCGCCCGGCTTCGGTCCGACATCCGTCTGCCAACGTGACTGAGGTTCCCTCGGTTTTTCGCCTTCCAGAGGCCCTTGGTTATGCAGCCGCATCCTTGGTCTGCTGAGCTTTGATCCAGTTTTGCAGGAACTGATCCGGCGATATGAAGCCGAGCGACGAATGACGACGACTGCGGTTATAAAACACTTCGATGTATTCGAACAAGTCCGTCATCGCTTCCTGATGGGTACGGTATCGCGTAGCATGCACCCGTTCGTTCTTCAGGCTGTTGAAGAAACTTTCGGTGG